>NZ_CP052860.1:3650049-4866732 GCF_012935715.1 Pseudomonas sp. ADAK13
CGTCACCGCCCTGCACCCCGGCGTGACCCGTGAGCAAGTGGTGGCCGCCACCGGTTGGGCGATTCGGTTTGCCGACCAGGTCACCACCAGCGCCGAACCGACCGACATTGAACTGACCGCCCTGCGCGACCTTGAAGCACGCACCGCTGCCGCCCACGGCCAAGCCCCCGGAGAAGCCTGATGCGCGACGTATTTATCTGTGACGCCATTCGTACCCCCATCGGCCGTTTTGGCGGTGGCTTGTCCACCGTCCGCGCCGATGACCTGGCAGCATTGCCGATCAAGGCTTTGATGGAACGCAACCCGTCGGTGGACTGGAACGCGGTGGACGAAGTGTTCCTCGGCTGCGCCAACCAGGCCGGCGAAGACAACCGCAACGTGGCCCGCATGGCGGCGCTGCTGGCGGGTCTGCCGGAGAGCATTCCCGGCGTCACCCTGAACCGCCTGTGCGCTTCGGGCATGGACGCCATCGGCACGGCCTTCCGCGCCATCGCCAGTGGCGAGATGGAGCTGGCAATTGCCGGTGGCGTCGAGTCGATGTCCCGCGCCCCGTTCGTGATGGGCAAGGCGGACGCGGCGTTCTCGCGCAACATGAAGCTGGAAGACACCACCATCGGCTGGCGCTTCATCAATCCGTTGATGAAAGCCCAGTACGGCGTCGACCCGATGCCGCAAACCGCTGACAACGTGGCCGACGACTATAAAGTCTCCCGCGCCGACCAGGACGCCTTCGCCCTGCGCAGCCAGCAACGTACTGCCACAGCACAGGCCGCCGGCTTCTTCGCTGACGAGATCGTGCCGGTGCGTGTCGCCCATAAAAAAGGCGAGACCGTGGTCGAGCACGACGAGCATCCTCGGGCCGACACCACCCTCGAAGCCCTGACCAAACTCAAACCGGTTAACGGTCCGGACAAGACCGTCACCGCAGGCAACGCTTCGGGCGTCAACGACGGTGCCGCAGCGCTGATCCTGGCCTCTGCTGAAGCCGTCAAAAAACACGGCCTGACCGCTCGCGCTCGTGTACTGGGCATGGCCAGCGCCGGTGTGGCGCCGCGTGTGATGGGCATCGGCCCGGTGCCGGCCGTGCGCAAACTGGTGGAGCGCCTGGGCCTGGCGGTGACCGATTTTGATGTGATCGAACTCAACGAAGCCTTCGCCAGCCAGGGCCTGGCCGTGCTGCGCGAACTGGGGATTGCCGACGATGCACCTCAGGTCAACCCGAACGGCGGCGCGATTGCCCTCGGCCATCCGCTGGGCATGAGCGGCGCGCGCCTGGTACTGACCGCCCTGCATCAACTGGAAAAAACCGGCGGCAGCAAAGGCCTGGCGACCATGTGTGTCGGTGTTGGCCAGGGTTTGGCCCTGGCGATCGAACGCGTTTGAGCCCCACGAGAATAAAGAGGATTGCTCCATGAGTGACAAGCCCGGATACCGGCGCCCGCAAGCGGGTACTCAGCCTGATTACCTGCACCCGGCCTACCAATCGACGAACCTGCGTTCGCCGTCCAGGCCGTTGGTGTTCCTGCCCCATTCCCTGTCGGAAATCACCGGCCCGACCATCGGCGCCGAGCGGATCAACGAGAAGGACAACGACCTGACTGCCCAGCACGAAGGCGAGCCCCAGGGCGAACGCATCATCATTCACGGGCGCGTGCTGGATGAAAACGGCTTGCCCGTGCCCGGCATCCTCGTGGAAATCTGGCAGGCCAACGCCGCCGGCCGCTACAACCACAAGCGCGACCAGCACGACGCACCGCTGGACCCGAACTTCACCGGCACCGGGCGCACCGTCACCGACGCCGATGGCTGGTACCAGTTCCAGACCATCAAGCCCGGCGCCTACCCGTGGGGCAACCACCACAACGCCTGGCGCCCGGCGCACATTCACTTCTCGCTGTTCGGACCAAGTGTGCTGACGCGGTTGGTGACGCAGATGTATTTCCCCGGCGACCCGTTGCTGGCCTACGACCCGATCTACAACTGCGTCCCGGACACGTCCGCCAAGGAACGCCTGATCGCCTCGTTCGATCTGGAAAAAACCATTCCGCACTATGCCCTCGGCTACCGCTGGGACATCGTCCTGCGCGGCCGCGACGCCACGCCGATGGAGAAATGAGATGAGCCTCAACGCGACTACTTCCCACACCGTCGGGCCGTATTACCACATCGGCCTGACCTGGCTGAACCGCGAAGACCTGACCGTAGCCGAGACCCTCGGCGAGCGCGTCGCGATCACCGGGCAGGTGGTGGATGGCAACGGCGATGTGGTCAACGACGCCATGCTGGAAGTCTGGCAGGCCAATGCGGCCGGCAAGTACGACCATCCCGAGGATGAGCAGGACAAACCGGTGGACCCGAACTTCGAAGGCTTCGGCCGGGTGCCGGTGGATGCCGAAGGGCGGTTTCGCTTTACCACCATCAAGCCGGGCAGCGTGCCGGGGTTGAAGGGCACGACCCAGGCGCCGCACCTGGTGGTGCTGGTGTTTGCCCGTGGGTTGGTGAAGCACCTGCTGACGCGGATTTACTTTGACGGTGAGGCGCTGAATGAGGATGACGCGCTGCTGGCGTGTGTGCCGCAGGAGCGGCGGCGCACGTTGATCGCCAAGGCGGATGCGGCGGGTGTGTATCAGTGGAATGTGATTTTGCAGGGCACAGACGAAGAGACGGTGTTCTTCGATTACTGAGTTGGCTTGGAAATTTTCGCGAGCAAGCCCGCTCCCACAGGTGAATGCATTCCAAATGTGGGAGCGGGCTTGCCCGCGATGAGGCCGGCAGAGGCAACAAATATCCAAAAGTCTGCTTGCGGAACATGGTTGTTGCAAAGTATGTCTAGGCTATAACCGTTCCCACTGAGTGAAAAAAACATGACAACAAAAACGAGTCACTACACCGGAGAAGAACGCAGCAAAAGGATTTTTGCGATTGTCGGTGCCTCCTCCGGCAACCTCGTCGAATGGTTCGACTTCTACGTCTATGCCTTCTGCGCCATCTATTTCGCCCCGGCGTTTTTCCCGTCGGACGACCCCACCGTGCAATTGCTCAACACCGCAGGCGTGTTCGCTGCCGGCTTCCTGATGCGCCCCATCGGCGGCTGGCTGTTCGGCCGGGTGGCGGATAAACACGGTCGCAAGAATTCCATGATGATCTCGGTGCTGATGATGTGCGCCGGTTCCCTGGTCATCGCCTTTTTGCCCACCTACAAAGACATCGGCGCCTGGGCCCCGGCCTTGCTGCTGGTCGCCCGGCTGTTCCAGGGCCTGTCGGTAGGCGGCGAATACGGCACCACCGCCACCTACATGAGTGAAGTCGCGCTCAAGGGCCAGCGCGGGTTCTTCGCCTCGTTCCAGTACGTGACCCTGATCGGCGGCCAACTGCTGGCGGTGTTGGTGGTGGTGATCCTGCAACAGATCCTCACCGAAGAAGAACTGCGGGCCTGGGGCTGGCGGATTCCGTTTGTGATCGGCGCCATTGCCGCGGTGATCTCGCTGTTGCTGCGTCGCACCCTGAAAGAAACCACCAGCAAGGAAATGCGTGAAGACAAGGACGCTGGCAGCATTGCCGCGTTGTTCCGCGATCACAAGGCGGCGTTTATCACCGTGCTTGGCTACACCGCCGGCGGTTCGCTGATTTTCTACACGTTCACCACCTACATGCAGAAGTACCTGGTGAACACCGCCGGGATGCACGCCAAGACGGCCAGTTACATCATGACCGGCGCGCTGTTCTTCTACATGTGCATGCAGCCGGTGTTCGGCATGCTGGCGGACAAGATTGGCCGCCGTAATTCGATGCTGTGGTTCGGCGCCCTGGGCACGCTGTTCACCGTGCCGATCCTGCTGACCCTGAAAACCGTCAGCAGCCCGTTCCTGGCCTTTGTGCTGATCACCCTGGCCCTGGCCATCGTGAGTTTCTACACCTCCATCAGCGGCCTGGTGAAAGCCGAAATGTTCCCGCCGCAAGTGCGTGCATTGGGCGTGGGCCTGGCGTACGCGGTGGCGAACGCGATCTTCGGTGGTTCGGCGGAGTACGTGGCCCTGGGCCTTAAGTCTTTGGGCATGGAAAACACCTTCTACTGGTACGTCACGGCGATGATGGCGGTGGCGTTCCTGTTCAGCTTGCGCCTGCCCAAAGAGGCGGCGTACTTGCACCACGATCTGTAACCGGCTGGCGCATGCCCGTTGCCGGGTATGCGCCACCTAGGGATGTTCTATGACGATGCGCACGAGCAACCAACTGTTCGACGCCTATTTCACCGCCAACCGCATGGCCGAAGTGTTCTGCGACCAGGGGCGCTTGCAGGGCATGCTGGATTTTGAAGCGGCCCTGGCCCGGGCCGAGGCTCAGGTGGGGTTGATCCCGCAAGCGGCCGTCGCGCCGATTGCCCAGGCCTGCCTGGCTTCTCTCTATGACGTTGATGCCCTCGGCGAGGCCATTGCCACGGCGGGCAACTCCGCGATTCCGTTGGTCAAGGCCCTCGGCAAGTTGATCGCCAGCGAAGATGCCGGCGCCGAACGTTATGTGCATCTGGGCGCTACCAGCCAGGATGTGATGGACACTGGGCTGGTGCTGCAACTGCGCAGCGCGGTCGAGCTGATTGAGCACGATCTGGCGCGGCTGGGTGACATCCTTGCCGCGCAGGCTCAACGTTATGCAGCAACCCCCTTGGCGGGTCGGACCTGGCTGCAGCACGCAACGCCGGTCACGCTGGGCATGAAAATCGCCGGCTGGCTCGGTGCAGTCAGCCGCAGTCGGCAACGCCTCAGCGACCTCAAGCCGCGCTTGCTGGTGCTGCAATTCGGCGGTGCTTCCGGAACCCTGGCGGCCCTCGGCGAACAGGCGATGCCGGTGGCGCAAGCCCTGGCCGCCGAGTTGCAACTGGGCCTGCCGGAACAACCCTGGCACACCCAGCGCGACCGCCTGGTGGAGTTCGCCTCGGTGCTTGGCCTGATCGCCGGCAGCCTCGGCAAACTGGGCCGCGACATCAGCCTGTTGATGCAGACCGAAGCGGCGGAAGTGTTCGAGCCCTCCGCACCCGGCAAAGGCGGCTCTTCGACCATGCCCCACAAGCGCAACCCGGTGGGCGCCGCCGTGCTGATCAGCGCCGCGACCCGCGTGCCGGGCCTGGTGGCGACGATGTTCAGCGCCATGCCTCAGGAACACGAGCGCAGCCTGGGCCTGTGGCACGCCGAATGGGAAACCCTGCCGGAGATTTGCCGGCTGGTGTCCGGTGCATTGCATCAGGCGCTGTTGGTCAGCGCAGGCCTGGAAGTCGACCCCAGGCGCATGGCACACAATCTCGACCTGACCCAGGGCCTGGTCCTGGCCGAAGCGGTCAGCATCGTCCTCGCCCAACGGCTGGGCCGCGAAACCGCGCACCATCTGCTGGAACAATGCTGCAAACGCGCCGTCGCCGACGGGCGCCACCTGCGGGCGGTGCTGGGTGATGAACCGCAAGTGACGGCCGAGCTCTCGGCCACCGAACTCGATCGCCTGCTGGACCCGGCGCACTACCTGGGCCAGGCACACACCTGGGTTACCCGGGCCGTGGCCGAACATTTTGCATTGACTGCCTGAGGAGGCTGCTGTGGGATTTGTACAACTCGCCGATGGCGAACTGAACTACCAACTCGATGGCCCCGAAGACGCACCGGTGCTGGTGCTGTCCAACTCCCTGGGCACCGACCTGCACATGTGGGACATCCAGATCGAGGCGTTCACGAAGTATTTCCGGGTACTGCGTTTCGATACCCGTGGCCACGGCAAATCCCTGGTGACCGAAGGCCCCTACAGCATCGAGCAGTTGGGCCGTGACGTGTTGGCGTTGCTGGATGCATTGCAGATCGAACGCGCGCATTTTTGCGGGTTGTCCATGGGCGGCCTGATCGGCCAGTGGCTGGGCATTCATGCGGGTGAGCGTTTGCGCCGGCTGGTGGTGTGCAACACCGCAGCGAAAATTGGCACGCCGGAGATCTGGAACCCGCGGATCGAGATGGTCCTGCGGGACGGCGCGGCGGCGATGGTTGCCCTGCGTGATGCGTCAATTGCACGCTGGTTCACCGCCGACTTTGCCGAGGCCCACCCTGATCAAGCCACGCTGATCACCGACATGCTGGCGGCGACCAATCCCCAGGGGTATGCCGCCAATTGCGCGGCGGTGCGCGATGCGGACTTCCGTGAGCAACTGGCGTCGATCAAGGTGCCGACCCTGGTGATTGCGGGCAGTGAAGATGCGGTTACGCCGCCGGCCGGTGGGCAATTTATCCAGGAACACGTGAAGGGCGCCGAGTACGCCGAGTTCTATGCCGCGCACCTGTCCAACGTGCAAGCCGGTGCGGCGTTCAGCGACCGTGTACTGGAATTTCTGCTAGCCCGCTGAGTATCGCTGAACTCTGTGGCGAGGGAGCTTGCTCCCGTTGGGCTGCGTAGCAGCCCTGAAAGCCGCAATAGAGACCTTTCAGCAAGTATGCGGTGACCTTATGGGGGCCGCTGCGCGACCCAACGGGAGCAAGCTCCCTCGCCACAGGTTATGTGCCTGTCGTCAAAAATTGCATGAGGAGCGTTTTGTGGACGAGAAACAACGTTATGCCGAGGGCCTGCAAGTGCGCCGCGAAGTGCTGGGCGACGCCCATGTCGACCGCAGCCTCAACGCCCTGACCGAGTTCAACAGCGAGTTTCAGGAAATGATCACCCGCCACGCCTGGGGTGATATCTGGACCCGCCCAGGCCTGCCGCGACATACCCGCAGCCTGATCACCATCGCCATGCTCATCGGCATGAACCGCAGCGACGAGCTCAAGCTGCACCTGCGCGCCGCCGCGAGTAACGGCGTAACCCGCGCCGAGATCAAGGAAGTGCTGATGCAGAGCGCGATCTACTGCGGGATTCCGGCGGCCAATGCGACGTTTCATTTGGCCGAGTCAGTGTGGGATGAGCTGGGGGTTGAGTCGCGCAGTTAATGCGAGTCAGCGTCCCACACCCAATTCCATACGCCCGGCAGGTGCACCACTTCGTCAGCGTCCTTTACCGTGCGCGCCATGGCGGCGCGCTGCAAGGCGGCCCGGTCGGTGTAGAACGGCTGCCGGGCGACCGGCACGCCGTTAATGCGCGCACTGTCCATCAGGATTTGCAGGTATTCCTTCAGGTGCCAGGCGGTATAGCGGTTGATGTCGTGAAAGGTCACCACCACCGGGATCACTCCGTCCACGGTCGGTAACTCACCCTTGGCAATACGCTCGCGCAGTACCGACAACTGGCGGATCAGGTTTTCCCGGCGCCGGGGGCTGCCATTGAAGACCCAGATCACCCCGTCGTTCGCGCTCAGGTCCGTCAACAGTACGTGCAGGCCATGCTGCTGGTAGGCGGCGAAAGTGCGTTTGTCGTAATTCCAGAACGGCGGGCGCACCAGTGTAGGCGGCTGGCCGGTGATGGATTCAAGGGTCGATGAACCCAGGCTGAGGTAGTGTTCCAGCTCAACCGGATTCTGCGAGCGATGATTGCTGTGCCACGGGGTTGCGGTGTGGAAGGCCAGGATATGGCCGGCCGCGTACTCACGCTCCATGGTTTTTCGACCCCGTGGGTTGCCGCCGGAGCGGGGCGCCTCGGTCTGCAAAAAGAACACCGCCTTGATGCCCGGCTGTATCGGGTTATTCGCCAGGTCAGCCATCACCGAACGGCTCGGGTTCATAAAACCCGAGGCGCTGGGGCCGTCATCGAAGGTCAGTAAAAAACGAATCGGCGCCTCGGCTTTCAGGCGTTGTTCGGTCTGCGGTGTCAGGGCCAGGGGCGGACTGATGCAACCGCTGAGGCTCAGGGCCAGGACCAATAGGGCCGATACGGCGGCGAAGGGTTTCATGGTGTACGGCGGACTCGAAAGACGTTGGTTGCGGGTTTCGGTCATCCATGACACGCGCGCACCATACAGCAAGTCTGTCGAGGCGTTACAGCAGGCTTATCGGGTAACTGACGATCAACCGGTTTTCATCAAACTCATTGTTGTTGTAGTCCCGGCGCATGCTGGAATTGCGCCAGCGCACATTGAGGTCCTTCAATGTTCCGCTCTGCACCGTGTAGCCCACTTCACTTTCCCGGCCCCATTCCCTGCCGTCGGTGACCGTACCGCTGTGTACGTTGCTGCCGCTGATATAGCGGTTCATCACGGTCAGGCCTGGAACGCCCAGGGCGACGAAGTTGTAGTCGTGGCGCACCTGCCAGGATTTTTCCTGGGCGTTGTCATAGCTGGCGTTGTAGCTGTCGTTGGCCAGGGTGCCGCCGCTGGTGCCGTTGACCCGCATCCAGGCGCTGTTACCGGTGAGTTTTTGCAGGCCGATGTAGAAGGTGTTGCCGCCGTATCGGGCCGAGAACAATCCGGACCAGGTCTTGTTGTCGAGCTCGCCGGCGCGGGCGCTGCCGTCGTCCTTGCCGTAGAAGAACCCGAGGTTGGCGCCCAGGGTCCAGTCGCCCACGGGCTGGCTGTGGATCAGGTTGAGGTATTGCTGGCGGTAGATGTCCTTGAGCTGGGCGTTCCACACGCCAATCTGGGTGCGCTTGTCGTTGAAGGCATATTCGCCGCCCTGGAAGTTGAAACGGTCGGAGGTGAAGGCGGTTTTTCCGAACATCGACATCTCGGTCATGCTGCTGTCGTCCCGCGGGCTGTTGGCGCGGAACTGGCCACCGTAGAGGGTCAGGCCGTCGATCTCTTTGGAGGTGATCTGGCCGCCGCGCAGGGTTTGCGGGAGTGAGCGGCCGTCATCGGAGCGCAGGATCGGCAGCACCGGCATCCACTCGCCGACCTTCACTTCGGTCTTCGAGATCCGGGCCTTGAACGCGACGCCCAGGCGACCGAAGTTATCGGCGGGCCGTCCGTCATGGTCCAGCGGCAGCAGTTGGGTACCGCCCGTGCCGCGCCCGCCGTCGAGCTTTTCCGAGTACAAGCCAAGTACGTCCATGCCGAACCCGACGGTGCCCTGGGTGAAGCCGGATTTGGCGTCGAGGATGAAACTTTGCGTCCACTCCTGAGCGCCGCCCTGGGCCTTGGTCGGGTTGGTGAAGTTGCGGTTGAAGAAGAAATTACGCAGGTTGAGGTTGGCGCTGGCGTCTTCCAGGAAGCCGTGTTCTTCAGCGACAACGGGGAGGGCAATGCTGGCGATAGCGGTTGCCAGCAGGAGCCGGCGCGGGTCAAAAGTGCTCATGGTGTCAGACCTGTTGTTATTGGGGTTATGCAGGTGGCGGCCATGGTGCGGGGCGGTGTGGGGGCGACGAAAGTGGGGGAGAGCGGGTTGTGGGCGATGATCGAACGCAAAGTCAGGGGCGAAAAAAAACCGCTTCCTGTGAGGGAAGCGGCTTTTGTTCACTGCGCCACTGTCAGAACAACTTCAAGGGCGGTGCTTCTTCTTTCAACGGTTCATTCTTCGCGGTTTGCTCGTTCCAGCCACCACCGAGGGCCTTGTACAGGTTGACCTCGCTGTTGAGCTGCGCCAGACGGTCGGTGATCAGCGACTGCTGGGCACTGAACAGTTGGCGCTGGGCGTCGAGGAACGTCAGGTTGCTGTCGACACCAATGCGGTAGCGACGCTCGGCCAGTCGGTAGTAATCCTGGTTGGCCGCGACGAAGCCACGTTGGGCGTCCAGTTGCTGCTTGTAGGTCTCGCGGGCGGCGAGGCCGTCGGAGACTTCCTGGAAGCCGGTCTGGATCGCTTTCTCGTAGTTGGCGACGTTGATCTCTTTCTGGATTTTCGAGTAATCCAGGCTGGCGCGCAGGCTGCCGGCGTTGAAGATCGGGATGTTGATCTGCGGTGCGAACGACCAGGTACCCGAACCGCCCTTAAACAGGCCGCCCAGCGTCGGGCTTGCGGTACCGGCGCTGGCGGTCAGGCTGATGCTCGGGAAGAACGCCGCCCGTGCCGCGCCGATGTTGGCGTTGGCCGCCTTGAGGTTGTACTCGGCCTGCAGGATGTCGGGACGACGTTGCAGCAGGTCCGACGGCAGGCCGGCCGGTACTTCGCTCAACAGGTCATCCGCCAATGGCCGGCTGACGATATTCGCCGGCAGGCCGGTGCCCAGCAGCAGGGTCAGGCTGTTTTCGTCCTGGGCCACCTGGCGGGTGTAACGCGCCAGTGCAACCCGGGCGTTTTCCACCGAGGTACGGGCCTGGCTCAGGTCCAGGGCCGATGCCACGCCGACTTCATTGCTGCGGGAGGTGAGCTTGAAGCTCTGCTCGTACGCGCCCAGGGTGTCCTGGGTGAGCTTGAGCAGCTCCTTGTCGGCCTGCCAGGTCAGGTAGGCATTGGCCACGCTGGCCACCAGGCTGATCTGGGTGGTGCGACGGGCTTCTTCGGTCGCGAAGTATTGTTGCAGCGCTTGCTCGCTCAGGCTGCGCACGCGGCCGAACAGGTCCAGCTCATAAGAGCTGATCCCCAGGCCCGCCGAATATTGGCTGGTGATGCCTGCTTCGCCGGTCTGCGACAGTTTGGCCGGGGTACGCGAACGGCTGCCGCTGCCCGTGGCCGAAACCGCCGGGAACAGGTCGGCACGCTGGATCTGGTACTGCGCGGCATACGCGTCGATGTTCAGGGCCGCGACACGCAGGTCGCGGTTGTTCACCAGCGCGGTCTGGATCAGCTGTTGCAGGGCAGGGTCATGGAAAAACTGCTTCCAGCCTTGCTCGGCAGCGGCCTGGCTCGGCGCCTGGGCCGACGAATACGCCGGCCCCTGCGGGAACTGCGCGGCTACCGGCGCTTCAGGGCGCTGGTAGTCCGGGATCAGCGAGCAGCCACTGAGCACGAATGCCGTGACAGCTAAGGAAAGTAGCGACTTGCTCATTGGCCAGCCTCTTTAGGAGTTTGCTTGGGTTCAGTCTTTTTACGTTCGCCAGCGGAGGACACGGTTGCGAAGAACAGGGGTACCCAGAAGATCGCGAGGACCGTGGCGGTGATCATACCGCCAATTACGCCCGTACCGATGGCGTGCTGGCTACCTGAGCCGGCACCGGTGGAAATCGCCAGGGGCAGTACGCCGAGCATGAACGCCATGGACGTCATGATGATCGGTCGCAGACGCATGCGGGATGCCTCGATGGCCGACTCGACGATGCCTTTGCCCTGTTCGTGGAGCTCTTTGGCGAACTCCACGATCAGGATGGCGTTTTTCGCCGCCAGACCCACCGTCACCAACAGGCCCACCTGGAAGAACACGTCGTTGGACAGTCCCCGCAGGCTGGTGGCGATCAGGGCACCGATCACACCCAGCGGCACAACCAGAATTACCGCAATCGGGATCGACCAGCTTTCGTACAGTGCCGCCAGGCAGAGGAACACTACCAGCAGCGACAGGGCGTACAGCGCAGGCGCCTGGGAACCGGACAGGCGTTCTTCGTACGACAGGCCGGTCCACGAGTAGCCGACACCGGCTGGCAAGTCCTTGGCAATGCGTTCGACTTCCGCCATCGCATCACCGGTACTGTAGCCAGGCGCCGGGGTACCGAGGATTTCCATCGCCGCTACACCGTTATAGCGCGAGAGTTTCGGCGAACCGAAGATCCACTTGCCCGAAGAAATGGCCGACAGGGGCACCATCTTCCCGGACGTGCTGCGCACGTACCATTTGCTCAGGTCTTCCGGAGACATCCGGCTGGCGGCGTCACCCTGTACATACACCTTCTTCACACGACCACGGTCGATGAAGTCGTTGATGTAGCTGCCACCCAGGGCAATTGCCAGGGTCTGCTGGATGTCTGCCAGGCTGATGCCCTGGGCGCTGGCCTTCTCGTCGTCAACGGTCAGCTCGTACTGCGGCTCATCGTTCACGCCGTTGGGGCGCACGCCCGCCAGGATCTTGCTTTGTGCTGCGGCACCGAGGAACTGGTTACGCGCGTCCATCAACTTCTGGTGGCCGACGCCGCCCTGGTCTTGCAGGAACACGTCGAAGCCGGTGGCGTTACCCAGTTCGAGTACCGACGGTGGCACCACGGCAAATACCATGGCGTCCTTGAAGGCCCCAAAGAAGTAACCCTGGGCGCGCTTGGCAACCTCAAATACCGACTGGGTCGAATCACGCTCATCCCACGGCTTGAGCATCACGAACGCGAGGCCCGAACTCTGGCCACGACCGGCGAAGTTGAAGCCGTTTACGGTAAACACCGATTTAACCGCCTTGCCTTCGCCTGGCTCGCCTTCCTTGTCGTTCAACAGGTAGGCGCGCATATCGTCGATGACTTTCTGCGTACGTTCAGCCGAAGAACCCACTGGCGTTTGTACCTGGGCAAAGATCACGCCCTGGTCTTCCTCTGGGAGGAACGCGCTTGGAATGCGGGTGAACATCCAGATCATGCCGGCGAGGATCAGTACATAGACCAGGAACGCCGGGAACTTGTGCTTGATCATGTTACCGACGCCGCGCTCGTAGCTCAGAACGCCACGGTCGAAGGTACGGTTGAACCAGCCAAAGAAACCGCGCTTGGGTTGGCCGTGTTTTTCCGGGTCAATCGGCTTGAGCATGGTGGCGCACAAGGCCGGGGTGAAGATCAGCGCAACCAGTACCGACAACGCCATCGCCGAAACAATGGTGATGGAGAACTGCCGGTAGATCACACCGGTGGAACCCCCGAAGAACGCCATTGGCAGCAGTACCGCCGACAGCACCAGGGCGATACCCACCAGGGCACCCTGGATCTGGCCCATGGACTTGATCGTCGCCTCCTTGGGCGACAAGTGCTCCTCGGCCATTACCCGCTCGACGTTCTCCACCACAACGATCGCATCGTCCACCAGCAAGCCGATGGCCAGGATCATGCCGAACATGGTCAGGGTGTTGATGGTGAAGCCGAACGCCGCGAGGATCCCGAAGGTACCCAGCAATACCACCGGTACCGTCATCGTGGTGATGATGGTGGCGCGGAAGTTCTGCAGGAACAGGAACATCACCAGGAACACCAGTACGATCGCTTCGACCAGGGTGTGAACCACACCGGAGATCGATTCGGTCACCACCGGGGTGGTGTCATACGGCACCACCGCCTTCATGCCAGGCGGGAAGAACGGTTCGAGGGACGCAACCGTTTCGCGAATCGCCTTGGCGGTGTCCAGTGCGTTGGCACCGGCTGCCAGCTTGATCGCCATACCGGAAGCCGGCTTGCCGTTGAACTGTGCACTGATGCTGTAGTTCTGGCCGCCCAGTTCGATACGCGCAACGTCACCCAGACGAACCTGGGAGCCGTCGGAGTTGACCTTCATCAGGATATTGCCGAACGCTTCAGTGGTTTGCAGACGCGTCTTGCCGATGATGGTGGCGTTCAACTGAGTGCCGGGCAGGGCAGGCAGGCCGCCCAATTGGCCGGTAGCCACCTGGACGTTCTGCGCCTGGATGGCGTTGCTGACATCCACTGGCGTCAGCTGGTAGTTGTTCAGCTTGGCCGGGTCGAGCCAGATACGCATGGCGTACTGGGAACCGAACACCTGGAAGTCACCCACACCGGCGGTCCGGGAAATCGGGTCCTGGATGTTGGAAACGATGTAGTTGGACAGGTCATCCTTGGTCATGCTGCCGTCTTCCGACACCAGACCGATCACCATCAGGAAGTTCTTCACCGATTTGGTAACGCGGATACCTTGCTGCTGTACTTCTTGTGGCAGCAGCGGAGTCGCCAGGTTGAGCTTGTTCTGTACCTGAACCTGGGCGATGTCCGGGTTGGTACCCTGGTTGAACGTCGCGGTGATGGTCATGCTGCCGTCGGAGTTACTGTCCGAGGCGACATAACGCAGGTTGTCGATACCGTTGAGCTGTTGCTCGATAACCTGCACCACGGTGTCCTGCACGGTTTGTGCAGACGCGCCCGGGTAGGTCACCTGGATATCAATGGCGGTTGGCGCAATGGCCGGGTACTGGTTGATGGGCAACTTCAGGATCGACAGTGCCCCGACCAGCATGATCACCAGGGCAATTACCCAGGCGAAAATGGGACGGTCGATAAAAAATTTCGACATGAATTACTCCCCTTGACCAGCAGCGGCAGCAGGAGCAGCAGCGGAACCGGCGGGCTTGGCGTTATCCGCGTCCTTGACCTTGACTTCGATGCCCGGCTTGATGAATTGCAGGCCTTCGGTGATCACGCGGTCACCGGCGTTCAGGCCTTTTTCCACCAGCCAGTAGGCGCCGGTAGTCCGGTTGGCGACCAGTACGCGCTGCTCGACCTTGTTGTCCTTGTTCACCACCAGCGCGGTCGGGATGCCCTTCAGGTCGCGGGTCACGCCTTGCTGTGGTGCCAGGATGGCCTTGCTGTTCACACCGGCTTGCAATTGCGCGTGCACAAACATGCCCGGCAGCAGGGTGTGGTCAGGGTTCGGGAACACGGCGCGCAGGGTCACGGAACCGGTGGTTTCGTCGACCGAGACTTCGGAGAATTCCAGCTTGCCTTCCACGCCGTAGTCGCTGCCGTCTTCCAGGGTCAGCTTGACCTTGGCCGCATTGTCGCCGGCTTTTTCCAGTTGGCCGCTTTCCAGGTCGCGACGCAGTTTCAGCATCTCGGCGGAGGACTGCGTGACGTCAACGTAGATCGGGTCCAGTTGCTGGATCACTGCCATGGCGTCGGTCTGGCCATTGCTGACCAGCGCGCCTTCGGTCACCGAAGAACGGCCGATACGCCCGGAGATCGGGGCGAAGACCTTGGTGTAGCGCACGTTGATCTGGGCCGTTTGCAGGTTGGCTTCAGAGGTCATGCGGTTGGACACGGCAGTGTCGTATTCCTGACGGCTGACCGCTTGCTCATCGACCAATTGCTTGTAGCGATCGGCAATCGATTTGGTCTGGGCCAGGTTGGCCTGGGCGCTTTTCAGGGACGCGTCATACACCGACGGATCGATCTGATAGAGCTGCTGGCCTTCTTTAACGTCGCCGCCTTCCTTGAACAGGCGCTTGAGAATGATGCCGTTGACCTGAGGGCGAACCTCGGCAATGCGGTAGGCCGTGGTGCGGCCTGGCAGCTCGGATGTCAGGGTGAAGGCTTGAGGTTGAATAGTGACCACGCCGACCTGAGGGGTTTGAGCGGGCGGAGCCGCTTCTTCCTTTTTACATCCGCTGAGCAGCGATGCCAGGGCGACGGCAGTAACCAGGGCGGTAACAGCTGGCTTAAGTTGCATGAAGATCCTCGGGTCAGGCGCGCAGAGTGCGCACAAGAAGTGTGGAAGGGTAAAAAACAGGCACTGAGTGGATAAGTAGCTTGCTACGCAATATACTTACGTTCATGGTTGTTTGTAAACTCTTGACAGGCTTCGCGGAATGTTGACAAAGCACCGTCCAAAGCCTCGATTCTAGTACGTTCGGCGCCCATGAAGGCGTCGTCCCACAATTATTCAGATGGTCGTTTCCGGCCACCCCAAGTGTCCTGATTGAGGTTTTACTGCCATGGTTCGTCGTACCAAAGAGGAAGCTCAGGAAACGCGCAGCCAGATTCTTGAAGCGGCCGAGCAAGCCTTTTACGAGCGCGGGGTTGCGCGTACCACGCTGGCGGATATCGCCGCGCTGGCCGGCGTGACGCGCGGTGCCATCTACTGGCATTTCAGCAACAAGGCCGACCTGGTGCAGGCGATGCTCGATACGCTGCACGAGCCGCTGGATGAGTTGGCCAGGGCCAGTGAGAGCGAGGACGAGGTCGATCCGCTGGGTTGCATGCGCAAGCTGCTGATTCATCTGTTCCATCAAGTGGCCCTGGACCCGAAGACCCGGCGCATCAATGAGATTTTGTTTCATAAGTGCGAATTCACCGATGAAATGTGTGATCTGCGCCGTCAGCGCCAGACCGCCAGCCTTGAATGCAACCTGCGCATCGGGCTGACCCTGCGTAACGCGGTCCATCGCGGGCAGCTTCCGGAGAATCTCGACACCGTGCGTGCCGCTGTGTGCATGCACGCCTATATCGACGGAATTCTCGGCCAATGGCTGCTGGTGCCCGACAGTTTTCAGTTGGCCCAGGACGCAGAGCGATGGGTCGATATCGCGTTGGACATGCTGCGCTTGAGCCCTGGCCTGCGCAATTAAGACAAAATGCGTAATTGCGACCAGTTGTGTCAACAATAAAGGCCAGGGCAGGGCAATCAGCCTTTTCCCTGAATTTATGGGGTGACGTTATATACGGGCTGGCGGGTGGTTGATAGGTAGTTGGCTAAGTATTTTGTAGCAATATTGTTGCAAGGCTGTGAAGGAATGTTTCCTGCGGCCCATAAAAAAGCCCCGGCTCTCGCGAGCCGGGGCTTTTTCGTTTCAGCCGATTACAGGGCCAGGGTCGGGTAGTCGATGTAGCCGACCGGGCCTTTGCCGTAGAACGTCTCTGGATGAGCTTCGTTCAGCGGAGCATCGGCCTTCAGACGAGCCGGCAGGTCCGGGTTGGCGATGAACGGCACGCCGAACGCGACGGCGTCTGCCTTGCCCGAGGCCAGCCAGGCATTGGCGCTGTCCTTGGTGAAGCGTTCGTTGGCGATGTAAGGACCGCCGAAGGCTGCTTTCAGTTGTGGGCCGAGGCTGTCGCCCGCTTCCTTTTCACGGGAGCAGATGAACGCGATGCCACGCTTGCCCAGTTCCTTGGCGATGTAGGTGAAGGTTTCCGACAGGTTGGCGTCGCCCATGTCGTGGGAGTCGGCGCGCGGTGCCAGGTGCACACCTACACGGCCGGCGCCCCACACTTCAATCACCGCGTCAGTCACTTCGAGCATCAGGCGTGCGCGGTTTTCCAGGGAGCCGCCATAGTTGTCAGTGCGCTGGTTGGTGCTGCTTTGCAGGAACTGGTCAAGCAGGTAGCCGTTTGCGCCGTGAACTTCCACGCCGTCAAAACCGGCAGCCTTGGCGTTCTCGGCGCCTACGCGGTAAGCGTCGACGATGTCGGCGATTTCAGCGATTTCCAGGGCGCGCGGGGTAGGGTAGTCGGCCAGTGGGCGCACCAGGCTGACGTGGCCTTTAGGCTGGATGGCACTTGGCGCGACCGGGGTTTCACCATCAAGGTACGACTCATGGGAGATACGGCCCACGTGCCACAGTTGCAGGAAGATCTTGCCGCCCGCGCCGTGTACGGCCTTGGTCACGTTGGCCCAGCCGCGCACCTGGTCGTTGGACCAGATGCCCGGGGTATCCGGGTAACCCACGCCCATTGGCGTCACGGAGGTGGCTTCGCTGAGGATCAGTCCGGCGGAGGCACGTTGTACGTAGTACTCGGCCATCAGCGCATTCGGCACACGGCCGGCGTCGGCACGGCAGCGGGTCAGCGGCGCCATGATGATGCGGTTCGACAGTTCCAGGTCGCCCAGCTTGATGGGATCGAAAATAGTCGTCATGGGATAACACCCTTCTCTTTAGTTGATCAGTTGGTCGCGGGGGCCAGGTCGGCATCGCCGGTCTGACGGAAAGTAATCAGGGTCACCAGCAGGGCGAGCACCGCCAGTGCCGCAGCGGCCAGGGGCACGCTGGTCAGGCCGAAACCATGGGCAATCACGCTGCCGCCTACCCAGGCGCCGAGGGCGTTGCCGATGTTGAAGGCGCCGATGTTCAAGGTGGACACGAGGTTGGGCGCAGCCTTGCCGAAGGTCACCACGTTGATTTGCAGCGCCGGTACGGCGGCAAACGAGGCGGTGGCCCAGAGGAACAGGGTGATTTCAGTCGGGATCACGGCGACGCTGGTCCAGGTCAGTACCGTGGACACCACCGCCATGCTGATAAATACGCCGATCAGGGTGGCGGCCAGGCGTTTGTCGGCCAGCTTGCCGCCGATGATGTTGCCGACGGTCAGGCCCAGGCCGATCAGCAGCAGGGTCCAGGTCACGCCTTTGGGCGAAACACCGGTGACATCCCCCAGCAGCGGCGCGACGTAGGTAAAGAGGGTGAACATCGAGGCGGCGAACAGCGCAGTCATGCTCAGCGACAACCAGATCCCGGCACCCTTGAGGGCGGCCAGTTCGGCGCGCATGTCGAGTTTTTCCTCGTCACGCTTGGCCGGCAGGAAGCGGATCAGGCCGATCAATGCGATCACCCCAATCACCGTCACTGCCCAGAAGGTCGAGCGCCAGCCGGCTTCCTGGCCCAGCGCAGTGCCCAACGGCACGCCCAGCACGTTGGCCAGGGTCAAACCGGTGAACATCAATGCCACGGCTGAAGCACGCTTGTTGGCCGGTACCAGGTTGGCCGCAACCACCGAACCGATACCGAAGAAGGCACCGTGGCAGAGCGCCGTGACCACACGGGCAAACATCAGCACGTTGTAGTCACTGGCCAGCGCGCAGAGCAGGTTGCCGATGATGAAGATGCCCATCAACGCTACCAGGGCGGCCTTGCGTGGCAGCTTGGCGGTGGCCAGTGCCATGAACGGCGCACCGATGGCCACGCCCAGGGCGTAACCGGTCACCAGCCAGCCGGCGCCGGGAATCGAGACACCGAGGTCGGTCGCCACATCGGGCAACAGCCCCATGATGACGAACTCGGTCGTACCGATGGCGAAGGCGCTTAAGGCCAGGATGAGTAGCGAGAGAGGCATTGTCGGGTCCTTGTTACAGCGGTGTGCTGAGTTCTTCGGTGAGCGCTTTGAGGAAGGCTTGGATCACCTCCTCATTGCGTTTGAAAAAGTGCCACTGGCCCGCCTTCTGGCTGCTGATCAGCCCCGCCCGTTGCAGGTTCGCCAGGTGCGCCGACACGGTGGACTGCGACAGGCCGCAGCGCTGGTCGATCTGCCCGGCGCAAATACCGTGCTCGTGGTTGTGGATCTGCTCGGGGAATTGCACTTTCGGGTCTTTCAGCCAGTTGAGGATGTCTCGCCGTACTGGGTGCGCCAGGGCTTTTATTATTTCGTCGAGGTCGATGGACATGGCAGTGATGCTCGGGTTTGTAAAACGTTATATCGCGATGAGGCGAACCTTAAATCGTTATATCCCGATATACCAATATGATTTTGGTCTTAAGCCAGATTAAATCGGTATATCGGGTTATAACGATACGTTGACGGCAGTGCTAGACTGCGCGCCATGAATTATCTCGCACATCTGCACCTGGGCGGCCAACTTCCTGCTCAATTGCTCGGCAGCCTGTATGGCGACTTCGTTAAAGGTCGCCTGCAAGGCCAGTTCAGCCCGCAAATCGAGTCGGCGATTCAGTTGCACCGCTCAATCGATCGCTACACCGACAGCCACCCGCTGATAGGGGAGGCCCTGTCGCGCTTCACCCTCACCCGACGTCGCTACGCCGGGATCATCCTCGATGTGTTTTTCGACCACTGCCTGGCGCGGGATTGGGCGTTGTATGCCGATCAACCGCTGGAGCGCTTTACCTCCCGGGTTTACCGGGTGCTCGCCGAAGAACCGGCGTTGCCGGGGCGGCTGGCGCAGATTGCGCCATATATGGCGGCGGATGACTGGCTGGGTTCATACCGCGAGTTCACGGTGATGGAACAGGTGTTGGCGGGAATCGGCCGGCGCCTGACACGGCCCGAAGAACTGGGCCATGCCATGCAGGAATTGCGGGCGCTGTATGAGCCGTTGAGCGAGGATTTCCGGGTGTTTTACCCGCAGTTGCAGGTGTTTGCCGCGCAGCACATCTAGGCTGCGGCCAGAGTTCCGGCACGCCGCGGTTCTGCCGGCTGCACCACTTCACCAAACAACGCTTTCTGCACCGCCTGCTGCGCCTGGAACGCCAGTGCCGCACGTTCCTGCCCGGCGCAGGCAATCGGCTTGAGCAGATGGATTTCCACATCGCCCTGGTCATTGCCAAACAACCGCATCAGGTGCGAGAGCAAATCGTCATCGCCAATAAACGGTGCCAGCGGGTCGATATGGCCATCGCGCAGGTAACGAATCGCCACCGGTTGCAGCGACACATCGGCATCAATTGCACTGGCCAATAACCGCCCGTGGAATGTACGCAACGTTCGGCCATCGGTGGTGGTGCCTTCGGGGAACATCAACAGCGGGTGTTTTTGTTCCAGGTGGCGGGTCATCTGCTTGCGGATCAACTGGCTGTCACCCGAACCACGGCGGATAAACAGGCTGCCGGCCTTGGCTGCCAACCAGCCCGCCACGGGCCAGGTACGCACCTCGGCCTTGGACAGGAACGACATCGGCGCCACCATTCCCAGCAGCGGGATATCGGTCCACGACACGTGGTTGCTGACCCACAGCATCGACTGCTGCGGCAACTCACCGTGAACGGTCACGCGAAAGGGCAGGGCATTGGTCAGCCGTGCCATGAAAAAACGCGACCAGCGCTGCCGGCGCACCATCGAGTTGGCCACACCCAGTCGTTCAAATACCCCAAACACACTGGCCATGCTCAAACCCAGGGCCACCACCACCAGCACGCGGGCGATCCGCCCGTACACCCGAAGGCGGCTCATCACATGGCTGCCTTGAAGTGGCGGGCATAACGCGGGCACAGTTCGTCGCGCTTGAGCAGGATAAACACGTCGGCCACCTGGAAGTCCTCGTCCCAGCACGGCTCGCCGCAAATCTTCGCCCCCAGGCGCATATAGGCCTTGAGCAGGGGCGGCATTTCGGCGATCACGTTGGACGGCAGGTCCAATGCCGGCAGCGGCTTTTTCGGCTCGGCCCGCAGGTGTTCGTTGCACAGGTAGCGTTCGCGCAGGCGCTGCATGATCGCATGGGCCTGGATGCCCCCGTCGTGCATCGGGATGCTCGCGCAGCCCATCAGGTAGCTGTAGCCGCCCTGGTTGAGCACTTCGGCCAGTTCGCCCCATAACACCGCGATGGTGCCGCCGTTGCGGTAGGCCGGGTCGACGCAGGTGCGGCCGATCTCCAGGATCGGGCCTTTGAGGTGCAGCAGGCCGTGGAGGCTGAATTCTTCTTCGCTGTAGAAGCGGCCCAGGGTGCTGGCGGCCTGGTGGTCGAGCAAACGGGTGGTGGCGACGAGTCGACCGCTGTTCAAATCCCGCACGCCGATGTGGCTGCAGTGAACATCATAGTCATCCATGTCCAGGCCCAGTTCCGCGCCTTTCAGCTTGGCGTTGAATTCGCCGCTGAACACGTTGAACCGCAGGGCTTGGGCTTCCTGCAAAGCCTGGGCGCCGATCAGGCGTTCGGCTTGCAGGCGGCGTTCATTGCCGGTGTCGCTGATGCGGGCGATCTGAGTCATGGCGAGTCTCCGAGTGCCGGCCAGGGTTGCGGCCGGTCGACTTGTTTGTGCCAACTCAGGCTATGTACGGCCGGTGTCATCTCCATGAAGTTACGGTGACGCTTAGATGACAGGCGTCTGGGGCTGGTTTGGGGGGTTGTGTACATATCCGTTGTTGCGGTAACGGCCTCCTATGGTTTCGCTCTTACAGCGACTCACTTTGGAAAAGCCCCAAAGTAAGCAAAGGGCTCTGCCCCGCCTGTCGGCACCTCGCCTAGGCTCGGTGTTCCCTCACTCCGGCATTGCTCCGCGGGCCGCCGCGACGGGGCGTCCCTGCCCCGTCGCGGCTAAACCGGCGTCCTGCCGGTTTACCCGCTCCTCAATCCCTGCGTTCGGCCTCGGGCTTATTGGGGCAGTCAGATCAAGATCAAAAGCAAGAGCACAGCGGCCTACAGGCCGGCTTGAGTGGTAGAAGCCAAATCAAAAGCGAAAGCCAAAGCGAAAACCAAATCTGAAACTGCTGCGGCTCTGCTTTTCTGTGGGAGCTGGCTTGCCTGCGATGCAGACAACTCGGTCTTTCAGGTACACCGAGGCGATGCTATCGCAGGCAAGCCAGCTCCCACATTTGGACCGTGGCCGCTTTAGATTTTGATCTTGCCTTTGCTTCACACCACTCAAGCCGGCCTGTAGGCCGCTGTGCTGTTGATCTGCTTTTGATCTTGATCTTAGGCGCCCCGTTAAACCACGCTGGCCGAACGCAGGTAGTACGGAGCGGGTAAACCGGCAGGACGCCGGTTTAGCCGCGACGGGGCAGGGACGCCCCGTCGCGGCGGCCCGCGGAGTAGTACCGGAGTGAGGGCACACCGAGCCTAGGCGAGGTGCCGAGTGGTGGGGCAAGAGCGTTTTGCTTACTTTTGCGCTTTTCAAAAGTGAGCCGCCGTAAGGGCGGAACCCATTTCAGCAACGCCCAAAAAACGGATATGTACTCACCCCCAAGGCCCCGTAACAAAACCGTCATTTCCCTCCGCTAGCCTCGCGGGCTTGAATGCCCGAGTCCCAAGCCCATGTTCAAAGGCCTGCTCTACGCCGCGCTGCTGTTCACCCTGACGGCCCACGCCGAAACCTGGCCGTCCAAAGACTGGACCCAAGGCGGGCAACTCACCGGTCCCGCCGCCCAGGCCCTGGATGACTACGCTTTCCCGCCCCGCGACGACACCACCCGCAAAGGCATCCGCACCGACGCCTTGCTGGTCATCCGCGACGGCCAAATCATTTACGAACGCTACGCCGCGCCGACCACCGCGAGCACCCCGCACCTGACCTGGTCCATCAGCAAAAGCCTGATGGCCACTGTGCTCGGCGTGGCCTTCGGCGAAAACCGCTTCAAACTCACCGACCCCGCCGCACGCTTTTACCCGCCGATGAAGCAACACCCCAGCGTAACCATGGCCGACCTGTTGCACTGGGCCTCGGGCCTCGACTGGCAGGAAGACTACGAATACGCCCCGCTGAAATCCTCGGTGGTGGCCATGCTCTACACCCGCGGCCGCCACGACATGGCCGAGTTCACCGCCGACACCGGCACCTTCAGCGCCCCCGGCCAGGCGTTCCGTTATTCCAGCGGCGACAGCAACCTGCTGTCCGCCACCCTAAAGGGCATGCTCGGCCACAAGGCCTATGTCGACTACCCGTGGACCGCCCTGTTCCAGCCTCTGGGCATCCGCAACGCCACCTGGGAAAGCGACGCCGACGAAACCTTCGTTGCCTCCTCATACGCCTATCTCACCGCCCGCGACCTGGCGCGCGTCGGCCTGCTGATGCAGCGCGACGGTCGCTGGGGCGATCAACAGGTGCTGCCCAAGGAGTGGGTCGCGTTCAACCGCCAGCCGTTCGATAAGTACAAACCGGGTCAGGACGAAGCCGTTCCGGGCGGCCAATGGTGGCTCAACCGCGAGGTGCAAGGCGCCGCCAGACCCTGGCCGGATGCGCCCGCCGACACCTTCGCGGCCCTGGGTCACTGGGGCCAGGCGCTCTACGTGATGCCCGAGAAACAGCTGGTGATCGTTCGCTACGGCGATGATCGCGACGGCAGCTATCGCCACAATGAACTCCTCAAGCGCGTCCTCGCGGCGGTGCAACCATGATCCGCCGTCGTCCCTTCAGCAGCCTGTTGATTCTGCTGCTGCTCGCGTTGCTCGGCTGGGCCTGGCACGAGCGGGTCAACCTGCAAGCTTTCCCCGACATCATCGCGGCCTACACCGCCAAGGAGTACTGCTCGTGCCGGTACGTGGAAGGCAATCCCGCTGATTATTGCGTGGGGTATGTGAAGCAATACGTGCCCACCAGCGCCTTCGCCGATAACCCGGAAAAACACTCGGTGACCGCCAGCGGCCTGGGCCGCACCCACAGTGCCCAGTGGCTGAGCCAGCGCGAGGGCTGCCGCCTCTTGCCCTAATGCAGTCACACCGAACCTGTGGCGAGGGGGCTTGTCCCCCGTTGGGCTGCGTAGCGGCCCCAAAAAAACGGGAGCGCTACGCACTCCAACGGGGGACAAGCCCCCTCGCCACAAGGATCTCACCGGGCTGAGGTTCCACAGGGTGGAACCACCTTTGATTGTCCTCCTGCGCGCATCGCGGTTATCTGGCGGTGTGCAACGAAAAAGAACGGGAACACCCGCCTGCGAGGAGAATCACCATGAGCCCACACCAGCACATCCTGGATTGGCTGAGCGATGTCGCCAGCGACCTGCACGCCGTGCGTCAGGACATTCACGCCCACCCCGAACTGGGCTTTGAAGAAAACCGCACCTCCGCCCTCGTGGCGCACTCCCTGCGAAACTGGGGCTATGAAGTGCACACCGGCATCGGCCAGACCGGCGTGGTCGGTGTGCTGCGCAATGGCAGCAGTTCACGCAAGCTGGGCATCCGCGCCGACATGGACGCGTTGCCGATCATCGAAAACACTGGCGCCAGCTACAGCAGCCAACACGCCGGCTGTATGCACGCCTGCGGTCACGACGGCCACACCACCATGCTGCTGGGCGCCGCCCGTTACCTGGCCGCGACCCGTCAGTTCGACGGCACCCTGAACCTGATTTTCCAGCCTGCCGAAGAAGGCCAGGGCGGCGCCGAGGCCATGCTCGCCGACGGCCTGCTGGAGCGTTTTCCCTGCGACGCATTGTTCGGCATGCACAATATGCCGGGCCTGCCCGCCGGCCATCTGGGCCTGCGGGTCGGGCCGATGATGGCGTCCCAGGACCTGCTCACCGTGACCCTCGAAGGCGTCGGCGGCCATGGTTCCATGCCGCACCTGACGGTGGACCCGCTGGTGGCTGCCGCCAGTATGGTCATGGCGTTGCAGACCGTGGTGGCGCGCAATATCAATGCCCAGGAAGCCGCCGTAGTCACCGTCGGTGCCCTGCAAGCGGGCCAGGCGGCCAACGTGATTCCCCAGCAGGCGCTGTTGCGCCTGAGCCTGCGCGCCCTCGACGCAAGCGTGCGTGAGTTGATGCTGGAGCGGGTCAAGGCGATCATCCTGACCCAGGCCGCGAGTTTCGGGTGCACCGCGCAGATCGAACATCGGCCGGCGTATCCGGTGCTGGTCAACCATCCCAAAGAAACCGAATTCGCCCGCCAGGTCGGCGTCGCCTTGCTCGGTGAAGATGCCGTCGACGGCAACACCCACAAGCTGATGGGCAGCGAAGACTTCGCCTGGATGCTGCAACGCTGCCCCGGCAGTTACCTGTTTATCGGCAACGGCGTTTCGCGGCCGATGGTCCACAACCCCGCCTATGACTTCAACGACGACATCCTGTTGACCGGCGCCGCCTACTGGGGCGCGCTGGCCGAGAGCTGGCTCAAGCCCGCCTGACGACCTCTTTTTTCTGCCGCTGGACCCTTTCCCAACAGGTTGAATGGAGTGTTCCCATGCAGGCTACAAAACAAGGTGTATCGCGCACCCGCCAGGTGGTGGCGGCCGTGATCGGCAATGCGCTCGAATGGTATGACTTTATCGTCTACGGCTTTCTCGCCAGCATCATCGCCCGGCAGTTTTTCCCCTCTGAGGACGAATACGCCTCGCTGCTGATGGCCTTGGCGACCTTTGGCGTCGGCTTCTTCATGCGCCCGGTGGGCGGGATTCTGCTGGGCATGTATTCGGACCGCAAAGGTCGCAAGGCCGCGATGCAGTTGATCATCCGGCTGATGACCATTTCCATCGCGCTGATCGCGTTTGCTCCCAGCTACGCCGCCATCGGCATGGGCGCGCCGATGCTGATCGTGGTTGCGCGCATGCTCCAGGGCTTTGCCACGGGCGGCGAATATGCCAGCGCCACGGCGTTCCTGGTGGAAAGCGCGCCGGCCCATCGCAAGGGCCTGTACGGTTCCTGGCAGTTGGTGGGGCAGTGCCTGGCGGTGTTTGGCGGCGCGGCGATGGTGGCGTTGGTGACGCACTTCTTCGAACCGCAAACCCTTGAAGTGTGGGGCTGGCGCCTGCCGTTCATCTTCGGCTTGCTGATCGGCCCGGTGGGCTTGTGGATTCGTCGGCACATGGAAGATCCCGAAGAATTTATCGAGGCGCGCAAACAGGCCAAAGGCGCTGCGCCGAGCTTGATGGAGGTGATCCGCGATCACCGCCGCAGCATCCTCGTGTCGATGGGCCTGGCCTGTGGCGCGACGGTGTCGTTCTACGTGGTGCTGGTGAACATGCCGACCTTCGCCCACAAGAATCTTGGCCTGCCGCTGGACCAGGTGCTGATGGTGCAGATGTTCGCCGTGGCGCTGATGACCGTGGTGATTCCGCTGTCCGGCCTGCTGTCGGATCGGCTGGGGCGGCGCCCGGTATTGATGGCGTTCACCCTGGCGTTTTTTGTGATGGTGTACCCGCTGTATGTGTGGGTCGCGGCGGCGCCGTCCATCGAGCGTTTGCTGGTGATGCAGGTGATGCTGTGCACCGCTATCGGCGGGTTTTTCGGCCCGGCGCCGACGGCCCTGGCCGAGCAGTTTCCCATCGAAGTACGCTCTACCGGGGTGTCGGTGGCCTACAACGTGGCGGTGATGGTGTTCGGCGGTTTTGCGCCGCTGATCGTCACCTGGCTCAGCAAGGTGCTGGGCACACCGGTGGCACCGGCGTTTTATGTGCTGTTCGCTTGCGTCCTGACGCTGCTGGGCACTTACTGCATGCATGAGGCGCCACGGGCGAAACGACCGGCGCCGTTTTCCAGCGAGGTGAAACCTTGAGTATTGTTGAACTGGATGCCATCGAACTGTCCCGGGCGATCCATGCGGGGCAGGTGTCCTGCCATGAAGTGATGCAGGCGTATCTGGCCCAGGTCGAACGCTTCAACCCGGCGGTGAATGCGCTGGTCTCGTTGCGCTCCGAGGAAGACGTGTTGGCCGAAGCGGTGCAGCGCGACCGGGAGCTGGACCAGGGCCAATCCCGTGGCTGGATGCACGGCATGCCCCAGGCGATCAAGGACCTGGCGGCCACCAAGGGGTTGCGCACCACCCTCGGTTCGCCGTTGTTTGCCGAGCACATGCCTCAATACGATGCGATCAGCGTGGCACGGGTTCGGGACAGCGGCGCGATCATCATCGGCAAGAGCAACGTGCCGGAGTTCGGCCTGGGTTCGCAGACCTATAACAGCGTGTTCGGCACGACTGGCAACGCCTATGACCCGAGCCTGGTGGCCGGTGGCAGCAGCGGCGGGGCGGCAGTCGCGTTGGCTCTGCGCATGCTGCCGGTGGCCGATGGCAGCGACATGATGGGCTCGCTGCGTAACCCGGCGGCGTTCAATAACGTGTTTGGCCTGCGTCCGTCACTGGGCCGTGTGCCTTATGGGCCGGCGCCGGAACTGTTTATCCAGCAACTGGGCACCGAAGGCCCGATGGGCCGCAGTGTGGCGGACGTGGCGCGGCTGCTGAGTGTGCAGGCCGGCTACGACGCTCGGGTGCCGCTGTCGCTCAAGGAGGATCCGGCGGTGTTCAGTGAGCCGTTGCAGCGCGATTTCAAGGGCACACGGCTTGGCTGGTTGGGGGACTACAACGGTTATCTGCCGATGGAAGACGGCGTGATGAGCCTGTGTGAGTCGGCCCTCAAGGACTTTGCGGCGCTGGGCTGCGAGGTGGAAAACTGCCAGCCGGAATTCTCTCTGGAACGCCTCTGGAAAACCTGGCTAGTGCACCGCCATTGGCTGATCCAGGGCTCCCTCGGCGCAGCCTACGCCGACCCGCAAAAACGCGCGCTGCTCAAGCCCGAAGCGCAATGGGAAGTGCAGGGCGGTTTGCAACTGAGCGCGGCCGATGTCTACCAGGCTTCGGTCAGCCGCAGTGACTGGTACCGCGCCCTCGGCAAACTGTTCGAACGTTACGATTTCCTGTTGCTGCCCACCGCCCAAGTGTTCCCTTTCGATGCACAACAACCCTGGCCGCGCGTTGTCGCAGGGCGCGAGATGGACACCTATCACCGCTGGATGGAAGTGGTGATCGGTCCCACACTGGCCGGCCTGCCGAGCATGAATGTGCCGGTGGGTTTCAACCCCCAGGGCTTGCCCATGGGCCTGCAAATCATCGGCCCGGCCCAGGCGGACAGGGCGGTGTTGCAGCTGGCGTACGCCCACGAACAACTGACCCGCTGGGTGCAGCGACGACCGCCCGCGTGCCTCGCCCCGACCGGCTGAGCCGCGACGGGCCTGTATCTTGCTGTGAAATCAGATCATCCATTGGCCTCAAGGAGATCGACACATGGGCAGCGACGCCGAGACGGGAACCGTACGCTCAGTGGGGCGGGCACTGGCGATCATCGAATTGCTCGGCGAGCACCAGGCGCTGGGGCTGGAAGAGTTGCATTACCTGACCCGCCTGCCCAAGGCCACCGTCTCGCGGATGCTGCTGACCTTGCAGGAGCAGGGCTGGATCTATCGCGGCCTGAGCGACCGGCGTTACCGCCTGCGGGCCCGACGCCTGTTTGGCGACACCCAGCAACGCTTCAAGCGCCAGTTGGTGGAAAGTGCTGCGCCCTGGTTGCTGGACCTCAGCGAGCGCACCGGCCTGGTGGTGGACCTGTCGAGCTTCGACGGTGAACGCCTGGAGGTGATGGAAAGCGCGATCCCCACGGTGCTGCGCAAGCTCTACCCGAACAACTGCCAGATCGTCGGCCAGCACGCCAGCCTGTTTCACTCGGCCATGGGCAAGGCGTGCCTGTCGCAATTGTCGGCGGATGAAGTGCAGCGCCTGGCCGGCCGTGAGCGGGTGGCAGAAGACGACCAATACCGGGCGTGTGAACAATCCCAGCACCAAGGGTTTGGCCAGCGCACCGAGGGCTACTGGGAATACCCGGTGCGCCTGCCGTTCCTGATTCGCGCCGTGGCCTTGCCGGTGCGGGCCAACGGACGATTGGTGGGCAGCATGGCGCTGCATTGGCCGATGGATCAGGCACCGGTGGAGCGGGTGTTGAGCCTGCACCTGGCCAGCCTGGAGTCGACCATTCGCGATGTGCAGCAGGCGTTGGCCTGAAATACATCTCCCACACAAGCCAGCTCCCACATTGGATTTGCGCCGCTCGTTACATTGCGCTTAAGGTTCGTGCAGGTTTTTTGCCCCACGAGTCTTTATGCCCCTGTTCAAACCCATGGCCTTCCTGCTGCTGGCCGCTGCCACCGTGCCTGCCCACGCCGACTGGTACCTGGACAACGAGTCCTCGCGCCTGTCGTTCGTCACCACCAAAAACACTGATATCGCCGAAGTGCAGCGCTTTCTGGTGCTGCACGGCAAGGTCGACAGCAAGGGCGCGGCGCAGCTGGAAGTCGAACTGGAGTCGATCAACAGCGGCATCCCGCTGCGCGATGAACGCATGCGCAATGACCTGTTCGAGATCAAGTCCTTCCCCGACGCCGTGATCAACGCGCAGATCAACCTGCAACCCATCAACGACCTGGCCCCCGGCGCGCAATACGAGCTGCGCCTGCCGCTGTCGGTGACGTTGCACGGCAAGACCCAAACCTATAGCGCCGAGTTGTTGGCCACGCGCCTGGATGACCGGCGCTTTCAAGTGGTGACCCTGGAGCCGTTGGTGGTGCACGCTGAGGATTTCGATTTGCTGCCGGGCGTGGCCGCGTTGCGCAAGGCCGCCGGGCTGTCGCAGATCAGCCTGTCGGTACCGGTGGGTGCGGTACTGATTTTCACGGCGCGCTGACATGAGCGGCGCAGTGTTCCCGTGGCGCAGCGCCAACCGATTCGAGTTGATGATCGACGGTCCGAGTTTCTTTCCGCGCATGCTGGAAGGCATCGCCCAGGCCGAGCAACAGGTTGCGCTGGAGCTGTATCTGGTGGAAGCGGGGGCGTGTGCCGAGGCGATGGTTCAGGCGCTGGTCGCTGCCGCTGAGCGGGGCGTGCGGGTGCGTTGCCTGTTCGATGACTACGGCAGCCTGGCCTTTACCCTGGGCCTGCGTCGGCGGTTGGTCGAGGCCGGGGTGGACCTGCGTTTCTACAACCGCCTGAGCTGGCGCCGCTGGATGCGCAACCTCTATCGGGACCACCGCAAGCTGTTGCTGATCGACCAGACCATCGCCGTGGTCGGCGGCACGGGTGTGACGGATGAATTCTGGACGCCCGGGGAAGACGCCGCCGACTGGCACGAAGTGATGGTGCAAATCTGCGGCCCGCTGGTGCTGGATTGGCAGGCGTTGTTTGATCGCCAATGGCTGGCCAATGATGATCGTCGGGCGTGGAAACCAGCCACGCATTTTGGCCTGCCACGCTTGCCCAAGGTGCCGGCCACCGGGCCGGGGTTGGGGCGTGTGGCCTACGCCGACGCCCGCCAGCACCGAGATATTTTGCAATCGCTGATCCGCGCGCTGAACAGCGGCCACCGGCGTATCTGGCTGGCCACGCCGTATTTCCTGCCGACCTGGAGCGTTCGCCGGGCCCTGCGCCGGGCGGCGGGGCGCGGGGTGGATGTGCGCTTGCTGCTGACCGGGCCGCGCACCGATCACCCGTCGGTGCGGTATGCCGGGCACCGTTACTACCCGCGCCTGCTCAAGTCGGGGGTGCAGATTTTCGAGTATCAGCCGTGCTTCCTGCACCTGAAAATGGTGCTGGTGGACGATTGGGTGAGCATCGGCTCGTGCAACTTCGACCACTGGAATTTGCGCTTCAACCTGGAGGCAAATCTGGAAGCGTTGGACCCGGAGCTGACGCTGGCGGTGGCGGGGAGTTTCGAGCGGGACTTTGCCCAAAGCCAGGCGGTGAGCCTGGAGGCGTGGCAATCGCGGCCCTTGTGGCGGCGGGTGAAACAGCGGGTGTGGGGGTGGATTGACCGGTTGGTGGTTAACCTGCTGGACCGCCGCGGCTAACCAGAACACCCCAATCAAATGTGGGAGCGGGCTTGTGTGGGAGCTGGCTTGCCTGCGATGCAGACACCTCGGTACTTCAGATACACCGAGGTGATGCAATCGCGGGCAAGCCCGGCTCCCACACAAGCCAGCTCCCACACTGACCGCGTTTACAGCTTTAGATCAAAGCAGTTCGAAGCTCTGCTGCTTCACATCCTGGGAATCCAACCCAATCTGCACATTGAACTCGCCCGGCTCAGCCGCGAATTTCAGCTGGGTGTTGTAGAACTTCAAGTCTTCCTCGGTGATGGTGAAGTGCACGGCACGCTCTTCGCCCGCCTTGAGCATGATCTTCTGGAAGTTCTTCAATTCCTTCACCGGTCGGATCATCGAGCCGGCCACGTCCTGGATGTACAGCTGCACCACGGTCTCGCCATCGACCTTGCCGGTGTTTTTCACCACGACGGTGGCGTCGAGCTTGCCGGTCTTGTTCAGGGTGGTGGACGACAGCGCCATGTCCGACAGGCTGAAGCTGGTGTAGCTCAGGCCATAACCAAACGGAAACAACGGCCCGGTGGTGTCATCGAAGTACTGTGAGGTGTAGTTGCCCGGCTTGCCGGGGGTGAACGGCCGGCCAATGCTCAGGTGGTTGTAGTAGGTCGGAATCTGCCCCACCGAACGCGGGAATGTGATGGGCAGCTTGCCCGACGGGTTGTAGTCGCCGAACAGCACGTCTGCGATTGCGTTGCCGCCTTCGGTACCGGCGAACCAGGTTTCGAGGATCGCGTCAGCCTGTTCGTTCTCGTCGACAATCGACAGCGGACGACCGTTCATCAAGACCAGCACCAGCGGTTTGCCGGTGGCTTTCAGCGCCTTGATCAGGTCACGCTGGCTTTGCGGGATGTTCAGGTCGGTACGGCTCGATGATTCGTGGGACATGCCACGGGACTCGCCCACGGCCGCCACGACCACGTCGGCGTCTTTGGCGGCTTTCACCGCTTCATCGATCATCGCCTGTGACGAGCGCGTGTCATCCACCACTTCCGGGGCATCGAAGTTCAGGAAGTTGAGGTAATCGACCACTTTCTTGTCGTTGGTGATGTTGGCGCCACGGGCGTAGATCACTTTGCCTTTTTCACCGATCACGGCGTTCAGGCCGTCCAGCAGGGTCACCGATTGCGCGGGTTTGCCGGCAGCGGCCCAACTGCCCATCATGTCGATCGGCGCCTTGGCCAGCGGGCCGACCAGGGCGATGGTCGCGGTCTTTTTCAGTGGCAGGGTGTTGTTCTGGTTTTTCAGCAACACCAGGCTGCGGCGCGCTACGTCACGGGCATCGCTGCGGTGCAGGCGGCTTTCGGCGTAAGTGTCGGCCGGGTCATCCTCGGCCTTGCCGATGCGCAGGTACGGGTCGGCGAACAGGCCCATGTCGTACTTGGCGCCGAGCACTTCGCGCACGGCGTTGTCGATGTCGCTCTGTTCGATCTCGCCGGATTTCAGCAGGCCGGGCAACTCCTTGCCGTAGAGCGAGTCGTTCATGCTCATGTCGATGCCGGCCTTGATCGCCAGCTTGGCGGCTTCACGCCCGTCCTTGGCCACGCCGTGCTTGATCAGCTCGAAGATCGCGCCATGGTCGCTGACGGCCAGGCCCTTGAAGCCCCAGTCCTTGCGCAGCAGATCGTTCATCAGCCAGGTGTTGGCCGTGGCAGGCACGCCGTTGATCGAGTTCAGCGCAACCATCACGCCGCCGGCACCGGCCTTGATCGCGGCGTGGTAGGGCGGCAGGTAGTCCTGGTACATCTTGACCGGGCTCATGTCGACGACGTTGTAGTCGCGACCACCTTCCACCGCGCCATACAGGGCGAAGTGCTTGACGCTGGCCATGATGCTGTCGGCCTTGGCGGGGCTGCTGCCCTGGAAGGCCTTGACCATCACCTCGGCAATGCGCGAAGTCAGGTAGGTGTCTTCGCCAAACCCTTCGGAGGTACGGCCCCAGCGCGGGTCGCGGGAGATGTCGACCATCGGTGCAAAGGTGATGTCGAGGCTGTCGGCGGCGGCTTCCTGGGCAGCGATGCGCCCGGAGCGGCCAATGGCGTCCATGTCCCAGCTGGAGGCCAGGGCCAGGCTGATCGGGAAAATCGTGCGGTGGCCGTGGATCACGTCATAGGCGAAGAACATCGGGATCTTCAGCCGGCTGCGCATGGCCGCGTCCTGCATCGGACGGTTTTCCGGGCGGGTGATGGAGTTGAAGGTACCGCCGATGCGACCGGCGGCGATTTCCTTGCGGATCAGCTCGCGGGGCATTTCGGGGCCGATGCTGATCAGGCGCAATTGGCCGATCTTTTCATCGAGGGTCATCTGCTTGAGCAGATCGCTGACGAAGGCGTCTTTGTCCTTGAGTACTGCGGGCTTTGTTTCGGCAAATACGGAGTGAGTGGCCAAACTGACAACAAGGCCCAGCAAACACAGCTTCTTCATGAAAATCCTTTCTCGCAGCCTCGGGACCGGAGAGCGTCTATTGTTGTTCGGGTGTTGTTCAGATAAATGCAGCACACTTCTGAACTCTTATTGGCGCTGGGCATCTTTTAGCTGATTGGCCCGATGCAATCCAGTGGGTGGTGGCGGATTATGCCCTAAGCCCGTAGCTAACGCGTCAGTCGGTATATTTCATAGGTTTGGCAGGAGAAACACCATGCAAGCAGCACAAGGTTACCGTTGGGGCTGGAAGGCCGTGGCATTGATACTGGTGAGCACCGTGCTGAGCGGTTGCGGCATCAACAAGATCCCGACCCTGGACGAACAGGCCAAGGCCGCCTGGGCCCAGGTGCAGAACCAGTACCAGCGGCGCGCCGACCTGATCCCCAACCTGGTGGAAGTGGTGAAGGGCTACGCCGCCCATGAACAGGACACCCTGACCGCCGTGATCGAAGCGCGGGCCAAGGCCACCTCGATCCAGGTGGACGCCAGCACCCTCGACAACCCGGAAAAACTCAAGCAGTTCCAGCAAGCCCAGGACGGCTTGAGCGGTGCACTCAGCCGCTTGATGGTGGTGTCCGAGCGTTACCCGGACCTGAAGGCCAACCAGAACTTCCTGGCCCTGCAGTCCCAGCTTGAAGGCACCGAAAACCGCATCAGCGTAGCCCGCCGCGACTTTATCCAGGCGGTGCAGGCCTACAACACCGAGATCCGCACCTTCCCTGGCCGCCTGTGGCACAGCGTGATGTACAGCGATTTGCCGATCCGCGCCAACTTCGAGGCCACCAGTGCCGATGCCGATAAAGCGCCGCAAGTGAAATTCTGATGGGCAAGCGTGCTTGGCTGCTGGCGGCGGTACTGCTGGCCTTCAGCCTGACTGCCCAGGCCGCCCTGAATTTCCCGGCCCTGACCGGACGGGTGGTCGACAACGCCCAGATGATCGACCCGGCCGTGCGCGCGCAGCTGACCCAGCAATTGCAGGCGCTGGAGCAGACCAGCGGTGACCAGATCGTGGTGGTCACCGTGCCCGACCTGCAAGGCGTGCCCATTGAAGACTTCGGTTATCAACTGGGCCGCGCCTGGGGCATCGGCCAGAAGGGCAAGGACAACGGCGCTTTGCTGATCGTCGCCCGGGATGAGCGCAAGATCCGTATTGAAGTGGGTTACGGCCTCGAAGGCGTACTCACGGACGCGCAGTCCTGGGTGATCATCAACCAGGTGATTGCCCCGGCGTTCAAGGCGGGCAACTACAGCAAGGGCATCAGCGACGGTGTGGCGGCGATGCTGCAGGTGGTGGGCGGCGATCCGCTGGCGGTGCCGGCGCATGTGTCCGAGGCTAACTTCGCCACGCAAAACCCCGGTATTTCCTTCGGCCTGTTTATCCTGCTGCTGGCGGTGTTGTGGCTATGCAATCGCATGGGCCTGCCCGTTGGCGCTATCCTGCTGGCGATTCTCAGCAGCAGTGGCCGTGGCGGCGGGGGAGGCGGCGGTGGCGGTGGTGGTTTCAGGGGCGGCGGCGGTGGTTTTGGCGGCGGTGGCGCCTCGGGCGGCTGGTAATGACAATAACTAGAGAGCATCAACAACCATGGCATTACTGAGTCAACACGAGCAACGCCAGGTCGCCGAGGCGATCGCCCGGGTCGAGCAACAGACCGACGCCGAACTGGTGACCGTGCTTGCGGCCCGCGCCGACGACTACGCCTACATTCCGCTGTTGTGGGCCAGCCTGCTGGCGCTGGTGGTGCCGGGGATCATTCACTATGTGTCGGGCTGGTTGAGCATGTATACCTTGCTGCTGGCGCAGTGGGGCACGTTTGTCGTGCTGTGCCTGGTGTTCCGGTTGCCCAGGGTCACCACGCGGCTGATCCCACGTTCTGTGCGGCATTGGCGTGCGTCCAACCTGGCGCGCCGGCAGTTCCTGGAGCAGCACCTGCACCACACGCTGGGCAGTACCGGGGTGCTGATCTTTGTCAGCGAGGCGGAGCGGTATGTGGAAATCCTGGTGGACAAGGGCATTTCCAGTCGCCTGGATGACAGCAGTTGGGATGTGATCGTCAAGGACTTCACCCGCCAGGTGAAGCAAGGCCAGACGTTGGCCGGGTTTATCAGCTGCATTGAAGCCTGTGGGGCGCTGCTCAAGGAGCACGTACCGGTGACCCACGCACGCAATGAGTTGCCGAACCGGTTGGTGGTGTTGGAGTAGTGTAAAATTCCTGGCATTCCCTGCCCGAGGCGTTTTTGTTCATGTCTGCCACCGCTAAACCTGCCAGCCCCGCGCCGGATCATCACGCGCAGTTCCTCGAACTGCTGAGTGCGAGCCTTGAGCAAAACGCCTTTATCAAGCTGGTGCTGGCCAAGTACGTCGGCACTGAGCCTGACCTGCAGAAGCTGATCATCAAGCAACTGACGGTCAAGGATCAGCCTTGCCTGTCCTTCGTTTACCGCTACAAGTCCCGCGACATCACCAAGAACTTCTCCCTGGCTGACGGCGTGGCGGCGATTGCCGAGCTGTTGCCGGCGTCGTTCAAGAACGCGCACCTGCTCTCGGTGACCGACGAAGCCCAGTTGGAATACAGCAAGAAGAACAAAAGCTCGCTGTTCAAAAGCAAGCCGCAACAACTGCGGGAGGCGCCGTCTGCGGAGCACAACCGCGAGAAGAATCGCTTCCTGGACCTTACGCGGCCATTTCTTGCTGACCTTGGCGTGACCAACGCCAAGCATGAGCTGATCCCGGCGATGTCGCGCAAGTGGAAGCAGATCAACAAGTTCATCGAAGTGTTCAGCCATGCGCTGACCACGTCACCGTTGAAGCTGGACCAGCCGGTGCGGGTCGCGGACTTTGGCTCGGGCAAGGGCTACCTGACCTTCGCCATCCACGATTACCTGCGCAACACCCTCAATGCCGAGGGCGAAGTGACCGGCGTGGAATTGCGCGAAGACATGGTGACCCTGTGCAACAACGCCGCCGCCCGCCTGGACCACCCGGGGCTGGTGTTCAAGTGCGGGGATGTGCGCAGCGTCGCGCCCAGCGAACTGGACGTGATGATTGCCCTGCATGCCTGCGACATCGCCACCGACTACGCGATTCACACCGGCATCCGCTCCGGCGCGTCGATCATCATGTGCTCGCCGTGCTGCCATAAGCAGATTCGCCTGCAAATCCAGAGCCCGGCGCTGCTCAAGCCGATGCTGCAATACGGCCTGCACCTGGGCCAGCAGGCGGAAATGGTCACCGACAGTTTGCGGGCATTGTTCCTCGAAGCCTGTGGCTACGAGACCAAGGTGTTTGAGTTCATCTCGTTGGAGCACACCAACAAGAACAAGATGATTCTTGCCGTGAAGCGCGCGGAGCCGGTGGACCCGGCGCAGTTGCTGGTGAAAATCCAGGAGCTGAAGTCGTTCTACACCATCACCGAGCACTGCCTGGAAACTCTGTTGCGGGCGGACGGTTACCTGGCCTGAGAACGACGCTGACCAAAATGTGGGAGCTGGCTTGCCTGCGATGCAGGCACCTCGGTGTATCAGGTAAAGCGAGGTGATGCTATCGCAGGCAAGCCAGCTCCTACAGTTAGACTGCGCTGGCCTTGGGAGCTGGGGCAGGTTTCACACTGGTCTTGCGCCCCAGCATCACCGTCACAATCACCCCACAGGCAAACAGCCAGGTAATCGGCTCGATGTGCTCACCAAAAAACAGCGCCGAAAACGCGATGGTGAAAAAGATCTGCAGCAGCTGAATCTGGCTGACCCGGGCAATGCCGCCCATGGCCAGCCCGGCGTACCACGCAAAGAATCCCAGGAACTGCGAAAACAGCGAGACATAGCCGAACGCCCACCAGGTGCCCATGGAAATCGGTCCTTGGTGTTGCAGCGCCAAGTAGGCCACCGGCCCGATCAACACCGGCGTTGACAGCACCAGCGCCCAGCAGATCACCTGCCAGCCGCCCATCTCCTTGGCCAACCGGCCGCCTTCGGCATAACCCAGCCCGCCCACGGCAATCGCCCCGAGCATCAACAGGTCGCCCGCCTGGATACTGCCGGCCCCAGTAATCAACGCATAACTCAGCACCAGCGCGCTGCCCAGCGCCGCGCAGGCCCAGAAGGCTTTTGATGGCCGCTCATGGGACAGCCACGCCGCATACAGCGCCACGCACAGCGGCTGCAACCCGTTGACCAGCGCACCATGGGACGCCGGCAAGGTTTGCATGGCCCAGGCCGACAGCACCGGGAAACCCAGGATCACCCCGGCAATCACCAGCGTCAGCCCGCGCACCTGGCGCCAGGTGGGCCAGCGCTCACGGCGCCACAGCAACAACGCCGCCGCCGGCACCGCCGCAAACAACGCCCGGCCCAGGCCATTGAGCAGCGGGTGGATTTCCTGCACCACGATACGGGTGAAGGGCAGGGTGAGGCTGAAGATGATGACGCCCAGCAGGCCGAGGGCCATGCCGGTATTTTCGCGGGAGCTCATGGAAGGAACCAGGATCGAATGGGCCGGAAGTGGACGTTCATCTAGCCACAAAGCCCGAAAAACGCGGGCCTACAGCTGGGTGCGGATTTATCCGTACAGTTGTAGTAGCGGGCCATTACCCGGCCCGGCGGCACAGGTCTATCTTGGCTACTCTTGTCTGCCCAACCGTTCAACCGGAGGAATGCCCCATGGCTGCGAAAAAAATCCTGATGCTGGTCGGCGATTACGTCGAAGACTATGAAGTGATGGTGCCGTTCCAGGCGCTGTTGATGGTGGGGCATACCGTGCACGCCGTGTGCCCGGACAAGACCGCCGGCCAGACCGTGCGCACGGCGATCCACGACTTCGAAGGCGACCAGACCTACAGCGAAAAGCCCGGGCACCTGTTCGCCTTGAATGCCGACTTCGCCAAGGTCGACGCCGCCGACTACGACGCGCTGCTGGTGCCCGGTGGCCGTGCCCCCGAGTACCTGCGCCTGAACGAAAAAGTGCTGCAACTGGTGAAGGCATTCGACCAGGCTGGCAAGCCCATCGCTGCGGTGTGCCACGGCGCGCAACTGCTGGCGGCCGCCGGCATCCTGGAAGGCCGTGAGTGCAGTGCCTATCCTGCGTGCGGGCCTGAAGTGCGATTGGCGGGTGGTACGTTCATCGATATCCCGGTGACCGACAGCCACGTTCAAGGCAATCTGGTAACAGCCCCGGCGTGGCCGGCGCACCCAAGCTGGCTGGCGGGTTTCCTCGGCCTGCTGGGCACCAGAATTACCCTGTAAACCGGAGGTCATCGCCATGTGCGAGCTGTACGTCAAGGCCGACCCGATTCTGTACGAGTCCCGCTCGCGCTCCCTGCGCATCTGTGGCGTGGTGACCACCGTGCGCCTGGAAAACCAGTTCTGGGACATCCTCAGCGAAATCGCCGAGGTGGATGGCATGACCACCAATCAGCTGATCGCCAAGTTGTATGAGGAAGTGATGGATTATCGCGGCGAAGTGGTGAATTTCGCTTCGTTTTTGCGGGTGAGTTGTACGCGGTATTTGAGTCGGCAGCGGGTTCATGCGCCAGAGCTCAGCCTGGTTAATACACGAGGTGGCGCGCAGAAGATCTAAATGTGGGAGCGGGCTTGCTGTGGTGAGGGGGCTTGTCCCCCGTCGGGTTCACCACAGATTGATGGGGCTGCTTCGCAGCCCAACGCGGGGCAAGCCCGCTCGCCACAGCAAGCCAGCTCCCACACTGATCGGGTTTCCAAGCCGAATGCTGGTGAAGGGTCAGAAGAACCGCGTCACGCTGATCTTCGCATCGCGGCCCTTGGTATAGGCGCGGTCGCCGCTCAGGGCCGGGCGGAAGTTGTTGTTGAACAGGTTGTCCACGGTGAAGTTGACCTCGGTGCCCTTCAGATAAGCCTGTTGCGGCTTCCAGCTGGCGAACAGGCCCTGGGTGTTGTAGCGCTTGTTGCCGTACTGATCGTAGAACAGGTCGCCGATGCTGGTGCCCGGGCCGCCGGAGTACTTGTCGCTCGGCAAACGGCTGGTGGCGCCGATGAATTGCCCTTGCCAGCCCACCTGCGCATCCAGGCTCGGGATCTTGGTGCCGAGCACGATCACCCATTTGGTCGGCGGAATATCCCGCGCCCAGACGTCCGGCCCCCATGGGTTGGTGTAGGCACCTTCGTGTTTGCCGGTGGTGTAGGCGAAGGACACAGAGCCGAACACGTAGGTGGAGTCATAGAAACTCTCGGCCTCGAAACCCTTGATGGTCATGCCGCCGATGTTGCGGTAGTTGGACATCGCTCCCGGTGGGCAGGCGCTGGAAATCGTCCCGCCGTTGAGCGCCTGATTCTGGCAGCCCACACCCGTGTTCTTGAAGATCTCGTCCTCGACCTTGTTGTGGAACAACGTGGTACGCAGTTGCAGGTTGTCGCCGTGGGTGAACACGTCGGCGAAGCTCGTGACGTTACCCAGGGTGATCGAGGTGATGCGCTCCGGATCCAGGTCGAGGCTGGTGGCGGTGCGGCTGCCCAGGCCCTGCACTTCATACTGTTCGTCGATCACCGGGGCGCGCCAGGTGCGGCTCCAGTTGGCAAACATCGCCACGTTCGGGGTGATGGTCCAGTACGCCGCGAGGCGGGGCGACCAACCGGTGTAGGTACGGTCGCTGTAGTCGTGGCCGATGGCCGGGTCCGGGCTGCTGTAGTACGGCGCGTCGTTGGCTTCGCCGCGGTTGCGCACATGGTCATAGCGCATCGACGGGGTGATGGTGACATCGCCCAGCGTCACCGCGTCCTGGATAAAGAAACTGTTGGTATCGACCTTGCCATGGGGCATGAAGCCCGGCTGGAAGTGCCCGTAGTTGTATTTGGGGGTGTTGTAGGTGGCGCCGGGCATCCACATTTCGGTTTCCCGGGTGTGCTTGCGGATCTGCACCCCGGTGGTCACCGCGTGCTGCAACTGGCCGGTTGAAAACAGGCTGACGTTGCGTACGTCGAGGTTCTTGTCGTTGTAGGAGGTGTCCATCTTGCGCCCGCCGGTGGCCAGCTGGAAAAACGCCGTGGCGTCACGCTCGTCGGTCTGGTCGGTGTTGGACTCGGAATACTTGATGGTCAAGTCCACCAGCGGGTTATTCATCGGCTGGTATTCGTACTTGCTGCTCCAAGTGGTGTCGACGGTGTTGCGGTTGGCCAGGAAGCGTTTCAGCGCGGCTTCGTAGCCATAGCGGTCGATGTTGGCCTGGGTGGGTGGCGTCGGGTAGCTGGCGGCGGAGAAGGGCGTCCAGCGCTGGCTGTTGGAGCGTGAATACGACAGGCCCAGGCTGTGCTCGTCGGTGAAGTGGGCGTTCACCTTGAACAGTTTGCCGTCCACATTCTGCGCGCTGTTGGGCAGGCGCTTGGGGTTGATCGGGTACTGGTTGTTGTCGTTGGGCAGGGTGGCGGCCAGCTTCATGTCGCCGCCGTCGCGCTGGGTCAGGTAGGCGAGGGCGTCGAAGCGGCCGTCATCGGTACGCCCGTAAACTGCGCTGCTATAGACCTGCTCATGGTCGTTGCTGGAGTAACCGTACTTGAGCATGGCGCCGCTGTTGCGCCCGTCCTTGAGCAGGTCCGGGGCATCCTTGGTGGTCATGTTGACCGTACCGCCAAAGCCGCCGTTGCCGCTGAAGGGCGAGTTGGGGCCTTTCTCCACTTCGATGCTCTTGATCAGTTCGGGCTCGATAAACACCGTGCCCTGCTGGTAGCGCTCAAACCCGCTTTTGGTGGCGCCATCGACGGTCAGCGGCACGTCTTCGGCGTCGCCGAAACCGCGGATATTGATGGTCTGGCCGCCGGGCTTCAGCGAGCCGCCCTGGCTGATACCGGGCAAGGTTTGCAGCAGGCTGGGGATATTATTGGACTGGTAACGGTCGATGTCAGCCTGGCTCAGGGTGGAGCGGCCGACGGTGGTGGAGTCGACCTCGTTGCCGGTGCCGATCACGCTCAGGGCTTCCAGCTGGATCGCGCTGCTGTTGGTGGTCTTGCCTTCTTCGGGCCGTACCACGTAGGTGCTCCCGACCTTGAGCAACACGAACTCGCCGTCCTTGAGCAGGGTGCGAATCGCCACTTCCGGTGTGAAGTCGCCGTTGAGGGCCGGCGCCTGGACATTTTTCAGCAGCGTTTCATCGAACAGCAGCTGGATTTTCGCTTGCTGCGCCACCTGGCTCAGGGACGTGGCCAGGGACTGGGCCGGCAGTTGCAGCTTGAACGACTCGGCCTGGGCACTCAGGCTGAAGGCCAGGCAGGCGGCAATGGCGGTGGGTCGAATAAACAGGTGCTGAACGTGGCAAGGCGCGCGAAACATGAAATCCCCCGGAGTAGCCAAATGGCCAAAAAGGTGTGCGTATCAAACACAGACCCGAGGAAGACGCGGCAGGAAAAATAATCCTCACATGCGAATGCAAAATATTCTCAAACAAGAATTTCGCGAGGTTATTTGCGCGGTTCGATCCTGATATTGCCGTCTGCCAACGCCACGGTTTTCACCGGCAACAGGGCCGGCAGCGCGTTGAGCAGAGCGTCTGGATCATTCACATCCAGGTTGCCCGAGACCTTCAACTGCGCCACCGCGCTGTCCACCAGCAACGGCGCCTGGGGCCGGTACAGGCTCAACTCGTCCATCAAACTGGCCAGCTCGCGATTACGAAACGACACATGCCCGCCGCGCCAATCGGCAACCTCGCCGGCGGTGAGGGTTTGTTGCTGCACGGTGCCCTTGGCATAACTGAACGTGGCGCGCTGCTGGGCGCCGAGCAACAGGGCGGGCACCTTGGCATCGGCGTCGAACGCCACTTGGCCGTGGGCCACACTGACCACCAGCTGCTGCTTGCTGCGCCGCACGTCGAAGCCGGTGCCTACCACCCGCACATTGGCTTCGCCGGCCTGCACGAACAGCGGCCGTTCCTTGTCGGCGGCCACCTCGATATACAACTGGCCCTGATCCAGGTGCACGATGCGCTGGTGACTGTTGAAGTCGACCCGCAAGCGCGTGTTGGCGTTGACGTACAGCGTGCTGCCGTCGGGCAGATGCAGGGTGCGCATGCCTTTGGCATGGGCCGCGACCTGGGTGTGGAACAGCTCCCGCGGGGCGCCGATGTTGCTTGCCAGCACGGCACACACCAACGCGGCAGCCACCGCCAGGGCGGGGCGCCACACGGGTGTCTTGCGCACGGGCAGCGGTGTCGGTTTGTTCAGTTGCTGCAACTGGGCAAGGTCGGCCCACAGCTGTTCGAACTCGGCATAGGCGCGGGCATGGGCCGGCTCGGACTGCCAGGCGGCAAACGCCTTGCGGTCGGCGCGCGCCGTGTCATTGCGGTTGCGCGCAAACCAGCTGGCGGCCTGGGCATCGATCGAGTCGCTGGCCTCGATGTCACAGGTGTCGATGTCGCTCAGGCGGTTCATTCTGGCTGCTCCTTGCCGTGTTCTTGTTGAAGTCGCTGCTTGCAATGCAGCAGGGCAAAGGCGATGTGCTTTTCCACCATGCTGACCGAAACTCCCATGCGCTCGGCGATCTGGGCCTGGCTCAGGCCTTCGAAGCGGTGCAGCATAAGGGCTTCTCGCCTTCTGGGCGAGAGTTCAGCGAGGACTTCTTTCAACTGTTCCAGGCGTTGCAGGCGTTGCGCGGCGGCCATGGGATCGTCTCGCGGGTCGCTGACAGACTCGGCATCCAGTTCGGCCTGTTGCTGGTGGACGGTGTGCCGCACCTTCTGTTTGCGCCAGTGATCGCGCAGCAGGTTGCGCGCCATCTGGAACAGAAACGCCCGTGGCTGCTCGACCTGAGCCCGGTCGCGGTAGTCCAGCCATTGGGTGAAGACATCCTGGGTCATGTCTGCCGCGTCGCTGGCGTTGTCCGTGCGTTTGCGCAGGAAATGCAGGATATCTGCATAAAACCCGCGAAAGGCATCGGCCGACAGCGGGTCGGGCTTGGGACGAGACATGGATATCCTTCTTGACGAAGCACGACGTAGAAAAGTCGCGAATGATATCGAGAATTATTGTCATTTGTCTCTATCGAAATACACGCATCAGTGTGGGAGCAGGCTTGCCTGCGATGCAGGCACCTCGGTTTGTCAGAAATACCGAGGTGATGCCATCGCAGGCAAGCCAGCTCCTACAGGGGGTTCACCGCAATGTGGTCAGTAGCTCTTGAAGCTGAACCCGGCCAGCCTCACCCAGCGGGAACACTGGCAGGCGTGGGTCCCCGCACTCCAGCCCCGTGAGCCGCAAACCGGCCTTGATCGTCGCCGGCAAGCCGCCTTTGAGGATGAAGTCCAGCAACGGCAACTGGCGATAAAACAGCTCCCGCGCTTTCTTCAGGTCATTGGCCAAAACGGCTCCATACAGATCCAGATTGAGCTGTGGAATCAGGTTTGGCGCTGCCGTGCACCAGCCCTTCGCGCCCGCCGCAAACGCTTCCAGTGCCAGCGGATTGCAGCCGTTGTAGAACGGCAACTGGCCCTCGCTGCGCCGATACAGCTGGTGCATGCGCTGAATATCCCCGGTGCTTTCCTTGACCATGGTCACATTGTCGACGCTTTCGACGATGCGCATGATCAAGTCCACCGACAGGTCTGTACCGCTGGTGGCCGGGTTGTTGTAGAGCATGATCGGCACGCCGATGCTGTCACCGATGGCCGCATAGTGGGCGAGGATTTCCGCCTCGCTGAGCTTCCAGTACGAGGCCGGCAACACCATCACCACGTCTGCACCGTGGCTTTCGGCAAACCGCGCGCGGCGCACGGCCTTGGCGGTGGTCAGGTCGGAGACGCTGACGATGGTCGGCACGCGCTTGCCGACCTTCTGGAGGCTGTAGGCGGCGACGTCGTCCCACTCCGCATCGCTGAGGTAGGCGCCTTCGCCGGTGCTGCCCAACGGTGCGATGGCGTGCACGCCGCTGTCGATCAAGCGGTCGATGGAGCGCCCGAGGGCGTCCAGGTCAAGGTGCTGGCCGTCTGCACTGAACGGGGTGATGGTGTAGCCGATAATGCCGTGAATAGAAGGGCTGGACATGGAAAAGTCTCCGGTCGAAAAAGGGGTTCAGTTCAGGCAATCGGCGTGTTGACGCAGGTTCTGCCGAGCGTAGTAGTTGAACGCGGCGCCATGGCGCTTGGGCTTGGAAATCCAGTCATGGGCTTCGCGGCCAAGTTCCGGCAGGATCGGCTTGATCGTGCCGGCGGCCATCGCCAGCAGCTGCAATTTCGCCGCGCGCTCAATCAACTGCGCGATGACACAGGCTTCCTCGATGCTCGCCCCGGTGGACAATTGACCGTGGTGGGACAGCAGGATGGCGCGCTTGGCGCCCAGGGCGGCGGTGATGATTTCGCCTTCTTCGTTACCCACTGGCACACCGGGCCAGGCCTCCAGGAAGGCGCAGTCTTCGTACAGCGGGCACAGGTCCATGTGGGAAACCTGCAGCGGCACTTCGAGCATCGACAACGCAGCGATGTGAGTCGGGTGAGTGTGGATGATGCAGTTCACGTCCGGGCGACCGCGGTATACCCAGCTGTGAAAACGGTTGGCCGGGTTGGGCATGCCATGGCCTTCCAACACCTCTAGGTCTTCGTTGACCAGCAACAGGTTGCTGGCGGTGATTTCATCGAAACCCAGGCCCAGTTGCTGGGTGTAGTAAGTGCCTGGTGTCGGGCCGCGTGCGGTGATCTGCCCGGCGAGGCCGGAGTCGTGACCGTTTTCGAACAGGATCCGGCAGGTGAGCGCCAGCTTTTGCCGGTCGGTCCACGTATTATCCGCCAGGGTGCTTTGCATCTGGGTCAGTGCTTGCTTGACCAGTTGGTCTTTCGGGAGTGCTAATGTCTTGGCCATATCAGTGTCCTTGTTCGTCGCAAATGACACGAAAGAGACTATATGACACAAAGTGTCATTGGCAAGCATTCATCATCGCCTCTTTAATGGATTAACCGCTGCACATGTCTATCCGTTTGAAAATACTGAGAAAAAAACTTGGCGTGACCCTGGAGTCGCTCGCGGAAAAATCCGGGATGACCAAGAGTTACCTGTCGAAAGTCGAGCGCGGGCTGAATACGCCGTCGATTGCGGCGGCGCTGAAACTGGCCAAGGCGTTGAACGTGAAGGTCGAAGAGCTGTTCAGCGAAGACAACGTCAGCCTCGACAGCTACAGCCTGGTGCGCAGCCATGAGCGGCAGGCCTTGTCGGGCACCGATGCGTCACCGGGGTATGCGGTGCTGGCCCATCAGGTCAGTGAGCGCAGCCTGCTGCCGTTCATCATTTATCCGCCGGCGGAGTTCACTGACAAGACCTTCAAGGAGCATTTGGGGGAAGAGTTTTTGTTTGTGCATGAAGGCCAGGTAGAGGTGGATTTCATGAGTGAGCGGGTGGTGTTGAACCGTGGGGATGCGCTGCATTTCAATGCGCAGAAACCTCACCGGATTCGGTCGGTGGGGGAGGTTCAGGCGCAGCTTTTGGTGGTGGTGCACAGCAGCGACGAGTGATTTTGGGTTTGGGTACATATCCATTATTTGGGTGATGGCTTCGATGGGTTCCGCTCTTACAGCGGGTCACTTTTGAAAGGAGCCCAAAAGTAACCAAAAGGCTCTTGCCCCACCACTCGGCACCTCGCTTGGGCTCGGTGTGCCCTTGTAAGATTGTTTTCACCTGCTTCAGACCGTAGTGCCCTCTGATTTCGAGATCGTGAGTGAGCATGGGTCGGAGCAGGTTCCTTCCTAAACTAGTCCGAACGGTTGCCTGGGCGCAAAGCCCGATTCTGCAAGGTTGGACGTGAGGAAAACGCTATGGACCATAACTCTGCGTTCGTCGGAATTGATGTTTCCAAAAACAAGCTCGACTCATTCGTCAGCACTACTGGCCAAGTCGAACAGTTTTCCAATACTCAAGAAGATATCCAGCGTTTAGCTAAACATCTCAAGGCTCAGGAGCCGGTTTTGGTGGTGCTGGAAGCGACTGGTGGATATGAGCGGCTTGCCGCTGCCGAGCTTTGTGCTGCTGGATTACCCGTTGTTGTTGTCAATCCCCGTCAGGTTCGTGATTTCGCCAAGGCGACCGGTAGGTTGGCGAAAACCGACGCTCTGGATGCCCAGGTAATTGCGGAGTTTGCCCAGGCGGTCAAACCCGAGATTCGGGAGATGCCAGATGAACACGCTCGTGAACTGGCGGATCTACTGACTCGACGCCGTCAGCTCATCGATATGATCGTGGCGGAAGAGTCTCGACTGAAACAGGCGGTATTCAAGGCACTTCGACGGGACATCAAGGCACATATCGTCTGGCTTCAAAAGCGCCTTAAAAGCACAGACGATGACTTGCACGAAGCGATCAAAGCTTCGCCGGCTTGGAAGGCCAATTATGATTTGCTGCGCGAGGTATCGGGCGTTGGCAATGTGCTCGCACTTTCGCTGCTGGCAATGGTTCCGGAGCTGGGCAAGGTTAATCGCAAACAAGTGGCTGCATTGGTTGGTGTGGCCCCTTTTAACTGCGATAGCGGCCTCTACAAAGGACGTAGACGGATATGGGGTGGTCGAGCTGAGGTGCGAAGTGTCCTTTACATGGCTGTCTTGTCCTCGAAGAGCCATAACCCGGTGATCGAGAGGTTTTACAACCATCTACTTGCTGCAGGGAAGACGAAGAAGGTAGCGCTGGTGGCATGCATGAGAAAGTTGCTGACGATCCTGAATGCGATGGTGCGCGATCAAAAGCATTTCGCTGAAATGGCTTGAATTTCGACACGGTTGCTCACTCCGGCTTTGGACCGTGGGCCGCCGCGATGGGCCATCCTTGGCCCAGCGCGGCTAACCCGGCGTCCTGCCGGGTTACCCACGCTCCAAAGCCTGCGTTCGGCCAGCGTGGTTTAACGGGGCGCCTAAGATCAAGATCAAAAGCAGATCAACAGCACAGCGGCCTACAGGCCGGCTTGAGTGGTGTGAAGCAAAAGCAAAATCAAAATCTAAAGCGGGCACGATCCCCTGTAGGAGCTGGCTTGCCTGCGATGGCATCGCCTCGGTATACCTGAAAAACCGAGTTGTCTGCATCGCAGGCAAGCCAGCTCCCACAGAAAAGCAGAGCTACACCGGCTTCAGATTTGGCTTTCGCTTTTGATCTGGCTTCTACCACTCAAGCCGGCCTGTAGGCCGCTGTGCTCTTGCTTTTGATCTTGATCTGACTGCCCCAATAAGCCCGAGGCCGAACGCAGGGATTGAGGAGCGGGTAAACCGGCAGGACGCCGGTTTAGCCGCGACGGGCCAGGGACGGGCCGTCGCGGCGGCCCGCGGAGCAATGCCGGAGTGAGGGAACACCGAGCCTAGGCGAGGTGCCGACAGGCGGGGCAGAGCGTTTTGGTTACTTTGCCGCTTTTGCAAAGTGACTCGCTGTAAGAGCGAAACCCTAAGTAGCCATCACCTAAATAACGGATATGTACACAACCCCCACCCTCCATCACCGCTCCACCGGCACCGAAAGCCCCGGCGTGCCAAGCGCATGACTACGCGCATCAAAAAACCGCAACGCCACATCCATCCCCTCAAACAGCTCCGAAAAACGCCGCTTCTGCTGCTGGATAAACCCCGCGCTACGACCAAACACCGAAATCGCCAAAGTGCTGACGTTCGCCTGCCGAATCGCCTGCACAAGATGCACATCCTGCGCGCCGAGGTGATGCCCGAAAATGCAAAGCCCACCCTCATGTCTCAACAACTGCTCATAACAGAACGACAAATAGTCAGAACTGCGAATCGTCTTCAGCTTCTCCTCAACCTTCCCCTCGCTGACAAACAACGGCACATCATCCAGCGTCTTGATCGTATTGTTGATCGCAAAACTGCTAAGCAACGTGCTGTCAGTGGTCGGCAATTTACGCGCCGTACCATCAAGGTTACGCACCAAGTGCAAACCACCATGCAAATACAAAATGCGCGTTCTGTCGGTCACGGTATTGCGCAGGTCAAAGCTCGCATCGGCACTGCGAAACAGATCATCGATGCCCGGCGCCTGCAGGATCGCCCAGTAGTTGAGCAAGTCGTAATTGCTGGTAAACACCGTCGGGTAACTCGCCAATTCCTGATGAATCGTCGCCAGCGTCGAAGGCTTCACCAGGCGCCACGGGATGTGCACGCTGTGGATCGTGTTGATCAGCGCTTCCTTGATCGCGTAGTACCGATTACGCGGCGCGGCCGAGCTGACCGCCAGGGCCTTGTTGACCCGGCTGGTGGTCTTCAGCGCCCCCAGCACCTGTTCGAAGCTGCGGGTCTGCATCGCGTCAAACACGCTGAGTTCAGACTGGCTCAGGGGTTTTTCTTCCACGGTGCGGGCGTTTTCGAACAGTGAGTCGTAGGCAAAGTCTTCCCACACTGCGCGGCTGGCGCCGTTGCCGATCAGGATCCCGCTGAAGGCGGTACTGCTGCGCAAGGCGTTCCAGTCTTCTAGGTGGGCATCAAAATCCTGGGAATCCTTCATTGCGGCGGGTCTACTCAAAATCGGCTGGGCGGTGACTTTATCACGAGCGGGCGTTGATCCTGGTCAAGATGCCGCAGGCAATCGAGGTCGATGCTGTAGGCATAACGACTTTAAAGGATTAGCCACCATGAGCAGCACCTTCTTCATTCCCGCCGTCAACATCATGGGTATCGACTGCCTCGACGAAGCCATGACCGCCATTCGCAACTACGGTTTCCGCAAGGCGCTGATCGTTACCGACGCCGGGATGGCCAAGGCAGGTGTTGCCAGCATGATCGCCGAAAAACTCGCGATGCAGGACATCGACTCGGTGATCTACGACGGCGCCAAGCCCAACCCGAATGTCGAGAACGTTGAAAAAGGCCTGGCCCTGCTGAAACAGAGTGCCTGTGATTTCGTGGTGTCCCTGGGTGGCGGTTCGCCCCATGACTGCGCCAAGGGCATTGCCCTGTGTGCGACCAACGGCGGGCACATTGGGGATTACGAAGGCGTCGACCAGTCGGCCAAGCCGCAACTGCCGCTGGTGGCCATCAACACCACCGCCGGCACCGCCAGCGAAATGACCCGCTTCTGCATCATCACCGACGAAACCCGTCACGTGAAAATGGCCATCGTCGACCGCAATGTCACGCCGCTGCTGTCAGTCAACGACCCGGCGCTGATGGTCGGCATGCCCAAGGGCCTGACCGCCGCCACTGGCATGGACGCGCTCACCCACGCAATCGAAGCCTACGTCTCTACGGCCGCCAACCCGATCACCGATGCGTGCGCGATCAAGGCCATCGAGCTGATCAGCGCCAACCTGCGCATTGCAGTGCGCGACGGTAAAGACATGGCCGCCCGGGAGAATATGGCCTATGCGCAGTTCCTCGCCGGCATGGCCTTCAACAATGCGTCCCTGGGGTTCGTGCACGCCATGGCTCACCAGTTGGGCGGCCTTTACGACTTGCCACACGGCGTGTGCAATGCGGTGCTGTTGCCCCACGTGCAAAGCTTCAACGCCAGCGTCAGCGCCGAACGCCTCAGCCATGTGGCCCGGGCGTTGGGTGCCGACATCAAGGGTACGTCGGCGGAAGAGGGCGCCCAGGCGGCCATCGCGGCGATTCGCAGCCTGTCCCAGGATGTGGAAATTCCTGCCGGGCTGCGGGAGTTGGGCGCCAAGTTGCAGGACATCCCGCTGCTGGCGAGCAACGCCCTGAAGGATGCCTGCGGCCTGACCAATCCACGGCGGGCGGATCAGCGTCAGATTGAGGAGATCTTTCGCAGCGCGTTTTGATCGGCTCTGATCAGGGCGACGTTCAGCAGTGCGCCGCCCGCCAGCACCCCGCACAACACCGCCAACGGCCAGGCCTGCTGACTCGCCAGCAGGCTGGCCACACCACCGATCACCGCGGCCATCAACTGATGCATAAAGCCGCTCAAGGCCATGGCGTAGGAGCCGCTCACCGGCGACTCATCATTGGCCAGCGACAGGCTGATGGGATAACTCATCGACTGCCCGAACACCGCCAGGCAGTAAGGCAACCACAATAGAATCGCCAGGCCATTGGCAAACAGGCTGCCCAGCAACATCGTTGCGCTGCCGCACATCACCAACGCCACGCCCCAACTCATCATCGACAGGCGCCCGGTGCGGGCGACCAGGCGATTGACCATCAACGCCCCCGCCAGATACGCCCCGCTGATCGGCCAGCCGAGCCAGCCATATTGCGCCGCGCTCCACTGGAAATGGCCCTGCAAGATCAAGGGTGCGCAGGTGTTGAAGGCGATGATCACCCCGTAACCCAAACCGCCCGCCAATGCAGGACGCAGAAACGCTGGATGGCGCAGGATCGTGCCGTAGATGCGCCAGGCCGAGACGTGCCCGGCGGCTTTTTCCAGTGTCGGAAACACCACCCGTTGCAGCGCAATCATCAAGCCGGCAGCCGCCATTGCCAGCCCATAAAAGATTGCTTCCCAGCCAAACGCCACCTGCAACAGCGAGCCCACAAACTGCCCGATGCCCAACGCGATCACGAACGTCATGCCCAGCCACGACAGCCCCTTGGCCAACAGCGCACCGCTGAAACTGTCGCGAACCAGCACCCGCGCCATCACCGACACACCGCCCGCGCCGAGGCCTTGAACCAGCCGCAGGCCAAGAAAGGATTCGAGGTTGTAGGCAGACGGAATCGCCGCACTGGCCAGGGCATACAGCGCCAACGCTGCCAGCAGCACCGGTTTTCTGCCCAGCCGCTCACCGAGGCTGCCCCAGAGCAGCATCGGCAGCGCCATGCCGATCAAATACACCGCCAAGGCCAGTGCCACCTGGTCCTCGGCAGCAGGCAATGCGTGGGCAATCGCCGGTACGGCGGGTAGGTAACTGCTGATGCCAACCTGGGACAGAAAGGCCGCGCTGCAGGCGATGGCAAGGGTGGTGGTGCTTTTCAAGGGGCAAAAGATCCTGTTGAGCAGTAAGCTGCAAGCCGCAAGCTACAAGCTGCTAGTGTGTTTGTCTCTAACTAGCCGCCTGAAGCTAACCGCTTGTCGCTTAGGAACCAACCTTATGAGAGTTCTATTATTCGGCGCCACCGGCATGGTCGGCCAGGGCGTGTTGCGCGAGTGCCTGCTGGCCAGTGACGTGCAGGAAGTGGTGGCCGTCGGCCGTACCGCGCTGACCCAGGAACACGGCAAGTTGCACCAGGTGCTGCATGCCGACATGTTCGACTTCCAGCCCCTTGAGCATCTGCTGCAAGGCTTCGATGCCTGCTTCTTTTGCCTGGGCGTGTCCTCGGTGGGTATGGATGAGGCCAAGTACACTCACTTGAGCTACGACCTGACCCTGGTGGCCGCCAGCACCCTGGCCCGGCTCAATCCGCAGATGACCTTTATCTACGTGTCCGGCGCCGGTACCGACAGCAGCGAAACCGGTAAAACCATGTGGGCGCGGATCAAGGGCAAGACCGAGAACGCCTTGCTGCGCCTGCCGTTCAAGGCGGTGTACCTGTTCCGTCCCGGGGTGATTCAGCCGCTGCACGGTGTGCGTTCGAAAACCCCGCTCTACCAATCCCTCTACACCGTCACCGGCCCGCTGTTGTCGTTGCTGCGCCATGTGCGGCCGGCCTGGGTGGTGAGCACGGAAACCGTCGGCCGGGCGATGCTCTCGGCTGTCCGTCACGGCGCACCTCTGCCGGTGGTGGAGCAGGCCGACATCAATCGCCTGGCCACCGAGCGCGCCTAGATGCTGCACAAAAGCCTGGTTCGCCGCCTGGACTTGATCACCCTGCAACTGTTTGTGGCGGTGCATGAAGAAGGCACGCTGACCCGTGCCGCCGCCCGTGAAGCCATCGCCGTCTCGGCGGCCAGCAAGCGCTTGATGGAGCTGGAACAGGTGCTGGGCGTGAGCCTGTTTGTGCGTCAGGCCAAGGGCATGCAACTCACGGCCGCCGGCGAGACCTTGTTGCACCATGCGCGGCAGATGCTGTTCAACGTCGAGAAGATGGGCCTGGAGCTGGGCGAACACAGCCATGGCGTGCGTGGTTATGTGCGGATGCTGGCGAATCTTTCGGCGATCATTCAGTTCCTGCCTGAAGACTTGCGCGACTTTTCCGCGCTGCACCCACAGGTGAAAGCCGACCTGGAAGAGCGGCCCAGCAATGGCGTGGTCCAGGGCGTGCTCGATGGTGTCGCGGACTTGGGCATCTGTTCCAGCGACACCGATACCAAAGGCCTGCCGGGCGTGACCTATCGGCGGGACAAACTGGTGGTGCTGATGCCGGCGGATCACCCGTTGGCGGCGCGCAAGGCACTGGCTTTCGTCGAGACCCTGGACAGCGACTACGTGGGCCTGCATTCCGCCAGTTCGATCAACATGCGGACCCACGCAGCCGCGCGGGAGGCGGGCAAGGTGCTGCGCCTGCGGATCCACGTGCCGGGCTTTGACGCGATGTGCCGGATGGTCCAGGCCAACATGGGCATCGGCATCCTGCCGCAAAAAGCCTACGAGCTGTTTGGTCGGGCGTTGGGGTTGCATGCGGTACCGCTGACCGATGCGTGGTCGGACCGCAGCCTGATTCTGGTGGTGCGTGATGAGGCGCAGTTGTCGCCGGTGAGTCGGTTGTTGTTCGATTATTTGCGTCGGGAGCAGGGCTGAGCGAAACGCTGCAGGCCTCATCGCGGGCAAGCCCTGCTCCCACAGTTGACCGAGATGTTTGGGGAAAAATCGATCCCCTGTGGGAGCCGGGCTTGCCCGCGATAGCGATTTAAAGAACGCCCAAAATCCCCGAGTCTTCGCATTTCGCGAACGCTCGTTGCCAACTGACGGTTGGATTTCTGCTGCCCGTGTCCTCTAGCCTTGGCCTCACATTCCAAGAACAAGAGGTACACCCCATGACGGCTCCCCTGAGCGGTATCAAGGTGATCGAGATCGGCACCCTGATTGCCGCGCCCTTCGCCGCCCGCCTGATGGCCGAGTTTGGCGCCGAGGTGATCAAGATCGAAGCCATGGGCCAGGGCGATCCGCTTCGCAAATGGCGAAAGCTGCACGAAGGCACGTCGCTGTGGTGGTACCTGCAATCGCGCAACAAGAAGTCCCTGGCCCTGGACCTGAAGTCCGCAGAAGGGCTGGACCTGGTCAAGCAACTGCTGGGCGATGCCGACGTGCTGATCGAAAACCTGCGCCCCGGTGGCTTGGAAAAACTCGGCCTGGGCTGGGACGTGTTGCACGCCCTCAACCCCAAGCTGACCCTGGTGCGCATCTCCGGCTACGGCCAGACCGGCCCTTACCGCGACCGCCCGGGCTTTGGTGCCATCGGCGAGGCGATGGGCGGGATTCGCTACACCACCGGCAACCCGGATTCGCCACCGGCGCGGGTCGGCGTGAGCCTCGGTGATTCCCTGGCGTCGCTGCACGGGGTGATCGGCGCGCTGATGTCGCTGCTGCGGGTCAAGACCGGCAAGGGCGATGGCCAGATCGTCGACGTGTCCCTGGCCGAAAGCGTGTTCAACCTGATGGAAAGCCTGGTGCCGGAATACGACATGCTCGGCCATGTGCGTGAACGCAGCGGCGGCGCCTTGCCGGGCATCGCGCCGTCCAACACCTACCTGACCGCCGACGGCGCCTACGTGGTTATCGCCGGTAACAGCGACCCGATCTACAAGCGCCTGATGCTCACCATCGGCCGCGCCGACCTGGCCGAAGCGTCGGAGTTTGCCCACAACGACGGCCGGGCCGCCAAGAGCGGCCTGCTCGACGCGGCCATCACTCACTGGACCAGCAGCCTGCCCATCGACCAGGTGCTCAGCGCCCTGGAAGCCGCCGAAGTACCGGCGGGGCGCATCTATTCAGTGGCCGATATCGTCGCCGACCCGCACTACCAGGCCCGCGACATGCTGCTCAGCGCCGACCTGCCCGGCGGCCTGACCGTGAAGATGCCCGGCATTGTGCCCAAACTGTCGGAAACCCCTGGCGCGGTGAACTGGCAGGGCCCGAGTCTGGGCCAGCATACCGACTCGATCCTCGGCGACCTGGGCTTGACCGGCGCAGACATTCAACGCCTGAAAACTTCAGGAGTGGTGCAATGAAAAACTATTCCGATGCCTTGATCGTGCAGGAAGTCTCGCCCCGGGACGGCCTGCAAATCGAGCCGACCTGGGTCGAGACCGTCGACAAGATCGCCCTGATCGATCAACTGTCCCTCGCCGGTTTTTCCCGGATCGAAGCCGGCTCGTTCGTGTCGCCCAAGGCCATTCCCGCGTTGCGCGATGGCGAGCAGGTGTTCCAGGGCATTACCCGCCGTCCCGGGGTTATCTACGTGGCGCTGATCCCCAACCTCAAGGGCGCCCAGCGTGCCCTCGAGTCCCGGGCCGATGAGTTGAACCTGGTGATGTCCGCCAGCCAGACCCACAACCTGGCCAATATGCGCATGCGCTGCGAAGCGTCGTTGGCAGCGTTTGGCGACATTGTGAGCTTTGCTGCTGACTTTCCGGTGCGCCTCAACGGCAGCATCGCCACCACCTTCGGTTGCCCTTTCGAAGGCAAGATCGACGAAGACCGCGTGCTGCAATTGGTCGACGCCTACCGCGAACTGGGCATCCAGGGCATCAGCCTGGCGGACACCACGGGCATGGCCAATCCACGTCAGGTGGAGCGCTTGGTCAAGCGCGTGCTGGAACGGGTTCCAGCCAGTGATTTGACCCTGCATTTCCACAACACCCGCGGCTTGGGCTTGTGCAACGTGCTGGCCGCCTACGAGGCGGGGGCACGACGTTTTGATGCAGCCTTGGGCGGCCTCGGCGGCTGCCCGTTTGCGCCCGGCGCGTCGGGCAATATCTGCACCGAAGACCTGGTCAACCTGTGCGAAGAAGTCGGGATTCACACTGGCATCGACCTGCCGCATCTGCTGCAGATGTCGCGGCAATTGCCGGCGCTGCTCGGCCATGAACTGCCGGGCCAGGTGGCGAAGGCCGGGCGCAATTGCGACCTGCATCCGCCACCGGCCTACATCGCCACCCTGTAAGCCGCAACCAGACAACAAAAACAATCGGACGCCTGCGAGCAGTCCGCTGGAGAGAAACAATGAGCCTTAATACGTTGGAGGCCGGCGTGCGTCCGGCCGCTGAACACGATGCCGAAAAAGCCCTGGTCAGCAAGGTCGCCTGGCGCCTGATGCCGCTGATCATGGTCTGCTATCTGTTCGCCTTTTTTGACCGCATCAACATCAGCTTCGCCAAGTTCCAGCTGCAGACCGACCTGAGCCTGAGCGACACCGCCTACGGCCTCGGCGCCGGGCTGTTTGTGGTCGGCTATGTGATCTTCGAAGTGCCGAGCAACATGATGCTGTACAAGGTCGGCGCCCGCCGCTGGATCGCCCGCATCATGATGTCGTGGGGGCTGGCGACGGCGGCCATGGTCTTCGTCACGGCCGAATGGCAGTTCTATGGGCTGCGTTTCATCATCGGTGCGATGGAGGCGGGGTTCGCGCCGGGCGTGTTGTATTACCTGACGCTGTGGTTCCCCCAGCACTACCGTGGGCGCATCACCTCGATGCTGTTCCTTGCGTCGGCGTTTGCCGGGCTGGTGGGGGCGCCGTTCTCCGGGCTGGTGCTGGAACACCTCGACGGCGTGCTGCAAATGCGCGGCTGGCACTGGTTGTTTTTGCTCGGCGGTTTGCCTTGCGTGGGCCTGGGGTTCCTGGTGCTCAAGTTGCTCAAGGATCGCATCGAGGACGCCCACTGGCTGACCCCGTCGGAGAAGACTTTGCTGGCCAGCCGCATTGCCGTGCATGAACCCCACAAGAGCGGCGGCTCATTGCTCGCGGCACTGCGTATTCCCGGCTTCCTGATGCTGGGCTTTATCTACTTCCTGATCCAGGTGGCGTCTTACGGCCTGAACTTCTGGGCGCCACAACTGATTCGCAGCGCCGGCACCCAGAGCCCGGTGATGATCGGCCTGCTGACGGCGATTCCCTACGTCTGCGGAGCGATCAGCATGGTGGTGATCGGGCGTTTGTCCGACGCCACCGGCGAGCGCCGCAAGTTCGTCAGCGGCCTGGTAGCACTGGGCGCGGTAGGGTTCTTCTGTGCCGGGATCTTTGCCGATCACACCACGTTCCTGATCGTCGCCCTGAGCTTGCTGGGCGCCGGGATCATTGCCTCGATTCCGACCTTCTGGACCTTGCCGCCGAAGTTGTTGGCCGGTGCCGGTGCAGGCGCGGCGGGCGGGATTGCGGTGATCAACACCCTGGGCCAGTTCGGCGGCATCGTCAGCCCGGTGATGGTCGGCCGGATCAAGGACCTGACCGGCAGCACTACGCCGGCACTGTATGTCATCGGCGTGTGTGCGCTGCTGGCCGCAGCGCTGTTGCTGTGGGGCTTGCCGCAAAAGCTGCGCACCCTCGACAAGCGCTGATCAGCCCGCAGTCACCAGCGACCGGGTGGGTGTGGTGCTGAATTGAATCAGTGCCACACCACCGATCAACATCAACGCCCCGATCAACCGGGGTGCGTTCAATTGGCGCTCAACCAGCCCGAACAGGCCGAAGTGGTCGAGCATCAACGAGGCGACGATTTGCCCGGCCATCGCCAGGGCGATAAACCCTGACGCGCCGAGCTTGGGCATCAGGATCAACGCCAGTGAAATAAAGCACACCCCGAACGCACCGCCGCTCCACATCCACAGCGGCGCCCGGGTGATAAACCCAAGGTTGGGCAGCGGCAGGCGCAGGGCCAGGATCACCGGCAGCAACACGATGATGCTCACCAGCAGCGAGGCGAGGGTGGCCCATAACGGATGGCCCAGGCCGCGCCCCAGGTTGGCGTTGATCGCACTTTGAAACGGCACCACCGCCCCGGCGAACGCTGCCAACAGCAACAAACCCGCCCAATGCAATGTTGTCATGATCAATCTCCCAGAGGTTTTTCTGGACTCTAAGTCATTCGTCGCGCAAATTTAAATTCCAAGTTCTTATGCAGAACATGCAGCTGATGAATGATCTTCGACGCATCGACCTTAACCTGCTGGTGATCCTCGACGCCTTGCTCAGCGAGCAGCACGTAACCCGCGCCGCCGAGCGCCTGCACTTGAGCCAGCCGGCGGTGAGCCACGCCCTGGCGCGGTTGCGGGATTTGATTGGGGACCCGCTGTTGGTGCGCCAAGGCAGCGCGTTGTTGCCCACCGCTCGCGCGCTGGAACTGGCCATGCCGCTGGCGGAAGCGCTGGCCCAGGTGCAGGCGTTGCTGGCGCCCAATCGCTTTGATCCGGCCTCGGCCAAACGCACCTTTCGGGTGGCCATGTCGGACTACAGCGCGGCGATTTTTTTGCCGGGGCTGGTCCGTACCTTGCGCCGGGAAGCGCCGGGGATTGATCTGCAGATTATCCAGGCCAGTCGCGAAGGCATGCTGGATGGGGTGCTCAATGGTGATATCGACCTGGCCGCCGGGGTGTTTCCCGACATGCCGGCCGAACTGCGCAGCACGCCGCTATTTGACGAGCATTACGTGTGCCTGGTGGATCGTGACAGCCTGCCGAAAAGCGGCGTGCTCGACCTGCCCACCTACCTGGCGCGGCCCCACGTATTGCTGGAAATGCGCGGCAGCGGCACGCCGGAAATCGAACGGGCGCTGACGGCGATTCGTGAACGCCGGCACGTGGCTATCAGCTTGCCCCACTGGGGTGTTGCGCCGCAGTTGATCCAGGGCACCGACCTGATCCTTACCGTGTCGTCGCGCGGGCTGCTCAGCATTGATCACGAGCAACTGTTGGCCGTGCCACCGCCGTTTCACATTCCGTCGTTTGCGTTTGTACTGGCGTGGCATTCGCGGCGGGGCGGGGACCCGGCGTTGCAGTGGTTGAATGGGCAGGTGCAAGGTGTATTGTCTGAACGCGTTTGATAAACACAGTGTTTAAGGAAGAACTCCATGCTCTCAGGCCTCAATCACCTGACCCTCTCCGTCACCGACTTGAACCGCAGCATCAGTTTCTACAATGAGCTGCTGCAACTGCGCCTCGAGGCCAGCTGGGACAACGGCGCGTACCTGTCGCTGCCGGGGCTCTGGTTGTGCTTGTCCTTAGAGCCACTAAGTACAGCTGTTGCCGGATACACCCACTATGCGTTCACCGTTGCCGCCGATGACTTTGTCTCTGCTGTGGCCCGTCTACGAGCCTCGGGTGCAGCCGAATGGCGCGACAACCGCAGTGAAGGCGCTTCGTTCTATTTCCTTGATCCCGACGGTCATAAGCTGGAGGTTCACGTTGGTGACTTGGCGTCACGCCTGCAAGCCTGTCGCCACAAGCCGTATGCAGGAATGAAGTTTTATCCGTAGCAACAGAACAGGCAGAATCGTCCCAGCCCCATACGTTGCCGAGCCTGTTTGGCAGCCAGGCCCTACGACCGTTCGTCGCACTAACAAGTTTTTTCTAAACCTTTGCCGCCCTGAAAATTCAGATTCAGGGCGGGGTTCGTTTCCCTGCACCTGTTTATTACCTGGAGGAACCCATCATGAGCCGCATGGCTATCCGGTTACGCACCGCCAGTTTCGCGATGCTGCTGGGCCTCGGCGCCAGCAATGCTTTCGCCCAGTCGCCTGCCGATTTCATCGAGCAGGCTTCGGCCAAGGGCATGGCCGATATCGAGACCAGCCGCATGGCACACGCCAAGACTTCGTCCCAGGAAATCAAGGACTACACCATCGAAGTCATCAATGAACGCACCCTGGCCAATCAGCACTTGGCCGCCATCGCCAAGAAGCTCGATCTGCCGGTGGCCCCTCGGGACAAGATCGTCGACAAGGCTGAATCGCTGATGCCTGAGCTCAAGGATGGCGACTCTTTTGACGCCGCCTATACCGCCCAGCAGATCAAAGCCAATGAAGACGCGATCGCCTTGTTCAAGCAGGAAGGCGCCGAGTCCGATATCCCGGAAATAAAGGCCCTGGTGGACGAGACCCTGCCGAAGCTGGAAGAGCGCCTGGAGAAAGCCCGCGCGCTGGCCTCGACTTATGGGAAAGGTCATCAAGGCGACGGTTGATCACCTGGCGTACCCCATCAAAAACGGCGACTGGATCACTCCAGTCGCCGTTTTTTTATGCCTGGTTCAGGTCGGTTTTGGGCTGTTCACTTTCAGTCGTCAGCGTGGTGACGGTGATGGTTTCGCTGTCGCCCATGGTCTTGTATTCCTTGCGCAATTTCTCAAGCTGCTTGCGATCAAGGCCATCCAGGCTCAGCACGGCATTTTGCGCATCCTTGGTGGCGCGCAGCAGTTCGTCGATCTTGATATGCAAAATGTCGTTGTCGCGGTTCTGTGTGTTCTGGATCAGGAACACCATCAGGAAGGTGATGATGGTGGTCGAGGTGTTGATGATCAATTGCCAGGTGTCGTTGTAGTGGAAGTAGGGGCCACTCAGACTCCACAGAATGATCAATCCCACGGCCGCATAGAACGTGCGGGCACTGCCTGCCCAGCGAGACAGGGACTGTGAGATGGCGGAGAATTTCATGACCGTTTTCCTTTAAAGGTGGGTGATGAAAATACTGACCGCAGGCGCGCTCTGAAATTTCTTTTTACATTTGGGCAGCTGAACAACGTTGTACGTTTTTTGGGTGAGCTTTTCGGAGGGATCCTACGGTGTGCTGAAGCGGCGAGGGGAAGACTGGGTTTTTGCTCGGACGAGCTTCCATGCACTCCACTGCCGCCAGCACCTTGGCCACGCTCTATCACCAGACCGAAGCGCATTTTTTTGCGGCAGTCTGTCCTTTGCATCGTCGTTATAGCGCGGGTGTAAATGCCTATTTTATCGATGCTGATCAGGTCCCGTGGAACCTGTTATTTATCCGGGTAGGCAGCGTCGTGCAGGACGACGCCATGCTGGAGCCCCTGGACTTGATCCGTCGCACCACGATGGGCATACGTGTGGCGATTCATGACGACAGGGTCGAAGGCCTTCAGCCCGTGCTGACGGATTCCGGCTTCGTTGCGTTTGAAAGGTCCACGGCGATGGTCCTTGATTTGTCGAGGTTTACCCCGCTGGCGGCAGACAGCCACGTGCAGATCAACCTGACGCGGCACTTGGGAGACTGGGCCGGGCCGGTAGGCAACGCCTTCGGGCTATCGGAGGGTGGCATTGCCAACTATCAGGCTCAGCATCAGCGGGCCCTGGACAGCGATCAGGCCTTTTACCACTTCACACTCTCAGTCAACACTGTTGTGATGTGTTCGTTGACGTTGTCGATGTGTGAGGGGGAGGCCAGGCTCAACGACCTCGGCACTGAGAGTGCGGCGCGCGGTAAAGGCTACGCCACGCACTTGATTCACGCTGCACTGGCTCACGCCCAGGCCTTGGGCGCCCGGCGCTGCTTTCTTGAGGCCACGCCGGCGGGTGTCTCGCTTTATCGAAAGTTGGGGTTCGAACGGTTGTTCGGGTACCAGGCTTTCGTGCGCGGCCTTATTGTTCAGGCGTGATTAGAGGGCGACTTTTGCTGCATCACCCTCCTCCAGCGCCAACAGGTACTGCTTGGCCTCAAGCCCGCCGGCGAACCCGGTCAACCCGCCTGACGCACCAATCACCCGATGGCACGGCGCGACGATCGAAATCGGGTTGCGCCCGTTGGCCGCGCCGACCGCACGCACGGCCTTGGGGTTGCCGATCTGTGCGGCGATCTGGCTGTAGCTGCGGGTTTCTCCGAACGGAATGGTCAGCAGCGCCTGCCAGACCTTCTTCTGGAACTCGGTGCCGGCAAAGTCCAGTTCCAGCTCGAAACGGTTGCGGGTACCGGCGAAGTACTCCTTCAACTGCCGCTTGGTTTCCTGCAACACCGGGCTGTTATTGACCTCTTGCAGGGCGCCGAGCCGAACACGGTTGGGGCGCTCTTTTTCCCAGAGGATGGCGGTGAGTTTTCCGTCACGGGCCACTAGGGTCAGTTGGCCGACGGGGGAGGGCATGAGGGTGTATTCACAGTCACAGGACATGGTCGGGCTCCTTGAGGGGGTATGAAGCTACTGTAAATTCGCCAGTCCATGGGCGAACTACGTTTCTTGCGGTGGAATTCACACCGTGAGTAGATGTTCCAGTAGAGGCACCCGTAGCGTATCTATGTGCTGTTACCGGTCCTGCTGCAACACTTTCAGCGCTGCAGAGGCAAGAAACCCCGAACGGCTTTTTTCTTCCGGGTGATGCAGTACATATTCATCAATACGGTTCAGCAGGTAGCCAGGCAGCGTGATGTTGAGTTTCTGCGCCTTGCCCAGGTACTTGGTGACATCAATGTCCACCACCGCCCAGGTGCAGCCGGCGTACTGCGGATTAGCTGCATGGAGCGTGACTTTCTGCGCAGCAGGAATGGGCGCACCGTCTTCTGCGAGGATCTCGAAATGGCCTTCGATCGCTTCGCGGGCCATGGCCATGGCGTCGTCCAAGTCCTCTCCGGCGGAGAAGCAACCGGGAATATCCGGGACTTCCACACCCCAGGCGTGGTCCTCGTCACCGGTTGAAATTGCGATTGGGTACAGCATGTCTGTTGTCCTCCACGGACGTGTTAGCTGAGCAGAGCCTGTTTCAAAATGCTCTTTGCGGTCTTGTCCAAAAGGTCCTTTTTAGGATGGGGAATTGTCACCAGCCCCGGCTTGGTCGGGTGTTTGAAAGGGTGATGGCTGCCTCTGATTCGCACCAGATACCAGCCGTCCGCGACGTTATGACCTATCAAATATCGGCTGTCCACATCACCTCCTTGTGGTGTGTGTTGGTGGTGGCTATAACCACTGAAAATAATTTATCAACACTCTACCTACCAGCGGTCGTTGACCGATGTTTCGGCAGGCGATGTATGCAGTGTATGAGGGCGCGGAACGCTGCCGGACGGAGGTATTGCGAGGTTTTTCGGCTGGATGTTCAGGGTTGCGGGCGAGCCTGCAACAACTCATCAATCACCGTCAGGAATGCCGTGACCATCAAGCTGCGCCCATCAGTACGCGTAAGCACAAGCAACTGCGCATACGCATCCAGATCCACCAACGGCCGATACGTCACGCCCTTGTTCATCAAACTCTGGGTGCACGCCGGCACCAGCGCCACACCTTGCCCCGCCGCCACCAGTGCAATGATCGATGTGATTTGCCGCCCCGATGGCCCTGCACGCAATGGCAACCCATTACGCCGGTAAAGCTGCTCAATGGACTGGTTAAGCCCCGAGCCGTAATCGGCGGGGAACAGAATCAGCGGGTACGCACTCAACTGCGCCAGGCTGACCTCGGGCTGACTGGCCAGCGGGCTATCGCTGGACACCGCCGCCACCAGCCGCTCTTCACCCAACGACAACGCCCGCACCTCTGTCTGCCCGTCCTGGGGCAGCAAGCGGCTGAGGCCGATATCCAGGCGGCCATCAGCCACCTGCGCACCAAGGCTGCCGGAGGCGCACTCCACCAGCGTCAATTGCACATCGGGAAAGCGTTGGGCGAAGGCTTGAATCGCCTGGCTGAACAAATCCGACAGGGCGATCGAACTGACGTAACCCAGCGCCAGCTGCCCGGCGGCACCTGCGGCGAGTTTGCCGGCGATGACTTCGGCGAGGTCGACCTGCTCCAACACTGCACGGGCGTAGGGCAGGAACGAACGGCCCTGGGCGGTGAGCGAAACCGTGCGGCTTGTTCGGTCGAACAGGCGAAACCCCAGTTCGGCCTCCAGCGCGGAAATCTGCCGGGTTAACGGCGGCTGGGCCAGGTGCAGGCGCAGGGCGGCGCGGCCGAAGTGCAATTCTTCGGCGACGGTCAGAAAGTAGCGCAGCTTGCGTAGGTCGAGCATCCTGGCCCCAGGGTATTGATCGGTCCGAAATCGGTATTGGTCTCGGGTGTGCGGGTCATTCTATAAAGGCCTCTGATAATAAAACGAGAGGTTTCATGAAACCGCGCCTGCATTGTGCCCGTCTTGCCCTGTTCCTGTGTGGCTGCGCGGCGTTCCTCAACCTCTACGCCACCCAGAGCATTTTGCAGACCTTCGCCACCAGCTTTCAGGTGAGCGCCAGGGCGGCGGTCTGGAGCATTACCGTTACCACCTTGGCGGTGGCGCTGACCGCACCCTTTGTCAGCCGCCTGACCGGGCGTTTTGAGCAGCGCACGGTGATCTCGGTGGCCGCGCTGTTGCTGGCCGTGCCGGCGCTGATGACCGCCTATGCCACCAGCTTTGCCGAACTGCTGGTGTGGCGCTTTATCGAAGGCATGCTGATTCCCGTGGTGTTTGCCACCAGCGTGGCCTACATCGGTGATCGCTGGCGTGGCGGCACCGTGACCGAAGTCACCAGCCTCTACGTGGCCGGCACCGTGCTCGGCGGCTTTGCCGGACGCTTCGTCACCGGCGTGATGACCGAGTACGTCGGCTGGCGTGAAGCCTTTGAGCTGTTGGCGGTGCTGAGCCTGATGGTGGGCGGGTTTATCCAGTTTTTGCTGCCGGACAATCCTCCCCGTGTGGCGCGACCTTCAACCACCTGGAGCGATGTGCTTGGCACTCCGTTGTTGGCTGCCTACGCCGTAGGATTTTGCGTACTGTTCTCCCAAGTGGCGACGTTTACCTACGCCGGGCTTTACCTCAGCCAAGCGCCCTTTGACCTTGGCCCGGCGGCGCTAGGTACCATTTACATGGTGTTCCTGCTGGCCTTGGTGGTGATCCCCGTCGCCGGTCGCCTGAGCAAATCCCGCCCGCAATCCGAACTGCTGACCGCCGCCGCGGCGCTTGGTGTATGCGGCTCGGCGCTGACCTTACTGCCATCCCTGTGGTGCATCGTGCTGGGCCTGGCCCTCAGCTCCACCGGTGTATTCCTTGCCCAGGCCGCTGCCAGCGCCTTCACCACCGCCACCGCCCGTCACAACAAAGCCGGAGCCGTGGGCCTGTACCTCACCTGCTATTACCTGGGCGGCAGCTTCGGTGCCATCGTCCCGGCGCTGATCTGGGGGCGTTGGGGTTGGGTGGGCTGTGTGGCGCTGATCATTGGTTTCCAGCTACTGTCGCTGCTGATCGCCCTGGCGGGCTGGAAGCCCCTCCAACCTGAACTGAGCAAGACCTCATGAACGACGCCGTTGCCTTGCCCGCTCCCGAGACTTCTGCCCGTCGCCGCTCGTTGATCGCAGGCTGCAGCGCCCACGCGATTCACGATGGCCTGACCGATGTGATCTACGTGCTGCTGCCGATCTGGCAAGCGCAGTTCGGCATGACCTACGCCCAGATCGGCCTGCTGCGCGGTGCCTATTCCGGGATGATGGCGGTGTTCCAGCTGATGGCCAGCCGCGCCGCCAAACGCTGGGGGCGCACGCCGATGCTGGTGGGCGGGACCGCGCTTGCCGGTGTTGCCTACCTGCTGGCGGGGCAGGCGACCGGGTTGGGCATATTGTTACTGGCGCTGCTGTTGGGCGGGCTGGGCGCAAGTACTCAGCATCCGCTGGCCTCTTCGATGATCACCGACACCTATGAGGGCGGTGGCGGGGTCAAGGAGGCGCTGTCTCAATACAACTTCTCCGGGGACATCGGCAAAACCCTGGTTCCCGGGCTGGTGGGGCTGTTACTGACGGTCATCAGCTGGCGCGCGAGCGTTACGCTTTTGGGCCTGCTGGGGTTGGCGGCGGCGGGGCTGCTGTGGTGGCTGATCCCCACGCAGGCAGCGGCGTCCACTTCCGGGAAAAACGCCAAGACACTGGTAGGAAGCGGCTCCGTCAGCGGCCTGCGTGCGCTGATCGTCACGGGCACGCTCGACAGTGCGGTGCGCATGGGGTTTCTCACGTTTTTGCCCTTTCTGCTGCAAGCCAAAGGCGCCGGCACTGCGGGAATCGGGCTGGCGTTGACCATGCTGTTTATCGGTGGCGCCTTCGGCAAATTGCTCTGCGGCTACCTCGGCGCACGCATCGGCATGATGAAAACCGTGTGGCTGACGGAGACCAGCACGGCGCTGTTGATCGTCGCGGCGGTGTACCTGCCGTTGACCGGTTTGATGGTGATGTTGCCGGTGTTGGGGCTCGCGTTGAACGGCACGTCTTCGGTGCTGTACGGCGCGGTGCCGGACCTGGCGGGCGCAGGGAAACGGGAACAGGCGTTTGCCGTGTTCTACACCGGCACCATCGGTGGTGGCGCGCTGGCGCCGGTGCTATTTGGCGGGCTGGGGGACTCGATGGGCGTGCCGGTGGCGGTGATGGTGTTGGCGGGGATGTTGTTGCTGACGTTGCCTTTGGCGTGGGTGGTGCAGCGGGGAGTGGTGCTCGAGAGATAGCCGTCTTTTCGGATGGTGAATTCAGTTCCTTGTGGGAGCTGTCGAGCTTTAGCGAGGCTGCGATGGGGTCCGCACTGCAACCATTGATGCCAGCTGACCCAACCGAAAACCTATCTCATCAGCGATGCGATCCGCTGCGCATCCTCCGGCGTCGCCGGGTTGTACACCACCATATTCAGATCCTTGCGCCCATCGACCGCAAACACCGAATACTCAAATTCAATCGGCCCCAACACCGAATGGCGTATCCGCTTGACGCCATCACCATGGGCACCCTGAACGTCGTTCTCGCTCCACATCGCTTTAAACTCAGGACTACGCCGACACAGTTCATCGACCATCGGCTGCACCTGCTCTGCCGCACCTGAGCGCGCCGTATCAATCCGGAAGGCGCCCAACACAAACCGCGCCACGCTTTCCCAATCGTATTGGGCCGCGCGGGAATTCGGATCCAGGAACATGAAACGCAGGATATTTCGCTGTTCCGGCGCCTGGGATCCGTAGTCCATCAACATCACCGTCGCCGCCTGGTTCCAGGCCACCACATCCCACGTCGCCGTACGCAGGATCGCGGCGCTGGGGTTCAAGGCATCCAGCACCCGTTGCAGGCGTGGCGTCACCGTTTCGTTCTGCTGATAGCGCACTTCGGGTGGGCGTCCGAAGGCCAGCAGGAACAGATGTTCGCGTTCGATATCCGTCAGCATCAACGCCTGAGCAATGCGTTCCAGCACTTCCACCGACGGCGCGCCGCCACGGCCCTGTTCCAGCCAGGTGTACCAGGTGGGGCTGATATTCGCGCGCTGCGCCACTTCCTCACGGCGCAACCCGGGCGTACGCCGCCGTGCCGATGAGAAGCCGAACGCCGCCGGATCGAGCCGTGTGCGACGGTCTTTCAGATAGCTGCCCAGCGGGTTTGCGCTCATAGCCTGTTAGCCTCTATACCCTGATAACTTCACTACTTTACCCGTATAGGGTAAGCGCACAGATTAGTCTCTGAATACACACGGAGATACGGTTCATGCGCATATTTATCACGGGTGCCAGCGGATTTATCGGGTCGGCTGCCGTCAAGGAGCTGATCTCGGCGGGCCATGAAGTACTGGGGTTGTGCCGCTCGGATGACAAGGTGGCAGCGCTGGAGGCGGCCGGTGCCCAGGTGCACCGTGGGTCGCTTGAGGACCTTGAAAGCCTAAAGGCCGGCGCCGCCCAAGCGGACGGCGTGATTCACCTGGCGTTCAATCATGACTTCTCGACATTCGTCGCGAACTGCGAGGATGACCGCCGGGTTATTCAGGCGCTGGGTGAGGTACTTGCCGGGTCGGATCGACCGCTGATCATCACCTCCGGCGTCGGGATCGCGAGCACCGTGCCGGGCCAGTTGGCGACGGAGGATGGCGCGGTGGTGACCTCCGCGCAGATTCCCCGTGCAGCGTCGGAAGAAGCGGCCAACGCTGTAGCCGCGACGGGTGTGAATGTATCGGTAATGCGTTTGCCTCAAGTACACGACACCTTCAGGCAGGGGCTGGTCAGCCCGGTGATCGAGTTGTATCGCGAGAAGGGCGTTTGCGCCTACATCGCAGACGGGAAAAACCGTTGGCCGGCGGCACATATTCTGGATGTGGCGCGGCTCTACAGGCTGGCGATTGAAAAGGCTGAGCCGGGCGCGAGGTATCACGCGGTGGCGGAGGAGGGTGTGTCGCAGCGGGAGATAGCCGAGGTGTTGGGGACGCGGCTAGGGTTGCCGGTTAAATCCATTGCTGCTGGAGAGGCTCAAGGTTTTTTTGGGTGGTTGTCGATGTTTACCGCTCACGATATGCCAGCGTCCAGTGCGATTACGCGCGCGACGTTGGGATGGGAACCGGTGGGACCGGGGCTGCTGGTGGATCTTGCGCAGTTGGAGGGAATTGAAGGCTGAAGCGCGGAATAGTCTGAATATTTGAATCTTGCTCCATTGCCTACACAATCATCAGAATCGTCCCGGTTGTACGCCTTGGGCGACCTCTTTAAGGTTCGTCAGCCGCTGCCCATCAGCGGTCGGGTTTAGTAGCCCGATTTGATCAACGGCGTATGGCTGTGCCATTTCTCAGACGTTTGAATGTCTGGTCTTTATGGTGGCTGTACGCGGGGCGCCTTTGGGCGCGCCGGTTTCGTTGATCAACCGGTCTACTAACCCGCGTATAGCCGCCACCCTTTGTTTAGTAGCTCTGGAAGGTGGTCCTAACCGAGGATCAACAGATGTGTACTGACTCGTATAACTCACCCGTAAGAATATTCAGCGTACGTCCCGAAATCGGCACCGATGCATTGCTCGCCAACGCCTACGAAACCATTGCCGGCGCTGGCGCCATGACCAACGAATTTGCAGATAACCTGCCAGACGAGCATCGCTGTCTGGCCTTGGCGATTCAGCAAACCATTGAGTTGGGCCTGATGCTGGTGGAGGCGGCACAAGACCGCGTGGACTCAGTCGCCTAGGCATTCTGTAACAGGCTTGCCTTCCCAGGCCGCCCATACCAAGGGGAAGGAAGCCAAATGTCTGTTAGCTGGAACGTTCCCGCCTCAAATCCAAACGGTCTGCGAGACTCGCCGCCTCTTCAATCAGCGCGTCACAGAACGCGTCGACGAAGAGAGAGGACGGTCGATAATCGGGCCTGATCAACATGACCCGATACGGAATCGATACGCTGATCGGCCGAATGGTCAGCCCGTCACCGGCCTCCGCCACCGCCGTCAACGGGTTGATAATTGCCACTCCCAGTTGTTGCCTGACCATGGCACACACCGACGCAGCATTGGTTGTTTCGACCACAATATGCCTGTCGACGCCGGCCCGGCGGAAGTGCTCATCGAGGGTTTGACGATAGATATCCAGGCCCGACAGGTTGATGAAATTGACCCCCTGAAAGTCTTCCAGTGTCAGCAACGGTTTAGCCAACAAAGGATCACCGTCCGGCAGTACGCACACCATGTCGGAACAAAAAAGCAGTTTCCCCTGTGTGCCCTGAGGCGCATGTTCGCCTTCGGTCAATCCGAGGTCGTAACGCTGGGCGCTGAGTGATTCTTCCAGCTGGGGCGTTTCCTGTGCCGCAATGCTCAAGGCTATGCCGACATGCTGCTGAAAGCGCTTAAAGACCTTGGGCAAAAGCGTCTGAGAAAACAGCGGAAGACACGTGACGCTCAGTTGGCCATGTTCAAAGCGACGAATTGACTGTGCAACGCTGTTGATTCGTTCCAGGCCGATGTAGGAGCGCTCGACCTCTTCGAACAGCATGATCGCCTGGGCTGTCGGTACCAGCTTTCCTCCCGCGCGATCAAAGAGTCGCAGGCCCGAAAGCTTTTCCAGTCGCGCCAGCTCCCGGCTGACCGTCGGTTGGGAAGTAAATAGCAGCTGCGCCGCTCCCGTGACGCTGCCGGCCTGCATGATGGCCCGGAACACCTCGATATGCCGTATGGATACTTCCATCCCTGACCTCTACCCAATTGACCAAGCCATATCAAAACTGAATTGCATGGCAAAGAATAGGTATTTTATTGAATGCAAAGCGCCGGGCATGCTGGTTCTCTCTCTATTTCAGAAAGAAAAACGCCATGCCCAACACCTCCGTTTTCCAGTCGTTGGCCGATTCTGCAAGACAGCACGGTACCCCGCTCTGGTGTTATGAGGCCGAGACCATCCGGGCCCGCATCAATCAATTGCAGGGTTTTGATGGGGTTCGATACGCGCAGAAAGCCTGCTCCAACCTGCATATTCTTCGGTTGATTCGCGAACAAGACGTACGGATCGATGCGGTGTCGCTGGGGGAAATCGAGCGGGCACTGCTGGCTGGATTCAGCCCTGATGGTGACCCGGCCGGCATTGTTTTTACCTGTGATTTATTCGATGAAGCGACATTGCGCCGTGTGGTGGAACTGCAAGTGGAAGTGAACACAGGCTCGATTGATATGCTGCGCCAACTGGGTCAGCGGTCGCCCGGCCACCGCGTTTGGCTACGGATCAATCCGGGGTTCGGCCACGGTCACAGCCGCAAGACCAACACCGGTGGCGAAAACAGCAAGCACGGAATCTGGCACGAGCAGGTCCAGGACGCGCTCAACGTGATCCGGCAATTCGGCCTGACGCTGGTGGGTGTGCACATGCATATCGGCTCCGGTGTGGATTACGCGCACCTTGAGCAAGTGAGCTGTGCGATGGTCTTGGTGGTGAAGGCGCTGGACCACGATATCGAGGCATTTTCCATCGGCGGGGGGCTTGCCACGCCTTATCGTCCGGAAGATGAACCGGTGGATATCCAGCGTTATGCGAGCACATGGCGCCAGGCCAAACACGAGATTGAAGGCTGGCTCGGTCATCCGGTACGCATGGAGATCGAGCCTGGCCGCTTCCTGGTCGCGGAGTCGGGCTATCTGGTCACCGAAGTTCGGGCGGTAAAAAAAGTGGGTAGCAGGAACTTCATCCTGGTGGATGCCGGCTTCAATGACCTGATGCGGCCTGCGCTCTATGGTGCCTATCACCACATGACTTTACTGGATGCCCACGGTGTGCCGGTCAACCGCCCGGAGCACCTGTGCGTAGTGGGCGGCCCGTTGTGCGAGGCCGGCGATATTTTCACCCAGGATGAACAGGGCATCACGCTCCGCATGTTGCCGCAAGCGCAGGTTGGCGATTGGTTGGTGATTCACGACACCGGCGCGTATGGCGCCGCCATGTCGTCCAATTACAATAGCCGCCCGCTGCTGCCAGAGGTATTGATCGAGCAAGGGCAGGGGAAATTGATTCGACGCCCGCAACCGCTGTCGGACTTGCTGGCCTTGGAATTGGGGCTTTAACGCCACCCATAAAAAAACCGGCCACCAAGAGCCGGTTTTTTTACACATCCTCCGTCAACAACCATCCTGACGCAGGACCTAAATCTGAGTGGAGCGGGTAGAGGGAATCGAACCCTCATCTAAAGCTTGGGAAGCTTTCGTTCTACCACTAAACTATACCCGCTCAGAGCGGCTGACTTTGTACCAGATGTGCTCGCGGATTTGAAGTTTTTCTTCGAAAATTCTGTGTTTTACGTGCTAACGGTCGGTCGTGGGCAGGTGGACCCCCTGGGAAATCCAGCCCACCCACAACCCCACCGCTCATACGGCAAATGCATGCTGTGGCTGCGACGCGTGGTACCGCAACCGGCTCGGTTGCTGCTCCGGCCTCAAAAAGCCCATCAACGCCTCCCGGCTATCCCGGCACGCGGCCTTGTGCTCCATGTCCAAAAAGTGCCCGGTCGCTTGAATCGTCCCAAAGCTGCTTTTCGCAATATGTTGCCCAAATAACTTGGCGTCCTGAGCGCTGGTGTACTCGTCCCATTCGCCGTTCAAGAACAGCACCGGAATCTCAATCTGCTTCGCCGCCTTGAGGTAGCACAGCCGGTCGCTGTTCAGCACGTGGCTGATGTGAAAGTGCATCTGCCCATACTCATGCTCGGCCAGGCTGCTCACGTGTTTGTAGTTGTAGCGCTTGAACAGCGACGGCAGGTGTTTGCCGATGGTGCTGTTGACCAAGTGGCCCACGCGGTCGCGGTCGAGGTTGCCGAGGTAGTCGACACCGCGCTCCAAATAGTCGCGCATCGGGGTGTTGATCACCGGGGAGAACGAGCTGATCACGGCCTTTTCCACACGGCGCGGCCGGTGGGAGAGGGCGACAAGGGTCGCGGCGCCGCCCCAGGAAAAGGACAGCACGTGTTCGGCGGCGAAGTGGTCAATGAGTTCCAGAAGGATCTGGCCCTCGACTTCTTTCGTCAGCATCTGCTCGTGGCGGTTGTGGATTTTTGAGCGACCGGCGTAGGGCTGGTCGTACAAAACCACGTTGAACGTCGGGTGCAGGCTTTTCACGGTCTGGGCGAAAGACGCGGTGGTGGCCATTGAGCCGTTGACCAGGATGATGGTCTTGGCGGCTGCGTCCGCGCGATAGAACTCCGTGTAAACCCGATACTGACCCTGTATATCCAGCACAGCGATTTCTGGCCTCATGTCATAAGACTCCTGGCAAGCGGGTAATGCGCGCAGATCACTCTGCACGAGCTTTGTGACAGGTAGGCATACGCCTGGAAGTGAGGGCCCATGTCGGTCCGGTACTGGCAGGCCGACGGGTGTTGTTATGGCGGGCAATTTGCCGTAAGAGGCCCGCAGATCAAGCGTGCGGACGGGCAAAGTGTTTCTTGTAGGTAGGGGTGACTCGCCAGTCAGATTGCGGCTGGCTGGGTTGATTCAAGCATCAGGGATGCCAGTTCGCCAGTCACAGGCGTGGTTTTTTGCCACCATCGGCTGAACGGTCATCAGACCTGTTGGATTTCAGCGTCCGTCAGCGCCCGGTACTGCCCTGGCGCCAGGGCCGAGTCCAATTCCAGCGGGCCCATGCGCTCGCGGTGCAGGCGCGTCACTTTGTTGTCGAAGTGCCCGAACATGCGCTTCACCTGGTGATAACGCCCTTCAATGATGCTCAGGCGCGCCGTTCTGGGGCCCAATAGCGCCAGTTCCGCCGGTTGGGTGGTGAGGTCTTCGAAGGCGAAGTACAGGCCGGCGGCGAAGGTGGCCGCGTATTCCGGGCCAATCTCCTGCTCGGTCTCGACGTAATAGACCTTGGGCAATTTGGTTTGCGGCTGGGTCAGGCGGCGCGACCACTGGCCGTCGTTGGTGATCAGCAGCAGGCCGGTGGTGTTGAAATCCAGACGACCGGCAATGTGCAGCTTGTGCTTGTCCGGTTCATCCAGCAGGTCGAGCACGGTGGGGTGTTGCGGGTCGGAGGTGGCGCTTACGCAGCCCTGGGGTTTGTGCAGCATGAAGTAGCGTGCAGGTTTGCCGGCTTGCAGCACTTCATCATCCAGCAACACGCGGCTGAACTCGCTGACCGGGTGATGCGGGTCGCTCACGAATTGGCCGTCGACGGTAATCCGCCGCTCCACCAGCAACAGGCGAACCTGTTTGCGGTTGAAACGGGGCAGGTTGCTGAGGAAACGGTCGACACGCATTACGTGGGCTCGGCCCCGCGCAGTTGCTCGTCCACCCGGGCGCAGCGCGGGCACAGGCAGGCCTTGTCGCGCAGCTCCGGCGCCAAGGCTTCAAGCACCGCAGGGTCGATGCTCACGGAGTAACACCAGCACGCCTGGTCGGCGGTGCGCGGGTCGGCCAGGGCGCAGTCGTTGCGGGCGCCGCAGGCGGGGCAGAGGGTTGGCGTGGTCATCGGTCGGTTCAGGCTGTATCGGACAAGGTCCCGGTGAAACCCGGTGTGCCTTGCACGATACAGCCCCGCCGCGTTATTGCAAATCACGCTCCAGCACGACCACCCGTTGGCCGGCGCCAATGCCGCTGCCCGGTTGCACGGGAATTTCGCGCACGGTGCCGGCGAACGGCGCGAGCACCGGGATTTCCATTTTCATCGACTCCAGGATCACCAGCACATCGCCTGCCGCGACGGGTTCGCCGACGGCCACCTGAACCTGCCAGAGATTGCCGGCGATGTGGCTGTCGATGCTGTATTCGTTGGCCTGCAATGGCGTGTCTTGGCCCAGTGGCGCGGCGAGTTCCTCGCTGTCGAAATGCGCCTGGCCGCTGGCGATCCAGCGCTCGCGTTCGGCGTTGAACGCGCGTTGCTGTTGGCCGCGAAACTCGCCGATGCTCTCGGCTTCCTGGGTCAGAAAAGCCTGGTAATCCGTCAGGTTGAGTTGGCTGTGTTCGATGCTCAGTTCAAATCGCCCTAGGGGGAAATCCCGGCGAATCTGCACCAGCTCATCGGCGCTGACCGGGTAGAAACGGATCTGGTCGAAGAAGCGCAGCAACCACGGTTTGCCATCGAACGCCGCCACTTCCCGGTAGCGGTTCCACATCTGCAAGGTGCGCCCGACGAACTGATAACCGCCGGGGCCTTCCATGCCGTAGACGCACAGGTAGGCGCCGCCGATGCCCACGGAGTTTTCAGCGGTCCAGGTGCGCGCGGGGTTGTATTTGGTGGTGACCAGGCGGTGGCGCGGGTCCAGCGGCGTGGCCACCGGTGCGCCGAGGTAGACGTCGCCCAGGCCCATCACCAGGTAGCTGGCATCGAACACGGTGTGGCGTACTTCGTCGAGGTTGGCCAGGTCGTTGATGCGGCGGATGAACTCCAGGTTGCTCGGGCACCAGGGCGCGTCCTTGCGCACGGTGGTCATGTATTTTTCGATGGCCAGTTGGCAGGCAGGGTCGTCCCAGGAGAGTGGCAGGTGGACGATGCGCGAGGGCACTTGCAGGTTGTGGCTGGCGCAGACGGTGTGCCATTCGGTGGTGATCAACGCCAGGAGATCGGCGAGGGGCAGTTGTTCGGGCTGGTAGTGGATTTGCAGGGAGCGGATGCCGGGTGTCAGGTCGATGACGCCGTGCAGGTCGCGGGTCTCGAGGGCTTGCATCAGGGCGTGGGCACGGAAGCGCAGCACCAGGTCGAGTTCGGCGGCGCCGATTTCCAGGAGCAAGTGGGTGTCGCCGGCGAGGCGGGCAACGAGGCGGGTGTCCTGTGTGCCGATATCCAGAACCACAGGTGAACGGTAGGAGCCCGGCTTGCCGGCGATGGTATCAATGCGGTGTTCCGGATGTACCGAGGTGCCTGCATCGCGAGCAAGCTTGCTCCTACAGTGATCCCATTTCAGGGCAAGGTCGCGGGCGGTTGTTAGATCGACTGGGGTGAAGCGGATTTTGTCGCCCGCCTTGAGCTGGCCCAACTGCCACAAGTCCGCCTCGATCACCGTCACCGGGCACACAAACCCACCCAGGCTCGGGCCGTCGGGGCCTAGGATGACCGGCATGTCTCCGGTGAAATCCACCGCGCCAATCGCATAGGGATTGTCATGGATATTCGATGGGTGCAGTCCCGCCTCACCACCATCGGTACGCGCCCACAAAGGCTTGGGCCCTATCAGCCGCACGCCCGTGCGGCTGGAGTTGAAATGCACTTCCCACTGGGTCGCGAAGAACGTCTCGATATACTCGGGCTTGAAGTATTCCGGCGCGCCGTGAGGGCCGTAGATCACCCGCAATGTGCGCACGTCGGCAAGTGGCTCGGGTACCAGTTGTTGACCCGAGCTAACGTCTGCAAGCGGCAGTAAATGCAACACATCCCCCGCCCGCAAAGCCCGCCCGCCATGCCCACCAAACTGGCCAAGCGTGAAGGTACTTTTGCTGCCCAGATAATCCGGAACCTGCAACCCGCCGCGCACGCACAGGTAGCTGCGAGCACCGGCTCCGGCGAGGGTGCCCAGGCTCAAGGTCGCGCCCGCCGGGATCAACAATGCGGTATTCATCGGCACCACGTCATCATTCAACCGCAGCGCAATGTCCGCGCCGGTCACCGCCACCACCGCCGCACAATTGAAACGCAACAACGGCCCGCTCATGGTGATTTCCAACGCGGCGGCCCCCTCGGCATTTCCCAACAGGCGGTTGCCCAGGCGCAAGGCGCGGCTGTCCATCGGCCCCGACGGCGGCACGCCCACGGCCCAGTATCCGAGGCGCCCCGGATAATCCTGAACACTGGTTTGCGTTCCGGCGCTCAGCACTTCAAACGTATCAGCGCGGTACACCAAATCTTCCAGGCAGCGAGTCCATGGCTGGCCGCTGGCGAACGGTGCGGCCAGCAGAATCTGGCGCAGGTAATCCCGGTTGGTTTCCACGCCATACAACTGGCTGTTGCTCAATGCTTGATGCAGGTCGAGGCGCGCCTGTTCGCGAGTCGGCGCCCAGGTGATGAGCTTGGCGATCATCGGGTCGAAGTAGGGCGGGATCTCGCAGCCGGCCTCGACCCAGGTGTCGATGCGCAGGCCGTCCGCGGCGGGGAAGTCCACACAGGTCAAAAGCCCGGGGCTCGGCTGAAAATCCCGGCCCGGGTCTTCGGCGTACAGGCGTGCCTGAATCGCGTGGCCGTGGGGCTTCAACTCCAGCTCCCGCAGCGGGGGCAATTCCCCGGCGGCCAACTGCACCATCCAGCGCACCAGGTCCACGCCCCACACCTGCTCGGTGACGCCATGCTCCACCTGCAACCGGGTGTTCACTTCCAGAAAGTAGAAGCGGCCATCGGCGCTATCAAAGATAAATTCCACGGTGCCGGCGCTGCGGTAATTCACCGCCTTGGCCAGGGTGATAGCGGCACGGCACAGCTCGTCCGCCATGCCGTCGGGCAGGTTTGGCGCCGGGGTTTCTTCGAGCACTTTCTGGTTGCGCCGCTGCACCGAACAGTCGCGCACGCCGAGGGCGATCACCTCGCCACACCCATCACCAAACACCTGCACTTCCAGATGACGGGCGTGCTGGATGTACTTCTCGATAAACACGCCAGCGTCGCTGAAATTGTTCTGGCCCAGGCGTTTGACCGCCTCGAAACAGTCGCGCAATTCGTCGGCGCTGTGGCACACGCGCATACCGATGCCGCCACCGCCGGCGGTGCTTTTAAGCATGATCGGATAGCCCACGCTTTCCCCGGCCAGCAGCGCTGCGTCGAGGCTGTTGAGCAGCTCGGTGCCTTCCAGCAACGGGATGTCGTGTTGCTTGGCCAACGCACGGGCGGTGTGCTTGAGGCCGAACACGCGCAGCTGTTCCGGCGTCGGGCCGACGAAGGCGATGCCGGCTGTTTCGCAGGCTTCGGCGAAGGCGGCGTTTTCCGAGAGAAAGCCGTAGCCCGGGTGAATCGCCGTGGCGCCACAGGCCTTGGCCGTGGCGAGGATTTTCTCCACCGATAGATACGTCCCGGCCGCCGCGCCTTCGCCCAGGCTGTAGGCCTCGTCGGCTTGCTGGATATGCAGGCTGGCCGCATCGGCTTCGGAATACACCGCCACGCCCTTGACCGACAGCTCGCGCAAGGTGCGCAGGATGCGGCAGGCGATGGCGCCACGGTTGGCGATCAACAGTTTTTCGAACATGGCAAAACCCCGCAGGCCGATGAGTGCTCGGCCTTGTCCTGGGATGCGGGCCGTCCCGCAAATGTGGATGGCGCTGCGGTCGTCCGGAGCGCAAATTTCAACACCAATGGAGATCAACTGTGGGAGCCGGGCTTGCCCGCGATGGCGTTGGGTCAGTCACCCCATATGTTGGCTGATCCACCGCTATCGCAGGCAAATCAGCTCCCACAGGTCATCTTCCACAGTTGATCTTCAGCGTTTTTGGAGGCACTGCCCGGCTCGGGCCTGGCACAGGGCGAACAACCACTGACGTAACCGCTTCATTTTCAGTTCCATACCAGTAACTCCGCAGGGGTAGGGTTGTAGCCGTTGCACGGGTTGTTCAGTTGCGGGCAGTTGGAGATCAGCACGATCACGTCCATCTCGGCCCGCAGGTCGACGTACTTGCCGGGGGCGGAAATACCGTCCTCGAACGTCAGCCCGCCATCGGCCGTCACCGGCACATTCATGAAGAAATTGATGTTCGGCCCGATGTCACTTTTGCCCAGGCGTCCATCGTGGGCGCAGGCCCGCAGGTAGTTGTCACGGCAGCTGTGCATGTAGCGTTTTTCCAGGGCGTAGCGCACGGTGTTGCTCTCCTGGGCGCAGGCGCCGCCGAGGGTGTCGTGGCGCCCGCAGGTGTCGTCGATGAGGGTCAGCATCGGCTGGCCGAGGTTGGAATACAGCACGCTGCCGGTGCTCAGGTACACGCGGTTTTGCCGGCGCAACGTGCGCTGTACGTCGTAGCGTTCCTTGGGGTTTTTCAGGCTGTAGAACAGCGTGTCGACCGCCTGGTTGCCCTCAAGGTCGAGGATGCGCAGGGTCTGGCCGGCCTTCACTTCCATCAGCCAGGGTTCGCCGGCGGGAATGGTCGCGCGGTACACGGCCGCGTCCGGTTGTTTGGCGAGTGCGATAGACATGGCAGATCCTCAGGCGAACAGACGGTCGGTGTTGATAAAGCCGCGCTCGTTTTCCGGGCGCGAGGTGCGGCAGTGTTCGGCGACGCTTTTGTCGGCGTTCATCCAGCTGAGTTTCAGCGGCTGCGGCGCGTATTCGGGGTTCGGGTCCATGGGATGCTGCAGGGCGGTGAGCACCACCAGCGTGTCCATCGGTGCGTAGAGTTCGATGTAGTCGCCGGCCTTGGAATGGCCGGCCACAAAATGCAGGCCGCCGGCGTCATCCACCGTGACTTTGCTGAACAGGTTGAGGGTCATCAACAGGTCGGAAAGCCCCAGGCCCCACTTGCCCAGTTCCACCAGCAGGTTGTCGGTGCCGTTGCGGTAGAAGCCGTTGCGCAGCTCTTGATAGCGGCCGTTGCCGTATTTTTCCGCGACCTCGGCGGCGCATAGCACGCCGCCGATGCTGTCGCTCCAGCCGCAGGTGTCGGCGGTGATGGCGGCCAGCACGCGGCCCATGTCCGAGTACAGGCAATGGCCGGTGGTGAGCTTGGCGGTGTGTTGGCATTTGAGGCTGTCGGGCAGGTTCAGGCGCTCGGTTTTTTCGTTGGCGTTGAGCAGGGTCAGGCTGACGTTGGCGCCGCCGCGAAGGTCGGTGAGGCGCAGCAGTTGGCCGCGCTTGAGCACGAAGGAACGGTGGCCGCCGCCGGGGAGCATTTCCTCGGCGAAGGGTGGGAACAATTGAGTTGAGTCGGTCATTTGGACGTGGCTCCAAGTTCGGCGGCGATCGCCTTGCGGCGCTCGCTGTTCAAAGGGATGTCGTAGGTAATGCGGGCGCCGTAAGCGCCGGGGGCGTGCGGGTCGAGGCGCACCTTGTCGAACACCAGCAAGCGGGTGCCGAGGCTGAAGCCTTCGCTCAGGTCGTGGGTGACCATGAACACCGTCAGCCTGGTTTCGCGCCACAGCTCCAGCAACAGCAGGTGCATGTCTTTGCGAATGCCCGGGTCGAGGGCGCCGAAGGGTTCGTCCAGCAGCAACACGCGGGGCTTCATGATCAGCGCCTGGGCGATGGCCAGCCGCTGTTGCATACCGCCGGAAAGCTGTGCCGGGTACTTGTCCAGGGCGTGGCCCAAACCGACTTTGTGCAGCAGGGCCGCGGCCTGTTCCCGTGCCTGTTTTTTCGCGCTGCCGAACAGGCGGCCGAGCAGCGGTGAGCGCGGCAGTTCGAGGCCCAGCGCAACGTTGTTCAGCACCGTCAGGTGCGGGAACACCGAGTAGCGCTGGAACACCACGCCACGGCTGGCATCGGGTTCGGCGGCCAGGGGTTTACCGTCCAGCAGGATCTCGCCATGGCTGGCGGTTTCCTGGCCCAGCAGCAGGCGCAGGAAGGTCGATTTGCCGCAACCGGAAGTGCCGACCAGGGTGCAGAACTCACCTTCGGCCACGTGCAGGTTCAGGCGCTCCAACACCACCTGGTCGCCATAGCGCTGCCACACATTGTTGACGCTGATAAAACTCATGCCCGCGCTCCTTCGTACCAGGGGAACGCACGCCGGGTCAGGGCCTTGAGGCCCCAGTCCATCAGCCAGGCCAGCAGGGTGATCCACACCACGTAGGGCAGGATCACGTCCATCGCCAGGTAGCGGCGCACCAGGAAGATCCGGTAGCCCAAACCGTCGGTGGAGGCGATGGCTTCGGCTGCGATCAGGAACAGCCATGCCGAACCGAGCATCAAGCGCAGGGAGATCAGCAAGCGCGGCAGCAATTGCGGCAGCACCACCCGCAGCATCAGGGTCCAGGTGGAGGCGCCGAGGGTCTGCGCTTTCACCAGTAACTCGACGGGAATTTCCCGTGCGCGCTGTTCCAGGTCCCGCGCCAGGGCCGGGGTGATGCCGATCACGATCAACATCACTTTCGACAATTCCCCCAGCCCGAACACGATGAACAGGATCGGCAGGATCGCCAGCGGCGGCACCATCGACAGCACCGTGAGCAGTGGCGACAACGGTGCGCCGAACAACGGCAAGGTGCCGGCGGCAATGCCCAGGCACAGGCCGGCGAGGGCGCTGATGCCCAGGCCAATCGCCAGGCGGCGCAGGCTGGAGGCGCTGTCTTGCCACAGCACGTATTCACCCGTGCGGCTGTCGGCGCTGAAGGCCAGGCGTTTCACCGCGTCGCCCATTTGTGCGGCGCTGGGCAGCAGCTTGTCGTTGGGGTTGTCTGCCAGGCGCTCGGCTGAGCCAACGTAGTAGGCGAACAGCAGCAGGGCGAAGGGCAGCAGCACCAACAGCAGGCGACTGGAGCGTTCCGGGTGACGGTTGATCAGGCGCATGGCCGGGTCCTCTTACAGCGTGCCGTCGGCGGCCATCTGCACGTAGCTGGGGTCGAAATGCAGCTTGAGGTTGGCGGTGTCGCCGCTGGTCACGCCGTTGGCGAAGCTCATGCCCACGGCGCTGGTGTCTTTGGCGCCTTCACCCAGCAGGCCATGCTGGAAGGAGAACTCGGCGACCTTGCGCATGGTGGCGGGCAACTGCGCGCTGGTGGCGAAGGCCAGGGCTTCCTTGGGCGTGGCGAACAACTTGGTGGTGTCCAGTTGGGACTGGAAGCCCTTGAGGTCGGTGCCGGAGGCCTTGGCCATGTGTTCCAGGGCGTCGGTGCTGGCGGCGTTTTTCGCGTTCATCAGCGCGACCACTTCAAACCAGGCGCCGGTCAGTGCCTTGCCCAGCTTGGGGTTGTCTTTGAGGGTCTGGGTGTTGACCACCATCATGTCCATGATTTCGCCGGGCACTTTGCTGGAGTCGAACACTTCGGTGACGCCGGGCTTGGCCTTTATCTCCGAGAGCATCGGGTTCCAGGTGGTGACGGCCTTGACTTGGTCGGTGTTGAAGGCAGCGGCGATATCAGCGTCGGAGGTGTTGACCACTTTCAGGTCTTTTTCAGTGAGGTCGGCCGACTCCAGCGCGCGGGCCAGCAGGTAGTGGGATACGGAGAGTTCCACCAGGTTGACGTTCATGCCCTTGAGGTCGGCGACGGTCTTACCGATGCCCTTGATGACCACGCCATCGTTGCCGTTGGAGAAGTCGCTGACCACCAGCGCGGTGCTGTCCACACCACCGGCGGCGGGGATGGTCAGGGCGTCCATGTTGGTCATGGTGCAGCCGTCGAACTGGCCGGCGGTGTACTGGTTGATGGATTCGACGTAGTCATTGAGCTGCACCATGTCGATCTTGATGCCGTACTTCTTGGCCCACTTGTCGAGGATGCCTTGGCTGCCGGCGTACTCCCAGGGCATCCAGCCGGCATAAATCGTCCAGCACACGCTGAAATGGTCTTTGGGGGCGGCCTGGGCGGAAAGGCTCACCACGGCGGCGAAGGCGGCGGCGAGCAGGGCGGGTAAACGTATCGAGGGCATGGATGCTTCTCCAGTTGATCAAGGGCGGACAGGAGCAACGCGGCACCGTAAACGGTGGCTTGTCTCCCGGGCTTTTATCCCGCCGTGTAACCTCAACTGGAGGTCGCCGACTCTCGGACCAGCCACTCGCCTTAGCGAGCCGGAACCCTAGTCAGCCATTGCAAATTGTGGTGCCGCGAACCTGTGATGACTCCTGCACGGGAGAGGTAAAGCGAGAGTCGTGCCAAGTGGCACCGGCGCAGCAACGGCGTGGGTTGGCGCGAGGAGGAGGGCGCAGGGCGCGCAGAATGTGCGTTGTGCTGGTGCGGGGTTGCACTGCAATGAGGCGACGAACAGATGTATCAATCTATGTCGAAATCGCACCAGATTCCGATTTTGATGTCAGATATTTCGTCAGGCAGTGAAAGCTGTTTGCCGCCCCCCAGCGTCGCTGGGTGTGCTCTTCCGCGGTCCAGGAGGCCGCCATGTATCGTCGACTGCTTCTCATCGCTTTGCTCGGCTTGACCCTTTCCGCGTGCGCGCCCTATTACGGTGGCGGGCAGGCCTATTACGGTACCGAGGTCTACACGGCGCCTGCGCCGGCGTATTACTACGGTGGCGGCCCTTACTACCATTATCGCCAGGGTTACTACCCGCCACCGCAGCGGTACTACCCGTCGCCGCGGTATTACCAGCCGGCACCTCGCTACTACCCAGCCGGGCCAAGAGCCGGTTACCGGCCGTACCCCAATCAGGGTTGGGGCAGCCACTGGGGTAATGGCGGTGGCCGTGGCCAGGGCGGCGGTAATCAGGGCGGAGGCCGTGGCGGGCATCGCTGATCGTATTTGTTGGAAAAGCGGCGCTCAGGCGCCGTTTTTTTATACCGTTGGTCGGTACTGTCATATTTGACAGCTAGACTAGGGGGCACGGCTGTTGTTAGTTGGAGGCGGTCGTCTATTTGGCGTGTCGTTTTCAACATCGATTGACGGAGCCCATGGGATGAGAGCCAGCACGCTCTATTTGTTATTTTTTGGTTTTTTCGGCATTAACACGTTAGCCGCGGCGCAAGCCTGCCCTTATCCGAGTGCCATCCGGTACGTTGATGGGCACTTTCAGGGAACTGCCAAAGACTCCCCATGGGTAAGCCAGCCAATGGGCGGCCAGGACTTCGTGGAAACCTTCGTGGGGGCGATTTTTATTCCAAGGGAGCCGGGTGAGCGCAAGAATGGCTATCTGGAAAAGTGCCTTTATAAAACGCTAAGGGAGAATACGGTCGCCTTGAGATACGGCCCGGCCCGAAGCGGCGGCACGATGTCGCTGGCAGATACCACCCACTGGCAACCGGGCACTGATGTTTTCGGGCAGCCGATATTTCAGTGTGACGACCGGCAACCCGATAATTGCGCCTTCAATTTCGAGCCCTCAAAACGCTGAAGAGGGCTCAATAGTCAGACAAGTCCGCCAGCGGATGTCGCCCTTCCCAAACCTTGTGGAAGTGCGCCTGAACCACCGCTTCGGGGATCAAGTTGATATCCGGCCAATGCCAGTGGGGCTGTTGGTCCTTGTCGATCAACCGTGCCCGCACCCCTTCGCTGAATTCCGGGTGGCGGCAGCAGTTCAGGCTCAAGGTGTATTCCATCTGGAACACCTGGGCCAGGGACAAATGCCGTGCCCGCTGGATCTGCTCCCACACCAGGTGCGCGGTCAGCGGGCAGCCTTCGCTCAGGGTTTTGCCGGCGCGGTTGAAGAGCGGGTCGGCGTGGTCACGCAGTTGGCTCAAGGCGCGCCACGCGCAGCGTACGTCCCCTACATCCAGCCATTCATCGATCTGCGCACGGCGCGGCAGCCACTGGGCTTCGGGCATCTGGCCGGTGGCTTCCTGGGCCAGGGCCTTGAGCAGGCTGTTGAGTTGCAGGTCGGTCTGCTCCTGCCAGTTCAATTGCAGCAGGCCTTCGAGCAGTTCGTCTTGTTGTTCATCCAGCAGGAAACGGTCGGCCAGGCCCAGGTCCAAAGCGTCGCGGCCATTCATGTGGGCGCCGGTCAGGCCGAGGAACAACCCTAACTTGCCGGGCAGGCGGGACAGGAACCAGCTGGCGCCCACATCCGGGTACAGGCCGATGCTGATTTCCGGCATGGCCAGGCGGCTGCTCGGCGTGACGATGCGCACTGCCGCGCTTTGCAGCAAGCCCATGCCGCCGCCCAGCACATAGCCGTGGCCCCAGCAGATCAACGGTTTGGGGTAGGTGTGCAGGCGGTAGTCGAGGCGGTATTCCGCGGCGAAAAACTGCGCGGCCAGCGCCGGCACTTCGCCGGGATGTTCACGGCAGGCCTGGGCCAGGCTGCGTACCTCGCCGCCGGCGCAAAAGGCCTTGGGGCCATTGCCGCGCAGCAGCACGCAGACGATGTGCGGGTCTTTGGCCCAGGTATCCAGGCGTTCGCCCAGGGTCTGAATCATCGGCAGGGACAGGGCGTTGAGTGATTTTTCAGCGTCCAGGCTGGCGATACCGACGCGGGCGCCGCCCGTGCCAATCAGCTCTTCGAAGTGCAGGTTCATCATGACCTCAATCGAGAAAGTGAAGGTTCAGTATGATCGCTTCGTGGGAAAGTGCCGGTTCTGCGTCAGATCAATTGACAAGCAGGGTGGGCTTTCCTAGGGTTCGCACCATTGTTTTTTCTGGATACAACCATGACCACCGACGACCGTATCAAACTCGAACCCAGCTGGAAACACGCCCTGCGTGACGAGTTCGACCAGCCGTACATGGCCCAGTTGCGGGAATTCCTGCGCCAGGAGCACGCCGCCGGCAAAGAGATCTACCCGCCGGGGCCGATGATCTTCAACGCGCTCAACTCAACGCCTTTGGACAAGGTCAAGGTGGTGATCCTCGGCCAGGACCCCTACCACGGCCCTGGCCAGGCCCATGGCCTGTGCTTCTCGGTGCAGCCGGGCGTGCCGGCGCCGCCGTCGCTGGTCAATATCTATAAAGAGCTCAAGCGCGACCTGAACATCGACATCCCCAACCATGGCTACCTGCAAAGCTGGGCCGACCAGGGCGTGCTGATGATCAACACCACCATGACCGTGGAGCGCGCGAATGCCAACGCCCACGCGGGCAAGGGCTGGCAGTTTTTTACTGATCGGATTATCGAGCTGGTGAGCGAGCATCAGCCGCACCTGGTGTTCCTGCTGTGGGGCGCCCACGCACAGGGCAAGCAGAAGCTGATCGACGCCACCAAGCACCTGGTACTGACGTCGGTGCACCCGTCACCGTTGTCGGCGTATAGAGGGTTTATTGGCTGCGGGCACTTCAGCCGCACCAACAAGTTTCTTGAGCAGAACGGCGAGACGCCGATCGAGTGGCGATTGCCGCCGGTGTGAGAGGTGGGTGAGTGAGGGGGAACGCCCCTCACTACCGGCTTTAAACCTTGTCTGGCTGGCGGTTCCAGTGCCTGAACAACGGCTCCGCCAGAAACAGCACAAACAACAGGCGCATCACCTGCATCGCCGTCACCAGCGGCACCGACAGTTGCAGGGTTTCTGCCGTCAGGCTCATTTCCGCAATCCCGCCGGGCATCATGCCCAGCGTCAATGAACGCAGATCCAGATGGGTCAGGGCACTCAAGCCCACGGCGGCCAGCGTCGCGATCAACATGGTCAACGCCGTACCGATCAACGTACGCCCCATGAACAACGGCGCACGCCGGAAGAACTGCCGGTTGAAGTGGCAACCCAGGCCGCTGCCGATCAGCCACTGGCCGATCTGGCTGCCACCGTCTGGCAGGCCGATGTGCAAGTCCCAGGTGATACTGACGGCAGCACTCACCAACAGCGGCCCGAACAGCCAAGGGTTGGGCTGGCGCAAACGCTGCCAACCCCAGGCCACCAACGCGCCGACGGGGAAGAGCACCGCCAGCCAGGTCCAATCCACCGTCGCCGGATGAAACTGCGGAGCGCCTTCGCCGAGCAAGTACTTGAACGCCGCCGGCACACACAGCACCACCACCAACACCCGCAAACTCTGGCCCGCCGCGACACGGCTGAGCACCGCGCCATTGCGTGCGCCGAGGTTGACCATCTCCCCCGAGCCGCCCGGCATGCTGGAGAAAAACGCCGTGGCGCGGTCTTCACCGCTGCGGCGCATCAACCACACCCCCACAATGCTGGAGAGGCTGGTGACCAGCGCGCCGAAGAAGATCAGGCCGAAGTGGCTCATCACCTGCTCCATCACCACCGGGGTGAAGTGCAGGCCGATACCGATGCCCACGACCCATTGGCCGCATTTGCGGCCGCCGGGAATTTCTGCGAGTTGCCAGGGTGTGAGGCAGCGCACGAGGATGATCGCCAGCAACGAGCCGACCATGTACGGCAATGGCCAGCCGATCTGGCTGGCGAGGTACCCGCCCAGCAGACCGACCAGCGGTGTTGCCCACCAGTTTCTAAACGTGGCCTCAGACATCGGCCACGGCACGACGCTGCAGGGAACGCTTGCGCCAGATGCGCAGCAGCGGGAACAACAACATCAAGGCAGTCAGTACCCACACACCGAAGGTGATCGGGCTGGACCAGAGGATCTGCAATTCGCCGTTGGAAATCGACAGCGCACGACGCAGGTTCTGCTCCATCAAGCCGCCCAGGATAAAGCCCAGCAGGACCGGCGACAGCGGGAAGTCCAGCTTGCGCAGGATGTAGCCGAAGATGCCGATGCCCACCATCAGGAACAGGTCGAAGGTGGTGGCATGGACCGCGTACACACCGATCGCGGTGATGATGGCGATCACCGGCACCAGCGCCCAGTTCGGCACGGCGAGGATGCGGGTGAAGATGCGGATCATCGGGATGTTGAGGATCACCAGCATGATGTTGGCGATAAACAACGAGGCGATCAGGCCCCAGACGATGTCCGGTTGCTGTTGGAACAGCAGAGGGCCAGGGGTGATGTTGTACAGCGACAGGGCGCCGATCATCACCGCTGTGGTGCCCGAACCCGGTACGCCGAGGGTCAGCATCGGCACCAGGGCGCCGCAGGCGGAAGCGCCAATCGCGGTTTCCGGAGCGGCCAGGCCGCGCATGTCGCCCTGGCCGAATTTACCGCTGGCACCGGCCAGGCGTTTCTCGGTCATGTAGGCCACGGCGGAAGCCAGTGTGGCACCCGCGCCCGGCAGTACACCCATGATGAAACCCAGCAGGCCGCAGCGAATATTCACGACGAACACCGCAGAAGCTTCCTTCAGGTTGAACATCATCCGTCCGGTGGCTTTTACCGCTTCCTGGCCACGGTGGGTTTTTTCCAGCAGCAACAGGATCTCGCTGATGGAGAACAGGCCCAACACCAACACCACGAATTGAATGCCGTCGGTCAGGTGGATGTTATCGCCGGTGAAACGGTACACGCCGCTGTTGGCATCGATACCCACCGCTGACAGAAACAGGCCGATCAACGCGGCGACAAAAGTCTTCAGCGGTTTATCACCCGCCATGCCGCCCAGGCAGACAATGGCGAACACCATCAGTACGAAATATTCCGCCGGGCCGAAGGCAATCGCCCACTTGGCCAGCAGCGGGGCGAACAACACCATGCCGCAGGTGGCGATAAACGCACCGATGAACGAACTCCACGCCGACAGCGACAACGCCACGCCCGCCAGGCCTTTACGGGCCATCGGGTAACCGTCGAGGGTGGTCATCACGGTGGAGGCTTCACCCGGGATGTTCAGCAGGATCGAGCTGATACGCCCGCCGTATTCACAGCCCAGGTACACGGCGGCCAGCAGGATCAGCGCCGACTCAGGCGGCAGCCCGAGGGCGAACGCGATGGGGATCAACAACGCCACGCCGTTGATCGGGCCCAGGCCCGGCAACAGGCCGACCACGGTGCCGATCAAGGTGCCGCACAGCGCGGTGATCAGGTTGTAAGGGGTCAGTGCAACGCCGAAGCCCTGGCCCAAATAGCTGAACGTATCCATATCAGTTCTCCAGAACTTCAAGCAGGCCGAGCGGCAGCGGTACATCCATGGCCTTATCGAACAGCAGATAAAGACCGATGCTCATCAAGGTCACGATCACCACGCTGGGCAACCAGCGGCCGCCATACAGGCGCGCCATGGGAATGCCGATCAGCATGCTGCTGAGGATGAAACCCAGGGGTTCGAACGTGCCGGCGAAAATCACCAATAGCGTGACGCAGACCGCGATCTTGACCAGGGTTTCGCGGTCCAGCGCCGGTTCTTCCTCGGTGTGCTTGGTGGGCTGCGGGCGAAACAGCATGTAGATCAGGCCCAGGCTCATCAGCCCGAGCATCAGCAGCGGGTAGGCGCGAGGTCCTACCGGCTCGTAGGAAAACGATGCCTGATACGGCCAGGCCATCAGCGCCAGGCCGGCGCAGACCAGCAACATGAACGAGGCGAAAATGCGTTGTAAGAGCATGCAAAACTCCTGGGCCACACCCCCGATGCGCAGGGGCGTGGCCGCGCGAACAAGGGGCGATTACTGGATCAGGCCGAACTCTTTGGCCAGCACTTTGTAGTCAGCCACCTGTTTCTTCACGTAGGTGTCCAGCTCCGGGCCGGTCATGGCGAACGGGAACAGCTCGCGCTGGTCACGCAGCTTGGCGAACTCGTCGGAGGCCAGCAGTTTGTCGAAGGCGTCTTTCCACCAGGCGTAGTCTTCGTCGCTGACTTTTGGCCCGAGGTAGAAGCCACGCACCACCGGCCAGACGATGTCGTAGCCTTGTTCCTTGGCGGTCGGAATGTTCTTCATTTCCGGCTCGTCCAGGCGCTCGTCGGAGAACACCGCCAGCAGGCGCATGTCGCCGCTGAGGATGTGCGGCATGGAGTCGGAGATGTCGGTACTGCCCACCTGGATGTGCCCGCCGAGCAGGGCGGTGGCGATTTCACCGCCGCCTTCCAGCGCTACGTAACGCAGGTCGCGCGGGTTGATCCCGGCGGCCTTGGCGATCAGGGCGGTTTGCATCCAGTCCTGGCTGCCGACGGTGCCGCCGGAACCGATCACCACGCTGCCGGGATCTTTCTTCAGGGCCTTGACCAGATCGTCGAGGTTTTTGTAGGGCGAATCGCTTTTCACCGCGATGGCACCGTAGCTGGTGCCGACGGCCGCGAGCCAGCGCACGGCGCTTTCATCGAAGCGGCCAAATTTGCCCTGGGCCAGGTTCAACAGCGAACCGCTGGACCACGCCACCAGCGTGCCGGCATCTGCCGGGCGCTGGGCCACGACGGCGTTGTAAGCCACTGCGCCCACGCCGCCGGGCATGTAGGTCACGCGCATCGGCTTGCTCAGCAGTTTCTCGTTGACCAGCGCGCTTTGCGCCAGTTTGCAGGTCAGGTCAAAACCACCGCCCGGTGACGCCGGGGCGATGCATTCCGGGCGCTTGGGTTCGGCGGCCATCAATTGGCTGGCGAACAGCATGCAGCTGGCCGTCAGGGCAAATTTACGCAGTGAAAGGGTCATGTTCATCTCCATCATTGTTGTTATGAGGTTGCTGTTACCACAGTGCGACGCTGTAGCTCACCAGCAGGCGCACTTCATCCGCATCACGGGCCGAATAGTTGGAGCGGTAAGTGGCGTTACGCAAGCGCACGGCCACATCCTTGAAGGTGCCGCTTTGCACCACGTAGCGGATCTCGCTGTTGCGTTCCCATTCCTTGCCGGTCTCGCCGTTCTTGAGCTTGATGTTGTCACCCGACAGGTAACGGCTCATGAAGCTCAGGCCGGGGATCCCTAGCTTGGCGAAGTCGTAGTCGTAGCGTGCCTGCCAGGAGCGCTCTTCGGCGCCGGCAAAGTCGTTGATCTGCACGAAGTTGACCAGGTACGGGTCGCTGCCATCCACGTAGGGAAAGGCGCTGTCGCCCGACATGTGCTGGTAGCCGGCGCTGAGCTTATGGCCATTGAGCGCATAGCTGAAGAGGCCGTTGAGGGACGTGTTGTCGATCTTGCCGCCGCGGGCTGCTCCGGTATCGTCACTGACGGCCAGGCGCAGGTCGGCGCCGAAGGTGCCGGGGCCCATCGGGCGAGACGCCACGAGGCCAAGGAAGTGCTGGCGGTACACATCGTCGAGTTGGGCGAAGTGGTAGCTGCCGGTGATCTTGTCGGCGAACTTGTAGTCCACGCCACCGAAGTCGAAATGCTTGCCGGTGGCGCCGCTCAGGAAGCGGCTGTTCTTGTTGTTGAGGCCGATGTCTTCGTAGTTGGTGTCGTCGCGGTCCTTGGCCTTGTTCAGGCGCCCGCCGGTGAACACCAGGTTCTTGAATTCCTTGGAACTCAACAGGCCGCCTTCAAACGTCTGCGGCAGGATGCGCCCGTCGTTGGGCTTGAGGATCGGCAGCTCGGGGATCAGCGCGCCGATTTTCAGTTCGGTGGCGGAGATCTTCACTTTGCCGGTCAGGCCGAGCTTGGAATATTCGTTGGCGGCCCGGCCGTCATCGTGGGTCGGCAGCAGGCCGGTGCCGGTGCGGTCGGGGCTGGAGTCGAGCTTGACCCCCAGCATGCCCAGCGCATCCACGCCAAAGCCGACGGTGCCGTCGGTGTAGCCCGACTGCAGGTTGAGCATAAAGCCCTGGGCCCACTCGTCGCGTTTGGATTGTTGTGCACTGGTACCGTCGCGAAAGTCGCGGTTGAAGTACATGTTGCGGGTTTCGAGAGTGGCGGTGCTGTCCTCGAAAAAGGCGGCTTGGCCTGCAGGCGAAAAACCGGCAAGGGCGGCGGCACTGGCGAGGGCGGTCTGGGTGATACGAGAAGAACGAGCAGGCGGCTGTGTGCGCAGCATCGTGGGTGTACTCCGTTATTGTTCTTATTTTGGCGAAAACGCTTCGAGGCGTTTTTCGGGCGCTATGGGTGAAATAGCTCGGCAGGCGAAACCCACCGTGGCTGGATGCTAAAGGGCGAAGCTTTCACTAACCTTTCAGTCGCCTTTCAATGTTTTCGGGCTTCACAGCGCAGGCGGCGCCTGTAAACTCCCCGGCAAAGTGTGGCGCCGACCACTCCCGAACGAGGTAAAAACCCATGCGTGTCCTTCTGGTCGAAGACCATTTGCAGCTTGCCGAAAGTGTCGCCCAGGCGCTCAAGAGCACGGGTTTGACCGTCGATGTGCTGCACGATGGCGTGGCGGCGGACCTGGCCCTGAGCAGCGAGGAATACGCGGTGGCGATCCTCGATGTGGGCCTGCCGCGCATGGACGGATTCGAGGTGCTGGCACGCTTGCGGGCCCGTGGGAAAAATCTGCCTGTGTTGATGTTGACCGCCCGCAGCGATGTGAAAGACCGCGTGCATGGCCTCAACCTCGGCGCGGATGACTACCTGGCCAAGCCGTTTGAACTGACTGAGCTGGAAGCACGGGTCAAGGCCCTGCTGCGCCGTAGCGTGCTGGGCGGAGAGCGGCAGCAGGCCTGTGGCGTGTTGATTTACGATCTGGACACACGGCGCTTCACCCTGGGCGGTGAGCTGCTGACGTTGACCTCCCGCGAGCAGGCGGTGCTTGAGGCGCTGATCGCACGTCCCGGCCGGGTGATGAGCAAGGAGCAGTTGGCCTCCCAAGTGTTCGGCCTGGATGAAGAGGCCAGCCCCGACGCCATCGAAATCTACGTGCACCGCCTGCGCAAGAAGCTCGATGGCCAACCTGTGGCCATCGTCACGTTCCGTGGCTTGGGGTACCTGCTGGAAGCCCGCGATGCATAAGCCCAGCAGCCTGCGCTGGCGCCTGCTGTGGAACCTGGCGCTGCTGCTGGTGGTGTTGATGATCGCCAGTGGCTTGAGCGCTTATTGGAATGGGCGCGAGGCGGCAGACACGGCTTACGACCGAACGCTGCTGGCCTCGGCGCGGACCATTGCTGCGGGCCTGTCTCATCGCGACGGTACCTTGAGCGCCGATGTGCCCTACGTCGCCCTGGATACGTTCGCCTATGACAGCGCTGGGCGGATTTACTACCAGGTCAACGATATTCACCAGAAGCTGATTTCCGGTTACGAAAACCTGCCCGGCCCGCCGCCGGGTACGCCGCGTACCGATGACTATCCGGCGCTGGCACGCTTTTACAACGCTAAATATCAGGGCCAGAACGTGCGGGTGGTTAGCCTGCTCAAGGCGGTGTCCGAGCCGAACATGAACGGCATGGCGGAAATCCGCGTGGCCGAAACCGACGAGGCACGAGTCGCCATGGCCCGCAGCCTGATGGCCGATACCTTGCTGCGTCTGGGCATGCTGGCCGTCGGTGCATTGTTGTTGGTGTTTTTCGCGGTGAGCGCGGCGCTGCGGCCATTGGAGCGCTTGCGTACGGCCGTGGAAGAGCGCCAGCCGGATGACCTGCGGCCGTTGCCGCTGGTGGAAGTGCAGCATGAGTTGGGCCCTCTGGTGCGGGCGCTCAATCACTTCACCGAACGCCTGCGCGGGCAGTTCGAGCGCCAGGCCCAGTTTATTGCCGATGCCGCCCATGAACTGCGCACACCGTTGGCAGCGCTCAAGGCTCGTTTGGAACTGGGACTGCGCGCCGAAGACCCGGCCACCTGGCGCACCACCCTGGAAACCGCCGCCCAGGGCACGGATCGCCTGACGCACCTGGCCAATCAATTGCTCTCGTTGGCCCGTATCGAAAACGGCGCCCGGGCGATTGCCGAAGGCGGTGCGCAACTGCTGGACCTGAGCCAGTTGGCTCGCGAGCTGGGCATGGCCATGGCGCCGCTGGCCCATGCGCGGGGCGTGGCCCTGGCGCTGGAGGCGGACGAGCCGGTGTGGTTGCGGGGCGAGCCAACGCTGTTGAACGAATTGCTGAGCAATCTGGTGGACAACGCCCTGGCCCACACGCCGCCGGGCGGCAACGTGATTTTGCGGGTCACGGCGCCGGCGGTACTGGAAGTGGAAGACGACGGCCCGGGCATCCCGCTGGATGAGCGGGACCGGGTGTTCGAGCGCTTCTATCGGCGCAGCCAGCAGGGCTTGGGTTCAGGCTTGGGGTTGGCGATTGTCGGCGAGATCTGCCGGGCGCACCTGGCGCAGATCAGCTTGCATGACGGTGAGTTGGCGGGGTTGAAGGTGCGGGTCAGTTTTATCGCGGGGTAATCAGTAAAACATCGACCGCGCTTCGTCCAACTCGGCACGCAAGGTGTCGTTGTAGGGGTCGATCCGCAGTTTCTGGATCGCCGGCAGCGTCGACACCGGCACGCTGGCCAGCGGATGGTCGGTGTTACGGTGGCAATACAGCACGGCGACCTGCACCAGGTCGATATAGTCCAGGCGCTGGGAGTCGCGCTCCAGGTCCATGTACTGTGCCGGCAGGTTCACCAGCATTTCCGGGAAGTCCCAGCGTCGCAACAGCTTGTCGCCCAGCAATGGGTGAATGCTTTCAATCACGTGGTTGAGGCTGACCGGATCGGACAGCAGTTCATAGTGATCTTCGGCGTAGGTCAGGATCGGCAATACGCCAATCTGATGCACCAGCCCACCCAAAGCTGCCTGATCAGGCTTCAACTGGCTGTGGTTGCGGCACAGCGCATAGCTGACGCCGGCCACTTCCAGGCTGCGCCGCCACACATCGCGCATTTTCTGTTCGACCACTTCGGAGCGGGCGTGGAATATCTGCTCCATCACCAGGCCGATCGCCAGGTTGCTGCTGTAGTTGGTGCCCAGCCGGGTGATGGCGGTGTGCAGGTCGGTGACTTCCTGGGTGGCGCGCAGCAGCGGGCTGTTGACCACTTTGATCAGCCGCGCCGACAGGGCGGTGTCACGGCCGATCACTTTGCTCAGATGGCTGATGCTGATGTCCGGGTCTTCGGCGGCCTGACGAATCTTCAGGGCCACTTCCGGTAGCGTTGGCAGGACCAGGTCATCATTATCGATGGCCACAACCAAAGCCTGTTGGACTCTTTCCGCCAGCTTGTTCATTCATGATCTCTAGGGTGTTGCAAAAAGGTACGACGATCAGCGCTGGATCTCGCGATCACGGTCCAGCTGGTAAGGCAGGTCGAGCAGCTGAAGGCCCGGGCCTTCCAGCGTACCTACATGCACATCGCCACTCTCTGCTGCTTCGGCTTGCAGCACCGCTAGAAGTTCAATCGACTCACCGGCCCGGGCGGCAATCACCACCTCGCCGATGGCGCTGTTGTGCGTCGGGGAAAACAGGGGGGTGCCAGGCTCTGGCAACTCACTGGCATTCAGGCTCAAGCGATACAGGCGACGCTTGAGTTTGCCCAGGTACTGCATGCGCGCGACGATTTCCTGGCCGGTGTAGCAGCCTTTCTTGAAGCTGACGCCGCCGACGGCTTGCAGGTTGAGCATCTGCGGAATGAACAGTTCGCGGGTCTGGGGCATGACCTGGCCGATGCCGGCACGGATCTGGCCCAGCAGCCATTGATTCAGTTCACCTTCGTTCAATTGCGCGGCGAGTTGGCTGCGCAGGGTGTCGGCCTGGGCGGCAGGGGCCCAGAGTTCGGCGCGGCCCGGGGATACGCGGATCGCGATCAACTCGTGGCTGCGTGCCACGCTGTCGGTCTCGGCGGGCAGCTCAAGGCCCAGGCTGGCCAATAGTGGATCAGCATCCGACACCCCGAAACGTACCCAGGCGGCACTTTCGTCGGTGAGTTTGGATTTGGAGAACACCGCGTACTTCTTCAAGTCCGCCAGTTGCGGCTCCAGCAACTCGGAGGCCATGGCCAGCAGCACGCCATCGCCTTGCAGCAGGATACGGAAGCTCGACTGCATGCGCCCTTTTTGGGTGCAGCGCGCGCCGAGGCTGGCCTGGGTGTCACTCAGGTAGTTGAGGTTGCAGGTCAGTTGTCCCTGGAGGAACTTGGCAGCGTCGGAACCGCGGACGGCGAGAACGCCTTCGTGGGACAGGGGGCAGAAGAAAGCAGAGTCGGCCATGGGTCATCGCAGGTTAAAAAGTCATGGGTGCATCATAGAGGGGCGCCCGGCAAATGGATAGTTTCGGTATGGCCGACCAAAGCCGACTGTTCCAGGCAGCTTCGGCCTGTATACTTGCGCTCTATTTGAGGAGCGCTCCATGGTCGAAGATGTAGAACTCAATCGCCTCTACTGGCACAGCCGCCGCGGCATGCTTGAGCTGGATGTGTTGCTGGTACCGTTCGTCAGGGAGGTCTATCCGCACCTCAACGACGTCGACCGCGACTGCTACCGCAAGCTGCTGGAATGCGAAGATCAGGACATGTTCGGCTGGTTCATGGAACGTGCCGAATCGGAAGACCCGGAGCTGCAACGCATGGTTCGGATGATTCTGGATCGTGTCCAGCCCAAGTAATACGTTCGAATGCCGCTGGCACGCCTCCGGGCAGTTGCTGGCGGCTTATCTTTTCGCCCAGGCGTTCGCACTGGGTGCTTTGTGGTTTCTCGATGTGTCCCCGTGGTTCGCCGTGTTCGGCGCCTTGTTGTGCCTGGCCCATGCCGGTTGGGTGCTGCCGCGTCATATCCTGCTGACTCACCGTTCGTCGATCCGTGGCTTGCGCCGCGATGAGGACGGCTGGCAGTTGTGGAGCGCCGCGCGTGGCTGGCACAGCGTACAACTGCGTCCCGACAGCCTGGCGTTGCCGTTGATCGTGGTGCTGCGCTTTCGAGTGCAGGGTGACTGGCGCGTGCGTTCGGTCTGTGTGCCGCAGGATTCGCAGGCCACCGACGTGCATCGGCGCCTGCGGGTGCGCTTGAAATTCAGCCGCCGTAGGTGGTTGGCACCAGGATAGTGTCGCGCGCCTCGGGCAGCATTTGCGGGTAGTCGAGGGTGTAATGCAGGCCCCGGCTCTCTTTGCGCTCCATGGCCGAGCGGATCATCAGTTCCGCCACCTGGGCCAGGTTGCGCAGCTCGATCAGGTCGCGGCTGACCTTATAGTTGCTGTAGAACTCGTCGATCTCATCCAGCAGCAGTCGAACCCGGTGCTGCGCCCGTGCCAGGCGCTTGTTGGTGCGCACGATTCCCACGTAGTCCCACATGAAGCGCCGCAGCTCGTCCCAGTTGTGGGCGATGATCACGTCTTCGTCCGAGTCCGTCACCTGGCTGGCGTCCCAGCGGGGCAGGGCGGCCGGCACCGGGATGCGCGGCAGTTGTTCAAGGATGTCGGCGGCGGCGGAGCGGGCGTACACGAAGCATTCCAGCAGCGAGTTACTGGCCATGCGGTTGGCACCGTGCAGGCCGGTGAAGCTGGTTTCGCCGATGGCGTACAGGCCTGGCACATCGGTGCGGCCGTGCTGGTCGACCATCACGCCGCCGCAGGTGTAGTGCGCCGCCGGTACGACCGGGATCGGGCCTTTGGTGATGTCGATGTTGAACGCCAGGCAGCGCTCGTAGACCGTCGGAAAGTGGGTCTTGATGAAGGCTTCGGGCTTGTGGCTGATGTCCAGGTAGACGCAGTCAATGCCCAGGCGCTTCATTTCATGGTCGATGGCCCGGGCGACGATGTCTCGCGGGGCCAGTTCGGCCCTCGGGTCGAACCGCTGCATGAAGCGTTCGCCGTTGGGCAGCTTCAGGTGTGCACCTTCGCCGCGCAGGGCCTCGGTGATCAGGAAACTCTTGGCCTGCGGGTGATAAAGGCATGTGGGGTGAAACTGGTTGAACTCCAGGTTCGCGACCCGGCAGCCCGAACGCCAGGCCATGGCGATACCATCACCGCAGGCGCCGTCGGGGTTGCTGGTATAGAGGTAGACCTTCGCCGCGCCGCCCGAAGCGAGAATCGTGAAGCGTGCGCCGTAGGTGTCGACTTCACCACTGGCGCGGTTGAGTACGTAGGCGCCGAGGCAGCGTTCGCCCGACAGGCCCAGGCGTTTTTCGGTGATCAGGTCGACGGCGACCCGTTGTTCCAGCAGTTCAATGTTCGGGCGCTGCCGGGCCTGGTCGAGCAAGGTCTTGAAGATCGCGGCGCCGGTGGCGTCGGCGGCATGGATGATGCGCCGATGGCTATGGCCGCCTTCGCGGGTCAGGTGGAACTCGAAGCCGCCGTCGTCGGTACCGGAATGTTCATCGCGGGTGAACGGCACGCCCTGGTCGATCAGCCATTGGATGGCTTCGCGGCTGTGTTCGACGGTGAAGCGCACCGCCTCTTCATTGCACAGGCCGCCGCCCGCATTCAGGGTGTCTTCGACGTGGGATTGTACGGTGTCGGTGTCATCCAGTACCGCGGCGACACCGCCTTGGGCCCAGAATGTCGAGCCATTGGCCAGGTCGCCCTTGCTCAGTACGGCTATGCGCAGATTGCTCGGCAGGGTCAGCGCAAGGCTCAAGCCTGCGGCGCCGCTGCCAATCACCAGGACATCGTGTTGAAACTGTTGGCTCATTTGAAGGATTCCGCAAAAAGCGATCCGAAGGGGGCGCAAACAGGACGCCTGGATCGGCGAATCAAAGGGTCACACGGCCCACTAGTATATAGAGGGGGGGAGCGGCACAATAGCCGGGCATTCGTGGCATTGTGAGACTACGGTCAACGAACTGCACGGCTTTCATGAGGGCGACAGCTATTGGGGTGGGAACTTTTTGCATAAGCCCCGACTCAATAGCAGGATGCCCGAAAGCTGGGAACACGCTGGATTTACTGATCGGCGTCTCTGTCAGGCGCGTCAGGAAACTGGCGACAGATTATTCGCGCAGCCGGCATTGCCCGCGCTGCGTTTTTCGTGTGTGCCAAATCAGTGCGCACCGGAAACTTGCTTGGAGGGGGAGAACTTTTGCGAAAAGTCCGAGTCTATGTTTGCAAGCCTGATCGATTAGTTATGCAAGCCTCCTTCAAGTACAACGAGGAGTGTTCATGCTAACCCAGGAAGAGGATCAGCAGCTGGTCGAGCGCGTTCAACGCGGCGACAAGCGGGCATTTGATCTGCTAGTGCTGAAATACCAGCACAAAATTCTCGGGTTGATCGTGCGGTTTGTGCACGACACCCATGAAGCGCAGGACGTTGCACAGGAAGCCTTTATCAAGGCGTACCGTGCACTCGGTAATTTCCGCGGTGATAGTGCGTTTTACACGTGGCTTTACCGCATCGCCATCAACACGGCGAAGAACTATCTGGTTTCTCGCGGTCGCCGCCCACCGGATAGTGATGTTAGTTCGGAAGATGCTGAATTTTATGATGGTGATCACGGCCTCAAGGATCTCGAGTCGCCGGAGCGTGCATTGCTGCGCGACGAGATCGAGGGAACCGTCCATCGAACAATTCAGCAACTACCAGAAGATTTACGTACGGCGTTAACTTTACGTGAATTCGATGGTCTGAGTTACGAGGACATTGCGGCCGTCATGCAATGTCCGGTGGGTACCGTACGTTCCCGGATTTTCCGGGCTCGGGAAGCCATCGATAAAGCCCTGCAGCCGTTGTTGCAGGAAAACTGAGACAGCGGCGACAGCCAAGAGAGGAACCGCCATGAGTCGTGATGCCCTGCAGGAATCGCTGTCCGCAGTGATGGATAACGAAGCGGATGAACTGGAACTTCGTCGAGTGCTTAATGCATTTGATGACGCCGAAACCCGTGATACCTGGTCTCGTTACCAAGTCGCTCGGGCGGTGATGCACAAGGATCTTCTAATCCCTCGTCTGGATATTGCTGCGGCCGTTTCTGCTGCGCTGGCTGATGAAGCCGTTCCGGCAAAAGCTGCTCGCGGTCCTTGGCGTAGCCTGGGTCGTTTGGCAGTCGCTGCATCGGTGACCGTCGCTGTGTTGGCAGGTGTTCGCCTGTACAACCAGGACGAAATCGCCGGTGCCGAACTGGCCCAACAAACCCAGCAACCGGTCATGGCCGGTCCGCAGGTCAAGGGTCCAGCCGTACTGGCCGGCTACAAGGAAAGCTCTGATACCACCGGGCCTATGGCCAACGGTGTACTTCAAGGGCAATCCGGCTGGCAGGACCAGCGTCTTCCAGGCTACCTGCGCCAACACGCACAGGAATCTGCCTTGAAGGGCACTGAAAGCGCTCTGCCATACGCTCGCGCTGCAAGCCTGGAAAACCGCTAGACCGCCAAGGAGCTTTATGCGCGCCATACCGCTCCTTGCGTTGTTGCTCAGTGGCTGGTTTGCAGTCCCCGCCCATGCCGACGAAGCCCAAGACTGGCTTACGCGTCTTGGGCGGGCAGAGCAGCAACAAAGCTTTCAGGGCACCTTCATCTACGAGCGTAACGGTAGTTTTTCTACCCATGACATCTGGCATCGCGTCCAGAATGGTCAGGTCCGTGAGCGGCTTTTGCAGCTCGATGGTTCTGCCCAGGAAGTCCTGCGCGTTGATGGCCGTACCCAATGCGTGAGTGGCACGCTGGTTGCCGGACTTGGGGGCTCCCCCGATTCTCCTTCACGCACCCTTGATCCGCAAAAACTTAAAGCCTTCTACGAGCTTGCCGTTATCGGCAAATCGCGCGTGGCGGGTAGAAATGCGGTGATCGTCTCTGTGACTCCCCGGGATCAATACCGTTATGGCTTTGAGCTGCACCTGGACCGCGAAACCGCGCTGCCACTGAAGTCGTTATTGCTTAACGACCAGGGCCAGTTGCTGGAGCGATTCCAGTTCACCCGGCTCAATACGTCGATGCCTGATGATCGTGACCTGCAGCCCAGTGGCGAATGTACGCCTGTGGCTGTAACCAGCGCCAAGGCCCCGGAGGTCGAAGTTCCTCAGGATTGGCGCCTCGATTGGCTGCCGCCAGGCTTCCAGTTGGTCAACAGCAGCGCCCATAAAGATTCCCACACCAAGGTAATCGTCAGCAGTTTGATGTATGACGATGGCCTGGCACGTTTCTCAGTGTTTTTGGAGCCGCTCAACGGTGCGACCGTGACCGAGACTCGAACCCAGCTGGGCCCGACCGTCGCTGTATCACGGCGTCTCAATACCCTGGAAGGCGAGGTGATGGTGACTGTGGTCGGCGAAGTCCCGATTGGCACCGCCGAACGGATTGCGCTGTCTGTACGCAGCGGCACCACGCCCGCCAAGCCGTGAGTTGTTAATCCTATGTTCATCCTGATATTTCAATGTTGCGCAGGAGAAGGTCGATGCCTGCCTCTGTCGAGAGCATGAAATGTCTGGATCATTTTTTTCACTTGCTAAAATCCCCTATGTTTTTTATAGGTCAGTGCCTGCCGGCCCTGGCCTTGTTTTGTTCGCGGAACAAAAATGTCGGTCGCAGTTTTTTCGGCGTTTATTGAACCCTGTCGCTCAACCCTGCTCGTCGTAACGGGAGCTGTATGTCGATACCACGTTTGAAGTCTTACCTATCCATAGTCGCCACGGTGCTGGTGCTGGGTCAGGCCGTTACCGCGCAAGCGGCCGAGCTGCCTGACTTCACCCAACTGGTGGAGCAGGCGTCGCCTGCCGTGGTGAACATCAGTACTACGCAGAAGCTGCCGGATCGCAAAGTTTCCAACCAGCAGATGCCCGACCTGGAAGGCCTGCCGCCGATGCTGCGGGAGTTCTTCGAGCGTGGCATGCCCCAGCCGCGTACGCCGCGTGGCGGTGGTGGTGGCCAGCGCGAGGCCCAGTCCCTGGGTTCGGGTTTCATCATCTCGCCTGACGGCTACATCCTGACCAACAACCACGTGATTGCCGACGCTGACGAGATTCTTGTGCGCCTGGCTGACCGCAGCGAGCTGAAAGCCAAGCTGGTGGGCACCGACCCACGTTCTGACGTGGCCCTGCTGAAAATCGAAGGCAAGGACCTGCCGGTGCTCAAGCTGGGCAAATCCCAGGACCTGAAAGCCGGGCAATGGGTAGTCGCCATCGGTTCGCCGTTTGGTTTTGACCATACCGTGACCCAAGGCATCGTCAGCGCCATCGGTCGCAGCCTGCCAAACGAAAACTACGTACCGTTCATCCAGACCGACGTGCCGATCAACCCGGGTAACTCCGGTGGCCCTCTGTTCAACCTGGCGGGCGAAGTGGTCGGCATCAACTCGCAGATCTACACCCGTTCCGGTGGTTTCATGGGCGTGTCCTTTGCGATCCCAATCGACGTGGCCATGGACGTTTCCAACCAGCTGAAAACCGGTGGCAAAGTCAGCCGCGGCTGGCTGGGTGTGGTGATCCAGGAAGTTAACAAGGACCTGGCTGAATCCTTCGGTCTCGACAAGCCGGCCGGTGCCCTGGTCGCACAGATTCAGGACGATGGCCCGGCTGCCAAAGGCGGCTTGCAAGTCGGTGACGTGATTCTGAGCATGAACGGCCAGCCGATCGTCATGTCTGCAGACTTGCCGCACCTGGTGGGCGCGCTCAAGGCCGGCAGCAAGGCCAAGCTGGAAGTGATTCGCGACGGCAAGCGCCAGAACGTTGAGCTGACCGTTGGTGCGATCCCGGAAGAAGGCGCGGCGCTTGATGCGCTGGGTAACAGCAAGCCGGGTGCAGAGCGCAGCAGCAACCGCCTGGGCATCGCCGTGGTCGAGTTGACCGATGAGCAGAAGAAAAGCTTCGACCTCAAGAGTGGCGTAGTGATCAAGGAAGTCCAGGACGGTCCTGCCTCCCTGATCGGCCTGCAGCCGGGTGATGTCATTACTCACCTGAACAACCAGGCTATCAACTCCACCAAAGAGTTCACCGACATCGCCAAGGCGCTGCCGAAGAACCGCTCGGTGTCGATGCGCGTCCTGCGTCAGGGGCGCGCCAGCTTCATTACCTTCAAACTGGCCGAGTAATCCGCTAGTCCAATAAAAAGCCCCGCTCTCGATGCACGAGAGCGGGGCTTTTTTGTGGCTGTAAGGTTTAGCCCATCATGTCTTTGATCATGCGTTCCTGATCGATCAGTTCACGTTGGCGTGCATCGATACGTGACGAAAGCGGGAAGTTGCTGCCAGCGCGACGCTTGGCGAAGTCCAGTTGTTGAATAGCCTGCTTGAAGTCCCCTACCAGCGCGAAGTACTCGGCGCGGGCCTGATGCAGGCCGATGATATTGCCCGACAACCCCCGGGTTTCCGCGACCTGATACCAGACGTCCGGATCGTCGGTGCGTGATTTAAGCAGGCCTTCGAGGGCTTTTTCCGCGTCAGCGGTGCGGCTTTGCTTGAGCAGCAGATCCACCCGAACCTGATTCAGCGGGTAGTTGCCTGGATATTGCGTCAACATCCGGTCCGTACGCTGCTGGGCATCCGGCAGGCGATTGTTGCTCATGTCCAACTCGATCTGCGCCAGGTTGTAGGTGATGTCGTTGGGCGCCTTGGCCAGCAGCGGCTTCAGGTTTTCCCGGGCCAGGTTGAATTGCGCACCTTTGATCTGGGCGATGGCGAGGCCATAACGCGCCACATCGTTTTTCGGGTTTTCATCCAGCTGAGCCTGGAAGCGTTTGGCTGCCAGGCCCGGAGTGTCTTCGTAATACAACTGCACACGAGCGCGGATCAGTTGGTAGCGCAGGCTGTCCTCAATACCGCCCGGCTTGGCTTGCTCCGCGCGGTTGCGGGTGTCTGCGATCCGCGATTCGGTGACCGGGTGAGTCAGCAGGAATTCTGGCGGCTTGGCGTCAAAGCGGTACTGGCGCATCAAGCGCTCAAACATGGTCGGCATGGAGCGCGGGTCGTAGCCGGCCTTCTCCAGGTTGAGGATGCCGATACGGTCAGCCTCTTGCTCGTTTTGCCGGGAAAAGCGACGTTGTTCCTGGATGGCGGCGGCCTGGCTGCCGGCAATCGCGGCAATGCCCGCATCGCCTGCACCCGCGGCAGCGGCAATGATGCCGCCGAGCAGCGCAGCCATCATCGGGATTTGCATGCGTTGCTGCGCTTCCACGCCCCGGGCGAAGTGGCGTTGGGACAAGTGAGCCAGTTCGTGAGCCAGCACAGAGGCATATTCGCCTTCGGTCTGGGCATTGAGAAACAGGCCGCCGTTGACCCCGACGATGCCGCCTGGTGCGGCAAACGCGTTGAGTTGCGGGCTGTTGATCAGAATGAATTCCAGGCGCCGGTCATTGACCTGGCTGGTCTCCACCAGTTTGTAAACGCTGGTTTCGACGTAATCCTTGAGTTGCGGGTCGTTGAGTTGCGAGACCTGGCCACGCAGGTAGGCGAGCCATGCCCGACCCAAATCGTATTCCTGTTTTGGCGAGACAATGGCAGAACTGGCGTCGCCAAGTGACGGCAGGTCGTCGGCGAAGCCTGGAGAGGCAAGCAGGCAAGCCAGCGTCAGCAGGGTAGGGCGCAAAAAAGTCATGCACAAAGCCTTTCGACAAAGAGCTTACTGTAGCCGGACACTGAGCTTCGGACCAGATATTCTAAGCGCCCCCGACGCCCACCCGGAGCAAAACCATGACCGACGCTGTAGCCTTCGATGCCGAACTGGATGCCAGTGGCCTTAACTGTCCGCTGCCCTTGCTCAAGGCCAAGCTGGAACTCAACCGGCTGGCCAGCGGCGCGGTGCTCAAGGTGATCGCCACAGACGCGGGTTCCCAGCGGGATTTCCGTACATTTGCCAAGCTGGCCGGCCACACCCTGTTGCATGAAGAAGACGAAGCGGGCGTCTATCGTTACTGGTTGCGCAAGGCCTGAATCGCTTGAATGTGCTGTCCTTATCGCCTGAGGTTTATTGATGTTCAAAGTGTTACGTGACTGGATTCAGCGCTACTTCTCCGACGAAGAAGCCGTGGTGCTGGCCGTCCTGCTGTTTCTCGCCTTTACGGCCGTGCTCACCTTGGGCGGCATGTTGGCGCCAGTACTGGCGGGGATGGTGCTGGCGTACCTGATGCAAGGCCTGGTCTCCATTCTGGAGCGCCTGCGCTTGCCAGGTGGGGCAGCGGTGGGCCTGGTGTTTGCCTTGTTCATGGGGCTGTTACTGGTGTTTATCGTGATCGTGGTGCCTTTGTTGTGGCATCAGTTGATCACCTTGTTCAACGAGCTGCCGGGCATGCTCGTCAAGTGGCAGTCGCTGCTCTTGCTGTTGCCCGAGCGCTATCCGCACCTGGTGTCGGACGAGCAGGTATTGCAGGCGATTGAAGTGGCGCGCGGCGAAATCGGAAAGTTTGGACAATGGGCGCTGACCTTTTCCCTTTCGAGCTTGCCACTGTTGGTCAACATCATGATCTACCTGGTGTTGGTGCCGATCCTGGTGTTTTTCTTCCTCAAGGACCGCGAGATGATCGGTCGTTGGGTGCGCGGCTACCTGCCGCGTGAACGGGCGTTGATTACCCGGGTCGCCGAGGAAATGAACCGGCAGATTGCCAACTACATCCGTGGCAAGGTCATCGAGATCTTCATCTGCGGTGGGGTCACCTACATCGGCTTTGTCGCACTGGGGCTGAACTATGCAGCCCTGCTGGCGCTGCTGGTCGGCGTTTCAGTGGTGGTGCCCTATGTTGGCGCGGTGGTGGTGACGGTGCCGGTGATGCTGATCGCGCTGTTCCAGTGGGGCTGGAGTGATCAGTTCATCTACCTCATGGCGGTGTACGGCATTATCCAGGTGCTGGATGGCAACGTGCTGGTGCCATTGCTGTTCTCCGAGGCGGTGAACCTGCATCCGGTGGCGATCATCTGTGCGGTGTTGTTGTTTGGCGGGTTGTGGGGCTTCTGGGGGGTATTCTTTGCGATTCCCCTGGCGACGCTGTTCAAGGCGGTGCTGGATGCCTGGCCGCGGCAGGAGCCTGTTGTAGCGCCATTACTCTGATAGTTGTGGTGCCGGTGCAGGGCTCATCGCGGGCAAGCCCGGCTCCCACATTGACTGAGTTGTGATGTCGAACAACGATCACATGTGGGAGCTGGCTTGCCTGCGATAGCTATTCCAACGCCAGCAAGTGAATCAAGCTTTGTTCAGCGCTTGCGCCGCTGCTAATACAGCGTCCACATGGCCGGGCACTTTCACACCACGCCATTCCTGGCGCAGCACGCCATCCTTGTCGATCAGGAAGGTGCTGCGATCAACGCCCAGGTATTCCTTGCCATACAGCTTCTTCAGCTTGATCACATCAAACAGCTGGCAAACCGCTTCGTCCTTGTCGCTGATCAGCTCAAAGGGGAATGCCTGCTTGGCCTTGAAGTTCTCGTGGGACTTCACGCTGTCCCGGGACACGCCAAACACCACGGTGTTGGCGGCCTCGAACGCTGCGTGCTGGTCACGAAAGCCCTGGCCTTCGGTGGTGCAGCCCGGGGTGCTGTCTTTCGGGTAGAAGTAGATCACCACTTGCTTGCCCTTGAGCCCGGCGAGGCTGAAGGTCTGCCCGCTGGTGGCCTGGGCTTCGAAGTCGGCTACCGGTTTGTCGATGACTACTGCCATGAAAACTTCCTTACATTGGGTTCTGTGGGCGCCATGGCTCGATCAGTGCGTCGAGGTTCAGGGCATCGGCGAAATCCAGGAACTGGTCGCGCAGCCAACTGATCTGCACGCCGGCCGGCAAGGTCACGGTAAAGGTGGCGTTGAGCATGGTGCCGCCGGTCTGCGGGGCCTGATAGGTGTCGCAGGTCAGGTTTTCCAGTTCGACGTTGTGGTCGATAAAGAACTGGCACAGCTCGTTGACGATGTCCGAGCGGTAGGCCGAGCTGACATAGGCAACGTAGGGCAGGGCCTGAGGACGGTTCTCCAGGGCCGCACTGCGCACCACGTTGACCGTGAAGTCATGCTTCTTGGCCAAGCCCGGCAAGCCGGTCTCGAGGCGGGCCAGGGCATCCCAGGTTCCGGAAATCTGCAGGACCAGCGCGCTGCACTCGCCATGGCGGGTCAGGCGGGAGGTCACGACGGCGCAGCGGTTTTCATGGCTGGCGCGGCACAGGACGTTAGTCAGCTCCATGGGGTTGGCGCCAAGGGCACTGATGACAAGGAATTGTTCGCGGACTGTGGGGGTGGACATGCAGCCTTCCTAAAGCGATGAGCGGTCGATACGATGAAAGCGGTATCAATCAAAGGATGAAGGGTAGCGAAAACCATCGCCAAGGGCTAGGAGGTGGCGTTTTCATTACGTAATCAGCTTCATCAAACCCTGCTTTGGCCCAATGATGGCGTTGCTGCGAACTAAGTTGATCCAGAACGCATCCTCAGACGGTACTTCGCTTGTACAAGCATCTTGGCGCCAGTACCATTACCGCTCTCTTTTTCCGGCAGGAGCGGTTGCATGATTGCGGGCAGTATGGTGGCACTGGTCACACCCATGGATGCACAAGGTAATCTCGACTGGGACAGCCTGGGCAAACTGGTGGACTTCCACCTGCAAGAGGGCACCAACGCCATCGTGGCGGTCGGCACCACAGGTGAATCGGCCACGCTTGATGTGGAAGAACACATCGAAGTGATCGAGTTCGTGGTCAAGCGCGTTGCAGGGCGTATCGCTGTGATCGCCGGCACGGGCGCCAATTCGACCCGCGAAGCGATCGAATTGACCCGCAACGCCAAGAAAGCCGGCGCCGACGCCTGCCTGCTGGTGACGCCGTACTACAACAAGCCGACCCAGGAAGGCCTGTACCTGCACTTCCGCGCCATTGCCGAAGCGGTCGACATCCCGCAGATCCTCTACAACGTACCCGGTCGCACCGCCTGCGACATGAAAGCCGAGACCGTGATCCGCCTGTCCACCGTACCGAACATCATTGGTATCAAGGAAGCCACCGGTGACCTGCAACGCGCCAAGGACATCCTGGCCGGCGTCAGCAGCGACTTCCTGGTGTATTCCGGTGACGACGCCACTGCTGTCGAACTGATCCTGCTGGGCGGCAAAGGCAACATCTCGGTGACTGCCAACGTCGCACCGCGCGCCATGAGCGAGCTGTGTGCCGCTGCCATTGCCGGTGATGCGGTCAAGGCCCGGGCGATCCACGAGCAATTGGCACCGCTCAACAAAACCCTGTTTATCGAATCCAACCCTATCCCCGTGAAATGGGCGCTGCATGAGATGGGCCTGATGCCGGACGGTATCCGTCTGCCGCTCACCTGGCTCAGCGAAGCCTGTCACGAACCGCTGCGACAGGCCCTGCGCCAGTCCGGCGTCCTGGTTTAATTGAGGAAGCACTACGCATGAAGCGATTGGCCGGACTTTCCGCACTTGCCTTGATTATCTCCAGCACCAGTGGCTGCGGTTGGATCTGGGGCCCGGAAGGCTACTTCCGCGACCGCGGTAGCGATTACCTGGAAGCCCAACAAACCGCCCCGATGAAATTGCCGTCGGACGTCAATGTCGCCAAGCGCCTTGACCCGTTGCTGCCGATCCCGCGCAACGTAGCCGACGACACCTTCAAAGGTGAATACGAAGTGCCGCGTCCACAGCCGCTGTCGGCCGTGGCCGATGCCAGCGACTACAGCCTGCAGAAGAGCGGCGACACCCGTTGGGTCATGGCCCAGCGCCCACCTGCCGAAGTCTGGCCAGTGGCCGTGCAGTTCTTCCAGGACAACGGTTTCCGCATTGACGAGCAACGCCCGCAGACCGGTGAATTCACCACCGCGTGGCAGCACACCAGCGAACTGTCGGCCTCCATGGCCAAGCGCCTGCAAGCCGGCGGCGTAGCCAATGACAGCGAAGCCCGCATCCGCGTGCGTATCGAGCCAGGCGTGCAACGCAACACCAGTGAAGTCTACGTGGTCAGCGCCGAGCGTCCTGCCGGCAGCACCGCCAACGTCGACTTCACCCCGCGCTCGGTCAACACCGGCGTGGACGCTGCCCTGGTCGACGAAATGCTCGCCAGCATGAGCCGTATCTCCGAGAAGGGCGGTTCCGTCTCCCTGCTCGCCGCCGGCAGCTTTGACACACCAAGCCGAGTCAGCCTCAGCGAAGACGGCAGCGGCAACGTCGTGCTCAACCTGGGTGAAGACCTGGACCGTGCCTGGTCGAGTGTCGGCCGCGCGCTGGAACATGGCGAATGGCGCGTTGAAGACATCAACCGCAGCCTGGGCCTGTACTACATCAACCTGGCCGAAAAAGCCGAGAAGAAAGACGACGAGCCAGGTTTCTTCAGCAAGTTGTTCGGCAGCAAGCCGACCAAGGAAGAGATCGAGACCCGCGCCGAGCGTTACCAGGTTCGTTTGAGCAAGGTTGGCGACAGCGTGCAAGTCACCGTCGAGAAAAACATCAATACTGTGGCGCCGGCTGATGTGGCGCGCAAAGTGTTGGGCGTGATTCAGGACAACCTGGGCTGATCCGATGCGTTTTGCCGTTCTCGGCAGCGGTAGCCAAGGGAACGGCACGCTTGTAGCCCACGACGACACGTACGTCCTGGTGGATTGTGGTTTCTCCTTGCGGGAAACCGAGCGGCGCCTGCTGCGCCTGGGGGTTCACCCCTCGCAGCTGAGTGCGATTCTGGTGACCCACGAACATGCCGACCACGTGCATGGCGTGGGTTTGCTGTCTCGGCGCTACAATCTTCCGGTGTACCTGAGCCGCGGTACCTTGCGCGGGATGCGCAAACCGATTGAACCCGCGGGTTTGCTGGCTGGTGGCGAGCAATTGCAGGTCGGTGCCTTGAGCATCGATGTAGTTGCCGTGGCCCACGATGCCCAGGAACCGACGCAATACGTATTCAGTGACGGTGAACGGCGCTTCGGCCTGCTCACCGACCTGGGTTCCTACTGCGCCAAGGTGCTGGACGGTTACCGCGACCTCGATGCATTGATGATCGAGTCCAACCACTGCCGTGACCTGCTTGCGCGGGGTCACTACCCGGCCTTTCTCAAGCGGCGGGTCGGCGGGCAGTTTGGACATTTGAACAACCACCAGGCGGCGTACCTGGTGTATGAGTTGGGCTGGCAAGACCTGCAACACCTGGTCCTGGCCCACCTGAGCAGCAAGAACAACCTGCCGCAGCTGGCCCGGCAATGTTTTGTCGACACCCTTGGGTGCGACCCGGACTGGCTGCAACTGGCCGATCAAGATTCAGGGCTCGACTGGCGACACATCGCCTAGCCCACCTACTTAGCAAGCGGAGCCCATCATGGAAAAACGTGAAGAACTCTACCGCGGCAAAGCCAAATCGGTTTACAAGACCGACGACGCCAACCGCTTGATCCTGCTGTTTCGCAACGACACCTCGGCGTTCGACGGCAAGCGCATTGAACAGCTCGACCGCAAAGGCATGGTGAACAACAAGTTCAACGCCTTCATCATGCAGAAACTCGAGTCGGCCGGCATTCCGACCCAATTCGACAAACTGCTGGGCGACAACGAATGCCTGGTGAAAAAGCTCGACATGATCCCGGTCGAGTGCGTCGTACGTAACTACGCCGCCGGCAGCCTGGTGAAGCGTCTGGGCGTGGAGGAGGGCCTCAAGCTCAATCCTTACACCTTCGAACTGTTCCTGAAGGACGACGCCAAGGGCGACCCGTTCATCAACGAATCCCACGTGGTGGCATTCGGTTGGGGCACCGCTGAGCAACTGGCTCGCATGAAAGAACTGTCGCTGAAGGTCAACGACGTCCTGAGCAAACTGTTCGACGACGCCGGCCTGCTGCTGGTGGACTTCAAACTGGAATTTGGTGTGTTCCACGACGGCTCCATCGTCCTGGGCGACGAATTCAGCCCGGACGGCTGCCGCCTGTGGGACAAAGACACCCGCAAGAAGATGGACAAAGACCGCTTCCGCCAGGGCCTCGGTGACGTCATCGAAGCCTACGAAGAAGTCGCCAACCGTCTTGGCGTACCGCTGTAATCGACGCAAGCATCTGATAGCACGGAAAAAAATCGCTTAGGCGCTTTGCTTCCACGAAACAGGCTGTTATGATGCGCGCCGTTGGAGAGATGCCAGAGTGGCCGAATGGGACGGATTCGAAATCCGTTGTACCTTCACCGGTACCTAGGGTTCGAATCCCTATCTCTCCGCCATTACATAGAAAAAGCCCCGTAGTTGAATAAACTACGGGGCTTTTTCGTTTCTGATCTCAAGCAATCTTTACTGGCTTTATCAGGCTTTCTGCCGGAATCCCAAACATCTCATGCAACTTCCAAATCATCGGCAGCGTAAGAGCCCGCTTTCCGTTCAGTACCTCATAAACCCGATTCTGTCGGCCAATAGCAGGTACCAGGTCAGCTGCCGATAGCCCCGACTGCTCCATTCTGAAACGGATGGCATCCACCGGGTTGGGCAAATCCACCGGGAAGTGCTTCGCTTCGTAGACTTCAATTAGCGTAATCATCACATCAAGATAGTCGCCTTCAGGTGTGCCGGGTTCAGGCTCATTGTCGAACAAGGGCGATACAGCCTTCAGCGCGTCCCGGTAGTCTTGCTCGGTGTGGATAGGGCGAATATTCATGGCTTATTCCATTTCAACGGTATCGGCATCAATGACGTCGTACTGCTTATGCGTACCGACGAATTTGATATAGAGGGCGCCGTAGCGATAAGCCACGGCAGCCACGAGCCGATAGTCGTTACCTCTGATGTTGAACACGACCCTGCGGCTTTTTAGAACACTGGCGTGACGAAACTGAGCCTTGATATCAGCCGGGGTCTTCCAGTCTGATTTTTTGACCTCATCAATCCAGGCGAGGAATGATTGCTCTGCATCCGGGCGTTTTTGCCAAAAGGTCTTTAGTTGGCTGACAGCGACAATTCTCATTAAAGATCCTAGTCCCAGCATGGGACTTGTTCAAGTGCGTTTCATCCGATGGGTGATGTTCAGATAAGCCGTAAGTCCCATAAAACGCGAAGTGGCAGGCGAGTGATTTGGTTTCTGGGTGTTTTCCTCCCAGCCCAAGAAGCGTTGTATTCGGTCGCGCTCACATAAACTTTCACTCACGACCGAATAACTCCCCCCACTGCGGTGTTCACCACACAGACCACCCAGGAAACGCCCATGAACATCCCCACCGACCGCTACGATCGCCTGACCCGCACCTTCCACTGGCTTACCGCTGCTCTGGTGATCTTCATGTTCGCCAGCGCCCACATCTGGGGAAACCTGGAAAAAGGCACGCCACTGCGCAAAGGCCTGCAATCCGTGCATATCTCACTGGGTATCGCGATGGCGGTGCTGATTGCTGCACGTATCCTCTGGCGCCTGTTCGGCGGCAATCATCCAAAGGCCGACACGCACCCGGCGCTGAACGTGGCCGCCAAAATCGCCCACGGCTGTCTATACCTGTTATTACTCACGCAGGTCATCCTCGGCTTCCTGTTCCGCTGGGCCCAGGGCGAGCCCTTCAACTTTTTTGGACTGTTCCCGGTGCCTGCGCCGTTTGTGATCGATCACGAATTGCGGGGCACCCTGGCTGGCCTGCACAACAACGTCGCCTGGGCGATCATCGTGCTCGCGGGGCTGCATGCCTGTGCCGCGCTGTGGCATCACTACATCCAGCGCGACAGCACGCTGCGCCGCATGCTGCCCGGCCCTCGGGGCGATCTTCAACACTGAGTTTGCTGCGGTACTTTCCCTATCGTTACGGAGCATGAACGCCATGAAGAGTCGCCACGAACACGTCGTTGGTTATCGCACTGCCTTGTTCTTCGGAACCTGTATGGCCGCCGCGCTACTGGCCGGCCAGGTCCACGCTTCCGGTGACGAATCGGCGCCGCCCAAGCCCAACTGCCCCAAAGGCCAGGTCTGGGATACCAAGACCCGCAAGTGCGTATTGCAGACAAGCAAGGCCACCTCGGACGCCGACCGCACCGATTACGCCTATCGCCTGGCCAAGGACGGGCGCTACGAAGAAGCCCTGTCACTGCTCGACACTCTGCAAAACCCGAACACGGCCAAGGCCCTGAACTACCGCGGCTACGCCACCCGCAAGTTGGGTCGCACCGATGAAGGGATCAGCTACTACCTGAAATCCGTGGCGCTGGACCCCAACTACGCCCAGGTGCGCGAATACCTCGGCGAGGCTTATGTGATCAAGGGCCGTGTAGACCTGGCCCAGGAGCAACTGGTGAAAATCAAAGCCTTGTGCAGCACCACTTGCGAAGAGTACGAAGACCTGGCCGAAGCCATCGCCGCCGCACCTCAGGCTTGACGCGTGAGCGAAACGACAGGAGACCGCCATCACCCAAGACGCTGAGTTGCGCCGTGAGTTGAGCTTGCTGTTGCCACGTTTATGGCGATACGGCTTGGTGCTGTCGCGACAAAAGCATGTGGCGGATGACCTGGTGCAAGCCACCTGCGTGCGTGCGCTGGAGCGTGCGGGCCAGTTTGTGGCCGGCACGCGGCTCGACCGCTGGTTGCTGACGATCATGCATACGATCTGGCTTAACGAACTGCGCTCGCAGCGCGTACGACAGGGCCAGGGATTTGTCGACGCGGAGGAGGAGTTGTCGTTCGACGGCGAAACCCAGGCTCAGGACCAGGTGCTGGCCGCGCAGGTCATCAAACGCGTCAATGCGCTACCCGAAGCCCAGCGGGAGACGGTGTTCCTGGCCTACGTCGAAGGGCTTTCATACAAGGAAATTGCCGAGGTCCTGCACATCCCCGTGGGAACGGTGATGAGCCGGCTGGCTGCTGCGCGCTTGAGGTTGGCTGAAACGGCGCACTCAAGCGGCCTGCTGGATAAATCGAGCGGAGAACGACGATGACTCAACAGACCCTACCGTCGGATGAACTGCTGGTGGCTTATCTCGACGGTGAGCTGGACCCCGAGCGGTGCCAGCTTATCGATAACCTGCTGGGGATCGATCCCGCCGTGACGGCCCGCGTCGAGCAGCTCAAGCGCGGGCAGTTGTCGTTCAAATCAGCGTTCGATTCGGTTCTCGACCAAGCCCCTGCCGAGCGTTTGCAGGCGATGCTCGACGCCTTGCCGCCGGCACACACACCGGCCCTGAGTCGACGCAGGTTTCTCGCGGTAGCGGCAAGCTTTGCGGTGGCCGGTGTGGTCGCTGATCGACTGTTCATGGCATGGCCCCGGCCTGAGCCTGGTTCGGGCTGGCGCACCTCGGTCGCCGAATACATGGCGCTGTATACGCCCCGGACCCTGGAGAACCTCAGCGCCGACCCTGACTCCCATCTTGCTCAACTGAATTCGGTAGGGCGCCAACTCGGCCTGCCGCTGAGCCCTGAGGCAATCAGCCTGCCGGGCGCCGAGTTCAGGCGCGCACAAATCCTCGATTATGACGGTGTACTGATCGGCCAATTGACCTACCTCGACCCGCGCCACGGTCCTTTGGCGCTGTGCATCACGGCGGCGAAAAAGGGCGCCGCGCCCATGGCCACTGAGCAGCGCCGTGGTATGAACGTGGTGTTTTGGTCCAGCCCAACCCATGCGTTCATGTTGATTGGCAGAAACCCGTTTGAAGATTTGCAGATCATGGCGCGCAGTGCTGAAAAGACCCTGGCCGTATAGTCACCGGGGTGGAATAAACCCGGCCCCCTGACTGTTCACCAATGTACCTGTCCGAATCTGGCGTCCTGTTGATTCGGGTTTATCGATTGGTGAGGGAGAGGCCCATGCTGGTATACCGAGACACACTCAAAGAAGCGCTTCCGCTTCGTGAGCGCCCAGGTGCGATTGGCTTGGTACTGAGCCTGGAGGGCGCGCGGTACTACGTGTTCATCAGCCGGCAATCGCGCGAGCAAGTTGCCAACAGTGCCGTGGGCAACAAATTGAAACTGCATGCGCAGCTGTTAAAAAGGACGCTGACCGCGTCTGAGCATCAGGATTCGTATCGGTCGATGTTGCCGGTCGCCCAGGCCTTGGTGGCGCAGCGCGGGGTAGACGTCGAAAGCCGACACGCAGAAGAGTTGTTGATCGAGCATTTCGACGAGTGCGTGCAAAACTTCGTCAGCCTGCGCGGCCGGCCGCCGGCCAAAGCCGAGGTATTCCTGTCCCACTGTCCCTGCCAGTCGAAGGACCCCGGCGCCAGCCCGGCGCGCATGTTGGCGGGCACGTTCTACGAGGCCACCTGCAAGGCCAAGCTGATGAAGTTCTGCACCACGGGCAACCGGGCGGCGATGTCGTGGAAGGTCTACTACCAATTCGATATTGGCTCGTCAAAGCTCGACATCAACGAGCACCTCAACAACCTGACCCTGTGCAAGCAGCCGGCGTTTATCAACACGTAGGGGCTTGCAGCGCCCGCCACCGAGCCGGCGTCGTGCCTTCCCAGGAGCGAAACGCCCGATAAAACGAGTTGGTGTCTTCATAGCCGACCAGGCAGGCGATCTCGTCTATTTCGATAGACGGCTCAGTGAGCAAATGGCGCACCACTTCCTTGCGGGTCTCCAGCATCAGTTGCCGAAAACTGCTGCCGGCCTCGGTAATGCGCCGCTGCAATGTGCGTTCGCTCATGCCCAATTCCCGTGCGACTTCGATCATCTCGGGGCGGCCACTGGCCAGAATGCGTTTGAGGGTGATCTTGACTTGATGGCAGATGCTGGCCGGTGCCGATGCTTCGGCCAGCGCCGCCACCAGGCCCGGGTTCAGCATGTCCAGCATTTGCGGATTGTATCCAGGAAACGGGCGATCCAGATCCGCGGCATCCAGCACCAGCGCATTGCGCTCGGCACCAAAGCGCACGGGGCAGCCGAAAAAATCCGCCAGTACGGTGCTGCCGTCGTCCGGGCGCGCCAGTTCAACGTTCAGAGGAGTGATCTGCGCCCGTGAACCCCGCCGGCCCAACTCCACAAACGTGGCAAACGCCGCGTCCACCAACAGCGGTGGTGGCGGCTCAGGCGTGTGCAGCCATTCGATGGTCACCGTGCACCTGCGGCCATCCTCGCAAACCAGCAGGCGCTCAGGCGTGCACAGTTGCTTGAAGCGGGCGAGGCGGTGCAGGCCATCCCGATAATCCCGGGCGATAAAGGCGGCAAAGCTGGACGGTGGAAGCGCGGTGACCTCAAGGCGGGTCATCAGCAGGATTCCGACGGCCGGATCAGGGTTGAGCGCCCGCACCGCCTCCCACAGGCGAAAGAACTCCAGCGTCGTCACCTGCCGCCGGTCGCGCCGCTCGCGGATATGCAGGGTCATGGGTAAGCGCGCCTGACGCAACACCACCGATGGCTCCAGCCCGACGCTCTTCAGGGCCAGCCAAAACACGTCCGGTATGTTGAAACGGGGTTGTGTCGCGTCAGGCATGCAGCACCTTCTTTTAAATCGTGAGATTAATCCGAGGCCGACACACTGAGGTCATGCCACTTTTTATCCGACTCGGCCAAGTCTGCCGCTGCCCGGGCCGCGTATTGCACGGCATCGCTGCCGATCAGCAAGCGTAGCGGGGCGTCTTTGTTCAGTGCCAGCTCCAGCACGATTTCGGCAACCCGGTCCGGGCCGGTGGGCAGGATGCCGGGTGAGTTGAGCAATTCCACCAGGGCACCGACGGTTTGCTGGTAGGGCTCACTGATGGCGGGAATCGTCATCGAGCTGCCCGACCAGTCCGTGCGCATGCCGCCCGGCTCCAGCACGGTTACCTGGATGCCCAGTGGCGTGACTTCCTGTGCCAGCACCGTGGAAAAACCACCGACGGCCCATTTTGCGCTTTGGTATGCGGCCAGGCCTGCCATGCCGATACGTCCACCCAGCGACGACACCTGAAAGATATGCCCATTGCCCTGGGCGCGCAGCACCGGCACCACCGCCTTGCTGACGTGCACCACACCGTAGAAGTTGGTGTCGATCTGCGCCGAAAAATCCTCCAGGGTTACGTCTTCCACCGAAGCCAGATCACCGTAGCCAGCGTTATTGACCACCACATCCAGGCGGCCAAAATGTTTCACCGCAGTGTCTACCGCTTCCAGCACCTGCTGGTTGTGGGTGACATCCAGCGCGACGGGATAAACCGCATCACCGTATTCGGCCACCAGGTCATCCAACTGCTTGGGATTGCGCGCGGTGGCGACTACACGATCACCGGCGCGCAGTGCGGCCACGGTAATCGAGCGGCCAAGGCCACGGGAACTGCCGGTGATAAACCAGATTTTGGACATTCGAACACCTCTTCGTTTGAGACAACGGGAGCAACCTGTGAACGAATGATGGTGGACGGGCCGTTTTCATACACTAGCAAGAGGGCGCCAAGCGACTTGCAAATTACGCCATTTATTCCGCGGCGAGTCGCGCCGAGAGGCTCTCGATAAACACCGTCTCTGCCCGGCTCATCTTCTGCTCGCGGTTCCACAGCAGGTGGATATCCACGTCGGTAATGCCCTCGTCCGGCGGCAAACGCCATAACAATCCGTTCTTCACGTCCTCGGCCACCACATGAATTGGCAGGCAGCCCAGGCCAAACCCGGCGATCACCAACCGCCGCACTTCTTCCAGGCTGGAGGACGACGCCACGATGCGCCCGCTGAAGCCTTGCTGGTCGCGGAAAATCGTCAACGGCGAGAGCATCCCGCCGATCTGGTCGCTGGTAAAACTCACGAAATTTTCCGACTGCAAATCGCCTTCCGCCAAGCCGGTGCGGCCGAACAACGGGTGATGCCGCCCGCAAAAGAATGCATACCGCTGGCGTAGAAACAGGTGCTGCTCGAGGCGGGGTTGTGGCCGGCGATTGAGGCTCAGGCCCAGGGTTGCGGTTTTCTCCAGCAATGCGGCGACGATGTCAGAGCTGCGCATCACCTCCACGTCCAGGTCGACCCTGGGATGCTGGCGATGGAAGTCGGCGAGAAAGTCATCAAAGGTGTCGGAATTGATCCGACTGATCATCAGCAATCGCACCTTGCCGAGCACCTCGTCGCCGGGTTTTTGCAGGGCGTTGCTCATCTGCGAGACCTGGCCGTACATCTCGCCGGCAATCGCGAATATCTGCTCGCCGGCCTCGGTCAGCACAAAGCGTGGGCCGCGACGGGCAATCAGCTGGCAGTCGAGCTGTTCTTCCAGGCGCTTGAGCGCCTGGCTGATGGCCGGTTGGGTCAGGTGCAGGCGTGCGGCGGCGCGGCTGATGCTCAATTCCTGGCCGATCACCCGGAAGGTGCGCAGCAGGTTCCAGTCCAGGCGGTCATTGAGCAGCGGGTGAACATCGCGGCGGTTTTCAGACATGGCGACAGCTCGATAATAAGCAGGATTTATAATTGGAATAATAAATAGAAAATTGACTAATCATAGCGCCGAGACGAAAAATCACCCTCACTTAGCGCCATCAGAGCGCATGCGCCAGACCTTTCTCCTGCCAAAAAAATAACCAAAGGAGCCAACCCCATGAAGCCTTCCGCTTCGCCGCAGCCTCGCCGTGCCGCGGCCGCCGCCTTCATCGGCACCATGATCGAGTGGTACGACTTTTACATCTACGCCACCGCCGCTGCGCTGGTGTTTGGCCAGCTGTTTTTCCCTTCCGACGATAAGCTGTTCAGCACCATGGCCGCCTTCGGCACCTTTGCCGTGGGCTTCTTCGCCCGGCCGTTGGGCGGCATTGTGTTTGGGCATATCGGTGACCGTATCGGTCGCAAGAAATCCCTGGTGATTACCCTGGTGATGATGGGCGTGGTGACGGTGTGCATCGGGCTGTTGCCGACCTACGCACAGATCGGCGTCGCGGCACCGGTATTGCTGGTGCTGCTGCGGGTGGTGCAGGGCATTGCCGTGGGTGGCGAGTGGGGTGGGGCAGTGCTGATGGCCGGCGAACATGCGCCCAAAGGTCGTCGCAACTTCTTTGCCTCCTTTGCGCAGTTGGGCAGCCCGGCGGGTTTGATTCTGTCGTTGCTGGCGTTCAGTGCCGTGACCCGTTTGCCGGAAGCCGACCTGCTCAGTTGGGGCTGGCGCGTGCCGTTCCTGGCCAGCGCGCTGTTGTTGATCGTCGGGCTGGCGATCCGCCTGGGTGTCAACGAATCCCCCGAGTTCCTGGAAGACAAAGCCAGGGCGGAAAAAGCCCGGGCCATCACCCAGGATCAGGCCCCGGTGATCGAGGTGCTGAGGACTTCCTGGCGCCCATTGTTACTGTGCATCGGCGCTAACACGCTGGGCATTGCCGGCGTGTATTTCACCAACACCTTCATGATTGCCTACAGCACCCAGCAACTTAACCTGCCGCGCTCGTTGATTCTGGAGTGCCTGTTTGTGGTGGCCATCATCCAGTTCTGTGTCCAGCCGCTGGCGGCCTGGGTGGCGGAGAAGGTCGGTGCGACGCGCTTTCTGTGTGCCATGACGCTGCTGGCAATGGCGTCGCCATACCCGATGTTCGTGCTGGTCAGCAGCGGCCAGGCGCCGTTGATCATCCTCGGTATCGCCCTGGCTGTGGTGTGCATGGCCTCGTTTTATGCGGTGATCGCCGGCTTCGTCAGCGGCCTGTTCGAAACCCGTGTGCGCTATACCGCCATCTCCCTGGCCTACCAAGTGTGTGGCGCGCTGGCCGGTGGCCTCACGCCGTTGATCGGCACCTGGCTGGCCCATGAATACCAGGGCCAGTGGTGGCCGATGGCTGTGTTCTACAGCGCGATTGCTGCGATTTCGCTGGTGTGCGTACTCGCGTTGTCCCGCCGCCACGCCACCGCGCACCGTCTTGAAATGGCTTGATGAGTTTGATCGGAGAATGTGTATGTTGAAGATTAACGGCGAGCGCCTGTGGGCCAGCCTGATGGCCATGGCCGAGATCGGCGCCACGGCGCGCGGTGGCAGTTGCCGCCTGGCGTTGAGCGCCGAAGACCAGGCAGGCCGCGCGCTGTTCAGCCGCTGGTGTGAAGACGCCGGGCTGACCTTGAGCGTCGATGCCATCGGCAACCTGTTCGCCCGCCGGGAGGGAACCGACACCGGCGCTGCGCCGGTGATGATGGGCAGCCACCTCGACACCCAGCCCGAAGGCGGGCGCTTTGATGGCGTCTATGGTGTGTTGGCCGGACTGGAAGTGATCCGCAGCCTCGACGACCACGGCATCCAGACCCGCAAGCCGCTGGAAATCGCGGTGTGGACCAACGAGGAGGGCGCCCGTTTTACCCCGGCCATGCTCGGCTCGGCGGTGTTCACCGGCACCTTGGCGTTGGATAAGGCGCTGGCCACCCGGGATGTCGACGGTGTCAGCGTGGCGCAGGCGTTGCGCAGCACCGGCTATCACGGCGAACGCCCGTTGGGCGGTGCGGTGGATGCGTATTTTGAAGCGCACATCGAGCAAGGTCCTATTCTGGAAGACAACGCCAAGAGCATTGGCGTGGTCACCGGCGGCCAGGCGATCCGCTGGCTCGACGTGCGTGTGGAAGGCATGGCCGCCCATGCCGGGACCACGCCCATGGCGCTGCGCAAAGACGCCCTGTACGGCGCCGCACAGATGATCCAGTCACTGGAAAACATGGCGGCCGATTTTGCGCCGGAAGGCCTGACGACGGTGGGTGAATTGAGCATCGCCAAATCGTCGCGCAACACCATTCCCGGCCTGCTGAATTTCACCGTCGACCTGCGCCACCACCGTGACGCCGACATCGACGCCATGGAGCAACACGTGCGTACCCGCCTGCAGGACATCGCCGCCCAGCGAGGCCTGAGCGTCACCGTCAGCCCGCACTGGATCAGCCCGGCGACGCCGTTTGATGCCGAGTGTGTGGCGTGCGTGCAGTCGGCGGTGGATGCATTGGGTTATGCCCAGCAATCTATCGTCAGCGGTGCCGGCCACGACGCCATCCACCTGGCGCGCTTCTGCCCGACGGCGATGGTGTTCATCCCGTGCGTGGGTGGCTTGAGTCATAACGAAGCGGAAGACGTGCTGCCCGAGGATGTTCGCCAGGGCACCGATGTACTGCTCAATGCCGTGTTGAAACGCGCCGGCCAGGCTCAGTAAGGAGAAATTCCATGCGTACTTTTTTCCATCCCGAACAACTCCTGCACCATCCCCGCAGTTACTACTCCCGTGGCCAGATGCGCACCCCGCAGGAAGTCCCCGAGCGCGCCCGCAATCTGCTGCTGGCCGCACAAACCCTGGGCTTCGACATCCACCAACCGCACGACCACGGCCTCGATCCACTGCTGGCGGTGCACGGTGCCGCCTACCTGGCCTTCCTCCAGGAAGCCCACCAGCGCTGGAAGGAGATCCCCGAAGACTGGGGCGACGAAGTCATGTCCAACATCTTCGTGCGTGAACCCAACGCCCTGCGCGGCATTCTCGCCCAGGCGGCGCGCTACCTCGCCGACGGCAGTTGCCCGATTGGCGAACTCACCTGGCGTTCGGCCTACTGGTCGGCCCAAAGCGCAGTGGCTGCGGCTAAAGACATCCTCGACGGCGCGCCGGCAGCCTATGCGCTGTGCCGCCCGCCGGGTCATCACGCCCGCTTCGACGCGGCCGGTGGGTTCTGCTACATCAACAACGCGGCGGTTGCGGCGCAGGCGTTGCGCGATGGATTCGAGCGCGTCGCCGTGCTCGATACCGACATGCACCACGGGCAGGGCATCCAGGAGATTTTCTACGACCGTGATGACGTGCTGTACGTGTCAATTCACGGCGACCCGACCAATTTCTATCCCGGCGTCGCAGGCTTTGCCGAAGAACGCGGCACTGATGCGGGTGAAGGCTTCAACCTCAACCTGCCAATGGCGCATGGTGCCAGCGAGGCGGTCTTCTTTGACAAGCTGGAGCTGGCGTTGAAGGCGGTGAAGGAGTTCTCGGCGGACGTGCTGGTGTTGTCGCTGGGGTTCGATATCTACGAACTGGACCCGCAAAGCAAAGTGGCGGTGACGCGGGAAGGATTTGCGCGGCTGGGTGAGTGTATTCGTGGGTTGGGGCTGCCGTGTGTGATCGTGCAGGAGGGCGGGTATCACCTGGAGACACTGGACAGTAATGCGCAGGCGTTTTTTGAAAGTGCGCGGGCATGGTCGAAATAAGCTGCTGAATAAAGGGTCCCGGACTGCCTTGAAAATACATTCAAGGCGCGTCCGCCCCGTGGGCCTTTTAGGTCGATAATTTTTATCTGTTAACTTCTGGTCGACCCCCCTCAAGTCCCGCCCCGCCTGGCCGAAACTCTGTCATACGATGTCGTATGCCAATAATGAGAACAATCGCCATGTCGCTCCGCAATCTGTCCATCGCCCGCCGTGCGGGTCTCGGTTTTGCCTTGATTGCCTTGCTCGTGGCGTTACTGGGGTTCTTTGCGCTCTCGAACATGGCGAGCATCCGCGAAAGCGCCGTGCAGGTTGAAAGCGGCCTGGTGCCGAAAATGCGCCTGGTCTCGGATATTCGCGAAATCATGCTGCGCATCCGCACCATTTCCCTGCGCATGGCCCTTGATCCCAATCCGGCGAGCATCGCGCAATACCGCAGCCAGATGGACACCCGTAGCCAGGATTTGACGAAGAAACTGGCCGACCTCAATGCGGTGATTGATACCCCTGAGGTACGCAATCTCTACGATCAGTTCCAGGTTTCCCTGCGTCAGTATCAGCAAGGTCTCACGCAGTCCTTCATCCTCGCTGACAAGCAACAGACCGCCGAGCTGAACAAGTTGCTGCTGGTGGACATGAAAACCGTGGTCGACGGTTCCGGCAATCAGCTCAATGCCCTGGCCGACTACTACAACGCCCAGATAAACCTGCAGGGCCAGACGGCCGAATCTCAGTACAGCCGCTCGCGCACGATGGTCTTCGGTTTCGTGCTGCTGGCGGCGTTGAGCACCGTGGCCCTGGCCTGGTTGCTGACGCGCAGCATTGTCGGCCCGCTGAGCCACGCGGTGCGCGCCGCAGAAAACGTCGCCCAAGGCGACCTGACCCAGACCGTTGAAGTCACCGGCGACGACGAAGTGACGCGCCTGCTCGTGGCACTCCAGACCATGCAGGGCAGCCTGCGCAGTACCCTGCAACTGATTCGCCAGTCGGCCGGGCAGATGGCGGCATCGGCCACCGACCTCAACGGCATTACCGACCAGAGCAGCCGCAGCCTGCAAAAGCAGACCGCAGAAATCGAGCAAGCCGCCACCGCCGTCAACGAGATGACCTCGGCGGCCGATGAGGTGGCGCGTAATGCTGTCTCCACTTCCGAATCCACCCGGCTCTCCAATGAAACGGCCCGCGACGGCCAGCAGCGCGTCGGCGAAACGGTCAGCGCGATTCAGGCGCTGAGTACCAACATCGGTGAAACCTCAAGCCTGGTGCAAAACCTCGCCGATCAGTCGCGGGATATCGGCAAGGTGCTGGACGTGATTCGCTCCATCGCCGAGCAGACCAACCTGTTGGCCCTGAACGCCGCCATCGAGGCCGCGCGTGCCGGTGAGTCCGGGCGTGGCTTTGCAGTGGTGGCCGACGAAGTGCGTGCGCTGGCCCATCGTACGCAGCAATCGACCCTGGAGATCGACCAGATGGTCAGCGCGATGCGCACGGGTTCCAGCGAGGCATTGACGTCGATGCAGTCGAGCACCCAGCGCGCCAGTGAAACCTTGATCCTGGCCGAAGGGGCCGGTGGCGCATTGAGCCAGATCACCGACTCCATCGATCAGATTCACCAGCGCAACCTGGTCATCGCCAGCGCTGCCGAGGAGCAGGCGCAAGTGGCCAAAGAGGTCGACCGTAATATCGTCAATATTCGTGACCTGTCCGCGCAATCATCCTCCGGAGCGGGGCAGATCAACGGGTCGAGCCATGAGCTGGCGCGTTTGGCCGTGTCGCTCAATGAGGCGGTGGCGCGGTTTCAGCTGTAACGGGGTTTATCCGTGCCAGGGACGGCACCAATTCCAGGACGCGGTTACGGCCACCTTCGGCCACCAGGTAGGTTCCCTTCGTCGTACGCACAATCGACTGCGGGGCCTTCAGGAAAGACAGAATCGTCTGCTGGTGCCCTTGCTTGTCGATCAACAGTAAACGCGCGCGGTGTGTGGAATCCTCGTTGATCCATAACCCGCGTTCATCGCACATCAGGAAGGTGGGTTTGTTCAGCTGGCTCAGTACCACCGGATCGCTGCCGTCGTCGGTCAGTTCCCGCACCACGCCTTTCTTCTTTTCCGTGTAGAGCATGCGCCCATCCGTGCAGCGAACGATCGACTCGCCTTCGCTGAGTTGGTCACGCACCACGCTCAAGGTCTTGTCGCGCCAGTGATAGCGAAGGATCCGGGCCCCGACCTTGCGGTCTTCGATGGCGTAGAGGTACTCGCCGTCGTCCCACAGCCCTTGCACGCTTTCTCCCTTGAACAGCTCGGTGACCACGCCGTCCTTTAGAAAGCTGACCGGTGCGCCGTCCACTTCCTGGCTGAATACCCAACCGCCCTGAGTGGCGACCATGCCATCGGGCTTGGATAGATTGCCCACCACCAGCTCGCGTTTTCCGTCCGGCAGAATGCGCACGATACTGCCAAGCCCGTCGCTCAACTCCTGGCTGACCATCAGTGAGCCGTCGGGCATCGGCATCAGTGATGCGGCCTTTTCCACGTCGCGGTGGACTACTTGAACACTCCAGTCATCGGCAGCGCTGACCGGGTAGAAACTTTGCCAGGCGAAGAAGCCCAAAGCGGCAAAGCAGAGCGAACCCAGTAGCCACAACCCTGGTCGAAGCGTGCGATAGAGAGAGGCCGGGCTTGAAGTCCTTTTTATTGTTTTATCCATTGATTGCGCTGCCGGTAGGTATGGGTGAATGGAAAGGAGTGGAGCTGAAGTTAATCGTTATCCTGCAAGAGGGCCGCATGGTCTTGCCCTCCGTAAAACACCCCTAGACTCGATACCGTTTCCGTGTCGGCATCCACTGTAAAAGCGATGATCGTGGCGTGCCGATAGTGAGTTGTACGCAGAGTGGGTAACAAATCCTCACGGCTGGTCCCACGCTGGGGAAAAAGGGACAGGTTTTCGCAATAAGTGATGATGGCATCTACATAGCGCGCAGCGACGATGGGTGAGCCGGCCTGGGTGATGTAGTCTTCAAGTTCTTCGAGTTGCGCTACTGCCTTGGGTGAAAAAGCTACTGTGTAGCTCACGGCTTGCGAGTGCCTTTCTGTTTGCGTTTGGCTGCCATCTGTTCGCGGACCTGGGCGGCAGACAACGCGCTACCGGGATCCGCTTTGAGAGCGGCGGCGGCCGGAATCACCTGATCCCGAAGCCAGTCCTCCATTGCGCGATCACGTGCCAGCAGAGCGCGTAGCCCATCGCGTATGACTTCACTTTCACTGGCGTATTCGCCGGTGCTCACTTTGGCTTTGACGAGTGCGGCCATCTCAATCGGCAAGGTGATGCTCATTTGCTGGGTTGAGCGCATGGTGGCGTCCGCTTTTGCTGGGTAGGATTTAATCCTACCCAACGATGGGCGTGCTGCAAGCGATAACTGACCAGTGTGAGCCGTTGGTATCTCCTGGACTAAGCAGCGTGCCGCCTGTTTCGTGCAGATATTGGTGGGGTAATCCATCGTCAAAGACTTTTCCATAACGGGCCTAAGGAGTAAGAACGAAATTTGAGGTTGTCAGTATTGACGCTTTTCAGGGCCTCCGTTTCTCACCAGCGCTAATTCCCGTCTGATATGTATGACCGCATATTTTCTGCAGGGCCATTGGCTGATCCCGAGTAGGTAGATCGCGCCAATAGCATCCCGCCAGCCCCCATACGATAATGCCCGCCACATCTGATCAACCAATGGCTGCCCTCGTGATCATCAACTTCGACCTCAACGACCTCCAAGCCTTCCGTGCCGTCGTAGACAAGGGCAGTTTCCGTGCGGCGGCCGAAGCTATCCGTATCTCCCAGCCGGCCCTCAGCCGGCGCATCGAGAAGCTCGAATCCGCCCTTGACGTCAAACTCTTCGAACGCACTACGCGCCGGGTCAGCCTGACCATGGTCGGTCGCGCGTTCCTGCCCCAAGTCGAGCGCATGCTCGATGACCTGGACATCGCCTTGATGGGCATCAGCAACGTGGCCTCAACCCGCATGGGCAACGTCACCATCGCCTGTGTGCCGTCCACCGCGTACTACTTCATGCCCCACGTGATCTCCGAATTCCACAAGCTCTATCCGAAGATTCGCCTGCGGGTGTTGGACGCGAGTGCCGGCGAGGTGTGTGCGGCGGTGGAAAGTGGCGAGGCAGATTTCGGCGTGAGTTTCAGCGGCAGCCTGGCCGACGGGGTGGAGTTCGAGCTGTTGCTGCAAGAGCGTTATGTGCTGGCCTGTCGCCGGGAACATCCATTGGCGGACCGGGCCAGTGTGACGTGGGCCGAGGCGTACGAGCACGACTACATCACCGTGGACAAGACCTCAGGCAATCGCTTCCTGCTGGACCAGGCCCTGCGCGGCGTGCGGGTGAAGAAGCAAAGCATCTGCGAAACCCATCACGTGACCACGATGATCGGGCTGGTGGAGGCGGGGCTTGGGGTGGCGATGGTGCCGTCGATTGCAATGCCGGCAGGCGAGCACCCGATTCTGATGAGTGTGCCGCTGGTGGAGCCGGAGGTGGTGCGCAATGTGGGGTTGATCAAGCGCCGCGGGCGTACGTTGACGCCGGCGGCACTGGAACTGGAGCGGTTGACGCGGGAGATGCCGTTTCGGTCAGTGTGACACCGAGTCCAGGCCGGTGGATTGCACCACCGGTTGCGCCTGGGGCGAGGCGAGGAATTGCAGGAGCTTTTTCGCCTGCGCCGGGTGTTCGGCGTTCACCGGAATGCCTGCGGCAAACCGGGTGACGGACTGCACGTCTTCAGGGATTTTTCCGACGTAGGTCACGCCCGGAATCGGCAGCAATTCAGAGACCTGCTGCAAGCCCACCTCGTAGTCACCCTTGGCCACCTGGGAGGCCACCGGGATGCGTTCGATCATGGTGCCCTTGGACGGCATGCCGAGTTTCTTGAACAGTTCCTTTTCGACGTAGACGCCGCTGGCGCTGTCCGAATACGCCACGGATTTGGCGTTGGTCAGTACGGCCTTCAGTTCGGCATCGGTGGCAATCGAGGGCTTGGCAGCGCCTTCCTTGACCACCAGGCCGATGCGCGAATCCGCCAGCTCAACGCGGGACGCCTTGTCGACCTTGCCTTGCTTGATCAGCTCATCCAGCGCGTAGCCGACCATGATCACCACGTCGGCGTGTTCGCCACGGGCCAGGCGGTTGGGAATCGCTTCCGGCGCCTTGCCCATCGACGGGCCGAGGATGGTGTCGAGGGTGTCGCCGCTCTGTGTCGCGTATTGCGCACCCAGCACCTTGTAGGCAGCGGTGAAGCCGCCTGAGGTCATCACTTTTAATGCTTCAGCGTGGGCAACCATCGCCACGGAACCGATCGCCAGTGCCACCAGTGTTTTCAACAGGGATTTCATCGGCGTGGCTCCTCAGGCGACTTGCAGGCGGGCACTGGCACGGCGATACAGCGCGAACGTTGCGCACAGGGCGCACAGCGCGGCAAACATCAGCCAGTAGGCGGGCGAAGCCTTGTCGCCCGTCTCGTGGATAAACCAGGTGGAAATCGCCGGGGTAAACCCACCGAAGATCGCGGTCGCCAGGCTGTAGGCCAGGGAGAAGCCCGCCACGCGCACTTCCACCGGCATGATTTCGGTCAGGGCCGGGATCATTGCGCCGTTGTACATGCCGTAGAGGAAGGAGAACCACAGCAGGGTTTCCAGCATGTGGGCGAAGCTTGGTGCATTTACGACGTAGGACAGTGCCGGGTAGGCGGTAAGCACGGTGAGGGTGGTCATGGCGATCAGCACGGGCTTGCGGCCAAAACGGTCACTCAGGGTGCCGCCGATGGGCAGCCAGATGAAGTTCGACACGGCCACCAGCAAGGTCACCAGCAGGGCGTCGGAAGTGGTCAGGTTGAGCACGGTTTTGCCGAAGGTCGGCGCGTAGACGGTGATCAGGTAGAAAGCGGTGGTGGTCATTGCCACCATCATCATGCCGCCGATCACGATGGTCCAATTCTTCACCAGCGTGGCCAGCACTTCGCGCATGGTTGGGCGGTGCTTGCGGTTGGCGAACTCTTCGGTTTCCTGCAGGTTACGGCGCAGCACGAAGATGAACGGGATGATCACGCAGCCGATGGCGAACGGAATGCGCCAGCCCCAATCGGCAACCACGGCCGGTTCCATCCATTGGTTCAGGCCATAACCCAGGGCGGCAGCGACCACGATGGAGATCTGCTGGCTGCCCGATTGCCAGCTGGTGTAGAAACCCTTGCGGCCCGGGGTGGCCATTTCGGCCAGGTACACCGACACGCCACCCAGTTCTGCGCCGGCCGAGAAGCCTTGCAACAGACGGCCCATCAGCACCAGCAGCGGTGCCCACAAACCAATGGTGTGATAGCCCGGCACCAGCACGATCAGCAGGGTGCCACTGGCCATGATCGCCAGGGTCACGATCAAGCCTTTGCGACGGCCCACATCATCAATGTACGCACCGAGGATGATGGCCCCCAGTGGACGCATCAAAAAGCCCGCGCCGAACACGGCGAAGGTCATCATTAATGACGCAAATTCATTGGCAGCAGGGAAGAAGGCGGCAGCGATATAGGTGGCATAGAAGCCGAACAGAAAGAAGTCGAACTGTTCGAGAAAGTTGCCGGAGGTGACGCGAAAGACCGCGCCGACTTTGGAGCGGGCAGAGTCAGGCCGTGAAGGGTTTTGCATTTTTTTGTGTCTCCAGCGTTCTTTTTAAAGTGCTTGTTTCGCTTAAGACCGCGGATAGTGGCTGACACATTTAGAAATGATAAGTGAGTTGTTTACATGTATTGATGCGCTGCGGTTATCAATCGGCGGACTCACACAAAACCGCTCCCTCATCTATGCTTCCCCAGTGTGTCCAAATCTTACGGATGGGAGGTGGGTATGAGTAACGAGCAGAAGCAGCGCGAGGAGTTGGAGCTGGAGCGGGCCAGGAAGCTTCGCGAGGAAGAAAAACCGCAGACCTGGAAGCATCCGGACGATGGCACGGAGCTGTCGGAGCGCGATCAGGAGCGCCCGCTCAGGCCTTGAGGCGTGCATTTCACTGTGGCGAGGGAGCTTGCTGTGGCGAGGGAGCTTGCTCCCGTTGGGCTGCGAAGCGGCCCCAAGATTTTGGGAGCGCTTCGCACTCCAGCGGGAGCAAGCTCCCTCGCCACAGTACGATTCACTGAATCGGCGTACACAACTCCACCAGCGTGCCATCCGGGCACCGCACATATGCCACCACCTGCCCCCAGGGCTTGGTGCTCGGCGCTGCCAGTTCTGTCGCGCCCTCCGCCAGCGCTCTGGCATGGGCCTTTGGCACATCTTCAGTCACAAACCCCAGCTCCATCCCCAGCGGCTGCCGTGAAGCATGCGCCTCTACGTGCCCGCCCTTGAAGTTCATCTCGCCCAGCTCATGCGCCGCGAAGGCGAGGGTGGTACCCCCCGTATCCAGCTCACCATACGTCCCCGATTCATGCAGGAAACGGCGACTGAAGCCGAAGGCTTTTTCGAAGAATTGCAGGGATGCGGACACGTCCGGGACGTAGACGATGGTGTAGGCAAATTTCATGGTTCAGCGGTCCTTGCTTGAGAGAGGGGTCATTAAAGTCAGCGTCGCACGGACGGTCAACGGGAAACTATTTGACATATTTGATTTGTGATCACATATTGAGGCCATAAGAACGACAACACAGGTTTTGACTCATGACAGATGGCCCGCTTCTCCTTCCCACCTTGCGCCAGGTGTCCCGCGATACCTTGCAAGACCAGGTTTATCGCCAGATCCGCGAAGCCCTGATGAGTGGTCGTTTCCAGCCCGGCCAGAAACTCACCATCCGCGGCCTTGCCGAAGCCCTCGGCTCCAGCCCCATGCCGGTGCGCGAAGCCCTCCAGCGCCTGAGCGCCGAAAACGCCTTTGAAGTCACCGAAACTTCCCGTCTGCGGGTACGCATGATGACGGTCGAACGCCTGCGCGAGATTCGCGATGCGCGGGTCGCCCTGGAAGGTTTGCTGGCGGAAAAGGCCGTGCTGCTCCTGGAAAAAGCCGACCTCGACGAAATCTCCGACCTCTGCCAGCAGATGCAACAAGCCGCCGACGAAGTCGACGTTTCCCGCTACCTGTGGACCAACTTCGCCTTTCACCGTCGGATCTATGCCGTCGCCCAGGCCGAATTGACCATGGCTGCCGTGGAAAACTTCTGGCTGCACATGGGCCCGTGTTTTGCCCTGGTCGCTCCCGATAAAGCTCACTTGCAGCGCTCGATGGAGGCGCACACGCGCATCGTCGAAGCCCTGGCCGCCCGCGATGGCGCCGGCGCCCGCGCTGCCGTGACCGATGACATCATGCAGGCCGCCGATTCCCTGGCGCGCCTGCTCGTCAAGAACGACCGCTCGCGGTCGTCTGTTTCAGGAGGTAAACGTGCATGAGTGTCCTACAACGGCTGCAGCCTTATCCTGGGTTACGTGTGTTGATTTCCGGCGGGGCTGCCGGCATCGGTGAAGTGTTGGCCGCGGCGTATCTGGAGGCGGGCGCCAAGGTGCATGTGTGTGATGTCAGCGAACCGGCCCTGGCGGCGTTTCGCGACAAGTACCCGGGCACCGTGGCCACCCGTGCCGACGTGAGTGATGCCGCGCAGATCGAGGTGGTGTTCCAGGTGCAGCGCGAGCAGTTCGGCGGGCTGGATGTGCTGGTCAACAACGCCGGGATTGCCGGGCCCACCGGCGGTATCGATGCCATCAGCGATGCCGAGTGGCAAGCCACGATCAACATCAACCTGACAGCGCAATACCGCTTTGCCCACCACGCAGTACCGATGCTCAAGGAATCGTCCCACGGCCATCTGTTGCATATCGCCTCGGTCGCCGGGCGTCTCGGCTACGCCTGGCGCACGCCGTATGCCGCGACCAAGTGGGCCATCGTCGGCTTGATGAAATCCCTGGCCTCGGAGCTGGGCGAAAGCGACATCCGCGTCAACGCCTTGCTGCCCGGCATCGTCGAAGGCCCGCGCATGGACGGCGTGATTCGCGCCCGTGCCGAACAGGTCGGCGTGCCCGAAGCCGAGATGCGCCAGGAATACCTCAACAAGATCTCCCTCAAGCGCATGGTCACCGCCGAAGACGTCGCGGCCATGGCCTTGTTTCTCTGCTCGCCCGCCGCCCGCAATGTCACCGGCCAGGCGATCAGTGTCGACGGCAACGTCGAGTACCTGTAGGCCGCGCCAGCGTTAGCCAAGGAAGAACACACACGCAGCACCCGGGATTTTTTTCATAAGAATAAAAGTCGGAGAATCGTCATGTCCAAAAATCGTCCTGTCATCATCACCTGCGCCGTCACCGGTGCCATCCATACGCCGTCGATGTCGCCGCATTTGCCGATCACCGCGCAGGAAATCGCCGACGCCGCCATCGGTGCCGCCGAAGCCGGCGCCGCGATTGTTCACCTGCATGCCCGCGATCCCATCGATGGCCGCCCCAGCCAGGACCCCGCGCTGTTCGCCGAATTCCTGCCGCAAATCAAAGCTGCCAGCGACGTGGTGATCAACATCACCACCGGTGGCGCACCGACCATGGGCGTTGAAGAACGCCTGCAACCGGTGATGCAGTTCAAACCGGAACTGGCCTCGTTGAACATGGGTTCGATGAACTTCGGCCTGTACGAAATGCTTAACCGCTTTACCGAGTTCAAGCACGACTGGGAGCGTCCGTACCTGGAAGAAAGCGACGACCGGATCTTTCGCAACACCTTCCGCGACATTACCCACATCCTCAATTCCTGCGCCGAGAACCGCACCCGTTTCGAAATCGAGTGCTACGACATCGGCCACCTGTACACCGCCGCTCATTTCCTGGAACGCGGCCTGCTCAAGCCGCCGCTGTTTATCCAGTCGGTTTTCGGTTTGCGCGGCGGCATCGGCGGCCACCCGGAAGACCTGGCGCACATGCGTCGCACCGCCGACCGGCTGTTTGGTGACGACTACGTGTGGTCAATCCTCGGCGCCGGCCGTGGGCAAATTCCGTTGGCAACCATGGGGCTGTCCATGGGCAGCAACGCACGGGTCGGCCTGGAGGATTCGCTGTGGGATGGCCCGGGCAAACTGGCCGCGTCCAACGCCGATCAGGTGCGGCGCATTCGCACGGTGATCGAAGCCCTCGGGCACCGGGTTGCCACGCCGGATGAAGCGCGGGAAATCCTTGGGCTGAAGGGGCGCGACCAGGTCAACTTCTAAGTGATAAACCGGCCGCGTCACGGCGCGGCCATGCCCATCCCGCACAACAACAAAAAAGGGGATAACACCATGCGTATCGAAGTGCTTGTCGACGTGAAAACCACCCTGGGCGAAGGCCCGGTGTGGGACGTCGAGCAACAACGGTTGTACTGGATCGACAGCGCTGACGGCCGGATCCTGCGCTGCACCGATGACGGTCGCGAGCTGCGTGCCTGGGACGTGGGCCAGAAGATCGGCTCCATGGCCCTGCGCCATAGCGGCGATGCGGCCATCGTCGCTCTGCAAAACGGCGTGCACATCCTTGACCTCAACAGCGGCGAACTGGCGCTGGTGATCGACCCGGAACCCGCGCTGCCCAACAACCGCCTCAACGACGGCAAGGTCGACCGCCAGGGACGCTTTGTCTTCGGCTCCATGGACACCCAGGAAGACAGCGCCAGCGCCAAACTCTACCGCCTGGACGCAGACCTGAGCCTGCACACCCTGGACGAAGGCATCATCGTGTCCAACGGCCCGTGCTGGAGCCCGTCGGGCGACACGCTCTACTTTTGCGACACCTGGTCCGGCGAGATCTGGGCCTATGACTACGACCTGGCCAGCGGCGCCGTGAGCAACCGACGCACCTTCGCCAAGGTCGACACCAGCGGTGGTGGCGCCGCCGACGGCTGCACCGTGGATGCCGAAGGCTGCCTGTGGCAGGCGCTGGTCTACGCCGGAAAACTGGTGCGCTACACACCGGATGGCCAGGTCGACCGGATCATCCAGATGCCGGTGAAAAAAGTTACCAGCCTGACCTTCGGCGGGCCGAACCTGGACACCCTGTTCGTGACCTCCATGGCCAAGCCGCCGTTGCCGCGTTTCCCGGCCGACGGTCAGCAGCGCGGGGCGCTTTTTGCGATTACCGGGCTGGGCGTGCAAGGAATAGCCGAGCGACGGTTCGCCAGCTAGCGCGTTTTTTCAACAAGGCATATTCCTTCCGCAACCTTGTGTCAGTGCGCGCCCTCGCGCGCCTGGAGAAACCCATGGCAACCTTAAAAAAAGCCTCGCTGCGCAGCATTCACCGGCACTCCTGGGTGTCGTTGCTGGTGTGCTGGATGATCTGGATCCTCAACGCCTACGACCGTGAGATCGTGCTGCGCCTGGGGCCGACCATCTCCAAGCATTTCGATTTGTCGGCTGATCAGTGGGGCACCATGGCCACGGTGATCATGCTCGCCCTGGCCCTGCTGGATATTCCTGGCTCCATGTGGAGCGACCGCTACGGCGGAGGCTGGAAGCGTGCGCGGTTCCAGGTGCCGCTGGTGCTGGGCTACACCGCGATTTCGTTTCTCTCCGGGTTCAAGGCCCTGAGCGGCAACCTCGCGACCTTTATTGCGCTGCGGGTGGGCGTCAACCTCGGTGCAGGCTGGGGTGAGCCGGTGGGCGTGAGCAACACCGCCGAATGGTGGCCGGTGGAGCGTCGTGGTTTTGCCCTGGGCGCGCACCATACGGGTTACCCGATTGGCGCCATGCTCAGTGGCATCGTCGCCAGTTTTGTCATCAGCACTTTTGGTGAAGACAACTGGCGCTACGTGTTCTTCTTCGCGTTTGTCGTGGCCTTGCCGCTGATGATTTTCTGGGCGCGGTATTCCACCGCCGAACGTATAACCGCGCTGTACGTCGACATCGCCGCCAAGGGCATGACCCCGCCGGACAACGCACCGGCCAGCCAGGTAAAAGGCCACGCCTGGCGCACCTTTATCGCCACCTTGCGCAACCGCAATATCGCCCTCACGGCGGGTAATACGATGCTGACCCAAGTCGTGTACATGGGCGTCAACATCGTGCTGCCGGCGTACCTCTACAACATCGCCGGGCTGTCCCTGGCGGAGTCGGCGGGCATGAGCGTGGTGTTCACCCTGACCGGGATTCTCGGGCAACTGGTGTGGCCGTCGCTGTCGGACATCATTGGCCGGCGCGTCACCCTGATCATCTGCGGGGTGTGGATGGCCGCCAGTGTCGGGGCGTTCTACTTCGCCAACACCCTGACCCTGATCATCGTCGTGCAACTGCTGTTCGGCCTGGTGGCCAACGCGGTGTGGCCGATCTACTACGCGGTGGCCTGCGACTCGGCCGAGCCGTCGGCGACCTCCACCGCCAACGGCATCATCACCACCGCGATGTTCATCGGCGGCGGCCTGGCGCCGGTGCTGATGGGCAGCCTGATTGCCATGGGCGGCGGCTGGACCACCTTGCACGGCTACACGGTGTGCTTCTTCGTGATGGCCGGCTGTGCCCTGGGCGGGGCGCTGCTGCAACTGTTTTCCCACCGCCCGCCGGCGCTGGTTGCGCAACTCGAACCCTAGAACAACACCGATGCGTCCCCCAGCCAGGGTGCTGGCGGGGCGCCAAGAGGACTTGCCCGATGAAGACTGCCAACCCTGCCCGTGAGCCACGGGCGTTGAACAAACTGATGTTCGTCAAGCTGATGCCCTTGCTGATCATCGCCTACGTGCTGAGCTTTCTGGACCGCACCAACATTGCCCTGGCCAAGCATCACCTGGACGTGGACCTGGGAATTTCCGCCGCCGCGTACGGCCTGGGCGCCGGGTTGTTTTTCCTGACCTATGCGCTGTCGGAAATCCCCAGCAACCTGATCATGCACAAGGTCGGCGCGCGGTTCTGGATCGCCCGGATCATGGTGACCTGGGGCCTGATTTCGGCGGCCATGGCGTTCGTCCAGGGCGAGACCTCGTTCTATGTTCTGCGCCTGCTGCTGGGCATTGCCGAAGCCGGCCTGTTTCCCGGGGTGATGCTGTACCTCACCTACTGGTTCAACCGCGAGCAACGGGCGCGGGCCACCGGGTATTTTCTGCTCGGCGTGTGTTTTGCCAACATCATCGGCGGCCCGGTGGGCGCGGCATTGATGCGCATGGACGGGATCCTCGGCTGGCACGGCTGGCAGTGGATGTTCCTGCTCGAAGGCTTGCCGGCGGTCGCGTTTGCCTGGGTGGTGTGGTGCAAGTTGCCGGACCGTCCGAGCAAGGCACCCTGGCTCTCGGCCGAAGAGGCGCGCGGGATTGAACAGCGCATCGCGATGGAGACTGACGAGGGCGCAGGCGAGGGCGGGCATTCCCTGAAAAACTGGCTGACGCCGCAAATCCTGCTGGCGATCTTTGTGTATTTTTGCCATCAGATCACCATCTACACCGTGATCTTTTTCCTGCCGAGCATTATCAGCAAATATGGCGAACTGAGCACCATGAGCGTCGGCCTGCTGACCTCATTGCCATGGATTGCCGCAGCGGCAGGCGCCGTGCTGCTGCCGCGCTTTGCGACCACGCCCACCCGTGCCCGGCGGCTGTTGATCACCGGTTTGCTGACCATGGCGGCGGGGTTGGGCATTGCCTCGGTGTCGGGGCCGGTTTTCAGCCTGTTGGGCTTCTGTGTGTCGGCGGTGATGTTCTTTGTGGTGCAGTCGATCATCTTTCTGTACCCCGCTTCACGCCTCAAGGGCGTGGCGCTGGCGGGCGGGCTGGGCTTCGTCAATGCCTGCGGGCTGCTCGGCGGGTTTGTCGGGCCGTCGGTGATGGGCGCAATCGAGATGAGCACCGGCAATGCCATGAACGGCTTGAAAGTGATTGCCGTGGTGCTGGTGGTGGCCGCGTTGGCGGCCTTGCGTTTGCGCCAGGGGCAGGAGCCCGATCACACCAGCAATGAAGTGGGAAACCCCGAAGCCAGCACCAGATAAGCCACGACTGCCGCCAGGCATAAACCGACAAATACCCGCAACAGTGTCCTGGCGGTGGGATGAGCGACGAATTTGATGGCCCAGAGCAAAATCCCGGCGACCAGGACGCTCAAGACAGAAATGACCAGCACGATGGTGTTCTCGAAAGCCTCGGAAGCTGTTTTATAGTCTCAAAGGCCCGCGTTGAACAGTGTGCGCATAGACGCAGGGCCCCGGGTGTTTCTAAACTGCCCCCTATCCAGGGCAGTGGGGCGAGCGCCGATGAATCGCAATGAATTACGCAAGGCCGACATCAACCTGATGGTGGTCTTTGAAACCTTGATGCTCGAACGCAATGTGACCCGGGTGGCCGAGAAGCTGTTTCTCGGCCAACCCACCATCAGTTCGGCCCTCAACCGCCTGCGCACGTTGTTCAATGACCCGCTGTTCATCCGCGTCGGCCATCGCATGGAACCGACCGCGCGGGCCGAAGAGATCATCAAGCACCTGTCGCCGGCCCTCGATTCATTGTCGTCGGCCCTGAGCCTGACCCACGATTTCGACCCGTCCATCAGCACCATGACCTTCCGCATCGGCCTGTCCGATGACGTCGAGTTCGGCCTGCTGCCGCCACTGCTGCGGGCCTTGCGCCAGGAGGCGCCGATGGTGGTGTTCGTGGTGCAGCACGTGGACTACTGGCGTATCCCGGACCTGCTGGCCTCCGGCGATATCACCGTCGGCATCACCCAGACCCGTGGCCTGCCGGCGAATGCCAAGCGCAAATTATTGCGGCATATCCGCCCTTGCCTGTTGCGGGCAGACGCCTCGGACAAACCCCTGACCCTCGACGAATATTGCGCACGGCCCCATGTGCTGGTGTCCCACACGGCCAACGTGTCCGGGTTTGCGGATGAATGGCTGGCGGAAATCGGCCGCAAGCGTCACGTGGTGCTCTCGGTGCCGCAATACAGCGCGCTGCCGGCGTTGCTCGCCGGCACCGACATGATCGCCAGCCTGCCGGACTACACTGCCCAGGCCATGGCCGCCGGGGGAAATCTGTTCTGTGAGCCGTTTCCGTTCGAAACCCCGACCCTGGATTTGTCCATGGTCTGGCTCAGCCACGTCGACACCGACCCGGCGGAACGCTGGATGCGCTCGCGGCTGGAGGCGTTCATGAGCGAGCGGGACATGCTGCCGGTGGTAGCGCCAAAATCTTGAGATAACACCTTCAGGGAGATCCACCCATGACCCCATCCCGTTCCTTGCTGCGTGGGCGCGGCAGTCATGACAGTGGCAAGGTTGGCATGGTCGAGCTGTTTTTCGACCTGGTGTTCGTGTTTGCCGTGACCCAATTGTCCCATTCGCTGCTCGCGCACTTGTCCATCGGCGGTGCGGTGCAGGTGGCGCTGATGATGGTGGCGGTGTGGTGGGTGTGGATCTTCACCTCGTGGGTCACCAACTGGCTGGACCCGGAAAAAATCCCGATCCGCATCGGCCTGTTCGGCTTGATGGTGGCGGGCTTGCTGCTGTCGTCTTCGATCCCCAAGGCGTTTACCGATCGCGGCCTGCTGTTCGCGGGCGCCTATGTGTTCATGCAAGTGGGGCGCACGCTGTTTGCCTTGTGGGCGGTGCGCGGCGAGTCGCTGAACATGACCCGAAACTTCCAGCGCATCCTGGCGTGGATGCTGTTTTCCGGGGTGTTCTGGATCACCGGCGCGCTGCTTGAGGGCGAGCAGCGTTTGGCCTTCTGGGCCCTGGCGCTGTTGATCGAGCTGATTTCCCCGTCGGTGTATTTCTGGGTACCGGGGCTTGGGCCCTCAACGCTTTCGGACTGGAATGTGGAAGGCAACCACATGGCCGAACGCTGCGGCCTGTTTGTGATCATCGCCCTGGGCGAGTCGTTGCTGGTGACCGGCGCTACCTTTGCCGAACTGCCCTGGAGCATGGATGGGCTGGCGGCGTTCCTGGTGGCGGTGGTGGGCAGCATCGCCCTGTGGTGGATCTATTTCGACAGCGGCGCCGAGCGCGCCCACCACCGCATTGCCAGCTCCGCCGACCCGGGGCGTCAGGCGCGCATTGCCTACACCTACCTGCACGTGTTGATCGTGGCCGGGATCATTGTCAGTGCAGTGGCCGATGAACTGGTGCTGGTGCACCCGGGGCACGCCAGCCAGGCCGGCGTGGTGGCGATCATTGCCGGCCCGTGGTTGTTCCTGCTGGGCAGTGCGTTGTTCAAATGGGTGATGAGCGACCGGCCCTTGCCGCCGTTTTCGCACCTGGGTGGGTTGCTGCTGTTGCTGGTGTTGTTGCCGCTGGGATTGCAGCAGGTATTTTCGGCGCTGGTGCTGGGAGCGCTGACGTCGGCCGTGTTGGTGGTGGTGGCGATTTGGGAAAATCGCTCGCTGCGTGGCCTGACCGAAGTTTCACACTGAAAGCGGTCTGATTCCGCTCGGCCCCGTGCTATATGTATGACTCTTTTCCTACAACAACTCGGAGCCTTTCATGCCGCACCTGCATCTGGAATACACCGCCAACCTGACAGAGCTGGCCGTTGAGAAAACTTTGTTGCGGCTCAACAACGTGCTGATGGCGTCCGGGCAGTTCGGTTCCGAGTTTGATATCAAGAGTCGCGCGGTCAAGGTGGAAACGTTCCAGGTCGGCACGTCCTTGAGCCCGCGTGCGTTTATCGCCGTGAAGCTGTCGCTGCTCAGCGGGCGATCGCCGCAGGTCAAGAAGCAATTGTCGGAAAGCCTGTTGGCGGCGTTGCAGGACCTGGGCGATTGGCCTGCAGACCTGCAGGTGCAGCTCAGTGTCTTGCTGGTCGATATGGATCGCGAGTCCTACAGCAAAGTCACCATCGGCTGATGGGCAGGGGTTACAGCAACCCCTGATCCGCACACACCTTCACCACCTGCTCCCTGAACCACGTGTTGGCGCTGTCCTGCTCGCTGTGTTCATTCCACTGCATGTCCAGGGTAAACCCCGGCAAACCGTTCGGCGCTTCGCAATGGCCGAACACGGTCGTGTCTGCTAGCAGCTTCAGCACCCGACGGGGCAGGGTGACGATAAAGTCGGTGCCGGTGATCATCTTCAGCGCCGCGCTGTAGCTGTTGGCCCGGGCGATCACCTGGCGCTTGTGGGACTGGCGCGCCAGCCAGCCGTCGATCATGTTGGTGTCGGAGCTCCACGGCGTAGGGAATACGTGACGCCGGGCGACGAAGGATTGCAGGCTGAACGCCGGTTCCCGGGGCGCCGACTGTTTGTCGAAGACGCACACCAGGTCGTCCTCCAGCAGCATCTGGGTCTTGATGTCTTTGTGCTCGCGATGAAAGTGCGGGCCGAAGCAGATCACCAGGTCCAGGCGACCGTCGCGCAAGGCGTCGGCCGGGATCTCGGTTTCCAGCTTCTGCACATTGACGATCACCGGCAGGTCGGCGTGGTCGAAGGTTTTCAGCAGGCGCGGCAGGACCAGCTGTTCGAAGTATTCCGGGGCGCAGACATTGAAGGTCACGGCCTTGCGGGTGGGGTCGAAGGCGTGGCTGCCGGCGTGGCAGAGGTTGATGCTTTCGAGGATTTTCTGCACATGGTCGTACATGGTGGTGGCTTTGTACGTAGGACGCATACCCGCCCGGGTGTTGATAAACAGCTCATCTTCGAAGCTGGTGCGCAGCTTCTTGAGGCTGTAGCTGACGGTGGACTGGCTGACGAACAGGGTTTCGGAGACCTCGGTGACGCTGCTTTGGTCATAAACAGCGATAAACACCATCAGGTCCTGCATATCGAGCTTTCTAAGCAAGTTGCTGTTTAGCATCCGTTCCGTCCGCAAATCGTTTGTACCGAGTTCGGTACAAGACAATACAAAATGTTAACGGAACGTTCGTGCCAATAGAAAGCGCTGTCGGACCTTTCTATGTTTGAGGTGGGACAAATAATGTTTACAACACGACCTCAGCGAATATGCCGCGCGTAATGCCGGGGGTCGAAGCGCAGCACGATCAGCAGCATCACCACCACCACGGCCGTCAGTGACCACCAGGCCCATTCGAAGCTGCCCAGTTGGTCGCGGATCATCCCGGCGATCAGCGGCGACAAACCGGCGATCAGGTAACCGATGCCCTGCACGAAGGCGGTCAGGCCGCCGGCGCGGCGCGGGTTGTCCAGATGGTCCAGGGACAGGATCAGGCTCATCGGAAACAACCCGCCAATGCCCAGGCCCAGCAGGCAGGGCCACAGCAGGCTCAGGTGTTGCGGGCTGAGGATCAGGCCGCAGAAGCCGGCGATGATCAGCACCAGCAACACCGCGACCACACCGCGCTTGTCCTGGCGGCGGTTGGCGATGGCCGGGGTGACCAGGCCGGAGACCACCTCCATGGCGGTCAAAAAGCCCAGCAACAGGCCGGCATTCTGTTCACTCCAGCCCAGCTCCACGTAGTACGGCGCCAGCCAGGCCAGCACGCAGGTGTAGGACGCGGTGCCGAGGCCGAAAAAGATTGCCAGCAACCAGGCCCGGCGATTGCCGAAAAATGACGCCTGCGGGCCCGCGCCGGCTTGGGGCAGCGGCGGCAACACCGAGCGTTGGGCGTACCAGAACACCAGCGCCAACACTGCCAGCACCGCCCAGATTGCCAGGCCGATGCGCCAACTGCCGGTGCGCACCTGGATAAACGGCGAGAATGAAGCGGCGAGGGCCGCCCCGCCCATGATCGCGGTGACGTACAGGCCCATAAACAGTGAAACGTTATCGCTGAAGCGGGATTTGATCAGCGCGGGCATCAGCGCCTGGATCATCGCGATCCCTAGGCCGGCGGCGATGGCGCTGAGGATCAGCTCAACCGCCGAATCGAGAAACAGCCGTGACACCGTGGCCAGGCCGATCACCACCAGCGACAGCACAATACTGCGATGTTCGCCGAAGCGCTTGGCCACGCCCATGCCGAAAAACATCGCCAGGCCCATGGCCATGACTGGCAGCATGGTCAGTAGGGACGCGGTGCTGAAACTCAGGGCCACGTCCCCGCGAATCGACGACAACAACGGGCCGACGGCGGCCATTGACGGGCGCAGGTTGAGGGCGACCAGCACCACGCTGATCATCAGCCAAACGGCGGTGGCGGGTTTTGCGCGGACGTTTTCCATGGGCGAGCCTTGAACTGACAAGGGCAGTATTAGGCCGGGCGTGGGGGAGGCAGGCAAATGAGAAAGTCGTTGGGACTATTGAAAAAATGCATCTGCTGACACGGCACAAATCAACAGGTAGGAGCTGGCTTGCCTGCGATAGCGGTGGGTCAGGCAACACATCTGTGTCTGATAGACCGCCATCGCAGGCAAGCCAGCTCCCACAGGGAACAGGGGTGCTCTTGAGTGTTTCTACACCGCCCGAATCACATGCTTGATCTCCTGAAACGCCTGCAACCCCCACGGTCCCAGTTCCCGGCCGATGCTGCTCTGCTTGTAACCACCCCACGCCGTTTGCGGGAAGATCACCTGCGGTGCGTTGATCCACACCAGGCCCACCTGCAAGGCATTCGCCACCCGCTCGGCCGCTTCCAGGTCGCGGCTCAATACACTGGCCACCAGGCCGAACTCGCTGTCATTGGCCAGTGCCACTGCTTCGGCTTCACTGGCAACGCTGCGCACGCACAGCACCGGGCCGAAGATTTCTTCGTTCCACAACGCGCTGTCCAGCGGCACTTCGGTAAACACCGTCGGGCGGATGAAGTAACCCTGAGGCAAATCCGCCGGACGCCCGCCGCCACACAGCAACTTCGCGCCCGCTTGCACGCCCCGTTCGATATGCCCCAGCACCCGCTGGTACTGCGCGCGGTTGACCAGTGCGCCCATTTCCACGTCTTCGGCAAATGGGTCTGCCACGCGAATACCTTTGGCCCTGGCCTGCAAGCGAATCAGAAACTCATCCGCCAATTCATCCGCCACCAACACGCGGCTGGTAGCGGAACACATCTGCCCGGCGTTGAAGAAACCACCGCCGCAAGCCAGTTCCACCGCCAGGTCGAGGTCGGCGTCGGCCAGCACCAGCAACGACGATTTGCCGCCCAGTTCCAGGCTCACGCCCTTGACCGTTTCGGCAGCGCGCTGCATCACCTGCACGCCCACGGCATTGCTGCCGGTGAACGAGATTTTCGCGACCCGCGGGTCCGCCGCCAACGGGGCGCCCACCGCCAGGCCTGTGCCGCAGACCACGTTAAAGACTCCGGCAGGCAAACCCACCGAGGCGATGATCCTGGCCAGTTCCAGCTCGGCCAGCGGCGTCACCTCCGAAGGCTTGAGCACCACGCAGCAACCGGCAGCCAGCGCCGGGGCGAGTTTCCAGGCGGTGGTCACCATCGGGAAATTCCACGGCACGATCAGGCCCACCACGCCGCAGGGTTCACGGCGAACGCGGGCGCTGAAATCCTCGGTGGGCAGTGCCACCGAGCGATCCTGGCTGGCGTCCATGTCGTCGGCCAAACCGGCGTAGTAGGTGAAGGTGGCGATCACGTCGTCCACATCAATGCCCGCCTCGAACAGCGGCTTGCCGTTGTTGCTCGATTGCAGGTGCATCAGGTGTTCGCGTTGGGCGCTGACGCCCTCGGCGATTTTGCGCAGCAGCGCAGCGCGATCGCGGCCGGTGCTTCTGGACCAGTCCGGGAAGGCCGCGCTGGCGGCGCTCACGGCCTCCGCCACTGCGCCACCGTCACCCACGCTGACGTGAGCCAAGGTGGCCTCGGTGGCCGGGTTGATCACGTCCAGCACCTCATGGCCCGCACGCCACACGCCATTGATATACAGCCCGTTCACTGCCGCGCTCATACCGCCACCTCCTTCATCCAAAGCCCCTGGTCGATTTCAATCAGCGTCGGGCCCTGGCGATCCGTGGCGGCACGCAATGCGCTGCGCAGTTCTTCAACACCCTGGATGCGCTGGGCAGCCGCGCCGAGGGCCTGGGCCACGCCGATAAAGTCCGGCGTGTAGATGTCGACGCCCACCGGCTCGATGGCGCGGTTGACCATGTATTTCTTGATCTCTTCATAACCCTGGTTATTCCACAGCAGCACGATCACCGGGGTGCGCGCCTCTACGGCGCTGGCCAGTTCCGGCAGGGTGAATTGCAGCCCGCCGTCGCCGATCAGGCACACCACCGGCGCACCGTCGCCGCGTCCCAGCCATGCACCGATGGCGGCCGGCAGGGCGTAGCCGAGGGTGCCGTAGCCGGTGGAGGAGTTGAACCAGCGGCGTGGCTGGTCGAGGTTCAGGGTCAGGTTGCCGGTGTACACCGGTTGGGTGGAGTCGCCCACCAGTACGGCGTCGGGCAGTTCATCCAGCACGGTGTTGAGGAACAGGGTTTGCGCGCGGGTCGCGGCGTCCCAGGTGGGTTCCAGTTCGCTCCACAGGCGGGCAACGCGGTGGGCGCCCCAGTGGTTGTCGCGGGCGGCCAAGGGCGTGTCGCGCAGTTCGGCGAGCAACGCTTGGGCAGCGATTTGCGCGTCAGCCACCAGTGCCACGTGCGGTGGGTAATTGCGTACGGTCTGGTCGGAATCGATGTCGATGCGCAGCAGGGCGCCGGGAATGTCGAAGCCGCCGGCGAAGGTCACGTCGTAGTCGGTCTCTGCCAGCTCGGTGCCGATCGCCAGTACCACGTCGGCCTCGGCCACCAGCGCACGGGTGGCGACCAGGGTTTGGGTCGAGCCGATCAGCAGCGGGTGGTGGGAGGCCAGCATGCCCTTGGCGTTGATGGTCAGCGCCACCGGCGCGCCGAGGGTCTCGGCCAATTGCGTCAGCTCGGGCGCCGCGTCGATGGCGCCGCCACCGGCGAGAATCAGCGGGCGTTTGGCGGCCGCCAGCCACTGGCTCATTTGCTTGACCGCCGACGGCGCCGCGCCCGCGCGGGAAACGCTGACCGGCTCGCTGCCGAGCAACGCGTCGGCGTTTTCCACCAGCACATCCAGCGGGATTTCGATATGCACCGGGCGCGGTCGCCCGGCCTGGAACAGCGCAAACGCCCGGGCCAATACACCGGGCAATTCGGCCGCCGACATCAAGGTATGGGAGAACGCCGCCACGCCCGCGATCATCGCGCCCTGGTTCGGCAGCTCGTGCAGCTTGCCGCGCCCGCCGCCCAACTGGCTGCGGGACTGCACGCTGGAAATCACCAGCATCGGGATCGAGTCGGCGTAGGCCTGGCCCATGGCGGTGGTGATATTGGTCATGCCGGGGCCGGTGATGATGAAGCACACGCCGGGCTTGCCGCTGGTGCGTGCATAGCCGTCGGCCATGAAGCCGGCGCCCTGTTCGTGGCGCGGGGTGACGTGGCGGATACTGGAGCGCGCCAGGCCCCGGTAGAGTTCCACGGTGTGCACGCCGGGGATGCCAAACACCTGGTCTACACCGTAGCCTTCCAGCAGGTTGACCAATACTTCGCCGCAGGTCGCCATTGTCGTCGCTCTTATTGTTGATAAAGGCCCGTATTGGAACGGCTGGCCCGTAGCGGCAACAATCGATAAAAAGTCATACTAGCCATGTCCTCACGTCATGGCTGCGCCCCTATGAAACGCCTTCCACCGTTGCCGGCCTTGCACACCTTTTGGGTCACGGCCCAGTGCTGCAACTTCACCCGTGCCGCCGAGCAATTGCACGTCACCCAGGGGGCGGTGAGCCGGCAGATTGCCGGGCTGGAAAGCCACCTGGGTTATGCGCTGTTCCAGCGCCAGGCCCGGGGCTTGAGCCTGACGGAAGAGGGCCGCGAATGGTCGTTGCGGGCGCAGCAGGTGTTCGGCCTGATTGGCGAGGCGGTGGAACAGATCGGCACTCGCCGCGAAACCCTGCAGCTCAAGGCCTCCACCTGCGTGATGCGCTGGCTGTTGCCGCGCCTGATGCAGTGGCAGCAGGAACGCCCGGACGTGCCGGTTGAACTGACCACCACCGTGGCCTACACCGTGGACTTTCGCCGGGAGCAGTTCGATGCGGCGGTGATCTACGCGCCGATTGCCGAGCAGTCGACCCAGGCCCGGCACCTGTTTGATGAGCGCCTGACACCGGTGTGCGCGCCAGCCTTGCTCGGTGGTTTGCACACGCCGGCAGACTTGCAGCGACAGGTGCTGCTGCACCCCACGCGGGATGAACGGGATTGGGCGTTGTGGCTGAAGGCGGCGGATACGCGTTTGAGCAATCTGGCCCAGGGGCATCATTTTGAAACGCTGGACCTGGCGATGACGGTGGCGTCCCAGGGTTCCGGCGTGGCAATCGGCGACAGCGCGCTGATTGGCGAGGACCTCAAGGCCGGCCGGTTGGCGACGCCGTTTGAACTGCGGGTGCCGACGGGGATGGGGTATTACCTGGTGTACCCGCCGGGGACGAAGCCCTCGGCGGGGTTGGAGCAGCTTATGGACTGGCTGGTGAGCCAGGCACGCGCTTAATAACCGACGGTAAACCGCTGGCGCGAATGCTTCGGCGTTTCCACCTCATCAATCAGCGCAATCGCAAAGTCGGCAAAGCTGATCCAGCTGCGGCCTTCATTGCTCACCAGCAACTCATCCTGGCCCAGGCGGAATTTGCCGGTGCGCGCGGTCTCGGTGAACTCCGCCGAGGGCGACAGGAAGGTCCAGTCCAGGTCTTTTTCCTGACGCAAGGTGTCGAGGAACACACTGCCGGCGCTGGCTTCGGTTTTGTATTCCTCGGGGAAACCAGGGCTGTCGATCACCCGGCTGCCGCCCGACAGCAGCAGCGAGCCGGCACCGCCGACCACCAGCAGGCGTTTCACTCCGGCTTTTTTCACCGGGTTGATCACCGCTTCCGCCGGCAGGCTGGCGAAGTGTGCCGCGCTGATCACCACGTCGTTGCCACGGATGGCCTGTTCCAGCGCCTCGGCATCCAGCGCGTCCACTTGCCTGGCAGTGACGCCAGGGCGCACGCCGATCTTGTCGGTATTGCGCGCGATGGCGGTCACGGTATGCCCGCGACGCAAGGCTTCTTCCAGCAGTTGGCTACCGGCACGACCGGTGGCACCAATGATTGCGATCTTGCTCATGACGTTCTCCAGTACGGTTAAGGGTTGAATCAACTCACCACTGCATTTCGCCCTTGGCGACTTTGGCGCCCAGTTCCAGGGTGCTTTCGTCGCCCAGGTTCGGGTAACGTTTTTTCATTGCGCTGATCAGTGCGGCAGAGTCCTTGGCCTTGGCGGTTTCTTCATCAAAGGCCTTGATGTAGTCGGCGGTGAACGCCACGGATTTCAGAGACGGTGTGCCCAGGTAGTGACCCGGAATCACGGTGCGCGGTTTCAGATCCTGGATACGTTGCAGGGTCGCCAGCCAGTCGGTGTGGGATTTCGCGGTTTGGGTATCGGCCATCCACACATGAATGTTCTCGGAGACGACCACCCCACCGACGACTGCCTTGATCGACGGAATCCACACAAAGGTGCGGTCCGGTTGCGGGCCATCAAGGCCAATCACTTCCAGCTGCTTGCCTTCGAGGGTCAGGCTGTGGCCCTTGAGTACCTGGGGGATGACGGCTTTGGCAGGTTTGTCGGCCCCCAGTTTCGGGCCCCAGAACGCCAGTTTGTGTTCAACGGTGGCCTTGATATGGTCCACCACCGGCTGCGGCGCGACGATGTTGGCCTGGGGAAACGCGGCCGCCAGGGTGTCGAGGCCAAAGTAGTAGTCCGGGTCGCCGTGGCTGATGTAGATGGTGGTCAGGCGCTTGCCGCTGGCGCGGATTTTTTGCACCAGTTGCTCGGCCTGGGTTTTGCCGAATTGGGCATCCACGAGGATCGCGTCTTTGTCGCCGCTGACCAGTACCGAGGTGACCGGCATCATCGCGGTTTCGCCCGGGTTGTAGGCGTCCAGGGTCAAGTCGGCAGCCGCGGCGTGGGCGGCGAAGGCCAGGGTGGCAGCGGCCAGGGCCACGCGCTTGAGCGGGGAGAATCCAAACATGTGCAGCTCCAGTCATCGGTGAGGTGTGGACAGAGCTTAGTTGCACCAAACGCTACAAAAAATGCGATGCTTGGACATAGTTTGTTTCTAAAAGCGGGCAAATCATGGATCGTCTTCAAGCAATGCGGGTGTTTGTGGCCGTGGTGGACCTGGGCAGCCAATCGGCGGCGGCCGACCACCTGGACCTGTCGCGGCCGGTGGTCTCGCGCTACCTGGCGGAGCTGGAAGACTGGGTCGGCGCGCGCCTGATGCACCGCACCACCCGCAAGCTCAGCCTGACCGCCGCCGGGAGTGAAACCTTGCCCCGTTGCCGGCAGATGCTGGAGTTGTGCAGCGACATGCAGGCCGCCGTCAGCGAGCCGGACGAAGCGCCCCGGGGCCTGTTGCGCCTGAGCGTCAGCACCTCGTTCGGCCAGGCACAGTTGGCCGATGCCATCGCCGAATACGTCAGGCACTACCCGCTGGTCAGCATCGACATGCAGATGCTGGATCGCACGGTGAACCTGGTGGATGAGCGCATCGACCTGGCGATCCGCACCAGCTTTGAACTGGACCCCAACCTCATCGCCCGCCGGCTCACGCTGTGCCGCTCGGTGATCTGCGCGTCGCCCGCTTATCTGCTGGAGCATCCGCAGCCCCGGCGCGTGCAGGACCTGGCCCGGCACAACTGCCTGACCCATTCCTACTTCGGCAAAAGCCTGTGGCACTTCGTGGAAAACGGCGAGCCGGTGTCGGTGCCGGTGCAGGGCAATATCAGCGCCAACGAGGCCAGCACTTTATTGCGGGTCACGCTGGCGGGGGCAGGGGTGTCGCGGCTGCCGAGCTATCAGGCGGGCGACTACATCCGCAGTGGCGAGCTGATCCGCCTGCTGCCCGAGGCCGAGCCGCAGCAAATGAACATCTACGCGGTGTACGCCTCGCGCAAGCACATGCCGTCGGCGTTGCGCAGCCTGCTGGATTTCCTGGTGCTGAGGTTTCCGGAGGAACCTGAGTGGGACGTCGGTCTCTGAGCCGACATAAACAGGTTGAATGTCGCCGGATAAGCGACTTGCTGCATCTGAGCCATGCTTCTGAACTATGCTTATACAAGCACCTTCTTGATCCGATCAGAGGTCAGCATCATGTCGATCAAAACAAGAAAGTACCTGATGATTTTCACCCTGTGCGCCGCCGCCACAGCGCTTTACGGCACTGCTGCCTACCGCGTCGAACAGACCCGCATGCAGCCGGGCTTCGCTTCCAGCTGCAATCACGGGCAATGCGTTGGCCACATGGCCGCCTTCAGCTCGCTGCGCTAGCGTCCTGGTCGGCTTTCAACTGCTCCCGAAACGCCTTCGGGGAGAACCCGACGCGCCGGCGAAACAGCCGTGAGAAGTTGGTCGGGTCGGAAAAGCCCAACACGTCCGACATCTCATTGATGGTCATGCTGGTGTAAGTCAGCAGGCGCTTGGCTTCCAGCAATTGGCGGTCGTGCATGATCTGCAACGCGGGCTGGCCGCCCAATTCCCGACACGTACCGTTCAGGTGTGAAACCGAGATCCCGAGCTTGTGGGCCAGGTCTTCGATTTTCGGGTGTTCGCGGTAATGCTGCTCCACCAGTTGGGTGAACCGGCGGAAGTATTCGCGGCCTCGCGGTGCCCGTGGATGGCGGCGCTGGATGGCCTGGCGGCTGATCCACACCAGCAGCACGCTGACCAGCGCGTGCATCATCATGTCCCGCGCCGGTTGATCGCTGGCGTACTCATCCTGCAGCCGGGCAAACAAACTGTTGAGGTAGTCACTGTCGTTGCCGGCCGGGTAGCTGCCCAGTGCGTTCAGACCGTCCAGTGCCGCGCCCAGTTGCCCCTGCAAATGCGCCATCAGCGGCGCCGCCAGGGTGACCACGAACCCTTCGACGTCTTCGGAAAACCGGAAACCATGCACGCATAACGGCGGCAGCACCTGCAGCGTCGATTCGCTCAGCGTGCTGCGCTGGCCTTCGATCTCCAGTTGCGCCTGGCCCTTGTGCACGTACAGCAACTGGCACAGGTCCGCGTGCCGGTGGGGCTGGATTTCCCACTGGTACTCACGGCTGCGCCGGGAGATGGTTTCACAGTGCAGCAAATCAGGGGTCGGCCATTGCTGGCTCTCACCGTAGAGTTTGAACACTGGAATCGCGGCACTGGCAGTTTTGGTCATGGCTTCATCCGATACTTCGGGAGAGTTGTGCGGTAATCGCCCCAATTGGCGAAAAGCGCAGCTTTGGGCTCAGTTTTCACCTTCTTATGCCGGGCACTCAAGTGAAAAATGCCAGCAACACCTTCAATGACAACTCTTTCACCGAATACGTTCGGGTGAAGCTTGCGGGCCATAAAAATAATGAAAACGCTGAAAACCCAAGTCGCCATTATTGGCGCCGGTCCCTCGGGACTGCTGCTCGGCCAACTGTTGCACGAGGCCGGGATTGAAACCCTGATTCTTGAGCGCCAGACGCCGGATTACGTACAAGGGCGCATCCGTGCCGGGGTGCTGGAACAAGGCATGGTCGACCTGTTGCGCCAGGCCGGGGTCAGTGCGCGGATGGATGCCGAAGGCCTGGTGCACGAGGGCTTTGAACTGGCGCTGAACGGGCAATTGACCCACATCGACCTGAAGACGCTGACCGGCGGCAAGACGGTGATGATCTACGGCCAGACCGAAGTCACCCGCGACCTGATGGCCGCGCGTCAGGCCAGCGGTGCTGTCACTTTGTACGAAGCGCGCAATGTGCAGCCCCATGATCTGAAAAGTGCAGAGCCCTGGCTGAGTTTCGAGCACGAAGGCGAGCAGTATCGGCTGGACTGCGACTACATTGCCGGCTGCGACGGTTTCCACGGCGTGGCGCGCCAGTCGATTCCCGCCGAGGCATTGAAGGTCTTTGAACGGGTGTATCCGTTTGGTTGGCTGGGCATTCTGGCCGACACCCCGCCGATCCACGATGAACTGGTGTACGCCAAGCACGCGCGCGGCTTTGCCCTGTGCAGCATGCGTTCACCGACCCGCAGCCGTTATTACCTGCAAGTGCCGGCGGATGAAGCGGTTGAAGACTGGTCCGATGAACGCTTCTGGGACGAACTGAAAACCCGCTTGCCCGCGTCACTGAGCGCGCAACTGGTGACTGGCCCGTCCATTGAAAAGAGCATCGCCCCGTTGCGCAGTTTCGTGGTGGAACCGATGCAGTATGGCCGGCTGTTCCTGCTCGGCGACGCCGCCCACATCGTGCCGCCCACCGGCGCCAAGGGCTTGAACCTGGCGGCCAGCGACGTCAGCACCTTGTTCAATATCCTGCTCAAAGTGTACCGCGAGGGCCGGGTGGAGTTGCTGGAGAAATACTCGCAGATTTGCCTGCGGCGGATCTGGAAGGCCGAGCGGTTTTCCTGGTGGATGACCTCGATGCTGCACCAATTCCCCGAGGCTGATGGCTTCAGCCAGCGCATCGCCCAGAGCGAGCTGGAATATTTCGTCGACTCCGAGGCCGGACGTAAAACCATTGCAGAAAATTACGTCGGACTTCCTTACGAGGCTATCGAGTAGCCAGCTATCTAGTACACTGACGAGCATTCCCGCGGGCCTCCTTTTCCCGTGGGCCCTTGCTCGCAGGTTCTGCCGTGACCAACCTCAATCAGCCCGCCACACCCGCTGTTCGCAGTGTTCTCGTCGCCTTGATGATGGCGATCTTTCTCGGAGCGTTGGACCAGACCATCGTCGCCGTGTCCATGCCGGCCATTTCCGCGCAGTTCCACGACGTCAACCTGCTGGCCTGGGTGATCTCCGGCTACATGGTGGCCATGACCGTGGCGGTGCCGATCTACGGCAAACTCGGCGACCTGTACGGGCGCCGGCCGATGATGCTGATCGGCATGGGCTTGTTTACCGTTGCATCGCTGTTTTGCGGCATGGCCCAGAGCATGGAGCAACTGGTGCTGGCGCGGATCCTCCAGGGCATCGGTGCCGGCGGAATGATTTCGGTCAGCCAGGCGATTATCGGCGACATCATTCCTCCCCGTGAGCGCGGGCGTTACCAGGGCTATTTCAGCAGCATGTACGCGGTGGCCAGCGTGGCCGGGCCGGTGTTGGGTGGCTACATGACCGAGTACCTGTCGTGGCGCTGGGTGTTCCTCATCAACCTGCCTTTGGGCGCCGGCGCCTGGTGGGTGGCCCATCGCACGTTGGTGGGGCTGCCGGTGCCGCAGCGCAAGCCGGTCATCGACTACCTCGGTACCGTGCTGATGATCGTTGGCTTGACCGCGTTGTTGCTGGGCATCACCGAAATCGGCCAGGGCCATCACTGGCGTGACGATGAAGTGCTGGGGCTGTTGGCCTGCGCGCTGGTGGCGTTGACGGTGTTTGTGTGGCACGAGCGCCGGGCGCGGGAGCCGTTGTTGCCAATGCACCTGTTCGCCAACCGCAGCGCGGTGCTGTGCTGGTGCACGATTTTCTTTACCAGCTTCCAGGCGATTTCCCTCACGGTATTGATGCCGCTGCGCTACCAGACCGTCACCGGTTCCGGTGCCGACAGCGCTGCGTTGCACTTGCTGCCGCTGGCGATGGGCTTGCCGATGGGCGCGTATTTTGCCGGGCGCATGACCTCGGTGACGGGCCGCTATAAACCGATGATCCTGATTGGCGCCTTGCTGAGTCCGATCGCGATCCTCGGCATGGCCCTCAGTGCACCCCAGGCCGTGGCGGTGACCAGCCTGTTTATGTTGCTTTGCGGGATTGCCGCCGGGATGCAGTTTCCGACCTCCCTGGTGGGGACGCAGAACTCGGTGGAGCAGCGGGACATCGGCGTGGCGACCAGCACCACGAACCTGTTCCGTTCCCTGGGTGGGGCGGTCGGGGTGGCGTGTATGTCGGCGCTGTTGCTCGCGTTGTTGCAGGACTCCAGTTTTGCGCACCTGGCCAGTGGGGCACTGGTGGCGGAAGGCAGTTCCGGCAATGTGTTGCTGGACGGTTTGAATGCGGCGCCGGGGCCGGCGCAGGATGCCTTGCGGGGGGAGCTGCTGATTACCTTCAGGCATTTGCTGATGGTCAGTGCCGGGGTGTCGTTGCTGGGCTTGGCGGCGGCGATTGCGATGCCTAACCGCGTGCTGCGGGGGCGGGAAGACAAGGCGAAATAGTTGGAACAATGAAGATCAAATGTGGGAGCAGGCAAGCCAGCTCCCACATTGTGATTGCATTCCAGCTTTTGAACAGGTGATGGCCTCACGGGCTGTAATACCCCACAGCCACCATAAAATGCCCGGCCTTGCGCAAATACGCATGCTTGTTCTCGACCTTCCCGGTCACCGGATTTTTCCAGCGGTACTCGTATTCCCCCTGACCCTGCTCAGCCATCACTGCCAATATCGGCTCACCCACCGGCTTGCCGTCGGGGTCCTTGATCTTGCTGAAGTCGGTGTTGACCAGCCGCGGGTTCGTGCCATGGGCCACATAGCGGTGGGTATCCAGGTCAACCACAAACACATACAAATCGTCCTGCAGAAAACCACCCTGCATGGCGTTGATGGCTTTGAGCGTCCCGGCCTGATCCTTCTCCAGCGCCTTGACGGCCTTGTCCCGCAAAGACTTCGCGTGCTCCGGCGTAGCCCGCGGCAGGTAATAACCCACGGCCAGAATCCGCTGCCCAACGCGCTGGTAATACACATGCTTGCGCTCGACCTTGCCGTCATTCCAGTTCTGCCACCGGTAATCGGCCTGCTGGATGCCACTGCCTTCCGGCACCGCCAACGCATCCTTGAATGACTTGTTCAGATCTGGCCCAAGCACCTCGGAAACGTTGCGCCCGATCAACGCAGAAGAGGGCCCGCCGCTCGCCAGCAGCACGCCCTTGGTGTCGACCACGAACACATAGCGGTCCTGGTCGACGAATTCACCCTGGCGGCTGAACGCCGCAAAGGCTTTGTCGCCATTCGTCTGGTAATACCCCAAGGCCTTTTCCAGCAGGGCCTTGGCGGCTTGGGCGTCCGCATCCTCAGCGGTGGCGGCGTGCACCTGGCCAACGCACAACAGCAGCAGCCAGGTGGCTCGGAGCATTGCCTTCATTACCCGTCCCTCGTTCTTGTTGGTGTGCCAAGAGCGTAGACGGTTTGCCGACTTATCAGAACGGTTTGGTCGGCAGGTATTTACCGTCCAGGGTGATCACGGCGCGGGAACCGCCGTCCGGGTCTTCGACTTTCTTGATGTCCAGCTTGAAGTTGATCGCGCTGATGATGCCGTCGCCGAACTGCTCGTGTACCAGGGCCTTGAGGGTCGAACCGTAGACCTGCAGCATTTCATAGAAGCGGTACATGGTTGGGTCCGTCGGCACGCCGCCGGGGAAGCTGCCGCGCAGGGGCACCGTTTGCAGCAGGCGGCTGGCGTCCTCGTCGAGGCCGAGTTTGTCGCACACCACATCGGCAGCGTCCTTGGGCAACGGGTGCTGGCCGAGCAGGGCGGCGGTGACGAACGCCAGGCTCAGGCCGGTGCCGTCGGTGAGGTCCTGCCACGACAGGTTCTTGCGCGCCTTGATGTCGATAACGGTGTCGGCCAGGGCCAGGCGTGGGGATTGGGCGAATTGGGATTGCAGCATGGTGATGTCCTCTTGGTTTTGAATAGGGTTCAGGCCGCGTGGGCGCGGGTGCTCGGGTTATCCAGCAGGGACACAAAGCGCCCGCTGCGGCCATCCAGGGCGTCGATGCCGCCGCTTTCGATGTCGTAGACCCAGCCGTGCAGGCTCAGTCGGCCTTGTTCCAGGGCCAGGGCCACGCAAGGGTGAGTCTTGAGATTGGCCAGTTGGGCGACCACGTTTTCCCGTACCAGCGAGTTGAGCCGGTCGGCGTCTGAGGCGTGGGTACGGGCGGCATTGATTACCTTGGCCGACTCGGCATGGCGCAGCCAGTTGGCCACGGCCGGTAAGTGATCGAGGCATTTGCAGGTGGAAATGGCGGTCATGGCGCCACAGTCGGAGTGGCCACAGATCACGATGTCGCTGACGCCGAGAACGGCTACCGCGTATTCGACGGTGGCCGACACACCGCCGGGCTCTGGCCCGTAGGACGGCACGATGTTGCCGGCATTACGGATCACAAACAGGTCGCCGGGTTCCTGCTGGGTCAGCAGTTCCGGGACTACACGGCTGTCGGAACAGGACACAAACAGCGTGCCGGGGTTTTGCGTGGTGGCCAGGTGTTTGAACAGGTCGCTGCGTTGGGTGAAGGCTTCACCCTGGAACTTGCGGAAACCGTCGATGAGGTCTTGCATGGTGGTTCTCCTTGCGTCGCTGATGGGGCAAGGATGGAAGTTTTCAGCTATAGCGTCCAAGACCGGCTTATTATAGTTTCTATAAGTCATGCCTATAGTTGGAGCGCCCTTCATGTTGCTGCGTCATATCCGCTACCTGTTGGCCGTTGCCGAGCACCGAAATTTCACCCGGGCGGCGGAGGCGCTGCATGTGTCGCAGCCGACCTTGTCGCAGCAGATCAGGCAACTGGAAGACACTCTTGGCGCGCCACTGCTGGATCGCTCCGGCCGGAGCGTCAGCCTGACCGATGCGGGCGAGGCCTATGTGCGTTTTGCGCGCCTGGCCTTGCAGGATCTGCAGGCCGGCACCCGGGCCATGCACGACGTGCAGGACCTGAGCCGAGGCAGCCTGCGCCTGGCGATGACGCCGACGTTTACCGCGTACTTGATCGGGCCGCTGCTGGCGCGGTTCAACCGTCTGTACCCGGGGATAACGGTCAGCGTCGAGGAACTGACGCAAGACCGCATGGAGGCGGCGCTCACGGAGGACTTGCTGGATATCGGCATTGGTTTTACCGGCGAGCATTTGCCGGATATCGAGTGTGAAGGGGTGTTTGTCGAGGCGTTGAGCGTGGTGGTGAGTGCCGGCCATCCGGAGTTGAACCGCCAGCAGTGGCTTCAGCAACCGTGGGTGCTGCTGAACTCAGGGTTCGCCACGCGCCGCTATATCGATGAGTATTTTCGCAGCCAGGCGGTAAAACCCCTGATCGCCATGGAGGCCAATTCCATCAGTGCGATTATTGAAATCGTACGGAGCACTCAGTTGGCGACCATCCTGCCCAGCGCGATTGCCCAGGTGCAGGCGGGCTTGCAGGCGGTGCCGTTAAGCCCGGCGTTGCCGCAACGCACGGCGGCGCTGCTCAGTCGCAAGGGAGGCTATCGCAGCGCGGCGTGCCGGGCGTTTGTCGAACTGGTCAGGGCGCAGCCAGCCACTGGTTGATGATGCCGTCATACACGCCGGTCACCGTACTCAGGTGCAGCCACTGGTCCACGTAGCTCTTCCACGCCACATCATCCCGAGGCAGCAGGAACGCCTTCTCGCTGTACTGCATGTAGCGCTCGGGGTTTACCGCACACAGCCCCGGCTTGAGCTTTTGCTGATACCGGGCCTCGCTGGCGTCGGTGATCATCACGTCGGCCTTGTTGGCCAACAGCTCTTCAAAAATCGTCACGTTGTCCGGGAACAGTGTCAGTTGCGCCTTGCCCAGATGTGCCCGCGCAAACACTTCATTGGTACCGCCTGAAGGCTCGATCACCCGCACCTGCGGCTGGTTGATTTGCTCCACGGTCTGATAGCGCTGCACATCGGCACAACGCACCAGCGGGATCTTGCCGTCGACGCCCAGGGGCTGGCTGAAAAATGCCTTCTTCTGCCGCTCCAGCGACACCGAAATACCGCCGAGGGCAATATCACAGCGCTGGGCCAGGAAGTCCGGCATCAGGGTTTTCCAGGTGGTGGGCACCCATTTCACCTGCACGCCAAGGCTTTTGGCCAGCGACTGGGCCATGGCGATGTCGATGCCTTCGTAGCTGCCGTCCGGGCGCAAATAGCTGTAGGGCTTGTAGTCACCGGTGGTGCAGACGGTCATTTCACCGCGCTGGAGCACTTCATCCAGGCGCGATGCGGGGCTGTCGGCCAAGGCCTGGGCGGACAGGCCGGCCAGCAGGGAAAGGGTCAGCAAAGCTTTCATGCGGTCGGGTCCTTGGGCATGAGCAGGGCCGCCATTATTTGCAAATGTTTAGCCACGGCACAACCAAACTCCGTCAAGACTGGATTTAACGGCTTAACCTCGCGTGTGAGGCTGTTCGGCATCTCTTTACTGTGACTCCCGCATGGACGGTTCCCCCGACACACACCCTGAGACATCGCCAGGCGCCACCGCGTCCAGTCGTCCGGACCGTCGTCGAATCACCGCTGATGCACTCCCTTCCGAACTCGCCTTCTGGGCACTCTGGCACTGCCGCCACGCGCGCCCACCGGACACCTTTCTCACCCGTTGATTTGCCCAACCGGATGCCCCGCGCATCTGCCCGGCAGCGCCTGCGCGCCTGCCTGACGCGAACGTATGAGAATGCCCATGAGCACGCCCTTTGCCACCCTGCACGAAGCCCAATCCTTTCTGGACCAGAACCCGGATATCGAGATGTTCGAGCTGTTCATCCTCGACAACAACGGAGTGCCCCGGGGCAAGCTGCTGCACCGCGATGAGTTGCTGGCGGTCTATGAAAGTGGCCGGCCGCTGCCGAGTACGATCCTGGGCCTGACCATCAATGGCGACGATGTGGATAACTCCGGGCTGGTCTGGGAAGTGGGCGATATCGACTGCCGCGCCTACCCGGTCAGCGGCAGTTTGCAGCGCATGCCGTGGCGCCTGATCCCGACGGCGGCGGTGCAAGTCAGCATGCACCCCACCGAAGGCATGCCCGCCACCGTGGCCGACCCGCGGCACTTGCTGGCCAAGGTGATCGACGACCTCAAGGCCGACGGCTATTACCCGGTGATGGCGGCGGAGCTGGAGTTTTATTTGCTCGACCAGAAGCCCGACAGCAACGGCCGCCCGCAACCGGCACGGGATGTCGATGGGGGGCGCCCACGCTCGACCCAGGTCTACGGCCTGCGGGAACTGGAGCAGATCGAACCGTTCCTTGCCGACCTCTACAGCGCCTGCAAACTCCAGGGCATTCCGGCGCGCACGGCGATTTCCGAATACGCCCCGGGCCAGGTGGAAATCACCCTGGAGCACCGCAGCGACGCCCTGCAAGCCATGGACGAAGCGGTACGTTACAAGCGCCTGGTCAAGGGCGTGGCCCACAAGCACGGGATGACCGCGTGTTTCATGGCCAAGCCTTTCGACGACCTGGCCGGCACCGGCATGCACATGCACGTCAGCCTCGCAGACCGCGACGGCAATAACCTGTTTGCCAGCGAAGCACCCGACGGCACGCCGCTGTTGCGCCAGGCGGTGGGCGGCATGCTCAGCACCTTGCTCGACTCGTTGCTGATGTTCTGCCCGAATGCCAACTCTTACCGCCGCTTCCAGACCAACAGCTACGCGCCGCTGGCCGCTACCTGGGGCGTGGACAACCGCACGGTGACCCTGCGCGTACCCGGCGGGCCGGCGTTTTCCCGGCATATCGAACACCGAATCTGCGGCGCCGACGCCAACCCTTACCTTGCGGCGGCGGCGATCCTGGCGGGTATTCACCGAGGCATCCGCGAACAGCGCGATCCCGGCGCGCCGGTGGAGGGCAACGGTTACGCTCAGGCCAAGGAATTACTGCCCACCGATTGGCTGACCACCTTGCGCGCCCTCGAAGGCTCGTCCTGGGCCCGGGAAGCCTTTGGTGGTGAATTCCTCGGTGTGTACCTGGCGGTCAAACGGGCCGAGTATCGCCAGTTCATGGGCGAAGTGGGGGAGCAGGACTGGCGCTGGTATTTGCACCCGGCCTGAAGATGAAGCCTTGATCACAGACAGTTAACAGACAGGCTGGGCGCCGGATACTGGCCCTGCATGCGCGGTAAACAATCCTTCGACCTTTTTTTCACGAGACGGTGGTTAAGCTGCGAATGTCTGATCCATTAACTGAGTCGTGTGATGCCGTCGCAACTGCCGTCTTCCATCGAGATTGAATTTGCCGAACGTGCAGGCCAGGAGCATGCCCGGGTCTGCGCTGACACGCGCCCGCCCAAGTTGCTGCGGCGCCTGGCGCTGTGGCGCGATGAACGACTGGTACGCCGGGCGCTGAAAATCGCCGGCGAACCGGGGCTGATCCTCGACCTGGCCTGCGGCTCGGGGCGCTTCTGGCCGGTGCTGGCCGAGCACAGCAACCGGGTGATCCTCGCGTCGGACAACTCCCAGGACATGCTCGACCACGCCCGTACCCACCATGCGCCGAACTTGCTCAAGCGGATCAAGACCTTCCAGGGCTCGGCCTTTTCCATCGGCCTGTCGGCCAACGCGGTGGACTGCATTTTCTGCCTGGAGTTGTTTCGCCATGTGCCGACGGCAGAAGGGCGCCTGGCCCTGCTCGGTGAATTTCACCGGGTGAGCCGCGACACGGTGATTGTCTCGGTCAACAGCGACAGCGGTTACCGGGCGATGCAGCCCGCCCTGTCGGCGGTTGCCAGCCACCGGACGCAGGTGGAAGCGGAGTTTCGCCAGGACGGTTTCAAGGTCCTCAACCAACAGGAATTCATGCCCGGCTCGGCCATGTGGCGGGTTTACGTCCTGCGTAAGAGAGGATAAGTCCCGCCTGTCGGACTATTCTTCAGATCCTATAGGAGTTTTCATGGCGGATGCTGTGCTGCGAATGCTCGCAACTCCCTTTCGCGATATATACTGCGCGCCATTCTTCAAGGGAGAGCCGTGTGGCCATCGATATTCACTGGATCTGCGACAACGATAGCCTCGGCCAGCACTGCGCCGAATGGCAGCAGTTGCCATTCGTCGCCCTCGACACCGAATTCATGCGGGTCGACACCTTTTATCCCATTGCCGGGCTGATCCAGATTGGTGATGGCGTTCGCGCTTACCTGATCGATCCCCTGACCATCGACAACTGGCAACCCTTGGCCGCCTTGCTGGAAAACCCGGCGGTGATCAAGGTGGTGCACGCCTGCAGCGAAGACCTGGAAGTGTTGCTGCGCCTGACCGGCAGCCTGCCGGTGCCACTGTTCGACACCCAACTGGCGGCTGCGTACCTGAACCTCGGTTTCTCCATGGGCTATTCGCGGTTGGTGCAAGCCGTCCTCGATATCGAGTTGCCCAAGGGCGAGACCCGCTCGGACTGGCTGCAGCGGCCATTGTCCGAGACGCAAATCAGCTACGCGGCCGAAGACGCGGTGCATTTGGCGGAAGTCTACACACGCCTGCGCCCGAAACTTTCCGACGACAAGTACGCCTGGGTCCTGGAAGACGGCGCCGAGCTGGTGGCCAACCTGCGCCGCGAAGTCGACCCGTACGAGGTCTACCGCGACGCCAAGCTGGCCTGGAAACTGTCCCGAGCCCAGCTCGCCGTATTGCGCGAACTGTGCGCCTGGCGCGAGCAGCAAGCCCGTGCCCGTGACCTGCCGCGCAACCGGATCATTCGTGAACACTCGTTATGGCCCCTGGCCAAATCCCAGCCGGATAACCTCGCCGCGCTGGGCAAGATCGAAGACATGCACCCGCGCACCGTGCGCCAGGACGGCGAGTTCCTGCTGGGCCTGATCAAGCGTGCCGGCAGCGTCCCGATGGACCAATGGCCGCCGGCGGTTGCCGAGCCGTTGCCGGTGGACGCCGCCACGCTGATCAAGCAACTGCGCGCCCTGGGCCAGGCCGAGGCTGAACGCCTGGACATGGCGCCGGAACTGATGCTGCGCAAGAAAACCCTCGAAGCCCTGGTCAAGAGCGGCTACCCCGAGGGGCCTTACCAATTGCCAGATTCGCTGCGTGGCTGGCGCCGCGAATTGATGGGCCAGGCGCTGCTGGACAGCCTGGCCACTGCCGGAGAACAGCCTTGAAACGTATTTGCTCCATCTACCGCAGCCTCAAACGAAACGAGATGTACCTCTACGTGCTGAAAAGCGATGCACTGGAGCGCGTGCCGGAAAGTCTGCTGGCCGCCTTCGGCAAGCCGCACCACGCCTTTGACCTGGTGCTGAGCCCGGAGCGCAAGCTGTCCCGCGAGGACATCGCCGTGGTCCTGGAAAACCTCGAAAAGCAGGGCTACCACCTGCAAATGCCGCCGGCCGAGGACGAGTACATCGAACACTTGCCCGAAGAGCTGCTGCGACGTAATGACCCGATGTGATCGGTCAGTGCCCCGTCCGGGGCACATTCATCAATGGAATTCAATTTTTGGCGGTGGCAGCAACGGACAGTGAACTGGACCGGCGGCCGCCTGCAGTGTTTTTGAAAGGTTTGAACCATGCGCGTTCTGATTGCTGAACACGATCACCCGCTGTACGCCCGGCTGCTGCGCGAAGCGGCGCCGGACCTTGAGGTCATGACCAGCGGCGATTCCGCTGAACTGTCGCGCCTGGCGGCGGATTGCCCGGTGTGGCTGGGCCAGCCGGACCTTTTGGCGACCTTGCTGCGCCAGGGCCATCAGCCTCAATGGTTGCAATCGACCTGGGCGGGCATCACCCCACTGTTGGCTGAAGGCCTGCCGCGGGATTACCGCCTGACCCGCGCCGTGGGCATTTTTGGCCAGGTGATGGCCGAATACGTGCTCACCTACATGCTCGGCCACGAGCGTGAAGTGCTGGCGCGGCTGGTCAGCCAGGTCGAGCGCAAATGGGACAACCGCATGGGCCAGAGCCTGGCGGGGCGCAAGGTGCTGATCGTCGGCACCGGCGATATCGGCCGCAGCGTTGCGCAGTTCCTGTTGCCGTTTGGCGTGGAGTTGTACGGCATCGCCAGCGAAGCCCGTGAGCAGGCGCCGTTTATCGAAGTCGCCGCGCTTGAAGAGCTGCCACGGCTGGTGGGCGAGGTGGACTACGTGGTCAACCTGCTGCCCAACACCCCGAACACCCATGATTTGTACGATGCCGCGCTGTTCAAGCAGTTCAAGCCGACCGGGTTGTTTATCAACGTCGGGCGCGGTGTGGCGGTCGTCGATGCGGACCTGGTGGAGGCCTTGAAGGAAGGGCATCTGGCGGGCGCGGTGATCGACGTGTGCCGTCAGGAGCCATTGCCACAGCGTCATCCGTTCTGGACCGCCTGGGGCTTGCTGCTGACCGGGCACAGTTCTGCGCCGACCTCACCGGGGATGATGGTGCAGTTGTTTGTCGAGAATTTGCGGGCGTATCAGGCGCAGGAAGCACTGCGCGGGGAAGTGAGTTTCGAGCGCGGATACTGAAAACACTGGCCTTGCCGAGCGGCTCCGGATTCTCCGTAGCCGCTCGGCAAGGCGTGATGGCACGTCCTGACAAATCTCTGTAAACACTCCTTCAGTTTTACCTTCGCAATCCCTATGTGACGCTCGGGCCATTCTTCAAGTGGAACTTGCCCGATGTTGAATCTTCAGACTTCCCCTGCACCTGCCCGTGTTATCCCGTTACAGCCCACGGCCTTGGCCGATCAGGCCATCGCGTCGAGCCCGACAGTTGGCGACACCCATCCTGCGGTCCCCCGAAAAGACGGACTCAAGGCGGCATTGGGCGACAGACGGAACTTGCAGGTACTGGCGCAAAAGCTCAACGAAATAGCGACGCACCTGGGCATAAACGCCACGCCTCACGCGGTGCTGGCCGCGCTGGAAGCGACGCCGATGGAGGTGCATCCTGACTCATCCCACCCGCTGGAGGCGGGTGATACGGCGACCCTGGCGACTGTCCTCAAGCGTATTGGCCTGGGTTTGCCCACCAACCACTTTCAACTCACCGGCCATGCCCGTGCACTGAGTGACAAGGCCCTGGAACATCCTCTCGGGAATTTTGGCGGTGGTTTATCCTGGCCCGTGCCCATGACGGTCAGTGATCAGCGTCTCGCGCGTGCTGCAGCCATCCGCCACGGCAGCGAGCACCCGAACCCGCCACACGTCGGCGTGAGCCTTGGGATACTGGAGTATTTGAACACCCATCAACCGGCACTCGATGACGCGGCCAGGACGCTGGAAGCCATCGTCAATTCCGAGCGTGGGCAGGCGTTGGGGCAAGTGATTCAGACTCAACTGAATGGCATTGCCACCGGTACCAGCGTGAACGAATACACCCTGGCCGCCATCAACCTCATGCTGGATCCTGAGTCTATTGCCCGGCCCCTGCGCAACCGGGTTGCGGGCTTTAACCTGGCCCACCCGGACCACTGGGGAAAGCCGGCGGCAGCGGTGCTTGAGGGGTTGAGGGAGCACCTGAGCGTCAACGGCAAGACCAGCCCGGACATGGCCCGGGCCGGCGCTCACCTGTTGCTGGCCAGGAAGGCCCCGGAGTTTCTGATCAAGGGCATTCCCGACAACGTGACTTATGGCAGCGCCGCCTGGGTCAGCCTGGCCATTGCAGCGGCGACCATCGAAGCCCAGGCGCCGGGGAAGGTGGCGAACATGACGTTTACCCAGGTCATGTCGGCGGCTGAAAGTGCCGGCCTGGTTGATCGGGCCGTGACCGAACAGGCGCAGAGGACGGCGCTGATTGACTGGGGTGTGGTCAACGGGATTGTCCCGGTAAACGTCGATGACGGTTACAGCCCTGGCGAAATGGAGCGGGTCAGGACTGCGTTCAATCAGCAACAGCAGGAGAGGATCGTCGCCTCGGGGTTATTGGAAGCCGAAATCCCGAGCCGCAAGGAAATAGCGCTGGCCAAGCTCAAGCAGCGGTTTGGCGAGCAGGTGTTTTTTGAGGAGAAGCTGCTGAGGGTCGACGACTCGCGCCAGCCGGGCATCGAGCCGCTTTACAATCCCAATCGGGCGCCCGTCGGCCTGTACTCGATGTTGGATATCGCCATGATGGAGTTGAATGGCTACCGGTGGAAAACCACCGACCGGCGCATCCCCATCAGCGCGATAAACGCCCCGCTCAAACTGGAGGTCAACAAGGCCTTTGATCAGCAGTTCAGCCAGGCAATCGAGTCGCGCAAGCAGGGGATTGGCACCGTCATCAAGCACATGGTCGCCAGACTTCCATTGGCCGACAGGCAAAACCTTGAACAGGCCTCGCTTGAGTTCTTTCAAACCAAGACCTACGCCCTGGGGACCGACTTTACATCCAGGACACTCCATCACACCGATGAAAGTCTTTTGGTGAAGGCCACAGGGGTTGTTTATAAGATCGACCTGAAAAATGCTGAAGTGACTATTGTGCCTGCCTCTGTGTTAACTGAGCAGCTACCGCGCGACGCCAATAAAATCTACACGGTTGAAAAGTTTGCCCCGACGGGAACCGGTACTTCTGACCTGGGCCAAAAACAGCCTCAGGGTTTACTGCCACCCTCGAGTTTCACTACCGCTCGCACCCAGTCCATCGCCGATGTATTCGTCGAACACCTTGATATCGATAATCAGAACGTGGTGAAGCAGGCCAAGGGAGCTACGCCCCTGGACCGGCAAATGGAGCAGGAGTGGACGGTCACGAACTTCTTCCTGGACCTGATTCCGCTACGCTCAGCCGTTGTCAACTTTCAGAACGGTAACTACGTTGATGGTGCGATGGATCTGGCCATGGACGCCTTCGGTTTCCTCACTGCCGGGATCGGGGTTGCCGGGAAGGTGGCGAAGGCCGGAACTCGGGTTGCCAGCACGGGTGTCAAGGCGATGAAGGTGACAAAAATCATCGGTACTACCCTTATCCGTGAATTCAATCCGCTCAATGGCCTGGACGACCTGGTACTGGGAGGCACCCGGCTGATACGCCGGGGCGGTGCAGACGCGGTAGCGAGTGAAGTGCTGAGCAACCGCTTACTGAGTGAGTTCAAAGTCCCGGAATCAACCATTGCCGGTCTCTCACGCAACAGTCAGGGGCTCTACGTCGCAGCCGATGGTCACTTGTCGCACATACGCCACACCGACAGTACCGGCCAAACTGCCGTCTATGAGGTGCGGGAAGCGACCCGAACCGCCGAGGGTGTCGTCCAGGCACGGATTTATCACAACAATCGGCAAACGCCACTCCTGGTCCAGCATATCCAGGGTGATCAATGGCAGCGATTGGGCGCCAGGGGCGGTAGCCCGCTGTCGGTTGCGTCGGACCTGGGGCCTGAAATTGGCCGGGGCGGTGAAGGGGTGGTCTACGAAAGCCTGGATGGCAAAAGCGTTTATAAAGACTTCAACACTAAAAATGCTACGCGTATTCCGGATTATGTAACCCAGGAAACAGACTGCCTGAATACCTATTACGGAGCTGGTTTTGCCAAGGCGGTCGTTGAGAACGGTCGGGCTTACATCAAGATGGGTAAGCTGGATGGGGTCAACCTTGCTGCAGTCGAGCGGCGTAGCCTGCCTCCGGAAGCCAGGACGTGGCTGGAGGATGCCTTGAAGGGAATGGAGGAAAAAGGAATACATCACCAGGACTTGCAGCTTAAGAACTTTCTATATTCCACAAGGGATAAAAAAGTGTACCCGGTGGATATCCAGTCGTTGTCCCTTGAAGACATGGTGCCCGGGGATGGTCTCTATGAGTGGGAGATGAACGTGTACAACAGTCGAAAGAAAGAATTGCTCAGGGACTTTAATGCGCTTGTCAGGTAGTGGGCCGTTTGGGAGTGACCGGCAGTGGTAAAGGCAGCGCGCCTCTATCCAAAACGCGGTAACTCCCGGGCTCGCCTTACAGGCTGAAGTCGCCTTCAGCTACCAGCTCGCTCAACGGCTTGCGCGGGCTCGGGGTTTCCCGGGCTTGCAGGTAATCGGCCAGGGTCGATTTGTCGCCCAGTTTGCCAATCGCCACGGCCGCGTGCAGCGCATAGCCCTCTGGCACCTTGAGTTCCTTGCGGGTCAGCTCCTGGTCGAAACCGGCCATGCCGTGGGTGTGCCAGCCGCTGAGGCTGGCTTGCAGCGCCAGGTGGCCCCAGGCGGAGCCGGTGTCAAAGGTGTGCCACAGGGCCGGGGTTTCCTCGGTGGCGCCGGGTACCTGGAAGTCGGTCTTCGATGCCACGATCACCAGGGCCGACGCATGTTGCGCCCAGCCGCGGTTGAATTCGTTCAGCAGGCCGAGGAAACGCTCCCAGTTCGGCGTGTCGCGGCGCGCATAGAGAAAACGCCACGGCTGCGAGTTGTAGGCCGAGGGTGACCAGCGGGCGGCTTCGAAGAAGCTCAGCAGGGTGTCTACCGGGATGCTTTCGCCGGTAAAGGCGCGCGGCGACCAGCGGTCGGTGAATTGCGGGTGGATCGGGTAGTCGGCGACGCGTGGGTTGCTGCTCATTGGGCTGATCCTGATGAAAAACCGGGGTTCAAAACTACTTCGCCGCCGACGGGCTGACAAGTCTTGTTCTACCGACAGTCGTAAGCGCTTGGCCCCGGGGGCCATGGGCACTAGACTGGCGGCCTTTTAACATACCGATACCGATGTAGAGCCATGGCCGCCAAAGTCGAACCTTTCTGGATCCGCAAAACCCTCGAACAACTCGACCAGGATGAGTGGGAGTCGTTGTGCGACGGCTGCGGCCTGTGCTGCCTGCAAAAGCTCGAGGATGAAGACGACAACAGCGTCTATTACACGCGCATTGCCTGCAAACTGCTGGACCTGAAAACCTGCCAGTGCACCGATTACCCCAACCGTCGCGACTCGGTGCCCGATTGCATCCAGCTCACCCCGGGCCAGGCCGACCAGTTCAAATGGCTGCCGCCCACCTGCGGTTACCGGCTGGTCAGCGAGCGCAAGGACTTGCCGCTCTGGCACCATCTGGTCTGCGGTGACCGCGACGCCGTGCACCAGGAACGCATTTCCCAGTCCGGGCGCATGCTCAGCGAATGCAGCGTGCCCGAGGATGACTGGGAGGATTACCTGATTTTTCGCGCCGGTTGAAAAGGAGTGTGTATGACGGTTGGAGCCAGGCTGGCAGCAAGCCTGCTGTTGTTGGCATTGAGCGCGTCGGCGTGGGCGGCGAAGAAAGTTGACCTGGACTATCACGTCAAGCTGCTGCCCCAAAGTGATCAGGCTGAAGTACGCCTGAGCCTGTCCCAGGGCTCGGCGGTGCGCAGCCTCAACTTCGACCTGGGCCGCGACGGCGACTACAGCGACTTCAAGGCCGATGGCCAATGGCAAGTGCTGCCGGGCAATACGCCGGGTGACAGCCGAGGCCTGTGGCAGCCCAGCGCCGACAAGGCCAGCCTGACCTACCGTGTCCGCCTGACCCACGCGCGCAAGAAGGGGATTTACGAAGCACGCATGACGCCGAGCTGGGCGCTGTTTCGGGGTGAAGACCTGGTGCCCACTGCACGCCTGGATCAACAGGACGGCATTGAACTGGTGTCGCGCCTGGTGTTTGAACTGCCCGCCGGCTGGAAAAGCGTCGAGACGTCATGGCCGCGCATCGGCAAGAACAAATTTCGTATCGACAACGTTTCCCGCCTGTTTGACCGGCCCACCGGCTGGATGCTCGCCGGCAACCTGGGCAGCCGCAGGATGCGCTTGGGCGAAACCGAAATCACGGTGGCTTCGCCCAAAGGGCAGGGCATGCACCGCATGGATGTGCTGACCTTGCTGACGTTTGTCTGGCCTCAGGTGCAAGCAGCGTTCCCGAGGCATCCGGCAAAACTGCTGGTGGTGGGCGCCAGCGATCCCATGCGGCGCGGTGCATTCGCGGCGCGGGATTCCATCTACCTCAACAGCCGCACACCGCTGGTCAGCGAAAATGGCAGCAGCCCGTTGATCCGTGAAGTGGTGCAGGCCATCGGCCGGTTCAATGACCATGAGGGCAGCGACTGGATCAGCGAAGGCTTGGCGCAGTATTACGCCATTGAACTGATGCGCCGCGCTGGCGGTATCAGTGACGACCGTTACGCCGCGATACAGGCCCGGCTGACCAAGGACGGCAAGGACGTGACGAGCCTGCGGGTCGAGCACGCCAACAGCGCGACGGTGGCGCGGGCGGTGGTGTTATTGCAGGAGCTGGACCGCGAGATTCGTGTGAAAACCCACAACAAGCGTTCGCTGGACGATCTGACTCAGGCGTTGATGCGCCTGAACAGCATCAGCACAAAGGAATTCGTGCAGTTGGGGGAAAGCATTCTCGGCGAGTCGTCGGTGGTGCTCGACAGCAAGCTGCTGCACTGATGCCTGTAGGAACCCGGCTTGCCGGCGATTAGGCCCTTGAGGACGCCATCGCCGGCAAGCCGGGCTCCTGCAGGATCGGGATCGGCTTCAGCCAGTGGTTTTACTGGCTTTCTCAGCCGCCACTTCAGCCTTGGTCTTGAGGTTTTTCAATTCCTCACCGGCGCGTTCAATCTTGGTGCGCACGGTGTTCATTTCCTGGCGACTGCGCTCCAGCAACTCTTTCGCCGAGCTGTGCCCGCTGATGCCGCGCGCCAATGCAACGCCACCAATCGCCACCTGAATCAAGCCGAAAAAGCCGCCACGGCGCAGGCCTTTGCCCATCATCACCACACCACCCGCCAGGGAACCGATGCGTTCCCAGCCCTGGACGTTTTGTGTGGGTTGGCGCTCCAACGGTGTAGACCGGATAACGGGTCGCAGGGTTTTGCTGTCGCTCATGATCTGTCTCCAACAAGGGCTTATTGATATGCAACTGACTGCACACAGGCCGCGGACGTTCCCAAAAAATCAGTACTTGGGACCCGAACGGGTGTTGTTGCCCTTGGCCAGGCGGTCGTAAAGCACCACGTTGACGGTGGCGGCGAGGTTCATGCAGCCGGTGGTCGGGATGTAGATCACGTCTTCACACCAGTCGCGAATCTCTTTGTCCAGGGAGCCGTCTTCCGGCCCGAAGATATACAGCGCGCGGTCCGGGTGGGTGTACTCGGGGAGAGGGCGGGCGCCCTCCACCAGCTCGACGGCGACCGGGATGCAGCCCAGGGGCAGGATCTTTTTCAGGTCGTCGATGCCGATCAGTGGAATGTCGTGGTGGACCTTCTTGGTGTCGGTAATAAAGTCCCGGGCCCGTTCGTAACGCTTGCCGGTGTAGAACACCGAGGCCACGCCGTAGCAGCCGGCGGCGCGCATCACCGAACCGACGTTTTCGGGGGATTTGGGGTTATACAGACCGATGCAGCTGTAGCGTTTATTGCCCACGGGAGAGGGTGCCTTCGAGAAAAACGGCGATTATACGGGGATTGCTCGAAAGGCGGTCGGTTTGAACGGCATGGGGTGCAACACTGTGGCGAGGGAGCTTGCCACAACAAGCCTCCTCCCACAGCAAGTCGTTCATCACATTGCTTCAGTCGTCTTTCTTCATCAACCCGGCCAGTGCCGCAAACGGGTTGTGCGTCGCCTTGGCAATCGTCGGGCTGCTGGTGGAGCCTTCGCCGAAATACTGCTGGTCGGTATACCGCGAGTGTTCGTTGTCGTGGCAATACAGGCACAGCAACTCCCAGTTGGAGCCGTCCTGGGGGTTGTCGTCATGATTATGGTTGCGGTGGTGCACGGTCAGTTCGCTCAGGCGCTTGCCGGCGAATTCACGGGCGCAGCGGCCGCAAACATGGGGGTACATCTTCAGGGCTTTGTCGCGATAGCCCATTTCCCGGTCGCGCTGGGCATCGGCGAGGATACGGTCCAGCTTGGCGGTGTGGGAGGGCGGGTTGGTCGAGCTCATCATGGCTCCTGTCTTTTAGTGGATCACGGATAGCGTTGATTCTAGCTGCTTGCGGGGTAATAAACCTCCGGCTTTTTCCGTCGCAGTACACGCAGGTGCCAGGGAATGTTTGTAGTATCGGCGAACTGAATTCAAAGGAGCGGTACTCATGCGGATGCATTCATGGTGGTGGGCGTTGCTGTTATGCGCCGTCAGCGTTCACGTCCAGGCGCTTTCCACGCCCCAGCCCGGCCAGGTGATCGAGGTGGCGCTGGAGCAACTCCACCCGACCCAGGCGGTCATCGGCTTTGACCAGATCCACTACAAGCTTGGGGTGTTTGCCGAGTCCCCCAAGAAGGTGTTCGACGAATACTGTGAGACCAACGGCCGGGGCGGAGCAGACACAGTGCCCAAAGGCGCCGATTTGCATAAGCCCGACAGTTTCACCTGCAAGGACCCGGTGGGCACTCACCCGGCAGACATGAAAACCGTGGTGGTCGGCCCCGCAGGCCAGCTGTACCTCACTGATGGCCATCACAGCTTCAGTACCTTATGGGAACAGCCCGGTGCGGGGGCCACGCTGAAAATGTGGGTGCGGGTCACCGATAACTTCAGCGACAGCCCGGACCTGGCGACGTTCTGGAAACGGATGGAGCAGGGGCGCAAGGTCTGGCTCAAGGACGGCCAGGGCAAGACCATCAGCCCTGAGCAGATACCGGCACACTTGGGTTTCAAGGACCTCGGCGACGATAGGTTCCGCAGCCTGGTGTACTTCTCCCGCAAGGCTTCCTACGGCAAGCCAAACTCCGGCGCGGTGGTGCCGGAGTTCCTGGAATTCTATTGGGGCGGCTGGCTGCGCACGCAGATTGACCTCGGCGCGTTCAACCTGAACAAGCAAGGCGGGTATGAGGACGCTATCGAGGCGCTGGCCAAGCGCATGGTCAGCCTGGCGCCCGATGCGCCGGTGGGGGACAGCGGCTTCAGCGCTCAGCAGTTGGGTGGCTTCACCTCACTTAACCGCAAGGAACTGAACGATACGTTCAAGAAGAAAGTGCCCTACGTTATCGACAGCAGAAGTAAGTGACGAACCGTTAAGGGCGGCATTGTGCCGCCTCTGTTCAGTCGGCTGCTTCAGCCCTTGAGCTTCTCGGCGATCCAGATGGTATGCCGGGTGCCTTTGTTGCCATGGGCAAACACTTGCACTTCTTCGGCCTTGAAGCCGGCCTTGCGCAGTTTGTCGCTGAACTGCTTGTCGGCGCTGGCCGACCACACCGCCAGCACGCCCTTGGGCCGCAGGGCCTTGGCGCAGGCGCTGAGGCCACCGGCGGAATACAGCCAACTGTTGGCTTTTTGCGTCAGGCCTTCGGGGCCGTTGTCGACGTCCAGCATGATCGCGTCAAAGCCCTGGGGCTCGGCCTGCAGCACCTTGGCCACGTCTTCCAGGCGGATCACGGTGCGCGGGTCCAGCAGCGGGCGGCCGGACTTTTCACCCAGCGGGCCGCGATTCCACTCCACCACGCCGGGCACCAGCTCGGCGACCACCACTTCGGCGGTCTTGCCCAAGTGCTTGAGCGCCGCCGCCAGGGTAAAGCCCATGCCCAGGCCGCCAATCAACACCCGGGAACCGGGCCGGCCGGCGACCTTGCGGCAGGGGATTTCCGCCAGTGCATCCTCGGAGCCGTGCATGCGCGTGTTCATCAACTGGCCACCGTCACCGCCCTGAATCTTGATGACAAAATCCTCACCGTATTCGAACAGGCACAAGGCACCGCCGTTGTCGGGGATCGGAGTGGTGTCCAGCAGAACGAAACGTTTCATGGAAATCTCATTGGGAAGGGCATTCTTGCGCGGTTGGGAGTAGCCTTACGACTTTACGGTCAGGCCATGGAGCCATCGATGAAGTGCAGCATTCTAACGGTCATTGTATGGGGCGCGCTCACCCTTAGCGGTGCGGCCGGGGCCCAGGAGTCGCAAACCGTGCCGATCACCCCCGCGCCCACTGCGGGTTCGCCGGGTACTGCAACGCCCACACCTTATCCGCAAGTCACGCCGCCGGCGACGCCAAAGGCTTCCGGCGGTGGAGAACCGATGCTGGCGCCGATCGTGTTGCCGACGCCGCCGAAGGACCAGACGATCCCCGGCTTGCAGCAAAACGACATCAAGCCCAAGACCCCGGGCGGTTAAAACTGCTGGGACAGCAATTGCCCATCCGCCATGCGCAGGCGTTTGGACAGGGCGATCGCAATCGCACGAATGATCTTTGCCGCGATTTTCGGTGCATCGTTGAGCATTTTTTCCAGGGAATCCTTGCCCAGGTTCAACAGCACGCAATCGCTGGCCGCCACACAGCTGGCGGAACGGCGCTCGCCATCCAGCACCGCCATCTCGCCAAAGGCCCGCCCGCTGCGCAAGGTTGCGATGGTCAGCCGCTGGCCTTCATGGTTGGTTTTCTGCACGGCCACCTGGCCTGAGTGAATGATGCACATGAAGGTGCCGGCGTCGCCCTCGAGGAAAATCACCTCGTCACGGGCGATGCTGCTGATGTTGAAATAGCCCGCCGCCACATGGAAATCTTCCGGTAGCAGCGGATCGAAGAGCCCGCAGTCCATCAGCATGTCGCGGATTTCGTTATTGAGTAAGGTCGGTTCTGGCATGAGGCTTACAGTCTTTGTCCATAAATCGTGCAGGGCGCGCGCCCGGCGGTCAGGTGTTCAGACCCGCCCGCCGAGCGGAGTTCCTTAAATCAGCCCCAGGGCCTTGAAAACAAATCCATATTCGAGTGCTACGTCACGTAATCCCTGGTAACGACCACTCATGCCGCCATGGCCAGCGCCCAGCTCGGTCTTGAGCAGCAGCAGGTTATCGTCGGTCTTGGTGTCTCGCAGCCTGGCTACCCACTTGGCGGCTTCCCAATATTGCACGCGGCTGTCGTTGTAGCCGGCGATCACCAGCGTGGCCGGGTAGGCCTGGGCGCTGACGTTTTCGTACGGCGCGTAGGCCTTGATTCGCGCATACACCTCGGGCTCCTCAGGGTTGCCCCATTCGTCGTACTCGGTGATGGTCAGCGGCAGTTCCGGGTCGAGCATGGTGTTGAGCACGTCGACGAACGGCACTTCGGCAATCGCCGCCTGGAACAGCTCCGGGCGCTGATTGAGCACCGCGCCGATCAACAGGCCGCCGGCGCTGCCGCCGCTGATGGCCAGTTGCTTGGAGGTGGTCAGGCCCTGGGCGATCAGGTGTTCGGCACAGGCGATAAAGTCGCTGAAGGTGTTTTGCTTGTGCTCCTGCTTGCCGGTGCGGTACCAGGCTTCGCCCAGCTCGCCGCCGCCACGTACATGCGCGATGGCGAAGGCCACGCCGCGGTCCAGCAGGCTCAGACGCGCGTGGGAGAACCACGGGTCGAGGCTGTGGCCGTAGGCGCCGTAGCCATACAGGTACAACGGCGTCGGCTTGCCCAACTGGTCGCGGCGCACTACAAGGCTGATGGGCACCTGGGTGCCATCGGCCGAGGTCGCCCACAGCCGCTGGCTGACGTAGTCGTCGGCGTTGAACACGCCCAGCACCGGGGTTTCCTTGAGCACCTGTTGTGCGCCGCTGGCCAGTTCCAGCTGACGGACCTGCGCCGGGCGGTTCAGCGCTTCATAGCGCAGGCGGATCTTGTCGCTGACAAATTCCAGGCTGTTTTGCACGTAGAGGCTGTAGGCCGCGTCCGGTAATTCCACCCGATAGGCGGCTTGGCCTTGGGGGTGAACTTCGATGATCGGCAGGCCGCCGATGCGCAGGCTCAGGGTCATCGCCCGGGCATTAAGGCTCACGCCATCGAGCATCACCGCGTCGTCGTGGGGGATCAGGTTCTGCCAGTCGTCCTGGGTCGGCACGCTTCCAGTATCGGCGGCCTGGAACAGGGCGAAGTTGATGCCGTCGCGGTTGCTGCGGATAAACCAGGTCCACTGGTCGTCCAGCTTGCCGTGGTCGACGTCGTATTCATGGCCTTCGACCCGTGGCGCCATGCAGGTAAACGCCTGCTGCGGCTGATCGGCATCCAGGGCCCAGATTTCGCTGGTGGTCTTGCTGCCCAGGGCCAGCAGCAACTGGCGCTCGGAGCTTGAGCGATAGCAGTGCAGGAAGAAACGGCCGTCAGGCTCGTGGAACACTTCCTCGGCGGCAGTGCCGTCCAGGCGATAGCGGTACAGCTTGTGGGGACGGTGGGTGTCGTCCAGTTCGCTGAAGAACAGGGTCAGGCTGTCGTTGGCCCAGGTCATGCTGCCGTCGCAGTCTTCAAACTCGAGTTCGCTGACCTTGCCGGTGGACAATTCCTTCACGTAGAGGGTGTAGATCTCTTCGCCGCTGGTGTCCAGGCTGTAGGCCAGGCGCTGGTGGTCCGGGCTGATGCTGAACGCGCCGAGGGAGAAAAAGCCGCCGTTGGCCAATGCGTTCGGGTCCAGCAGCAACTCTTCTGCGCTTTCGTCGACCTGTTGGCTGTCATCTGCCGGGCGCGGGCAGCGGTAGTGGCGGGCGTATTCGTCGCCGGCGGTGGTGCGGGTGTAATACAGGTACGGGCCCCAGGGCGAGGGCAGGGACAGGTCGGTTTCGAGGATGCGGCCCTTGATCTCGTCGAACAGGGTTTCGCGCAGGGCCTGCTGGTCGGACAATTCTGCTTCTTGCCAGGCATTTTCCGCCTTGAGGTAATCGAGCACCTCGGCGCTGTCGCGCTCTTGCAGCCAGGCGTACGGGTCGGTGCCTGGGGCCTTGCGGGCGATCGGGGCGGCAGTGATGTGGGTCGCTGGGGGCATGGATCACTCTCTGTCTGGCGGTTGGCCGACGGCATTGCAGCCTCGGCACTGAAAAGCCGTTATCATAGCGGCCTGTTTGCCTACCTTGCCATGGACACCATGACCGAGAACGACTATCTGATCGCTTGGGGCCTCTACGCCTTCGCAGCCCTGGGTTGCCTGTTGGTGTGGTTTGCCATGACCCGCTGGATGTGGCGCTGGCTGCGCGAGCCGCTGCGGTTGCTGGTGGCGGTGCTGCTGTTCAGCCCGACCATTGTCGACCCGGTGAAGACCCAGTTCGCCCCGGCCGTGGCCATTACCGCCCTGGACCTGGTGCTGAAGGTCGGCAACAACGCCTGGCGGGCGATCTCCGATCTGTTCATGTATTCCATGATCGCGTTCGGCGTGTACCTGGTTTTTGTGCTGATTCGCTGGCCCATCGAGCGTGCCGCCAGGACCCGTCGTGAGCAGAAGGCCGCCGCTGCGGCAGCCGCTGCCGCCGAGCCGGATGACGACGAGCCGTTCGCCGATGAGCGTTACGGTCGTCCTGCCCCTGTCAGCGGTATGCGGGTCGAACCGCGTCTTTAACGTTGTACGCCCTGTATCGAGAAGCCTGGCATGTGTGAATTATTGGGCATGAGTGCCAACGTACCGACCGATATCGTCTTCAGCTTTACCGGGCTGATGCAGCGCGGCGGACGTACCGGCCCCCACCGCGACGGTTGGGGCATCGCCTTCTACGAGGGCCGCGGCCTGCGGTTGTTCCAGGACCCGGCGGCCAGCAGCGAATCGGAAGTCGCGCTGCTGGTGCAGCGTTATCCCATCAAGAGTGAAGTGGTGATTGGCCATATCCGCCAGGCCAATGTCGGCAAGGTGTGCCTGTCCAATACCCATCCGTTCGTGCGTGAACTGTGGGGCCGCAACTGGTGTTTCGCCCATAACGGCCAACTGGCGGACTTCAATCCTCGCGCCACGTTCTACCGCCCGGTGGGCGATACCGACAGCGAAGCGGCGTTCTGCGATTTGCTCAACCGCGTCCGTGAAGCGTTCCCGGAGCCGGTGGACATCGAACAGGTGCTGCCCGACCTGATTGCCGCCTGCAGCGAATACCGCAGCAAGGGCGTGTTCAACTGCCTGCTGAGCGACGGTGACTGGCTGTTCTGCTATTGCTCGACCAAACTGGCGCAGATCACCCGGCGTGCGCCGTTTGGCCCTGCGCGCTTGAAAGATGTCGACGTGATCGTCGATTTTCAGGCCGAAACCACGCCAAATGATGTGGTAACGGTGATCGCAACCGAGCCCCTGACCGAAAACGAGACTTGGACCCGCTACGAACCGGGCCAGTGGAGCCTGTGGCGACGCGGTGAATGCGTCTCCCAAGGTACAACCGAGTAAGGACGCCGAATATGTTGCTCAGCTATTTGCGACTGGTGCTGTTTGCCGTGGGCCTGCTGGTGGGTGTGCAGGTGCCGGGGTTTATCAGCGACTACGCCAAGCGCGTCGAAGCCCATTTGATCGAGGCCCAGACCGGCCTGCGCGGCTTCGATGCCACGGCGCAGCAGTTCTTCAACGGCGACTTGCAGGCGCTGGTGGCTCATTACCGGGCCAGTGACGACCCGGTGTTTCGCAGCGATGCCAACAGCCTGGGGACCTTGCTCGACCGTCAGGTAGCGCTGGATAAGCAATTCCAGGCGATGCAAGGCCCGTGGTACATCCGCGCGCTGCAAGTGGCCGTGGCCGCCGACCCGGCGATTCGCCAGGAAACCTGGAACGGCTACAGCTACATGCTGTTGCTGACCCCGGAAGCCATGGGCTGGGGCCTGGGCGGCGCGATGCTGTTGTCGTTTGGCATCGAATGCCTGTTCCGCCTGATCGACTGGGTGGTGTTGGGCGGCAAGCGCCTGCGCCAGAGCCGGCCGATTGAAGAGCGGGACCTGAAAGGGTTGTAGGACCGGTTACGGTCCGGCCGAGGGTTTGCTCAGCACCATCAAACCCTCGCCGACCTTCTGCGCATACCGCCCCACCACGATCTGGCACAGCGCCACGATTTCCTCCACCAACTCCACCCCGACCCGCCACGACACCACCACCTGCAGGTTCGGCGGGCGCTGTGCCATGGCCAGCAGGGTCATCTCGCCCCGCGCCAACTCTTCCCTGACCAGCACCGGCGGCAACGCGCCAATCCCGAACCCGTCGCGCAGCAAACGGGTAATCGCCGACACCGAATTCACGCAGTTCATCCTGGGCGCAGCCACGCCGTTGGCTTGCATCAGGCTGAGCACGTCCTGGTGCGGGCAGGAGTTTTTCGAGTAGGTGATGATGCGTTCCTGGGCCAGTTCGGCGAGGGAGGCGTAGTTGCGGTTGTGGATCGAGTCGCTGGCGACGATCCAGCCCATGGGGTGGCTGGCCAGTTCCAGGCTGCGCAGGGTTTCCTGGCGCAGCAGGTCGGTTTGCAGGATCAGGTCGAGAAAACCTTTTTGCAATTGATCGATGAGGTTGAACGAGGTGTCGGCCACCAGTTCGATCTCCACCCGCGGAAAGCGCTCCATCAACTCGGTCACCAGCGGGCTGAGCCAGGTGTGGATCACCGTGTCCATCACCCCGATGCGGATCCGCCCAACCTGGCTGCTGGTGGTTTCCAGGGACTGCTTGAGCCCTTGCATGGTGGCCATCATCTGCTCGGCGTAATCCAGCACCTTCACCCCTTCCGGGGTCAGGCTCACGCCGCGGGAATCGCGCAGGAACAGCTTCACCCCCAGTTCACTTTCCAGCACCGCGATGCGGCTGGAAATCGACGCCTGGGTGGTGAAGAGCTTTTCGGCGGTGAGGCGAAAGCTCTTGAGCTTGGCCACCCAGACGAAGGTTTCAAGGAACTTCAAATTCATGGGATCAACTTTTTCTTATGCATTGGGGCGGTTTTTATTAGTTGGACGCAGCAGGGGTCGCACGCCAAAAATCGGCTCGTCTCACGATAAGCGTCGTAGGGGCCCAGAACAATACCAATAATATTCACGTGGAGATCCGCCATGAGTGCGCCCGATACCCTGGAGGTGGCCAAGCCCGAACGCCGCGCCGGACCGTTTGACTGGTACCGCAATATCAACCAGCAGGAGCGCCGTACGTTCTGGAGCTGCAAGATCGGCTACGGCCTGGACGGCATGGACACCCAGATGCTCAGCTTTGTGGTCCCGACACTGATTGCGATGTGGAGCATTACCACCGGCCAGGCAGGCCTGATCCACACCAGCACTCTGATCGCTTCGGCACTGGGCGGCTGGATCGCCGGCATCCTGTCGGACCGCATTGGCCGCGTGCTCACCCTGCAGCTGACGGTGCTGTGGTTTGCGGTGTTCACCTTCCTGTGTGGCCTGGCGCAAAGCTACGAGCAGTTGCTGGTGGCGCGTACCTTGATGGGCTTTGGTTTTGGCGGCGAATGGACCGCCGGCGCCGTGCTGATGGGCGAGGTGATTCGCGCCAAGGACCGCGGCAAGGCGGTGGGCATGGTGCAGTCCGGCTGGGCACTGGGCTGGGGCATCACGGCGATTCTTTATGCACTGTTGTACTCCTGGTTGCCCCCGGAAGACGCCTGGCGCGCGCTGTTCATGTTGGGCCTGCTGCCGGCGATCTTCGTGATTTTTGTGCGGCGCCTGGTCAAGGACCCGGAGATTTATCGCCAGGCCAAAGCGAAGGAAGCACCGAGCAACCCGGCGAAGTTCTACGAGATTTTCGCCCCCGGCATGCTCAGCACCACGCTTCGCGCTTCGCTGCTGACCACCGGCGCGCTGGGTGGGTATTACGCCATCACGTCGTGGCTGCCGACCTTTCTGAAAAACGAACGGGGCTTAAGTGTCCTCGGTACCGGCGGATATCTGGCCATGGTGATCGTGGGTTCCTACGTGGGCTATGTGATCAGTGCCTACATGACCGACCTGCTCGGGCGCAAAAAGAACTTTATTTTGTTCGCCGTGGGCTCCTTCATCATCGTCGTGCTCTACACCCAACTGCAGGTCAGCAACCAGGTCATGCTGTGGCTGGGTTTCCCCCTGGGCTTCTTTGCCTCGGGGATTTTCAGCGGCATGGGCGCGTTTCTCACCGAGCTGTTTCCCACCCGGATTCGTGGTTCTGGCCAGGGTTTTTGCTACAACATCGGCCGGGCACTCGCGGCGTTCTTCCCGCTGCTGATTGGCCTGTTGAGCCAGAAGGTGCCCCTGAGTATGGGCATTGGCGGGTTTGCGGCGGTGTCCTACGGCGTGGTGATCCTGGCGGCGCTGAGCCTGCCGGAAACCCGTGGCAAGCAGCTTGAAGCACAGTAACCTGAACGTTGCGGGATCTTGAAGAAAGGTCCCACACTAGAAAAATATAAAGACTACAGGAGCCCTCACCGTGAGCCGCCTGCTATTGAACTGCGACATCGGCGAAAGCTTTGGCAACTGGACCTTGGGTCTGGACGCCGAGGTCATGCCGTTCATTGATTGCGCCAACGTTGCCTGCGGCTTCCACGCCGGCGACCCGAGCATCATGCGCAAGACCGTCAGCCTGGCCTTCCAGCATGGCGTGCAGGTGGGTGCGCACCCGGCGTACCAGGATTTGCAGGGTTTCGGCCGCCGCTCGATGGCCTACACCCCGCAGGAAATCCAGGACCTGTTGCACTACCAGATCGGCGCCCTCGACGGCATTTGCCGGGCCCAGGGCGGGCGTGTCAGCTACGTCAAACCCCATGGCGCGATGTACAACGACATGATGGCCAAGCCGGCCCAATTGCGCGCAGTGATCCAGGCCGTGGCGGCCTACGACGCCAGCCTGCCCCTGATGCTGATGGCCACCCGCGACAACAGTGCCGCCCAGGCCCTGGGTGACGAATATGGCGTGACCTTGTGGTTCGAAGCGTTCGCTGACCGGGCCTACGACAGCGCCGGCCATCTGGTCTCCCGCCAGTTGCCGGGCGCGGTGCACCACGATCCGGAAAAGATCATCCAGCAGGCCCTGATCATCGCTCGCGGTGAGCACCTGGTCGCCAGCGACGGCAGCCCGTTACATCTGCAGGCCAATACCTTGTGTGTGCATGGCGATAACGCCAGCTCGGTGGCCGCCGTGCAGCGCATCCGCGCGGCGTTGACCCCAGCATGAAGCCACGGATTGAAGTAGTGGCCATCGACTGCCTGATGGTGCGCCTGTTTGATGTGATCGCCGAAGACAACATGCCCTGGATGCTCGCCGCCACACGGCGGCTGAGGGAAGGGTTTGGCCCTGCGCTGGTGGACCTGGTGCCGTCCTACACGACCCTGATGGTGCACTACGACCTGTTGGCGCTGGACCCGGGCCAGGCCAGGGTGTTGATCGATCAGGCGCTTGAAGAATTGCAGCCAGAGCCCAAGGGCAGCGGGCAATGCCATGTGTTGCCGGTTTGGTATGACCTGAGTGTTGGCCCCGAGCTGACATTGCTCGCGCAGCGCAGTGGCCTGGCGGTGGAGGAGGTGATTCGTCGCCACAGCCAGCACGAGTATCAGGTCTTCGCCTTGGGCTTCGCCCCGGGGTTTGCCTTTATGGGGCTGGTGGATGAACAGCTCGCCACGCCTCGTCTCAGTACGCCGCGCAAGCGAGTAGCGGCCGGCAGCGTGGGGATCGCCGAGCGGCAGACGGCGGCCTATCCGGTGGTATCGCCGGGCGGCTGGAACCTGATCGGCCGCACGCCGGCCAAGCTGTTTGACCGCGAGCGCGACGGCTACAGCCTGATGCAGCCGGGGGACACCGTGCGTTACGAAGCCGTCAGCCACAGCGAATTCATCCACCTGGGTGGCGATGACACGCCGTTGGAGGCGCAGGCATGAGCCGCTTGATGATCGAGGCCAGCACACCGCTGTGCCTGTTGCAGGACGCCGGACGCTTTGGCGTAAGGCATTTGGGCGTGACCCAGGGCGGTGCGCTGGATTGGGTATCAATGTCGTGGGCCAATTGGTTGCTGGGCAATGCCCTGGACGCGCCGGTGGTGGAAATCACCCTGGGCGGCTTTACGGTGCAGGCCGAGGGCTATTGCCTGCTGGCGCTGGCCGGGGCGGACCTGGGCGCTTATGTTGATGAGCGCGCCATCAGCCCGGGACGCAGCTTTATTCTGCAAAAAGGCCAGTGTTTGCGTTTTACCCAGCCCTTCAGTGGTGCGCGGGCTTACCTCGCCGCGCCGGGCGGGTTCGATGCGCCGCAGGTGCTGGGCAGTTGCGCCACGGTGGGGCGTGAGGAGCTGGGCGGGCTGGATGGTTTTGGCCGGGCGCTGGCTGAAGGTGCGCAGCTGACGTATTCAGGCACGGGCGGTGCAATGCGGGAGTTGTCCGCGGGGCAGTTGCCGAAACTGGACGCGAAGGCGCCACTGGAGGTGATCCTCGGGGCACAGATTGGCCAGTTTGGTGGGCAGAGTCTGTTTGATGTGTTCAACAGCGAGTGGACGCTCGACAGCCGCGCCGATCGCATGGGCATGCGCTTGCTGGGCACGCCGTTGCAGTACCAGGGGCCGTCGCTGATCTCGGAAGGCATACCGCTGGGCGCGATCCAGGTGCCGCCGGACGGGCAGCCGATCGTGTTGCTCAACGATCGGCAGACCATTGGCGGCTACCCACGATTGGGCGCGTTGACGCCATTGGCGTTGGCGCGGCTGGCGCAGTGTTTGCCGGGGGAGAAGGTGCGATTGGCGCCGGTGGTGCAAGAGACGGCGCATCGGCAGCATGTGGAGTATTTGCGCCGCTTTATGGACCGCTAAAAGCATCGCAGGCAAGCCAGGTCCCACAATTTGGAATGCATTCCCTGTGGGAGCTGGCTTGCCTGCGATGGCGTCAGTGAGTGCTCCGCCTATTTGGAAAGAAAGCGCATACCTTCCTCAAGCCCCCGCAACGTCAACGGAAACATCTGGTCCTCGATCAAGTCCCGGACAATCCCGGTGGACGCGGTATAGCCCCAGGTATCTTTTGGATACGGATTAATCCAGATCAGCTTCTTGTACTTCTCCATGAACCGCTGCATCCACACGTACCCGGGTTCTTCGTTCCAGTGCTCGACGCTGCCGCCGGCCTGGGTGATTTCATACGGCGCCATGGCCGCATCGCCGATAAAGATCACTTTGTAGTCGGCGCCGTACTTGTGCAGCAAGTCCTGGGTCGAGGTACGTTCCGAACCCCGGCGCATGTTGTTCTTCCATACCGATTCATAAATGAAGTTGTGGAAGTAGAAGTACTCCAGGTGCTTGAACTCGGTCTTGCACGCGGAGAACAGCTCTTCGCAAGTCTTCACATGGGCATCCATCGACCCGCCAATGTCGAACAGCAACAGCAGCTTGATGGTGTTGCGCCGCTCCGGGCGCATCTGGATATTCAGCAACCCGGCATCGCGCGCCGTATGGTCGATGGTGCCGTCGATGTCGAGCTCTTCCGCCGCACCCTGGCGCGCGAACTTGCGCAGGCGGCGCAGGGCGATCTTGATGTTGCGCGTGCCCAGTTCCACCGAGTCATCGAGGTTCTTGTACTCGCGCTGGTCCCAGACCTTGACCGCCTTGCCCTGGCGCTTGCCGGCATCACCCACGCGAATGCCTTCGGGGTTGAAGCCGCCGGAGCCGAACGGGCTGGTGCCGCCGGTGCCGATCCACTTGTTGCCGCCGGCGTGGCGTTCCTTCTGTTCTTCCAGGCGCTTCTTGAATTCTTCGATCAGCTTGTCCAACCCGCCAAGGGACTGGATTTGCGCGCGTTCCTCGTCGGTCAGCGAGCGTTCGAACTCCTTGCGCAGCCAGTCTTCGGGGATCAGCGCCTGCAGGTGATCGTCGAGTTTTTCCAGGCCATTGAAGTAGGCGCCGAAGGCTCGGTCGAATTTGTCGAAATGCCGTTCGTCCTTCACCAGGATCGCCCGGGCCAAGTAGTAAAACTCGTCCATGTCGGCGAAGGTCACGCGCTGTTTCAGCGCGTTGATCAGGTCCAGCAGCTCGCGCACCGAGACGGGCACCTTGGCTGCACGCATTTCATTGAACAGGTTGAGCAGCATGGCGATCGCCCTTATCGGTTACCGCGACGGCTCATGAACGCCAGGCGTTCCAGCAACTGCACGTCTTGCTCGTTTTTCACCAGGGCACCGGCCAGGGGCGGGATGGCCTTGGTGGGGTCGCGCTCGCGCAGCACCGCTTCGCCGATGTTGTCGGCCATCAGCAGTTTGAGCCAGTCCACCAGTTCGGAGGTGGACGGTTTTTTCTTCAGGCCCGGTACCTTGCGCACGTCGAAGAACACGTCCAGCGCTTCGCTGACCAGGTCTTTCTTTATATCCGGGTAGTGCACGTCGACGATTTTTTGCAGGGTGGTGCGGTCCGGGAAGGCGATGTAGTGGAAGAAGCAGCGGCGCAGGAAGGCGTCCGGCAGCTCTTTTTCGTTGTTGGAGGTAATGATGATGATCGGGCGCTTCTTGGCCTTGATGGTCTCGTCGATTTCGTAGACGTAGAACTCCATCTTGTCGAGTTCTTGCAGCAGGTCGTTGGGGAATTCGATGTCGGCCTTGTCGATTTCGTCGATCAGCAGAATCACCCGCTCCTCGGACTCGAAAGCCTCCCAGAGCTTGCCCTTTTTCAGGTAGTTGCGAACGTCATGCACCTTGTCCACGCCCAGTTGCGAGTCCCGCAGGCGGCTCACCGCGTCGTACTCGTAGAGGCCTTGGTGGGCCTTGGTGGTGGACTTGATGTGCCAGGTGATCAGTTTGGCGCCAAAGGACTCGGCCAGTTGTTCGGCGAGCATGGTCTTGCCGGTGCCCGGTTCGCCCTTGACCAGCAGCGGCCGCTCCAGCGTGATGGCGGCGTTGACGGCCAGTTTCAGGTCATCGGTGGCAACGTAGGCCTGGGTGCCTTCGAACTTCATCTATCAATCCTCGAACGTGACGCCGAACGGTCCGGGACCGAAGCGGGCGAGTAATCAGCTTTGCCCGACTATACCGCGCAGCCCCGGCGACTGTGAACGCAGACGGGCTATTCAGTCTCTGAATGGGCAGTCACGTCTGACATCAATTTGCCGAAGGCTTGGGCTGTTCATAGCGAGCGTTGAAGGCCTGGACAAAACCATTACGCAAAATCTGCAAAAACGCCTGGAACGCGCTGATATCTTGCTGGTGAACGTTGCCGCTCAGCTCTACGCGGGTGGCAAACTGGTTTTTGTTCTGGTTTTTCAGCACGGTCTCGCTGGCGCCAACCACCGCCTCCCAGATTGAACGGAAGATGCCCTTGTCCTTGTTCTCTACGTCCTGTTGCCAGTTGAACACTTCGACATTGCGCAACAGCGGCTTGATGTAGCCCGTCAGTTGGCCCTTTTCGGCCTGTGCCTCGACCACCAGGTCGCCGGTGCCCGCATTGAAGTCGAACTTGCCGTAGGCCGAGGCGAAGTCATTCATGCGCTTGAGCTCGATATCCCGGGCCCGGAAGCGGAATTCGAAGTTTTCGAAATTGCTCAAGGGGTCGAACGTAGCGGTGGCTTCCAGCGGTGCCTGGCCCAGGAACAGCGCCTTGCCGTCGAAGCGTGCGTCGCGCTGGCCTTTGACGTCCACCACGTTGGTCAGGTTGTAGAAGCTGGCATTGACCTGGGTAGCGTACAGATTGACCGGTGGTTTCGAGCTGAAATTGTGGAAGGCGATCTTTCCGTCGTCGATGCGCACCTCGTTGAGGGTGATCGGCAACAGTTTGCCCAGTTGTGCCCGCCAGTCGGTGCCCTGACCGGTCTGGGACGCCTGTTTGTTGGTGCCACCGTCGACAAAGTTCAGCTCCGGCTTGATGAACTGTGCCTCGGCCACGACTGCATGGTCGTACCACAGCGAGTGCCAACTGACCGACAGGTCGATCACCGGCACCTTGACGAACGGTACCGGCACCTTGCCGTCGACCTTGACGATCTGCAAACCATTGATTCGATAGGCGCCGCGCCACAACGCGAGGTCGACATCGGTGACCTGGCCGCGGTAGTCGCCCATGTCGGCGAGTTTGTCATTCAGGTAATTGCGCACCAGATAGGGCAGGGCGATATCCAGGACGACCAGCAGTACCACGATCCCGACGAGGGTCCAGAGCGGCCAACTGTAGCGACGTTTCATAGGAAATTTCTCCATCCGTGTAGGCGATTGACTGCTGGCGCCGCCGGACGTTCGCTTGACTGGACGCCTCGCAACACGAGGCATACCCTTGGGGCCTTCCTGAAATTGCCTTAAGGACCCGTCATGAGCCGCATTTTTGCAGACAACGCGCACTCCATCGGTAACACGCCCCTGGTTCAGATCAACCGTATCGCCCCGCGTGGCGTGACCATCCTGGCCAAGATCGAAGGGCGTAACCCGGGGTATTCGGTGAAGTGCCGGATTGGCGCAAACATGATCTGGGACGCCGAAGGCAGCGGCAAACTCAAGCCCGGCATGACCATTGTCGAACCGACTTCCGGCAACACCGGTATCGGCCTGGCGTTTGTCGCCGCCGCCCGTGGTTACAAGCTGTTGCTGACCATGCCCGCCTCCATGAGCATCGAGCGACGCAAGGTGCTCAAGGCCCTCGGCGCCGAACTGGTGCTGACCGAGCCGGCCAAGGGCATGAAGGGCGCGATCGAAAAAGCCGGCGAAATCCTCGCCAGCGACCCGGCCAAGTACTTTATGCCGGCCCAGTTCGAAAACCCGGCCAACCCGGCGATCCACGAGAAAACCACCGGTCCGGAAATCTGGAATGACACCGATGGCGCCGTGGACGTGCTGGTGGCAGGCGTAGGCACCGGCGGCACCATCACCGGGGTGTCGCGCTACATCAAGAACATCCAGGGCAAGCCGATCCTGTCGGTGGCGGTGGAGCCCATCAGCTCGCCGGTGATTACCCAGGCGCTGGCCGGTGAAGAGATCAAGCCCAGCCCCCACAAGATCCAGGGCATCGGCGCCGGTTTTGTGCCGAAAAACCTCGACCTGTCGATGGTCGACCGGGTCGAACTGGTCAGCGACGAAGAGTCCAAGGCCATGGCGTTGCGCTTGATGCAGGAGGAGGGGATTCTGTGCGGTATCTCCTGCGGCGCGGCGATGGCCGTGGCGGTGCGCCTGGCCGAGAAGCCGGAAATGCAGGGCAAGACCATCGTGGTGGTGCTGCCGGACTCCGGTGAACGCTACCTGTCGAGCATGTTGTTCGCCGATTTGTTCACCGATCAGGAAAACCAGGCTTGATTCAAATCAGCGCGATGGCGTGGCCCTTATGCATAATTGGCCCGTTATCGCGCACCGCTAGATGCTGATTGTTGGAGTGCGCGGGTTTTTCCCGAGGCCCGGAGTGTTTATCATGGCCGGCTGCTACGTCTGGTTTCCCCAAGCCGGGAGGCTAATCGCCAGACGCCTATTTCCAGGAGTTGCTGCATGACCTTTTCTTTGGCCGCCAAACTGTCGGTGTTGCTGCTGTTTATCGGCAGCACGCTGTATGTGCATTTGCGTGGCAAGGCCCGTTTGCCGATGTTGCGTCAGTTCGTCAACCATTCGGCGCTGTTCGCTCCGTACAACGCCTTGATGTACCTCTTCTCTGCCGTGCCGTCCAAGCCGTACCTGGACCGCAGCAAGTTCCCGGAGCTGGACGTGCTCAAGGACAACTGGGAAGTGATTCGCGAAGAGGCCATGCACCTGTTCGACGAGGGCTACATCCGCGCGGCCGAGAAGAACAACGACGCCGGTTTTGGCTCGTTCTTCAAGAAGGGCTGGAAGCGTTTCTACCTCAAGTGGTACGACAAACCGTTGCCCTCGGCTGAACTGCTGTGCCCGAAAACCGTGGCCCTGGTCAGCAGCATTCCCAACGTCAAGGGCGCGATGTTTGCGCTGTTGCCCGGTGGCAGCCACCTCAACCCGCATCGCGATCCGTTTGCCGGTTCCCTGCGTTATCACCTGGGGCTGTCCACGCCCAACTCCGATGACTGCCGCATCTTCGTCGACGGCCAGGTATACGCCTGGCGTGACGGTGAAGACGTGATGTTCGACGAAACCTACGTGCACTGGGTGAAGAACGAAACCGAGCACACCCGGGTGATCCTGTTCTGCGACATCGAACGCCCGCTGAGCAGCCGCCTGATGACCCGCATCAACCGTTGGGTCAGCGCCCAACTGGGCCGCGCTACCGCGCCACAGAACCTGGATGACGAACGCGTTGGCGGGATCAACCAGGCGTATGCCTGGAGCAAGCGCTTCAGTGACAGCTTCAGTGGTGTGGTCAAGCAGTGGAAGCGCAAGCATCCGAAGGCTTATCGCATCCTGCGGCCGGTGCTGGCGGTGGTGGTGCTGACGGCGTTGGGGTATTGGTTGTTTGGCTGATTCAAGTGCCTGAAACGAAAAAACCGCTCTGTTGGAGCGGTTTTTTTATGGGGGGATTATTTACGGCCTGCCAATACGCCTGCTGGCTCGTCGACTCCCTCAAGGAGCGCTCGAAGTATGCGTGGATCGATTGCCGGGAGCTCATCGGTGAGCTGTTCGTGGTTACGGGCTGATTTTTTGTTTTTTGTTGCTTTATTTTGAACGAGACCTTTCATGGTGTCTCCGAATTGATCATTAATTGATCGATGGTCTGGATCCTAAGCGCTGCCTATTTCCTTTGCAAGCCTGCCTGACCCATCGAACGTAAAGCCCAGTTTTTCGTAGGCTGGAACTGTTCCCGGTAAAGGCTGCTGTATTTCGATGGCCTTGCTGCCAACGATCCGTACGTAATGCTCTACCGCCATCAACGCAAGCGGGGCAATGTAACCGCGCAGTGAATGATCGCTTCCCGGTTTTGCTTCTAATCGGACGATCCGCATCCTCAGTCGGCTGTGGTTCGGGTTGGCAAAGCACAGTCCACAGAGTTCACGATCCAACCAGATTGAAAGGTCGAAATACATCAGCTCCTTCGCTTTCCACTGTACGACCTCTTCCCATGAAAAGCAGGGCGACTCCCAGGTGTAATAAGCATCCAGGGCTGCCCCATTTATTGCTTCAAAGCGGACGTGCGTGAGGTTTGGTATACCGCCGGTTGCGTGCTCCCATTTAGTCGACAATCGGGCAAGTGTTGCGTTGGCAAAGTTGCGGGCTTTTGACCTATTCAACTGGTACCTGAGAAAGGTGTGTGGTCGCGGCATTTTTTCTCTTGAGGTTGTGGGGGGCTGGTTTTTCCAGCCTAGGCATGCACCCATCGCCTGTCCTTACTGGCCTTTTGGCGAAGTCATTGCAAAGCATGTCCCCGGCTGGTTATAGTCGACCACCGGTGTTTTCAGACACCGTATTCACCCCTTCAAAAAAGATCAGCACATGCCAGCTTCCTTGCGCATAGCGGTAGTCGATTCAGCGGTCAACGCTGCGGTCGTGCCGTGCGGGAGCCAGCAGCCTGCGCAGATCAGTCACTACCCCCCACCTGTCAGTAGCACGCCGGTGTACGCAGTCGTATCACCGCCGGGTGTTGGCATTTCGGGCTGATCAGCTGATTGCTGTTCCCCTGTGCCCGCCTGAAAAAACCTACTGAATTTCAGCGTTTGCTGAGTTGGCTTTTTGCCTGATCACAGGTGGTATCCATGTCTGTTCTTTCGAAACAATCCGTGGCCGCGGCGGCCTCGACGAGCCTGTTTGTCTTGCTGTGGAGCAGCGGGGCGATTTTCTCCAAATGGGGCCTGGCCCACGCGTCTCCCTTTGCGTTTCTGCTGATCCGTTTTGCCATCGCCCTGGCGGGGCTGGTGATTCTGGTACCGGTCCTCAAGTTGAAGTTGCCGCGCCCCGGCAAGCCGATGCTCTACGCGGCAGCCACCGGTCTGGTGCTGTTGGGGGCTTACCAGATTTTCTATCTGCTGGCGCTGGACCTCAAAGTGACGCCGGGCATGATGGCGACCATCATGGGCGTGCAACCGATCCTGACCGTGGTGCTGATGGAGCGTCAGCGCTCCTGGAGCCGGATGTTCGGCCTGGCGCTGGGGTTGGCGGGGTTGATCATGGTGGTGTATCAGGGCATCGGTATGTCCGGTATGTCCCTGGCGGGCATGCTCTTCGGCCTGCTGGCCCTGGCCAGCATGACCTTCGGCTCGATCATGCAGAAGCGCATCACCGATAACCCGTTGGGCACACTGCCGGTGCAGTACCTGGCGGGCCTGGTGTTGTGCTCGGTGTTTGTGCCGTTCCAGCCGTTTCACTTTGAACACAGCACTGGCTTTTTCGTACCGGTGCTGTGGATGGGGCTGGTGGTGTCACTGCTGGCGACGCTGTTGCTGTACCGGCTGATCGCCCGGGGCAATCTGGTGAATGTCACCAGCCTGTTCTACCTGGTGCCCGCGGTGACGGCGGTGATGGACTACCTGATCTTCGGCAACCGGCTGGCAATGCTGAGCCTGCTGGGGATGGGGTTGATCATTGTCGGGTTGGCTTTTGTGTTTCGTAAGGGCTGACCTACCCACGCTGTAGGAGCCGAAAAGCTCCTACAGCTTCCTGGCCAGTTTCCCTGGCCGAAGCACCAGCCACAACGCCCCCGCAATCAATAACCCGCCATACAGATGCGCCATCGACAACGGCTCATCCAGCAGTAACGCGCCCCACAACACCCCGAACGGCGGAATCATGAAGGTCACGGTCATCGACTTCACCGGGCCAATGGACGTCAGCAAACGGAAGTACAGGATGTAGGCAAACGCTGTACACACCAGCCCCAGCCCCAGCAGCGACAACCACACAGGCCAACCGCCCCAGCTGACCGGTGGATGGCTGATGGCACTCCAGGCAAACAGCGGCAGCAGAAACAGCGTGGCCCCGAGCATGCTGCCCAAGGCCGCCAGGCGACTGTCCAGGCCACCCCGTTGATCGAGCCAGCGCCGCGCCAAAAAGCCGGCAAAGCCATAACAGGTGGTCGCCAGCAGGCACGCCAGCGCGCCCATCAGCAACTCCATGTCGAACGCCACCGGCCCTGCGCGGGTCAGGATGCCAACGCCGAACAAACCCAGGCACACCCCGGCGATTTTCGACGGTGTGAGGCGCTCACTGAAAAACAGCCCGCCAATCAGCACGCCCATCAACGGCGTCGTGGCATTGAAGATCGCCGAGTAACCCGCCGGCAGCACCTGGGCTGCCACCGAATACATGGTCGCGGGAATGCCCGAATTGATCACGCCCAGCAACAGAACCGTCTTGAACTTGCCCTGGAAATCCCAGCTCACCCGCATCATCGCGAGGATCACCAGCAGCCCGGTGGCGGCAATCGACACCCGGAAAAACGCCGTAGGAAGGGTGCCGATTTCCGGCGCGATAATCCGCATGAACAGAAAGCTTGCGCCCCAGATAGCGGCCAGCACCAACAGGTGCAGGGTGTCGACAGGTCTCACGGGAAAACTCCTGTTTGATAAGGGCGGCAGTGTTGCCCACCGACCTGCCTGACACAATCGCTAATACATGTTTTTACAGGACGAAACGGGTCACCAAACCATTGAGGTCCACCGCCAAGCGCGACAGTTCCTGGCTGGCCGCCGAGGTCTGGGTGGCACCAGCGGCGGTTTGCGTCGACAGGTCCCGAATGTTCACCAGGCTGCGGTCCACTTCACGGGCCACCAGGGCCTGTTGCTCGGCGGCGCTGGCGATCACCAGGTTACGCTGGCTGATCTGCGAGATCGCCGCGGTGATTTTCTCCAGTGCGCTGCCGGCGCTGTTGGCCCGCTGCAAGGTCTGGCCGGCGTGTTCGGCGCTGCTGTTCAGGGCGCCGACGGTGTCCTGGGTGCCTTGCTGGATACCGTTGATCATCTGCTCGATTTCTTCGGTGGAGTCCTGGGTGCGTTGTGCCAGGGAGCGCACTTCGTCCGCCACCACGGCAAAACCGCGACCGGCCTCGCCTGCGCGGGCTGCCTCAATGGCGGCATTGAGCGCCAGCAGGTTGGTCTGCCCGGCGATCCCGCGAATCACTTCCAGCACCTTGCTGATGTCCTGTGCCTGCACCGCGAGGCCTTCGGCCTTGGTCGAGGCACCGAGCACTTCGTCCACCAGGTTCTGGATCGAGCTGATGGTTTCGCTGATCTGGTAGTGGCCGTGTTTGCTGTCTTCGTCGGATGCCTTGGAGGCTTCGGCGCTGGACACCGCATTGCCCGCCACTTCATCGACCGCCGCGCTCATCTGCGTCACGGCGGTAGCTGCCTGTTCGATCTCATCGTTCTGTGCCTGCAGGCCACGGGTGCTCTGCTCCATCACCGAGCTCATCTCTTCCGCCGCCGATGCCAACTGCTGCGAGGATTCGCTGATGCCGCGGATGGTGTCCTGCAGGTGGGTCTGCATGGTGGCCAGGGCGGTGAGCAACTGGGCCGCTTCATCCTTGCCTTCCACGACGATCGGCCGGCTCAGGTCGCCGGACGCGATGGTGCGGGCCACCGTCAGTGCCTGGCCAATGGGCGTGGTGATGCTGCGGGTCAGCAGCCAGGCCAGCAACAAGGTGGCCAGCAGGGCGGTGAGGATAATGGTGCCCACTACCCATTGGGCGCTGGTGTACATTTGGGCCGCTGATTCTGCTGCGTCCTCCACACCTTTTTGGTTGAAGGTGATCATGTCTTCCAGGCTTTTATTGAGGACCGTGCCCTGAGGTGCGAGGCGGCTGTTGAGCAGGTCCATGGCGTTTTGCTGTTGGTCCTGGTCGACCATTTGAATCATCTGGGCGACGATCGTCATGTAGCTCGCAACGTTGGCTTTCAACTGCTTGAGCATGTCGCGTTCCTGCTCGTTGCTCAGCAGGGCTTCGTGGCGGTTAAGCAATTCTTCCAAGTCAGCGCGCTGGCGGGTGATCAGGTTTTTGCTGTTGTCGCGCACTCTGGACTCGTCGGTGGTCAGCAAGCGCAACGCTTCCAGGCGGATGCTGGCGACATAGGCGGCGCTGTCGTGAATGTTCTCAATACTCGGCATCCACGATTCTTCGATGATCAGCGCGCTTTCCCGCAGCTTGGCCATCTGGCCCAGGCCAAACAGGCCGACCACAATCAACAGACTGGCCAAAACCCCAAAACTCAGACTGGCACGCAGACCGATCCGCATATTCCTCAATGACATCTCAATGCTCCTTGGGCGATTAGAACCTGTTCCCGGATCGGTCTTCTGACCTTGTTAGGGTGGGAAAGGGCGCGCTATATAGCAAAGAGCCATCACTCTTGTAATCAGGGTTTCCCTTACGTTGGATCCAATGCGCAGAAAAGGGGAGAGGCCCGTTGCGGTAGAGTAAAGGCTCGGATTTTCCCGAGGACACACGGGTAAGGCCCGTGGTTAAAGGCCTTCAACTGGAACGCTGAATGAGGCGGGGATGACTTGTGGGTGTTTTTATTGACCGAATGGTCGAACTATTAAAATTGAAAATAAATGTACAAAGTGAACAAAGCTGTACAAGGGTGAACGAAAAATGACCCTTCTCCTGTCACTGCACACTGGCTAAGCTCAGCTCATTCCAAATGCCCGCAGAGGTTTCCCAAATGCCGCAGCAAACGCCAGCGCTCGACATTGCGCAGATGATCCTCGACGGCTTCGACGACTACCGCGAGCACTTCCGCCAGATCACCGATGGCGCCCGGGAGCGCTTCGAAAAGGCGCAGTGGCAGCAAGGGCAGGCGGCTTCGGCTGCGCGCATCAACCTGTATGAAGACAAGGTCAGTGAGGTCACGGCGCGGCTGCGGGCGGCCTTCGATGAGGCCGTATTGCTCGACATTTCAGTGTGGCCGCTGGTGAAAAGCGCCTACATCAGCCTGATCGACCTGCGGTTTGACGATGAGCTGTCCGAGACCTGGTACAACTCGACGTTTTGCGGCCTGTTCAGCCATGACCTGATCAGCGACGGCTGCATGTTTATCCACACCACCCGGCCCAGCCTGCGCCGTGCCCGGGCGGCGCAAACCCGCACCTACAAGCCGGCAGGCAAACTGGCGGGCATGCTGGAGCAGGTTTTTGCCGACTATCGCTTCAGTGAACCCTACGCCGACTTGCCCGCCGACCTGCGCCGCCTGGAAGCGCAATTGCGCGAAAACCTGCCGGACTGGGTCTGCAAGGACCCGGACCTCAACGTCGAACTGTTTTCCTCGGTGCTGTACCGCAACAAAGGCGCGTACCTCGTAGGGCGTATCTACACCCGTGATGAGCAATGGCCGCTGGTCATCCCGCTGTTGCACCGGGAAGGACGGGGCATCCAGATCGACGCGCTGATCACCGACGAGGCCGATGTGTCGATCATCTTCTCGTTCACCCGTTCCTATTTCATGGTGGACGTGCCGGTTCCGGCCGAGTTTATCGGCTTCCTCAAGCGCATCCTGCCGGGCAAGCACATCGCCGAGTTGTACACCTCCATCGGCTTCTACAAACACGGCAAATCCGAGTTCTACCGGGCGCTGATCAACCACCTCGCCACCACCGATGACCAGTTCATCATGGCCCCGGGCGTGCGCGGCATGGTCATGAGCGTGTTTACCCTGCCGGGCTTCAACACCGTGTTCAAGATCATCAAGGACCGGTTTTCGCCGTCGAAAAACGTCAACCGCGCCACCGTGATCGAGAAGTACCGGCTGGTGAAAAGTGTCGACCGGGTCGGGCGCATGGCCGACACCCAGGAGTTCGCCGACTTCCGCTTTCCGTTGAGCAAGTTCGAGCCCGAGTGCCTGGCCGAGTTGCTTGAAGTCGCCGCCGGTACCGTCGAGGTGGAGGGCGACACGGTGCTGATTCGCCACTGCTGGACCGAACGGCGCATGACCCCGCTCAACCTCTACCTGGAAAACGCCAACGAAGCCCAGGTGCGCGAAGCCCTGGAAGACTACGGCCTGGCGATTAAACAACTGGCCGCGGCGAATATTTTCCCCGGCGACATGCTGCTGAAGAATTTTGGCGTCACCCGTCACGGTCGTGTGGTGTTCTACGACTACGACGAAATTTGCTTCCTGACCGAGGCCAACTTCCGCCATATCCCGGCGCCACGTACGCCGGAAGATGAAATGGCTTCCGAGCCTTGGTATTCCATCGGCCCGCTGGATGTGTTCCCGGAGGAATTCCCACCGTTCCTGTTTGCCGATTCCGGCCAGCGCCAGCTGTTCGACCAGTTGCACGGCGAGTTGTACAACGCCGACTATTGGAAAGGCCTGCAAGAGGCGATTCGCGCCGGCAAGGTGATTGATGTGTTTCCCTACCGGCGCAAGGGCCTGGACAATGAATGAGGGGAGCGCGTGGCGGCGCTTTTCTGCGACAATCCGCCCCCTGCATAAATAGACGACCTTTGCGTACCTGATGACTGACCAAGCGCCCGCTATCGACCAACTGCTGAAAAACCTCGATCACGCCATGCTCGCCGACCGCCACCGCTTGCGGCGGCAGCTGCTTGAGCTGCGCAAGAAACCCGATGAGGAAAAACTTGCGCAGTGGGTGACGCGGATGCAGGCCTCCTGTGCCCAGGTGACGGCGCGGCGCGCCAGCCTGCCGGTGATTCGCTACGACGACAGCCTGCCGATCGCCGCCAAGCGCGACGAGATCAAAGAGGCGCTGCTCAAGCATCAGGTGCTGATCATTGCGGGTGAGACCGGTTCGGGTAAAACCACGCAGTTGCCGAAAATCTGCCTGGAAATCGGCCGTGGCCAATACGGCCTGATCGGCCACACCCAGCCGCGGCGGATTGCGGCACGCAGCGTGGCGAGCCGGGTCGCGGAAGAATTGGCGACGCCGCTGGGAGCGCTGGTGGGCTATCAGGTGCGGTTTGAGGATCAGAGCGATTCCAACACCCTGATCAAGCTGATGACCGACGGCATCCTGCTGGCCGAAACCCAGAACGACCGCTACCTCGAACGCTACGACACGATCATCGTCGACGAAGCCCACGAACGCAGCCTGAATATCGACTTCCTGCTGGGCTACCTGAAAACCCTGCTGCCGCGTCGCCCGGACCTCAAGGTCATCATCACCTCGGCCACCATCGACCTGGAGCGCTTTTCCAAGCACTTCGACGATGCGCCGATTGTCGAGGTGTCGGGCCGCACGTTCCCGGTGGAAACCTGGTACCGCCCGCTGACCCTGGAGCAGGACGAGGAGGGCAACCGCGTCGAGGATGACCTGACCGTCGACCAGGCGATTCTTGCCACTCTCGATGAAATCGCCGCTTTTGAACGCAGCGAGCGCAAGAGCCCCGGCGATGTGCTGGTGTTCCTGCCCGGCGAGCGTGAGATTCGCGATGCGGCCGACATGCTGCGCAAGGCCCAGCTCAAGCACACTGAAATCCTGCCGCTGTATGCGCGCCTGTCACCGGCCGAGCAGCAGCGGATTTTCCAGTCGCACCCGGGCCGTCGTGTGGTGCTGGCGACCAACGTCGCGGAAACCTCGCTGACCGTGCCGGGCATTCGTTATGTGATCGACAGCGGCACCGCGCGTATCAGCCGCTACAGCTACCGCGCCAAGGTCCAGCGTTTGCCGATCGAGGCGATTTCCCAGGCCAGCGCCAATCAGCGTAAAGGCCGGTGCGGGCGGGTCGAGCCGGGCATTTGCGTGCGCCTGTTCAGCGAAGAAGACTTTATCGGGCGCCCGGAATTTACCGACCCCGAGATTCTTCGTACCAACCTCGCGGCCGTGATCCTGCAGATGCTGCACCTGCGTCTGGGGGAAATCACCGATTTCCCGTTTATCGAGCCGCCGGACGGCAAGGCCATCAGCGACGGTTTCAACCTGCTGCAAGAATTGTCGGCAGTCGATCGCAACAGCCAACTGACGCCGCTGGGCCGCCAGTTGGCGCGTTTGCCGGTGGACCCGCGCATGGGCCGCATGCTGCTGGAGGCCGCCAAGCTTGGCAGCTTGCAGGAAGTACTGATCGTCGCCAGCGCCATGTCGATCCAGGACCCGCGCGAGCGACCGCCAGAACGCCAGCAAGCCGCCGACCAGGCCCACGCACAATGGAAGGATGCGGATTCGGACTTCGCCGGGCTGGTCAACCTGTGGCGCGGTTTTGAAGAGCAGCGCCAGGCATTGACCGCCAGCCCGCTGCGCAACTGGTGTCGCAAGAATTTCCTGAACTATCTGCGCCTGCGGGAGTGGCGTGATTCCCACCGCCAGTTGAGCCTGATCTGCCGCGACATGCAGCTGACCGTCAACAAAGAACCGGCGGACTTCCCGAAACTGCACAAGGCGGTGTTGTCCGGCCTGCTCAGCCAGATTGGCCAGAAAACCGAAGAAGGCGATTACCTCGGCGCGCGTCAGCGGCGTTTCTGGATTCACCCTTCGTCGGGCATCGGCAAGAAGCGCCCGCAATGGCTGATGACCGCCGAGCTGGTGGAAACCACCAAGCTGTATGCGCGGATGGTGGCCAAGATCGACGCCGACTGGATCGAGCCGTTGGCCGGGCACCTGATCAAGAAAAACCACTTCGAACCCCATTGGGAGAAGAAGCGCGGCCAGGTGGTGGCGTTTGAGCAGATCACCCTGTTCGGGTTGATCATCGTCGGTCGCCGGCCAGTGCATTACGGGCCGATTGACCCGGTGACGTCCCGCGAGCTGTTTATCCGTGAAGGCCTGGTGCGGGGCGAGATTCAGTCCCGGGCCCGGTGCCTGACGGCCAACCAGCAACTGCTGGAGCAGCTCGATGAGCTGGAAGCCAAGGCTCGCCGCCGCGACATTCTGGCGGACGAAGAAACCCTGTACGCCTTCTACGATGCGCGCCTGCCCGCCGAGATCCACCAGACGGCGACGTTCGACAGTTGGTACAAGGTCAACAGCCAGAAAGACCCGCAACTGTTGATCATGCGCGAAGAAGACGTGCTGGCTCGGGAGGCCAGTGAAGTCACCGCCGCCCATTACCCCGACACCCTGCACCTGGGCGATCTGGCCCTGGCCTTGAGTTACCACTTCGAGCCCAACCATCCCCGGGACGGCGTGACCCTGCGCGTGCCGGCACCGCTGTTGCCGGCGTTACCGCCCGAGCGCCTGGAGTGGCTGGTGCCGGGTGTGATCGAGGCCAAGTGCATTGCCCTGGTGCGCAACTTGCCCAAGGCCCTGCGCAAGAACTTCGTGCCGGTGCCGGATTTCGTCAAGGCGGCGTTGCAGCGTATCGAGTTCGGCCAAGGTTCGTTGCCCCAGGCATTGGGGCGCGAATTGTTGCGCATGACCGGGGCACGGGTCAGCGATGAAGCCTGGGCCGAGGCCGCGCAGCAGGTGGAAAGCCACCTGAAGATGAACCTGGAAGTGGTCGACGGCCAGGGCAAGTTCCTTGGCGAAGGCCGCGACCTGGCCGAGCTGACCGCCCGTTTCGCCGAAGCCAGCCAGGCCGCGTTGGCCGTGCCGCAGACCGCGAAAAGCCAGCAGCCGGTGGAGGCCAAGGTGTTCGCGGCGGTGGCCGAGAAAACCCAGCAAAACATCGCTGGGCTGTCGATGACGGTTTATCCGGCATTGGTGGAAGAAAATGGCACGGTGAAGGAGGGGCGTTTCTCCACTGCCGCCGAGGCCGAGTTCCAGCACCGCCGGGCCTTGCAGCGCCTGTTGTTGCAGCAATTGGCCGAACCGGCGAAATTCCTGCGGGGCAAGTTGCCCGGCCTGACCGAACTGGGGCTGATGTACCGCGAGCTGGGGCGTATTGAAGCCCTGGTGGAAGACATCCTGTTGGCCAGCCTCGACAGCTGCGTGCTGGAAGGCGAAGCCAGCCTGCCGCGTGACGGCGCCGGCCTGGCGGCCCTGGCCGAGCGCAAGCGCGGCAGTTGGACCGAGCATGCCGAGCGTCAGGCGCGCTTGACCCTCGAGATCCTGAAACTGTGGCATGGCTTGCAAAAACGCTTCAAAGGCAAGATTGACCTGGCTCAGGCCGTGGCTCTCAATGACATCAAGCAGCAACTGAGCAACCTGGTGTATCCCGGTTTTGTGCGGGAAACCCCGGCTCAGTGGTTCAAGGAGCTGCCGCGTTTCCTCAAGGCCATCGAGCTGCGCCTGGAGAAATTGCCGAGCCAGGTGCAGAAGGATCGGGTCTGGAGTACCGAACTGGGCGGCCTGTGGAGCCAGTATCAGAACCGCCTGAACAAACACGCCCAGGAAGGCAAGCGCGACCCTCAACTGGAGCTGTATCGCTGGTGGTTGGAGGAATATCGGGTGTCGTTGTTTGCCCAGCAATTGGGTACCAAGGTGCCGATTTCCGACAAGCGTTTGAGCAAGCAATGGAGCCTGGTCGAAGCGTGACCACAATCCCCGGGACAGGCGCCTGTCGAGCAAATGGCGCCAAATCCCGGGCTTTATGGCAAACTTCGCGGTTATAAATGCCGGGATCGTCGAGTTGGGCTGGTGCAGCCGTGGCGCGATGGAATAAAGCGTTTCCAGTTTGAAGGCCGCTGGGCGGCATAAAACTACTTACGGTTTGGTACGACGGTACCAATACCCTTCTGCCTGAACAGATTTAGAGGAACGACCGTGCATAACGTCGTCATCAGCGGCACAGGCCTGTACACCCCGGCCAACAGCATCTCCAACGAAGAGCTGGTGCAGTCTTTCAATGCTTACGTGCAACAGTTCAACCTGGATAACGCCGCCGCCATTGAACGGGGTGACGTGCAGGCCCTGACCGAATCCAGCGCCGCCTTTATCGAAAAGGCCTCGGGCATCAAGAGCCGCTTTGTCATGGACAAGGCCGGCATTCTCGACCCGCAGCGCATGGCGCCCCGCCTGCCCGAGCGCTCCAACGACGAGTGGTCGATTCTCTGCCAGATGGCCGTCAGTGCTGCCGAGCAAGCCTTGCAGCGCGCCGGCAAGACCGCCGCCGACATTGATGGCGTGATCGTCGCCTGTTCCAACCTGCAGCGGGCGTACCCGGCGATTGCCATCGAAGTCCAGGAAGCGCTGGGCATCCAGGGTTTTGGCTTTGACATGAACGTGGCCTGCTCCTCGGCGACTTTCGGCATCCAGAACGCTGCCAACAGCATCCAGTTGGGCCAGGCCCGGGCGATCCTGATGGTCAACCCGGAGATCTGCACCGGCCACCTGAACTTCCGCGACCGTGACAGCCACTTCATCTTTGGCGACGCGGCCACCGCTGTGATTCTGGAGCGCGCTGACCTCGCCACGTCCGAGCATCAGTTCGACGTGGTGAGCACCAAGCTGCTGACCAAGTTCTCCAACAACATCCGCAATAATTTCGGCTTCCTCAACCGCGCGGCGGAAGAGGGCATCGGTGCCCCAGACAAGCTGTTCGTGCAGGAAGGCCGCAAAGTCTTCCGTGATGTCTGCCCGATGGTCGCCGAGTTGATTGGCAAGCACCTGACGGAAAACCAGCTGAATGTGGGGGATGTGAAGCGCTTCTGGCTGCATCAGGCCAACCTCAGCATGAACCACCTGATCGTCAAGAAACTGCTGGGCCGCGAGGCTTCGGTGGAAGAAGCGCCGGTGATCCTCGATACTTACGCCAACACCAGCTCGGCGGGCTCGGTGATTGCGTTTCACACCTACCAGGACGACCTGCCCAAGGGCGCCGTGGCGGTGCTCAGCTCGTTTGGCGCGGGTTATTCGATTGGTAGCGTGATTCTGCGCAAACGCTGATCATGTTTTGAAATCGAGGTCTTGAATGGCAGCAGCGGACGACGCGCACCTGCTTGAACGATTGCTCAAGGGCGAGCAGCGGGCCTACAAGGAAATGGTCACCACCTACCAGAGCGCCATGCGCGCCGTGGCCTATGCCATCGTCGGCCAGCGTCATGCCGATGAGGTGGTGCAGGACGCCTGGCTCTCGGTGGTACGTAACCTGGCGAAGTTCGAGGGGCGCTCCAGCCTCAAGACCTGGCTGCTGACCATCACGGCAAACTCGGCAAAGGGCCGCTACAAGCAAAATCGCCGGGAAGTGCTGCTCGATGACTTGCCGTCGCCCCACGGCACCATCGGTGATGATCGCTTTGTGCCCGACGACGGTCACTGGGCCGTCGCACCGTTTGCCTGGCACCAGGACACGCCCGAAGCGTTGCTCACCGAAGACGAACTGCGCGAATGTCTGGAGCACACGCTGGCGAGTCTTTCCGAGTTGCAGAGCAGCGTATTGCTGCTGCGGGAACGTCAGGGCCTGGAATTGGAAGAGATTTGTAATCTTCTGACACTATCGCTCTCCAATGTTCGTGTGCTGCTGCATCGGGCACGGCTTAAAGTCTTCGCCACGGTGGAGCATTTTGAGGAAACCGGCGAATGTTGACCTGTAAGGAACAAGTGGCGCGTTCCAGTGACTATCTCGATGGGCAATTGACCTTTCGCGAGCGGCTGTTGGTGCGCCATCACCTGATGTTCTGCCCCAACTGCCGGCGGTTTATCCGGCAGATGCGCTTGATGCAGGCGACGCTGAAGATCCTGCCCGAGCCGCCAATCGCTGATGTCGACGCGTTGGCCGAACGCCTGGCCGCCGAGCGCTCCCGCGACCAGTAGTCCCCGTCACTTTTCACACAAAAACGAAGCCCGCATCGATAAACGATGCGGGCTTTTTTTTGCTCAAAAAATAATCAAGATGAAAAGTATTTCACTTTTCTCGGCTGTTTTTACATTTTGCAACATCTGACATTTTTACCATTTTAAAGCGCTGGAGCCTTGATTTACGTGGGGTTTGGCTTATTTCGAATGGCTATTAAAAAGTTCCTGAGTAACAAAATCTTTATGTTCCAGCAACCCGGCTGAAATATCCCCTCGCCAAGATCGCCCCCCAACACGAGCGGCTCTAAACCGCGTGTTTTGCCAATGCACAAGACCATCAATTAGGGGAATTCTTCGATGATCCGTAAGCACTTCGCCGGTTTCGCGGCCAGCGCCCTGGCCCTGGCTGTCACCGCCCAGGCTTTCGCTGGTACTGTCACAACTGACGGCGCCGATATCGTTGTCAAAACCAAGGGCGGCCTTGAGGTTGCAACCACGGACCAGAATTTCAGCTTCAAGCTGGGTGGTCGTTTGCAGGCCGATTACGGCACGTTTGATGGCTTTTACACCAAAAACGGCAACTCGGCCGACGCCACGTATTTCCGACGCGCCTACCTCGAATTGGGCGGCACGGTGTACAAGGACTGGAAATACCAGATCAACTACGACTTCTCCCACAACTCCGGCAACGCCGATGATGGCTACTTCGACGAAGCGTCCTTCTCGTACGTCGGCTTCAAGCCGGTGGTGATTCGCGCCGGCCGCTTCGACCAGGACTTCGGCCTGGAAAAAGCCACCAGCTCCAAGTGGGTCACCGCCATCGAGCGTAACCTGGGTTATGAAGTCGCCGATTGGGTCAACTCCCACGAAAACGGCATGGGCCTGCAAGTCAGCGCCGTGGTCGCCGACATGGCCTACCTGTCCTCCAGCGTTTCGTCCAAAGACATCAACGACAAGAACGGCAAAGGCGTGAAGCAGTTCAACGGCCGAGCCGTGTTTGCGCCGATGCACGAGAGCGGTAACGTCTTGCACCTGGGTGTGGACGTGGCGGTGCGTGACCTGAAGGACACCTCGTTCGACTCGCGAATCCGTCCTCGCCTGGACGCTCGCGGTGTTGCCACCAACGGCGGCAACGATGCCGGCGCCAACGGTAACCGTGCGACCTTCGGCGGTGGCGTGGGGCTGGATTCCGGCAACCTGACCGCGAATGACGCCTACGACACCGACACGGTGTTCGGCGGTGAATTTGCCTTCGCTCGCGGCCCATTGTCCCTGCAGGCCGAATACCTGAACCGCAAGATGAAGGCCGACAGCAGCGCTTATCAGGACGTGAAGGCCACGGGCTTCTACGGCCAGGTCGCCTACACCCTGACCGGCGAGTCCCGCGTCTACAAACTCGACGGCGCCAAGTTCGACACCATCAAGCCGGAGAACAAGCAGTTCGGTGCGTGGGAAGTGTTCTACCGCTACGACAACATCAGCGTTGATGACAAAAACGTTGTGCGTAACAACGCGACCCGTGAAGTGGGCGACGCCAAGGCCAGCCTGAACACCATCGGCGTCAACTGGTACGCCAACGAAGCGGTGAAGATCTCCGCCAACTACCTCAAGGTCAGCACTGACAAGATCCAGAACGCCAATGGCGACGACAGCGGCGACGCCATCGTAGCCCGCGTGCAATACGTGTTCTAAGCAACCTGTAACACCGCTCCAATGCGCTTTTTCTTCATCCGTTAAAGCGCTCCTCATTTGGTTTTGCCCCGCCGTTTGGCGGGGTTTTTTTATGGGGCGGATAACCCCAAATGTCTACCGGAACTGCGATACTCGCCACGTCTGCCTGTGGTCACCGTCGGGGAATGGGATGCCGTTACAACGTTTGAATAGCCTTTCCGAGATTGCGCCCGATGAATGGAATGCGCTGGTCCCCGTAGATCAGCCGTTTCTGCGCCATGCGTTCCTCAGCGCCCTGGAAGACAGTGTCAGCATCGGTCCGCACTCCGGCTGGCAGCCGGAGCATTTGCTGCACTACGAAGGTGGCCGGCTGATTGCCGCGTTGCCCAGCTACCGCAAATGGCATTCTTACGGCGAATACGTGTTCGACCACGGTTGGGCCGACGCCTGTGAGCGTGCCGGGATCGACTACTACCCGAAATTGCTCACAGCGGTGCCCTTCAGCCCGGTCAGCGGCCCGCGCCTGCTGGCCGCTCGCGCTGAGGACGGCTTCGAATTGCTCAAGAGCCTGCCGGGTTATCTGGAGATCGAAGGCCTTTCCAGCGCCCATATCAACTTTACCGATACGCTGGCAGACACCGCACTGGCCCAACAGCCGGGTTGGTTGCAACGCCTGGGCTGCCAGTTTCATTGGCAGAATCGCGGTTACCGCGACTTCCAGGACTTCCTCGATGCCTTGAGTTCGCGCAAGCGCAAACAGATGCGCAAGGAGCGCGAACAGGTGGCGGGGCAGGGGATTGAGTTCGAGTGGTTGCAAGGCCATGAACTGAGCGAAGCGCAGTGGGATTTTGTCTACGCCTGTTACGCCAATACCTACGCTGTGCGTCGACAATCGCCCTACCTGACCCGGGCGTTTTTCAGCCTGCTGGCCGAGCGCATGCCCGAGGCGATTCGCGTGGTGCTGGCCAAGCAAGGCTCACGGCCGGTGGCCATGGCGTTCAGCCTGATCGGCGGCGACAGCTTTTATGGTCGTTACTGGGGCTGCCTGGCGGAGTTCGACCGGCTGCATTTCGAGACGTGTTTCTATCAAGGCATGGACTACGCGATTGCCCACGGTTTGCAGCGGTTCGACGCCGGTGCCCAGGGCGAGCACAAGTTGATTCGCGGGTTTGAGCCGGTGATTACCCGCTCCTGGCATTACTTGCGCCATCCGGGATTGAAGACGGCGGTGGCGGATTTCCTCGAGCGCGAAAGCGTGGGAATCCTGGCGTACGCTGAAGAAGCGAGAACAGCCCTGCCTTATCGGCAGGGCTGAACCCGTTGGGCTCAGGCGGTTTCTTCCTTGCCCAGCCATCGATAAGTGACACCGCCGATCACCGCACCGAGGATCGGCGCCAGCCAGAACAGCCACAGCTGCTGGAGCGCCCAACCGCCGACAATCAGCGCCGGGCCGGTACTGCGGGCCGGGTTGACCGAGGTGTTAGTGACCGGGATCGAGATCAGGTGGATCAGCGTCAGTGCCAGGCCGATGGCGATCGGCGCCAGGCCTGCCGGAGCGCGGCGGTCGGTGGCACCGAGGATGATCAGCACGAACATCGCGGTCATCACCAGCTCACACACAAACCCCGCCGCCATTGAATAACCACCGGGCGAATGCTCGCCATAGCCATTGCTGGCGAGGCCAGAGGCCAGTTCGAACCCTGGCTTGCCGCTGGCAATGAAGTACAGCAGTGCGGCGGCGATGGTGCCGCCGATCACCTGGGACACGATGTAGGCGGGTAACTCCCTGGCCGGAAACCTTCCGCCCACGACCAGCCCCACCGAAACGGCCGGGTTCAGGTGACAGCCGCTGATATGCCCGATGGCAAATGCCATGGTCAGCACCGTGAGCCCGAACGCCAGGGCCACTCCGAGCAGACCGATTCCGACGTTGGGGAACGCTGCGGCCAACACCGCACTCCCGCAGCCGCCCAACACCAGCCAAAACGTACCCAGTCCTTCCGTAACGGAACGTTTGAACAGTGACATGAACACATCCTTAGTAGATTTCTCTATCTGATTAACGGGTCTGTGGTGCATCCCTGCTGCCTTAAATCAGGGCCCTCCTGGGGCCTGATTGCAGTACAGCAGGATTGTGTCGCAAGACCAGTGAGATGGAGAAAACTGTCAGAATTGTTCGGAATTGAGGGTGCGGTTAACCAACGGAATCAGTCTATTCCGACGAAGCCGCCGGTCTGGTGTTGCCAGAGTCGCGCATACAGGCCGCCGTGTTCGAGCAATTGGGCATGGCTGCCGCTTTCGGCAATCTGGCCTTTTTCCAGCACCACCAGCCTGTCCATTCTGGCAATGGTCGAAAGCCGGTGCGCGATGGCGATCACGGTCTTGCCCTGCATCAGGGTTTCCAGGCTTTCCTGGATCGCCGCTTCCACTTCCGAGTCCAGCGCCGAGGTGGCTTCGTCCATGATCAGGATGGGCGCGTCCTTGAGCAGTACCCGCGCAATAGCGATGCGCTGGCGCTGCCCGCCGGAGAGTTTGACCCCGCGCTCGCCGACGTGCGCGTCCAGGCCGGTGCGGCCCTCGGCGTCCGACAGCAGCGGGATGAACTCGTCGGCGCGGGCCTTGTGCACGGCGGCCCAGAGCTCTTCATCAGTGGCGTCCGGTTTGCCGTACAACAGGTTGTCGCGGATCGAACGGTGCAGCAACGAAGTGTCCTGGGTGATCATGCCGATCTGTTCGCGCAGGGTTTCCTGGGCGACTTCGGCGATGTTCTGGCCGTCGATCAGGATGCGTCCGCCTTGCAGGTCGTACAGGCGCAGCAGCAGGTTGACCAGGGTGGACTTACCCGCGCCGGACGGCCCGATCAGGCCGATTTTTTCACCCGGTTTAATGTCCAGGTTCAGGCCGCTGATGATTCCGCTCTTCTTGCCGTAGTGGAAGTCCACCTGATCGAAACGCACCTCGCCATGGGGCACTTCCAGGCGCGGGGCATTTTCCCGGTCGGTCACTGCCAGCGGTTGGGCGATGGTTTTCAGGCCGTCCTGCACCATGCCGATGTTTTCGAAAATGCCGTTGACCACCCACATGATCCAGCCGGACATATTGACGATACGAATCACCAGGCCAGTGGCCAGGGCGATGGCGCCCACCGAAATCAGGGATTGGGTCCACAGCCACAGGGCAAGGCCGGTGGTGGTGACAATCAGCAGGCCGTTCATGGTGGTGATCACGATGTCCATGCTGGTCACGACGCGGCTGGCCAGCTGGGTTTTCTCGGTCTGCTCGACGATCGCTTCCTTGGCGTAGTTCTGCTCGAAATTCGTGTGAGCGAACAGCTTCAAGGTGGTGATGTTGGTGTAGCCGTCGACAATCCGCCCCATCAGTTTGGAGCGGGCCTCGGAGGAAATTACCGAGCGGTCCTTGACCCGTGGCACGAAGTAACGCAAGGCCAGGCTGTATGCGATGATCCAGGTAATCAGCGGGATCATCAGGCGCCAGTCGGCTTCGGCGAACAGCACCAGGGCGCTGATGGCGTAGATCGCCACGTGCCAGATCGCATCCACGGCCGCCACCGCGGAGTCGCGCAGGGAGTTGCCGGTTTGCATGATGCGCTGGGCAATGCGCCCGGCGAAGTCGTTCTGGAAGAAGTTCAGGCTCTGCTTGAGCACATAGCTGTGGTTCTGCCAACGGATAAGGCTGGTCATGCCCGGGCTGATGGTCTGGTGCACCAGCAGGTCATGCAGGGCGCCGAAGATCGGGCGCAGCAGCAGGGCGACCACGGCCATCCAGATCAGCTCATTGGCGTGAATCTGGAAGAAGTTGGCGGGCGGCGTGCCCTGGGCCAAATCGATGATGCGGCTCAGGTAGCTGAACAGCGCCACTTCGATCAGCGCGCCGATCAGGCCCACCACCAGCAAGGCGGCAAAGCACGGCCATACCTGGCGCAGGTAATAGACGTAGAAGGGCAGGACTTTATCGGGAGGGGCCGCGCTGGGAGCGTCGCGGAAGATGTCGATCAGTTGTTCAAAACGACGATAGAGCATTAGGTCTGACGCCCGCGCGGCGGGCTCTCCTGTTCAAATGCGCGCGGTGCCTGGCGGGCACCGCGCGAAACTCCCTGTAGCCTTCAGTCGATGCGCTTGGCCGACTTGATCAGGACAGGATCGATTGGCACGTTCTGCATGCCTTGTTTGGTGGTGGTTTGCGAGTTGACGATGATGTCGACCACATCCATGCCCTTGACCACTTTGGCGAACACCGCGTAACCGGCATCACGGCCCGGGTCGAGGAAGGCATTGTCTGCAACGTTGATGAAGAATTGACTGGTGGCGGAGTTCGGGTCGTTGGTACGCGCCATCGACAGGGTGCCGCGCACGTTATGCAGGCCGTTGCTGGCTTCGTTCTTGATCGGTGCTTCGGTCGGCTTTTGCGACATTTGCTGGGTAAAACCTCCGCCCTGCACCATGAACCCCGGGATCACCCGGTGAAAAATGGTGTTGGTGTAGAAGCCTTTGTCGACATAGGCCAGGAAGTTCTTGGTGCTGATCGGGGCCTTGACCGGGTCCAGTTCGATTTCGATGTCGCCATTGGTGGTGGTGATCAATACGTGAGGTGCCTTGGCAGGCTCGGCCGCCATCAGGTTGGCAGCGAACAGTACGGAACCGGCAAAGAAGGCGATTTTTTTCAGCATGGGTCAGTGATCCTGGGTTGTGGTTTCGACTGTCTTGAGAAAATCGAGCAGGGTGTTATTGAAGTGTTCGGGTTGGTCCAGCGGCGTGGCATGGCGGGAATTCTCGATCACCACCAGTCGCGCATCGGGCAGCAGTTTTACATAGATTTCTTTCTGCGCCACGGGGGTGTAGTCGTGGTCGGCGCTGATGACCAGGGTTGGACAGGTAATTTTCGACAGTTGTTCCTGTACGCCCCAGCCAACAATGGCGTCGAAGCTGGCGAGGTAAGCACGTTTGTCGTTTTTTGCCCAGCGTTCGGTCATCTTGCGCCGCAGTTCGGCCTGTTCGGGCTTGGGAAACAGCAGGCTGCCCAGGGCTTTGCCGATGGTGTTCAGGCTGAGGATGCGCGCCAGGCTCCAGCGCCTGGCCCACTGCCAGTAATCGCCGGCTGTGCGGACCTTGACCTGGGGCGCGCTGTTGACGATGCACAGGCTCTTGAGCATCTGTGGCTCGTCCACCGCCAACTGGAAGGCAATCATGCCACCCATGGACAGGCCCACCACGTGGGCCGGCGGCAGTTGCAGGTGTTCGATCAAGGCCACCAGGTCGGCGGTAAAGCCTGGGATGCTGTAGCGTTCCCGGGGCTTGTCGGAGCGGCCGTGGCCGCGTACGTCGATCACCACCAGCCGGTAGTGTTGCGACAGTACCGGCACTTGCAGTTCCCAATCCACACAGCTGGAGCCCAGGCCGTGGATCAGGATCAGCGGCGCGCCATGGCCATATTCCTCGTAATGCAGGGTGCAACCTTCATGTTCGAAATAGGCCATGGGAACTCCTTGTTCAGGCTTGTTGCGGTGCGGCGAAAGGCGCGTCCAGTGGGGCAGTGTCGAAGGTGCGCAGCAACTCGACGAGAATCTGCGTGGCCGGGCCGAGGGGTTTGTCCTTGTTCGAGTAAAGATAGAAGGTCGGGTTGCGGCTGCCACCCCGTTCCAGAGGCAGCAGCTTGAGCAGGCCTTCCTTGAGTTCGCGTTCGATCAGGTGCCGGGGCAACCAGGCAAAGCCCAGGCCGCTGCTGACGAAGGTGGCGGCGGTGGGCAGGCTACCGACGGTCCAGCGCTGTTCGGCACCGAGCCAGCCGACGTCCCGTGGCTGCTGGCGGCCGGAGTCGCGGATCACCACCTGCATATGGCTTTCCAGGTCCTGGAAGCTCAGTTCACGGTGCAGGCGATGCAACGGATGATCGGGATGGGCCACGGCGACAAATTCGACGTCGCTCATTTCGGTGCCCAGGTAACCCGGAATGATAAAGCTGCTGATGGCAAGGTCGGCCATGCCATCGATCAGCAGCTCTTCGACACCGGACAGCACCTCTTCACGCAGGCGCACCCGGCAACCACGGCTTTGCGGCATGAAGGCGGTGAGGGCGCGCACCAGGCGGGCGTTGGGGTAAGCGGCATCGACCACCAGCCGTACCTCGGCTTCCCAGCCCTGTTCCATATGGTGGGCCAGGTCTTCCAGTTGGCTGGCGTTTTTCACCAGTTGCCGGGAGCGGCGCAGCAGCACTTCGCCGGCTTCGGTGAGCACCGCCTTGCGCCCGTCGATGCGCAGCAGCGGTACGCCGAGCTGATCCTGCATGCGGGCCACGGTGTAGCTCACCGAGGACTGCGAACGGTGCAATGCTTCGGCGGCCTGGGCGAAGCCGCCATGGTCGACCACGGCTTGCAAGGTACGCCATTGATCGAGGGTAACGCGGGGCGCTTTCAAGATGAGCTCCTCTTGTCCTAAGCTGGCGGTCCTAATTGGAGACTGCCGAATGAGAAAATTCTGTTGTGTGCTGCTGGCGCTGCTGCCGTTGAGTGCGTTTGCATTCAGCACCGATGTGACGAAAGACATTCAGGGCGTGAAGATCGATTACAGCGCGTCGGACGTCGACAGCAATATCAGTTCGATCCAACTCACCAACTACGGCGCCAATGATGCGGAGTGCAAGGTCCGCTTTACCAACGGCCCGGAAGCCCCGCGTACTCGCAAGGTCACGGTCGCAGCGGGGAAAACCACCAATACCACGGTCAATTTCAGCCGGGCCATTATCAAGATGCGTATCCAGCTGACCTGCGCACCGAAATAAGGCAAAAGCGGAGCTTTGCGTACTGCAATACTCCGCTTATAAACAGATTTATAGATGGGTTATAGCAGTTTTTTACGCTTTTTAATCGAACGAGCCCTGATTAACCTTCACTCCATCGCCTTACAGCATTTACAGATGGAGCTTACATAATCATGGCCCGTGTTCTGATCATCGAAAGCAGCGCCCGTCAGCAGGACTCAATCTCCCGCCACCTGACCCAACAATTCATCAGCCAATGGAAGGTCGCCCACCCGGCTGACCAGATCACCGTGCGTGACCTGGCCGTCAACCCGGTGCCTCACCTGGACGCCAACCTGCTGGGCGGCTGGATGAAGCCTGCCGAGCAGCGCACCGCCATCGAACAGGCTTCCCTGGACCGTTCCAACGAATTGACCGACGAACTGCTGGCCGCCGATGTACTGGTCATGGCCGCGCCGATGTACAACTTCGCGATTCCCAGCACCCTGAAAGCCTGGCTCGACCATGTGCTGCGTGCCGGTGTGACCTTCAAGTACACCGCCACCGGTCCACAGGGCCTGCTGACGGACAAGCGCGCCTTTGTGCTGACTGCCCGCGGTGGGATTCACGCCGGTGGCAGCACCGACCACCAGGAACCGTACCTGCGTCAGGTCATGGGCTTTATTGGCATTCATGACGTCACGTTCATTCATGCCGAAGGGGTGAACCTGGGCGGTGATTTCCAGGAAAAGGGCTTGAACCAGGCCAAGGCGTTGCTGGCCCAAGTGGCGTGAGATGTTAATCGTCAGATAATCGCCCGCTGTTTAGATGGCTCCACGCAACCCTTCAAGTACGCGTATCGAACCTCCCTTTGCACTTTTTGCTCCTGAGTGCTCCCGCCCGACTGACGCTTTTAGCGAGGTCGGGTTTTTTTTGCCTTGAGTTTCGTAAAGGGCCGAAAACCGCTAATGTCGCGCCCATTCAAAATGAGGCGAGCATGGGCTATCTACTTGTTGTGACGCTGATCCAGGCGTTTTCCTTCAGCTTGATCGGCGAATACCTGGCCGGTCACGTCGACAGTTATTTCGCGGTGCTGGTGCGTGTGCTGCTGGCCGGGCTGGTGTTTATTCCGCTGACCCGCTGGCGCTCGGTGGAACCGGCGTTCATGCGCGGCATGCTGGTGATCGGCGCGTTGCAGTTTGGTGTGACCTACGTGTGCCTGTACTTGAGCTTCCGTGTGCTGACGGTGCCGGAGGTGCTGCTGTTCACCATCCTGACGCCGTTGCACGTGACCTTGATCGAAGACGCCTTGAACCGCCGATTCAATCCGTGGGCGCTAGTGGCTGCGTTGGTGGCGGTGACAGGAGCGGCGGTGATTCGCTTTGACCAGATCACCCCGAACTTCTTCATGGGCTTCCTGCTGCTGCAATTGGCCAACTTCACCTACGCCGCGGGGCAGGTGCTTTATAAGCATCTGGTGGCCCGCCATCCGAGCGATCTGCCGCATTACCGGCGGTTCGGGTACTTCTACCTCGGTGCCTTGGCGGTGGCGTTGCCCGCGTTCCTGATGTTGGGCAAGGCCAACTTTCTGCCGGAAGCGCCGTTGCAATGGGGTGTGCTGGTATTCCTGGGGCTGGTCAGCACGGCACTGGGTATGTACTGGTGGAACAAGGGCGCGTGCCTGGTCAACGGCGGTACGTTGGCGGTGATGAACAACCTGCATGTGCCGGTAGGGTTATTGCTCAACCTGCTGATCTGGAATCAGCACGAGCCGTTGGGCAGGTTGCTGCTGGGTGGGTTGGTGATTCTGGCGGCGGTGTGGATCAGTCGGTTGGGCCTGCGGTCTTCGGCGCCAATTGCGTCACCAAAAAATCGATGAACGCCCGGGTTTTTTGCGGCACGCGTCGTGCTGACGAATAAACCGCATTGATGGTGATTGCCGGTGCCTGCCAGTCGCACAGCACCGGCACCAGGCGCCCGGCGTTCAGGGCGTCTTCGACGATAAAGTCCGGTAACAGGGCGATGCCCATTCCGGCTTCTGCCGCCTGGGCCAACAGGTCGCCATTGTTGGCGTGCAACGGGCCGGTGACATTCACCCGCTGGGTTTCCTGGCCCTTGCTCAGTTGCAGGCTGACGCCGCTCTGCAGATACCCATAGTTGAGGCATTGGTGCTGGCGCAGGTCTTGCGGGGTTTGCGGCGTGCCCGCGCGTGCCAGGTAGGCCGGCGCGGCCACCATGATCCGTGGCGCAGGCGCCAGCTGGCGGGCGATCATCGTCGAGTCGGGCATGCTGGCGATGCGTAGGGTCACGTCAAAACCGCCGCGCACCGGGTCCACCTGCTGGTCGCTGAGCACCAGTTGCAACTCGATATGGGGATGCTGTTCATGGAACAGCGGAATCAACCGGCCCAGGCGATGCAGCCCGAACGACATCGGCGCATTGACCCGCAACACGCCGCGTAACTCACCGATGCCGTCCCGGGCCCGCTGCTCAGCCTCGTCCAGGGCAGCCAATACTTCCCGTGCCGCGTCGAAATACTCGGCCCCGGCCTCCGTCAAATGCAGGCTGCGAGTGGTGCGCTGAAGCAATTGCACGCCAATGGCCTCTTCCAGTGCCTGAATCTGCTTACTGACTTTTGAGCGCGGTACGTCCATGGCTCGCGCGGCGGCCGCAAAGCCGTTCTCGCCGACCGTGACGACAAACGCCCGCATGCATTCAATACGATCCATGATTGTCCCTTTTTTGGAATCAATGATTCTCGATTTTAGGTAATTGTCTCGATTTTATCCAGCCCGTAAAGTTACTTCCAAGCCGCCATCAAAGCTTCTCAGCGGCGCTGAACGCACCCCTTACCGAATCGAAAACATTGAAAGGAAGTCACCATGTCTATTCGCGAATTGCTCAACCCAACCAACTCCACCCTGATCCTGATCGACCACCAGCCGCAAATGGCATTTGGTGTGCAGTCGATCGATCGCCAGACTCTGAAGAACAACACCGTGGCACTGGCCAAGGCGGCCAGGATCTTCAACGTGCCGACCATCCTGACCTCGGTTGAGACCAAGAGCTTCAGCGGCTATATCTGGCCGGAACTGCTGAACGTATTCCCGGACCAGCAGCCGATCGAGCGCACCTCGATGAATTCCTGGGAAGACAAGGCGCTGGTGGCAGCGGTGAAAGCCACTGGCCGCAAGAAGCTGATCATGGCGGCCCTGTGGACCGAGGTTTGCCTGAACTTCCCGGCCCTGGAAGCCCTGGCTGAAGGGTATGAGGTGTACATCGTCACCGACGCGTCGGGCGGCACCAGCAAAGAAGCGCACGACATGTCAGTGCAGCGAATGATCCAGGCCGGCGCGGTACCGGTCACCTGGCAGCAAGTGCTGCTGGAGTACCAGCGTGATTGGGCTCACAAGGAAACCTACGACGCGGTGATGGGCCTGGTGCTGGAACACAGCGGTGCTTACGGCATGGGCGTGGATTACGCCTATACCATGGTGCACGGTGCTCCGCAGCGTCAGCTCAAGTAAGGCCGACCTCAACAAAAAACGGCACAACTCAGGTTGTGCCGTTTTTTGTTGTTACATAACTGCCTTCTCCGCCGGAGGCAAATGACTGGCCCCCAACACCGCCGGCAACATCCCCGCCCGTAAGTCACCGCCGCTCGGCTGCTGGTACAGGCTCAAGCCAAATTCCGGCAACACCGCCAGCAGGTAATCGAAGATATCGCCCTGGATGCGCTCGTAGTCGGCCCACGCAGTGGTGCGGGTGAAGCAGTAGATCTCCAGCGGAATGCCCTGGGCCGTGGTCTGCATCTGCCGCACCATGCAGGTCATGTTCGGCTGGATCTCCGGATGGCTTTTCAGATAGGCCAGCGCATACGCGCGGAAGGTGCCGATATTGGTCATGCGCCGCCGGTTGGCGGACATCGCGGCGACATTGCCCTGGGCTTCGTTCCATGCCTTGAGCTCGGCCTTCTTGCGGCTCATGTAGTCGGTCAGCAGGTGCACCTGGGAGAGTTTCAGCTCTTCGTCGTCGCGGATGAAACGTACGCCGCTGGCGTCGATGTACAGGCTGCGCTTGATCCGCCGGCCACCGGAGGCCTGCATGCCGCGCCAGTTCTTGAACGACTCGGACATCAGGCGCCAGGTGGGAATCGAGACGATGGTCTTGTCGAAATTCTGCACCTTCACGGTGTGCAGGGTGATGTCCACCACGTCACCGTCGGCGCCCACCTGGGGCATTTCGATCCAGTCGCCGACCCGCAGCATGTCGTTGCTGGTCAACTGCACGCTGGCGACGAACGACAGCAAGGTGTCCTTGTAGACCAACAGGATCACCGCCGACATCGCACCCAAACCGGAAAGCAGCAGCAGCGGCGAACGGTCGATCAGCGTGGCGACGATGATGATTGCGCCAAACACGAACAACACCATTTTCGCCAACTGCACGTAACCCTTGATCGAGCGGGTGCGGGCGTGTTCGGTGCGGGCGTAGATATCCAGCAAGGCGTTGAGCAGCGCGCTTATCGCCAGCACCATGAACAGGATGGTGAATGCCAGGGCGACGTTGCCGATGAACAGCGTGGCGGTCTTGCTCAGGTCCGGCACCAGGTACAGGCCGAACTGGATCACCAGCGAGGGCGTCATCTGCGCCAGGCGGTGGAAGACTTTGTTGTGCCGCAAGTCGTTGAGCCAGTGCAGTGCGGGTTGCCGGCCCAGCAGTTTGACGGCGTGCAGGATGAGGTAGCGAGCCACTCGTCCGAGCAGCAGGGCGACCACCAGCAGCACCATCAGCGCCAGGCTGGAATGCAGCAACGGGTGCTCGTCGAGGGTGCCCCAGAGGTCTTGGACGTTGAGCCAGAGCTGTTTGATATCCATGGGTAAACGCGATTCTTCTGTAAGACGTGACGGGGCGATTAGAGCATTTAAGTGCGTCAAAGTTGTCCTTGTAGACAAATCCCCTGACAAAAAAGCGCCTGTTTAACGCAGTTCGCGTAAAGAAACTCGGCCTTGGCGCCCGAAACCGTTACCCTATGCAGCTGTTTTTTTGTATTTCTTCGAGGTAGCACCCGTGTTTTCCCAATTCGCCCTGCACGAACGCCTGCTCAAAGCCGTGGCCGAGCTTAAATTTGTCGAGCCAACGCCTGTGCAAGCAGCGGCCATCCCGCTCGCGCTCGAAGGGCGTGACCTGCGGGTGACGGCTCAAACCGGGAGTGGCAAAACCGCCGCTTTCGTCCTGCCGATTCTCAACCGTCTGATCGGCCCGGCGAAAGTCCGTGTCAGCATCAAGACCCTGATCCTGCTGCCCACCCGCGAGCTGGCCCAGCAGACCTTGAAGGAAGTGGAGCGCTTCTCGCAGTTCACCTTCATCAAGTCCGGCCTGATCACCGGCGGCGAAGACTTCAAGGTCCAGGCCGCCATGCTGCGCAAGGTGCCGGACATCCTGATCGGTACCCCGGGCCGGATGATCGAGCAACTGAACGCCGGCAACCTGGACCTCAAGGAAGTTGAAGTGCTGGTGCTCGACGAAGCCGACCGCATGCTCGACATGGGTTTTGCCGACGACGTGCAGCGCCTGGTGCAAGAATGTGTAAACCGTCAGCAGACCATGCTGTTCTCGGCCACCACCGGCGGTTCGACCCTGCGCGACATGGTCGCCAAGGTCCTGAACAACCCCGAGCACCTGCAGGTCAACAACGTCAGCGACCTGAACTCGACCACCCGTCAGCAGATCATCACCGCTGACCACAACGTGCACAAAGAGCAGATCCTCAACTGGTTGCTGGCCAACGAGACCTATCAGAAGGCCATCGTGTTCACCAACACCCGCGCCATGGCCGACCGCATCTACGGTCGCCTGGTGGCTCAGGAGTACAAGGCGTTCGTCCTGCACGGCGAGAAAGACCAGAAGGACCGCAAGCTGGCCATTGACCGCCTCAAGCAAGGCGGCGTGAAGATCCTGGTCGCCACCGACGTTGCCGCCCGCGGCCTGGACGTGGATGGCCTGGACATGGTGATCAACTTCGACATGCCTCGCAGCGGCGACGAATACGTGCACCGTATCGGTCGTACCGGGCGTGCCGGCAACGATGGCCTGGCGATCTCGCTCATCTGCCACGGCGACTGGAACCTGATGTCGAGCATCGAGCGCTACTTGAAGCAGTCGTTCGAGCGCCGCACCATCAAGGAAGTCAAAGGCACCTACGGCGGGCCGAAGAAGGTCAAGGCTTCGGGTAAAGCTGTTGGCGTGAAGAAGAAAAAGGTCGACGCCAAGGGCGAGAAGAAGAAAGCCGGCGCCAAGTCGCCGACCAAGCGCAAGATTGCCAACCGCCCAAAGACCGACAACCTGTCGTTGGTCAGCAAGGATGGCATGGCCCCGCTCAAGCGCCGCAAGCCGGAAGCGCCTGCTGCCGAGTAAGGTTTGCGCCACAAAAAAACCGGACAGTGTCCGGTTTTTTCGCCTCAGTTTTTGGCTTTGGCGGCGGCCTCGTCCATCTCCTTGAGGCGCTGATCGATCAGTTGGCACTTGTCGGGCAGGTCTGCGCTGGCGGTTTCCAGCTTCATGTTCTGCAATTCCTCGTTGATCTCCTTGGCCTTCTCCGGGTTCTGTTGGGTGAGCTTGGTCACCTCCTTGGCCAGTTGCTCACGTTTTGCGGTGGCTTCTTCAAGCGTGCAGGCCCAGGCGGGCAGGGCGGCGAGCAGCGTGGCAGCGACGGCCATATTCAGCAGGGTTTTCATGGTTCGGACCTCCTTGGCGATGATGTTCGGTTGAGGGCTCCGAATGCTTAAAAGTTCAGCGAAATCGCGCCTGTCCGCTAGGCTGAACGGCAACGGGTCCGGCATGTCACACCTTGGAAGGGCCTATATTCGTGTGCCTTCAGGAGGAATCAGGATGACGACTTACGATTGGGATTTGATCGAACGACTGCTGCATGAGGTGCAGAACGGTGGAGCCAGCTTCGCCCCGCGCAAATATGCCGAGGAAGAAGCCGCCAAAAGAGCTGCCGCTGGTGAGCCCATCGGTAATCTCGATGAGTTTAAAAAGACCGCAGCGGATTACGAGGGATTGTTGTTCACACGCGGCTTTATTGAGTCGCGGTCAGAGGAAGAGTGCGGCAATGGTGAAAATTTCAAATTGACCCTGCGCGGCTCACAGCTGCTGAGCCTGATCGACAGCTGCATCCCTGGCAATAATCACCCGCGTGAGGTGCTGGACGAGCAGGCGGATGCGCTGGATCCGGCGACGTTCGATGAAGTAGCGTCGAAAGCACAGATTGCCTGATGACTATGGGGTGCCAGCCTTCAGGCATTTAAGGGCCTTGAAGTCGCTGCGCACCTTGTCGATCTTCTGCGTCAGCTTCTGGCGCTGCTGCACGGTGCTTTCCGCCATGAGGTCGACGATCAGGCTGCGGGCGGCGGTTTCGGTCTGGGCGTAGGCCTGGCGATATTCCGGCGTCCACAGGCTTTCACGGTCCACCAGTAGTTGCTCGATCTTGTTCGGGAAGTCGCTGCTGTGGCGGTCCTTGACCGCTGCGATAAACAGCGCCTGCCAGTGGGCACGGTTACCAATCCATTGCCGGTTCTGCTCGCCGAGGGCGATCGACCAGGCGGTGACGCGATTCTGCTGGCTGGCGCTTAACGGCCCCAGCCATGCATCCAGTCGCTTGTTCATGCGCTCGGCGCGTTCCTTGATCTGCTGTTCGAGGGACGGTTTCAGGTACTCGTCCTGACGCTTGCGCAGGTCTTTGGCGAATGCTTGCTCCATGTCTTGTACTTGCTGGTCATCGAGCCCCTGCAATAATTCGACGGCGGACGGCGTGATCGTACGGGCGCTCTCGGCAATGGCTTGCTTGGCCTCGGCCGTACGGGTTTGCAGGGCGGCGTCAGTCACCTGGTTGTTGTCGACCATCTGTTGCAGGCGGTCGAGCCAATCCAGGTAGCCCGGCAGTTGCGTGGTGCAATGCCAGGCCAAGTGTTCCTTGAGTTTGTCGTTGAACCAGCTCTTTTGCCCGGCGTTCATGTCCAGGTAGTCGCTGAGGGTCCAGGGGATGATCACATCCAGGTTGCGATAGGCCAGGCCCACCCGGTTGCAGCCGGCAAGCACCAGGCTGAGGGTCAGCAACATCACCAGAAGTTTTAAGCGACGCAGCATGAGCGAGTCCTTGCGCAGACGAGGTTATTGCATCTGAACCCGCCAGTGCCGCGACAGTTCAGCCCATCAATAAAACGCCCGCTCGGCTTTTAAGGTCAATAGGCCGTCGCATTGCGAGTTGTGTCCGGAGTAGGCCGAGCAATCGCCGCCGCTGAGGCTGGAGTCGCTGTAGATCAGGTTCAGGTCGACACCCATCCACGGCCGGGAGAATTGCACCGACCAATCGCTGAAGCTGCGGATGGAGCTGCCATCGGCGACCGAGACCGGGGTGCCCAACTGGTGGGTGGTGTACTTCATGCTGACGCCAATGCCGAAGGGCTTGGTGCCGCCCAGGTCGGCGAACAGGGTGCTGTCCTGCCGGTCCGGGTCATTGCTGAAGGAGGCGCCGAAGCGATTGCCCAGCAAGGTCAGGCCGCCGTAGAACTCCTGGCTGTCGAGTGGGCTCAGCTTGGGGTAGCTGTAGTGGATCATCCCCAGTTCATAACCCAGGGTCTGGTCAAAGGGCCGCTTGAAGCCCAGGTAGGAGTCAACTTCCAGGTTGCTGGTAGGGGAGATGCCCATGCTTGGTGAGAATTGGCCGAGGTACAGGCCGCTGCCGTGGCTCAGGTCGAGGCCGCCGTGGAACGAGTCGCTGCCGGGCGAAGTGGGTTTGACCAGGCCTTGGGCCATGCTGCGGCTGGGCGTGGTGCCCAATTTCAGGTCGAAGTCACCCAGTTCACGCTGGAAAACCTGCGCTTCGGCAAGGGGGCTGGCCAACAGGGCACCGGCCAGGAAAACGCAGGATTTGAGCATGCTTCACTCCGTGAAAAGCGAGGAGCAGTAACGGGAAATATCAGGCAAATGCCCGATCTAGACGTGTGCAAGCATACCGGCGATGGTTCACGGATGAAGCCCGTTCGTCGAATGGTGCAAAAGGGGGAGTATCAGAGGGTGTTGCAGGCTCTAGTCCTAGCGCCTTGAAAGGCAAAGCGCATAGGGACCAGGTGTAATGCGCACGTCTTACTTTTTACCCAGGGTGATCTGCTTGGACGGGCCGAAAGTCTGGCCGCTTACGCCTTTGGCAATCTGCTGGATTTCGCCGCCCTGCTTGAGGAATGCAGCAATTTGGCTGTTGATCGATTCGCTGGTTTCAACGGCGGGAGCTGGCTTTGCTTTGCTGTTGGATGCTTTTACGCGCATGGCGGCCACTAACCTGTAGAAAATTAACTTGGCCACGCATCGTACATGAAATGCTTGACAATTGCTTGGCAAATATCCCCAGGAATATACGGCGGCTTTATGAATGGCCTGAAATTAATCAGTGAAATACTCACCTAACTCGCTGTTTTAATTCGAAACCCATGGGAGAAATATGGCTTGGGTGCTTGCATAAATCAGGCTGATCATCTGACGAGCGGGGCGGTCCGCGGCAAACCCATGATTTTTCAGGCCTGTGCGCCGGTACACGGGACCGCCGCCGTCAACTCGGGTAGAATGCCGCCCACGCAATGAGGGTATTGGAAATGGCTTTAGTCGGGCGCTACAACAGCTTGCAAGTGGTTAAACACACTAACTTTGGTTTGTACCTGGATGGTGATCAAGAGGGCGAAATCCTCTTGCCCAATCGTTATATTCCCAAAGATATTCCCAGTGAAGATGAAGACTGGCTCAACGTTTTTATTTATCTGGACAGCGATGACAAACTTATCGCGACCACCGAAAAACCAAAAGTACAGGTGGGTGAATTTGCCAGTCTGAAAGTGGTTGAAGTCAACAGCATTGGTGTCTTCCTGGATTGGGGCCTGCCCAAGGACTTGCTGCTGCCTTACTCCGAAGAAAAGCGCCAGCTGACCGCCGGTGAATATTGCGTGGTGCACGTCTACCTCGACAAGCACACCAAGCGCATCACCGCCACCGCGCGCCTTGACCGTTACCTGGACAAGACCCCGGCCACCTACAAGGTAGGCCAGGAAGTTGACTTGCTGGTGGCTGAAGCCACCGACATGGGCTTCAAGGCCATCATCAACAACAAGCACTGGGGTCTGATCCACAAGAACGAAGTGTTCAAGTTCCTGCGCCCGGGCAAGGAAGAGAAAGGCTTCATCAAGGAAATCCGCGCCGACGGCAATATCAGCCTGAGCCTGCAGCCTGTGGGTGAAGAAGCGGCGTCCAGCCTGAACTCGAAGATCCTCGCCAAGTTGCGCGAGAACAACGGCACCTTGCCGGTCAGCGATAAAAGCGACCCGGCAGTGATCAGCAGTTTGTTCGGTGTCAGCAAAGGCAACTTCAAGAAGGCCATCGGTGCTCTCTACAAGCAGGGTCACATCGTGATCCACGCGGATCGTATTGAACTAAGCTGATCGCGGTTTGCTCTCCTGTAGGAGCCGGCTTGCCGGCGATAAGGCCCGTGAGCCTTGCGGTGATTCTTCTGACGCCATCGCCGGCAAGCCAGCTCCTGCAAGGATCCTATGAATGTCCAGAAAAACCCTCTTCGCCTACCTCGGCACCTTGCTCGCCTTCCTGGTCCTCGACGGCCTGTGGCTCGGCGTTTTCATGGGCCCGACCTACAAAGCCCTGCTGGGCCCGCTGATGCTCGATCAGCCGCGCCTGTTCCCCGCCGTGGCGTTCTATCTCCTCTATGTATTCGGTTGTGTGGTGTTTGTCGTCCTTCCCGCTGTAACGAGCGGCGGCTGGCAACGTGCCGCGCGGCTTGGCGCATTGCTGGGCCTGGTGGCCTACGGCACCTATGACCTGAGCAATTGGGCAACCTTGCAGGGTTGGTCCGCCGGGTTGGCCATGATGGATATTGCGTGGGGCACTTTCCTTAGCGCGGTTTGCTGCACCGTGGGCTACCAATGTGCACGCAGGGTGCACAATTGATTGTGTACAGGATTGGTCTGCACCATCCCTGAGCGAACCTGCACCGTTTAGTCATCTTTGTGCCTTTGCATAATTCTCTGAAGACCCTCGATCCAGAGGGATTGTGCCGAATTTTATTTCTTTGGCACGCATTCTGCTCATCAACTCGTATACAAACCATGCCGCCTCCCGTACGCACTCCCGTCGCGGGTGGCAGGCCGGTATTTACGAGGAGCCCTGCGATGACCGAACAATTGCCCAAAGGCTACAGCCCGCGCCTGTACAACCAGGACCTGGGGCCGCTGCCGCAAAAATGGAACTGGTACAACATCTTCGCCTTCTGGATGAGCGACGTGCACAGCGTTGGCGGTTACGTGTTCGCCGCCAGCCTGTTTGCGCTGGGGCTGGCCAGTTGGCAGGTGCTGATCGCCTTGCTCGCCGGGATTTGCATTGTGCAATTGATCGCCAATCTGGTGGCCAAGCCGAGCCAGCAGGCGGCAGTGCCGTACCCGGTGATCTGCCGGTTGGCCTTTGGGGTGTTCGGAGCGAATATTCCTGCGGTGATTCGCGGTTTGATCGCGGTGGCCTGGTACGGGATTCAGACTTACCTGGCATCCAGCGCATTGATTATCGTGGTGCTGCGGTTTTTCCCACAGATGGCGGTATACGCAGAGCCACATTTTGCCGGCCTGTCGTACCTGGGCTGGTTCGGTTTCCTCAGTCTGTGGACGCTCCAGGCGCTGGTCTTCTGGGCCGGCATGGAGTCCATCCGTCGTTTTATCGACTGGGCGGGGCCCATTGTCTATGCGGTGATGTTTGCCCTGGCAGGCTGGATCGTGTGGAAGGCGGGCTGGGCCAATATCAGCTTCACCCTGGCGGAAAAGTCCCTGTCAGGCTGGCAAGCCTTTGGCCAAATCATCGTGGCGACGGCATTGGTGGTGTCGTACTTTTCCGGTCCGACCCTGAACTTCGGTGATTTCAGTCGTTACTGCCGGACGATGAAGGACGTGCGTCGCGGAAATTTCTGGGGCTTGCCGGTAAATTTCCTGGCGTTCTCCTTGGTCACCGTGGTGATTGTCTCGGGCACCTTGCCGGTGTTCGGCGAAATGCTCCACGACCCGATCGCCACGGTCTCGCGCATCGACAACGATATGGCCGTACTACTGGGGGCGTTCGCCTTTGTTACCGCGACCATCGGCATCAACATCGTCGCCAACTTTGTCTCGCCGGCCTTTGACTTTGCCAACGTGGCACCGAGCAAAATCAGCTGGCGCGCCGGCGGGATGATTGCGGCGGTGGCCTCGATCTTTATCACCCCGTGGAACCTGTTCAACAATCCGTTGATGATCCACTACACCCTCGACATCCTCGCGGCGTTTATCGGGCCGCTGTTCGGGATTCTGTTGGTGGATTACTACCTGGTGAAGAAGCAGAAGATCGACGTCGACGCGCTGTTCGACGACAGCCCGAGCGGGCGCTACTACTTTGATGGCGGCGTGAACTGGACGGCGGTCAAGGCGCTGGTGCCCGCGACGCTGGTGGGCGTCGCGATCACCTTCACTCCGGCCTTGCAGGGCATGGCCAACTTCGCCTGGTTTACCGGCTGCTTCCTGGGTGGGCTGTTTTTCCTGGTGCTGGCGCGGCGTGAACGGGTTCGCGCACCTGCGTCGATGGTTGCCGGCTGACCAGCACCGATCCTGCCACTACCAGACCGGCGCCAGCGACCACCAGCGCCGGTTGCAGGCCACCGCTGAGGTGGCTGCTGACCGACGCCAGCAACGGCCCGCTCAATTGGCCGATCGCAAAGCTGGCGGTCAGCAACCCGGTGCTGCGCTGGTAGCCATGGGGGGCGACCTCACGCAAGCGCGCCATCACCAACTGCATGCACGCCAGGAATGGCCCGCCGCACAGCAACACCCCCAGCCCCAGGCCCCAACCGTTGCCCAGCAGGCAGGCGAACACCCCGGCCGCTTGCAGCCAAAGGGTTGTCATCAGCCAGCGGCGGGTGGTGTCCGGGTCCTTGCGGCGCAGGCTCGCGACCACCACGCCAATCGCGGCGGCCAGGCCAAAGCAGGGCCAGAACAGGTCCGCTTGCCATGCGCCGTTGAATTGCGCGCTGGCCATCTGTGACAGGAATGTCGCCGGGATGATGTAGCCGAGACCGTACAACACGTAGATCCAGCACAGGTGGGTGATGCTGCCGTTGCTCACCACGTCGGTGTGGCTGGCAACGGGCGAGCTGGCGGCGGAAGGCTTGGGCAGGAACGGCAGGATGGCCAGCAGCATGACCAGCGCGACTGCGCCATACACCAGCCACAAGGTTGCAGAGTCTTGCCCCAGCAGGTTGGAGCCCAGCGCCAGTAACCCGGTCAACAGAATTCCCAGCCCCGGCCCGGCAAATACCAGTGCCCCCAGGCGTGGGCGCCCGGCCGCAATGGCCAGTGGCTGGCTCAGGCTGGTGATCATCACCAAGGCCCAGGCGCTTGCCACACCGGTACCAAAGCGCAACAACAAATGCGGCCAGAACCCATGGGCCCAGTACGACGCCAGGGTCAGCAGCACACATAACCACAGCCCGCCGTACAGGCGCCCGCGTACATGGTGATGGCTGCGGGCAAATATCGAGTCCACCGCGCCGACGAAGTAACCCAGGTAGTTGGCTGCCGCAATCAGGCCGGCGCCGGTCAAGTCGATCTGGCCCTCACTGAGCAAATGCGGCATTTGCGGGGTAAGCGCGAAGCGGCCAATGCCCATGGCCATCATCAAGGCGATAAAACTGGCGAGTAAGCGGATCAGCGGTGACATGGTGGTTTTTCCTGGGAGCAGCAAGTGACCCTCAGGCTAAAGTGGATTGACTTTCTTTAAAAATGAATAATAGTGAGTAACTTGTTCAGTTTTGGAGAACGGTGATGGAGTTTAGTCAATTGCGTATTTTCCAGGCGGTGGCCGAGGAGGGCTCCATCACCCGTGCGGCCGAGCGTTTGCACCGCGTGCCGTCCAACTTGTCGACCCGGCTTAAACAGATGGAAGAACAGCTGGGCGTCGAACTGTTCGTGCGCGAGCGCCAGCGCTTGCAGCTTTCTCCCGCAGGCAAAGTGTTGTTGGACTACAGCGCACGCCTGCTGGCCCTGCATGACGAAGCCCATGGCGCGGTGCAAGGCGGGCAACCGGCCGGTGACTTTGTGCTCGGCAGCATGTACAGCACGGCGGCGATTCACTTGCCCAAGCTGTTGGCGCGCTACCACAAGGCGTATCCGATGGTGAACCTGCAGGTGCAATCGGCCCCCAGCGGTGAGCTGCTGGAAGGCTTGATTACCGGGCGCCTCGACGCCGCGCTGGTGGACGGGCCGTTGACCCTGGCCACCCTGGATGGCGTGCCGCTGTGCGAGGAGCGCCTGCTGCTGATCTGCGAGGCGGACCACCCGCCCGTGCGTGGTCCGCAGGATGTTGCCGGCCGCTCGGTGTTCACGTTCCGACGCAGTTGTTCCTACCGGGCGCGGCTGGAAGCCTGGTTTTCCCACGACCGTGTGGCGATGGGCCGAGCCATCGAGATTGAGTCCTACCAGGGCATGCTGGCTTGTGTGATCGCCGGTTCCGGGGTGGCGTTGATGTCTGAATCGATGCTCGACAGCCTGCCGGGCAAGGACAGTGTGTCCATTCATCCGCTGGCCGAGCCTTTTGCCAGCGCCACCACCTGGTTGATGTGGCGCAAGGGCATGCTCGGCGCTAACCTCAATGCGTGGATTGACCTGCAGCAAGAGGGCAAGGTGGCACTGGAACCCTTAACCCGAGCGATTGCTTGAACGATCCGTCAGGATTTTGATCAATTCAGTAATAGTTCGTTGTGGTTTCGTTCAAGCATTACGTAGGACTTAGGGCTACTATCTGTAGGAAGCGGCCACAGAATTCCAGCCGCTCGGCATTACCCCAAGGGGGCACCATGAAAGAGAAACTGCAAAACTGGCTGCACGACCTCGGCGTCGCACTCGGCTTGATCGAGCCACCGCTGCAACCGGTGCCAATTCGCACCGATGACGAGCAGCGTCGCCCGCGTCGCAGGTAAGTCCTGGAAAGCGCCCAAACCCCCGGTGTTTGGGCGTGGTCTGAAGCGGCATAAATTTTATGTGGGAGCGGGCTTGCTCGCGAATACGGTGTATCAGTGAACTTTGCACTGACTGACACAGCGTATTCGCGAGCAAGCCCGCTCCCATATTTGTTTTGTGCACTTGCAAAAAAAAGGCTGGTCAGGAAAGTTTTCGAAAAAGCCATTTGATCATTTCGCGGAAATACTTGAGTAGTCCGAATCTGTGCACGTCAGTCATGCGTTGGCGTTCAAGTGTCGGAAGTGGACTACTTGTTTGTCAGAAGTGTCTGGCTTATTCAATTCTGAAGATAAGCGTAGGTTGAGTTCCGTTAGGAAAAGATTTGTATCGTTTGCATTTCCAGAAGCCCAACTTTATTGAACTCCCCTTGAGCACGTCAGAATTGTTGGAGATAAAGCTATGATGCTTTCTTCCGTCCCGCCAGTCGCTGCGTCACTCATCGCCATCACCGAAAATATTTTACATATCGCCCCTGCGTCCAGGGGCTGGAAGGCTGACGCGCCCAGCAATGTAGTATTTTTCCCGCCGACATTAACCAAGCAAGCGCTGCTTATGCAGATCGGACTGTTGCGCCCATCAACGATCATAGTCGGTGACCAGCCTATTGATGCAGATGTCATTGACCAATGGCGTGTATCCCACCCATTTGGAAACCTCTGTCTGGTCCGCAGAGGGACGAGCCTGGATAAGATTCGATTGGATCTGTGCGCCTCTAACAACATTCAAGTGATCCATACGCCGGGGGTCAACTCGCCGCATGTTGCCGCTTATATTGCACATTGGCTGACCCTGGCCGATGGCTCTCTCCCCGATGATATTTGTGTGCTGGGATACGGCAATGTTGGAAAAGAACTCGTCAAGTTATTACTTGATCGAAATCCGACTGTTCGGATTAAGGTGTTGGTTCGGCCCGGTCAAGTATCGGACGCTATCGGCAAAGTCTTTTCCGACACTAAAGTGTCATTTGTCGTGGACTTGCTCGAAGCAGTGAAGGGTGCCGAAGCAGTCGCCTTATGCTTGTCCCTGAATGATGAGTCTACTCATCGTATTGATCGGGCTCTTATTCAATGTATGCACAGGCAAGCTCGCCTGGTCTGTGTCGCCAAGCCGGATGTCTTCAGCGATGATGCTTTGCAGGCCCTGGCTACGGCAGAAGGTATCCAACTGGTATTGGACTACGGTCCCAGGACACTGCACGCTTTTCGCAGGCGTACAGAAGCACTCGGCTGTAGTGTCTACACCTGGTGCAAACCGGCAACGCTTACGACACAGGCGGCAACCACCGAAGCCTGCCATGGCGACCTTGACTATGCCGTCTCTGTTCAACTGAGCCTGGTAGCCTTGCGCAGCCTTGTCAGGCGCAAACTTGCACATTCATTGATGATCCCCACTCAGCAGGCACATGCCGGTGCACCGCGCGTGTCGATCATCGGCAGGGGTATCAACGGCCTGCTCCAGGCCGTGATGTCCCGCCTGGCGAATTATCAAGTCATCGTTTACGGAGGAACGCAGGCGCGCGACGGCGCCAGCCATAACAGGGTGAACATGCGCCATCTGTCAGCAACGGAGACGACGGCAAAGCCGCTATGCAATGGTTATCTGACGCCCGGAAATCAGTATCTGGCCGTTGAGTGCAATCGTGCAGGCATTGAGTTGTTTGAAAAGCTCCTCGCCGACAACCCGTCCCTCGCACCATTCGCGCGGTCGCGGATTGTACGAGCGTACGCGGACGACGCCAGTGGCGTAGAGGCCGCGATCCGCGAACAGTGCGATATCGAAAACAGGCCGTGGCCCAGTGGCAAGCCGGGCAATGAGCTTGCAGAGATCAGCCAGCCGCAATTCCAGGCAAGTTATGGAATTCCAGGGATCAGCCGGGCTATTGAGGTGTCGGGCTACGATCTGGAGTTTGCTCATCTAATGGATGAATTAGTGGCGCTTTTGCAGCGCTCCGGGGTTCAGTTCCTGCCCCGGAATTTGAGTCCGGTCCAGATTGCTGACCTGAGCAGAGAACACTTCGTCGTCACGGCCATGGGGGTAGAGGAACCCGAGGTGTTCGCGATCGTTGGCTGGTTTTTCAAACTGCATGCGGTGGGGAATGAGGGTGTCGAAATGCGCGGACTCAAGCTGCAGTACGACCTGCCCATCGGCGTCATGAATTGCCGCTTGGACGGAGACTTTATTCTTGTCTCCGGTGGTCGGGTTCCGCCCGATTCGATGCAGGAACATAAGGAGGAGGTACTGGCGGCGTGCCTGACGGCTGTGGCTCGGCACTTTCCAGCGTCCTACCGCAGCGCGATCGAAAGTGGCAACTTGCAGGTTATTGAATGTGCCCGGCCCGGCACCGCAGATGGACTTTCAATCGTTTATTGGTCCGCATACAACCGAATTGTCGCAGGGGCAACTTATGCCGGGGGTACAACCCAGGGATTGGTATGGGCTTCTTTGGTTCAGGAAGTCATTCAGGCAAGGGCGCCGGCGGTTTCGGTAATGTGGGAATGAAAAAAAACGGGTGCGACATCCGACGTCGCACCCGCTGAAGAAAGCTGCTTTCAACTATTCGTTCAGATCGCCCGAGCCGCAACAGCCTCCGGACGACGGGACAGCAAGCTCACCACCACAAAACTCACCAGGCCCACGCCCAGGCTGTAATAGATCGGGGTATTGGCGTCCAAACCGTCCTTGATCATGAACACCAGCGCCGTCACAAAGCCCAGGGTCATGGAGGTAATCGCCCCGGAAGTCGTCGCGCGCTTCCAGAAAATCGCCCCGATCAGCGGGATCAGCATGCCGCCCACCAGCAGGTTGTAAGCGAGGGTCAGTGCGCTGATCACATCGTTCACCACCAGCGCGATACCGAGTACGGCAATCCCCGTCAGCAGGGTAAACAGACGGTTGATCTTCAGGCTCGACTGTTTACCGCCCCGCAGGCGCGGCAGCAGGTCTTCGGTCAATACGGTGGACGCGGCAAGCAAGCCGGCGCTGGCGGTGGACATCATTGCGGCCAGTGCAGCAGCAATCACCAGGCCACGGATACCGTCCGGCAGCGAGACTTTGACGATGGCGGCAAACGCATTGTTGACGTTGTCCAGGTCCGGGATCAGTACGTGGGCGGCCATGCCGATCAGCGCACAGGCCAGGCCGTAGAGGATGCAGTAGAAACCGGCGAAAGTGCCTGCGTACTTGGCGACCTTTTCGTCACGGGCGGTGAACACCCGTTGCCAGATGTCCTGGCCGATCAGGATGCCGAAGAAGTAGATCATGAAGTAGGTGATGATGGTGTCCCAGCCAATTTCGGTGAAGCTGAAATTCGACGCGGGCAGCTTCGCCACCAATTCATCCCAGCCGCCGACGCGGTACAGGCAGATTGGCAGCAGGATAAACATCAGGCCGACGGTCTTGATCACGAACTGCACGATGTCAGTCAGGGTCAGCGACCACATGCCGCCGATGGTCGAGTACACCACCACCACGCCACCGCCCAGCAGCACCGAGATCCAGAACGGCAGGCCGAACAGCACTTGCAGTACGGTGCCGATGGCGAGGATCGAGGTCACGCCGATCATCAGCGCGTAAGCCAGCATGATCACCGCACTGGCCTGGCGGGCCATGGGGTTGTAGCGCTTTTCCAGGACCTGGGTCACGGTGAAGATTTTCAGTTTCAGCAGCGGCTTGGCCAGGAACAGGTTCAGCGCAATGATCCCCGCACCCAGGGCGGCGCACAGCCAGAAACCGGAAATGCCATGCACATAACCCAGGCGCACGGTGCCGACGGTGGATGCACCGCCCAGCACGGTGGCCGCCATGGTGCCCATGTACAGCGTCGGGCCCAGGTTGCGGCCGGCCACCAGGTAGTCTTCATGGGTCTTGGCCCGGCGCATGCCGTAGTAGCCGAGCACCAGCATGCCGGCGGCGTAGATGAGGACGACGAATAGATCTAAAGCCATGACGGCGAGTCTCCGATTATCTTTTTTATGTGGGGCTAAAGGGGGCTGTGTGGCGAGGGAGCTTGCTCCCGCTGGGCTGCGCAGCAGCCCCAATCCATTTCACGCCATTCATCAGGCGGCCTCGCGACTGTTGCGCAGTCGAACGGGAGCAAGCTCCCTCGCCACAGTCGGCCCGTAGACGGAAGCCGGTTCCGGGAACACGCGAAGCAGCGTCAGGTACACCAGCGAGGCCAGGCCCAGGGTGACCGGCAAGCTGATGTCGATGCCATCGGCGAGGTTGCCCAGCGGCCCGACAAACTGCCCCGGCAGGTTGACGAAGCACAGGCCCACCAGCGCACTCGGGATCCAGGCCCCCAGGCCGCGCCAGTTCCAGCCGTGGCTGAACCAGTAGCGCCCGCCGGTTTCACCACGCGTGAACACTTGCAGGTCGTCCGGGCAGTAGTAACCCCGGCGCACGATCAGGCCGATGATCATCATCACCATCCACGGCGTGGTGCAGGTGATGATCAGCACGGCGAAGGTCGACACGCTCTGCACCAGGTTGGCGGCGAAACGTCCGATAAAGATGAAGGCAATCGACATCACCCCGATCAGCAGCGTTGCCTTGACCCGCGACAGCAGCCTTGGGAACACGCTGGACATGTCCAGCCCGGTGCCATACAGCGAGGTGGTGCCGGTGGACATGCCGCCGATCACCGCGATCAGGCACACCGGCAGGAAGAACCAGCTCGGCGCCACGGCCAGCAGGCCGCCGACATAGTTGTTGGAGGCGATGTAGTCCGGTGCCTTGATCGCCACGATGGTCGCGGTGGCCAGGCCGAACAGGAACGGGATCAGGGTAGCGATCTGCGCGAACACCACCGCCAGCATGATCCGCATCTTCGAGGTTTCCCGCGGGATGTAGCGCGACCAGTCGCCGAGGAACGCGCCGAAGGAAATCGGGTTGCTCATGGCCACCAGTGCCGCACCGATAAACGCGGCCCAGAAGCCGGTCTGGCCGAGGGCGACGGTGCCGGCGAAGTGGCTGTCGAAAGCGGGCGCGAAGGCGAAGATGCCCAGCAGGAACAGCAGGCTGGCCGCCCACACCGCGATACGGTTGACCCACAGCATGAAGCGAAAGCCGTAGATGCACACCGTCAGCACCAGAATGGCGAACACGCCGTAGGCCAGGCCCAGGGTCAGGTCGGTTTCCGGCAAGCCCACCAGCCGTTTCGCACCGCCCACCAGCGCATCGCCTGAACTCCACACCGACAGTGAGAAGAACGCGATCGCGGTCAGCAGCGACAGGAACGAGCCGACAATCCGCCCGTGCACACCAAAATGCGCACCGGAAGACACCGCGTTATTGGTGCCATTGAGCGGCCCGAACAGGCCCATGGGCGCGAGGATCACCGCACCCACCAGCACGCCCAGCACAATCGCCCAGACGCCGGCCTGGAACGACAAGCCAAACAGCACTGGAAAGCTCCCCAGCACGGCGGTGGCGAAGGTATTGGCACCGCCGAAAATCAGGCGAAACAAATCCTTCGGCCCGGCGGTACGTTCGTGGTCCGGGATCTGTTCGACGCCGTTGGTTTCTATGTTGCGAATACTATTTTCGTTGTTTTTATTATTCATGATCAGCTCCGATCACATTGGCTAAGGGGGCGGCAGCCCTTCCGGCATAGCGGACAAATGTTCGTGACAGGCCAGCCACAGGCCTTCTTTTTGTTGTGTGCGATCACCTTGCCGTTTGAAGACAATGGTCTCGCGTTCCTGGCTAAAGAATTGCTCCCCGTTCATGCGCAGCTCGGTGGCCACGTCATGCACAAATACCGCGATGTCACCTTGCAGGCTGACGAATGCGTTGCTTGAGGTGCAGGACAGCACCTCAAATCCCTCGTCCCGGCGCCAGCTGTCCCACAACACCTGGTAGGCGTCGCGACTCAGCAGCGGCTGGGGGAGGGTGTAGAACACGAAGCTGGCGTCGGCGCTGAACGCACCGAAGTAAGCCTCGCGGTCATTGCGGGCGAAGGCCGACACCAGGTCGGCCGCGGCTTTTAACACCTCGGCCTGGTCGCTCATCAGCGGTGCGCCACGCCAGGCAGTACGCAGAGCATTTCGTACAGCAGGTTGGCGCCCAGCAGCGAGGTGTTGCCGGTGGTGTCGTACGGCGGCGAAACTTCTACCAGATCGCAACCAATCAAATCCAGGCCTTGGCAGCCGCGGATGATTTCAATCGCCTGGATCGTGGTCAAGCCACCGATTTCCGGGGTGCCGGTGCCAGGTGCCCAGGCCGGGTCGATGCCGTCGATGTCGAAGCTCAGGTACACCGGACCGCCGCCGACTTTCTCGCGCACTTCGGCCATCAAGGGTGCCAGCGAGTGGTGCCAGCATTCTTCGGCCTGGACCACACGGAAACCCTGCTTGCGGCTCCAGTTGAAGTCTTCGGCGGTATAGCCCTGGGCGCGCAGGCCGATTTGAACAACGCGGTCGCAATCCAGCAGGCCTTCTTCCACCGCGCGGCGGAAGGTGGTGCCGTGGGCGATTTTCTCGCCGAACATATGGTCGTTGACGTCAGCGTGGGCATCAATGTGCACCAGCCCGACCTTGCCGTGTTTCTTGTGGATCGCCCGCAGGATCGGCAGGGTGATGGTGTGGTCACCGCCCAGGGTCATCGGGATTACGTTGTGTTCGAGGATCTCGTCGTAGGCTTCTTCGATGATGCGCACGGCGTCCAGCAGGTTGAAGGTGTTGATCGCCACGTCGCCGATGTCGGCAACCGACAGCGAGTCAAACGGTGCAGCACCGGTAGCCATGTTGTAAGGGCGGATCATCACCGATTCGGCGCGGATTTCCCGAGGCCCGAAACGGGTGCCGGCACGCAGGGAGGTGCCGATGTCCAGGGGCACGCCGACGAAGGCGGCATCCAGGCCCTTGGCCGATTGCAAATGGGGAAGACGCATCATGGTGGCGATGCCGGCGAAGCGCGGCATTTCGTTGCCGCCCAGTGGTTGGTGGAAAATCTTGTCCACGGGATTGCCTCATCGTTTTGTTTATTAGAAGCCGATTCTGCGAAATGCACGGGAGGGGAAGAATCGGCAGGGGCAAATACTTAGTTCAGATTTTTCTAAACTAATGGCTGAGGTAAACTCGGCTGCAACTGTAGGAGCTGGCTTGCCAGCGATGCAGGCGCCTCGGTGTAACAGGCGCACCGAGTGGATTCCATCGCTGGCAAGCCAGCTCCTGCAGGTTTTGTGTTATTTGGAGATCTTATGGCCAACGCCTTGCCCGACCTGAAACTCCTGCGCATCTTCGTCAGCGTCGTGCGGCACCAGGGTTTCGCCAACGCCCAGCACGAACTCAACCTGTCGACCTCGGCCATCAGCACCTACATGAGCCAGCTCGAAGCCGCGTTGGGCCTGGTGCTGTGCCATCGCGGCCGGGGCGGGTTCAGCCTGACCAGCAAGGGCGAGCTGTTCCATCAGGAAACCCTGCGTCTGTTGGGCGAGCTGGAAGGCTTCGAGCAATATGCCGCCGCACTCAAAGGTGAGTTGCGCGGCACCCTGAAGCTCGGCGTGCTCGACTCCACCGTCAGCGACAAGGCTTTGCCGTTTGCCGAAGTCATCGGCGCCTACAGCCAGGAGCACCCGGCGGTGCATTTGCATCTGTCGGTGATGAGCCCCTACGAATTGCAGCTTGGGGTACAGGACAATCGCCTGGACCTGGCCATCGGCGCCTTCTCCAACCGGATGAGCGGGCTGATCTATATGCCGCTCTACCGCGAACAGCACTGGCTGTATTGCAGCACCCGCCACCCGTTGTTCAACGAGCGGCGTATCCCTGAACAAGTCATCACCCAGCAGCGCATGGTCGGCCGCGGCTACTGGAGCCAGGCCGAACTGGCGCGCCACGGCTTCAAGCACAGCGCCGCCACGGTAGAAAGTATGGAGGCGCAGTTGATCCTGGTGCTGTCCGGCGCCTACATCGGCTACTTGCCGGAGCACTACGCCCAGGCCTGGGCCGACAAGGGCGACTTGCGGGTGCTGCTGCCGGCGACCTTTGGTTACCAGGCGCCGTTCTCGATGATCATGCGTCGGGGCCGCAGCCGCGAGCCGTTGATCCAGACGTTCCGCGATTTACTCAAAGCCCAGCTCAACCAGGCCTGAAAACCCATGTCCAGACCCCAATGTTCCCGCTGCCTGCGGCCCACCACCCATTGCCTGTGCGCGCTGATCCCGAGCCTGGAGAGCCGCACCCGCGTGTTGCTGTTGCAGCATCCGAGTGAGGTCAATCATGCATTGAACACCGCGCGCTTGGCGGCCCTCGGACTGGTGAATGCGCAGTTAATAGTGGGAGAGGTATTTGAGGATTTGCAGGCGCTGTTGAATCCGCCGGGTTATCAGGCGCGGCTGTTATTCCCTGCCGAGGACGCGCAACCGCTGCAGGCCTACACGCCATCCGACGAACCGTTGCTGCTGGTAGTGCCGGACGGGACCTGGCGCAAGGCGCGCAAGCTGCTGCACCTCAATCCCTTGTTGGCGGCGTTGCCTCGGGTGACGCTGGCAGAAGGTGCCGTGTCCCGGTATCGACTGCGCAAGGCGCCGGGGCCCGGGGCTTTGTCGACGGTGGAAGCCATCGTGCAGGCATTGCAGGTGCTTGAAGCGCCCACTTCATTTGAGCCGCTGTTGAAACCATTCGAGGCGTTGATCGAAGGGCAAATTGCCGCGATGGGCGACGAAGTGTTCCAGAGAAACCACGGCCCGGCCTGACTTATTCTATTAAGCGATAAGCACCACACTTTGCGTGATATGGCCCGCCAGTCTTTCCCGGTATGATAGTCGCCCCCGCAGTCTGGATTGCGAATACGCCATGACCTTGCAGTACCCCACCATCGCCGATTGCGTCGGCAACACCCCGCTGGTCCGCTTGCAGCGCCTGCCGGGCAACACCAGCAATACCTTGTTGCTCAAGCTCGAAGGGAACAACCCGGCCGGCTCGGTCAAGGACCGCCCGGCGCTGTCGATGATCACCCGCGCCGAGCTGCGTGGGCAGATCAAGCCCGGCGACACCCTGATCGAAGCCACCTCCGGTAACACCGGGATTGCCCTGGCCATGGCCGCCGCCATCAAGGGCTACCGGATGATTCTGATCATGCCCGACAACGGCAGCGCCGAGCGCAAGGCGGCGATGACGGCCTATGGCGCCGAGTTGATCCTGGTCACCCAGGAAGAAGGCATGGAAGGCGCCCGCGACCTCGCCGAGCGCATGGCCGCCGAAGGCCGTGGCCTGGTGCTGGACCAGTTCGCCAACGGCGACAACCCCGAGGCGCACTACACCACCACCGGCCCGGAAATCTGGCGCCAGACCCAGGGCACCATCACTCACTTCGTGAGTTCGATGGGCACCACCGGCACCATCATGGGCAATTCGCGCTACCTCAAGGAGCAGAACCCCGAGATCCAGATCGTCGGCCTGCAACCGATGGAAGGCGCGGCGATCCCGGGGATCCGTCGTTGGCCCGAAGAGTACTTGCCGAAAATTTATAACTCGGCCCGCGTCGATCGCATCATCGACATGGCCCAGCGTGAAGCCGAAGACACCACCCGCCGGTTGGCCCGTGAAGAAGGCATCTTCTGTGGCGTGTCGTCCGGTGGCGCCGTTGCCGGGATGTTGCGCTTGTCCCAGGAGTTGGAAAACGCAGTGATCGTCGCGATCATCTGTGACCGTGGCGACCGTTACTTGTCGACCGGCATTTTCGACGCGCCCAACTGATGGCCAAGCACGAGAGAGGCCTACGCTTCCAACCGACGGGCGGCAGCCGGGCCCCACAGATTCCTGTAGGCAAGAAGCAACGCCTGACCATCGAGCGCCTGGCCAACGACGGCCGCGGCATTGTGTTCTTTGAAGGCCGCACCTGGTTTGTAGTGGGTGCCCTGGCCGGCGAAGAGGTTGAGGCGCGGGTGCTGGGCGCCCATGGCAAAGTGGTCGAGGCACGCACCGAACGCGTATTTACCGCCAGTGAACTGCGCCGCCCGGCACCCTGTGTGCACGCCGGCCGCTGTGGCGGTTGCAGCCTGCAACACTTGCCCCATGACGAACAGCTCGCCCTGAAACAGCGCATGCTCGCCGAGCAATTATCCCGTGTGGCAGGTGTCGAACCCCAGGAGTGGGCCGCGCCGTTGAGCGGGCCGGAATTCGGCTATCGCCGTCGCGCCCGCGTGGCCGTGCGCTGGGATGCCAAGGCGAAGAAACTCGAGGTGGGTTTTCGCGCCGTGGCCAGCCAGGACATCGTCGGGATCGATGATTGCCCTGTGCTGGTACAGGCCTTGCAGCCGATCATGCAGCGTTTGCCGAACATGCTTCGGCGCTTGAGCAAGCCTCAGGCGCTGGGGCATGTGGAGTTGTTCAGCGGGTCGTCGATTGCCGTGTTGTTGCGACACATGGCGCCCTTGTCCGAAGCGGACCTGACGATCCTGCAGGAATTTTGTACCTTCCATGAAGCCCAGCTGTGGCTGCATGGCGAGGGCCAGCCGCAACCCTTCGAACCGGACCAGGCCCTGGGCTATCGTCTGGAACAGTGGGATTTGCAGTTGGCGTACCGCCCGGGAGACTTCGTGCAGGTCAACGCCGGGGTCAACGAGGCGATGGTTGCCCAGGCCCTGGAATGGCTGGCGCCAAAGCCCGACGAGCGGGTGCTGGATTTGTTTTGTGGCTTGGGCAACTTCGCCTTGCCGCTGGCCCGTCAGGTGCGGGAAGTGGTCGCGGTGGAAGGTGTGCAAGCCATGGTGGACCGGGCGGCACAGAATGCCGTCAGCAATAATTTGCATAATGCGCAGTTTTTTCAGGCCGATTTGTCCCAGCCTTTGACCGACGCGGAATGGGCCAAAGAGGGCTTTTCTGCGGTACTCTTGGACCCACCCCGCGATGGTGCCCTGGAGGTTGTGCGCAAGCTCGCCACTCTGGGGGCTGATCGCCTGGTGTATGTGTCCTGCAATCCGGCAACGCTGGCGCGGGACACGGTCGAGTTGGTCAAGCAAGGCTACCGGCTAAAACGTGCCGGGATCCTCGACATGTTTCCCCAGACGGCCCATGTCGAGGCCATGGCGTTATTTGAAGCGGGCTAGGATGCCCGTTTAATCCGACTGGCCTGCATCTCCTGGGCCTGTGACCTGCCAGGGAGCGTGCATAAGCTTTTTTTGTAAAGCAGGTCAGCGATGATTTTGACGCACTAAAAGGTGCGTCGTAGGGAAGGTAAGCAAGATGGTACAGGTGAGAGCACACCAGCCGATCAACACCGACGGCAGTATCAATCTCGAGGCATGGCTGGATCATGCCATCAGTGTCGACCCGGCACTGGACCGTGAAGCCTTGAAAGCAGCCTGCGAGTTCGCTCGTGAGTCTGAGCAGCAAGACAATGCGGCCAAGAACCTGTGGGCCGAAGGCACTTCAAGCTTTCGCACCGGGTTGGAAATCGCCGAGATCCTCGCCGATCTCAAGCTCGATCAGGATTCACTGATCGCAGCGGTACTGTATCGCGGCGTGCGCGAAGGGCATATTCAACTGCCCACCGTCAGCCAGCGTTTCGGCACCGTGGTGGCCAAGCTGATCGACGGCGTGCTGCGCATGGCGGCCATCAGCGCCAGCCTCAGCCCCCGCCAGTCCATGGTGCTGGGCACCCAGGGCCAGGTGGAAAACCTGCGCAAGATGCTGGTGGCGATGGTCGACGACGTTCGCGTCGCGCTGATCAAGCTGGCCGAGCGCACCTGCGCGATTCGTGCGGTGAAGACCGCCGACGACGAAAAGCGCAACCGCGTCGCCCGCGAGGTGTTCGACATCTACGCGCCGCTGGCCCACCGCCTGGGTATCGGCCATATCAAGTGGGAGCTGGAGGACTTGTCCTTCCGGTACCTCGAACCCGATCAGTACAAGCAGATTGCCACGCTGCTCCATGAGCGGCGGCTGGACCGTGAGCGTTTCATCGCCGACGTGATGAGCCAATTGCGCACGGAATTGCAGGCCACCGGGGTTGAAGCCGACATCAGTGGCCGGGCCAAGCACATCTATTCCATCTGGCGCAAAATGCAGCGCAAGGGCCTGGCCTTCAGCCAGATCTACGACGTGCGCGCCGTGCGCGTGCTGGTGCCGGAAATGCGCGACTGCTACACCGCGCTGGGTATCGTCCACACGCTGTGGCGCCACATCCCCAAGGAATTCGACGACTACATCGCCAACCCCAAGGAAAACGGTTACCGCTCGTTGCACACGGCGGTGATCGGCCCCGAGGGCAAGGTGCTGGAAGTGCAGATCCGCACCCACGCGATGCACGAGGAAGCGGAGCTGGGCGTATGCGCCCACTGGCGCTACAAGGGCACCGACGTCAAGGCCGGGTCCAACCAGTACGAGGAGAAAATCTCCTGGTTGCGCCAGGTGCTGGAATGGCACGAAGAGCTGGGCGACATCGGCGGTTTGGCCGATCAGTTGCGGGTGGATATCGAACCCGACCGGGTCTACATCTTCACCCCCGACGGCCACGCGATCGACTTGCCCAAGGGCGCCACGCCGCTGGATTTTGCCTACCGCGTGCACACCGAGATCGGCCACAACTGCCGTGGCGCGAAGATCAACGGGCGCATCGTACCGCTCAACTACAGCCTGCAGACCGGTGAGCAGGTCGAGATTATCACCAGCAAGCACGGTACGCCGAGCCGCGACTGGTTGAACCCGAACCTGGGCTACATCACCACGTCCCGGGCCCGGGCGAAGATCGTCCACTGGTTCAAGTTGCAGGCGCGCGACCAGAACGTCGCCGCCGGCAAGACCTTGCTCGAACGCGAATTGGCGCGCCTTGGCCTGCCGCAGGTGGACTTCGACAAGCTGGCCGAAAAGGCCAACATGAAGATCGCCGAAGACATGTTCGCCGCCCTCGGTGCCGGCGATCTGCGCCTGGCGCAGTTGGTTAATCTGGCCCAGCAACTGGTTGAGCCGGAGCGCGGCAGCGAGCAACTGGAACTGATCCCGCGCAAGGCCACGGGCTACAAGCCGGGCAAGCGTGGCGATATCCAGATCCAGGGCGTCGGCAACCTGATGACGCAAATGGCCGGCTGCTGCCAGCCATTGCCGGGCGACGCCATCGTCGGCTACATCACCCAGGGCCGCGGGGTGAGCATTCACCGCCAGGACTGTGCCTCGGTGTTGCAGCTGGGCGGGCGCGAACCGGAGCGGATCATCCAGGTCAGCTGGGGCCCGGTGCCGGTGTTGACCTATCCGGTGGACATCGTCATCCGTGCCTACGACCGTTCGGGGCTGTTGCGTGACGTATCGCAAGTGCTGCTCAACGAGCGGATCAACGTGCTGGCAGTCAATACCCGCTCGAATAAAGAGGACAACACGGCGTTGATGTCCCTGACCATCGAGATTCCGGGGCTGGACGCGTTGGGTCGGTTGCTGGGGCGTATTTCCCAGTTGCCGAACATCATTGAGACCCGGCGCAACCGGACACCATGAGTAGCCCGATGTATTCGCTTGAAGATCTGCTGTATTTGATGAACCGCCTGCGGGACCCGCAATACGGGTGCCCGTGGGACATCAAGCAAACCTACGCCACCATCGTTCCCCACACCCTGGAAGAAGCCTACGAAGTCGCCGACGCCATCGAGCGCGGGGATTTCGATCACCTGCAGGGTGAGTTGGGCGACCTGTTGTTCCAGGTGGTGTATTACAGCCAGCTGGCGCGGGAAGAAGGGCGTTTCGAATTTGCCGGGGTGATCGACAGCATCACCCGCAAGCTGATTCGTCGTCATCCACACGTTTTTCCTACCGGCGACTTGTATGCACCGCTGGATATCCCGCAATTGAGCGAGGAGCAGGTCAAGCTGCGCTGGGAAGAGATCAAAGCCGAGGAGCGTGCGGAGAAGTCCGACGCGCCACAGCAATTATCCCTGCTGGATGACGTGCCCACGGCCTTGCCGGCGCTTTCCCGTGCTGCGAAGTTGCAAAAGCGCGCCGGGCAGGTGGGTTTCGACTGGCCGGCTGCGTTGCCGGTGGTGGACAACGTGCGCGAAGAGCTGGATGAAGTGCTCGAAGCCATGGCCGACAACGACCCGGCCGCCATCGCCGATGAGGTAGGTGACCTGCTGTTTGCGGCGGTCAACCTGGCCCGTCATCTGGAGGTCGACCCGGAAGCCGCCTTGCGTTTAGCCAATGCAAAATTCGAACGACGTTTCCGATTTATCGAACAGGCATTGCGCGAGACCCACCGTCCCATAGAAGATTGCACCCTCGAAGAGTTGGACGCCCTGTGGGGCGAAGCCAAACGCCAGGAAAAGAACCTGTCCAGCTGCGGCTGAGCCGTTGCCCAAGTGAGTAAGCACCATGAGCATTTCCCTTCGCGACCAGTTGCTCAAAGCAGGCCTGGTCAACCAAAAGCAGGCCAAGCAGGTCGGCAAAGAGAAACAGAAACAGCAGCGTCTGGTGCATAAAGGCCAGGCCGAGGCCGACGACAGCCAGGCGCGCCTGGCCATTGAAGCCCACGCCGAGAAGGTCAAGCGTGACCAGGAGCTGAACCGCCAGCAGCAGGAAAAAGCCGAGGCCAAGGCCCGTGTTGCCCAGGTCAAGCAACTGATCGAAACCTCGCGCCTGCCCAAGCTGACCACCGAGGACTACTACAACTTCGTGGATGACAAGAAGGTCAAGCGCCTGTCGGTCAACACGCTGATGCGTAACAAACTGAGCAACGGCTCCCTGGCAATCGTCCATCACGGTGGCGGTTACGAGGTGATCCCGCGCGAAGCCGCTCTGAAGATCCAGGAGCGGGCGCCGGAGCGTATCGTGCAGATGAACGTGCTGACCGAAAGCCAGGTGCCGGATGAGGATGATCCGTACGCCGCCTACCAGATCCCTGATGACCTGATGTGGTAAGGCTCTAGAAACAACACTGTGGCAAGGGAGCTTGTTGTGGCAAGGGAGCTTGTTGTGGTGAGGGGGCTTGTCCCCCGCTGGGGCGCGAAGCGCCCCCAAAATCCCAACCCCCACCCCCTATAAACACAAACCCCGCTCAAAAGGCGGGGTTTGTGTTTATAGACACTCCAGCTGCGTGGGGCTGGGTGTCTATCGGATTTCAGAGTTTCAGGAGCTTTGCGCCTGGCGTTTCATCTCAAGGGTCTCGAGCTCGTTTTTATAATTATGAGCTTCGGCCTCGTCGTGAAACATGCCGACCAGCAGGTCTTGCTGGTGTACATCCCAGATGTGAATCCCGTGGGCTACTGCTTCGTGGGACATATGTTCGTCGTCGCGTTCAGTTACTTTTACAGTCATCTGCTTGCTCCAATCTCTGGTTGATCTGCGGCAAGGCGTCGCAGGCATTTGTTATATGATTTGTTAGCTTGCTAAGTAAATAACCAGGAATTGCAACACACCTTTACAGAAACTGGCGTAATCCCGCGAGCCCACGGAAACCGCGACATAGCGTCGCAGGGCGCTGAGTTTTATGACAAAAGTTTCATGTTGGCGTCAGGCGACAGGCGAAAAAAAGCCCCGCATACGCGAGGCTCTTTCACTGCATGGCAGATCAGCTGCCTTTGACAGCCTTGCCGTCAACGGTACCGTCTTGCAGCATGATGTTGTATTCCTTGCCGTCGGTCTCGACCTGGCGCAGGGCGACCAGAATGCCGCCCCAGTCCTTGGCAAACCACATTTGGGTAATGCGCTTGCTTTGAGTCGGGTCACGTACGCGCTCGACCTTGATCGCATCGATCGAGCCGGCTTTGGTCTGGACCTTTTCCGGGCCGATCACGCGGAAGTCGTAGGTATCGACATCAGTACCTTCGACGACGTTGTAGCTCATGCTTTTCTTGCCGGCTGCAACATCGCGCTGCAGTGCCAACTGGTAGGTCGACTTGTCGAGCATGCCGCTTTGAAGGGCAACGTTGACCGCGTCCTTGTTTTCAAAGCCGGTGACTTTCTTGGCCGTCTGATCGAAGTCGAGGTTGATCTTCTTCGTCTTGCCCAGGCCACCACGTTCGAAGGTGTAGCTCACCGGCTGCAGGGCATCTTTGTCGAAGCGGATCACACTGGTTTCAGTCAGGCTGGCGATCATCATGGAAGCCTTGAAATTCAAGGTCCAGGTGCCGTTGTCATTCTTGGTCAGGCTGCGTTCTGCCGAACCACTCATGGGCAACTGTTTCCAGTCGGCGGTGTAGCTGGCGGAGAAAGGGTGAAGGTCTGCCGCTTGCACGGCAGGCAAGGCGAACAGCGCAAAGGCGAAGAGCAGGGCGCGACGCATAAAGTCTCCTAGGTTCGAATCAAGTGGCCGCTGGCCGCAAGTAACTGACCGTCCAATAATGCACCGTGGTCGCCAAGAATCAACCGCCCCTCAGCGAACCAGCGAACAGCCAGCGGGTAAATCCTGTGTTCCTGGGTGTGAACCCGTTGCGCAAGCGTCTGCGCAGAGTCCGCAGACTCTACCGGAACTACTGCCTGTACGACCAGAGGCCCGCCATCGAGTTCCTCGGTAACAAAGTGCACGCTGCAGCCGTGCTCGGTGTCGCCAGCCTCCAGGGCGCGCTGGTGAGTGTGTAACCCTTTGTATTTTGGCAGCAGGGACGGGTGGATATTCAGCAGGCGCCCGTTGTAGTGGCGCACGAAGTCAGCGCTGAGAATGCGCATGAAGCCGGCCAGTACCACGAGTTTGGGATTGAAGGCGTCGATCAGTTCGATCAAGGCGCGGTCGAAGGCCTCGCGGCCTTCGAAAGCCTTGTGATCCAGGGAGCGGGTGTCGATACCTGCGTCCCTGGCGCGTTGCAGGCCGTAGGCGTCGCTGCGGTTGGAGATCACCGCAGCGATGCGCACCGGGCTGTCGCCGGCGCGCGTGCTGTCGATCAGGGCCTGCAAGTTACTGCCGGTGCCGGAGAGCAGCACCACGACATCACAGGTCTGGGACATCAATGAGCCTTGAGGTTCTTCAGTTCAACCTGGGCGGCGCCTTCAGGGGCGGTGGCGATCTGGCCGATGACCCAAGGCTGCTCGCCGGCTTCACGCAGTACGTTCAACGCGGTTTCAACGTGCTCTTGAGCCACGCAGATCACCATGCCCACGCCGCAGTTCAGCACGCGGTGCATTTCGGTTTCGTTGACGTTGCCTTGCTCTTGCAGCCAGTCGAAGACTGCCGGGCGCTGCCAGCTGGCCACGTCGACAATCGCCTGGGCGCCTTTAGGCAGCACGCGCGGGATGTTGTCCAGCAGGCCGCCACCGGTGATGTGGGCCATGGCCTTGACGGCACCGGTGTCCTTGATCAGCTTGAGCAACGGCTTCACGTAGATGCGGGTCGGGGCCATCAGCAGGTCGGTCAGAGGCTTGCCGTCGAGCTGGATGGTTTCGATGTCGGCGCCGGACACTTCGATGATCTTGCGGATCAGCGAGTAGCCGTTGGAGTGCGGGCCGGAGGATGGCAGGGCCAGCAGGGCGTCACCGGCAGCGACTTTGGAGCCGTCGATGATTTCGGATTTTTCTACAACGCCGACGCAGAAGCCGGCCAGGTCGTAGTCTTCGCCTTCGTACATGCCAGGCATTTCAGCGGTTTCGCCGCCGACCAGAGAGCAGCCGGACAGTTCGCAGCCCGCGCCGATGCCGGTAACCACTTGGGTCGCGGTCTCGACGTTGAGCTTGCCGGTGGCGTAGTAATCAAGGAAGAACAGCGGCTCGGCGCCGCACACCACCAGGTCGTTCACGCACATGGCAACCAGGTCGATGCCGATGCTGTCGTGCTTGTTCAGGTTCAGTGCCAGGCGCAGCTTGGTGCCCACACCGTCGGTGCCGGAGACCAATACAGGCTGCTTGTAGCCGGCCGGGATTTCGCAGAGGGCGCCAAAACCGCCCAGGCCGCCCATGACTTCGGGGCGCGCAGTGCGCTTGGCGACGCTCTTGATGCGTTCGACCAATGCTTCACCGGCGTCGATGTCTACACCGGCGTCCTTGTAGCTCAGGGAGGGTTGCTTGCTCATGATCCAGGCCTTTAGGGGGGATTCAGGGGTAACGACCGAATGCGGCGGGTGTACCGAAACCTGAAGTTTCAGCATGGCCTGCCATTGACGGTCTGCGAAGGCGCGCGATTTTATCAGGCTTGAGGGGCAGCGGCCATCCTCGGGCCGACGGGCAGGGGCAATAGCTGTTAAAAAAATCGCTAATCGAGTCGGTCACGGGCCGTATTAAGGTATAGCCTTTAACTCGCTATCGTTATGACAGTACAAAAACTTGCCGAGGCCTTGTGAATGTTTTGCCGGTCGCTGTGGTCACAGCCTTGCTCAACACTGTTCACGCGGTCTGTTCCAACCGCTTATTTTGCCGTTCGGGAATCTTCTTTCATGGGTCTGAGTAAATATTTTTTTGTGGGCTGTTTGTCGTTGGTCAGCCTGGCGAGTCATGCCGAAACCCTCAATGGCCTCTATCAAGTACTTGAGCCGGTCAGCAACCAGTCTCCTCAGGAGCGTGACCAGGCTACCCAGCGCGCCGTGCAAACCCTGGTGATCCGCCTCACGGGCGACGCGAAGGCAGCCGATGGCCCGGCCCTGGCAGCGATTCGCAAGGACCCGCAACAGATCATCAGCCAGTACGGCTACGACGCCGGCCCTCCGGAAAGCCTGCAAGTGGATTTCGACCCGGTCAGCACCGATCGCGCCTTGCGTGGCGCGGGCCTGGCGCTGTGGGGCAGCAATCGGCCGTCGATCCTCGGTTGGTGGTTGAACGATTCCGTTGAAGGCAGCAGTTTGGTCGGCGATGGCCAGGCCGTCGCCCAGCCACTGCGCCGTGCGGCCCAGCACCGTGGTTTGCCGTTGCGCCTGCCGTTGGGTGACCTGGACGAGCAAATCGTCGCCACCGCGCCAAATCTTGAAAGCCCTGACGCCACGCCATTGCGGGCCGCCTCCGAACGTTACGGCGCCGACGCCTTGCTGGCGGTGCATGCCCGTGAAGACGGTGGCCAATGGTCGGCCAAATGGCGCCTGTGGCTCGGCGATAAAAGCGAGCAGGGCACTGCCACCGGCGCTGACACCGCCGCGTTGGCCGATGCCGTGCTGCTGGCCGTCAGCGAACGCCTGGCGCCACGTTTTGCGGTCAAGGCCGGCGCTGCCACCAGCGATCAGTTGCTGGAAGTGCAGGGCATGAACCTGGAGCATTACGCGGCCCTCGGTCATCTGCTGGAGCCGTTTGGTGCCCAGCCGGTGCGTGTGGACGGCACTCGCATCGTGTATCGGGTGAACGGCAGTGCCGAGCAGTTGCGCAGCCAGTTGAGCCTGGCCAAGTTGCAGGAAGTCCCGGCAGGCGAAGCTCCGGCTCCGCAGCCGGTGGTGGAAGGTGCACAACCGGCGCCGGTCGAGCCGACGCCGCAGTTACGTTTTCATTGGTAAGCGTTCTTCCTTCTTATATAGAAGCAGGAAGCAAATAACAGACGGAGTGGTATATGGCGGATACGCGTCGTTGGGTGTGGCTTGGCGGGATTGTCCTGCTGTGCGTTTTTGTGTTCCTGCTGCATTCGATCCTGACACCGTTTCTGGTCGCGTTGCTGTTGGCCTACCTGTTCGATCCTGTGGTGGATCGTCTGGAAAAGATCGGCCTCTCGCGTACCTGGGGCGTGGTGGCGGTGTTTGCCTTGTTCACGTTGATCATCACGGCATTGGTGCTGGTGCTGGTGCCGATGCTGGCCAAGCAATTGTTCAAGCTCTATGAACTGGCGCCGCAGATGCTCGACTGGCTGCAACACACGGCCATGCCGTGGGCGCAGGCCAAGCTGGGGCTGGCGGACGGTTTCTGGAAGTTCGACAAGGTCAAGGCGGCCATCAGCGAGCACATGGGCCAGACCACCGACATCGTCGGCGTGGTGCTGAGCCAGGCGACGGCGTCGAGCCTGGCGCTGATCGGCTGGCTGACCAACCTGGTGCTGATCCCGGTGGTAGCGTTCTACCTGCTGCGGGACTGGGACATCATGATGGCCAAGATCCGCAGCCTGCTGCCGCGCGACCGCGAAGAGCGCGTGGTCTCCCTGGCCGAGGAATGTCATGAGGTGCTCGGCGCCTTCGTCCGTGGCCAGTTGTTGGTGATGCTGGCGTTGGGGGTCATCTATGCGGCGGGCCTGATGGCTATCGGCCTGGAGTTGGGGCTGTTGATCGGCCTGATCGCGGGCTTGGCGGCCATCGTGCCGTACATGGGCTTTGTGATCGGGATTGGTGCGGCGCTGGTGGCCGGGCTGTTCCAGTTTCACGGCGACCTGTACCCGATGCTCGGGATTGTCGCGGTGTTCATGGTGGGCCAGGCCCTGGAAGGTATGGTGCTGACGCCGTTGCTCGTGGGCGACCGGATCGGCCTGCACCCGGTGGCAGTGATCTTTGCGATCCTGGCGGGCGGCGAGTTGTTCGGCTTTACCGGCATTCTGCTGGCGCTGCCGGTGGCGGCGGTGATCATGGTGTTGGTGCGCCATGTACACGACTTGTACAAGGACTCGGACATGTACGCCGGAACAGACGAACCGGAGTTATAACCGCAGCCTCACAAACCCGGCTCAAGGCCGGGTTTGTCGTTTATCGGCTCAGGCGTTTCGCCAGTGCGTCAAACAATCTTCACCAAATCCAACAAGTTAACGCAAACCTTTGATTTTGCTTGTGGTCTGCTGCATTGTGCGCCCGGCGTCACGGGTATAAACTTTGCAAACTTTACACAGAGGCCACTAACGGTTCGATTGGAACCGTTCAGTCAGCATGAAACCGATTCAGCTGCCCCTAGGTGTGCGTCTGCGTGACGACGCCACCTTTATCAATTACTACCCAGGCGCCAATGCCGCTGCACTCGGCTATGTCGAGCGGCTCTGCGAAGCCGACGCCGGGTGGACAGAAAGCCTGATCTACCTCTGGGGCAAGGACGGCGTGGGGCGTACCCACTTGTTGCAGGCCGCTTGCCTGCGCTTCGAGCAGATGGGTGAACCGGCGGTGTACCTGCCGTTGGCGGAGCTGCTGGACCGCGGTATCGAGATCCTCGACAACCTTGAACAATACGAACTGGTCTGCCTGGACGATTTGCAGGCGGTGGCGGGGCGGGCGGATTGGGAAGAGGCGCTGTTCCATCTGTTCAACCGTTTGCGTGACAGCGGCCGGCGCCTGTTGATTGCCGCGTCCACCTCGCCACGTGAGCTTCCGGTGAAGCTGGCGGACTTGAAGTCACGGCTGACCCTGGCGCTGATCTTCCAGATGCGTCCGTTGTCCGACGAGGACAAATTGCGTGCCTTGCAATTGCGTGCTTCCCGTCGCGGGTTGCACCTGACCGACGAAGTCGGGCATTTTATCCTCACCCGTGGCACCCGCAGCATGAGCGCGCTGTTCGACTTGCTCGAACAGCTCGACCAAGCCTCATTACAGGCCCAGCGCAAGCTCACCATTCCCTTCCTTAAAGAAACCCTCGGCTGGTAGCCAACCCTTCAAATTCGGGGCTTTCGGCAAATTCCAGGCGCCAGAAAACCTGCGTTTGGGCCGTTTTGGCCACGCAAATGGGTTGCATAGGGTGTTAAGGGCTTAGATGTCATAGTCCAAACAAGAAGTCACATAGATCACGATTGAATTTGCAAATCGATGTGATAGAGGGCATAGTCTCGTCTTCTTTACACATCAGCCACGGTCGTGCCCATGCTAAATCGCTTCGCACCCCTCGTGCCTCTCGCACTCGTTACCCTGTTGTTTGGTTGCGCCACCCACACTCAAAACGTGGCTGAGCAGCAAAAACCAGCACAGCAGTCCCAGGCAAAGTTCGTAGCAGCTCAGTCTTCCACGGTTTACCAGGAAGCTTTCTATAAAGAAGAGCAGGCTACCGAAAAAGAACTCGCCGACTTCGCCGGCGCCAAGCCTTACCAGCTTCCCGTTCTGGCCGACAGCATTCTCGAACGCGGCATGTCCCTGATCGGTACCCGTTACCGTTTCGGCGGTACCTCTGAAGCCGGTTTCGATTGCAGCGGTTTCATCGGCTACCTGTTCCGCGAGGAAGCCGGCATGAACCTGCCGCGCTCCACCCGCGAAATGATCAATGTGGATGCACCGTTGGTCGCACGAAACAACCTCAAGCCCGGCGATCTGCTTTTCTTCAGTACGGCTGGCCGTGGTCGTGTCAGTCACGCCGGTATCTACTTGGGCGACAACCAGTTTATCCACTCCAGCAGCCGCCGCAGCGGTGGTGTGCGAGTCGACAACCTGGGTGACAGCTACTGGAGCAAAACCTTCATCGAAGCCAAGCGCGCCCTCGCGATGGCCCCGACTACCGTTACCGCCAGCAAGTAAAGTTAAAGTGATACTTGAAGTTTGACGTGTAAGCGCTAGAATCCCTGGACATTGTTGTAAATCGATCGCGCGAGCTTTGCTTGCGCGTTCTGTTTTTCAACGTTCGGCAGCGAAAGCCGCATCCAGATCAGGATTGTTCTGCCCATGTCGACCTCGGCCCGCCTAATTCTTCTCGTTTGCGCCGCGCTGCTCAGCGCCTGCGCAAGTCGTCCTCCGCCTGCTCCCGTGGCCGTCAAGCCCAAGCCGGTGTTCAACACCTACGCCACCCAAAGTTTCTCGCCGGCAGCCGAAGACGTGCTCTTTCGTGCGCTGGGCCTGGTGGGCACGCCTTATCGCTGGGGCGGCAACACGCCGGACTCGGGGTTTGATTGCAGTGGCCTGATCGGTTTTGTCTACCGCGATGCGGCCGGCATCTCTCTGCCACGCACCACGCGCGAGCTGATTGTGATGCGCGCCCAGGACGTGAGCGAAAACAACCTGCAAACCGGTGACCTGATCTTCTTCGCCACCGGTGGCGGTTCGCAGGTCAGCCATGCCGGGATCTACGTGGGGGAAGGGCGCTTTGTGCATGCGCCGCAAACCGGCGGTACGGTGAAGCTGGACACGCTGTCCAAGGCCTATTGGCAGAACGCCTACCTGAGTGCCAAGCGCGTGTTGCCGGCCGAGCACCTCGCGCGTAATCCATAAGCAAAAACAACTGTGGGAGCCTAGGCTCCCACAGTGCTTTTCAGGGTTGGCTATTTAGCCGCCGACACCCGCCATACCTTGTTCCCCACATCATCCGCCACCAGCAAATCCCCTTGTTTGTCGATCACCACACCGACCGGACGGCCCATGGCTTTCTCATCACTGTTGAGGAACCCGGTCAGCACATCCACCGGCTGGCCTTTGGGCTTGCCTGCCTCAAACGGCACGAAGATCACCTTGTAGCCACTGTGGGGCTTGCGGTTCCACGAACCATGCTGGCCGATAAATGCGCCATTGCTGAACTGCACCGGTAACGTGTTGCCATCGGCAAAGGTCAGCCCCAGGGACGCCGTGTGCGGGCCCACCGCATAGTCCGGTGCGATCGCCTTGGCCACCAGGTCCGGGTTCTGTGGTGTCACCCGCACATCCACGTGCTGCCCGTAGTAGCTGAACGGCCACCCGTAAAAAGCCCCGTCCTTGACCGACGTGATGTAGTCCGGCACCAGGTCGCTGCCGATTTCATCGCGCTCGTTGACGGCCGTCCACAGCTTGCCGCTTTGTGGTTCCCAGGCCATGCCGTTGGGGTTGCGCAGGCCTGAGGCGAAGATGCGGTGCTGGCCGGTGGCCCGGTCCACTTCCCAGATCGCGGCGCGCCCCTGTTCCGCTTCCAGGCCGTTTTCGCCGACGTTGCTGTTGGAGCCCACGCTCACGTACAGCTTGCTGCCGTCCTTGCTGGCGACCACGTTCTTGGTCCAATGGTGGTTAATGCTGCCACCCGGCAAGTCGACCACCGGGGTGCCGGCTGCCTTGATCGAGGTTTCGCCTGGCTGGTAAGGGAAGCGCAGCAATTTGTCCGAGTCGGCGACATACAGGTCGTTGCCCACCAGGGTCATGCCGAACGGCGAGTTCAGGTTCTCCAGGAACACCGTGCGGGTTTCGGCCACGCCATCGTGGTCGGCGTCCCGCAGCAGGGTGATGCGGTTCGGGCTGGGGACGGCGGCGCCGGCGCGGCCCATGACTTTCTCCATCACCCAGCCACGAATGCCCTTGGAATCATCCGGCTTGGGTGGCGCATTGGTTTCAGCCACCAGCACGTCGCCATTGGGCAGCACATACAGCCAGCGCGGATGATCCAGGCCTTCGGCAAACGCTGCCACCTGGGTGCCCGCCGCCGGGGTCGGCTTGGTGCCATCGGGCCAGCCGATCGCCGGCGCGATGTTCACCGTGGGAATCAGGGTTTTATTCGGTTCCGGCAGCTTGGGCGACGGTCCGGTGCCGTCGGACACTTGCAGGGTAGAGCTTTCACCACAGGCGGCGAGGGTGCCGGCGACCATGATCAGTAGGGCAAGTCGGGTCTTGTGCATGGTTTTCTCCTTAATACCTGTAGTGGTAGAGGTGCACGCCGGCCCGATGGTTCACGCGCGTGTCCGGCTTTAATTGACGCTCCACCCCCAACCCACTAACCTTCGCGGCTTGTTTCAGGTGCTCTGTGGCGTACGCGCCGACTGAGTGAAACAGGGAAGCCGGTGAGTGAGCGTACTTTTCTACAGTGCAGCCACGATCCCGGCGCTGCCCCCGCAACGGTAAATGAGTCAAGACGGTGCCTTAAGCCACTGTATCGCCCGCGATATGGGAAGGCGCGCCCTCGGCATTGCATGTCACTCATGAGCCCGGAGACCGGCCTGATCCATCCAACAGCATCACGGTGGGCGATGCTTGGCTGTCTGTATGTGTCTTTTTCCTGCCCGCCGTTTTTGTCCAGCCCCAACGGAGAGCTGCCATGACTGAATCCCCCGATCGTGACGAACGCCACCTGGCGCGCATGCTGCGCAAAAAAGCCGTAATTGACGAGCGCATTGCCAATTCACCGAACGAGTGTGGATTGCTGCTGGTGCTCACCGGCAACGGCAAAGGCAAGAGCAGCTCGGCCTTTGGCATGCTGGCCCGGGCCATGGGCCACGGCATGCAGTGCGGCGTGGTGCAGTTCATCAAGGGCCGCAACAGCACCGGCGAAGAACTGTTCTTCCGCCGTTTCCCCGAGCAGGTGCGCTTCCACGTGATGGGCGAAGGCTTTACCTGGGAAACTCAGGACCGCGCGCGGGACATCGTTGCCGCCGAAGCCGCCTGGGCGGTCTCCCGGGAAATGCTGCAAAACCCGGCCATCGGCCTGGTGGTGCTGGATGAGCTGAACATTGCCCTCAAGCACGGCTACCTCGACCTGGACCAGGTGCTCAGCGACCTGCAGGCCCGCCCGCCCATGCAACACGTGCTGGTGACCGGCCGTGGTGCCAAACCCGAATTGATCGAAATGGCCGACACCGTGACGGAAATGGGCATGCTCAAGCACGCCTTCCAGGCCGGTATCAAGGCACAGAAAGGCATCGAACTTTGAATCAGCCCCGTCACTGTCCTGCTGTCCTGATCGCCGCACCGGCGTCTGGCCAGGGCAAAACCACCGTCACCGCCGCGCTCGCCCGCTTGCACCGCAACCTGGGGCGCAAGGTGCGAGTGTTCAAATGCGGCCCGGACTTTCTCGACCCGATGATCCACGAGCGCGCCAGTGGTGCGCCGGTCTACCAATTGGACATGTGGATGGTCGGTGAGCAGGAAAGTCGCCGTTTGCTGTGGGAAGCGGCGGGGGAGGCCGACCTGATCCTGATCGAAGGCGTGATGGGCCTGTTCGACGGCACGCCGTCCAGTGCCGACCTGGCGCGCCACTTTGGCGTGCCGGTGCTGGCGGTGATCGACGGCACGGCCATGGCCCAGACTTTCGGCGCCCTGGCGTTGGGCCTGGCGCGCTACCAGCCGGACTTGCCGTTTGCCGGCGTGCTGGCCAACCGCGTCGGCACCCTGCGCCATGCGCAATTGCTTGAAGGCAGCCTCACCGAAGGCCTGCGCTGGTACGGCGCGCTGTCCCGGGAAACCGGCATTGAGTTGCCCAGCCGCCACCTTGGCCTGGTGCAGGCCAGCGAATTGAACGACCTCGACCTGCGCCTCGATGCCGCCGCCCAGGCCCTGGGCAGCAGCTGCGAGGTAGCGCTGCCACCGCCGGTGGAATTCGCCGCGCCCGAGGTGATCGAGGCCCAACCGTTGCTGGCCGGCGTGCGTATTGCCGTGGCGCGCGACGAAGCGTTTGCCTTTACCTACGGCGCCAGCCTCGACCTGCTGCGGGCGATGGGCGCCGAGCTGCGTTTCTTCTCGCCGATTCGTGACCGCGCATTGCCTGAAGCTGACAGCCTGTACCTGCCCGGCGGTTACCCGGAATTGCATCACCAGGCGTTGTCGGAAAATACCGCGATGCTCGACGCCATCCGTGCCCACCACGCCGCTGGCAAGCCATTGCTGGCCGAATGCGGCGGCATGCTCTATTTGCTGGACTCGCTCACCGATGTCGACGGTACCCGAGCTGAACTGGTCGGCTTGCTCCAGGGCGATGCTGTCATGCAAAAACGCCTGGCAGCGTTGGCCCTGCAAAACGTCGAACTGCCCGAAGGCCTGTTGCGCGGCCACACCTACCATCATTCGCTGACCAGCACCGAGTGGCAGCCGATTGCCCGGGGCCTGAGCCCGAATGGCGGGCGCGGCGCCGAGGCGGTTTACCGTCAGGGCCGGATGACGGCGTCCTACGTGCACTTTTATTTCCCGTCCAACCCGGTGGCGGTGGCTGCCTTGTTTGCGCCGGACCATCAGACTGCCATCGCAGGCAAGCCAGCTCCCACACTTGACCGAGTTGAAACGCAATCCAATGTGGGAGCGGGCTTGCTCGCGAAGAGGCCATGACTGACAACGCCTTTCCCGAAGCCGACCGCGAAGCCGTTTACCGCGCCATCGCCGAACGCCGCGACATGCGTCACTTCAGCGGCGGCAGCGTTGCGCCGCAATTGCTCCATCGCCTGCTGCAAGCCGCGCACCAGGCGCCGAGCGTCGGCTTGATGCAGCCCTGGCGGTTTATCCGCATCAGTGACCGCAACCTGCGCGGGCAGATCCAGCAACTGGTGGAAGAGGAGCGCGTACGCACCGCCGAAGCCCTCGGCGAGCGCTCCGACCAGTTCATGAAACTCAAGGTCGAAGGCATCAACGACTGCGCCGAAGTGCTGGTGGCTGCCCTGATGGACGACCGCGAGCGGCATATCTTCGGGCGCCGCACCTTGCCGGAAATGGACATGGCGTCGTTGTCCTGTGCGATCCAGAATCTATGGCTGGCGGCCCGCGTCGAAGGCTTGGGCATGGGCTGGGTCTCGCTGTTCGAACCCCGGGCCCTGGCCGACCTGCTGGGCCTGCCGCCCGGTGCCAAACCGCTGGCCGTGTTATGCCTGGGCCCGGTGACCGAGTTCTACCCGGCACCGATGTTGCAGCTCGAAGGCTGGACCGAACCACGGCCACTGAGCGACATGTTGTATGAGAATGTTTGGGGAGTGAGTCAATGAGTGTGGCCTTGCTGAGTGTCGCTGCCGTGGCGCTGGATGCGCTGCTGGGCGAACCCAGGCGCTGGCATCCGCTGGTGGCGTTCGGCAATTTTGCCGGGCGCATCGAGCAGCGTTTCAACTCCGGCGGCCGTGGCTGGCGCAGCCATGGCGTGACGGCGTGGGTGATCGCGGTGGTGCCCCTGACGCTGCTGGCCACGGCCCTGTCGTGGGCGCCCTACATCGGTTGGGTATTGGAAATCCTCGCGCTGTATTGCGCCCTCGGCATGCGCAGCCTCGGCGAACACGTGCTGCCGGTGGCGCAGGCACTGCGCAGTGATGACCTGGACGAGGCGCGCCAGCGCGTCAGCTACCTGGTCAGCCGCCAGACCAGCGAACTGGACCCCACCGAAGTCGCCCGCGCGGCCACCGAGTCGGTGCTGGAAAACGGCAGCGACGCGGTATTCGCTGCACTGTTCTGGTTTGTGGTTGCTGGCGTGCCCGGCGTGGTGCTCTATCGTCTGAGCAACACCCTGGATGCCATGTGGGGCTATCGCAATGAACGCTTTGAACGTTTCGGCTGGGCTGCAGCAAAGATCGACGACGTGCTCAACTACATTCCGGCACGCCTGGTGGCGTTGACCTACGCGCTGCTGGGCAAAACCCGACTGGCGCTCAGATGCTGTCGCACCCAGGGCCCGACCTGGGACAGCCCCAACGCCGGCCCGGTGATGGCGGCGGGTGCCGGCGCCCTCGGCGTAGAGCTGGGCGGTGCGGCGATTTATCACGGCGAACTGCACCAGCGCCCGCAACTGGGCGAAGGCCCGCCCGCCGATGCAGACTCCATCGAGCGCGGCTGGCAACTGGTGCAACGCGGCGTGTGGCTGTGGTTGCTGATCCTGTGTGTGGGGGCGGAATTTTATGCTTGAGCACGGTGGCCGCTTGCGCAAGGCGGCGATGCAATACGGCATTCCGGAAGCCGAATGGCTGGACCTGTCCAGCGGCCTGGCGCCGTGGCCGTTCCCGATCCCGGAAATCCCGCTGCGGGCCTGGGCGCGCCTGCCAGAAACCGATGACGGCCTGGAACAGGCCGCCTGCGAATATTATGGGGCGCCCCATGTGCTGCCGGTCGCTGGCTCCCAGGCCGCGATCCAGTTACTGCCGCGCCTGCGCCGGGCGGGCAAGGTCGGTGTGCTGTCGCCGTGCTACGCCGAGCACGCGGAGGCCTGGCGTCGTGCCGGCTATATCGTGCGCGAAGTGCTGGAGCAGGAAGTCGACTTCTTCCTCGACAGCCTCGACGTGCTGGTGGTGGTCAACCCCAACAACCCCACCGGCCTGAGCCTGTCGCCCCAACGCTTGCTGGACTGGCATGCACGCCTGGCCCAGCGCGGTGGCTGGCTGGTGGTGGATGAAGCCTTCATGGACATCACTCCGCAGTTGAGTCTGGCGAGCCAGGCTCATCAAGTCGGGCTGATCGTGCTGCGCTCGTTCGGCAAATTCTTCGGTCTGGCCGGGGTACGGCTGGGGTTTGTATTGGCCGAGCGCAAGCTGCTCAAACTGCTCGCCGAGCAGGTGGGGCCGTGGGCTGTCAGCGGGCCGACGCGGGTGCTGGGGCAAGTGTGCCTGCGCGATACCGCCGGCCATGTGCAACAGCGGCTGCGTTGCGAGTCGGCCAGCCAGCGTCTGTTTGACGTGCTTGAGCGCCACGACTTGCGGCCTCAGGGCGGCTGCGCGCTGTTCCAGTGGATGATCACCGACCGGGCTGAGCAGCTGCATGAATTCATGGCCCAGCGCGGCATCCTGCTGCGCCTGTTTGTCGACAACAGCAGCCTGCGGTTTGGCCTGCCGGACACCGAGGCCGACTGGCTGCGGCTGGAACAGGCGCTCAGCGCCTACAAGGACGCCTCATGAGTACTTTGATGGTGCAGGGCACCACATCCGACGCGGGCAAAAGCACGCTGGTGACCGCACTCTGCCGCTGGCTGGTGCGCCAGGGCATCCCGGTGGTGCCCTTCAAACCCCAGAACATGGCCCTCAACAGTGCCGTGACTGCCGAAGGTGGCGAGATCGGCCGCGCCCAGGCGGTGCAGGCCCAGGCGGCCAACCTGGCGCCCCACACCGACATGAACCCGGTGCTGCTCAAGCCCAACAGCGACACAGGCTCCCAGGTGATTATCCATGGACGCGCCGTGACCACCATGAATGCCGTGGCTTATCACGATTACAAAGCCATCGCGATGCAGGCAGTGCTGGCCTCCCATGCGCGTTTGAGTGCGGCGTATCCGGTGGTGATGGTCGAGGGCGCGGGCTCGCCGGCAGAGATCAATCTGCGGGCGAATGACATCGCCAATATGGGCTTTGCCGAAGCGGTGGACTGCCCGGTGCTGCTGATCGCCGACATCAATCGAGGCGGGGTGTTTGCGCATTTGGTGGGCACGCTGGAATTGCTGTCGCCGACCGAACAGGCGCGGGTCAAAGGCTTCATCATCAATCGGTTTCGCGGGGACATTGCGCTGTTGCAGCCGGGGCTGGATTGGCTGGAGGCGCGTACCGGCAAGCCAGTGGTGGGGGTGTTGCCGTACGTGATGGATTTGCACCTGGAGGCGGAGGACGGCATCGACCAGCGCCAGATCGACAAGGCGGCGCAGGTGCTCAAGGTGGTGGTGCCGGTGTTGCCGCGTATCAGCAATCACACGGACTTTGATCCGCTGCGGTTGCACCCGCAGGTGGATTTGCAGTTTGTCGGGCCGGGGCAGGCGATTCCGGCGGCGGACCTGATTATTTTGCCGGGCTCGAAGAGTGTGCGCAGTGATCTGGCGTATTTGCGGGCCAATGGGTGGGACACGGCCGTGGCGCGGCACCTGCGTTATGGCGGGAAGGTGTTGGGGATTTGTGGTGGGTTGCAGATGCTCGGCGAGCAGGTGCATGACCCGCTTGGGTTGGAAGGGCCTTGCGGTTCGAGCGCCGGTCTTGGGTTGTTGGGGTTCAGTACGACGCTGGAAGAAGAGAAGCAGCTGCGCAATGTGCGGGGGCGGTTGTTACTGGAGGAGGCCGAGGTGAGTGGGTATGAGATCCACGCGGGTGTAACCAGTGGCGCCGGTTTATTGAGGCCTGCGGTGCAGTTGGACGATGGGCGCAGTGATGGGGCGCAGAGTGAGGATGGGCAGATTCTCGGGACCTATTTGCATGGGTTGTTTGAGACGCCGGCGGCGTGCGGTGCATTGTTGCGGTGGGCTGGGTTGGAGGATGTGCAAGAGGTGGATTATCACGGGTTGCGGGAGCGGGATATTGAGCGGTTGGCGGATCTGGTAGAGCAGCATTTGGATACTGGGTTGCTGCGTTCGTTGTGTGGGGTTTGAGTTGTTGGTATTGGACTGTGTACATATCCGTTATTTAGGTAACGGCGACCTATGGTTCCGCTCTTACAGCGGGTCACTTTTGGCAAACGCCCCAAAAGTAACCAAAAGGTCTTCGCCCCACCACTCGGTGCCTCGCCTAGGCTCGGCATGCCGGAACGAAGGCACGGCTCCGCGGGCCGCCGCGACGGCCCGTGCCTGCTTGCGGCCATCGTGGTTGACTGGGCCCGCAGATCAAGATCAAACGCCGCTCTTCTGTAGGAGCCGGCTTGCCGGCGAAAAACCTGAGAACGCCGCGTTGAATCAGGATGCCCACGTCATCGTTAACGACCTTCGCCGGCAAGCCAGCTCCTACAGGGGATCGTGCCCGCTTTAGATTTTGATTTTGCTTTTGCTCCACACCACTCAAGCCCGCCTGTAGGCCGCTGTGTTTTAGGCTCACCGAGCCTAGGCGAGGTGCCGAGTGGTGGGGCAAGAGCCTTTTGGTTACTTTTGGCTGGGCCGGCATTCCGGCTCTTTTCAAAAGTGACCCGCCATAAGGGCGGAACCCATAGCCGCCGTTACGAAAATAACGGATACACACACCGTCAAAAACAGAGGCTCCAGCCATGCTCCAAATGATCCTCGGCGGTGCCCGCTCCGGCAAAAGCCGCCTGGCTGAAAAACTCGCCACCGACAGCGGCCTGAGCGTCACCTACATCGCCACCAGCCAACCCCTGGACGGCGAAATGAGTGCGCGTGTCGCCGACCACCGCGAGCGTCGCCCTGCCGAATGGGGCCTGATCGAGGAGCCCATCGAACTGGCCCGCGTGCTCAAGGAAAACGCCAGCCCGAACCATTGCCTGCTGGTCGACTGCCTGACCCTATGGCTCACCAACCTGCTGATGCTCGAAGACCCCGACCGTCTAAAGGAAGAGCGCGAAGCCCTGCTGCAAGCCCTGGCCTCCCTGCCAGGAGAAATCATTTTTGTCAGCAACGAGACCGGAATGGGTGTCGTGCCGCTGGGCGAATTGACTCGCCGCTATGTCGATGAAGCCGGTTGGCTGCATCAAGCCTTGGCCGAACGTTGTCAGCGCGTTGTCCTGACCGTCGCCGGCCTGCCCCTGACTTTAAAAGGTACTGCGTTATGACCGACACCTGGTGGCTCAACCCCTGCAAAGCAATCGACCCGCGGGCTCACGAGCAAGCCCTGGCCCGCCAGCAGCAACTGACCAAACCCGCCGGTTCCCTCGGCCAGCTGGAAGCCGTCGCGGTACAACTGGCCGGCCTCCAGGGCCAGGTCAAACCCAGCGTCGACCACTTGTGGATCGCTATCTTCGCCGGCGACCACGGCGTCGTCGCCGAAGGGGTCTCCGCCTTCCCCCAGGAAGTCACCGGCCAGATGCTCCACAACTTCGTCACCGGCGGCGCCGCCATCAGCGTGCTGGCGCGCCAACTCGACGCGAAACTGGAAGTGGTCGACCTTGGCACCATCACCCCCACATTGAACCTGCCCGGCGTGCGCCACCTTAACATCGGTGCCGGCACCGCCAACTTCGCCAATGGCCCGGCAATGACTGAAGCCCAGGGCCGACTGGCCCTGCAAGCCGGCCGCGATAGCGTGCACCGCGCTATTGCGAGCGGCGCGCAGCTGTTTATTGGCGGCGAAATGGGCATCGGCAACACCACCGCCGCCAGCGCCCTGGCCTGCGCGCTGCTGGACTGCCAGGTCAGTGACCTCACTGGCCCGGGCACCGGCCTGAATGCCCAGGGCGTCAGCCACAAAGTCGCCGTCATCGAACGCGCCCTGGCCCTGCACGCCGGCGACCGTGATGACGCGCTGAAAACCCTGTTCAACCTCGGCGGCTTCGAAATTGCCGCGCTGGTGGGCGCCTACCTGGCCTGCGCCCAAGCGGGCGTGGTGGTGCTGGTGGACGGCTTTATCTGCACAGTTGCCGCACTGGTCGCCACGCGCCTTAACCCGGCCTGTCGCGAATGGCTGCTGTTCGGCCATCGCGGTGCCGAGCCCGGTCACCGTCACGTGCTGCAAAGCCTCAATGCTGAACCGCTGCTGGAACTCGGCCTGCGCCTGGGCGAGGGCAGTGGCGCTGCGCTGGCCGTGCCGTTGCTGCGCCTGGCCTGTGCGCTGCACGGGCAGATGGCAACCTTCGCCGAAGCAGCCGTGGCGGACCGCCCGGCATGACCCTGCACCTGGACCTGCTGCGCCACGGCGAAACCGAACTGGGCGGCGGCTTGCGCGGCAGCCTGGACGACGCGCTCACCGCCAGGGGCTGGGAACAGATGCGTGCGGCGGTGGTGGAGCAGGGCCCGTGGGACCGTCTGGTCAGTTCGCCGTTGCAACGTTGTGCGCGATTTGCCGAGGAGCTGGGCGCGCGCCTTAATCTGCCGGTCACGCTGGAAAAGGATTTGCAGGAGCTGCATTTCGGCGCCTGGGAAGGGCAGAGCGCTGCGGCCTTGATGGAGACTGACGCCGACGCGCTGGGACTGTTCTGGGCCGATCCCTACCGCTTCACACCGCCCGAGGGCGAGCCGGTGTCGCAGTTTTCCGCGCGAGTACTGGGCGCAGTCGCGCGCTTGTATCAAGCGTATGACGGCCAGCGCGTGCTGCTGATCAGCCACGGCGGGGTCATGCGTTTATTGCTCGCCCAGGCGCGCGGTTTGCCGCGTGAGCAGTTGTTGAATGTCGAAGTCGGCCACGGTGCCCTGTTCAGCCTGCAGGTCGAGGCGGATGGCGTATTAAAGGAAGGAATCTAAACATGCTGCCGTTCTGGATCGCCTTGCAGTTCCTCAGCAGCCTGCCGATTCGCTTGCCGGGCATGCCGCAACCGCAGGAGTTAGGGCGCTCGTTGTTGTTTTATCCCGTGGTTGGGCTGTTGTTCGGGCTACTGCTGTGGGGCTTGAACGCCGTGTTGATGGGCGCACCCTTGCTGCTGCATGCCGCGCTGCTGTTGACCGCGTGGGTGTTGCTCAGCGGCGGCCTGCACCTGGACGGCCTGGCCGACAGCGCTGACGCCTGGCTCGGTGGCTTCGGCGACCGCGAGCGTACCCTGACCATCATGAAAGACCCGCGCAGCGGGCCGATCGCGGTGGTCACCCTGGGCCTGGTGTTGCTGCTCAAATTCACCGCATTGGTGGCATTGATCGAGCAACACAACGGCGCCGCGCTGATCCTCGCACCGTTGATCGGTCGCGCGTCGATGCTGGCGCTGTTTCTCACCACGCGGTACGTACGTGCCGGTGGGTTGGGGCAGGCGTTGGCGGATCATCTGCCACGCATCGTCGGCCAACAGGTGCTGATCCTCAGCGGTCTGGCGTGTATCCTGATCGGCGGCTTCAGTGGCGGGATTGCCGTGTTGCTGGCGGCCCTGTGCTTTATCGGCTTGCGCCAACTGATGGTCAATCGCCTCGGCGGCACCACCGGCGACACCGCTGGCGCGCTGCTGGAACTGCTGGAAGTCGCGGTGTTGATCGGTCTGGCGCTGTAACAGTTTCTTGCATTTCATTAATCCCGGGTATATACACGCTCCATGCTTGCCTCCCAATGTTTATGCACCAACCTGCGTCGCGCCGCTCGTGGCGTCAGCAGGCATTACGACGGCGCTCTCGACGGCTTCGGGATCAACGTTGCCCAGTATTCTCTGCTGTGTAATCTGCAGCGCCTCGATCAACCGAGCATTTCCAGCCTGGCGGATGCCATGGGCCTGGATCGCAGCACGCTGGGGCGCAACCTGCGGGTGCTGGAGGGCGAAGGCCTGGTGCAGTTGGTGGAGGGCGATGACTTGCGTAACCGCCTGGTGCTGCTGACCGAGGCGGGCAACGAACGGCTTGCCGCGGCATTGCCGGCCTGGGAAGCGGCGCAGCAGAAATTGATTGATCAGTTGGGCGCCGAAAAGCGCGAAACCCTGTTGGCCTTGCTGGATGAACTCGCTTGACGCGGGTTTGTTCGATGACAAGCGGGTATATACCCGCGAATGGAGAATAAGAAATGACCTCGATGTGGCGCACCAGCGGCTGGATTCTTGTGGGGAGTGCGCTGATCCTGGCATTGTCCCTCGGCGTACGGCATGGCTTTGGCTTGTTCCTGGCGCCCATGAGTGCCGAGTTCGGCTGGGGCCGAGAAACCTTTGCCTTTGCCATTGCCCTGCAAAACCTCATATGGGGCCTGGCGCAGCCGTTTACTGGCGCCCTGGCCGACCGCTTCGGCGCCGCCAAGGTGGTGATGATCGGTGGCGTGCTTTACGCGCTGGGCCTGGTGTTCATGGGCTTGTCGGACTCGGCGTGGTCGTTGTCCCTGAGCGCCGGCTTGCTGATCGGTATTGGCCTGTCGGGTACCTCGTTCTCGGTGATCCTCGGGGTGGTGGGGCGTGCCGTGGCGCCGGAAAAGCGCAGCATGGCCATGGGTATCGCCAGCGCCGCCGGCTCGTTCGGCCAGTTCGCCATGTTGCCGGGCACCCTCGGTTTGATCGGCTGGCTTGGCTGGTCCGCCGCATTGCTGGTGCTGGGAGTGATGGTGGCGTTGATCGTGCCGTTGGTGACCATGCTCAAGGACCGCCCGCTGCCAGCGGTGGCCGGTCAACAAACTTTGCGCGAGGCCTTGCGTGAGGCCTGTTCCCATTCAGGGTTCTGGTTGTTGGCGTTCGGTTTTTTTGTCTGCGGTTTCCAGGTGGTGTTTATCGGTGTGCACTTGCCGTCGTACCTGGTGGACCAGCACTTGCCGGCTTCCGTGGGCACCACGGTGCTGGCATTGATCGGGCTGTTTAATATCTTCGGCACCTATACCGCCGGCTGGCTCGGCGGGCGCATGTCCAAACCGCGCTTGCTGACCGGTTTGTACCTGCTGCGGGCGGTGGTGATTGTGATCTTCCTGTGGGCGCCCGTGACGCAAACCAGCGCCTACCTGTTTGGCATGGCAATGGGCTTCTTGTGGCTGTCCACGGTACCGCTGACCAACGGTACGGTCGCGACCTTGTTCGGGGTCAGAAACCTTTCCATGCTCGGTGGGATCGTGTTCCTGTTCCACCAACTCGGCTCGTTCCTCGGCGGCTGGCTGGGCGGAGTGGTCTATGATCGAACCGGTAGTTACGATTTGATCTGGCAAGTGGCAATCGTCCTGAGCCTGGTGGCCGCGGCCTTGAACTGGCCGGTGCGCGAGCGCCCGGTGGCACGTTTGCAGGCGCAAATGGGGGTGGCATGAATTCGACCTGGCAGTGGCTCGGCGCAGCAGGAGCAGGAGTCTTGCTGCTGTTGGCGTGGTGGGGCTGGCAGCAGGGCGGCCTGGCGTTGATGCAGTTGGGCATGGCGATCTGTTAAGTTCTGTGTCTGAGATTTTTCAAGGACAGGTGACATGCACATGCGCTGGCTTGCAGTACCCGCTCTGATGGTGGCTTTTGGCGGCGTCGCCATGGCCGCCGATTGCCCACCGTTGCTTGAAGGCCAGTTGCCCAAGCTGCGCGCCAAGGAATCCATCGACCTGTGCCAACGCTTCGCCGGCAAGCCGCTGGTGATCGTCAACACCGCCAGCTTCTGCGGGTTTGCGCCACAGTTCAAAGGGCTCGAAGCCTTGTATCAGCGCTACAAGGGCCAGGGCCTGGAAGTGATTGGCGTGCCGTCCGACGACTTCAAGCAGGAAGCCAAGACCGGCGAGGAAACCGCCAAGGTTTGCTACGTGAACTACGGCGTGACCTTCACCATGACCGAGCCACAGAAGGTCAAGGGCCCGGACGCGGTGCATCTGTTCAAGATCCTGGCGCAGCAGAGCAGCGCGCCGAAGTGGAATTTCTACAAGTACGTGGTGGACCGCCAGGGCAAGGTAATTGCCAACTTCTCCAGCCTGACCAAGCCGGATAGCCCCGATTTGATCAAGGCGGTGGAAGAGGCGCTGGCTTCGAAGCCCTGATCAGCGCCCACTAAAAAGCCCCGCCTCTTTTGCAAGAGAGCGGGGCTTTTTCATGTCGCTTTACATCAGAACTTGTACGTCACACCCAGGCCGAAACCGTTGGCGCTGTTTTCGTACTTGGCGTTGTAGGACTGGCCCAGTGCGTTAGAGCGTGCAACTTTGACCGGTTCTTCCTTGAGGTAGGAGTAAGCCAGGTCGATGGTCATGTTCGGCATTACGTCGTAGCCCAGGCCGAGGCTGAAGATCGTCCGGTCACCGGTAGGGATGCGCGGCGAGCGATCAGTGTTGTTGGTCGGCGATTGGTCGAACGTCAGGCCGGTACGCAGTACCACCTGCTTGGTCACACGGTACGAAGTACCCAGGGCGTAGGCCCAGGTATCGTGCCAGTTCTGCTCTTCCTTGATGCTGCCGACAATTTGCGGAGCCAAGGCACCGCTGCCCGCGGCGGCCGAGACGCCTTCGTTATTGACGGTGATGTCTTTCAGTCGGCTCCAGCGCGTCCAGGTTGCGCCCGCATAGAGTTTCCAGGCGTCGCTCAAGTCTTGAGTAACGGACAGGTCCCAGGATTCAGGCGTGTCGATCTTCAGCGAGGCGTCGTAGCGGCCGTTGTTCAAGAGACTGGCAGGAACGTTGGTCCCTTTGGTCACTTCGGTATGGCCTTCGAGCTTGTACTTCACTTTCGAGTGGTAGGTCAGGCCCACACGAGTGGTGTCAGTGGCTTGTACCAGCAGGCCGGCGTTGAAGCCTAGCGCGGTGTCGTCACCCTTGATCTTGATGTTGTTGGAGCCGGTACCCGCGATTGGCAGGTTGATGTCGGACTCAAGCGTACCGGAGATACGGTTGATAGTCGGACCAAAACCAATGGAAACCCGGTCGTTGAAGGCATAGCTGACGGTTGGCTGGAAGGTGATGACCTTCACTTCGCTCTTACTGCCGAATGCTTTGCCCTGGAAGCCATTTTCGTAATCAGTCACCAGGCCAAATGGTGCATAGACGCCGAAACCGACAGCCCATTGCTCATTGAGTTTATTGGTGTAGAAACCGAAAGGAACGGCAGTGAAAGGCACCATGTCGCCTTTGTTGCTGCCGCTGGAGCGGCCACTGACATCTTTGATATTGGTGGAGGCATCGATCGCTGCAACACCACCTGTAACTTGCTGGCCTTCGAGGCGAGCCATACCGGCAGGGTTACCATAAACGGTGCTTGCGTTATAGGCAGATGAAGAACGTCCCGCAAAACCGGTACCCATCCCGGCAACGTCCTGTTCGTTGAGGGCGAAGCCGCTCGCGAACACGTGGGAAGAGGCCATTGCAACGGCGAGGCTAAGTGTCGTCTTGAGCATTACTTTTTTCATTATTAGAACTCCGTGGTGATCACCGCTGCGGAAAGTAACAATAAATTTATGTTTGCGCTATAGGCTGAAACATAGGAGATAGAGCGGTTTTGTAGGACAATCCGACCAAAATCAACGTTTTTAGCCGAATCTTGCAAATCGCCCGGTCAACAGGCGACGTGATTCATGGGTGAAACACAGGTTTGCCAGGCCTGAGTGAAATCCCGAAGTCGGCCCTGGGGGTGAAATATTTCTTTCCAGATGCGCGCCATGGCCAAAACATCGTCGGGTGGCGGCAGGGCAGGGCGGTGTTGTTCCACCAGCAGCCAGGCGATGGCGGTGGCGTAACGCAGGTTGACCGTCAGCTCCAGCTGCGGCCCGCTGAGGAACGCGTGCTGGCTGGCGAGGCCACGAACCAGGCTGGCGCGCTCGGGGTCGAGCGCCAGGTAGTCGTCCCACAAGGCGCGGTGGCGCGGTTCGGTAATGCTGTAGAGGCCATGGCCGCGGCGGTCGTGCAGGGCTGAACCGAGCGCCGACTGGCTGGCAGCGATGCCCAGCAGCAGGGATTCGGCAGTCGGGTTATGGCGACCCAGATACAGCAGGGTGGGCCGGATCACATAACGACACAATTCGCTGGCGGCGATGCCCATAAAAGCCTCAATCCATGAAATTGGTCGGCGATACCTGAGAGGGGGGCTTGGCAGCAGTGAATCGGATCTCAGGCTCGCCGGAAGCGGATCATGCCGCTTGAGTTGAAGTGTAGTGTCATAGTTACGACGTAAAGGACTGTTTTTAAAATATTTTCATCATTTAGTTATATCGTTTATATCAATTTAAACTTAGCGCGACTGAATTTCAGGCAATAAAAAACCCCGGGTTTTAACCGGGGTTTTTGTGTTTCAGCGATCCGGGTCGATCAGGCAACCAGTGCCTGGCGAGTACGATCGATCACGGCCTGCAGCGGTTCTGCGCTGGAGTATTGATCGGGGTACAGGCGTTCGCTGTGACGAGCGATGCCGTGTTCGTTGACCAGGGTAAAGCTGAAGCAGCCTTTGCGAGCGGCCATGATCAGGCAGTTCATTGGTGCAAAAGCGTTGGTGAGGGTGCGAATGGCATCCTGAGTGTGGATTTGAGTGGACATATTATTGGTGTTCCTACAAATGACACGGTTAAGAACCGTGCAACGTTAAAACGTTCCAGTGACGCTGATCACCATTGATCAAGCGAAGAACCCGACTGGAACAAAGCAGCCAGTTTGAAGCGCTATTAAGTTGGCGCGCTTGGGCTGGCAGGTAGGTACTTAGGAGGGCAGGCAACACAACAGGGGCAAAGGTTCTGGGCCCGGGGTGAAGATCCTGATCAATTTGCAGGCTGGTTCGGTCAGAGTATGGGTACTTCGCGACACCCTTTGCATTGTTCAAAGGCAGTGTCGTCGCAAGTGATACCTGGAAACCATCGAGGTGGTCGATCCCTTTTTGTCGGCGGTGCCGTGAGGGAGTTGTTCGACCAGAATTGACTTTCAGCTTGGTACTAACGCCGCGGATAGTAACGGATTGAAACGTGGAAAGAAAGTGTGATAGGCAAAAAACTTTTCTGGCCTCGGTGCGCCGGTAACATATCTGAGCCTCCGATCGGACAAAAAACTCGGTGGATATAACCGCAAGGTGGGTAGTTGTGCACATTGGTTGCGCACTGTGTAACCGCACTGACATAAGCCCTGTAGTGCCCCCGGGTGCCTGCAACTAAAATTTAAGTCAATGAAAAATCGAGCTTTTTTTTATTGGTGAAAAAATCGTCAGTTTGACTGCGGCCCCCGTTCCATGGGCCTTTGCGGGAGTTACAGAACGGTTGTCCACTGAGTTATCCACAGCTTCTGTGGATTGTCCCAAGCGCTTGCTCTAGAACGGGCGTGCAGGCTTTTTTCAGCTTTACCTGTGCGAAAAAAAGAGTAGAGTGGCGCGCCTTCCGTTCTGTCCCACAGTGCTTTATGAAGTTTCGCTCAGTATCACCTTCTGTTACCGACAGCCCTCAGGTTGTTACCGCACCCAAGCGTTTCTCCCTGAAAGTCGCCTTGTGGTTGCTCGACAGCCCGCGCCTGGGCCATAGCCCCAACGTCAAACATTTCGCCGGGCATTTGCTCAAGCAACCGGCCCGCGCTGGCGTGGTAGTGGCGCAAAGCCGTCTGGGCCAATTGATGTGCCGCGAGTGCGGCAACGCCCGGGACCGCCGCATCGGCCACGACCTGCTGCGCCAGGCCGCTCGCGCCGGCGACCGCATCGCCCAGCGTGAATTGGGCCAGATCGAAGACTGAGCTGTCCTCGATGCGCAGGCTTGGTTAACCTTCTTCTTTTCGGGTGACGGCAGGAATCGCTATGGCTTTTGACTGGACCAGTGTTGTGCTGGGTCTCGCCGGTGCTGGATTGCCGCTATTGGGCCTGTGCTGGCAGATCCAGCGGAAACTGTCTGCGCGAATGGCCGGCTGGGAATTGCTCGAAGAGCGCCTGGCCACCGCACAGCTGGCCCAGGAAGGGCTTGCCGCGCAACTGGACGCCAGCCGTGACGAAATCAGCGACCTGAGCCAGGCCAACGCCGCCAAACAGGCCGACCTGGCGGCCGTGCGCCGCGAAGTCGAACTGCTGCAGATCGACCGCGACAACGCTCGCGATGCCGCCCACGCCTGGAACCTCGACCGTTCCGCCAAAGAAACCGAGCTGCGCCGCCTGGACGCCCTGTCCGCGTCCCTGCGCGCAGAACTGCGCGAGCAGCAGGAAAGCCACCAGCAACGCCTCAACGACCTGCAAGGCTCCCGCGATGAACTGCGCGCGCAGTTCGCCGAGCTCGCCGGGAAGATCTTCGACGAGCGCGAGCAGCGCTTCGCCGAGACCAGCCAGCAACGCCTCGGCCAATTGCTCGACCCGCTCAAGGAACGCATCCAGTCGTTCGAAAAGCGCGTCGAAGAAAGCTACCAGAGCGAAGCCCGCGAGCGGTTCTCCCTGGCCAAGGAGCTGGAGCGCCTGCAGCAGCTGAACCTGCGCCTGTCCGATGAAGCCACCAACCTGACGCGGGCCCTCAAGGGCCAGAAAACCCAGGGCAACTGGGGCGAATTGATTCTGGAGCGGGTGCTGGAACACGCCGGTCTGGAAAAGGGCCGCGAGTACCAGACCCAGGTCAGCCTCAAGGGCCCGGACGGCGAGCGCTTCCAGCCCGACGTGTTGATCATGCTGCCGGGTGACAAGCAGGTGGTGGTGGACTCCAAAGTGAGCCTGACCGCCTATCAGCAGTACGTCGCCGAGGACGATCAAGCGATCGGCCAGGTCGCCCTGAAACAACACGTGCTGTCGTTGCGTAACCACGTCAAAGGCCTGGCCGGCAAGGACTACAAGCGCCTGGAAGGTCTGCACAGCCTGGATTTCGTGCTGCTGTTCGTGCCCATCGAAGCCGCGTTTTCGGCGGCGCTTCAAGCGGAGCCTAACCTGTTCCAGGAAGCGTTCGACCGCAATATCGTGATCGTCAGCCCCACCACGCTGCTGGCCACCTTGCGGGTCATCGACAGTCTGTGGAAACAGGAACGGCAAAGCCAGAACGCCCGGGAAATCGCCGAGCGCGCCGGTTGGCTGTATGACAAGTTCGTGCTGTTTATCCAGGACCTGGACGAGGTGGGCAACCGCCTGCAGCAGTTGGAAAAAGCCTACAGCGCGGCGCGCAACAAGCTGACAGATGGGCGCGGAAACCTGGTCAGCCGTACCGAGCAATTGAAGCTGCTCGGTGCCCGCGCCAGCAAAAGCCTGCCGGCTGACCTGCTGGAGCGAGCGATGACCGACGAAGACGGCGTGGCGCAGCTGCCGGAATAGTCACCGGCCTTTGTGGGAGCTGGCTTGCCTGCGAGGGTATCAAATCGGTTTCACTGCAGAGACCGAGCCGCCTGCATCGCAGGCAAGCCAGCTCCCACAGGGTCAGAGCGGCAGGTGCCGGCTCAACAACGCCCGCAACGCCGCCGGCTTCACCGGCTTGGCCAGGTAATCCAGCCCCGCCGCATGCACCTGCGCCACCATCTCTGGCCGTCCATCGGCACTGATCACCACACCCGGAATCGGCTCCGCCAATTGCGCCCGTAGCCATCCCATCAGATCGGTGCCGGTTTCGCCGTGGTCGAGGTGGTAATCCACCAGGGCCAGTTGCGGCCGTACGCCCTCCGCCAGCAGCGCGGCACATTGCGCCTGGTCGCGGGCAGTCCAGACTTCACAGCCCCAGCGCGTGAGCAAGCTGCGCATGCCGATCAGGATGCTTTCTTCGTTGTCCACACACAGCACCTGGGCGCCGCTCAGCGGTTGGCCGCTTTCGAGCGCCGGCTTGGCGGGTGCACTGACCTGGGTGCGCGCCAACGGCACGCGGACGCTGAAGACACTGCCCTTGCCGGGCCATGAGCGCACGCTCAAGCGATGCCCGAGCACGCGGCACAAGCCGTCGGCAATCGCCAGGCCCAGGCCCAGGCCCTTTTCCGCGCGGGTCTGATGGCTGTCCAGGCGTTTGAATTCTTCGAAGATGACTTTCTGCTTGTCCTGGGGGATGCCGGGACCACGGTCCCACACCTCCAGGCACAACTCTCCGCGACGGCGCCTGACACCCAGCAGCACCGGCCCGTCGGCATAGCGGAACGCGTTGGTGAGGAAGTTCTGCAATACCCGCCGCAGCAACTTGATGTCACTGTCCACCCGCAAGCGACTGCCCCGCAATCGGAAGCGCAAACCCTGCTCCTGGGCCAGCGCCTTGAACTCGGCGCCCAACGTATCAAACAGTTCGTTGAGCACGAAGGGCTGGCGCTGCGGATTGATCTTGCCGTTTTCCAGGCGCGAGATATCCAGCAGGTCGCTGATCAGGTCTTCCGCCGAACGCAGCGAACTGTCGAGGTGCTGCACCAACTGCCGGGCATCGGCCGACATGCCGTCGTTCTGGTGGGAGAGGGCGGCGGAGAACAGCCTGGCGGCGTTCAACGGCTGCATCAAGTCGTGACTGACCGCCGCGAGGAACCGGGTTTTTGACTGGCTGGCGGTCTCGGCGACACCCTTGGCGTCGGTCAGCGCGACGTTCAGTTGGGACAGTTCATGGGTACGCTCGGTCACCCGCTGCTCCAGCCCTTCATTGGCCTCGGTGAGTGCCTGCTCGGCTTCGCGGAACGCAGTGATGTCGGTGAAACTCATGACAAACCCGCCGCCCGGCATCGGGTTGCCGATCAGTTCGATCACCCGGCCATTGGGAAACAGCCGCTCGGACGTGTGCGCGCGACCCTGGCGCATCCAGTGCAGGCGGCGCGCCACGTGCACTTCGGCCTCGCCCGGGCCGCACAGCCCGCGTTCGGCGTTGTAGCGAATAATGTCGGCAATCGGCCGGCCCACGCTGATCAAACCGTCGGGGTAATTGAACAGCTCCAGGTAGCGCCGGTTCCACGCCACCAGCCGCAGGGACTGGTCCACCACGCTGATGCCCTGGGTGATGTTTTCGATGGCGCCTTGCAACAGCGCCCGATTGAACTGCAGCACTTCCGACGCTTCGTCGGCGATGCGTACCACGTCCTCCAGCTGCATTTCCCGGCCTTCAATGGCGGCTTTCACCACCGCCCGGGTCGATGAGGCCCCCAGCACACCGGCCAGCAGGCGTTCGGTGTGGGCGATCCAATCGTTGTCGGCGTTCTGGTTGGGGTTAAAGCCTTTGCCCTGGCGGTAGGCGAAACGCACGAAACTCTGGTGAGCCCGTTCTTCACCGACAAACCGCGCCGCGAGGCTGAGCAAATCGTTGATCTGCACCGAGAGCATCGAGCGGGCGCTGGCCCGTTGGCTGATTTCCTGGCCGATAAAGCGCCCGGCCTGCCAATGCTCCGACACCCGCGTGCGCGAGAGCATCGAGACCCACACGAACAACGTGAAGTTACCCGCCAGGGAAAATACGGTGCCCAACGTCAGAGAAGTCACCGATAGACCCAACGGGTGTGAATGCAGCCACGTCATGCCGGGGAAAAGGCTGAACGACCAGCCGAGACTTTTCGCGGTGACCGGTAGGACCAAGGTGTAGAACCACAGGAACGTACCCGCCGCCAACCCGGCAAATACCCCGCGTCGGTTGGCCTGTTTCCAATACAGCGCACCCAGCATCGCCGGTGCCAGTTGGGTCACGGCGGCGAAGGCAATCTGCCCGATCGTTGCAAGGCTGGCAGAGGATCCCAGCAGCCGGTAACTGACGTAAGCCAGCAGCAGGATGATCACAATGCTCACCCGACGCACCGACAACATCCAGTGACGAAATACCTCAAATGGCCGTTCTGCGCTGGAGCGGCGCAGCAGCCAGGGCAACAGCATGTCGTTGGAAACCATGGTCGACAACGCGATGCTTGCGACGATCACCATGCCCGTGGCCGCCGAGGCACCGCCGATAAACGCCAGCACAGCGAGGGCCGGATGGGCTTCGGCCAGCGGCAGGCTGATCACGTAGGAATCCGGCAATACCGAACCCGGAAGCATCATCTTCCCGCCGAGGGCAATCGGGATCACAAACAGCGCCGCCAGGATCAGATAGGCCGGGAACACCCACTTGGCCAGGCGCAGGTCCTGAGGGTCAATGTTTTCGACCACGGTGACGTGAAACTGCCGGGGCAGGCAGATGATCGCCATCATGGCTACGCCGGTTTGCACCACCATCGAAGGCCAGTTGACGGTTTCTTTCCAGTACTCCTCCAGCCGTGGCGCGAGCATCGCCTGGCTGAACAAGTCTTCGAAACCGTCGTACAGGCCGTAGGTCACAAACGCACCCACGGCGAGAAACGCGAACAGCTTGACCAGGGATTCAAAGGCAATCGCCAGCACCATGCCCCGGTGGTGTTCCGTGGCGTCCAGGTTGCGGGTACCAAACACAATGGTGAACAACGCCAATACCAACGACACGATCAGCGCTGTGTCCTGGGAGCGGGTGCCGGTGGTATCGGTGCTGGCACCGATCAGCAGGTTCACCCCCAGCACGATGCCTTTAAGCTGCAAGGCTATATAAGGCAGGACGCCCACCAGGCAGATCAGCGCCACCACCACCGCGAGGGATTGGGATTTGCCATAGCGGGCGGCAATAAAGTCGGCGATGGAAGTGATGTTTTCCTGCTTGCTGATCAGCACCATCTTCTGCAGGACCCACGGCGCGAGCACCAGCAGCAGCACCGGTCCGAGGTAGATCGGTAAGAACGCCCACAACTGTTCGGCCGCCTGGCCTACGGCACCAAAGAACGTCCAGCTGGTGCAATACACCGCCAGCGACAGGCTATACACCCAGGCACGCATGCGCGGTGGCAACGGCGCGTGGCGACGGTCACCGTAGAAGGCGATGGCAAACATAATGGCCATATAGGCCAGGGCAACGGCGGCGATCAGCCCGCTGGACAGCGTCATGAGAACTCCAGACATAAGAACGCCCGGGCATTCCCGGCCCGGGCGAACAGTCTCGCATGATGCTTGGCGTTAGTCAGTGTCGACCAAGGTCGGAGCGTGGTGTGATGTCGCAGCTTTGCCTTACGCGCTGAAACCGCCGTCGATGGTCAGGCTGGCGCCGGTGATATAGCCGGCTTCAGGGCCCACCAGGTAAGCGACGAAACTGGCGACTTCTTCCACATGGCCATAACGGCCGACGGCCATGAAGCCGATCAGGCTCTCGGCGAAGTCACCGCTGGCCGGGTTCATGTCGGTATCCACCGGGCCTGGCTGCACGTTATTAATGGTGATGCCACGTGGCCCCAGGTCCCGTGCCAGGCCTTTGGTCAGGCCTACCAGCGCGGATTTGCTCATGGCGTACGGGCCACCACCGGCAAATGGCATGCGTTCGGCGTTGGTGCTGCCGATGTTGATGATGCGGCCACCTTCGCCCATGTGCCGCGCGGCTTCCTGGGTGGCCACAAACACGCTGCGCACGTTGATCGCCAGGGTGCGGTCGAAGTCTTCCAGTTTGAAATCTTCCAGCGGGCCGACGGCCAGCACGCCTGCGTTGTTGACCAGGACATCCAGGCGTCCGAATGCCTTGACGGTGGCGTTGACGGCGCTGCGAATGGCGTCGGCGTCGGCGCTGTCGGCATGAATCGCCAGGGCTTTGCCGCCTTCGCTGATCACGCTGTTCTGCAATTCCTCGGCCTTGGCGGCCGAGCTGACGTAGGTAAAGGCGACGGCTGCGCCCTGGGCGGCCAGGCGCTTGACGATGGCGGCGCCGATACCGCGGGAACCGCCCTGGATCAAGGCGACTTTGCCGCTGAGGTTCTGTGTGGTCATGTCGTTCTCCAAAAGGTGTGTTGAGGTTGGAGCCGAGTATCGACCTCACCCGGCGCGCCCGGTAGACCGTGATTGCTATAGTCTGTGTAAACCAAAAGTTTAGAGTGGGGCGATATGGAAAGCTTTGGCAGTATCGAATGCTTCGTGCGCAGCGCCGAAGGCGGCAGCTTTGCCGAGGCCGCCCGGCACCTGAGCCTGACCCCGGCGGCCGTGGGCAAAAGTGTGGCCAAGCTGGAGGCGCGCCTCGGTGTACGGCTGTTCCAGCGTAGCACCCGGCGCCTGACCCTGACGGAAGCCGGCAAACTGTTCCTGGAGGAAGTCAGTGGCAGCCTCACCACCATTCAAAACGCCGTGGCCAACCTGGCCAGCGCCGAAGGCCGGCCGGTGGGCACGCTGAAAGTGAGCATGGGCACGGTGTTCGGCAACCGTTATGTGGTGCCGTTACTGGGGGAGTTTCTAAAGCGTTTTCCTGACATCAACCCCGACTGGCATTTCGATAACCGCCAGGTGGACCTGATCGGACAAGGCTTCGATGCGGCGATCGGCGGTGGTTTTGAACTGCCCCAAGGCGTGGTCGCGCGCAAGCTGGCACCGGCGCACCGGATCCTGCTGGCTTCGCCGGCATACCTCGCCACACGCAAGCCGGTGATCTCGCCCGAGGACTTGTCGCTCTGCAACGGTATCCTGATCCGCTCACCGCAAACCGGGCGCATACGTTCCTGGCAACTCACCCACCGTACGCGCGAACAACGCCCGTTGGTGCTCAGGCCGCGCATGACCATGAGTGACTCCGGCGCCGCCTGCTGCGCCAGCGCCCAGGGCCTGGGGATTGCGCTGGTCAGCATGCCGATGGCCGTACCGTATCTGGACAGCGGCCAACTGGTACGGGTACTGCCCGACTGGTACGTCGACGACGGCAATATCTCGTTGTACTACGCCGAACACAAACTGCTGCCCGGCAAGACCCGGGCGTTTGTGGATTTCATCCTCGAGCAGTTTGTCGAGCGCGAGCTGGGGCAACGGTTCAGTGCGATCTAGGAACGCCCCGGCCATCCAATCACTTTTTTCGGCCTCGGCGTCGCATACGTGCGGATCTTCGAGGTCGACAGGCCCAACCGCACCAATCCTTCGGCAATCGTCACTGCCGCCGTCACGCCGTCCACCACCGGAACCTTGGTGCGGTAGCGAATCTGTTCATCCAGCCCGGCCATGCCCCCGCAGCCCAGGCAGATCACTTCGGCCTTGTCTTCGCTGATCGCCAATTCAGCCTGGCGCACGATGGCTTCCATGGCGCGCAACGGGTCTTCTTCCAGTTCCAGCACCGCCATGCCGCTGGCCCGTACCGATGCGCAACGCTGATACAAGCCCGCCAGCTTCAGCCGGTCCTCGATCAGCGGCACGGTGCGGTCCAGGGTGGTCACCACCGAATAGGCGTGGCCGAGGAACATGGCGGTGCTGGCGGCCGCTTCGGTGATGTCCACCACCGGCACATTGAGCAACTCCTGCAACCCTTCGCGGCCATGCTCGCCGTACCCGGCCTGGATCACCGCGTCGAACGGCTGGTCGTAGGCCATCACTCGGTCCATCACGGCAATGGCCGCCAGATAGCTTTCAAAGTTGCCCTCCACCGATTCGGCACCAAAAAACGGTGTCAGCCCGACGATCTCGGTGCCCGGGGACGCCACCGCCCGCGCCTGTTTGGCGATGGCCTCGGTGATGGATTCGGTGGTGTTGACGTTGACCACAAGGATGCGCATGGAATGTCCTTACTTAATGACTGACGTTATCGACTGCAATGCTTTCGCCGCTCACATCGGCGTAATACGGCTGGCGTTTGGCAAACAGCAGGTACAGCAGCCCTGCAATACCGGCGCCAATCAGCCAGGAGAAGGGCGACACGTGGGCAAAACCGGGCAGCAGCGCGAGGAGAATGGCGATCACCGCCGCAGGAATAAACGCCGCCACCGCGCGCAGATTGACGCCGCGGCTGTAGTAATAAGCGCCATTCGGGTCTTCGCTATACAGCTGCGGCACATCCACCTGGCTTTTGCGGATCAGCCAGTAGTCGACCATGATCACGCCGTACAACGGCCCCAACAGCGCGCCCAGGCCCGAGAGGAAATACACGATCACCAACGGGCTGTTGTAGAGGTTCCACGGCAGGATCAGCACCGCCACGGTGGCGCTGATCAGCCCGGCGCGGCGGAAGTTCAGGTACTTGGGCGCCAGGTTGCTCAGCACAAAGGCTGGTGCGACGAAGTTGGCCATGATGTTCACCGCCACGGTCACGATCAGGAACGCCAGGCAACCCAGCACCAGGAAGAAGGTGTTTGGAATTGCCGCGATGATTTCCGTGGGGCTCTCGATCACCCGGCCATTGAGGTGGAACTGCCCGCCGCACAGCAGTACGGTGATGGCGGCGAACACCAGGATATTCACCGGCAGGCCCCAGAAGTTGCCGACCTTGATGGTCTTGCGGCAGGGCGAAGAGCGGGCGAAGTCGCAGAAATTCAGGATCAGCGTGCCGTAGATCGCCAGCCACAGCGCGCCGCCGGCGAAGATATTGCGCCACATTTCGCCACCGCTCAGCGGCTCGCGGATCGACCAGGCGATCTGGCCGCCCGCCTGAAAGTACATCCAGCCGGCCAGGGATGCCACGGTCAGCAAAATCACCGGCCCGGCGAACGCTTCATAGCGACGTACCATCTCCATGCCATAGGCGAGGATGGCCAGCTGCACAAACCAGATCGCCACGAAACACGCCCAGCCGAGGCTCGACAAGCCGAGGATTGAGTTGTGGTCGTAGTCGGCAAAACCTGGATGAACTGCCGTCAACAGCACGCGGAAAACCACCGAGGCGAGGTAGGTCTGAATCCCGAACCAGGCGATCGCGATCACCGCGCGAATCAGCGCCGGAATCTGCGCGCCATGGATGCCGAAACTGATGCGGCTGATCACCGGAAACGGCACGCCGGTCTTTTGCCCCATGTAGCCGGACAGGTTCATGAAGAAGTACACCAGCGCCGCGCCGATTCCCAGGGACAGCAGAATCTGCCAGCCACCGAGGCCCAGCGCATACAGGCCAATGGCGAAGGAATAGTTGGCGATGTTGTGCACATCGTTGGTCCACAGGGCAAAGATACTGTAGCGGCCCCAACGTCGACCTTCGGCCTTGGTAGGCGCAAGGTCCTTGTTGTGCAGGCGCGGGCTGAGTACCAGCGGGCCGGGGCTCGCGGCCTCGGGGTTCAGGGTGGAGGAGGGCAGATCCAGTGCGATGTTATTGGAGAGACTTGTACGCATTCCGGCAGGCTCCTGGACATCAGCAGGCGGTTGGCTGAGGTCAAAGTGTATGTATATTTTTTATTAATTGTATACAAAGTGTGTTTTGCCTTAAGCCACATGCGTGCCAGATTTTCGCCTGGGAAAATGTCGGGGGATTTGGTTTTTAGAGTGATTGGAAATAAACAGCTGAATTTAAAGCGATATAAATTGACCGATTGAACAGCTATTTATTTTGTAGCGCGGGGACGGGACGGGATTTAAGCGGAGGTGCTACGCAGGAGGGTGTAACTTTTCGGTGCAGGATTTTATAAGTGCACACAAAAATGGCACCGATGGTGACATTTCTGTGTACAGGATTCTGAATCTAGCGTTACGCCTTGCTGATGATGTTTCCCGCGTGCAACCCGCATTCCTTCTGGGTTGCTTCTTCCCACCACCAACGGCCTTCGCGTTCGTGCTGGTTCGGCAGTACCGGGCGGGTGCAGGGCTCACAGCCGATGCTGATAAAACCGCGCTCGTGCAGGCTGTTGTACGGCAACTCCAGCATGCGGATGTAACCCCAGATCTCTTCGCTGGTCATTTGCGCCAGCGGGTTGAACTTGTACAGGGTGCGTTCCGGTGTGGAGAAGGCGCTGTCGATTTCCAGCGCGGCCACCTGGCTGCGGGTGCCTGGGCTCTGGTCGCGGCGCTGGCCGGTGGCCCAGGCGCTCACGCCGGAAAGCTTGCGGCGCAGCGGTTCGATCTTGCGCACGCCGCAGCACTCGCCATGGCCGTCCTTGTAGAAGCTGAACAGGCCCTTTTCCTTGACGAAGGGTTCCAGCTTGCTCTGGTCGGGCGAGATCAGCTCGATGTCGATCTTGTAGAACTCACGCACCTGCTCGATGAACCGGTAGGTCTCCGGGTGCAGGCGGCCAGTGTCGAGGCTGAACACCTTGACGTTCTTGTTCAGCTTCCAGGCCATGTCTACCAGCACCACGTCCTCGGCACCGCTGAAAGAGATCCACAGGTCGTCGCCAAACTGGCTGAACGCCAGCTTGAGAATGTCCTGGGCGGATTTGTTGGCGTAAGTCGCGGCGAGTTCTGCGACGTCGAAGGCTTGGTTCATCAGGACGGTTCCTACAGGTCAATGGCGCTGAGCGCTCTATAGGGGGGCGATGGTAACAAAATCCCGCCTGCGTTGCGGCGGCCAGCGTGAATCGCTAGAGTTCGGCAGTCCTTTTGCTCGCTCAACTCAATAACTTTAAATGGGAGTGTCTTGTGGAAATTGCCTGTCTCGACCTGGAAGGGGTGCTGGTCCCGGAAATCTGGATCGCCTTCGCCGAAAAAACCGGTATTGAATCCTTGCGGGCCACGACCCGGGACATTCCCGATTACGACGTGCTGATGAAACAGCGCCTGCGCATTCTTGATGAGCACGGGCTGAAACTGTCGGACATCCAGGAAGTGATCGCCACCCTCAAGCCCCTGGACGGCGCCATCGAGTTCGTCAACTGGCTGCGCGAGCGCTTCCAGGTGGTGATCCTGTCGGACACGTTCTATGAGTTCTCCCAACCGTTGATGCGTCAACTGGGCTTCCCGACCTTGCTGTGCCATCGCTTGATCACTGACGAGAACGACCGGGTGGTGAGCTACCAACTGCGTCAGAAAGATCCCAAACGTCAGTCGGTACTGGCCTTCAAGACCCTGTACTACCGGGTGATTGCCGCCGGTGATTCCTACAATGACACCACCATGCTCGGTGAGGCAGACCGCGGGATTCTGTTCCACGCGCCGGAGAACGTGATCCGCGAGTTCCCGCAGTTCCCGGCGGTGCATACGTTTGAGGACTTGAAGAAAGAGTTCATCAAGGCGTCGAATCGGACGCTGAGCCTGTAAGTCATGCGGCGCAGCTGACACCCTCATCGCAGGCAAGCCAGCTCCCACATTTTGATGTGTGAACCCATTCAAATGTGGGAGCTGGCTTGCCTGCGATGAGGCCTGTCCAGTCGCTACAGGCCTTCCAGCGTCTCCAACAAAACCCGCACCTTGGTCATCGACTCCTGGTACTCCGCCTGCCATTGCGAGTCCGCGACGATCCCGCCGCCGCCCCAGCAGCACACCTGCCCATCCTTGACCAGCAAGCTGCGAATGGCGATGGAGCTGTCCATCTCACCGCGCACGTCCAGGTACACCAGTGACCCGCAGTACAAGCCGCGCCGGGTCGGCTCCAGCTCGTCGATGATCTGCATCGCGCGAATCTTCGGGGCGCCGGTGATGGACCCGCCGGGGAAGCTGCCGGCGATCAGGTCGAGGGCGTCTTTATCGTCGGCCAGTTCGCCGGTCACGCTGCTGACCAGATGGTGCACATTCGGATAGCTCTCGAGGCTGAACAACTCCGGGACCTTCACCGAGCCGGTACGGCAGGTGCGGCCCAGGTCGTTGCGCAGCAGGTCGACGATCATCAGGTTCTCGGCTCGGTCCTTGGGGCTGGCCAGCAGTTCGGCGGCGTTGGCCGCATCTTCTGCAGGCGTTGCACCGCGTGGCCGGGTGCCCTTGATCGGGCGAGTCTCTACCTGGCGCTGGCTGATTTTGACGAAGCGCTCCGGCGACAAACTCAACACCGCGCCATCATCCGGCAAGCTCTGAAACCCGGAAAACGGCGTCGGGCAGGCTTCACGCAGGGCGCAGTAAGCTACCCACGGGTCGCCACTGCACAGTGCGCGGAAGCGTTGGGCGAAGTTGACCTGGTAGCAGTCGCCGGCCTGGATGTAGTCCTGGATGCGGGCGAGGGCCTGCTTGTAGGTTTCGGCGGTCACGTCCGGCGCCATTGGGCCTTGCAGCTTGAAGGTTGCCGGTGCGTGCACGGCCGGCTGGCTGAACAGGCTGATCAGGCGTTGCCGCTCGCTGTCCGCCAGTTTGGGGTGGAACACCAGTTGGCTGGTCTGCGCCTGGTGATCGCTGATCAGGGCCCAGGGGTACAGGCCAAAGCGCGCATCCGGCAGGTGCAGGTCGTCCACGGCCAAGTGCGGCAAGTGTTCAAGATGACGACCGAAGTCGTAGCTCAGGTAACCGATCAGGCCACCGGCAAATGGCAGCTCATAGGGCGCAGGAATGCTGGCTTCACCCAGCAACGTCAGGTTTTTCCGTAGGCGTTGCAGGAAATCGCTGCCGCTTTCGTCGGGTTGCACCGTCAGGGTTGCCTCGGGCCAGGCGCTCAGCAGGTCATACCGGCCACGGTCGGCAGCTGGTCGGCCGCTGTCCAGCAGCACTGCGCCGGGGGCATGGCGAATCGCTGCAAAGTATTCGGCAGGGTTGGCCCGGTAGGGCAGCGGGTGTACGGAACAGCTCACTGGATTCAGCCCTCGACCGCAGGAATATGCCCAAACATTTCCTGCACAAACTTCACCCGCTCTTCTGGCGTTTCCGTTACACCGGCGGCCTTCAGCTCTTCCAGTCGGGCCTCCACCGCGTGGGTGCGCAAGGTCAGTCCGCAGTCGTTGGCAATCTGGATATTCAGCCCCGGGCGGGCGTTAAGCTCCAGGATCAACGGGCCTTTTTCCTGGTCCAGCACCATGTCCACGCCGATATAGCCCAGGCCGCACAGCTCATAGCAGCCTGCCGCGAGCTTCATGAAACCGTCCCAGTTGGGCAGTTGCACACCGTCCACCGCGTTGGTGGTGTCGGGGTGCTTGGTGATGATGTTGTTCAGCCAGGTGCCACGCAGGGTCAGGCCGGTGGCGAGGTCGACACCCACGCCAATCGCGCCCTGGTGCAGGTTGGCCTTGCCGCCGGACTGCCGGGTGGGCAAGCGCAGCATGGCCATCACCGGGTAGCCCATCAGCACAATGATGCGGATGTCGGGCACGCCTTCGTAGCTGATGCTTTTAAAGATCTGGTCGGGCACCACCCGGTATTCGATCAGCGCCCGGTCACGGTGGCCGCCGAGGGAATACAGGCCGGTGAGGATGCTGGAAATCTGATGTTCGATCTCTTCATGGCTGATGATCTTGCCGGAGACCGTGCGATAGCGCCCTTCAAAACGGTCGGCAATCACCAGGATGCCGTCACCGCCGGCGCCCTGGGCCGGCTTGATCACGAAGTCGCTGCGCCCGCCGATGATCTCGTCGAGCTTGTCGATTTCCTTTTCGGTGGAAATGATCCCGTACATCTCCGGCACATGGATGCCGGCCGCCATGGCCCGTTCCTTGGTGATGATCTTGTCATCCACGATCGGGTACAGGCTGCGCTTGTTGTACTTGAGCACGTAGTCGGCGTTACGCCGGTTGATGCCCATGATCCCTCGCGCTTCGAGGGCCTTCCAGGTCTTCCAGAAGCCGAACATTACGAGTCAGCCTTGAGGAACGCCTTGAAGCGCACCAGTTCGGTCAGGCGGTAGCCGCGATAGCGACCCATGGCCAGCATGAAACCCACCAGGATCAACAGGATCGCCGGGAAGGTGAACACGAAGTAGATCAGCTCCGGCACGCTCATGATGATGTGGGCCAGGGACGCCGCGAACAGCGTGCCGATCGCGACTTTCATCGCATGGCCGCCACCGCGCTCTTCCCAGGTGATCGACAGGCGTTCAATGGTCATGGTCAGAATCACCATCGGGAACAGCGCCACCGACAGCCCGCGCTCCAGGCCCAGCTTGTGGCTGAACAGGCTGATGGCCGCGATCAGCACCACCACGAAGGTCAGTACCACCGACAGCCTCGGCAGCATCTGCAGCTTCAAGTGTTCCAGGTAAGACCGCAGCGACAGCCCCAGCGCCGTAATAATGGTGAACAGCACGATCCCGAAGCCCAGCTGTGTCTCGCGGAACGCCAGGGCAATCAGTACCGGGGTAAACGTGCCGAGGGTCTGCAGGCCGATCAGGTTGCGCAGGATCAGGATCACCAGCACGCCAATCGGGATCATCACCATGATCATGAAGGTCTGCTGGGTTTGCAGCGGCAGGCCGTACAGGGAGTATTCGAGGAAGTTGGCGTCGGTGTTTTCGTCCGTCAGCTTGGCCAGGCGAATCGCGTTCATTTCGCTGTTGTTGAGGCTGAAGGTCACCATGGCTTTCTTGCCACCGTCGACAGTGATCAGGTTTTCATCGCCGGTCCACCACAGCAGGCGGTCGGCCGGCAGGCCTTGTTCGCCGGTGTCGGGGTTGAAGTACAACCAGTCATTGCCGTTGAAGCTGCGCAGCCAGAGCTCCGGGGTTTGCGGCTGGTCGGCCACCAGGCGGATGGTGTGGACCTTTTCCACCGGCACGTGGGCAATGGACAGCAGCAACTCGACGATCTTGGCCTTGTGCGGCGTCGACGGGTCGCCCGCCAGCAGCAGCTTCACGTTGTCGTCGTTGAGGTTGTTGGTGCGCTTGATGGCTTCGCTGATAAAGGTCTCGACATCGGCCGAGTGCTGGCGGATCGGCGCCAGCAGGGCTTCGGCGGCGATTTTTTCCGGGCCTTCGACGGCGATGCTGTCGCGGAAGGTCGGGCCCTTGACCTTGACCTTTTCACCGCTGTAACGCTTGGTCAGTACCAGGCGGTAGTAGAGGGTCTGGTTGCCCTTGGCCCGGCGGGCCGACCAGGTGACCTTGCGGTTGCCGTCGAGGCGGTTGACGCTCACGCCGTAGTTATTCGAGATAAAGCTTTCATTCAGGCTGACGAAGTCGCGGCTCAGGGGCGGCACGAACATCTGGATTTTTACCGGGTCCTTGGCGCTGGCGACGAACTCGACCTTGGCGTCGATGTTCCACAGGTCGTCGGTGGCGTCCTCGGTGACGGGAATCCCCAGCACGAAAATCTGATAGGCGGTGACCGAAATGCCCAGGACCACCAGCACGGCGATCAGGATTTTCAGGTGCAGATTAAGAGAGCGCATTCAAATTACTCAGCGGTATGAGCGTCGGTGGCGCAGGCAGGTTTGCCCGCCGCGTATTTAAGACTGGGGTCGACCAGCGCATCAAAGCGTTTCAGCGCTTCGGAGCCGATCAGCAGCGGGTATTGGAAGGCGCTGCGGTCAGTCAAGTTCACTTCGATGCTGCGTAAAGCGGTGCCCATGCAGATGTCCAGGGCAATCACTGGACGGGCGGTGTAGTTCTTGTCTTCATCGGGATCGTAGTCACCGGCGCGGCGCTTGATCTTGCTCACGCGAGCCAGGGGACGCTCGATGGGGTGGGAATGGGCGGTGTCGATCGCCAGGTAAAAGCGCACCCAGGATTCGCCGTTGCGCTTGAAACGCTTGATGTCGCGGGCGCTCAACGATGCGGTCTTGGCGCCGGTGTCGAGTTTGGCGGCCACTTCCAGGTCAATGCCGGCCAACTTGGCGTATTCATTGAGGCCATACACGGTCTTCTCGGCAGCAACGCCAAGGCCCGGTACAAGCATTAAAAGCAAAAGGGGGAAGGGCTTGAGTCTCATAAATCCTGACGCGGTGCAGTGCGATGTTCAATTCAAGGCGACTGGCATTGCTGCGCAAGCTCCCTCGTGCGCCTTTTCATCCAGGGATGTGAGGCAAAAGTGGCCGGCATTCTAACATGAAGGTTTTCTTGCGCCAGCGCTGGCAGCCGGCCATGCCCCGATAGGGTGCAAGGTGGGTTATTAGACGATTGTCGACAATATGTATTTATTCTTTGACTATCAGGGGCTGATTGGCTAGTTTTTGCGGCATTGCTTTTAAAGGTGTCGACAATATGCTGGATCAACTGGAAACCCCAGTGATGGCCCAAGACGATTCCCAGACCATGTCCGAGAACGTCTTCCGGCGTATCCAGGCCGCCATCGTCAAGGGCGAAATCGCCCCAGGCAGCAAGATCTCCGAGCCGGAACTGGCGCGCACCTATGGCATCAGCCGTGGCCCGCTGCGCGAGGCGATCCACCGCCTGGAAGGCCAGCGCCTGCTGGTGCGCATCCCCCATGTGGGCGCGCGAGTGGTGTCCTTGAGCCATGAAGAGCTGATCGAGCTCTACGAAATCCGCGAGTCCCTGGAAGGCATGGCCTGCCGCCTGGCGGCCGAGCGCATGACCGACGCTGAAATCGAAGAATTGCGCCAGGTGTTGCATACCCATGAGCGCGATGCCGCCTTCCAGGCCGGTGTCGGCTACTACCAGCAGGAAGGCGACTTCGATTTTCATTACCGGATAATTCAAGGCGCCGGTAACCGCACCCTGACCCAAATGTTGTGCGGCGAGCTGTACCAGTTGGTGCGTATGTACCGCATCCAGTTCTCCGCCACCCCCAATCGTCCACGCCAGGCCTTTGCCGAGCATCACCGCATTCTTGACGCGATTGCCGATCGCGACGGTGAACTGGCCGAGTTGTTGATGCGCCGGCATATCGGCGCTTCCAAACGCAACATTGCCCGTCACTTCCCGGACGGCGCTCCCCAATCACGAGGTGAGTCATGAGTTCCAATAACAACACTACTCCCGGCCAGCGTTTCCGTGACGCGGTCGCCAGCGAGCATCCCTTGCAGGTGGTCGGCGCGATCAACGCCAACCACGCGCTGCTGGCCAAGCGTGCCGGTTTCAAGGCGATCTACCTGTCGGGTGGCGGGGTGGCTGCAGGCTCCCTCGGCGTGCCGGACCTGGGGATTACCGGCCTGGATGACGTGCTGACCGACGTGCGCCGCATCACCGACGTGTGCGACCTGCCGCTGCTGGTGGACGTGGACACCGGTTTCGGCTCCTCGGCGTTCAACGTGGCGCGCACCGTCAAGTCGATGATCAAGTTCGGCGCGGCGGCGATCCATATCGAAGATCAGGTGGGCGCCAAGCGTTGCGGCCATCGCCCGAATAAAGAAATCGTCTCGCAACAGGAAATGGTCGACCGCATCAAGGCCGCTGTGGATGCGCGCACCGATGACAGCTTTGTGATCATGGCCCGTACCGATGCGCTGGCCGTCGAAGGCCTGGAATCCGCCCTGGAGCGCGCCGCCGCCTGCATCGAGGCCGGTGCCGACATGGTTTTCCCGGAAGCCATCACGGAGCTGGAGATGTACAAGCTGTTCGCCTCCCGCGTGAAAGCGCCGATCCTGGCCAACATCACCGAGTTCGGTGCCACGCCGCTCTACACCGTCGACCAGTTGAAATCTGCGGATGTTTCCATCGTGCTGTACCCGCTCTCGGCCTTCCGCGCCATGAACAAGGCCGCCGAGAACGTCTACACCGCGATCCGTCGCGACGGCACCCAGCAGAACGTGATCGACACCATGCAAACCCGCATGGAGCTTTACGATCGCATCGACTACCACACCTTCGAGCAGAAGCTCGACGCGCTGTTTGCCGCCAAGAAGTAAGGCGAGCGCCCCCCTAATAACGACAAGATTGGAGATAACCATGGCCGAAGCAAAAGTACTGAGTGGAGCTGGCCTGCGTGGCCAGGTTGCCGGGCAAACCGCACTGTCCACCGTGGGCCAGGCCGGTGCCGGCTTGACCTATCGCGGCTACGACGTGCGCGAACTGGCTGCGGACGCGCAGTTTGAAGAAGTCGCCTACCTGCTGCTGTACGGCGAGCTGCCGACCCAGGCCGAACTGGCCGCCTACACCGCCAAACTCGGCAAGCTGCGCGACCTGCCCCAGGCGCTGAAAGAAGTGCTGGAACGCATCCCCGCCGACGCCCACCCGATGGACGTGATGCGCACCGGTTGCTCGTTCCTGGGCAATATCGAGCCGGAGAAAGACTTCAGCGTGCAGCGCGACGTGACCGACCGCCTGCTGGCCGCGTTCCCGGCGATCATGTGCTACTGGTACCGCTTCAGCCACGACGGCCAGCGCATCAACTGCGTGACCGACGAGCCATCCATCGGCGGCCATTTCCTGCACCTGCTGCACGACAAGAAGCCGAGCGACTTGCACGTCAAAGTGATGAACGTCTCGCTGATCCTCTACGCCGAGCACGAGTTCAACGCCTCGACCTTCACCGCTCGGGTGTGTGCCTCGACCCTGTCAGACCTGTATTCCTGCGTCACCGCCGCCATCGGTTCCCTGCGTGGCCCGCTGCACGGCGGCGCCAACGAAGCGGCGATGGAGATGATCGAGCGTTTCTCGTCCGCCCAGGAAGCGGTGGAAGGCACCCTCGGCATGCTGGCGCGCAAGGACAAGATCATGGGCTTTGGCCACGCGATCTATAAAGACAGCGACCCGCGTAATGAAGTGATCAAGGGCTGGTCGAAAAAACTCGCCGACGAAGTGGGCGACACCGTGTTGTTCCCGGTTTCCGAAGCCATCGACAAGACCATGTGGGAGCAGAAAAAACTGTTCCCCAATGCCGACTTCTACCATGCCTCGGCGTACCACTTCATGGGCATCCCGACCAAGCTGTTCACCCCGATTTTCGTCTGCTCGCGGCTGACAGGATGGGCAGCTCACGTGTTCGAGCAGCGAGCCAACAACCGCATCATCCGTCCGAGCGCCGAGTACATCGGCGTTGAGCAGCGCAAGTTCGTGCCAATCGAACGTCGCTGAGTGGTGGGAATCTGAGGCGCCGGTTTTAAGGATCGGAACCGGTTCAATGTGGGAGCTGGCTTGCCTGCGATAGCATCACCTCGGTGTAACTGACACGCCGAGGTGCCTGCATCGCGGGCAAGCCCGGCTCCCACAGGGACCGTGTTCATCCAGGCCAGTGCCACAGGTTTTTGCTGTACACCTTACCGTGACCGAGTCCCAGCCTATGAACACTGAACACCGCAAACCGCTGCCCGGCAGCCGCCTCGATTTCTACGACGCCCGTGCGGCGGTCGATGCAATCACCCCCGGCGCCTACGCCACACTGCCGTACACCTCCCGCGTACTCGCCGAGAACCTGGTGCGTCGCTGCGCCCCGGCGACCCTCGACGCTTCCCTGAGCCAACTGATCGAGCGCAAGCGCGACCTCGATTTCCCGTGGTTCCCGGCCCGCGTGGTGTGCCACGACATTCTCGGCCAGACCGCCCTGGTGGACCTCGCCGGCCTGCGCGATGCCATCGCCCTGCAAGGCGGTGACCCGGCCCAGGTCAACCCGGTGGTGCCGACCCAACTGATCGTCGACCACTCCCTGGCCGTCGAAGCCGGTGGTTTTGACCCGGACGCGTTCGAGAAAAACCGCGCCATCGAAGACCGTCGCAACGAAGACCGTTTCCACTTTATCGAGTGGACCAAAAAGGCCTTCAAGAACGTTGACGTGATCCCGCCGGGCAACGGCATCATGCACCAGATCAACCTGGAGAAAATGTCTCCGGTGATCCAGGTGCGCGACGGCGTGGCTTTCCCGGATACATGCGTCGGCACCGACAGCCACACGCCGCACGTAGACGCCCTGGGCGTGATCGCTATCGGCGTTGGTGGTCTCGAAGCGGAGAGTGTGATGCTCGGCCGCGCCTCGTGGATGCGCCTGCCGGAAAGCGTCGGCGTGGAGCTCACGGGCAAGCTGCAACCGGGCATCACCGCCACTGACATGGTGCTGGCGCTGACCGAGTTCCTGCGCAAGCAAAAAGTCGTGGGTGCGTGGCTGGAGTTCTTCGGTGAAGGCGCCTCCGCGCTGACCCTCGGCGACCGCGCCACCATCTCCAACATGGCCCCGGAATACGGCGCCACGGCCGCGATGTTCTACATCGACCAACAGACTATCGCCTACCTGAAACTCACCGGCCGTGAAGACGAGCAAGTGACGCTGGTGGAGCAATACGCTCGCCACACCGGCCTGTGGGCAGACGACCTCAAGGGCGCGCAATACGAGCGTGGCCTGAGCTTCGATTTGTCCTCGGTGGTGCGCAACATGGCCGGCCCGAGCAACCCACACGCCCGTGTTGCCACCAGCGACCTGGCGGCCAAGGGCATCTCTGGCCAGTGGGATGACGTGCCGGGGCAAATGCCCGACGGCGCGGTGATCATCGCCGCTATCACCAGTTGCACCAACACCAGCAACCCGCGCAACGTGATTGCTGCCGGCCTGCTGGCGCGCAACGCCAACAAGCTCGGGCTGGCCCGCAAACCGTGGGTCAAGTCGTCCCTGGCACCGGGCTCGAAAACTGTGGCGATGTACCTCGACGAAGCAGGGCTGACCAGCGAACTGGAGCAGTTGGGTTTTGGCGTGGTAGCGTTTGCCTGCACCACCTGCAATGGCATGTCCGGCGCACTCGACCCGGTGATTCAGCAAGAGATCATCGACCGCGACCTGTACGCCACCGCCGTGCTCTCGGGTAACCGCAACTTCGACGGCCGTATCCACCCGTACGCCAAGCAGGCGTTCCTCGCTTCGCCGCCGCTGGTGGTGGCTTACGCGATTGCCGGCACCATCCGTTTCGACATCGAAAAAGACGTGCTGGGCCTGGACGCCAACGGCAAGGAAATCCGCCTGAAGGACATCTGGCCGAGCGACGAAGAAATCGACGCAGTGGTCAAGGCCTCGGTCAAGCCGGAGCAGTTCCGCCAGGTCTACATCCCGATGTTCGCGATCCATGAAGACACCGGCCCCAAAGTCACACCGCTGTACGACTGGCGCCCGCAGAGCACCTACATCCGCCGCCCGCCTTACTGGGAAGGTGCCCTGGCCGGTGCACGTCCGCTCAAGGGCATGCGCCCGCTGGCAGTGCTGCCAGACAACATCACCACCGATCACCTGTCGCCGTCCAACGCGATCATGCTCGACAGTGCTGCCGGCGAATACCTGGCGAAAATGGGCCTGCCGGAAGTCGACTTCAACTCCTACGCGACTCACCGGGGCGACCATTTGACCGCGCAGCGCGCCACCTTCGCCAACCCGAAACTGTTCAATGAAATGGTCATTGAAGACGGCAAGGTCAAGCAGGGTTCGCTGGCGCGCCTGGAGCCGGAAGGCAAGGTCACGCGCATGTGGGAAGCCATCGAAACCTACATGGAACGCAAGCAGCCGCTGATCATCATCGCCGGTGCCGACTACGGCCAGGGTTCGTCCCGGGACTGGGCGGCCAAGGGCGTACGCCTGGCCGGTGTGGAAGCGATCGCCGCCGAAGGCTTCGAGCGTATCCACCGCACCAACCTGGTGGGCATGGGCGTGTTGCCCCTGGAGTTCCTGCCGGGCACCGACCGCAAGACCTTGAAGATCGACGGTACCGAAACCTACGACGTGATCGGCGAGCGCACCCCGCGTGCCCAGCTGACCTTGTTGATCAACCGCAAGAATGGCGAGCGTGTCGAGGTGCCGGTGACCTGCCGCCTGGACACGGCTGAAGAAGTGTCGATCTACGAAGCGGGCGGCGTGTTGCAACGTTTTGCCCAAGACTTCCTTGAATCGGCTGTTACCGCCTGACAACTGTGGCCGGGGTGAACGCCCCGGCCCATGAGGACCACCATGGCACACGTACCGCAGATCAAGATTCCCGCCACCTATATGCGTGGCGGCACCAGTAAAGGGGTGTTTTTCAGCCTCAAGGATTTGCCCGAGTCGGCCCAGGTTCCCGGCGCTGCGCGGGATGCATTGTTGCTGCGGGTGATCGGCAGCCCCGATCCGTATGACAAGCAAATCGACGGCATGGGCGGTGCGACCTCCAGCACCAGCAAAACCGTAATCCTCGCCAAAAGCACCCGCGCCGATCACGACGTGGACTACCTGTTTGGCCAGGTGTCCATCGACAAGCCATTCGTGGACTGGAGCGGCAATTGCGGCAACCTGTCGGCGGCGGTGGGCTCCTTCGCCATCAGCGCCGGCCTGGTGGACGCCGCACGCGTTCCCCACAACGGTGTGGCCGTGGTGCGGGTCTGGCAAGCGAATATCGGCAAGACCATCATCGCCCACGTGCCGATCACCGACGGTGCCGTGCAGGAAACCGGCGACTTCGAACTGGACGGCGTGACCTTCCCAGCCGCCGAAGTGCAGTTGGAATTCATGGACCCGGCGGCGGAAGAAGAGGGCGGCGGTGGCTCGATGTTCCCTACCGGCAACCTGGTGGATGACCTGGAAGTGCCGGGTGTCGGCACGTTCAAGGCGACGCTGATCAATGCCGGGATTCCCACCATCTTTATCAATGCCCAGGACCTGGGTTACACCGGCACCGAGCTGCAGGGCGCGATCAACAGCGACCCCAAAGCCCTGGCGATGTTTGAAACCATCCGCGCCCACGGTGCGCTGCGCATGGGCCTGATCAAGCACCTGGACGAAGCGGCCCAGCGTCAGCACACGCCGAAGGTGGCGTTTGTGGCACGGCCTGCGGACTACGTGGCGTCCAGCGGCAAGGCGATCAAGGCAGGCGATGTAGACCTGCTGGTACGGGCGCTGTCCATGGGCAAGTTGCACCACGCGATGATGGGCACGGCGGCGGTGGCGATTGGCACGGCGGCGGCGATTTCCGGCACGCTGGTGAATGTGGCGGCGGGCGGTGTGGAACGCAATGCGGTACGGTTCGGGCATCCGTCCGGCACGTTGCGCGTAGGCGCCGAGGCCAGCCAGGTCGACGGTGAATGGGTCGTGAAAAAAGCCATCATGAGCCGCAGTGCGCGGGTGTTGATGGAAGGTTTCGTTCGCGTGCCCGGCGACTCTTTCTAACCGATCACAGGCAGGCACCAAGACCTGCCTTTTATAACACTTCAACCCTGACCCTGAGGATGGAACACACCTAACCCACTTTGGAGTACTGCCATGAGCGCCAACGTCGACCAGAACAACCGCCCCGACTACGACCAGGTCCTGCAGGACATCGCCGACTACGTCCTGGGCTTCAGGATCGAATCCCGCGACGCCCTCGACACCGCCCGCAACTGCCTGATGGACACCCTCGGTTGCGGCCTGCTGGCCCTGCGTTTCCCGGAGTGCACCAAGCATCTGGGGCCGATCGTTGAAGGCACGGTGGTGCCATTCGGTGCGCGAGTGCCGGGCACCTCGTTCCGCCTGGACCCGGTCAAGGCCGCGTGGGACATCGGCTGCATCGTGCGCTGGCTCGACTACAACGACACCTGGCTCGCCGCCGAGTGGGGCCATCCTTCCGATAACCTGGGCGGCATCCTCGCCGTCGCTGACCACCTCTCGCAAAAACGCGGGGCCAATGGCGATGCGCCGCTGACCGTGCGGGCGGTGCTGGAGGCGATGATCATGGCGCACGAAATCCAGGGCGTGATTGCCCTGGAAAACTCCTTCAACCGTGTCGGCCTCGACCATGTGCTGCTGGTGAAAGTCGCCTCCACCGCCGTCACCGCCAAACTGATGGGCGCCAACCGTGAGCAACTGCTGTCGGCATTGTCCCAGGCGTTTGTCGACGGCCAGGCATTGCGTACGTATCGCCATGCGCCGAACGCCGGTTCGCGCAAGTCGTGGGCGGCGGGGGATGCGTCGAGTCGCGGGGTGCGCCTGGCCGACATCGCCATGCGCGGCGAGATGGGCATTCCCGGGGTGTTGAGTGCGCCGCAGTGGGGTTTTTATGACGTGCTGTTCAGCCACACCAACAAGGACCTGGCGCTCAAGCCCGAGGACAAGCGCGCCTTCAGCCTGTCGCAGCCTTACGGTACGTATGTGATGGAGAACGTCCTGTTCAAGATCAGCTTCCCCGCCGAGTTCCACGCACAAACCGCCTGCGAGGCGGCGGTCACGTTGCACCCACACGTGAAGCACCGCCTGCATGAGATCGACAGGATTGTCATCACCACCCACGAGTCGGCGATCCGCATCATTTCCAAGGTCGGGCAGTTGGCCAACGCGGCGGACCGTGACCATTGCCTCCAGTACATGACCGCCGTGCCGCTGGCGTTTGGCAACCTGGTGGCGGAGCAATACGAGGATGAGTTCCACGCGGCCCATCCGATCATCGATGAGCTGCGGGAGAAGATGGTCATCGTCGAGGAACCGCGCTACAGCCGCGAATACCTGGAGGCCGACAAGCGCTCCATCGCAAACGCAGTGCAGGTGTTCTTCAAGGATGGTTCCAGCACCGAACAGGTGGCCGTGGAATACCCGATTGGCCACCGTCGCCGTCGGGTGGATGGCATTCCGTTGCTGGAAGACAAGTTCAAGGCCAACCTGGCGACCCGGTTTACCGCACAGCGCAGTGCCGAGATTTTTGCGCTGTGCAAGGATCAGGCACGGCTTGAAGCAACGCCCGTGAACCGGTTTGTGGACCTGTTCGTGATCTGAGAAACACCACGGCACTCACTGTGTAAACCCAATCAATGTGGGAGCTGGCTTGCCTGCGATGCAGACACCTCGGTCTTTCAGATACACCGAGGTGATGCTATCGCAGGCAAGCCAGCTCCCACATTTGTTTTGTGTTGTTCAATGGAAAGTGGTCGACATCGCGCCGTTACATGCTGCCTTCTACGTCATCCAGGCTGAACGTCTCGGTATGGTCGTCGTAGGAGAAAATCTCCGCATACCGTCCCCACGCCACCACGCTTTCCAGGGTTTTTTCCACAAAGGCTTCTGTCATCGAGTCTTCCAGTTCCTGCTCGAAACGCACCCGTGGCGCGCGGTGGCCGCTGCGCTCCAGCAACACCTGGTGAATACGTGCAGCCAATGGCACGTGGCGGATCAAATGTTCGGCGAACAGGGTTTTACGCTCCTGGGTGCCGTAGTCGGCGAACAGTTTGCCGGCGTCGGTGAGGGTGATGTCGGCACCCTTGAGTTCGGCAAAGCCCAAATGCTCAAGCATCTCCGCGACCGGGAACAGATCGTCGACCTCCAGCAAGCGCCGTTCGGCCACGGTCGGCAGGCCGGCGTGGCCGTTGTAGGGTTCGGCGGCCAGGGTTTCGATCAGGCCGGCCATCAGGTTGGTGGACACTTCCGGCAGCAGGCTGCCCATTTTCAGCTCGGGTAAACCCCTGCTCGCGTCAGCGCTGCGGCGGTCGGTCATCAGGGCATAGATGTCGTCGACCATTTGCCTGAAGGTCGGGTCCAGCCGGTTGCGCGGGTGTGCAAACGGCACCTTTATCTCGGCTACCACCCGGCCAGGGTTGGACGACAGCACCAGGATGCGGTCGCACATCAGCACGGCTTCTTCGATGTTGTGGGTCACGATCAGGATCGATTTGATCGGCAGCTGCTTGCCGCTCCACAGGTCCAGCAGGTCGGTGCGCAGGGTTTCAGCGGTGAGCACGTCCAGCGCCGAGAACGGTTCGTCCATCAACAGCAGCGTCGGGTTGACCACCAGCCCGCGGGCGAAACCCACACGCTGGCGCATGCCGCCGGACAGCTCCCGTGGGTAGGCGTTTTCAAAACCGTCCAGGCCGATCAGGTCGATGGCGGCCAGGGCGCGCCTGCGGGTTTCCTTGCGCTCGACCTGCAAGGCTTGCAGCCCGGCCTCGACGTTTTCCAGCACGGTCAGCCACGGGAACAGCGCGAAGGTCTGGAACACCATGGCTACGCCTTCGGCCGGGCCGTTGAGTGGCGCGCCGTTGTAGCGTACTTCGCCTGACGACGGCTGGATCAGCCCTGCGATGATGCGCAGCAAGGTCGACTTGCCTGAGCCGGAGCGGCCGAGCATGCCGACAATCTCGCCTTCGTGCAGGCTCAAGTCCACGCCGCTGAGGACTTGCAGCTCGTCTTTACCTTTGCCGAACACCCGGTTCACGTTTTTCAACGAGTAGATTTCCGGGGTGTCGGCGGTGTGCTCGGTATAGGTAGTCATCACAGCGAATCCCATCAATTCAGACGAAGTTTGTTTTCAGCCATGGCGTACATCGGCCGCCAGACCGCGCGGTTGAACGCCACCACGAAGATCGACATCACCACCACGCCCAGGGCGATTTTCGGGAAGTCACCGGCAGCGGTGGTCTGTGCGATGTAGGCGCCCAGCCCGTGGGCGACCACCTTGTCCTGGCCCCAGGAAACGTACTCGGACACGATGCTGGCGTTCCAGGCACCGCCCGAGGCGGTAATGGCGCCAGTGACGTAGTACGGGAAAATCCCTGGCAGCATTACCTTGCGCCACCACAGCCAGCCGCGAATGCGGAAGTTGGCGGCGGCTTCCTTGAAATCGTTGGGGAATGCGCTGGCGCCGGCGATCACGTTGAACAGGATGTACCACTGGGTACCCAGCACAATGAGCGGGCTCAGCCAGATATCCGGGTTGAGGTTGTAGTGCAGGATCACGATCACGAACACCGGGAACAGCAGGTTCGCCGGGAAGGCCGCGAGAAACTGCGCCAGCGGCTGGATTTTTTCCGCAAGGGCCGGGCGCAAGCCGATCATCACCCCCAGCGGCACCCAGATCAGCGAGGCGATCAGGATCAGGCCAGCCACCCGCAACAGCGTGATCAGGCCCAGCACAAACACATGGCCGACTTCGGCCAGGGTCACTTCGGTGCCGACGTACTGCACGATGTGATACAGCGCATAAGCGGCCAGCAGCGCGATGAGTGTGCCCCACACCCAGTCGATCACTTTTGAGGCTTTTGGTGTCTCTGCCGGCAACGCCTTGAGTGCACCGCCTGCCAGGCTGAAGCGCTTGTTGCCGATGCGGCTGATGGCGCGGGTGACAGGCCGCAGGATGCGCTGGACGATGCGCGTGCGCTGGATCAGGTTCAGCAGCCAGGATTGCGGCGCCGCGCCCTGGGAGGCGGTGGTTTCCATGCGGAACTTGTCGGCCCAGGCCACCAACGGGCGGAACAGGAACTGGTCGTACATCAGGATGACCACGATCATCGCCAGGATCACGTAACCCACGGCGTGCAGGTCTTTCTGGGCAATCGCCAGGGCCAGGTACGAACCCACGCCCGGCAAGGTGATGGTCTTGTCGCCGACGGTAATGGCCTCGGAGGCGACCACGAAAAACCAGCCGCCGGACATGCTCATCATCATGTTCCACACCAGCCCCGGCATGGCGAAGGGCACGTCGAGCTTCCAGAACTTCTGCCAGCCGGACAGCCGCAGGTTGGTCGACACTTCCACCAGGTCATGGGGCAGCATGCGCAGCGACTGGTAGAAGCTGAACGTCATGTTCCAGGCCTGGCTGGTGAAAATCGCAAAGATGGCCGCGAACTCCGCGCCGAGCACGCGCCCGGGGAACAGCAGCAGGAAGAACGTCACGGTAAACGAGATGTAACCCAGCACCGGCACCGATTGCAGGATGTCGAGCACCGGCACCAGCAGTTTCTCGGCGCGCCGGCTTTTGGCGGCCAGGGTGCCGTACAACAGGGTGAACACCAGCGCTGCCACCATCGCCGCGAGCATGCGCATGGTGGTGCGCATCGCGTATTCCGGCAGGTTGGCCGGGTCGAGGGAGATGACTTCACTTTGCAAGGTGGCGATGGGCGCCCAGGTTTCCCGGGCAGTGATGGAGAAAAACAATAAAAAGCCGATCACCAGGGGCAGGGCGACCAGGTCCCAGCGGTTGGGCAACAAGCGCAATGTGGACGCAGGGATGTAGTGACGGAGCACTCTTTTCATAGGCAGTCATTCCTGCAGCGTTCAGGTTCAGGGCGTGATGGGAGTGAGCTTAGCTGCTGCACGAATGACCCACCGGGAAGGAAGGGCGCTGTTTTCGCGAGTCAGGGGCAACGAGGCGTTGCAGGCGGGATTGTACGTTTCTGAATGTTACAAGCACATAAATTTGCTGTCAGTTTCCTGTACGAACTGCAGCTAGGGCGTTGGTGCCCCAGCCGTCGCTCGAGCGCTATTCAAACCGCAGGATCACCCGGCGGTTGTGTTTGCTCTTCTTCTCGATCTTTTCGCAGAACACCCGGCCGATTTCCTCGGTATTGGTCACATGGGTGCCGCCACAAGGCTGGATGTCGATTCCGGCAATTTCGATCACCCGTACCGAACCCTGGATCACCGGTGGTGCCACCGCCTGGGTGCGGGTGATCTGCAGCAGGGTGGAATACTCCGAGGCCGGCATGGACAGGGTTTTCACCGCGTGGGCCTGTTCGATCAAGGCATTGAGGTCGCGGGTGATGGTCTCTTTGTCGAGGGTCATTTCCGGCAGGTCGAAATCCAGGCGGCCCTTATCAAAGCCGATGCTGCAGCCGGTCACCGGCGCGTCGATGATCGAACACAGCAGGTGCAGGCAGGTGTGCATTTTCATGTGCTGGTAGCGGCGCTCCCAATCCAGGCTGGCGTCCACCTGCATCCCGGCCGCCAGTTGTTCAGGGCAGTGTTCCACCTGGTGCCAGATGATCGAGCGCAGCACCGGGTCGCGCACGGTGCCCGTGATGTCGACACGGCTGCCATCGGGCAGGATGAAGTGGCCGGTGTCTCCCGGTTGCCCGCCGCCGGTGGGGTAGAACAGCGTGTGTTCCAGGGCGATCCCCTGCTCACTGACGGCAATCACCCGCGCACTGAAGGCATTCTGGTAAGGCGCGCTGTCGAACAGCGCGAGGGTTTCCATGGTGTGCACGGACATGTTCAACCTCCGACGATCAGTGGGCTGGCTTGCAGCAGGCGACGAACCATCGCGCTCAAGCCAGGGGGAGAGAGCAGGGTGATTTCAAATTCGGGCCCGGTCACTTTCAGGTTCAGTGGCAAGCGTGGCGGGTAGGCCGTTGTCTCGATATGGCGCAGGCGGAACTGCAGGTGGTGGCGTTCCTTGACCGTCGGCTCCAGCAGCAGGCCGGGCAGGGGGTGAAAGTCGGCGTCCAGCACCGTGACCTTGTGGCTGGCGTTGACCTCGCCGACCACGTGCAGCCGCTCGTCGAGGGCAAACGCGCCGAGGTAGTTGCTGTGGTCCGACTCGTCGTTTTTCTGCAACTGGATCTGGTTGACCACCTTGACCTTTGTGCCGGCCGGCACGTCCTGGGTGATCACGCAGGAAGGGCTGATAAACACGTTGTCGCCGATCAGCACATAACCGAGCACCCGCGCGCCGGAACCGACTTCCACGTTGTTGCCCAGGCGCGGGTGGCGCTTGCCGTCGGGGTTGTTGGCGATGCCCCGGGCGCCCAGGGTCACGCCGCAGAGGATGTAGCAGTCGTTGCCGATCTCGCAGGTTTCACCGATGACCGTGCCATAGCCGTGGTCCAGCACAAAGCGCCGGCCGATCCGCGCGGCGGGGTGAATTTCGGCGCCGGACAAAATCTTGCCCTGGTTGCTCAGCTTCAGGGCGATGGCGCAAAACACGCCGTTGTTCTTGTCCGGGAAATTCCACACCAGGTGCGCCAGCCGGTAGTACAGCACCGCCTTGAACGAGGCGTAGGACTCCAGGATCAGCTCCCCGCGCCCGCGGGACGCCGGGTCGCGCCAGGCATAGGCGATCAGGTCTTCGGCCACCGCCTGGGCCGCCGCCTGGACCAGCGTGCCAAGGTGCTCTTCCAGTTGCTTCAACTGCGTTGGCGTCAGCGTGGTGATGAGGTGGGTGAGCAACTCATCGTGCAGTTGTTGCATGTCGATAAAGCCCCCCATGGAGGCACCCCCGCAATAGTTGTTATTCAAAACAGGGCAAATAACCGTCGGCACTGTCGTAGACCATGGTCAGCACAACGGTGTCGGTAGCCAGCTCCGGCGCCAGCTTGGCGATGGCCACCATGTTGGCGGCCGATGACAACCCGAGGCTGATGGCGTCGGTGCGCATGATGCGTTTGATCATGTCGATGCATTCCTGGCGCGACACCTTGAGCATCCCGTCAATGATCGCGACGTTGAGAATGCTCGGGATCAGGCCGATGGAGAGGCCCTGGATATGGTGGGGTGCGTGGCGGTCGCTGAGCAGGTCGCACTCCTCCGGCTCCACGCCCATCACGCGGATCGCCGGCCAGGTGGCCTTGAGGGTTTCGCCGATGCCGGTGATATGGCCGCCGGTGCCGATGCCGCTGACGAAGTAGTCCACCCGCTGCTCGCCGAAGGCACGGATGATTTCCCGAGCAGTGGTGTCGCGGTGGGTTTGCGGGTTGGCGCCGTTGCGCTGCTGGTTGAGCATCACGTAGCTGGGGTTTTCCAGCTGCAGCTCCATGCACTTTTCACCGTGGGAATTGTTGCCCAGGCGGCTGTCCGACAGCACCACCCTGGCGCCATAGAGGCGCAGCAGTTTCTGCTTCTCGGGGCTGTAGTTGTCGGGGATCACCAGCACCACTTTGTAGCCCAGCACGTTGCCGGCCATCACCAGTCCGATGCCGGTGTTGCCACCGCTGGGCTCGATAATGGTTTGCCCTGAGCCACGGATCAGAATGCCCCGGCGCTCGGCGTCGAGGATCATGCCCAGGGCGATGCGCGCCTTGTGGCTGCCGCCGGGGTTGAGGGACTCCAGCTTCGCGTAGACCTCAATGCCGAGGTCTTCGGAAAACTGTTCCAGGCGCACGATGGGCGTTTGGCCAATCGCGTCGAGTATCGAGTTATGCAACATCAAGTAAGAACCCATGGCCGCTGATCAGTACAAAGGCATGTCGGGTTCGACGTCGCGAACCCAGTGTTTCATGCCACCTTGCAGTACTTTGGTGTTGGCGAATCCGGCTGCCAGCAGGGTAGTGGCGGCTTGTTCCGCACGCGTTCCGGCGTAGCAGATCAGGTAGTGCGTGTTGTCACGGCTGAGGGTGGCGAGTTGCCCGTCGAGTTCGGCCAGCGGGATGTGCACCACGCCTGGCAACTTGCACACTTCCAGTTCGCTGGCATCGCGCACGTCCAGCAACACGTCGGCCTTGCTGTGTTGTTCGAGCAGTTGCTTGAGCACCCGTGGCTTGATGTAGCGCTCTTCGGCCAACGACGGCTGGCTCGGCACGGCATCCGCACACACGGCAGGTGCGACGGATTGGCTGTGGCGCAGTTCCGAGCAGCAAGGGCAGTCGGCGCGGCGCTTGAAGCGGATCTCGCTGAATTTCATCGCCAGTGCATCAAAACGCATCAGCCGGCCCGACAACGGTTCGCCGATGCCGATCAACAGCTTGATCGCCTCGGTGGCCTGGATCATCCCGACCACGCCGGGCAATACGCCGATGACGCCGCCGGCGCTGCAATTGGGTGCCAGTTCCGCCGGCGGGGCCTGTGGAAACAGGCAGCGGTAGCACGGCCCGCCTTTATAGTTGAGCACGCTGATCTGCCCGTCGAAACGGTAGATGGCGCCGTACACCAACGGTTTGCCCAGTTGTACGCAGGCATCGTTGACGAGATAGCGGGTTTCGAAATTGTCGGTGCCGTCGATCACCAGGTCATAGGCGCCCACCAATTCCAGGGCGTTGTCGGTGTTGAAGGCGGTGTCGTAGGTGTTGATCTGGATGTGGCTGTTCAGGTCCTGCAAGCGCCGCCTGGCGGACTCGACCTTGGGTAGGCCCAGGGTGCTGTTGCCGTGGACGATCTGGCGTTGCAGGTTGCTGCTTTCCACCACGTCGAAATCCACCAGCCCCAGGGTGCCGATACCTGCGGCCGCCAGGTACAGGCTGATGGGCGAACCGAGGCCGCCGGTGCCGATGATCAGCACGCGGGCTTTCTTCAGGTTCAGTTGGCCTTCGCGACCGACGCCGGGCAGGGTGATGTGGCGCACGTAGCGCTGCACTTCTTCGTTGCTCAGTGAGTCGACGTCCATGCCGCCGGACGTGGCCAGCAGTACTTCGATTTTTGCTTTCTCGGGCAACGGGTCGTTGGCGTCGATCAGCGCTTCCTCGGAGGTGAACAGGAAGTGTTCCTTGAGCTGGTTGTTCTCGTAGAGCAGGTGCGCCCGTAACTGCGGGTGCTCGGTGCACAGGTTTTCAATGACTTCGCGCAATGTCGATCCGGCACCCTCAAGGGTCGATGCTGGCAGCTTGGCCACGCGGACCAGGATGTCGGGGAAAGAGACAGCGTTCATGCACAACTCCGTTTGCAGGTCGTTGAAGGGGTTTTGGGCGAAGCGCTTGCCATCCCAGGCAAACAGCTTGGAACCTTGGGTCTTGCCCTGGCGAACATCCACCACCAGGTAGCTCACGGGGTAGATCGGCTCGCCCATGAAGAGGGCCTTGTCCTGGTCTTCGTCGCTGAAATACGCGCCGACGTCAGGGTGGGAGTGGTAGATCACCACCACCGGGTTATCACTGCGAAACGCCTTGTTCATCATCAGCGTGTCGGCCACCGAAAAGGTGTAGCCGTTGGCAGCACTGCGTGAATACATCTCGGGGTTCTTGCGGTGCAGTTCGTTCTGGATATTGCTGCCCAGGTACACGCTGCCATCGGCGAAAACGAAACCGCAGCATTCCTCGGGGTAGCTGCGGTCGGCGTGGGCGTAAATCTGCTCCAGGGCGCTTGGGCTCAGGACCTTCATCTCAGTTTTTCTTCGCCAGGAGCTTTTCGATGGGCAGCTTGGTAATCGCAAAACCGGCCAGCAGGATCGCCGAATACATCATCAGGTCCCTGGAAATCTGCACGCCTTCGTACCAGGCACCGATGATCACCGCGAACACCGGGAAGATGATGAACACGAAGGACAAAATGATCGGGCTCAGGCGCTTGAGCAGCATGAAATACACGATAAAACCGCCCACCGAGGCCACCAGGCCGAGGTAGAACAGCGCACTCCAGGAGCGCAGGGTGATGTCTTCGAAGGTCGGGGTTTCAAACCACAGGCCGGCGACAAACAGCATCATCCCGGCGATGCCGATGGGCAGGGTGTTGTAGGTGATCACGCTGATGGCGCTGCCTTGTTTCTTGGTAATCACGTAGCACAGGGCATGCATGATCGCGGCGGTCAGAATCGCCAGCACCCCGAAGAACTCGGCATGGTCCAGGTGCAGGCCCTGGCTCTTGATGATCATGTACAGGCTGCCGAAACCGATGGCGATACCGACCACCTGGGAAAAGTAGATGCGTTCACGCAGGAACAGCGCAGAGAAAATCAGGATAAACACCGGCATGCAACTGAACAGCAGCGCGGTGAGGCCGGACGAGACATGCATCTCGCCATAGTTGAGCAGGTAATACGGCACGCTGAAGTAGGACAGCGTCACGAATACGAAGAACCAGCGGCTTTCCCGGGGAAACAGGATCGGCTCGCGGCGCACCCAGGCAAAACACAGGAACAGCGGAAAGGCGATCAGAAAGCGCAGCCCGGCGGAGGTCAGCGGCGGCACGCTTTCCACGGCGATCTTGATGCCCAGCCAGGTGGTGCCCCAGCTCAGGCACACGATCAGGAACATCACACTGGTAATCAGCCCAGCCAACCACTGCTTGTGAGTTTTTGTTTTTTCAGCGTTTTCGAGAACGGCGGACATTGGCATCGTGACATTGCTTCCATGAGACCGAATTGACCTCTATATTGAGTGCCTTGATTCGGTGATTGAACCCGTAAAAGCACACTATTAGGGCGAATGATGGCTGTCAAAACAAATATTGACATGGTGTCAATTATGCGAGAAGGACTCTCCAGCGGGCAGGGCGTGAAGTACAAACGCCTGTCCGATGTCATGGAGCGGGGCATTCTTGAAGGCTTGATTGAACCGGGAAGAAAACTGCCGCCCCATCGGGTGCTTTCCGACAATCTGGGGGTGACCATTGGCACCATCAGTCGCGCCTACGGTGAGCTGGAACGGCTGGGGTTGGTGGTGGCGCGGGTAGGTGACGGCACCTTCGTGCGCAAGCGTGGGATGGAGCGTCAAAGGGATGAAGGCTTTCGCAACTTCAGCGACGAGCCGCGGCAATACTTTGATATGAGCCGCAACATGCATATCCCGGGGCAGGAGACCACGTTCCTCGCCCAAAGCTTCCAGACACTGGCCACCAACGCCAAGTTTTTGCAGGACATCAGCGCCTACACCCCGGACGCCGGGTTGCCGCGCTACCGTGCGGCGGGCGCGCAGTGGCTGGTGCAGCGGGATTTCCATCCGATTCCCGAGCAGGTGATTTGCGTGAACGGCGGCCAGCACGGGCTGCTGTGCGCATTGATGGCGCTATTGCGGGCCGGCGACACGGTGGTCACCGAACAGTTGACCTACCCGGGGCTGATCACCGCCGCGCGCATGCTGGGGATACGCCTGATCGGCCTGGAAATGGACGAAGAAGGGCTGTTGCCGGGGGCGCTGGATGAGGTGTGCCGCAATCACCGGGTTTCAGCGTTGTACTGCACGCCGACCATCCAGAATCCTACGACGGCGGTGCTGTCGGTCGCGCGCCGTGAGGCGCTGGTCAAGGTCTGCCGTGAACACAACCTGCTGATTCTCGAGGACGAGGCCCACGGCGTGTTGGTGGAAGATCGTCCGCCGCCCCTGAGCCATTTCGCGCCGGAACGTACAATTCTGATCAGCAGCCTGAGCAAGGCAGTGTCGGCGGGGTTGCGTGTGGGGTACGTGCATGCGCCACCGGCGCTGGTCAGCCGGATTTCCGCGGCGCTGCGCTCAACCTGCTGGATGGCCACGCCGGTGACCCTGGAACTGGCCACCCAATGGATCGAAAATGGCACGGCGGAGCACCTGCTGCACCAGCAGATCCAGGAAATCAGCCGACGCAAGGCGTTGGTGGAAGGGTTGCTGATCGGCCTGGAATATCGCACCCATCTCAATAGCCCGCACTTCTGGATCGAAGTCCCGGAGCCTTGGCGCGCGTCGGAAATCGAGGCGGAGTTGAAGCAGAATAATTACCTGATTGCCACAGCCGAAGCATTTGCGGTGGGCCAGACGGCGGTGCCGCAGTTTATCCGGGCAAGCATCTGCAACACGTCGGGGGATGATCAGCTGTTGCTGGCAGGGTTTGATGCGCTGGCGACGGCGCTGGGGCAGGGCGGGGGGAGATTCCACTTGTGAAGATAGACCCTTGTGGCGAGGGGGCTTGTCCCCCGTTGGGCGGCGCAGCAGCCCCAAACCTGCCGACGCCGTTCTGTCTGAGAGACTGCGGTGGCGTTACTGGGGCCGCTTCGCAGCCCAACGGGGGACAAGCCCCCTCGCCACAGGGGATCAGTGGTGTCTGAACAACCGGTTACTTGAACCGCCGCTCCACCCCTTTCTCCACCAGAATCTTCGCCGAAATCTCTTCCACCGAAAAATGCGTGGAATTGATGTGCGCAATATTCTCCCGGCGGAACAGATTTTCTACTTCCCGCACTTCAAATTCGCACTGCGCATAGCTGGAGTATCGGCTATTGGGCTTGCGTTCATTACGAATCGCCGTCAGCCGGTCCGGGTCAATGGTCAGCCCGAACAGCTTGTGCTGGTGCGCGCGCAGGGCGGCAGGCAGTGTCAGGTGCTCCATGTCGTCTTCGGTCAGCGGGTAGTTGGCCGCGCGAATCCCGAATTGCATGGCCATATAGAGGCAGGTCGGCGTCTTGCCGCAGCGGGACACGCCCACGAGGATCAAATCAGCCTTGTCGTAGTAGTGGGTGCGGGCGCCGTCGTCGTTGTCGAGGGCGAAGTTCACCGCCTCGATCCGCTCCATATAGTTGGAGTTGTGACCAATGGAGTGAGATTTTCCGACAGAGTATGACGAATGTTCACTTAACTCTTGTTCCAGCGGCGCCAGGAAGGTAGAGAAGATGTCGATCATGAAACCATTGGAGGTCGCGAGGATCTCACGGATGTCCTGATTGACGATGGTGTCGAAAATGATCGGACGAAATCCGTCTTTTTCGGCCGCCAGATTGATTTGTTGTACCATGGCTCGCGCTTTATCCACGCTATCGATATAGGGTCGCGTGAATTTGCTGAAGGTAATGTTTTCGAACTGCGCCAACAGGCTTTGACCCAGGGTTTCGGCTGTGATGCCGGTGCCGTCGGAGATAAAGAAAGCAGATCGTTTCATTTGAGCCTTGGGCCTTAAGCTGATGACGAATCTTGGATATGATAGGCGCGATTTTGCCGTCCCGCAGTGGGCCGCATTCTCACTTATTTTCCAGGTCCAGGCCACAAACGCCGGTAACCGCTCCTACTGAGCCGCCGGCGTCCTGAGCTTTTCCAACACAGAAAGTGGAGAGATCACCTTGGTAGAGTACGTAGTTTCCCTCGATAAGCTCGGCGTCCATGATGTAGAGCACGTAGGGGGCAAGAACGCATCCCTGGGCGAGATGATCAGTAATCTTGCGGGCGCCGGTGTATCGGTTCCAGGTGGTTTTGCCACCACCGCCCAGGCTTACCGTGATTTCCTCGAGTTGAGCGGCCTCAACGATCAGATCCATGCCGCCCTCGATGCGCTGGACGTCGATGACGTCAACGCCCTGGCCAAGACCGGCGCCCAGATCCGTCAATGGATCATGGAAGCCGAGTTCCCCGAGAAGCTCAACGCCGAGATCCGCACCGCGTTTGCCACGCTGTCGGCCGGTAACCCGGACATGGCCGTCGCCGTGCGCTCCTCGGCCACCGCCGAAGACCTGCCAGACGCCTCCTTCGCCGGTCAGCAAGAAACCTTCCTGAACATCCGCGGCGTGGAAAACGTGATCCGCGCGGCCAAGGAAGTGTTCGCCTCGCTGTTCAACGACCGCGCCATTTCCTACCGTGTACACCAGGGTTTCGACCACAAGCTGGTGGCCCTGTCTGCCGGTGTGCAGCGCATGGTGCGTTCGGAAACCGGCACGGCCGGCGTGATGTTCACCCTGGACACCGAGTCGGGCTTTCGCGACGTGGTCTTCATCACCGGCGCCTACGGCCTGGGCGAAACCGTCGTACAAGGTGCGGTGAACCCGGACGAATTCTACGTCCACAAACACACCCTTGAAGCCGGCCGCCCGGCCATCCTGCGCCGCAACCTGGGCAGCAAGGCGATCAAGATGATCTACGGCGACGAGGCCAAGGCCGGTCGCTCGGTAAAAACCGTTGATGTCGACAAGGCCGAACGTGCGCGTTTCTGCCTCACCGACGCCGAAGTCAGCGAATTGGCCAAACAAGCGATGATCATCGAAAAGCACTACAAGTGCCCGATGGACATCGAATGGGCCAAGGACGGTGACGACGGCAAGCTGTACATCGTTCAGGCCCGCCCTGAAACCGTGAAGAGCCGCACCTCGGCCAACGTCATGGAACGCTACCTGTTGAAAGAAACCGGCACCGTACTGGTGGAAGGCCGTGCCATCGGCCAGCGCATCGGCGCCGGCAAGGTGCGGATCATCAAGGACGTGTCCGAGATGGACAAAGTCCAGCCAGGCGACGTGCTGGTCTCCGACATGACCGACCCGGACTGGGAACCGGTGATGAAACGCGCCAGCGCCATCGTCACCAACCGTGGCGGGCGTACCTGCCACGCGGCGATCATCGCCCGTGAGCTGGGGATCCCGGCAGTGGTCGGTTGCGGCAACGCCACCCAACTGTTGAAAGACGGCCAGGGCGTGACTGTGTCCTGCGCCGAAGGCGACACCGGCTTCATCTTCGAAGGTGAACTGGGCTTCGACATCAAGCAAAACTCCATCGACGCCATGCCGGACCTGCCGTTCAAGATCATGATGAACGTCGGCAACCCGGACCGCGCCTTCGACTTCGCGCAGTTGCCGAACGCTGGTGTGGGCCTGGCCCGCCTGGAGTTCATCATCAACCGCATGATCGGCGTGCACCCCAAGGCACTGTTGAACTACGACGGCCTGCCGCCGGACATCAAGGAAAGCGTCGACAAGCGCATCGCCGGCTACAACGACCCGGTGGGCTTCTACGTCGAGAAGCTGGTGGAAGGCATCAGCACCCTGGCGGCGGCGTTCTACCCGAAAAAGGTCATCGTCCGGCTGTCGGACTTCAAGTCCAACGAATACGCGAACCTGATCGGCGGCAAGCTCTACGAGCCGGAAGAAGAAAACCCGATGCTGGGCTTCCGGGGCGCCTCGCGTTACATCAGCGAAGCCTTCCGCGACTGCTTCGAGCTGGAATGCCGCGCCCTCAAGCGCGTGCGCAACGAGATGGGCCTGACCAACGTCGAAATCATGGTGCCATTCGTGCGCACCCTGGGCGAGGCGAGCCAGGTGGTGGACCTGCTGGCTGAAAACGGCCTGTCCCGTGGCGAGAACGGCCTGCGCGTCATCATGATGTGCGAGCTGCCGTCCAACGCCATCCTGGCTGAAGAGTTCCTGGAATTCTTCGACGGCTTCTCCATCGGCTCCAACGACCTGACCCAGCTGACCCTGGGCCTGGACCGCGACTCGGGGATCATCGCCCACCTGTTCGACGAGCGTAACCCTGCGGTCAAGAAGCTGCTGGCCAACGCCATCCAGGCGTGCAACAAGGCTGGCAAGTACATCGGGATCTGCGGCCAAGGCCCTTCCGATCACCCCGACCTGGCCAAATGGCTGATGGAACAGGGCATCGAAAGCGTCTCGCTGAACCCCGATTCCGTACTGGAAACCTGGTTCTTCCTGGCTGAAGGTCAAGCTCAGGCGTAAGACGCAACCTCAAAAAGTGCCGGTCAATCGTTAGGGTTGGCCGGCATTTCTCATTCTGTACAGGGCGGAACTCCTTCCGGACGCCGCCCTTTTTTGTGCAAGAGCATTATGCAAAGCAGCAGCAACCTGTTTCCTGTCGCCTTGATCAGCGCTGAGCGTCGTGGCGACCTGAGTGAAGATGTGTATCGCCTCAAGCCCGGCAACAGCCCTGACGGCACCGTCGAGCTGGCCGTGACCCGCCTGGGCCTGGCCGATGTCCCGGAAAACCGGGGCGTGCCGGTGGTTTTGTTGCATGGCAGTTTCTCCAACCGACGCTTTTGGTATTCGCCCAAGGGGATCGGCTTGGGCGCTTACCTGGCGCGCGAGGGGTTCGACGTCTGGATCCCGGAAATGCGCGGCCACGGGCTGTCCCGACGTAACCACGACTACGCCAAAAACCGCGTTGCCGACTATGCTCGCTACGACTTGCCGGCCATTGCTGCCTTTGTGCGTGAGCAAAGTGGGCAGATTCCCCACTGGATCGGGCATTCCCTGGGTGGCACAACCCTGGCTGCGGCCCTGGGTGGGCAGCACCTTGGCGCGCCGGCAGTGGCCTCGGTGGCGCTGTTTGGCTGCCAGGTCAGCCGTACCCATTGGCCGTTGAAACTGCCACCGTTGGAATGGACCGGTCGCCTGCTCTTGAAACGCTTTGGCCAATTGTCTGGCTCGCGGCTGAAGCGCGGCCCCGAAGACGAACCGGCAGGTGTGCTGATTGAAGCCATGCGCTGGAATGGCCTGTTCGGCCGCTTTGGCGAAGGGAAGCAGGATTGGTGGAAAGGCCTGGCAGCGGTCGACGTGCCGCTATTGGCGGTGAGCGCTGCCGGCGATCACCAGGACCCGGACTGGGCCTGTCGCAAACTTTTCGAGCAAGTCGGCTCCGAGCATCGCCAGTACCTGTGCCTGGGGCGCCGGCAAGGGTTCAGCGGGGATTTCGGGCACGTCGAGATGCTCGTCAGCAAGGCTGCCCAGGCTGAAGTGTGGCCGTTGGTGAGGCGTTGGCTGAAAGATCCGCTTACACCTTTGGCGGGGGCGCAGTCGCAGGAACTTGCTGTGGTTTGAGCGCAAGGCTCTATCAGGGGCGTTTCGCTTGTTTGCCGTAGCGGCTAAGATATGACGCGTTGGGTGGTTCTGGTCATATTCAGTCGCGCAGTGGGTCTTGCGTTGCTGTCGGATGGGCCTGACTATTCGGCCCGGATTAAAGAACCTTCATGGCAAAGCGTTTCCAGATGTAAGTAAACAGTGGGATGTTTGACACTTTCTTTCACCTACAGGAGTTTCTCGATGAACCATTACCTTACCCCCGACCTGTGTGACGCCTACCCGGAGTTGGTGCAGGTGGTTGAGCCGATGTTCAGCAATTTCGGCGGCCGAGACTCCTTTGGTGGCGAGATCGTGACCATCAAGTGCTTTGAAGACAATTCCCTGGTCAAGGAACAAGCCGAACTCAATGGCGCCGGCAAGGTGCTGGTGGTCGACGGTGGTGGTTCCCTGCGCCGTGCGTTGCTGGGCGACATGATTGCCGAGAAAGCCGCGAAAAACGGCTGGGAAGGGCTGGTGATCTACGGCTGCATCCGCGATGTGGACGTGATTGCCCAGACCGATTTGGGTGTACAGGCCCTGGCCAGCCACCCGATGAAGACAGAAAAGCGTGGTATCGGCGATTTGAACGTGGCGGTGACCTTCGCTGGCGTGACCTTCCGCCCGGGTGAGTACGTGTACGCCGACAATAACGGTGTGATCGTCTCCCCCAGCCCGCTGAAAATGCCTGAATAAATAGCAGTAGCCGACAGGGGTGAGGATGTTCGAGGAAGAAAACGCGCAGTGGGGGCTGGTGCATGCCCTGGTGCTGGACGGTAAGGGTGGTGCGCGTTCGATTGCCCGGACAGAGCTTGATGAGCTGCAACTGCAGCCTCAGGAAAGCCTGTGGCTGCATTGGGACCGTAGCCATCCCCAGACCCAGACCTGGTTGCGCAAATCCAGCGGCTTGAGCGAGTTCGCGTGTGACCTGCTGCTGGAGGAAAACACCCGCCCACGCCTGTTGCCGCTGCCGGACGCCGAACTGCTGCTGTTTTTACGCGGTGTCAACCTGAACCCCGGCGCCGAACCGGAAGACATGGTCTCGGTGCGTATCTTTGCCTCGGCGGCGCGGGTGATTTCCCTGCGCTTGCGCCCGTTACGTGCAACGGATGAGCTGCTGGTGCAGTTGGCGGATGGCAAGGGGCCGAAAACGTCGTCGGAACTGGTCCTTTATATGGCGCAGTACCTGACCAACAAGGTCCAGGATCTGGTCAGTGATCTGTCCGAAATCGTCGATATCGAAGAAGAAAAACTGGATGCCGACGAACGGTATACCCCGGAGCATGGCAGCGTTTTGCAGATCCGTCGGCGCGCCGCCGGGCTGAAACGTTTCCTGTCGCCGCAGCGGGATATTTTTGCGCAGTTGACCCGGATCAAACTGCCCTGGTTCTGCGACGACGATGCTGACTACTGGAACGAATTGAACAACAGCCTGACCCGTTACCTGGAAGAGCTGGAATTGGCCCGGGAGCGCGTGGGGCTTGTGCTTGAGACCGAAGACCGGCGTTTGAGCCTGCGCATGAACCGCACCATGTACCGCTTCGGGATCATCACCGGGATCTTCCTGCCGATGAGTTTCCTGACCGGTTTGCTGGGGATCAATGTGGGGGGAATTCCGTTCTCTTCCAGCCCTTACGGGTTCCTGATTGCCTGCCTGATGATGGTCACGGTGGCGGTCGGGCAGTGGTGGTTGTTTCGACGTTTACGTTGGGTCTGACCTGAATGTGACCTGAACGTGGAAAGAGGTCATGTGACCCGAAGAATTTTACCCTCGTCTTTTAAATCACTTGCGAGAGGTTTTTATGCACGATCCGTTCGAACAGTCTTTGCGTGACATGCTGAATGCTTCGCCGTCCAACCGGGACGACGATGCTTGCCTGGGTCGCGTTTTGAAAACCGCCAACCGCCAGGTCGGGGCGGGGGACCTGTTCGGTCTGCTCGGCCGCTGGTTGCCGGCATTGATGATGGCCCTGAACAACGGTTCGGCCCATGTTTCACCGGTTTCCCGTCGTAAACCTCTTGCTCGCACTGCTGATAAGGCTGAATGAATATGGAACTCGATCTCTGGACCCAGAGTCTGGTAACTGCAATGACTGCGCTGTGGACCAAGGTGGCGAATTTCATTCCCAACCTGTTTGGTGCCCTGGTGGTGGTACTGCTGGGTTTTGTCGTGGCCAAGCTGCTCGACACCCTGCTCTCCAAATTGCTGGCTAAACTGGGTCTCGATCGACTGATGGGCGGTACCGGCCTGACCAAGATTCTGGGACGTGCCGGGCTGCAAGTGCCGATCTCGACATTGATCGGCAAGATCGTTTATTGGTTTGTTTTGCTGATTTTTCTGGTTTCTGCGGCTGAATCCCTTGGACTTGAGCGAGTTTCAGCTACGCTCGACATGCTGGCGCTGTATTTGCCGAAGGTATTCGGTGGCGCGCTGGTGCTGCTCGTAGGGGTTTTGCTGGCGCAACTGGCCAATGGCCTGGTGCGCGGCGCGGCTGAAGGGGTAGGGCTGGATTACGCCAGCGGCCTGGGGCGAATCGCTCAGGGCCTGGTGATTATCATCAGTATTTCGGTCGCGATCAGCCAGTTGGAGGTCAAGACTGACCTGCTGAACCATGTGATTGTGATTGTTTTGATTACCGTTGGTCTGGCCGTTGCGCTGGCCATGGGACTGGGAAGCCGGGAAATTGCCGGGCAGATTCTTGCGGGAATCTATGTGCGTGAGCTGTATCAGGTTGGGCAACAAGTGCGTGTGGGCGAGGTCGAAGGGCAGATCGAGGAGATCGGCACGGTTAAGACAACAGTGCTGACCGACGATGGCGAACTGGTGTCGCTTTCGAATCGGATCCTGCTGGAACAGCATGTGACTAGCCGCTAACCCGGCAAACCCTGCTAATGTACGCCGCCGCAAACCTGGGTATCCAGGCTGAGGCGGACATTGACCTGACTGTCGGCACGACTTGTTTTGAATAAAGCCCAAACGCTGTCCACGCGCTATGACCCCCGTGAGCTCTCTGATGAGGAGTTGGTCGCGCGCTCGCACACGGAGCTGTTTCACGTAACACGCGCGTACGAAGAATTGATGCGCAGGTATCAACGCACTCTGTTCAACGTTTGTTCAAGGTATTTAGGGAACGATAGAGATGCGGATGATGTCTGTCAGGAAGTGATGCTCAAGGTGCTATACGGCCTGAAGAACTTCGAGGGCAAATCGAAGTTCAAGACATGGCTTTATAGCATCACGTACAACGAGTGCATCACGCAGTATCGGAAGGAACGGCGAAAGCGTCGCTTGATGGACGCTTTGAGTCTGGACCCCCTTGAGGAAGCGTCTGAAGAGAAGGCGCCAACCCCGGAAGAAAAGGGCGGACTCGATCGCTGGTTGGTGCATGTGAACCCGATTGACCGGGAAATTCTGGTGCTACGATTTGTCGCAGAGCTGGAATTTCAGGAAATCGCTGACATCATGCATATGGGTTTGAGTGCTACAAAAATGCGTTACAAACGTGCTCTTGATAAATTACGTGAGAAATTTGCGGGCAGTACTGAAACTTAGTGCGTGGCAAATATCTCTTACGTGTAGGCAAGTTCTGTTAGACTTGTCGCCGAGTTGTCCCCCGGTATGTGGGACTGCTTTACAATCACCAGATGGGGATTTAACGGATGAAACTGAAAAACACCTTGGGCTTGGCCATTGGTACTCTTATTGCTGCTACTTCCTTCGGCGCTCTGGCACAAGGTCAAGGCGCAGTTGAAGGCCAGCTGTTCTACAAAAAGCAGTTCAACGATAGCGTCAAGCATATCGAAGACGGCTACAATCCTGGCGCAAGCATCGGTTACTTCCTGACCGACGACGTGTCGATCAACCTGAACTACGACACTACCAACCACACCCGTTCGAACGACGGTACCGGTAGCCAGAAGATCAAGGGTGATACCGGCAGCGTTACTGCCCAGTACCACTTCGGTCAAGCTGGTGTCGACTCCCTGCGTCCATACGTAGAGGGCGGTTTCGGCCACCAGAGCCGTACCAACGTAGAAGCTGATGGTCACAAAGGTCGCGATCAATCGACCCTGGCTATCGCTGGCGCTGGTGTGAAGTACTACTTCACCGACAACCTGTTCGCACGTGCTGGTGTTGAAGCTGACTACGCACTGGACAACGGCAAGTGGGACTACTCCGCACTGGTTGGTCTGGGCGTAAACTTCGGCGGCAACGCTGGTAAAACTGCTCCAGCTCCTACCCCGGCACCAGCTCCAGAGCCAGTTCCAGAGCCAGAAGCTCCGGTTGCTCAGGTTGTTCGTGTTGAGCTGGACGTGAAGTTCGACTTCGACAAGTCGGTTGTTAAGCCTAACAGCTACGGCGACGTGAAAAACCTCGCTGACTTCATGAAACAGTACCCACAAACCACCACCGTTGTTGAAGGTCACACTGACTCCGTCGGTCCTGACGCTTACAACCAGAAGCTGTCCCAGCGTCGTGCTGACGCTGTTAAGCAAGTCCTGGTCAAAGACGGTATTGCTCCTAACCGTGTAAGCTCGGTTGGTTATGGCAAATCCCGCCCAGTTGCTGACAACGCAACTGAAGCTGGCCGTGCTATCAACCGTCGCGTAGAAGCCTCGGTAGAAGCACAAGCAGCTCAGTAATTACTGAGTTGTAGAAAAAAGCCCGGCTTAGGCCGGGCTTTTTTTCGCCTGAAATTTGCCTCAGGCAGTCGCGCTGGCCAGAGCCTCAACCGCCTGTGCCGGCTGGACAACCTGGCCAATCACCAGGATTGCCGGGCTCTTGAGCGAAAATTCGTGCGCATCGTCCTGCATCCGGGCAAGGCTGCTGCGGCACTCACGCTGCTGTGGCAACGAGGCGTTTTCGATCATCGCCACCGGCATGTCATCGCTCATGCCACCCTCCAGTAACTGCTGTCGAATCTCCCCCAGCTTCGCCACGCCCATATAGATCACCAGCGTCGTGCCGCCCTCGGCCAGTCCTCGCCAATTGAGGCTGCTGTCGTCTTGCGTGTGGGCCGTGACCAGCGTGACGCCACGGCTGACTCCGCGCAACGTGAGCGGAATATCACAGTGAGTGGCCCCGGCCAGTCCCGCCGTAATGCCGTTGACCAACTCCACCTCCACCCCTTGTTGCCGGAGCCATGCCGCCTCTTCGCCGCCACGACCAAATATGCACGGGTCGCCACCCTTGAGCCGCACCACGCATTTGCCTTGGCGGGCATAGCGCAACATCAGGCGGTGGATAAATGCCTGGGGTGTGGAACGGCAGCCGCCGCGTTTACCCACGGTGATCAGCCGTGCAGCGGGGCAATGCTCCAGTAGCGCCGGGTTGACCAGATCATCGATCAGCACCACATCGGCTTCCCGCAGGGCTCTCACCGCCTTGAGTGTCAGCAGCTCCGGATCGCCGGGGCCTGCGCCCACCAGCCAGACTTTTGCGCTCACATGCTTTCCTCACACCGTGATTGCGATTGGCTGCGTGCCACTCGCCAACAGCCGTTTTATTTCCGGCACACAGGAGCCGCATTGCGTGCCGCAACCCAGCTCCTGTTTCAGCCCATTCAGGTCCAGGCCCCGGGCAATCCCGGCGCAGACCGCGCTTTCGCTGACGTTCTTGCAGTTGCACAACGTCTTGTGACGGGTCGAACCGCCCCCGGGTGGCGCACTCAATGGCGCCAGCAGCCAGCGTCGTAATGGGTCATCGGTACGACCCTCCAGCCACAGGCTTTGCAACCAGTGGCGAGCCAGGGTTTCGCCGGCGAGGCGGATCGCGGTGATGCGGCCCTTTTCGATTTTTACCCGCTTGCCAATGGAGCGCCGCGGGTCGTCGTAGGCCATGACCGGGCCGTCATTGAGGCCCAGCAATTGGTCGATCTGCTTAAGCAGTTCAAGGGCGGGCGCCTCGTGATGTGCTGCACGAATCAGCAGCGCGGGCCGCTCCCGGCCAGTCAGGCTCAGGCTGACGTAGGCAAAGCCCTCACACAGCGGGCGCAACGCTTCGAAGTGTTGCTGCACATCGCCTTCAATCAGCGCAAACAAATGCCAGGGCAGTTGCACCGCCTCCAGGCGTACGCCGCTGTGTTTGAGTTCCGGCTGTTTGGACAGCGGGTCGAACGCCGGCTGGGTGAGCGCATTCACACCGCCTTTGAGAAAGCGATCGCCCCAGTGCATTGGCAGAAACGCCTGGCCGGGACGTACGCTGTCATCGCTGTCGACGGCCACAATTACGCTGCCGCGCCGGCTTTTCAGGCTGATCAGGTCGCCTTCCTTCAAGCGATACCGGCGCAGTTCATCCGGGTGCAGGCTGACCAGCGCTTCACTGACATGCCCGAACAGCTGCGCAGCGGTGCCGGTGCGGCTCATGCCATGCCATTGGTCCCGCAGGCGTCCGGTGATCAGGGTCAGCGGGAAGCGCGCGTCACGCTGCTCCTTGGCGGCGCGATAAGGGTCGGCCACAAAGTGCGCGCGGCCCGTCTCGGTTGGAAAAACACCATCGGTATACAGGCGTGGGGTGCCGCTCACCGCGTTGGCTGGAAATGGCCATTGCTGCGGGCCGATCCGGTCGAGCAGGGCGTGACTGATGCCCGACAGGTCCAGGTCGCGTCCACGGGTCAGCAGTTTGAATTCATCAAAGATCTGCGCCGGCTGCTCAAAGGCAAAAAGACCCGGTTTTCCGGGACAAAGACGTCGCTCCAGGCGCTGGGCAAAATCCACTGTGATTGCCCAGTCCGGCCGAGCTTCCCCGGGTGGGGTAATGGCCCGTCGAACGTGGGAAATACGCCGCTCGGAGTTGGTGATCGTGCCTTCTTTCTCGCCCCAGCTCGCCGCCGGTAACAACAGGTCGGCGAAACGCGCCGTCTCGGTTGTACGAAAAGCTTCCTGCAGCACCACGAACGGACACGCCTCCAGGGCCTGGCGCACGCTGTTCTGGTCGGGCAGGGATTGGGCAGGGTTGGTGCAGGCAATCCACAGGGCCTTGATCTTGCCGGCCTGTATCTGTTCAAACAGCTCGATGGCGGTCAGCCCGGTGCTGGCAGGCAGTTGTTCTACACCCCAATACGCGGCCACTTCTGCCCGATGTTCCGGGTTGGACGCCTCGCGATGGCCGGGCAGTAATTTCGACAAGCTGCCGGTTTCCCGCCCACCCATGGCATTCGGCTGACCGGTCAGGGAGAAGGGACCGCAGCCGGCGCGGCCAATGGTGCCGGTTGCCAGGTGCAGGTTAATCAAGGCGCTGTTCTTCGCGCTGCCCGCCGTGGACTGGTTAAGCCCCATGCACCACAACGACAGAAAACTCGCCGAGGTGCCGACCCATTCCGCGCACAGGCGCAGTTGCTCGACACTGATGCCGCACAGCTGCGTGACCATGTGTGGCGTGTAGTCGTGAACCAGGCGTTTGAGCTCGACCAGGCCGTCGGTGTGGGCCTGGATAAAGTCGCGGTCGATCCAGTCCTCCCACAGCAACAAGTGCAAGATCCCATGGAACAACGCGACATCCGTACCCGGCAAAATCGCCAGGTGCAGGTCCGCCAAGTCGCAGGTGTCGGTGCGCCGGGGATCAATCACCAGCACTTTCATCTGTGGCCGACGGGCTTTCGCTTCTTCCAGGCGTCGGAACAAAACAGGATGCGCGTAGGCCATGTTACTGCCGACGATCATCACGCAGTCGCTCGACTCCAGGTCCTCATAGCTGCACGGCGGCGCATCGGCGCCCAGGCTGCGCTTGTAGCCGACCACCGCTGAAGACATGCACAGCCGCGAGTTGCTATCGATGTTGTTGGTGCCCACCAGCGCCCGCGCCAGTTTGTTGAAGCTGTAGTAGTCCTCGGTCAGCAACTGCCCGGAGATATAGAACGCCACGCTGTCCGGCCCGTGTTCAGCGATGGTCTCGGCGAACACATTCGCCGCGTGTTCCAGGGCGGTGTCCCAATCGGTGCGGCTGCGAGCCAGGCCTTTGCCCAGCCGCAGTTCCGGGTACAACGCGCGGGCCGCGAGGTCGCCGGTCAGGTGCAAGCTCGACCCCTTGCTGCACAGCTTGCCAAAGTTGGCCGGGTGGCTCGGATCACCGCTGACGCCGAGGATCTGCGAGCCGTCATGTTCGATCAGCACGCCGCAGCCGACCCCGCAGTAGCAGCAGGTCGAAGCGGTGGTCTGGCGGTTCATCAACCGGCGTCCCGCAGCGCCAACATCACCCGACCGTTTTCCACGCGGGCCGGGTGGTGATGGGCGCAACCAATGTCCGGTGCCTGGGCCTCACCGGACGCCAGGTCGATCTGCCAGTTATGCAGCGGGCAGGCCACGCGTTTGCCGTAGATCAGCCCTTGGGACAGTGGCCCGCCCTTGTGCGGGCAGCGGTCGTCGAGGGCGAACACTTCGTCGTCACTGGTACGAAAAATCGCGATGTCGCCTTTTGGCCCGGTGATGATGCGCGAGCCCAGGGCGTTGATTTCTTCGAGGGCGCAGATATCCAGCCAGTTCATGCCGGCACCTCCAGCAGTTTGACGGGGATGGTGTCGAATTCCTTTTTCAGCAGCGGCTGTTCCAGGCGTTCTTTCCACGGGTCCTGTTCGAACGACAGGGAGAATTGCAGGCGTTCATTGAGCGCCTGGCGCCGCGCCGGGTCTTCCAGCACGGCCTTCTTGATGTGCTCCATGCCCACCCTTTGCAGGTAGTGCACCGTGCGCTCCAGGTAGAAGGCTTCTTCCCGGTAAAGCTGTAGGAAAGCGCCGTTGTATTCGCGCACTTCTTCGGCGGTTTTCAACTTGACGAAGAACTCGGCGACCTCGGTCTTGATCCCGCCGTTACCGCCGATGTACATCTCCCAACCCGAGTCGACGCCGATAATTCCCACGTCCTTGATCCCTGCTTCCGAGCAGTTGCGCGGGCAACCAGACACCGCCAGTTTGACCTTGTGGGGCGACCACATATTGAACAGGTCGTGCTCCAGTTCGATCCCCAGTTGCGTGGAGTTTTGCGTACCAAAGCGGCAGAACTCACTGCCCACGCAGGTCTTCACGGTACGGATGGATTTGCCGTAGGCGTGGCCGGACGGCATATCGAGGTCTTTCCACACACCGGGCAAATCCTGCTTCTTGATGCCCAGCAAGTCGATGCGCTGCCCGCCGGTGACCTTGACCATCGGCACGTTGTACTTGTCTGCCACATCGGCGATGCGCCGCAGCTCCGAGGGATTGGTCACGCCGCCCCACATCCTCGGGACGACCGAGTAGGTGCCGTCTTTCTGAATATTGGCGTGGGCCCGTTCGTTGATCAGGCGCGATTGCGGGTCGTCTTTTGCCTCGCCGGGCCAGGTGGAAATCAAGTAATAGTTGAGTGCCGGGCGGCAAGTGGCACAGCCGTTCGGGGTGCGCCAGTTCAGGTAGCTCATGGTGCCGGCGATCGTCAGCAGGTGCTGGTCGCGGATGGCCTGGCGAATCTGCCCGTGGTTGAGGTCGCTGCAGCCGCAGATGGCTTTTTCGCTTTTTGGTTTGACGTCTGCCGCGCCGCCTACGGTGTTGATCAGGATCTGTTCCACCAACCCGGCGCAGGAGCCGCAGGAACTGGCGGCCTTGGTGTGCTTCTTCACGTCGTCGACGCTGAACAGCCCGTGTTCCTGAATCGCCTTGACGATGGTGCCCTTGCACACGCCGTTGCAGCCGCAGACTTCGGCGCTGTCGGCCATGCTCATGGCTTTGTCCTGGCCTTGATGGCCTACATCGCCGATGGCGTTTTCGCCAAACATCAGGTGATCGCGGATCTCGCCAATAGCGTGGTTCTCACGGATCTGTCGGAAATACCAGCCACCGTCAGCGGTGTCGCCGTATAGGCAGGCACCGACGAGGATGTCGTCCTTGATCACCAGCTTCTTGTAGACACCGCCAATCGGGTCGGAAAGGGTGATGGTCTCGGTGCCTTCGCCACCCATGAAGTCGCCGGCGGAGAACAGGTCGATGCCGGTGACTTTCAGTTTGGTCGAGGTCACCGAGCCCTGGTAGCGTGCGAAGCCCAGCTGCGCCAGGTGATTGGCGCAGACTTTGGCCTGCTCGAACAGCGGTGCCACCAGGCCGTAGGCGATACCGCGATGGCTGGCGCATTCGCCGATGGCATAGATGCGCGGGTCGTAGGTTTGCAGGGTGTCGTTGACCAGAATCCCACGGTTGCACGGGATGCCGGATTTTTCCGCGAGTTCGGTGCTGGGGCGGATGCCGGCGGCCATTACCACCAGGTCCGCCGGTATCACGTCGCCATTTTTGAATTGCACCGAGCCGACGCGACCGTTGCCAGCGTCATGCAACGCCTGGGTTTGTTCCTGCAGGCGGAACACCAGGCCACGGCTCTCCAGTTCGGTTTGCAGCAGTTGGCCGCTGGTCTTGTCCAGTTGCCGTTCCAGCAGCCACTCGCCGATATGCACCACAGTCACGTGCATGCCGCGCAGCATCAGGCCGTTGGCAGCCTCCAGGCCCAGCAGGCCGCCGCCGATCACCACGGCGTGCTTGTGGGTCTTGGCGGTGTCGATCATGGCCTGGGTGTCGGCGATGTCGCGGTAGCCGATTACACCCTGCAACGTATTGCCGGGGATCGGCAGGATAAATGGCGTGGAGCCGGTGGCGATCAGCAGGCGATCGTACTCGGCCTCGCTGCCGTCTTCGGCGATGACTTTGCGTTTGACCCGGTCGATCTGCACCACTTTGCGGTTGAGCAGCAGCTTGATGTTGTTATCGAGGTACCAGCTCAAATCATTGAGCACGATCTCTTCGAAGGTCTGCTCACCGGCCAGCACCGGCGACAGCAGGATGCGGTTGTAATTGGTGTGGGGTTCAGCGCCGAAGACGGTGATGTCGTACAGGTCGCTGCTCAGCTTGAGCAATTCTTCAAGGGTGCGAACCCCGGCCATGCCGTTGCCGATCATCACCAGTTTGAGTTTCTTCATGTCGTTCTCCGCAGTGGCTCGACAAATCGTGCGCAACAAAAAAAGGCGTCCCCGCTACGCAAGTAGCGAGGACGCCTTTGTCCTGGTCCCGTTCTCTCGGGAAGCTCGACCTTCGACGTTGAAGGCGCGGCTATATGTGTGTTGATGGGAAAGCTAATGCAGTGGTTGTGCCAAGTAGCGGTTTGGCCTGATTTGTTGAGCCCGGCGTCCAAATATCGAGGAATTTCGCCTCTTAGTGGTGCAACAGCCAGTACAACAGCACCAGATTGATCAGCAACGACAGCACGGCCAAGGTTTGCCAGACCTTGAGCGGTTCGCGCTCCAGCAGCGGTTTTGGCCGCATGCTCAACTCGCGTCGGTCTGCCTGCTCCAGCACCCGCAACCACTCCTCGGCGGTTTCGTAACGTTGTTCAGGCTGAGCGGCGACTGCGCGTTCCAGGCTCTGTTGCAACCCGTCGGGCAGGTCGGGGCGGTAACGGCTGGCGCTGACCGGCGTGGTGAACCTGGGGCGTTGGAATGCTTCGATTTCGCCGTAGGGATAATGCCCGGTCAGCAGGTAATACAAAGTCACGCCGACGCTATACAGATCCTGCTGCGGCGTAGGGCGTTCGCCATTGAAGGCTTCCGGCGCGATAAAGCTCGGCGTGCCTGGCAACAGGTGCGCGCGATCCTCGGAGAGCCCGGGGCAGTAGGCCAGGCCGAAGTCCAGCACGCGCAATTCGCCATCGTCACCCAGCAGCAGGTTTTCCGGCTTGATGTCGCGGTGCAGGATCTGCCTGCGGTGCAGCAGCCCGACCGCGCGCAACAGGCGCTCGGTCAGGGATTGCCACTGCGCCAGGGGTAATGGGCCCTGGTGTTTGAAGAGTTCGGCCAGGGTTTGCCCGGCGTATTCACGCATCACGTAGTACAAATGCTGACGGCCGCTGGCCGGATGGACTTCAGGAAACGCGCGGCCAGCGACCCGGCGCAGGAACCATTCCTCCGACAGCAGGGCCTGGGCGGCGAACACGTCGTCGTCATGGCTGACCGGCAAGGTCTTCAGCAACCAGGCCTGTTGCTGGGCGTCGCGTACCCGATAGAGCAGGGACTGACGACTTTGCCCCAGCAGCGCTTCCACCTGCCAGCCTTCGAAGTGTTGCCCGATTTTGAGGGGCGGCGGCAGTGGCCATTGCTGCAACTGCACCAGTGCATCCCCGAGGGTGGCGGCGCCGAGCTGGTCGACCCGCACCAGCACAGCGCTGGCATTGTCCTGGCTGCCCGCCAGGTGCGCGGCGCTGACCAGGGTGTTCACGGCCAGGTCCAGATTTGACTGTTCCCGCAGGATCGCGCCAATGGCGTGATCCCCCAGGGTCGCCCACACGCCGTCGCTGAGCAGCAGAAAACATTCGCCCGCCCGCAACTCGCCGTCGAGAAAATCCAGCACCAGGTGTTGATCCAGGCCCATGGCGCGCTTGAGCACATGCTGCATGCCCGGTTGTTCCCACACATGCTCTTCGCTGAGGCGTTGCAACTCGCCATCGAGCCAGCGATACACCCGGCAATCACCCACATGGGCCAGGGTGAAACGCTGCCCGCGAAACACCAGGGCGCTGAGGGTGGTGAGTAGTGGCAGGCCGCCACCGTTGGCCTGCAACCAGCGATTCTGCGCCACCAGCAAGCGCTCCAGCGCCTGGGCCACGCCCCAGGTTTGCGGCGTGGCGTAGTAGTCCAGGGCCAGGGCCTGCAAGGTCGAGCGCGCGGCCAGTCCGCCATCGGCACACTGGCTGACGCCGTCGGCGATGGCACACAGATAACCTTTGCTGGCGGCCAACTCAGGGGCGGGAGTGACCAGGCGCACGGCGTCCTGGTTTTCCTGCCGTGGGCCGGTGGCGCTGGCCTGGGCGAAGCTCAGTTGCAGGGTCATCAGACGCGTGCAGCCGTCACCGCTGCCGAGCCCCAAGTGGTTCTCCAGCGACGTTTAACGCCATACAGGCCGAACCAGGCCAGCACGCCCAGGCTGGCGAACAACCACAGCGCCAACTGATAGCTGCCGGTGCTTTGCTTGATCGCGCCCATGCCCGCCGCCAGAGCAAAGCCGCCGATACCGCCGGCCATGCCGATCAGGCCGGTCATGACGCCGATCTCCCGGTGAAAACGCTGGGGCACCAGTTGGAAGACTGCACCGTTACCGGCACCCAAACCGAGCATGGTGCACACGAAAAGCGCCAGTGCTGCGTAGGAACTTGGCAGGTTGAAACCCACCGCCGCGATGCAGATCGCTGCCACGCCGTACATGCCGAGCAGGGTGCGAATCCCGCCAAAACGGTCAGCCAGCGCGCCGCCCAATGGCCGCATCAGGCTGCCACCAAACACACAGGCGGCGGTGTAGTAACCCGCAGTCACCGGGCTCAGGCCGTATTGGTCGTTGAAGTAACCGGGCAGCGCACTGGCCAGGCCGATAAAGCCGCCGAAGGTCACGCTGTAGAAGAACATGAACCACCAGCTGTCGCGGTCGCCCAGGGCTTTGAAGTAGTCAGCCATGGATTTGGCCTTGGGCCGTTGCGGGGCATTGCGGGCGAGCCAGGCGAAGACGATCAGGGTCAGGACCAGCGGGATCAGCGCGAAGCCAAACACATTGCTCCAGCCAAACGCGGCGGCGAGCACCGGAGCCAGCAAGGCCGCAAACACCGTCCCGGAGTTGCCGGCGCCGGCGATGCCCATGGCCTTGCCTTGGTGCTCGGCGGGGTACCACTGGGACGCCAGGGGCAAGGCAACGGCGAACGAGGCACCCGCCATGCCGAGGAACATGCCCAGCAGCAGGGCTTGTTCGTAGCTGTGGATCCCCAGTTTCCAGGCGCCGAAGAGGGCGCAGATGACAATCACCTGGCCAATCAGGCCGGCGGTTTTGGGCGAGAGTTTGTCGGCCAGCATGCCCATCAGGAAGCGCAGCACGGCGCCGGCCAAAATGGGCGTGGCCACCACCAGGCCGCGTTGTTGGGTGGTGAGATGCAGGTCAGCGGCGATTTGCACCGCCAGAGGGCCCAGCAGGTACCAGACCATGAAGCTCAGGTCGAAATACAGGAACGCGGCAAACAGGGTCGGGGTATGACCGGATTTCCAGAAGCTTGATTTCATCACGCACCTCAGCGGTAAAGGGGTCTTATGAGAAGGCCTGGTGATGGAACGGCTGTGGCCGCCCCACCGGCCCCGGGCTATGGGGCCAAAACGAAAAAACGCCGCCACCGGGTTCGCGTGGGCAAACCGGATGTGCGACGTCTTTGTCGTGGATGGGGCAACCGCCGTTGGCTACCTGTGGGGATTCTTTAGCAAGAGGTGGGCCAACAGGGGTTGGGTTTTTTGATTGTGTACATATCCGTTGCTGCGGTAACGGCGGCTTATGGTTCCGCTCCACCGTACCTGCTTGCGGCCATCGTGGTTAACGGGGCCCGCAGATCAAGATCAAAAGCAGATCAACAGCACGGCGGCCTGAAAGCCGACCTGAGTGTTAAAAGCCAGATCAAAAGCCAAGGCAAGTGCAGAGCTGCTTTTCTGTGGGAGCTGGCTTGCCTGCGATGCAGACAACTCGGTACATCAGATACACCGAGGCGATGCCATCGCAGCGATGCGGCGACCCGATAAGCCAGCTCCCACATTTGGACCGTGCCCGCTGTAGATTTTGATCTTGATGTTGCCTTTGCTTCACACCACTCAAGCCGGCCTGTAGGCCGCTGTGTTCTTGATCTGCTTTTGATCTTGATCTTAGGCGCCCCGTTAAACCACGCTGGCCGAACGCAGGTAGTACGGAGCGGGTAAACCGGCAGGACGCCGGTTTAGCCGCGACGGGGCAGGGACGCCCCGTCGCGGCGGCCCGCGGAGTAGTACCGGCGTGAGGGCACACCGAGCCTGAGCGAGGTGCCGAGTGGTGGGGCAAGAGCGTTTTGCTTACTTTTGCGCTTTTCAAAAGTGAGCCGCTGTAAGAGCGGAACCAATAGTGGCCGTTACCTAAATAACGGATATACACCCCTCACCCCAACAACTCACTCATGGCAATAATCTGCTCCGCCACCTGAATCAGCTTTTGCTGCCGACTCATCGCCTGACGCCGCATCAGCGTGTAGGCCTCTTCCTCATTACACCCCTTCATTTTCATCAACAGCCCCTTGGCCGTTTCGATCCGCTTACGCTCAGCCAACTGCTGATCCCTGGCCTGCAACTGCGCGCGCATCGCCTGGTCACTCTCAAACCGCGCCATCGCCACATCCAGGATCGGCTGCAACCGCTGCGCCTGAATCCCCTCGACAATATAGGCACTGACCCCGGCCTTGATCGCCTGTCGCATCACCCCCGGATCATGCTCGTCGGTAAACATCACAATCGGCCGCGGCTGATCCCGGCTCACCAGCACCACCTGCTCCATCACATCGCGCCCCGGCGACTCGGTATCGATCAAAATCACATCCGGGCGCACCGCTTCAACCCGCGCCGGCAGATCGATCGTCAGCCCCGACTCATCGATTACTTCAAACCCGGCCTCGGTCAACGCGGCCTTGAGCCGCCCCACCTTGCGCGGCGTATCGTTGATCAACAGGATTCGCAACATAAGGTCCTCCTGTCAGCGCAAGGCTTGGCGGCTGACAACATCTGTCATGGCATGCAGGCGAAAGCTGCGGGCATACCCGGCCGGGTCCGAACCGTCCCAAACCTTTCCGTCGATCAACTGGCTGCTGCGCATGGCCTCGCCACCGGCCGGCACACCTACGGCGCTGGCCGCCTGGCGATAGATATCCAGTTGCTGCACGCGCCGGGCGACGCCGAGGTAATCCGGGTCTTCGCGCAGCAGGCCCCAGCGACGGAATTGGGTCATGAACCACATGCCATCCGACAGGTAGGGCAGGTTGACCGCGCCGTCGCCATAAAACCGCAGCGCGTGAGGATCCTGCCAGTGGTTGCCGAGGCCGTCGTCATAGTTGCCCAGCAAGCGCGGTTCGATGCAGTCGAGCGGTGCGTCGAGGTAGTGCGGGGCGCTCAGCAATTGCGCGGTGGAGCGGCGGTTTTCCGTGCTTTCTTCGATAAACCGGCTGGCTTGCAGGATCGCCATCACCAGCACCCGGGCGGTATTGGGGTACTGCTCGACAAACGCCTGGGTGCAGCCGAGGACTTTTTCCGGGTGATCCGGCCAGATCGCCTGGGTGGTGGCCAGGGTGAAGCCCTGGTTTTGCTTCACCGCACTGGCGCACCACGGCTCACCCACACAAAACCCGTCGATGCGCCCGGCTTGCAGGTGAGCCACCATTTGCGGCGGCGGCACCACCACGCTGTCGACATCCTGCAACGGATGGATGCCTTGGCTGGCCAGCCAGTAATACAACCACATGGCGTGGGTGCCTGTGGGAAAGGTCTGGGCGAAGGTGAGTTTTGTTCGGCTTTGGTGCACGTGGCGGTCCAGTGCCTCAGGACTGGTCACCCCCAACTGTTGCAGGCCACGGGACAGGTTGATGCTCTGGCCATTCTGGTTCAGGCCCATCAGCACCGCCATGTCGGTGGGCGCTACGCCGCCGATGCCCAGGTGCACGGCGTAGATCAGGCCATACAGGCTGTGGGCCGCGTCCAGTTCGCCGCTGACCAGGTTGTCCCGCAGACTGGCCCATGACGACTGGCGTTTGAGGTTCAGTGTCAGGCCATAGGGCTGGGCGAAGCCCTGGGTGGCGGCGACTACCACTGAGGCGCAATCGCTCAGGGCCATGAAGCCCAGGTTGAGGCTGCTCTTTTCCGGAGCATCACTGCCGTTGACCCAAGCCAAGGGATCATTCATCTGTATGTACCTTTCATAAAAAAACGCCGCTCCGTCGGGCCACGCACGGAGGAGGCCCGGGGTAACGACGTCTTTGTCCTGAACCCGTTCCGCCGTTGGCGCGGGCTGCGATAGGCAAGGCAAAGCAAGGCACATGCCACGCACCGGGTAAGCCCGGCAGGCCGTCAGCTTCCCGTCAGGATTGAAACCGGCCTGGCTCCCAGTATGGCCGCTCCTTGATCCCGGGCTTTGCAGGCATGTTCATCAACCGCCATCGTATTGCGACTGTGTTTTTCTGGCTGTTGGTGCTGGGCAGTCCCCGGGTGCTCGGGGAGCCGTACGAGGCCCGTGATGAGAACCTGCACACGTTTTTTACCGCGTTGTCCTTGCCGTTGGGGCAGCCGATCGTGGTCAGTCAGGCGGCGGCCCGCAAGCGCATCAGCGGGACGTTCGATTTCGATTCGGCCCAACCGCTCCTGGCGTCGGTTGCCCGGCAGCACGGTTTGATCTGGTACAGCGACGGCCAGGTGCTTTACCTGTATGACGCCGACGAGGCGAAAAGCTCGGTGGTAACCCTGCGGCATATTTCGGTCGATATGTTGCGCGGGTTCATGCGCCGCTCCGGGCTCGACGAGGCGCGCTATCCGCTGCGTGCGAGTGCGGCGCGGGTGTTCTACGTGTCCGGGCCGCCGAACTACGTCGACCATGTGCTGCGCCTGGCACAGCTGATGGACCGCCAGCGTGCGGAGCTGCGCATGGGGCCGCAGCGGATCGGAGTGGTGCAGGTGCTCAACACCCACGTTGCCGACCGCGAGTACGACATGGGGGACAAAACCGTCACGGTGCCGGGCATGGCTTCCATGATCGAAAAACTGCTGGCCGTCGAGCAGAAGAGCGCATCCCCACGGCAACCCGGATTACTCGCCGACAAGACTATTTCGGTGTTGGCGTACCCGGACACCAACAGCTTGTTGATCAAGGGCAAGCCTGCGCAGGTGAGCTTTATCGAAAACCTGGTGGCGGAACTGGACGTGCCGAAGCGTGCGGTTGAGGTTTCATTGTGGCTGGTGGATGTGGACCGCGACGAGCTCAAGAAGGTGGGCGATGCCCTGCACAATGGGCCCGACAAGCCTCCGGCAAGCCGCGTAATGGCACCCGTCGAGGACGATGTGTTCATGAAACGGATCACGGCACTGGAGCAGCGTCGACGAGCGAAGGTCACGGCGTTGCCGGTGATTCTGACCCAGGAGAATGTGCCGGCGGTTTTCAACGATAACCAGACGTCCTACCTGCCCCGGCCGGGTGAGAACAGTGATGAGTGGCAACCGGTGGTCTACGGCACACAGGTCAGTGTGCTGCCGCGCTTCGCCGAGGCGAATGAAATCGAGATGCAGCTCATCCTCGAAGATGGCCGCCAGATGGGCAAGGCCGGCAGTCGCGACAAACGCTCGGCGGCGGTGGAACGCATGGGGATCAGCACCGTAGTGCGTGTGGCTCCGGGCCGGCGGTTGCTGGTGGGGGATTTTCAGCGTGAAACCGGCGCGGCCTTGTCCGGGCGCTACTACGGGCCTATGGCCAATAGCGTGCGGCTGTTTGTCATCCAGGTTGCGCCGGTGGGTGGTGCCTCGCACACAGGTGGCGGACCGGGGCAGGCACCGCCGTTGACACCCTCCCAGCATGAGCGCGTGAAGCGGGCATTTACCCGCGTATCCGAGGGATAAACCATTGACCGTCCAATCAGGACTGGCGGTCTCGAAAAGTCTTACATAGCCCGTCTGAAAAATACCGTGCCTGTGGGCCTTTGCCTCTCCTACACGACGGGTGAGCTTTTTATAGTCGCGACCTTGCAGGAGGGCCCGTGTCGGAAATGGGGGGAGTCAGGTGCAGAGGTGTGAATGGCAGGGGTGATGGAGGGGGGAATGGCGGCGCCTATGGTCTTTGATCGGTGGACGTTGCACAGCGACGGCAGGCTGACCGGCGAAGACTCGGATATTCAACTGCCGCCCAAGGAGGGGCATGTGTTGCGCCTGTTGTTGGCGTCGGCCGGTGTGCTCGTGACCAAGGACCAGTTGCTGGAACGGGCATGGCCCCATAACGATGCCACCGAGGAGTCCCTGACCCGTTGTATCTGTTCACTGCGCAAGTATTTGAAGGAGGGCAGGGGGCTGATCAAGACGGTGTATGGCAAGGGGTATCGCGTGACCTGTTCGGTCAACGCGGCGAGCCAGGTCTGTTCCTCCTGCGGTCGGGGCCAGGCATGAAAGGCGTCTGGCGCAAGGGGCTGTTGCTGCTCACGGTCTGCTTTGGCCATGAAGCCCGGGCGTATTGCTGGGCAGAGGCCGCCAACCGATATGGCATTGAGCCGGAGCTGCTGCAGGCCATCGCTGCGGTAGAGTCGGGTTATCGCGCCGAGGCCATGAACCACGCCAACAACAACGGCACCCGTGATATCGGGTTGATGCAGATCAACAGCATTCACCTGCCGCGCCTGCTCAAGGAAGGCATCACCGAGCAACGCTTGCTGGATGAGCCTTGTTTATCGGTGGAGGTGGGTGCCTCGATCCTGGCCGAGTTTATCAAGCAGTTCGGTTACAACTGGACGGCGATCGGTTCCTACAATGTGGGGGGCGGCCCCGGGCCCCGTCGTGAAGAGCTGCGTCTTCGCTATGCGCAAAAGATTTGGGTTCGCTACGAGCAACTGATGGCGCACCGCAACTGATGATTGGACGTCACGCCTCGCATGCAGCCCGTCACCCCGGCTATAATCGCCGCCACCTTTCGCCGCCATCCGAGTCAATCCCGCCCATGTATACCCTGGCCCGCCAGCTGTTGTTCAAACTCTCTCCGGAAACCTCCCACGATCTGTCCCTGGATTTGATCGGGGCCGGTGGCCGCCTGGGGCTCAATGGGCTGGTGTGCAAGGCGCCGGCGAAAATGCCGGTGTCGGTGATGGGGCTCGATTTCCCCAACCCGGTCGGCCTGGCGGCTGGCCTGGACAAGAACGGTGCAGCCATCGACGGTTTTGCGCAGTTGGGTTTTGGCTTTGTCGAAATCGGCACGGTGACCCCTCGGCCGCAACCGGGCAATCCCAAGCCGCGGATCTTCCGCCTGCCGGAAGCCGAGGCGATCATCAATCGCATGGGCTTCAACAACCTGGGTGTGGATAACTTGCTGTCGCGGGTCCAGGCGGCGAAGTACAAGGGCATCCTGGGGATCAACATCGGCAAGAACTTCGACACGCCGGTAGAACGTGCCGTGGATGACTACCTGATTTGCCTGGACAAGGTCTACGCCCACGCCAGCTACGTCACAGTCAACGTCAGCTCCCCGAACACCCCGGGGCTGCGCAGCCTGCAGTTTGGCGACTCCCTCAAGCAATTGCTCGAAGCCTTGCGCCAGCGCCAGGAAGACCTGGCTGTGCGCCACGGCAAGCGCGTGCCGTTGGCGATCAAGATTGCCCCGGACATGAGCGATGAAGAAACCGTGCTGGTGGCCCAGGCCCTGGTGGACTCGGGCATGGATGCGGTGATCGCCACCAACACCACCCTGAGCCGCGTCGGTGTCGAAGGCCTGGCCTTTGGTGACGAGGCGGGCGGCCTGTCCGGTGCGCCGGTACGCGACCAGAGCACCCACATCGTCAAGGTGCTGGCGGCCGAGCTGGGTGGGCGCTTGCCGATCATTGCGGTGGGTGGCATCACCGAGGGCAAGCACGCGGCCGAGAAAATCGCCGCAGGTGCAAGCCTGGTACAGCTGTATTCCGGCTTTATCTACAAGGGCCCGGCGTTGATTCGCCAGTCTGTGGATGCAATCGCCGCACTGCCAAGAGGTTAATCGCCGCCCATTAAAAAGGGCTCCTTGAAGGAGCCCCTGGGCCGAAGCCCGCCGCCCGGATGGGGCGTGCGTGGTTAAGGTGTTGCGTATTCGTGGTGGTGTCGGAATTAAATGCCCTTGATTAGCCGACGGCGTGAAGTTCGTTGAGTCTGTGGATTCCCGCAGTGCCAGTCATACCGTCCCAGTTGTCGCCGCGTCCTTCTCGCCAGCCGTTGATCCAGGCTTGGCGTACCGACGGTAGAGTAAATGGGCAAAGCTCACGGGATTTGCCATGAACGCCATATTGATATCCGCGTAAAAATGCTCTTTCCAACGGATCACGCTTAAGTCTTCTCATAGGGTGTTTCCCTCACTTGTTGACTGTCTTGATATCCTTCGGCCTCGTCCGAGGCCGGGCAGAGTTTTTCTGCCGTTGGTGGGCTCGCTGCCGGCGTGGCGAGCCTATGTGTCGGCGTCGTTACGGCGCCAACCTGTGTTGAGTTCTAACCAATAGGTCACATGGATTCAATGATCGTTTTGTCATAAGCACGTAACGATAATGATGCTATAGCCATAAGCTGGGATGGCTTTTCGCCCCTTTTATTGGGCAAACCCCGCTATGATGTGCCCTTCAAAGAGGATGGGTTTAATCCTTTGGTGAGAATGCCCGTCTGTTGCAGTCGGTTATTATTCGACGAAGGGTCAGAATATTTCTTTTTGTTGCACCCAATCCATGAACTGCCCCGTCAATAAAGGCCCATAAGGCCTGTAGCCGGGGTGGAACGGCACATTCGTGCCACACGAGCGCTCTTCAAGAAAAGCGCTTGATTGAAAACCGAACGCGCGATGCGTCGCCCGTTCACTTATTGCTGAAAAGCCTGGAATGCCCCATGTCGGACCGTTTTGAACTCTTCCTCACTTGCCCCAAGGGCCTCGAAGGCCTGCTGATCGAGGAAGCCGTCGGGCTTGGCCTTGAGGAAGCCCGCGAGCACACCTCGGCCGTGCGCGGCATGGCCGACATGGAGACCGCCTACCGCCTGTGCCTCTGGTCGCGCCTGGCCAACCGCGTGTTGCTGGTGCTCAAGCGCTTCCCGATGAAGGACGCCGAAGACCTCTACCACGGCGTGCTGGACATCGAGTGGGAAGACCACATGCTTGCCGACGGCACCCTGGCCGTTGAATTCAGCGGCCATGGTTCGGGCATCGACAACACCCACTTCGGCGCGCTGAAGGTCAAGGATGCGATTGTCGACAAGCTGCGCACCCCGACCGGCGAACGTCCGTCCATCGACAAGATCAACCCGGACCTGCGCATTCATCTGCGCCTGGACCGTGGCGAAGCGATCCTGTCCCTCGACCTGTCCGGCCACAGCCTGCACCAGCGCGGTTATCGCCTGCAGCAGGGCGCTGCGCCGTTGAAAGAAAACCTGGCGGCGGCGATCCTGATTCGTTCCGGCTGGCCGCGTATTGCTGCCGAAGGCGGCGCGCTGAGCGACCCGATGTGCGGCGTCGGTACCTTCCTGGTGGAAGGCGCGATGATCGCCGCCGACATGGCGCCCAACCTGAACCGCGAGCTGTGGGGCTTCACCGCCTGGCTTGGTCACGTTCCGGCGCTGTGGAAGAAACTGCATACAGAGGCCAGCGAACGCGCCGCTATCGGCATGGCCAAGCCACCGCTGTGGATCCGTGGTTACGAAGCGGACCCTCGCCTGATCCAGCCGGCCCGTAACAACATCGAACGCGCAGGCCTCAGCCACTGGATCAAGATTTACCAGGGCGAAGTCGGCACCTTCGAGCCTCGCCCGGACCAGAACCAGAAAGGCCTGGTGATCTGCAACCCGCCGTACGGCGAGCGTCTGGGTGATGAAGCCAGCCTGTTGTACCTCTACCAGAACCTCGGCGAGCGTCTGCGCCAGGCGTGCCTGGGCTGGGAAGCGGCGGTGTTCACCGGTGCCCCGGACCTGGGCAAGCGCATGGGCATCCGCAGCCACAAACAGTATTCGTTCTGGAACGGCGCCTTGCCGTGCAAATTGCTGCTGATCAAGGTCACCCCGGACCAGTTCGTCACCGGCGAGCGTCGCACCCCGGAGCAGCGCCAGGCCGAACGCGAGCAGGCCGCCTACGATCAGGCGCCGACCGAGCCGCAAGAGCGTCAGTACAACAAGAACGGTAACCCGATCAAACCCGCCCCGGCCCCTGTGGTCGAGCAGGCGCGCTTGAGCGAAGGCGGGCAGATGTTTGCCAACCGCCTGCAAAAGAACCTGAAGCTGCTGGGCAAGTGGGCCAAGCGCGAAGGCGTCGATTGCTACCGTGTGTACGATGCCGACATGCCGGAATACTCCATGGCCATCGACCTGTACCACGACTGGGTTCACGTCCAGGAATACGTGGCGCCGAAGTCCATCGACCCGGAAAAAGCCTCGGCCCGCATGTTCGATGCCCTGGCGGCCATTCCCCAGGCGCTGGGCATCGACAAGAATCGCGTGGTGGTCAAGCGTCGCGAACGCCAGAGCGGCACCAAGCAGTACGAGCGCCAGAGCGCCCAGGGCAAGTTCACCGAAGTCAGTGAAGGCGGCGTCAAGTTGTTGGTCAACCTGACCGATTACCTGGACACCGGCCTGTTCCTCGACCATCGCCCAATGCGCATGCGCATCCAGAAAGAGGCGGCCGGCAAGCGCTTCCTCAACCTGTATTGCTACACCGCCACTGCCAGTGTGCACGCCGCCAAGGGTGGCGCGCGCAGCACCACCAGCGTCGACCTGTCGAAAACCTATCTGGACTGGGCACGCCGCAACTTCTCCCTCAACGGTTTCTCCGACAAGAACCGCCTGGAGCAGGGCGACGTCATGGCCTGGCTGGAAGCCAGCCGCGATGAGTTCGACATGATCTTCATCGACCCGCCGACCTTCTCCAACTCCAAGCGCATGGAAGGCATCTTCGACGTGCAACGTGACCACGTGCAGTTGCTGGACCTGGCCATGGCGCGCCTGGCGCCGGGCGGCGTGTTGTACTTCTCGAACAACTTCCGCAAGTTCCAGCTGGAAGACAACCTCGTCGAGCGATATGCCGTCGAGGAGATCAGTGACAAGACCATCGACCCGGATTTTGCGCGCAACGCCAAGATCCATCGGGCGTGGAAAATCAGCGCTCGCTGATCGCTGCCTGCCTGAAGCCGCAAGCTTGGATTATTCCGGCCTTGCGGCTTTTTTGCGCTGGTCAAACGCCAGTCCTGTGGCTATAACTTAAGGCCTGGCCAAAGTGACGCACCTGCACGCTGGCGTTTCGAGTCTTGTCTATGCCGCTGCACGCCGTCCGCCCGAAAATCCTAGGCTTTATCAGTGAGCAGGTGTCGGCGTGGCTGGTGGCGGTAGTGGTGTTTCTGACGGGAATCGCACTGACGGTCATCGTCGCCTGGACCGCCTCCGATCTCTATCAGCAGCAGCTGCGCCAGCGCTTCCAGTTGCTGGTCAACGAGCGTTACAGCCGCCTCCAGGAACGTTTCGAGGACCAGGAGCAACGCCTGGGCAGCCTGCGGCGGTTCTTCGTCAATTCCAATACAGTCTCCCGCGCAGAGTTCGACGGTTTCGCGCAGCCTTTGCTGCTGCGTACCCGCGCCTATGCCTGGGCGCCCCGGGTGTTGCGTGACCAACGCAGTGCGTTTGAGCAAGAGGTGACGGCTGAGCGCCGCGCGAGCTTCTCCATTCGCGAATTGAACACGGCCGGTGAACTGACCCCGGCCAGCCAGCGCGATGAGTATGTGCCGGTGCTGTACAGCCAGACCCAGAGCCTGCTTGGCTCGCCGTTGGGGTTTGACCTGCTGGCCCAGCCATTGCGGCGCTCGGCGGTGGAGCGTGCGCAACAGTCAGGGAAAATGGCCGTGTCCCAGCCCATGCAACTGGTGGGTGTGGAGCCGGCCTACGCCATGGGCGTGCTGCTGGTGGCGCCGGTCAGCCGGGCACCGACGACACAAGTGCCCGTCAGCGAACCTTACGGTTACGTGATGGCGGTGATCAGCATGCGCCAACTGGTGGCCGATGGTTTGCCCAAGGCTGACCGGGACAACCTGGTGATACAAATCGTCGACACTTCCGACGCAGAAAAACGAGTGCTGTACGAATCCAGCAATGCCCTGGCAGACAGCGACCTGGTAGCCGCACGCCGGCTGACCCTGGGTGACCACATCTACGCCTTGAGCCTGCGCCCCAGCCAGGTGTTCCAGCAGGGCAATCATTCTTCGTTGATCAGTATCCTGGTCACGGGCAGCCTGCTGAGCCTGTTGCTCAGTGCGTTGCTCTATGTGTTGGTCAGTCAGCGCCAGCGCGCCTTGAAACTGGTGGAGCAGCGCACGGCCCAGTTGCGTCAACGTGAACAGGAGCTGCGGGGCACCCATGGCCAGTTGCGCAGCGTGCTCAATGCGGCGACCCAGGTGGCGATTATTGCCACTGACCTGCGCGGCGTGATCACCACTTTCAACGCCGGCGCCGAGCAGATGCTGGGCTTTGAGGCGGACGAGGTACTGGGCCACCTGACCCTCGAAAGCCTGCACCTGGCGCCCGAGCTGGAAGCCCGCGCTGTGCAGTTGAGCGCAGCGCTGGGCAAGCGCATTCCGCCCGGCCAGGCGATGCTGGTGGACAGCGCCGATACCGTTCACGAAGCCCGCGAGTGGACGCTGGTGCGCAAGGGGGGCAGCCAACTGACGGTGAACATGCTCGCCACTGTGTTGCTGGATGAGCACGGCCTGTGGGTCGGGCACCTGGCGATCTGCCTGGATGTCACCGAGCAGAAGCGCGCCTATGAGGCACTGGCCGCACGGGATCGGCTGCTGAAGAAACTCAGTGCCCATGTGCCCGGCGGCATTTTCCAGTTCATTCTGGAGCCGAACGATGTCTCGCGTTTCATTTATGCCAGCGACGGCATTCGCGATATCTACGAAATCGAGCCGGCGCTGTTGCAGCAGGATGCGAGCAAGGTGTTCGAGCGGATTCATCCTCAGGACGTTGAACGGGTACGCGAGTCCATTCGGCTGTCTACCTTGCAACTGAGCCATTGGCGTGAAGAGTACCGGGTGCTGCTGCCCCAGCGCGGGCTGCGCTGGATTCGCGGTGAAGCGACCCCGGAAGAATTGCCCGGCGGTGGTACGTTATGGCATGGCTATGTATCGGACATTTCCGACCTCAAGCGGGTCGAGGAAGAGCTGCGGGCGTTGTCGATTACCGACTCGTTGACGGGGATTCACAACCGGCGTTATTTCCAGGACCGATTGAAGGCCGAGATGACCCGGGTCAAGCGCGCCTCGGGGGCATTGTCGGTGATCATGCTCGACATCGACCACTTCAAGCGCATCAACGACCAGCACGGCCACGCGGCGGGCGATGAGGTGCTCAAGCAATTGTGCCGGCGCATCAGCCAGCGGTTGCGACGCACGGATGTGTTTTGCCGGCTGGGGGGCGAGGAGTTTGTGGTGTTGTGCCCCAATACCGATGGCAGCCAGGCCTTCAGTGTTGCCCTGGAGTTGTGGCAAGCGTTGCGCAGCACGCCGATGGACGGTGTGGGGACGGTGACGGCGAGCTTCGGGGTGGCCAGTTGGCGCGTCGAGGAGGGCGTTGACGGCTTGTTGCTGCGGGCGGATTCGGGGGTGTATGCGGCGAAGCAGGCGGGCAGGGATAGGGTGGAGGCAGAACGGTTGCCGGCTTGAACGTTGTGGTGAGGGGACAAGCCCCCTCACCACAGTGAACGGCATTGAAAGCGCTAGAGGACCGGCGCAGCCGTCGCCAGCTTCGGCTGGCGGTACAGGTCCAGCAGCACCTGGTCCAGCACCGAAGACGCGCCCCACGGTTTCGGATCGTTGAGAATCGCCACCACCGCCCAGGTATTGCCATTGTTGTCGCGACTGAACCCGGCGATCGCCCGCACGGTGTTCAGGGTACCGGTCTTGACGTGGGCTTCACCGCGCATGGCGGTGGTCTTCAGGCGTTTGCGCATGGTGCCGTCGGTGCCGGCAATCGGCAGCGAGCTGATGTATTCCGCCGCGTACGGGCTTCTCCACGCCGCTTGCAGCATGGTCGCCATCTCACGGGCGCTGACTCGCTCGGCACGGGACAGGCCGGAGCCGTTCTCCATCACCAGATGCGGCGCGGTGATGCCTTTTTTCGCCAGCCACTGGCGCACCACGCGTTGGGCTGCCTTGGCGTCGTCGCCGTCGGCATCGGTGCGGAACTGCGCGCCCAGGCTCAGGAACAGCTGCTGGGCCATGGTGTTGTTACTGTATTTGTTGATGTCGCGGATGATCTCTGCCAGGTCCGGCGAGAACGCCCGGGCCAGCACTTTGGCGTTCTTTGGTACCGGCGCCTGGATATCGCGGCCCTGGATGCTGCCGCCCAGTTCCTTCCAGATCGCCCGAACAGCACCGGCGGTGTAGGTGGCGTGGTCCAGCAACGACAGATAGGTCTGCGAGCTGCAGCCATCCGCCAACTGGCCGCTGACGGTCACGGTGACGCTGCCATCGGCGGCGGTCATCGGGCTGTAGCGCACATCGCCCGTGCATTGCTTGGCGTTGGAAACCTTGACCTGGTTGTCGATGCGGATGCTCGCAATCGGTGGCTCCACCGAGACCAGCACTTTGCCCGAGTCATTACGGGTGACGAAGCGCAGGGCCTTGAGGTTGACCATCAGGGCATCGGGCTTGACCAGGAACGGCTTGTTCTCGTCGTTGCCGTCGTCATTGAACTCCGGCAGTTGCGGCGGGATGAAGAAGCCGCGGTCCAGTACCAGGTCGCCGGTCACTTGCTGCACGCCATTGGCCCGCAGGTCGCGCATCAGCAGCCAGAGTTTTTCCATGTTCAGCTTGGGGTCGCCGCCGCCCTTGAGGTACAGGTTGCCGTTGAGGATGCCGCCGCTCAGGGTGCCGTCGGTGTAGAACTCGGTTTTCCACTGATGGTTGGGGCCGAGCATTTCCAGGGCCGCGTAGGTGGTGACCAGCTTCATGGTCGAGGCCGGGTTGACCGATACATCGGCATTGAACACGGTAGGCGTGCCCGGGCCATTGAGGGGAATCATCACCAGGGACAAGGCGTTGTTTTGCAGCTTGGCTTTCTGGAGGGCTTCCTGGACCTTGGGCGGCAGGGAAGTGTTGATCGGGGCGGCGGTAACGGAAAAGGCCAGGGGGAGCAGAAAACCGGCCAGCAACAATGGACGCAAAGATTTGATCATAAGAATTAAAACCCTACTGCTGAGGGGTAAAAAGGCGAGGGGTATGTACGAAAAATCCCTCAATGGTCATGAAAGTGTCGGCATTATGCCCCAAGGCAGTTGCACTTGTGGCTGAACGATAGCTGCTATTCGCGGTTTTTTTTACGGGCACTCTGCCGCCCGTCCCAGAGAATCGGGCAAAGGCCGGCTTAAACTGCTAAAGTGCCGCCCGTTATTACTTAAGAGGATTGTTCCAATGGCGACTAACCGTTCCCGGCGTCTGCGCAAAAAACTGTGCGTTGATGAATTTCAAGAGCTGGGTTTCGAACTGAACCTGGACTTCAAAGAAGGTTTGGACGATGAAGCGGTTGACGCTTTCCTCGAAGCATTCCTGACCGAAGCGATGGACGGCAACGGCCTGGACTACGTCGGCGGTGATGACTTCGGTCTGGTTTGCAAAGCCACCCGTGGTTCGGTCAACGAAGAGCAGCGTGCCGCTGTTGAAGCGTGGCTGAAGGCTCGTCCAGAGCTGACCCGCGTTGAAGTCAGCGCCCTGTTGGACGCTTGGCATCCAGAAAAGCCGATCAACCCGGCAGTCTGATGTCATGAAAAAGCGACCCGCCCGGGTCGCTTTTTCGTTTCCGGGTCGTAAAAAGTCAGGCCTTGCGCCAGTTCAGAATCACCAGCGTCAACACCCCCGCCACAATCCCCCAGAACGCCGAACCGATGGAAAACAACGTCAGCCCTGACGCTGTGACCATAAAGGTGATCAGCGCGGCTTCACGCTCCTTCGGCTCATTCATGGCGATGCTCAGGCCATTGATGATCGAGCCAAACAGCGCCAGTGCCGCAATCGACAGCACCAGTTCCTTGGGCAGGGCGGCGAACAGCGCGGCCAGCGTTGCGCCAAACACCCCGGCAACCCCGTAGAAAATCCCGCACCAGACCGCAGCGGTATAGCGCTTGTTACGGTCTTCATGGGCGTGGGGCCCGGTGCAGATCGCCGCGCTGATGGCCGCGAGGTTGATGCCATGGGAGCCAAACGGCGCAAGCACCAGCGAGGCCAGGCCGGTGGTGGTGATCAGGGGCGAGGCGGGCACGTTATAGCCATCGGCCCGCAGCACCGCGACCCCCGGCATGTTTTGCGAGGTCATGGCCACCACGAACAGCGGGATGCCGATGCTGATGGTCGCCGCCAGAGAGAAGTGTGGCGTGGTCCACACCGGCGTCGCCACTTCCAGGTGGAAACCGCTGAAGTCCAGCAACCCCATCAGCCCGGACAACGCCGTGCCGATCAGCAGCGCGGCGAGCACGGCATAACGCGGCGACAGACGCTTGATGACCAGGTAAGTGAAGAACATCCCCAGTACCAGCCCGGTACGGTGCTGCGCGGCGACGAAAATCTCGCTGCCGATCTTGAACAGAATCCCCGCCAGCAAGGCCGCCGCCAGGGAAGCCGGGATGCGCTTGACGAGCTTTTCGAAGCTGCCGGTGAGCCCGCAGATCGTCACCAGCACCGCGCAGGTGATGTAGGCGCCGATGGCTTCGCCGTAACTCACGCCGCCCAGGCTGGTGATCAACAGCGCCGCGCCCGGGGTCGACCAGGCAATGGTGATCGGCGTGCGGTAGCGCAAGGACAGGCCGATGCTGCACACCGCCATGCCGATGGAGATCGCCCAGATCCACGAGGAAATCTGCGCCGTGGTCAGGCCGGCGGCTTGTCCGGCTTGAAACATCAGCACCAGGGAGCTGGTGTAGCCGGTCATCATGGCAATGAAACCGGCGACGATGGCCGAAGGCGAAGTGTCGGCCAGTGGGCGTAATCGCGCTTGGGGGACGTCTGACATGGGGCGGTGTTCCTTATGCCTGGGGCTTTTTGTAGGAGCGAATGCAGAATCAAGCCTAAACTCAAACGTAACGATTCATTGCAATACAGCCGGCGCCGCAAACAGCCGTACAGTGTGTTGGCGCAATGGGTTGTGTACAATGTGCGCTGATTTTACGCGATACTTGCCAGCGACCCTCTGTGCCGTATTACAGTCAACGTCAATTCGCCGCCGTTCTCCCGACCCGAGTGCCCATGAACGAACAGTTGCAGCCCCTCAAGAAACAACCGCGAGCCGGTAAGGCCGGTCGCAGTGGAACCCAGGACGATATCGTCTACGCGCATATCTTCGAGGCGATCCTCGAACAACGCCTGGCGCCCGGTACCAAATTGAGTGAAGAAGCGCTGGGCGAAATCTTTGGCGTGAGCCGCACCATCATTCGCCGCGCGCTGTCGCGCCTGGCCCATGAAGGCGTGGTACTGCTGCGGCCCAATCGCGGCGCGGTAGTGGCCAGCCCGAGTGTCGAGGAAGCCCGCCAGGTGTTCCTCGCCCGGCGCCTGGTGGAGCGTGCGATCACTGAGTTGGCGGTGCAGCATGCCACGGCCGAGCAACTGGCCGAGTTGCGGCAGATGGTCAACGACGAGCGCGACAGCTTTTCCCGTGGCGATCGCGGCGCGGGTATCCGGCTTTCCGGCGAGTTCCACCTGAAACTGGCCGAAGCGGCGAAGAACGCGCCGCTGATCAGCTTCCAGCGCAGCCTGGTGTCCCAGACTTCGTTGATCATCGCCCAGTACGAAAGCGGCAACCGCTCGCACTGTTCCTACGATGAGCACACCCAGTTGATCGACGCGATCGAAGCGCGGGATGCGGATCTGGCCGTGAACCTGATGATGCACCACATGGATCACATCGACAGCAAACTCAACCTCGACGAGGAAAGTGCGTCGGATGACCTGCATGCGGTGTTCTCGCATTTGTTGCAGACCAAGAAGCCGGGGCGCTCGTCTGTAAAGTTGTAAACCCGATCAAAAATGTGGGAGCTGGCTTGACTGCGATAGCATCACCTCGGTATCACTGATACACCGAGGTGTCTGCATCGCAGGCAAGCCAGCTCCCACATTTGTTTTGGGGTGTTTGCTGAATCAGCGTTGGTGCACCAATTGCCCCGCCGCATACGTCTGCAACACCGCCCGGTCATCCCCCAGCGTCATCAACACAAACAGCGTCTCGGCGATGTTATTGGCCTGCTTCAGGCGATAGCTGAGCAGTGGCGTGGCGTTGTAATCCAGCACCAAAAAGTCTGCGTCAGTGCCCGGTTGCAACGTGCCGATCTTGTCTTCCAGCCGCAGCGCCCGCGCACCGCCCAAGGTGGCCAGGTACAGCGACTTGAACGGGCTCAACCGCGCGCCTTGCAACTGCATCACCTTGTAAGCTTCGTTCAGGGTTTGCAGCAGCGAGAAGCTGGTGCCGCCACCGACATCCGTACCCAGGCCGACATTCAGCTTGTGCTTCTCGGCCATCGGCAGGTTGAACAACCCGCTGCCCAGGAAGAAGTTCGACGTCGGGCAGAACGCGACTGCCGAACCCGCTTCCGCCAGCCGTGCGCATTCGTCGTCACACAGGTGCACGCCGTGGGCGAACACCGAGCGCTCGCCCAGCAGTTTGTAATGGTCGTACACGTCCAGGTAGCCGCTGCGCTCCGGGAACAGTTCCTTCACCCATTCCACTTCCTGCAGGTTTTCACTGATGTGGGTCTGCATATACAGGTCCGGGTATTCCCCCAGCAACTGCCCGGCAAGGGTCAGTTGTTCGGGCGTACTGGTCGGTGCGAAACGTGGCGTCACCGCGTAGTGCAAACGGCCCTTGCCATGCCAGCGCTCGATCAGTGCCTTGCTTTCTGCGTAGCCGGATTCCGCGGTGTCGGTCAGATAGTCCGGCGCGTTGCGGTCCATCATCACTTTGCCGGCGATCATCCGCAGGTCGAGCTTCTCGGCGGCTTCAAAAAACGAGTTCACGGACTGCGGGTGCACGCTGCCGAATACCAGCGCGGTGGTGGTGCCGTTGCGCAGCAGTTCCTTGATGAAAATCCCCGCGACTTCTTCGGCGTGGGCCTTGTCGGCGAACTGGCTTTCACACGGGAAGGTGTAGGTGTTGAGCCAGTCCAGCAACTGCTCGCCATAGGCGCCGACCATGCCGGTTTGCGGCAGGTGAATGTGGGTGTCGATCAGGCCGGGGGTGATCAGCGCGTCCTGATAATGGGTGACCTCGATGTCGGCGGGCAGGCTGGGGAGTAATTCGCTGGCGTGGCCGAGGGCGCTGATCTGGCCGTTGTCGATCACCAGCAGGCCGTCTTCGAAATACTCGTAGGAGGCTTCGATTCCTACCTCGGCAGGGTCGGCGATGCTGTGCAAGATGGCGGCACGGTAGGCTTTTCGTGTCAAAGGCATGGTCGTCTCAGTTAGTCGCTTGGCTGCGGCGCGAAACCGGCAGCAGTTTGGCAATGGGTTCGGCGCTTGCAGTGTGCTGGCCGAAGTTGGCGTTATAGGTGGCGATGATTTCGCCGGCGATGGAGATGGCGATTTCCACAGGCAATTTGCCTTTGACCTCAGTCAGCCCCATCGGGCAATGCATGCGTTGCAGTTGCGCGGTGTCGAAACCGCGATCCCGCAGGCGATGTTCGAACTTGACGCGCTTGGTCTTCGAACCGATCAGGCCGAAGTAGGTGAAGTCATTGCGCTTGAGCAGGGCGGCGGTCAGTTCCAGGTCCAGGGCGTGGTTGTGGGTCATGACGATGCAGTAACTGCCCACAGGCAAGTTGTCGATTTCATCCACCGGCTCTTCGCTGACGATTTTACGCACGCCCTGAGGGATGTGTTCCGGGAATTCCTGTTCCCTGGAATCGATCCAGCGCACCCGGCACGGCAGGCTGGCCAGCAACGGCACCAGCGCGCGGCCCACGTGGCCGGCGCCGAACACCGCGATCTGCGCCTGCACCTGGCCCATCGGTTCGAACAACAAAACCGTCACGCCGCCGCAGCACTGGCCCAGGCTGGCGCCGAGGCTGAAGCGCTCCAGGTGGGTGTTCTGCTGGCCGCGCACGAGCATGTCCCGGGCGATCTGCATGGCCTTGTATTCCAGGTGCCCGCCACCGATGGTGTCGAACGTGTGGGCGGCACTGATGACCATCTTTGAGCCGGCATTGCGTGGCGTGGAGCCGAGCTCTTCGATGATGGTCACCAGCACGCAGGGTTCACCCTGGTTCTGCAGGTCGGCGAGGGCGCTGATCCAGTTGTTCATGTTTACCTCAGCATCTCTGTTGTCAGTTCGACCGCTATCGCAGGCAAGCCAGCTCCCACATTTGATCGGGTTCACACATCAAAATGTGGGAGCCGGGCTTGCCCGCGAAGGCAGCGCCTCGGTCTAGAGCGAAGCCAGCTCGGTTTCGGTTTCCACAGCTTTTGCGGCGGTCAGTTGGCGCATCTGCTCACAGCCCCACAACACCCGCTCCGGGGTCGCCGGTGCATCAATCTTCGGCTGATGGCGATAGTCACCCAGGCTCGCCACGGCATCCTTGATCGCACACCACGAGGCGATGCCGAGCATGAACGGCGGCTCACCCACGGCCTTGGAGTGGAACACCGTGTCTTCCGGGTTCTTGCGGTTTTCCACCAGCTTCACCCGCAGGTCCAGCGGCATGTCGGCCACGGCCGGGATCTTGTAGCTGGCCGGGCCGTTGGTCATCAGCTTGCCCTTGTTATTCCAGACCAGCTCTTCCATGGTCAGCCAGCCCATGCCCTGGATGAAGCCGCCTTCGACCTGGCCGATGTCGATGGCCGGGTTCAGCGAGGCACCCACATCGTGCAGGATGTCGGTGCGCAGCATTTTGTATTCGCCGGTCAGCGTGTCGACGATCACCTCACAACAGGCCGCGCCGAAGGCGAAGTAGTAGAACGGCCGACCGCGTGCCTGGCTACGGTCGTAGAAGATTTTCGGAGTCTTGTAGAAACCGGTGCTCGACAGCGACACCTGGGCGAAATACGCCTGCTGGATCAGCGCCTCAAACGTCAGGATATGATCGCGAACCCGCACATGCCCGTTGTGGAATTCAACGTCGGCCTCGCTGACTTCATACTTGCGCGCGGCAAATTCCACCAGGCGTTGCTTGATGGTTTCGGCAGCATTCTGCGCGGCCTTGCCGTTCAAGTCGGCACCGCTGGAAGCGGCCGTCGGCGAGGTGTTGGGCACCTTGTCGGTGTTGGTGGCGGTGATCTGCACGCGGTCGATTTCCACCTGGAATATCTCGGCCACCACTTGCGCGACCTTGATGTTCAAGCCCTGGCCCATCTCGGTGCCGCCGTGGTTCAGGTGGATGCTGCCGTCGGTGTAGATGTGGATCAGCGCACCGGCCTGGTTGAGGAAGCTGGCGGTGAACGAAATCCCGAATTTCACCGGGGTCAGCGCCAGGCCTTTTTTCAGGATCGGGCTGTTGGCGTTGTAGCGACGGATCGCTTCGCGGCGCTCGGCATACTGGCTGCTGTGTTCGAGTTCGGCGGTCATCTCTTCGAGCATGTTGTGCTCGACGGTCTGGTAGTAGTGGGTGACGTTGCGCTCGGTCTTGCCGTAGTAGTTGGCCTTGCGCACGGCCAGCGGATCGAGCGCAAGGTGGCGCGCAATGGCGTCCATCACTTCCTCGATGGCGACCATGCCCTGGGGCCCGCCGAAGCCACGGTAAGCCGTATTGGACGCGGTGTTGGTCTTGCAACGGTGACCGTTGACCGTGGCATCGCCCAGGTAATACGAGTTGTCGGAGTGGAACATGGCACGGTCGACAATCGAGTTCGACAGGTCCGGCGAGCAGCCACAGTTGCCCGCCAGGTCCAGATTGATACCGTGCAGGCGGCCGGTGTCGTCGAAGCCCACGTCGTACTCGATGTAGAACGGGTGGCGCTTGCCGGTCATCAGCATGTCTTCGACCCGTGGCAAGCGCATTTTGGTTGGCTGGCCGGTGAGGCGTGCGACCACCGCGCACAGGCACGCCGGGCTGGCCGCCTGGGTTTCCTTGCCGCCAAAACCACCGCCCATGCGGCGCATGTCGACGACGATTTTGTTCATGGACACGTCGAGGACTTCGGCCACCAGTTTCTGCACTTCGGTAGGGTTTTGCGTGGAGCAGTAGACGATCATGCCGCCGTCCTCGGTCGGCATCACCGAAGAGATTTGGGTTTCCAGGTAGAAGTGTTCCTGGCCACCGATGTGCAGGGTGCCCTGGATACGATTTTTTGCGGTCGCCAGCGCGCCGGCGGAATCACCGCGTTGGTGCGTATGGCTGTCCAGCACGAAATGCTTTTTGCGAAACGCCTCGACCACGTCCAGCACCGGCTCCAGGTCTTCGTATTCGATCACGGCGGCCATGGCGGCTTTGCGCGCGGTTTCCAGGTCGCGGGCGGCAACCGCCAGCACCACCTGGCCGACAAACTGCACAGTGTCGATGGCCAGCAGCGGGTCACCGGGCATCAGCGGGCCGATGTCTTTCAGGCCCGGTACGTCTTCGTGGGTGATGACGATGCGCACGCCGTCGAAGGCGTAGCAGGGCGCGGTGTCGATGCTGATGATCTTCGCGTGGGCGCGGTCCGACATGCGTGCATACAGGTGCAACTGGTTGGGGAATTCCAGGCGATCATCGATGTACTGCGCCTCGCCCGAGACGTGCTTGGCGGCGCTGTCGTGCTTGACGCTGCGACCGACTCCGCTGGTCAGGTCCTTGGCAAACAGTTCGGCGAGTTCGGCCTGGGATTTTTCCACGGCGTGATGGTTAGACATAAGCGGTCACCCGAGTCTGGATGTGCGGCGTTTGCAGTTCGATGAAGTATTTGCGCAGCAGGTTCTGTGCGCTGAGCAGGCGGTATTCCTTGCTCGCACGGAAGTCCGACAGCGGGGTGAAATCTTCGGCCAGCGCAGCGCAGGCTTTTTCCACGGTGGCGGAATTCCAGGTGGCACCTTTCAGCACCGCTTCGCAATTCTTCGCACGTTTCGGGGTGGCGGCCATGCCACCGAACGCAACCCGGGCGTCGCGGATAACGCCGTTATCGATCTTCAGGTTAAAGGCGGCGCAGACTGCGGAAATGTCATCGTCCAGGCGCTTGGACACCTTGTAGGCACGGAACAGCGGCACGCCTTTGGGCACGATGATTTTTTCGATGAATTCGCTGTCCTGACGCGCGGTGACACGGTAGTCGATGAAGTAGTCTTCCAGGGCCAGGGTGCGGCGGGTGTTGCCCTTGCACAGCACGATCTGCGCACCGAGGGCGATCAGCAGCGGCGGCGAGTCACCGATGGGCGAGGCGTTGCCGATATTGCCGCCCAGGGTGCCCTGGTTGCGGATCTGCAGCGAGGCGAAGCGGTGGAGCAGTTCGCCGAAGTCCGGGTATTCGTTATTGAGGGCCGTGTAGCAATCGGACAGCGACGTGGCCGCGCCGATCTCCAGGCGGTCGTCAAAGCTTTCGATGCGCTTCATTTCTTCGATATTGCCGACGTAGATCATCACCGGCAGCGTGCGGTGGAACTGGGTGACTTCCAGCGCCAGGTCAGTGCCGCCCGCCAACAGCCGGGCTTGTGGGTACGCGTCGTAAAGGTCGGCCAGGTCGGCGACGGTCAACGGCACCAGGCAACGTTTGTCGCCGCTGTTCAGTTCACCGGTTTGCGTCGGGGCGATGGCTTTCAGGCGGGCGATCGTCTCGGCCTGGCGGCTGTCGAACTGGTCTTGGGGTTTGTTGCAGCAGGCCTGTTCGGCAGCCGCGAGAATCGGGCGATAGCCGGTGCAGCGGCAGAGGTTGCCGGCCAGGGCTTCGTGGGCTTTCTGGCTGTCGGGTGCATCACTGTTCTTCTGCAGGGCGAACAGTGACATCACAAAGCCCGGGGTGCAGAAGCCGCATTGCGAACCGTGGCACTCCACCATGGCTTGTTGCACGCTGTGGAGTTGGCCCTGGTGCTTGAGGTCTTCGACGCTGATCAGTTGTTTGCCGTGCAGGGACGAGACAAAGGTCAGGCACGAGTTGAGGCTGCGATAGCGAATCTGCTCCGCGCCCTGATCGTCGGTGTGCAACTCGCCGACCACCACGGTGCAGGCGCCACAGTCGCCGCTGGCGCAGCCTTCCTTGGTGCCGGATTTGCCCAGGTGCTCACGCAAATAGTTGAGCACGGTCAGGTTCGGGTCCAGGGCGTGCTCGCTACGGAGCTCCTGGTTTAGTAAAAACTGGATCACGGAAGGCCTCGCAGACTCATTATTGTTGTTAACCGCTTTGCGCCGAATCTAGTCATGTCTGACTTTTCGGTCAACGATTTTCTGACCGAAAGGTCAAGAAAATGCGATCTCAACATCTTTAATTATGGTCCAGTTCTCTGGAACCGCCGTTTTTGGGGGCTTCTGGACTTTAACGGCTGCTTATTTCATGCCAAATTCTGGTTTGTGGGCCCAGCGCCATCAGCGGGCATTTGCGCTACACTGCCGCGCTTGTACCGATAGACGATTTTGAAGGGAAAACATGACGTTCAAGGCGCCGGATAGTCTTGCCGAGCAAATCGCTCACCACCTCGCCGAACGTATCATTCGCGGCGACCTCAAGCCTGGGGAGCGGATCCAGGAGCAGAAGGTCACACTGGCGCTCAATGTCAGCCGTGGCTCCGTGCGCGAAGCCTTGCTGATCCTTGAGCGCCGGCACTTGATCGCGATCCTGCCGCGCCGTGGCGCCCACGTCACCGAGCTGACTGCCCACAAGGTGCAGAGCCTGTGCACGCTGATGGGCGAGCTGTACATCCTGCTGGGCAACGCCGTCGCCGCCGGCTGGCAGACCCAGGCCGACATGGCGCCGTTCGTGCAGATCCAGCAGCGCCTGATCGCCAGCTTCGAGCGCCAGGACATCCGCGCCTTCGTCGAAGAAAGCTTCAACGTGATGCGCGCCGCCTATCCGTTCGCCAACAATCCGTATTTGCAGGAAACCGTCGAGAACCTGCAGCCGGCGATGAACCGCGCCTATTACCTGGCGCTGGATCAACGCAAGGCGTCCATGAGCGAGTACCTGGTGCTGTTTGAGCAATTGCTCGCCGCCGTGCTGGCCCGTGACCTGCCGCAGATTCGCCAGGTGCTCTCGGCTTACGGCGAGCGCAGCTGCTCGCTGGTCATCGCTGCGTTGGCGGACGCCTAAGCGTGCGGCTCAAGTGCATCAAACTGGCGGGGTTCAAATCCTTCGTCGACCCGACCACGGTGAACTTCCCCAGTAACATGGCGGCAGTGGTGGGGCCCAATGGCTGCGGCAAGTCGAACATCATCGACGCCGTACGCTGGGTGATGGGCGAGAGCTCCGCGAAAAACCTGCGTGGCGAGTCGATGACCGACGTCATCTTCAACGGCTCCACCAGCCGCAAGCCGGTGAGCCAGGCCAGCATCGAACTGGTGTTCGACAATTCCGACGGCACCCTGGTGGGCGAGTACGCGGCCTATGCGGAAATCTCCATTCGCCGCAAAGTCACCCGCGACAGCCAGAACAGCTACTTCCTCAACGGCACCAAGTGCCGCCGCCGGGACATTACCGACATTTTCCTCGGCACCGGCCTGGGCCCGCGCAGCTACTCGATCATCGAGCAGGGCATGATCTCCAAGCTGATCGAAGCCAAGCCGGAAGACCTGCGTAACTTTATCGAAGAAGCGGCCGGCATCTCCAAGTACAAGGAGCGCCGTCGCGAGACTGAAAACCGCATCCGCCGTACCCATGAAAACCTCGCCCGCCTGACCGACCTGCGTGAAGAGCTGGAGCGCCAGTTGGAGCGCCTGCACCGCCAGGCCCAGGCCGCCGAGAAGTATCAGGAATACAAGGGCGAAGAGCGCCAGCTCAAGGCGCAACTGTCGGCCCTGCGCTGGCAGGCACTGAACGATCAAGTGGGCCAGCGCGAAGCGATCATCGGCACCCAGGAAATCAGCTTTGAGGCCCTGGTGGCCGAGCAGCGCAATGCCGACGCCAGTATCGAGCGCCTGCGGGACGGTCACCATGACCTGTCCGAGCGCTTCAATCTGGTGCAGGGGCGTTTCTATTCGGTGGGCGGCGATATCGCTCGGGTCGAGCAGAGCATCCAGCACGGTCAACAACGTTTGCGCCAATTGCAGGATGACCTCAAAGAAGCCGAACGTGCGCGCCTGGAAACCGAATCCCACCTGGGCCACGACCGCACCTTGCTGCTGACCCTTGGGGAAGAGCTGGACATGCTCACCCCCGAGCAGGAAGTCACCAGCGCTGCCGCTGAAGAAGCCGCTGCGGCCCTGGAAGAATCCGAAACCACCATGCACGGCTGGCAGGAGCAGTGGGACACTTTCAACCTGCAATCCGCCGAGCCCCGCCGCCAGGCTGAGGTGCAGCAGTCGCGCATCCAGCAACTGGAAACCAGCATGGAGCGCCTGGCCGAGCGTCAGCGGCGTTTGGTGGAAGAGCGCGTGCTGCTCGCCGCCGACCCGGAAGATGCGGCGATCCTGGAGTTGAGCGAGAAACTGGCCGAAAGCGAAATGACGCTGGAAGAGCTGGAAGCCAGCGAAGAACAACAAGTGGAGCGCCTGGAGCAATTGCGTCAGCAACTGCAGCAAGCGACCCAGGCACAGCAGCAGGCCCAGGGCGATTTGCAGCGGCTCAACGGCCGGCTGGCCTCCCTGGAAGCCTTGCAGCAAGCGGCGCTCGACCCGGGCACCGGCACGGCGGAATGGCTGCGCGATCAACACCTGGCCGAGCGCCCGCGCCTGGCCGAAGGCCTGAAGGTTGAAGCCGGTTGGGAGCTGGCGGTGGAAACCGTGCTCGGCGCCGACCTGCAAGCGGTGCTGGTGGATGATTTTGGCGGCTTTGACCTGGCGGGGTTTGCCCAGGGCGATCTGCGCTTGCTCAGCCCGGCGGCGGACGGCACCCGTGTGCCGGGCAGCCTGCTGGACAAGGTCGAGGCGGCGATTGATCTGTCGCCCTGGCTGGGCCAGGTCAAACCGGTGGACAGCCTTGAGCAGGCCCTGGCCCAGCGCGGCCAATTGGCGGCGGGGCAAAGCCTGATCAGCCGCGATGGTTTTTGGGTTGGCCGGCACTTCCTGCGGGTGCGTCGCGCCAGCGAAGCGGAAAGCGGTGTTCTGGCCCGTGGCCAGGAAATCGTCAACCTGACCGCCGAGCGCGAAGAGCGCGAAGCGACGCTTGAGTCCCTGGAAAACCAGCTGCAAACCCTGCGCGCTACCCAGCGCCAGCAAGAGACCGGCCGTGAACACCTGCGCCGCCTGTTGCAGGACGAAGCGCGCCAGCAAGGCGAATTGAAAGCCCAGCTCTCGGCGAGCAAGGCCAAGGTCGAGCAACTGACCCTGCGCCGTACTCGTCTCGACGAAGAAGTGGCGGAGATGGGCGAGCAACGCGCCCTTGAACACGAACAAGTCGGCGAAGCGCGCCTGCAATTGCAGGAAGCCCTCGACAGCATGGCCCTGGACACCGAGCAGCGCGAGTTGCTGTTGGCCCAGCGCGACAGCCTGCGCGAGCGCCTCGACCGGGTGCGCCAGGAAGCCCGCCAGCACAAGGACCACGCCCATCAATTGGCCGTGCGCCTCGGTTCCCTGCGTGCGCAACACGACTCCACGCGCCAGGCCCTTGAGCGTCTCGAGATGCAGTCCGAACGCCTGACCGAAAAGCGCGAGCAACTGAGCCTCAACCTGGAGGAGGGCGAAGCCCCGCTGGAAGAGCTGCGCCTGAAGCTCGAAGAGTTGCTCGACAAGCGCATGACCGTCGACGAAGAACTCAAGACTGCACAAATCGCCCTGGAAGACGCCGACCGCGAGCTGCGCGACGCCGAAAAACGCCGGACCCAGGCCGAGCAGCAGTCGCAACTGATCCGTGGCCAGCTCGAACAGCAACGCATGGAATGGCAAGCCCTGACGGTGCGCCGCAAAACCCTGCAAGACCAGTTGCTGGAAGACGGCTACGACCTGCACGGCGTGCTCAATACGCTGACCGCCGAGGCCAACGAGAAAGACGCCGAAGAAGAACTTGAACGGATTGCCGCGCGCATTCAACGCCTCGGCGCAATCAACCTCGCCGCCATCGACGAGTACCAGCAGCAGTCCGAACGCAAACGTTATCTGGATGCGCAGAACGCCGACCTTGTCGAAGCCCTGGACACCCTGGAAAACGTGATCCGCAAGATCGACAAGGAAACCCGTAATCGCTTCAAAGATACCTTTGATCAGATTAATGGCGGTTTACAGGCGTTATTCCCGAAAGTTTTCGGTGGTGGCAGCGCTTACTTGGAACTGACGGGCGAAGATCTACTCGATACAGGGGTAACGATCATGGCGCGGCCTCCGGGCAAGAAGAACAGCACCATCCATTTGTTGTCCGGTGGCGAGAAGGCACTGACGGCATTGGCCCTGGTATTTGCGATCTTCAAGTTGAACCCGGCGCCGTTCTGCATGCTCGACGAAGTTGACGCCCCGCTGGATGACGCTAACGTTGGACGGTATGCCCGACTGGTTAAAGAGATGTCCCAGACGGTGCAGTTCATCTATATCACCCACAACAAGATCGCCATGGAAATGGCCGATCAGTTGATGGGCGTGACGATGCACGAGCCGGGCTGTTCGCGGTTGGTGGCGGTGGATGTCGAAGAGGCGATGGCGCTGGTGGAATCCTGAGTCGCACTCGAAGGAGGATTTTGAGCAGGACGTAGGGTGATTTACCGGTCTGGGAAAAGTGGCAAATGGACATATTTGTTCAAGGCATTTTGACAGACGGTGTAAAGTTATCTTTGGTCGTGCTAGTTTAATGTCAAATTTTCGTATGCGTGGGCAAAACGTCATTCAGAACATAGAGTTGGCGCCACGTTTTAAAGCGGTTTGCACGGTGCTAAACCCCTTATTTTTCAGCATTTTTTATTAGAGGCACGGGATTACATGGAAATCGGTCTGCGCGAGTGGCTGATCGTCATCGGCATTATTGTCATTGCCGGTATTCTTTTTGATGGCTGGCGCCGGATGCGCGGCGGCAAGGGCAAGTTGAAATTCCGCCTGGACCGCAACCTGTCCAATTTGCCGGACGACGACGGCAGCGCCGAGCTGCTGGGGCCACCGCGTGTCCTGGATAACCATAAAGAGCCGCAACTGGACGAGCACGACCTGCCGTCGATGAGCGCACCGGTGCGTGAAGCCCGCGAGCCCAAGCGCGGCAAGCGTGCTGCGGCCAGCGAACCCGCTCAGGGCGACCTGAACCTGGACTTGGACGAAGGCCCGAGCTTCAGCAGCCGTGACGATGACTTCCCGGATGAAGCACCGACCAAGAGCGCCTATAAAGAATCCGTCAAGGACCAACCGGCTGCCGAAGAGGTGCTGGTGATCAGCGTGATCTGCCGTGACGCCGCCGGCTTCAAGGGCCCGGCCTTGCTGCAGAATATTCTGGAAAGCGGCCTGCGTTTTGGCGAGATGGATATTTTCCACCGCCACGAAAGCATGGCCGGCAACGGTGAAGTCCTGTTCTCCATGGCCAACGCGGTCAAGCCGGGCATCTTCGATCTGGACGACATCGACCATTTCAGCACCCCGGCGGTGAGCTTCTTCCTCGGTCTGCCAGGCCCGCGTCACCCGAAACAAGCGTTCGACGTGATGGTGGCTGCCGCCCGCAAGCTGTCCCAGGAACTCAACGGCGAACTCAAGGACGATCAACGCAGCGTCCTGACCGCCCAGACCATCGAGCATTACCGTCAGCGCATCGTCGAGTTCGAGCGTCGCGCCCTGACACAGAAGCGCTGAGGTTCAAGCTTAAGCGTTGCCTGTAGAATCCATGCACTAACATATTGAGCAGCTTCGGCTGCTCTTTTGCTTTATGAGAGAACACCCATGACCGCCGCCCACACCCGCATCCTCGAACTGCGCGCTGAACTGGATCAGCACAACTACCGTTACCACGTCCTCGACGAACCGAGCATCCCGGACGCCGAGTACGACCGGTTGTTCCACGAGCTCAAGGCCCTGGAAGCCGAGCACCCGGACCTGGTCACCCGTGATTCACCGACGCAGCGGGTCGGCAGTGCGGCATTGTCTGCATTCACTCAGGTGCGTCACGAAATCCCGATGCTCAGCCTGGGCAACGCCTTCGATGAAAGCACCATGCTGGAATTCGATCGCCGGGTGACCGAAGGCCTGGACCTGCCGGCAGGCGACCTGTTTGGCGGTGGCGCGGCAGTGGAATACAGCTGCGAGCCGAAGCTCGATGGCCTGGCGGTCAGCCTGCTGTATCAGGACGGTGAACTGGTGCGTGGCGCCACGCGCGGCGATGGCACCACCGGTGAAGACATCAGCGTCAACGTGCGCACCGTGCGCAATATTCCCCTCAAGCTGCAGGGCAGCGGCTGGCCGGCGACCCTGGAAGTGCGCGGCGAAGTGTTCATGTCCAAGGCCGGTTTCGAACGGCTGAACGCCACGCAACTGGAAGTCGGCGGCAAAACCTTCGCCAACCCGCGCAATGCGGCGGCGGGCAGCCTGCGCCAGCTGGATTCGAAGATCACCGCCAGCCGTCCGCTGGAATTCTGCTGCTACGGCGTGACCACGGATATCAGCGACACCCACATCGGCAATCTGCAACAGCTGAAGCAGTGGGGCATGCCCATCAGCCATGAGCTGAAGCTGGCCAAGGGGATTCAGGATTGCCTCGACTACTACCGCGATATCGGTGAGCGCCGGAATGCCTTGCCGTATGAAATCGACGGTGTGGTGTTCAAGGTCAACAGCATTGCCTACCAACGGGAACTGGGCTTCCGTGCCCGCGAACCGCGCTGGGCAATCGCTCACAAATTCCCGGCCATGGAAGAGCTGACCGAACTGCTGGACGTTGAATTCCAGGTCGGCCGCACCGGCGCGGTAACGCCGGTGGCGCGCTTGAAACCGGTCAAGGTCGCCGGTGTGACCGTGTCCAACGCAACCCTGCACAACATGGACGAAGTGGCGCGCCTGGGCTTGATGATCGGCGACACCGTGATCATCCGCCGTGCCGGTGATGTGATCCCCCAGGTGGTGTCGGTGGTCACCGAGCGTCGCCCGGAAAACGCCCGCGCGGTGCAGATCCCCGAGAGCTGCCCGGTGTGCGGTTCCCACGTGGAGCGCACGCAACTGGTCAAGCGCAGCAAGGGCAAGGAAACCGTCAGCGAAGGCGCGGTGTATCGCTGCGTCGGGCGCCTGGCCTGCGGTGCGCAACTCAAGCAGGCGATCATCCATTTCGTGTCGCGCCGCGCCATGGACATTGATGGCCTGGGCGACAAGACCATCGAGCAACTGGTGGACGAGAAACTGATCGGCTCGCCGGCAGACCTGTACAAGCTCAAGTACGAGCAGATCATCGACCTGGAAGGCTTTGCCGACGTTTCCAGCAAGAAGCTGATCACCGCCATTGAAAACAGCAAGACGCCGACCCTCGCACGGTTTATCTACGCCCTCGGCATTCCCGATGTAGGCGAGGAGACCGCCAAGGTGCTGGCGCGCTCGCTGGCGTCCCTGGAGCGGGTGCAGCAGGCCTTGCCGGAAGTGCTGACGTACTTGCCGGACGTCGGCCTGGAAGTGGCCCACGAGATTCACAGCTTCTTTGAAGACAGCCATAACCAGGAAGTGATCGGTGCCTTGATCTCCAGGGAGGAGTGCGGCCTGGAATTGCAGGAGCAGGGCGAGCTCAGCGCTGAATTCGCCGCCAGCACCACGCTGGGTGGCTTGCTCGACAAGCTGCACGTGCCGTCCGTAGGCCCGGGTGCGGCGCAGAAGCTGGCAGACAAGTTTGGCTCCCTGGAAGGCGTGATCAAGGCCGATTGGCTCGACATGCGCCAGGCGTTGCCGGAGAAGCAGGCCAAGGCCGTACGGGATTTCTTCGACATCGAAGAAAACGCTAATCGTGCGCTGGCCATCGAGCAGCAGCTCAAGGACTTCGGCATGCACTGGCAGAGCGAGAAGAAGGTCGTCGAAGGCTTGCCCGAGGCCGGTCACACCTGGGTGCTCACCGGCTCCCTGGAGCTGATGAGCCGTGATGTCGCCAAGGAAAAACTCGAAAGCCTCGGCGCCAAGGTGGCGGGCTCGGTGTCGGCGAAAACCCATTGCGTGGTGGCCGGGCCGGGCGCCGGCTCGAAGCTGGCCAAGGCCAGTGAGTTGGGTTTGAAAGTGCTGGATGAAGAGGCGTTCGTGGCGTTCCTCGCCCAGCACGGCATAACCGTTGCCTGACGCTCATCCTGTAGGAGCCGGCTTGCCGGCGATGGCGTTTTCAAGATCGCCATCGCCGGCAAGCCGGCTCCTACATTCGTGGGAACGATCATCGGCAGGAAATGATCTAGTCTTGGGCAGCCCAGGGAGAGATCGCCATGTACCGCTTCTTCGAACAACTCAGTTCGCGCATTGCCGCACCGTTCATGGCCGAGACCTCGCGCAACAGCAAGGTCTGGCAGTGCCGCTGTGGGCAGTCGCTGTTCTTTCGCAACAGCCAATGCCTGGCCTGTTCGGCGCTGCTGGGTTACCAGCCGGCGCAGAGCCGCCTGTCCTCCCTGCAGCCCGGCCCGAACGCCGACACCTGGCTGCTGGACGCCGACCCTGAAGCTGGCGTATTTCGTCGCTGTGCCAACCTCGACAGCCCGGCTGCCTGCAACTGGCTGGTGCCTTCCGACAGCGGCCAGGCCTTGTGCGTGGCCTGCAGCCTGAACCGCACCATCCCCGACCTGTTGATCCCTGAAAACCCCGAGCGCTGGCGCAAGGTCGAAACCGCCAAGCGCCGTCTGGTCGCGCAACTGATCAGCCTGGGGTTGCAGGTCATCCCCAAGACCGTCGATGAAGACACCGGCCTGGCCTTCGATTTTGTCGGCATCGACCTGGAAGGCAACGCGCCCACCACCGGCCACGCCAATGGCCTGATCACCCTCGACATCAAGGAAGCCGACGACGCCCACCGCGAAAAAATCCGTGTGCAGATGCGCGAGCCTTACCGCACCTTGCTCGGGCATTTTCGCCATGAGGTCGGCCACTACTACTGGGACCGCCTGATCGCCAACAGCCACTGGCTGGAGCCATTCCGCACGTTGTTCGGTGACGAGCGCGCCAGCTACGCCGACGCCCTTGAGCAGCACTATCAGAACGGCCCGCGCCCGGACTGGCAGCAAACCTGCGTCAGCGCCTACGCCACCATGCACCCCTGGGAAGACTGGGCGGAAACCTGGGCGCATTACCTGCACATGATGGACGCCGTCGACACCGCGCTGGGCTTCGGCATGAGCGCGCGCGAAATGGACCTGGATTACCAGCCGTTTCCCGTCAGCACGCTGTATGACCCTGAACATCCCGGCGGCGCGGCGTTCCTGTCATTCGTCAATGCCTGGATCGAACTGGCCGGCATGCTCAACGAACTGTCCCGCAGCATGGGCCAGCCGGATTTCTATCCGTTCGTCCTGCCGCCGGCGGTGATTGCCAAGCTGCACTTCATTCACCTGGTGATCCAGCAAGAGGGCGGCAGGGCGGATGAGGTGCTTCAGGCCCAATAGGCAAGTGCTTGAAGCCCTTCATATTTTTAATCCCGCGCGAACGGTTGTAACTTCCGATGAGATCGGTACAATGGCCCCGCTTGCCGAGAGGCGAGCGTCGTTATGGTGACCCCATCGGTCCCCCCGCAACGATTACCCGTGAACCTGGTCAGAGCCGGAAGGCAGCAGCCACAGCGGGAACATTGTGTGCCGGGGTGTGGCTGGTGGGGTTGCCTCCATAACGCCACCCTCCTTGATTCAGAAAAATACGCTTATGAGACCCTTCGCTGACAATCGTCAAGTGCGAAGCGATTTCTGCTGTTCGTCCGTTGACAAAGCGCTCACCCGCCGCATAGCAATCGTTATCGAAAAAAGACTGTGAGTGCCCTTTCACAACTTCAAGAATCCACTCTGGACAACCCAATTTCGCCTTGTTAGTTTGCGCCAGCGACATATTTCTAAATATGTCGGCGGCCCATGGATGATATTAAAGTGATGGCGCTTTATGGCTCATTCACCCCAACTAACAAGGATGTCGGTAATGAAAAGCCTGCAAGGGTTGCCTACTCTCATCAGCGCTTCCGTCGGGGCGCCGGGCAAAGCCCGCAACTTGCCCGCCGACGTTCAGTGCGTCCAGTACTTGTTCAACTTGATCATTCCCAAGTTGGGTTTTCCCCTGGCCGAAAACGGCAAGTGCGACGGCCAACTGGTGCAGTGCATCAGCCAGTATCAGTTCCGCTACCTCAAGTACGCTCACCCGGATGGTGTTATCGACCCCACCGGGCGCACCTTCAATAGCCTGATCGAAGAGGCGGTGAAGGTGCCGGTCAAGCCGCACCCGACCCTGCGCATTCCGACCTTCCTGAATGTGTTCGGCAACACCAGCTCCGACATGGTCCAGGCGACCGTCAATAATTACCTGGACCGCATGCGGGCAATGATCGAGGCCGAGCGGCGCAACCGGCAGATGATGCTCCAGGCCACGTGCGACGGCGGGACGACGCTGACGGACACGGATTTCCAGAACGCCGCCACGCAGTTGGGTAACGGCATATCCGTCAATATCATCAAGGCCTTCGCCACGGTGGAGTCGGGCGGGCGCTCCGGCTTTGGGCCGGCAAAGTTGCCGGTGATTGCCTTTGAAGGGCACCACTTTCGCAAGTACACCCACCATAAATACGATCAGACCCACCCGCTGTTGTCGTACCCCTACGTGAAGAAGGCCGGGCCCCAGTGGAAGGCCAATAACAAGGACCAGACCAAGGCCTGGGAAACCATGGCCACCGCCTTTGCATTGGATCAGGAAGCGGCCTTGAAGTCGGCCTCCTGGGGCATGTTTCAGATAATGGGCTCCAACTTCACGGCATGCGGTTATAAAACGGTGTTTGAATTGGTGGTGGCGATGAAGATTAATGCCGGGCATCAACTGAAGGCCTTCCTCGGTTTTTGCAGCCAGAGCCCGGCACTGGTCAAGGCCATGAAGAACAAGGATTACGCCGCCATGGCGCTGAACTATAACGGCAAGGATTATGGCGACTATGACCAACGCATCAAAAAAGCCTACGAAGCACTTGAAGGGAAAAAATAGAATGCCGTTCAAACATTGCCTGTCCCGGTTGTGGGTTGCCTCTTTCGTGTGTGTGGTGGGTACGCCCGTGTTTGCCGCCACGTTGCACTCGGGCAAGTACGAAGGGCTGATGCTGGCCGTGACGCCTGAGCATCAGGTGGAAGGTTTTTATTCTGAGGAGATGGGCGAGGGCGTGACCCGCACGTGCACGTTCTTCCTGCAGGGCAAGGTCGATGGCGCGAAGGCGTCGGTGTCCACGTGGCTGGATGCGGCGTATCCGGGAACCGTCGCTGCGTCCTCGGACGGTGTGACGCTGACCGTGGAGAAGGGCCGTGAACACCCCGGCTGTGTCAGCGTGTTGATGCCCGAAATTGCCACCGGCCTGGACCTGACCCAGACGGCTGCCAAAAAGTGGATTGGCTTGGTCACTGTCTCGGCCGACAAGGCCTTCCTGCAGAAAACCCCGGACGCCAAGGCCAGTCATGCCTACGTGGTCAAGGACGATGTGGTCGCGGTGCTGGCGTTCAAGGATGGCTGGGCTCAGGTGGAGTACATCAATGGCGAGGGCCGCTCTTCCAAAGGCTGGATCAGCCAGGACCAATACGCCAGGTTGGCCCCTGCGAAAAGCTGAAGCTGTTCTGTGAGCCGCGGTGTGCCAGGCACGCCGCGGCTTTTTTATGCCCGCGAATCAGGCCTTGTTGCGGTTGAACAGTTTGCGGATGACGGCGAACAGCGCCACGACGCCGACTACCAGGAATTTCTTCGCCGCCAGCAGGAAGATGCCGATCTTGGCGAACAGCCCGGCCTTGGCGGCGATCCCGCCGGCAACCAGTGCCGCGAGGCCGTAGGTCGCGAGTTTGTCGGTCTTCGGGTTGAAGTCGGTGTACAGGTTGCCATCGGTGAAGTTGGTAAAGGCCAGGACCTTGGGCAGTTCCTGCTTGATGGTGGCCAGGTCGGACATCCCGGCGACGGCGTTGAGTTCCAGCACGCCTTCACGGCCCAGCACGCGGATGCTGTAGTTGAGGGTGGTCTGCTTGGCGTCGTCGGCCTTCAGTTCACGGGCCCAGTACATCTTGTGGGTGGTGTCGTCATAGTGCGGCGGCTCGGCCCAGCCCAGCAGGTGCAGGCCGGCGTAACCCTGTTTCTGGCGCGCCTTGTTGTCTTCGACGTCTTCTTCCTGCATTTGCTTGAGCAGTTCGGTGTAGTCGATTTTCGCGGCGTCTTCGTCCGAAATGTGCCCGTCGGCCTTGTAGCTGACGATCACGCCCCAGCCGCGCTCAGACAATGGGCTGACGGCTTTCGGCACGATCATGCCCAGGGTCTTGAAGCCCGGTGGGTTGCCCCAGCCATCGGTCAACAGGCGCTCGGTGTCTGCGGGGTCGAGGTAGTAGAACTCATCGTTGAGCTTGAGGGTCGCAATGTCGCCGGGCAGGGTGACCGTGCCGGTCTTCTGCTTGAGAGACGCCAGAAAGTGCTCGGCGGTTTCGGGAGCTTCGGCGGGGGCGGTGGCTTCAACAGGCGCCGGCGTGGGGGAGGCAAAAGCGGGTGCGACAGGCAGGCTCAGAGCGGCCGCCGCCAACACCAGGCGGAAGTAATTCATGGTAGTCCCTTACAATTTGAATTAATTTCGCGGCAGGATAGCTGAAACATGTTGCAACGGGTTAGCCGAATGTTTCCCGCAGCAGCCCGGCAAATGCATCTCGCGCCAGGTGGCGCTGGGTGTCCTTGTGCCAGAACAGCAGGTTGTCCACCGCCGCCAATTCGTCAAAACGATAGGACGTCAATTGGTTGGCCTGCTCGTAGCGCGCCAGGATGCCTTCCGGCGCCAGCGCCACGCCAATCCCTGCGCTGACGCAGCCAATGATCGTGCCCCAACTGGCATAGCTGGCGATGGCCGGCTTGATGTCGTGGGGCTTGAGCCAGTTTTCCAGGGCGGCGCGGTACGGGCAGCCGGGCGGCCAGACCAGCAACGTGCGGCCGGCCAGGTCCCGGGCATCCTCGATCGGCGCGCTGGAAGCGCTGGTGATCAGCACCAGGCGCTCGCTGTAGACCACGCTTTGTTCGAGCTTCGGGCGTTTGCCGCCGGCGGCCACCAGCGCGGCATCGATGCGGTGGTGTTGCAGGTCATCGAGTAGCTGAGCCCAGGCGCCGGTTACCAGTTCCAGCTCCACTTGTGGATAACGTCGATGGTATTCGGCCAACAACGGCGGCAACCGGCCACTGGCGCTGGATTCCACCGCGCCGATGCGCAGTTTGCCGCGGGGAATTGCGTTGCTGTCGACGGCGCGCTTGGACTCTTCCACCAACGCCAGGATGCGTTCGCAGTAGTCGAGAAACACTTCGCCGGCCGCACTGATCGCCAACCCGCGCCCGGCACGAATGAACAGCGGGGTGCCCAACTCGCTTTCCAGCTGCTTGATGCGCGTGGTGATGTTGGACGGCACGCAGTGCAATTGCAGGGCGGCCTGGGCCACGCTGCCGGTTTGCGCCACGGCTTTCACCATTTTCAGTTGGGCCAGTTCCATCGCTCAGTTCCAGTGATTACAGAAGTCAGAAACGGTTAATTGTCCTGCGCCTTGGCGGGGCCAAGACTGACGGCATTCCCACTGCTGGACGCCGTTCATGAATGCCCCGTCACCTGTAAAGCTTACGCTAGTCACTGCCAGCGTCATCCTCTGTTGGGCGTATTCGCCGATTGGTGTGCATATGGCCTTGCTCAGCTACAGCCCGGGCCAGTTAGCCTTGGGGCGGTTCTTGATTGCTTCGGTATTGATGGCCGGTGTGGCATTGGTCATGAGGATCGAGCGGCCACGCCTGCGGGACTTGCCGTGGCTGCTGGTGCTGGGGTTCTTCGGGATTTTCCTGCACCACCTGACCATCAACTTCGGCCAGCAATTTGTCACGGCTGCCGCGTCCAGTGTGCTGGCGCAGTCGGTTCCGCTGTTTACGGTGCTGGTGGCGTTTTTCGGGTTGAAGGAGCGCGTCACCGGTTGGCGCTGGGGGTGCGTGCTGTTGGGGTTGAGCGGGGTGCTGGTGGTGATCTGGGGCGAGCATGGCCTGGGCGAGATCGACCCCCGTGGCTTGATGATCCTGGTGGCGGCGCTGTCGTGGAGCCTCTACTTCACCCTTCAGAAACACTATTCCCGGCGCTACAGCCCGCTGACCACCGTGTGCTACACGGTGTGGTCGGGCACCTTGCTGCTGTGTGTCTATTTGCCGGGGTTGCCGGCGGTGGTGTCGCAGGCATCCACGCAAGCCGATTTAGCGGTGTTGTTGCTCGGCGTGTTCCCCAGCGCCATGGCTTACCTGGCGTGGGCCTATGTGTTGCGGCATGTCGAGGTCAGCCGCGCTTCGGTGGCGTTGTACCTGGTGCCACCCGTGGCGATGGTGATGGCCGCCACGTTGCTGGGCGAGCAGGTTTCGCTGCGCGTGGTGCTGGGTGGCCTGATCGTGCTGGCCAGTGTCGGCGCCATCAGCCTGGAAGGGCGCTGGCGCCGCAAGCCGCTACGGGTTCACGGTGAACACCCGCAGACGGTGACCGTCGGGATCCTGGGCGACAAAGGTGTAGCCGAAGTCCGCCTCGACCGGTGACTGGATGATGCTCAGCCCCAGGTCCGCCCAGCGCGCGTGCAGTTCATCGACCGTTGCCACATCCACCACGCAGAATCCCACCTCGCCACCGCCGACCGTGGCCTGGGCTGCGGGCTCGACGGTGTGGCGCGACCACAGGCCGAGCTTTACGCCGTTGTCGAGGATGAACAGGGCAAAGGTCGGCCCCAGTTCCACGGGCGGCTTGTCCAGCAGGCGGCTATAGAGGTTGGCACTGGTGGCCGGGCTGTCGACGTACAACAAAAAGTAATGGGCAATGCTATTCATGATGACTCCCTGGAATGGCGCAGCAATGGCGCGGCTCAGTCCCTAGTCTAAGGGGCTGTCCTGTCAGTTCATGTCAGGAGTCATCCAGCAAAGAGCAGACAGTCTCGCTGTCTGCTCTTTTTATTGCGTGCACTTGTGTTACGAGCTCTAAGGCTTGGACAAGGCCTGGTCTACCGCTGCGATCAGCTTTCCCAGATCCTTCGGGGTGGCTTTATGAATGACACCGAACAGATAAGCGCGCTGTTCCTCCTCGTCGACCAGGTCTGCGAAAAAGACTTTCAGCTTCACTCCCAGCGCCTCTGCGAACAAGAACAGAGCCTCGACGCTGGGTGTATAGGTGCCGGTTTCGAAGCGGCTGATGGTTTTAGGGTCAAAACCGGTTTTTTCACCTAGTTCAGCCTGAGTAAGCCCTGCGACCTTGCGGTAACGTCTGATGGCCGGACCCAAACTTGAAATGTGCATCGCTCAATTCCCATTTAGAATCAAGAACTTAACGATAAATCTTAAAATTAGACAACCGCACGTACCATCACCTTTTCTTGCAAAATGTGATGTAATTCGTAGAATCGGCATCTAGGACAAGTATTTGGTGGTCTCGTTTCAGAAGGCAGGTTTATGAAACAGGAAATCATTGCTTTCTCCTTACTCTCATAAATGTGCTCCTAAAACGGACGCTTGGCAGGGACCGAAATGTCGCTCGTCAGTGCCACGCATCATTGCGCCTCACGTGCCGGATACCCGAATTAAAGCCTAGTTGATCATCACTGAATGGATGGTGAATTGCTGTGCAAAATCGTGGGTTTGCGTACCTTTGCGGCCAACCAGCCGATCGACGGCGCAGCCCGACTGGAAATACGAATCCACCTGTCCTGCCTACCCGGTGGTCCAGAGAGCGATCGAATGCTGTCCATGGAGCTTTAACGTGCGTCTCAATTTGCCGGTCACTGCTGTTGAACAGACTTTTGGGGAGCAGCAACGGCTAATTTCCGCGACTGACGTCAACAGCCACATTACCTACTGCAACGCCGAGTTTGCCGCCATGAGCGGCTTTACCCAGGCCGAGCTGATCGGCAGCACCCACAACCTGGTGCGCCACCCCGACATGCCGCCCGCCGTGTTCCAGCTGATGTGGAGCTACCTCAAGGCCGGGCAGAGCTGGATGGGCGTGGTGAAGAACCGCTGCAAGAACGGCAACTATTATTGGGTCAGCGCCTATGTGACGCCGATTCTCGAAGACGGGCGCCTGACCGGCTACGAGTCGGTGCGGGTCAAGCCCACCCGCGAACAGGTGCGGCGCGCAGAGGCGCTGTACGCACGTTTGCAGGCCGGTGGTGCGGCGGTCTCGCCCGCCCGGCGCCTGGCATCGGTGGCCCGGGCCATGGCCTTGCCATTGGTGGCCGCCGTGGCCAGCCTCGCCGCCTTCCAATGGGCTCCAGGTGTGTGGGCTCAGGCGTTGACTGCCGGTTTGTTTCTCGGCGTAGGCGTCTGGGGGCATCAACGCTTGGGACTGCAGCTCAAGCGGATTGTGCAGAACACGCCCAATACCTTTTCCGACCCCATCAGCGCCATGACCTACAGCGACGCCCTGGGCCCGACCGCGCAGTTGGAAATGATCCTGATCAGCGAAGAGGCACGACTTAAGACTGCGCTTACGCGCCTCAGCGACCTGGCCAACCAGATGGCCGAAGCGGCCGCCCATTCCAGCGTGCTGTCCAGTACCACCGAATCGGCGCTGCTGGAACAGCGTGCCGAGACCGACATGACTGCCGCCGCCATGACCGAAATGGCCGCGTCCATCGCCGAAGTGGCGGTGCATGTGCAACAAACCGCCAGCGAAGCCCACACCGCCAACACCCTCGCCGAACAGGGCAGCCAGGTGGCCGGTACTTCCCGCGAGGCGATCCAGTTGCTGGCCGGCACCGTCACCCAGATCAACCAGGCCGTAGGCAACCTGGCCGGGCAGACCCAGCAGATCCAGGTGGCTGCGAGCATGATCCAGGCGATCGCCGACCAGACCAACCTGCTGGCGCTCAACGCGGCCATTGAAGCGGCCCGCGCCGGCGAGCAAGGCCGCGGCTTTGCGGTGGTGGCCGATGAGGTGCGTGCACTGGCGGGCAAGACGCGGGAGTCGACCCAGCAGATCCAGGGCATCATCCAGAACCTGCGGGCCGGTGCCGATGAGGCGGTCGAGATCGCAAGCCTGGGCATTCACGAAGCCGAGCAGGGCGTGCAGCACGTGCTTGAGGCGCAGCAGGCGCTGCAAGGCATTCGCCACGCGGTGGAACGTATTACCGACATGAGTCAGCAAATGGCTGCTGCCTCACAGGAACAATCCCACGTCGCCGAGGAAGTGTCACACCAGATCAATAACGTCGCCGCCACGGTGCAAAAGACAGCGGGCAATGCCAACGCTGCAGTCACCCGTGGCCGGGAACTCGAAAGCATCTCTTCCGGGTTGCGCGCCCTGGTCGAGCGGTTCAACCGCTAGCCACAGTGAGCCTGACTCATGGACGAGAAATACCGCAGGGCCGTGGATGCAGCCGCCATTTTCTCCGAGACTGACCTGGCGGGCTGCATCACTTACGTCAATGACCAGTTCTGCGGCATGTCCGGTTACGGGCGTGACGAGTTGCTGGGGCAAAACCACCGGATCCTCAGTTCCGGGCTGCACCCTGCGGCGTTTTTCCAGGGCATGTGGCAGGCCATCAGCGAAGGCCGGGTGTGGCGTGGGGAAATCTGCAACCGGGCCAAGGATGGGACATTGTATTGGGTCGACAGCACCATGGTGCCGCTGCTCGATGAGCAGACCGGCCGCGTGCAGAAGTACGTGTCGATCCGCTTTGATGTCAGCGAAAAGCGTCAACTGCTGCACACCCTGCAATGGCGGGTCGGCCACGACGTGCTGACCGGCTTGCCGAACCGTGCCTACCTGTCCGAGTTGCTTAACCAGTCCCTGGAATTCTCCCGTAACGAAGACATCCCGCTGGCGCTGTGCATGCTCGACCTGGACGGCTTCAAGGCGGTCAACGACGGGTATGGGCATGCCTGCGGCGATTTGCTGTTGGTGGAGGTGGCTACGCGGCTGCGGGAGATTATTCGCGGCGAGGACGTGGTCGCGCGGCTCGCCGGTGATGAGTTTGTGCTGATCCTGCGTTACGTGCGTGATATCGATGAGCTCAACGGTGCCTTGCTGCGCATCCTCAAGGCGATTTCCGAGCCGTACTCGATCCAGGGTGCCGAGCTGAACGTGTTCGCCAGCATCGGCGTCACGCTGTTTCCCCTGGATGACGAAGACGCCGACACCTTGCTGCGTCACGCCGACCAGGCGATGTACGTGGCCAAGCAGAGCGGGCGCAACCGTTACCAGTTGTTTGATGTGTCCCTGGAGCAAGAGGTCAAAGCCAGCCACCAGACGGTGGAGCAGATTCGCCAGGCCCTGGCGGCGGGGCAGTTGTGCCTGCACTACCAGCCCAAGGTCAACTTGCGCTGCGGCACGGTGGTGGGGTTTGAAGCGCTATTGCGCTGGCAGCACCCCGAGCGTGGCCTGGTGACGCCGGGGGATTTCCTGCCGCTGATCGAGCAGACCGACCTGATTGTCGACATCGGCGAATGGGTGATTGACCAGGTGTTGGGGCAGATGCACCAGTGGCAGGTACATGGGCACTGGTGGTCGGTGAGCGTGAATATCGCGGCGCGGCATTTCCAGCGCGAGGATTTTGTCGAGCGGCTGCAAGACTTGCTGGCGCACTATCCGCAGGTGGAGCCGCACCGGCTGGACCTGGAGATAGCCGAGTCGGTGGCCATCGACAATATCCAGCGCGTCACCCAGCACCTGGAAGCCTGCCAGGCCCTGGGTGTGCAGTTTTCCCTGGATGATTTTGGCACCGGCTATTCGTCCCTCAGCTACCTCAAGCGGCTGCCGACCCAGACCATCAAGATCGACAAGTCGTTCGTGCGCGACATCCTGCACGACAAGGACGACCTGGCGCTGACCAAGGCCGTGATCGGCCTCGCCCGGGCGTTTGGCCGCGAAGTGATCGCCGAGGGCCTGGAGACCCTGGAGCACGGGCAGCTATTGATGCGCATGGGTTGCGAAGTGGCCCAGGGCTATTTCATCGCCCGGCCGATGCCGGCGGTGGAGGTGCCGGGTTGGGTTGAAGGGTTTGCGCCGCCGCTGCAGTGGCAAAAGCTCGAGTGATGTTTACTGTGGCGAGGGAGCTTGCTGTGGCGAGGGAGCTTGCTCCCGCTGGGCTGCGTAGCGGCCCCAAGATCTTTGGGAGCGCTGCGCACTCCAGCGGGAGCAAGCTCCCTCGCCACAAGGTCGATCAGGTGATCTTAAGGGGCCGGGGCGCTGTTCCCGGTGTACAGCCGGATGATTTCATCGATCTCGCCGGACATTTTCATCCGCAGCAACGTGCGCAGGATCTGTTGCCCGGGCACCTGCGGGTCGTTGCGCACGTAACAGCCCAGGCTTTGTTCTTCGATCACGGCCACTGTGTGCAGGCGCTGTGTGGGCGGTAATTGCTGGTTAAAGCGGTCGAGGATCCATTCATTGCTCACCGCATAATTGAATCGCCCGGCCGCGAGCTTCTGCAACACCTGCTCCTCACTGCGGCTGTCCTCGCGGCTGAGCTGGCCCCTGGCGAAGCGTGGTTCCAGGGTCGGGTAGCTATAGCCGAGCACCGTGCCGATGTGTTGCGATGCCAGACTGTCCAGGCGCACTGACAGCGGTGGCACCTGCGCGGCGACCAGCACATTGCGTTGCACCATCAGCGGGAGGCTCCAGGTGTAGTCGCCCGACAGGTTGTTCAGCCACGCCGGCGTCACGTAGCAGCGCACATCAACGTCCCCGCGCTCCATGGCGGTGTCGATGCGCGCACGGGGCAGCACCACGAATTTCGCGGGGCGCCCGACCTGGGTGGCCAGGCTCAACATCACGTCATACAAAATGCCCTGGGTCGGCTGGCCCTGGTCGAGTTGCACCATGGGCATGGTCCAGCTGTCGGAAATGGAGAAACGCAGAGGTGCGGGGGCCGCCAGGCTGACCGTGGCAATCATCCACAAGGCGCCCAGGACTGCGCGCATAAACGCTCCGGCTTCAGCCATTTAAAGGCTTGGTTAGACCAGCTTAGTCAGATTAGACGAGCGTGCCGGATGCAATTTCCCCCTTGCTCCGCTAGCATTACCCGCTTCCGCTTCCCAGTTGCGACGGTTTTCGATGAGTTATCAGGTTCTTGCACGTAAATGGCGTCCGCGCTCGTTCCGCGAAATGGTCGGCCAGACCCATGTGCTCAAGGCTCTGATCAATGCCTTGGACAGCCAGCGGCTGCACCACGCCTACCTGTTCACCGGTACCCGCGGTGTGGGCAAGACCACCATTGCCCGTATCATCGCCAAGTGCCTGAACTGTGAAACCGGCATCACCTCGACGCCCTGCGGTACCTGCTCGGTGTGCCGGGAAATCGACGAAGGGCGCTTTGTCGACCTGATCGAGATCGACGCGGCCAGCCGCACCAAGGTCGAAGACACCCGCGAGCTGCTCGACAACGTGCAGTACGCGCCGAGCCGCGGCCGCTTCAAGGTCTACCTGATCGACGAAGTGCACATGCTCTCCAGCCACTCGTTCAACGCGCTGTTGAAAACCCTGGAAGAGCCGCCGCCCTACGTCAAATTCATCCTGGCCACCACCGACCCGCAGAAACTTCCTGCAACGATTTTGTCGCGGTGCCTGCAGTTCTCCCTGAAAAACATGACCCCGGAGCGGGTGGTCGAGCATTTGACCCACGTGCTGGGCGTCGAGAACGTGCCGTTCGAAGACGACGCCTTGTGGCTGTTGGGGCGTGCCGCCGACGGCTCGATGCGCGACGCCATGAGCCTCACCGACCAGGCCATCGCCTTTGGTGAAGGCAAAGTCATGGCGGCCGATGTGCGGGCGATGCTTGGCACCCTGGACCACGGCCAGGTGTTCGACGTGCTGCACGCGCTGATCGAGGGCGACGCCAAGGCGTTGCTCGAAGCCGTGCGCCATCTGTCCGAGCAAGGCCCGGACTGGAATGGCGTGCTCTCGGAAATTCTCAACGTGCTGCACCGCGTCGCCATCGCCCAGGCCTTGCCTGAAGGTGTCGACAACGGCCATGGCGACCGCGACCGCGTGCTGGCCCTGGCCCAGGCGCTGCCGGCCGAAGATGTGCAGTTCTACTACCAGATGGGCCTGATTGGCCGACGTGACTTGCCGTTGGCACCTGACCCGCGCGGCGGCTTCGAAATGGTCCTGCTGCGGATGCTGGCCTTCAGGCCCGCCGACACGGCGGATGCGCCGAGACAGCCGCTAAAGCCAGTGGGGATCAGCCAGGCCACAGTTGATTCCGCCAAACCAGTGGCTGGCCCGGCTGTTGTCGCGCCAGTGGTTTCGCCGCCTGCGCCGGTACCGGCCCCGGTAGTTGCCGAGCCCGTAGCGCCTGTGGTCGTGCCTGAACCGGTGGTTGAGCCGGCGCCTGTGCCAGAAGTCGACTTGCCGTGGAACGACCCGGTAGAAGCCGAAGTCGAGCTGCAGCCTGCCGTCGAGCCGGTACTGGAAACCGCCGCCGAGCAACCCGAACTGACGCCGATGCCGTCGCCAACCCCGGACAGCGTGGTGCCGGACGCTCCCGAGTGGGTGTCGGCCCCGGTGCCGGAGCCGACCGTCGCTCAAGTGGACGCCGCTACCCCTGGCACCGACCTCGACGACGAGCCGCCGCTGGACGAAGACTACATCGAGCCGGACATGGACTCGGCCTACAGCTACCTGGACGACCTGGCCAGCGAGCACACCGCCGAGCCCGCCCCGGAGCCCGAACCTGAACCCGCTGCGATGCCGGCCACCGGCCTGGCGTTGCAATGGCTGGAACTGTTCCCGAAACTGCCGATTTCCGGCATGACCGGCAGCATCGCCGCCAACTGCACGCTGATTGCCGTGGATGGCGACCATTGGTTGCTGCACCTGGACCCGGCCCACAGCGCCCTGTTCAACGCGACCCAGCAGCGTCGGCTCAACGATGCCCTGAACCAGTTCCACGGACGCACGCTGACCATCAGCATCGAGCTGATCAAGCCCGAGCAGGAAACCCCGGCCCAGGCCGCTTCCCGTCGCCGGGTCAACCGCCAGCGCGAGGCTGAAGAGTCGATCCACGGTGATCCGCTCATCCAGCAGATGATGGAGCAGTTTGGCGCGGTGGTGCGTCACGATACTATTGAACCTGTAGAAGCCCCGGTTCCCCAAGCGTCGTAAGCCGGGGCCAATAATTGATCCACGTACTTTTGAGGTGATTCCCATGATGAAAGGTGGCATGGCCGGCCTGATGAAGCAGGCGCAGCAGATGCAGGAAAAGATGGCCAAGATGCAGGAAGAACTGGCCAACGCCGAAGTCACCGGTAAAGCCGGTGGCGATATGGTCAGCGTCGTGATGACCGGTCGTCACGACATCAAGCGCGTGAGCATCGACCCAAGCGTATTGCCGGGTGTTGGCGAAGATGACCTGGAAATGCTTGAGGCGCTGTTCGCCGCGGCCGTCAACGACGCCGTGCGCAAGATCGAAGCCAACAGCCAGGACAAAATGTCCGGTGTGACCGCTGGCATGCAACTGCCACCGGGGATGAAGCTGCCGTTCTGACCGGCAAGCCCGCGACTGAAAATGCCAGGCCCCGTGCCTGGCATTTTTTTTGGGGGTAAGCTGATCGAACGCGTAACGCTTGAATGCTGTCTGCACCCTATACCGTTGAATTCAATCACCGATAGAAGGAGCCTCGCTGATGACCGAAGCATTGACCCTCAACCAGCGCATCGTGCTGGTCTCACGCCCTCACGGCGCACCGGTGCCGGAAAATTTTCGCCTGGAACGCGTCGCGCTGCCGGAACTGGCCGACGGCCAGGTCCTGCTGAAAACCCTTTACCTGTCTCTGGACCCGTACATGCGCGGGCGCATGAGTGATGCACCGTCCTACGCCGCACCCGTAGAAATCGACGAGGTGATGACCGGTGGCGCTGTCAGCCGTATCGAGCAATCCCGCAATCCCAAGTTTGAAGTGGGTGACCTGGTGGTCGGCTCCACCGGCTGGCAGAGCCACAGCATCTCCGATGGCCGCAACCTGATTCCGGTGCCCAAGGGCCTGGCCAGTCCGTCCATGGCCTTGGGTGTGCTGGGGATGCCCGGCATGACCGCCTACATGGGTCTCACGGACATCGGCCAACCCAAGTCCGGGGAAACCCTGGTGGTGGCGGCGGCTTCCGGTGCGGTGGGCTCGGTGGTCGGCCAGGTGGCGAAGATCAAGGGCCTGCGGGTGGTCGGCGTGGCCGGTGGCGCCGACAAGTGCCGTTATGTGGTGGATGAGCTGGGCTTTGATGCGTGCATCGATCACAAGGGCGACAACTTTGCCGAGGAGCTGGCCCAGGCTTGTCCCAAAGGCATCGACATCTACTTTGAAAATGTCGGCGGCAAGGTGTTCGACGCGGTGGTGCCGCTGCTGAATGCCAAGGCGCGCATTCCGTTGTGCGGCCTGATCGCCGGCTACAACGCCCACGAAGCCCCCAGCGGCCCTGACCGACTGCCTGCGCTGCAGCGCACGTTGCTGACCAAGCGTGTGCGGATCCAGGGCTTTATCGTGTTTGATGACTACGGCGATCGCCAGCCGGAGTTCCTCAGTGCCATGGCGCCGTGGGTGCGGGACGGCAAGATCAAGTTCCGCGAGGACGTGGTGGAAGGTCTGGAGCAGGCGCCTGAAGCCTTTATCGGCTTGCTGGAGGGACGTAACTTCGGCAAGTTGGTGGTGCGCGTCGCACAAGATTGAGCATTTGACGCTAATCCGGGGCGCGGGTATAAACCGCGTCTCGTTGTTTTGTCGGACCTTTCCCCATGAGCTTCAGCCCCCTGATTCGTCAACTGATCGACGCCCTGCGTACTTTGCCGGGCGTGGGCCAGAAAACCGCCCAGCGCATGGCGCTGCAACTGCTGGAGCGTGATCGCAGCGGCGGCTCCCGACTGGCCCAGGCCTTGAGCCAGGCCATGGAAGGCGTAGGCCATTGCCGCCAGTGCCGCACCCTGACCGAGGAAGAACTCTGCCCGCAATGCGCCGACCCGCGCCGCGACGACACGCTGCTGTGCGTGGTCGAAGGGCCGATGGACGTATACGCGGTGGAGCAGACCGGTTACCGCGGGCGTTACTTTGTGCTCAAGGGCCATCTGTCGCCACTGGACGGGCTGGGGCCGGAGGCCATTGGTATTCCGCAGTTAGTGACACGGATCGAAGAGCAGGGCACCTTTGTCGAGGTGATCCTCGCCACCAACCCAACGGTGGAAGGCGAAGCGACAGCCCATTACATCGCGCAGTTGCTGACCAACAAAGGCCTGATCACTTCGCGTATCGCCCACGGCGTACCGCTGGGTGGCGAGTTGGAACTGGTGGATGGCGGGACCTTGGCGCATTCATTTGCCGGGCGTAAGCCGATCGCCCTGTAACAAACACCGCAGGACAAAAATGTGGGAGCGGGCTTGCTCGCGAAAGCGGTGTATCAGTCAACAGATGTATCGACTGAACTAGCGCATTCGCGAGCAAGCCCGCTCCCACATTTGTTTTGTGGCGTTCAGGAGTCTTTCTTCTTGCTTGATAACCAAGCAAGCGCTTGGTAAGTTCGCTCCACCTTCCCGTGGAGCTTGCCGATGTCTGCCTATCAGGAATACTTCGACCCCAGCCACCAATTGGTCCGTGACAGCGTGCGACGTTTCGTCGAGCGCGAGATGTTGCCGGGTATCGAGCAGTGGGAAGAAGCCGAGAGCTTCCCCCGGGAGCTGTACCTCAAGGCTGGCGCGGCGGGGATCCTCGGCATCGGTTACCCCGAAGCCCTGGGCGGCAGCCACGAAGGTGACCTGTTCGCCAAGGTCGCGGCCAGCGAAGAGCTGATGCGCTGTGGCTCCGGCGGCGTGGTAGCGGGCTTGGGTTCACTGGATATCGGCTTGCCACCCATCGTCAAATGGGCCCGGCCTGAAGTACGTGATCGTGTCGCACCGCAGGTCTTGTGCGGCGAGAAGATCTGCGCCCTGGCCGTCACCGAGCCCGGCGGCGGCTCCGATGTCGCCAACCTGCAAACCCGCGCTGTGCGCGACGGCGACCATTACCGGGTCAGCGGCAGCAAAACCTTTATCACCAGCGGCCAGCGCGCCGACTTCTACACCGTGGCAGTGCGCACCGGTGGGCCGGGGTTTGCCGGTATCAGCCTGTTGTTGATCGAAAAGGACACCCCCGGATTCACCACCGGTACACCGCTGAAGAAAATGGGCTGGTGGGCGTCGGACACTGCCGAATTGTTCTTCGATGATTGCCGCGTACCCGTAGGCAATCTGATCGGTGCCGAGAACATGGGCTTCGCCTGCATCATGGGTAACTTCCAGAGCGAGCGGCTGGCCCTGGCCTTGATGGCCAACATGACGGCGCAGATGGCCCTGGAGGAAAGCCTGGAGTGGGCGGCCCGGCGCGAAGCGTTTGGTAAGCCTATCGGCAAGTTCCAGGTGCTCAAGCATCGCCTGGCGGAAATGGCCACGGCGGTGGAAGTTTCCCGGGAGTTCACCTACCGCCAGGCCGCCAAGATGGCCGCAGGCAAAAGTGTGATCAAGGAGATTTCCATGGCCAAGAACCTCGCCACCGATACCGCCGACCGCGTGACCTTCGACGCGGTGCAGATCCTCGGCGGCCAGGGTTACATGCGCGGCAACCTGGTGGAGCGGCTGTATCGCGACAACCGCATCCTGTCCATCGGTGGCGGGACTCGGGAAGTGATGAACGAAATCATCAGCAAGCAGATGGGCTTGTAACCCGGATCAACGGTCCGTCAGCGCAAACTGCGTCAGGCAGAACGTAGGAATGCCCATGTCTTCCAGACGCTGGGACCCACCGAGCTCCGGCAGGTCAATGATCGCTGCCGCTTCGAAAATCCGTGCGCCCATGCGCCGTGCCAGGTTGGCCGCTGCGATCAGCGTGCCGCCTGTGGCAATCAGGTCATCGAACATCAGCACCGAATCACCTTCGCACAGGCTGTCGGCGTGCACTTCCAGGAAGGCTTCGCCGTACTCGGTCTGATAACCCTCGGCCAGCACGTCAGCCGGCAGTTTGCCTTGCTTGCGGAACAGGATCAGCGGTTTGTTCAACTGGTAGGCAATGATCGAACCGATCAAAAAGCCCCGGGCGTCCATCGCGCCAATGTGCGTGAACTCGGCCTCGACGTAGCGATGAACGAAGGTGTCGGCCACCAGGCGCAAGGCCTTGGGCGACTGGAACAGCGGCGTGATGTCGCGAAAGATCACCCCAGGCTTGGGGAAGTCGATGACTGGGCGAATCAGGGATTTGATGTCGAACGAATCGAAGACCATCGTCGAGGAGTCCTGGGGCGGAAAACGGACTCGAAGTATACCTGCGACCCAGCCGATTGGCGCGGCCACAGGTGTCTGGGTCAGCCGTCGAGCGAACCGCCAGCCAAAGCGCAGAGCTGGATCGGGTCAAGGATGTGCACTTCCTTGCCCTCGGCTGCAATCAACTCGTTCTGCTGGAAGCGGGTGAATACGCGGGACACGGTTTCCACCGCGAGGCCCAGGTAATTGCCGATTTCGTTGCGCGACATGCTCAGGCGAAACTGGTTGGCCGAGAAACCCCGGGCACGGAAGCGCGCGGAGAGGTTGACCAGGAACGTGGCGATCCGCTCGTCGGCGGTTTTCTTCGACAACAGCAGCATCATCTGCTGGTCGTCGCGGATTTCCCGGCTCATCACGCGCATCAACTGACGGCGCAATTGTGGCAACTGCAGGGCCAGTTCATCCAGGCGCTCGAACGGGATTTCACACACCGAGGTGGTTTCCAGGGCCTGGGCCGACACCGGGTGAATCTCGGTGTCCATGCCCGACAGCCCGACCAGCTCGCTGGGCAGGTGGAAACCGGTGATCTGCTCTTCGCCGCCATCGCTCAGGCTGAAGGTTTTCAACGCACCCGAACGTACTGCATAAACGGAATCAAACTTGTCGCCCTGGCGAAACAGGAACTCGCCTTTCTTCAGTGGGCGACCGCGTTTAACGATCTCGTCCAGCGCTTCCATGTCTTCCAAATTCAACGAAAGTGGCAGGCAGAGGGGGGCCAGGCTGCAATCCTTGCAATGAGCCTGGCTATGAGCGCGCAGTTTAACTGGCTCGGACATTTCTTAAATCCTTGTGGGAAAACACACATAAGACGTAAGGGTAACGCACTGGGGGGCGATCAGGCCAGCGTGTACAAAAAAGCAGCAGCGGTATAAAGAAAGTTGTATCGATGTCGATACAAGGGTGTCACTCCAAGAGCCGGAGGCTCAGATCATGCTTTCCATTAGCGCAACCAACCCTGCCATTGTTTCTTCGCTAACCGTGCCTGATGCGAAAAAAGATACCGATGCAGACGATAAAGACAAATCGTCTTCTACCGATCGAGCCACTGACACCAAGCCCCAAGGTCTAGTCGTGGATATCTCGGGGGCCGGGCTGAAAGCCTCCAAGGCCAGCACTAACTCGAACAAGGACATTGACGACAGCAACCTGAAAGACAACATCAAGCAGCTGTTGAAAATGATTCGCGAGATGAGAAAGCAGCTCGCCGAGAAGATGGCTCAGCTTTCTGCTGCCATGTCCGACGCCTCCAAGACCCCGCAGGCAAGGCAGGCCAGAGTGGCTGCCTTGCAGAGTGATATCGCGTCATTGCAGGCCGGCTTGATGACGGCCCAGTCACAGTTGACGAAGGCCTTGAAAGACGAGTCTCCTGAGTCGCAGCTGGAAGCAATGGCCCTGCTGGCGAAGTAGGACAGGTTCAGATCACCCGCGAAAATCGTTGCCGATTCTGGTGTTCCAGATAGGCATCGAACACCATGCACACCGAGCGCACCAGCAGGCGTCCCGCCGGTAATACGCGGATGCCCTGTGGGTCGACTTCGATCAGCCCGTCCTCGGTCATCGCTTCCAGTTGCGGCCAGAGTTCGTCGAAATAGCCGCGAAAATCGATGTTGAAGGCCTGTTCGATCTTCTCGAAATTCAGGCTGAAATTGCAGATCAACTGCTGAATCACTTCCCGTCGCAGCCGGTCATCCGTGGTGCATAACAACCCACGGCTGGTGGCCAGTTGCGCGCCGGCGAGGGCGTTCTGGTAGTGATTCAGGTCGCTGCTGTTCTGGCAGTACAGGTCGCCAATCTGGCTGATCGCCGACACCCCGAGCCCGATCAAGTCGCAATGCCCGTGGGTGGTGTAGCCCTGGAAGTTGCGTTGCAGGGTGCCTTCTTCCTGGGCGATGGCCAGTTCGTCGTCCGGCAGGGCGAAGTGGTCCATGCCGATGTAGCGGTAGCCGGCCTGGGTCAACTGCTCGATGGTGGTTTGCAGCATCAGCAGCTTTTCGGCCGGGGAGGGCAGGTCGTCGGTGTTGATCCGCCGCTGGGGCATGAAACGCTCCGGCAGGTGCGCATAGTTGAACACCGAGAGCCGGTCGGGTTGCAGGCTGATGACTTCCTGCACCGTGCGGGCGAAATTCAACGGTGTCTGCCTGGGCAGGCCGTAGATCAGGTCGATGTTGATCGAACGAAACTGCAGGGTGCGCGCGGCGTCGATCACCGCCCGGGTTTCTTCCAGGCTTTGCAGGCGGTTCACGGCCCGCTGCACTTCGGGGTCCAGGTCCTGCAGGCCGATACTGACGCGGTTGAAACCCAGCTCACGCAGCAGGCCCATGGTCGCCCAGTCGGCTTCCCGCGGGTCGATTTCAATCCCGTAGTCGCCGGAATCATCGTCCAGCAGGTTGAAGTGCTGGCGCAGCCGGCCCATGACCTGGCGCAGTTCGTCGTGGCTGAGAAAGGTCGGGGTGCCGCCGCCAAAATGCAGTTGCTCCACCGGCTGTTTCGGGTCGAGGTGACAGGCCACCAGCTGGATTTCCTGCTCCAGGCGCTGCAGGTAGGCCTGGGCCCGCCCGCGGTCCTTGGTGATGACCTTGTTGCAGGCGCAGTAGTAGCAAATATTCGCGCAGAACGGCACATGCACATACAGCGACAAGGGCCGTGCGGCCTTGCGACTGTCGCGCAGGGCGTGGAGCAGGTCGAAAGTGCCGACCTGGCTGTCGAATTGTACGGCGGTGGGGTACGAGGTGTAGCGCGGCCCCGCCAGGTCGTAGCGGTGAATCAGATCAGCGTCCCAACGAATGGCGTCGAGCATGCGGGCGTTCCCCCGGATAGGCTAGTGGGCCGAGTCTAGGGGCTGGGTGCAGGGGCCATCTTGATTTGCATCAACGGGGAGCGGCGCTATGCCACATGGCCTTTTAATGGCCCATTAGCCAGTGCTGATGGGGGCCTGGCAGTGTCCACAGGCCAAACACAATCACCAGCAGGCCTCCGGTCATGCGCACGCTGCGTTTGCGCAACAGAGCGGTGACACGCTCGGCTGCGAGGCCGGTGGCCAGCAGCACCGGCCAGGTACCAAGGCCAAACGCGAGCATCAGCACTGCACTGTCCAGCGCATTGCCTTGGCTGGCCGCCCACAGCAGGGTGCTGTAGACCAGGCCGCACGGCAGCCAGCCCCAGAGCGCGCCCAGCAGCAAGGCCCGGGGCAGGCTGGACACCGGCAACAAACGGTTGGCAACCGGCTGGATATGGCGCCACAGGCCGCGCCCGAGGCTTTCGATGCGGGTCAGTCCGCTCCACCAGCCGGCCAGGTACAAGCCCATGCAGATCAGCAGCAGGCCGGCGAGGATGCGCATGAACATCGCGGCCGGGCTGTTGGCCACCGCCCAGCCGGCCAGGCCGATCAACAGGCCGGCGGTGGCGTAGCTGAGGATGCGTCCCAGGTTGTAGGCCAGCAGCAGGCGAAAGCGCCGACTGCGTTGCTCCTTGGGTATCGCCAGGGTCAGCGCGCCCATCAGGCCGCCGCACATACCCAGGCAATGGCCGCCGCCCAGCAGGCCGAGGATCACCGCCGAGACCAGCAGGGGCGCCAGTTCAAGCATGGGGCGGGTCTTTGGGCTTGGGCGGTTGCTCGGGGCCGTTGGTTTCATCGACGGCGGCCAGGTGATTCGGGTCCTGGTCGTCGAACAGCACGCTGTGGGCCGGGCCGTCCAAATCGTCGTACTGGCCGCTGTCCACCGCCCAGAAGAAGATGTAAATGGCGATGGCCACGATCAACAGTGCCGCCGGGATCATCACGTAAAGAGCTGGCATCTGCACTCCATGCCCGCGCGGCTCAAGCCGGCAGCGGACGGGTTACGGGGGCGGGGCTCGCGGCTGGCGTGCTCGGCATGCGAGTCAGGCGCAGGGCGTTGAGCACCACGGTCAACGAACTGAGGGACATGCCGATCGCCGCCCAGATCGGGGTGACCCAGCCGAGGGCGGCAAACGGCAACATCAGGCCATTGTACAGCCCGGCCCACAGCAGGTTTTCAATGATTACCCGACGGGTGCGCCGGGCCAGGGTAAAGGCTTGTACCAGGGCGTCGAGGCGGTTCGACAGCAGCACCGCGTCGGCGCTGGTCTTGGCCAGGTCGGTGGCCGAGCCCATGGCCACGCTGATATCGGCAGCGGCCAGCACCGGCACGTCGTTGACGCCATCGCCGAGCATCAGCACCTTGCGACCTTCCTTGTGCAGTTGTTGCAGCATGTGCAGCTTGTCGTCGGGGCGCAGGCCGCCGTGGGCTTCATCGATGCCCAGTTCCGCAGCGACACTGGCGACCATCGGCGAGCTGTCGCCCGACAGCAGCAACGTGCGCCAGCCCCGGGCTTTGCAGGCCGCGAGCAAGGCGGGCGCGTCACTGCGCAGGCGGTCGTCCAGGACAAACCAGGCCAGGGCACCTTGGGTGTCGCCCAGCAGCAGCCATTGGCCGGCGTCCTTTGGCGAGTCGGGGAGGGCACAACCACTCAGTTCACAGACAAAACCCGGCTGGCCAATGCGCAGCTGGCGTTCGCCGACGCGCCCTTCCAGGCCCAGGCCCGGTGTGCTGAGCACTTCATCTGCCGCCAGGGGGGCACGGCCGAATGCGCGGGCGATCGGGTGTTCGGAACGTTGTTCCAGCGCGGCGGCAAGGCTCAGGCATTCGTCGCTGCCCAGCACGCCCAGCGGACGAATCGCGCGCAAAGCCAGGCGGCCTTCGGTGAGAGTGCCGGTCTTGTCGAAGATCACCGTGTCGATCTGGTTCAGGCCTTCCAACACGTGGCCCCGGGTCAGCAGCAAGCCGAGTTTGTGCAGGGTGCCGGTGGCCGCCGTCAGGGCGGTGGGCGTGGCCAGGGACAGGGCGCAAGGGCAGGTTGCAACCAGCATCGCCAGGACAATCCAGAAGGCTCGCGATGAATCCAGCTCCCACCACGCCAGCCCGATGACTGCGGCCGCGATCAACGAGCACAGCAGGAACCATTGAGCGGCGCGGTCGGCGATTTCCGCCAGCCGGGGTTTTTCCGCCTGGGCCCGTTCCAGCAGGCGCACGATGGCCGACAGGCGCGTGTCGTGGCCCAACGCGCGGACTTCGACGGTCAGCGCGCCTTCCACATTGAGCGTGCCGGCGGTGACTGCATCGCCGACCTGTCGTGGTTGCGGCAGGTACTCGCCGGTCAGCAGGGATTCGTCGATGCTCGACTGGCCGTCGAGGATTATGCCGTCTGCCGGCAATACCGCGCCCGGGTGTACCAGAACCCGATCACCCAAGGCGAGCTCGCTGAGCAGGATGCGTTCACTCTGGCCATCGGCACTCATGCGCAGGCACGAGGCCGGCAGCACGTTGACCAACTGTGCGGTGGCCGCCGCCGTGCGTTCCCGGGCGCGGCGCTCCAGGTAACGCCCGGCGAGCAGGAACAGGGCAAACATGCCGACCGCATCGAAATACAGTTCTCCGGTGCCGGTGATGGCGGTCCAGATTCCGGCCAGGTAGGCACCACCAATGGCCAGGGACACCGAAACATCCATGGTCAGGTGGCGGGTACGCAGGTCGCGCATCGCGCCCTTGAAGAACGGCGCGCAGCTGTAGAACACGATCGGTGTGGTGAGAAACATCGCGACCCAGCGCAGGATCACATGCAGCTCCGGGCTCAGGTCGATATTGAATTCCGGCCACGTGGCCATCGTCGCCATCATCGCCTGGAACCACAGCAGCCCGGCCACGCCCAATTGGCGCAAGGCCAGGCGGTTTTCGCTGGCCAGCTGTTCGGCTGCGCGGTCGGCTTGGTACGGGTGGGCGGCGTAGCCGATGTGGCGCAACTCGCCGAGCAGTTGGCTCAGCGGCAATTGCCCGTCGGCCCAGCGCACGTGCAGGCGATGGTTGGACAGGTTCAGTCGCGCTTCGGCCACGGCGGGCAGGCTGCGCAGGTGTTTTTCGATCAGCCAGCCACAGGCGGCGCAGCTGATGCCTTCCATCAACAAGGTAGCTTCCGACAGATCGCCGTCGTGGCGTACGAAGGGTTTTTGCACATCCGCACGGTCATACAGCGCCAGCTCGTCCACCAGTTGCACCGGCAGCGCCTCGGGGTTGGCCGAGGCTTCGCTGCGGTGCTGGTAGTAGCTTTCCAGGCCACCGGCGACAATCGCCTCGGCCACCGCCTGGCAGCCCGGGCAGCACAGTTCGCGGGGCTCGCCGAGGATCACGGCAATGAACCGGCTGCCGAGGGGAACGGGCAGTGCGCAGTGGTAGCAAGGGGTTGGGGTGGTCATGGCTCAGTTCCGATGATCGTTCCCACGCTCTGCGTGGGAACGCCTCGCTGGACGCTCCGCGTCCGCTCTTGTGACGCGGAGCGTCACGGGCTGCATTCCCACGCAGAGCGTGGGAACGATCGAACAGGTACGGTGCTATTTTTTCAGGTCTTCAGCACCCTGCAGCGGCTCGTCGCCCAGCAGCAAGTCCTTGTCATGGCTGACCTGTTCTTCTTCAAACATGCGCCAGGTCCGGTCGCCTTCCACGCCGAGCAATTCGACGAAGCGGCGGCCTTCGACCTTATCGGTCACCTGGCCAATGTAGCGGCCGGGTTCGCTGTCGCTGCGGGTCAGGATGATCTTGCGGTCCTTCTCCGGCTGGGTCGGTGAAATCAGGTTGAGTTCCAGGGTGCCGGGCCCGCTGTTGCCGGTGAGGTGCAACTCGACCTCGCCGGTCAGTTCGTCCAGATGCACCTTGGCGCGCAGTTGCAGGGTCTGGGCCAGCAACTCGCGGTCCAGGGAGCGATTGATGCCTTTGCCGGCCTCGTAGTAGTTGTCGTTGACCAGGTTGTCGGGGTTGTTCACCGCGATGGTCACCATGGACAAGGTCAACGTTACCGAGCACGCCAGGATCCCAATGATGATCCAGGGCCAGAGGTGCTTGTACCAGGGGCTTGCGGCAGTAGCTGCGGGCATTGTTGTGCTCTCTATTAACGAACTTGTGGGCCGATGAATCGGCTCTTGGCTTCAATGTGAACGCTTTGGTCATCAGCGTCCCTGAGGATGAATTTCACCTCGTTGGTGCTCGACGGCAGTTGCTCGGGTGCGCTCGACAGCTCCACCGGCATGCTGAAGATTTCCCCGGCAGCCACCTTGATCTCGCGCCGGCCTTGCAGCTTGAGGTCTGGCAGGCCAGCGGCGTCGAGCACGTAGGTGTGGTCGCGCTGGTCCTTGTTCATGATCTTCAGGCTGTAGACGTTTTCGATCCGGCCTTCGGCGTTTTCGCGGTACAGCACGCGGTCCTTGCTGACATCGAAACCCACCAGCGAACGCATGAAAAACGCGGCCACCAACAGACTGATCATCGCCAGCAGTACCAGGGCGTAACCGATCAGGCGCGGGCGCAGCTTATGGGTTTTCTGCCCCGAGAGGTTGTGCTCGGTGGTGTAGCTGATCAGGCCGCGAGGATATTCCATCTTGTCCATGATGTTGTCGCAGGCGTCGATGCAGGCGGCGCAGCCGATGCATTCGATTTGCAGGCCGTCACGGATGTCGATACCGGTGGGGCACACCTGCACGCACATCGTGCAATCGATGCAATCCCCCAGGCCTTCGGCCTTGTAGTCGATGCCTTTTTTGCGCGGGCCACGGGCTTCGCCACGGCGCGGATCGTAGGAAACAATCAGGGTGTCCTTGTCGAACATCACGCTTTGGAAGCGCGCATACGGGCACATGTAGATACACACTTGCTCCCGCAGCCAGCCGGCGTTGCCGTAGGTGGCGAGGGTGAAGAAACCGACCCAGAAATACGACCAGCCATCGGCCTGGCCGGTGAAGAAATCGAACACCAGTTCACGGATCGGCGAGAAGTAGCCGACGAAGGTCATGCCGGTGACAAAACCGATGATCAGCCACAGGCTGTGTTTGCTGAACTTGCGCAGGAACTTGTTGGCGCTCATCGGCGCCTTGTCCAGCTTGATGCGTTGGTTGCGGTCGCCTTCGGTGACCTTTTCGCACCACATGAAAATCCAGGTCCACACGCTTTGCGGGCAGGTGTAACCGCACCAGACACGGCCGGCGTACACCGTGATGAAGAACAGGCCAAACGCCGCCACGATCAGGATGCCCGACAGCAGGATGAAATCCTGGGGCCAGAAGGTCGCGCCAAAAATGAAGAACTTGCGTTCTGGCAGGTTCCACCAAACGGCCTGATGGCCACCCCAATTCAGCCACACGGTACCGAAGTACAGGAGGAACAGACCGGCGCCACCGAGCATCCGCAAATTGCGAAACAAACCGGTGAAGGCGCGGGTGTAGATTTTCTCCCGGGACGCGTAGAGATCGACGGTGTTGTTCGAGTTTTTGGCAGGCGGGGTAACGTTCTGTACCGGTATTTGGTTGCTCATCATTGCATCCCACGGCGGTGGAGATTTGCCTCGGCCAGTACGTGCCAACCGGGGTCAAAATAGGGGTGTTGCAGTGGCGTAATGATACGCCCCTGATCCCCTTCAACGGGTGCGACCTTTGGTCGCGTTGGGGGAAATCATTTGATGGTGTACGTGATCTGGATCAATTGACTTGTGAAGTATGGACGGTTTTTGCAGCCTTACCGGTCATTCGTCCCATGGATTGATCAACGCGACACCGCTGGATTGAAAGTCACTGATGTTGCGGGTAACCACTGTCAGCCCATGAACCAGCGCGGTCGCAGCGATCAGCGAGTCACATTCGTTTGCTTGGTCTGGCACATGCAAGCTGGCACAGCGCAGGGCAACTGCTGCATCAATTGGCAGGATCCGGGCATCAAACGCCGGCATTACCTGGCGCTTGAGCCATGTGCGCAAAACCTTCCCCTGAGCGGGATCACGCCGCTCCATTCGCAGGACCCCTGTTTCCAGTTCCTTCAAGGTAATGGCTGAAATATACATCCGTGGTGCGATGACACTTTTGGCCCAGGCGACCACGTTTGCATCGGCCTGGGGTTTGCGCAGTTCAGAAATCACATTGGTGTCGAGTAGATACATCAAGAGAAGTCCACGGGTCGATGAATGATCACGGCGCGTTCGGTTTCGAACTCGATATCGGCCGCTTCTGGCATCACCAACAGGTCAACGATGTCGGCATTGAGGCCTGTCAGTTTTTGGTAGTCCTCAATGCTTAGCAGTACATGGGCAGGCTTGCCCCGATCAGTGATAAAAACCGGGCCCTGGCGGGCGGCTTTTTTGGCACCGCTTGTGTCTTGATTGAATTCACGGCTGGAGATGGTGGTGATGGTCATGGGGGCTAGCCTCCTCATGGGGTGCGAATGTAGATACGTTACTACTGAGGTTTTTCTTGATCAACCTCAAATGTAGATACGTTGCTAGGTAGCGCCGGATTTTTTGGATTGAAATCAAAAACGGCCCCGCCAATCTTCACTGGCGGGGCCGTTTTTTATTGCCTTTCTGCCTTACTCGGCTTCAGCCGCCTTATCCCCATGGGACAGGCTGTAAACATACGCCGCCAGCAAGTGCACCTTGTCATTCCCCTGCAACTGCTCCTGCGCAGGCATCTGGCCCTGGCGGCCATAACGGATGGTCTGCTGCAGTTGCGCGAAGCTCGAACCGTAGATGAACGCGCCCGGATGCGTCAGGTCAGGTGCGCCCATCGCTGGCGTACCCTTGCCCTGCGGACCGTGGCAGGCCACGCAGTTGGCGGCGAACAGTTTCTCGCCATTGGCCACGTCCGCCTTGGCACCTTCCGGCAGTTTGCGCCCGTCGAGGTTGGTCACCACAAACCCGGCCACGTCGGCCACGCCTTGCTCGCCAATGACTTCGGCCCAGGCCGGCATCACCGCGTGGCGGCCTTTCATGATGGTTTCCTTGATGGTCGCCGGCTCACCGCCCCAGCGCCAGTCGGCGTCGGTCAGGTTGGGGAAACCGTAGGCGCCCTTGGCGTCGGAACCGTGGCACACCGAGCAGTTGGAGGCGAACAAACGGCCGCCCATCTTCAAGGCTTGCGGGTCCTTGGCCACTTCTTCAATCGGCATGGCTGCGAATTTGGCGAAGATCGGCCCGAACCGGGCGTCCGACTTGGCCATTTCCTTTTCCCATTCGTGCACGCCGGTCCAGCCGGTCTGGCCGTTGGCAAACGGGGTTTGCTTGTCGTTGTCGAGGTAGGCGTAGCCCGGCAGCAGGCCTTTCCAGTTGCCCAGGCCGGGGTACAGCGCCAGGTAGCCGAGGGCGAAGATGATGGTGCCGACGAACAGCATGAACCACCATTTGGGCAGCGGGTTGTCGTACTCCTCGATGCCGTCGAACGAGTGGCCAACGGTTTCATCGGTTTGCTCGGCGCGCTGGCCCTTGCGGGTCGACAGCAGCAGCCAGGTCAGGGCGAAAATGGTACCCAGACTGAGGACTGTGACGTACAGACTCCAGAACGTAGTCATTCTTTGTTACTCCTAGACGCTTCTACGACGTGCTTGATGGCTTCGGGATCATCCGCGAAGGGCAGCAACGTCGCGTCTTCAAACTCCGACTTGCGCTTGGGGCTGAACACCCACAAGGCCAGGCCGATAAAGGCCACCATCACGACAACGGTGCCCAGGCCTCGAATCATCCCGATATCCATCCAGATCACCGTTTGCTTTTGATGATGGTGCCAAGGCCTTGCAAGTAGGCCACCAGTGCGTCCATTTCGGTCTTGCCCTTCACGGCCGCGGCCGCGCCGGCGATGTCTTCGTCGGTGTAAGGCACGCCCAGGGTGCGCAAGACTTCCATCTTCTTGGCGGTGTCCTTGCCGTCGAGTTTGTTTTCGACCAGGAACGGGTACGCTGGCATTTTCGACTCGGGCACCACGTTGCGCGGGTTGTACAAGTGCGCACGCTGCCAGTCATCGGAGTAACGACCGCCGACACGGGCCAGGTCCGGGCCGGTACGCTTGGAACCCCACAGGAACGGGTGGTCCCACACGCTTTCACCGGCCACCGAGTAGTGGCCGTAGCGTTCGGTTTCGGCGCGGAACGGACGGATCATCTGCGAGTGGCAGCCGACACAACCGTTGGCGATGTAGACGTCGCGGCCTTCCAGTTCAAGGGCGGTGCGCGGCTTCATGCCTTCCACCGGCTTGTTGGTCACGTCCTGGAAAAACAGCGGAACGATCTGGGTCAGGCCGCCGATACTCACGGCGATGACCATGAAGAAGGCCAGCAGGCCGATATTCTTCTCGACTACTTCATGCTTCATCAGTGAGCTCCCACAACGGCGATCTTGGTAGCGGCTTCGGCTTCTACAGGGTCGGAGGCACGCACGGTGCGCCACACGTTGTAGGCCATGAACAGCATGCCGCTGGCAAAGATCGCACCGCCCAGGGCGCGCACGATGTAACCCGGATGGCTGGCTTGCAGCCCTTCGACGAAGGAGTAGGTGAGGGTGCCGTCATCGTTGATTGCACGCCACATCAGGCCCTGGGTGATGCCGTTGACCCACATCGAGGCGATGTAGAGCACGGTACCGATGGTGGCCAGCCAGAAGTGCGTGTTGATCAGGCTGACGCTGTGCATCTGCGCACGGCCGAACAGTTTCGGGATCATGTGGTACAGCGCGCCGATGGAGATCATCGCTACCCAGCCGAGAGCGCCGGCGTGTACGTGGCCGATGGTCCAGTCGGTGTAGTGGGACAGCGAGTTGACGGTCTTGATGGCCATCATCGGGCCTTCGAAGGTCGACATGCCGTAGAACGCCAGGGAGACCACGAGGAACCGCAGGATCGGGTCGGTGCGCAACTTATGCCAGGCGCCCGACAGGGTCATCATACCGTTGATCATGCCGCCCCAGCTCGGGGCCAGCAGGATGATCGACATCGCCATGCCCAGGGACTGGGCCCAGTCCGGCAGTGCGGTGTAGTGCAAGTGGTGCGGACCGGCCCAGATGTACAGGGTGATCAGTGCCCAGAAGTGCACGATGGACAGGCGATAGGAGTAGATCGGACGCTCGGCCTGTTTCGGCACGAAGTAGTACATCATCCCCAGGAAGCCGGTGGTGAGGAAGAAGCCTACGGCGTTGTGGCCGTACCACCACTGGATCATCGCGTCGGTCGCCCCGGCGTAGGCCGAGTAGGACTTGAAGAAGCTCACCGGCAAGGACGCGTGGTTGACGATGTGCAGCATCGCCGTCACCAGGATGAACGCCCCGTAGAACCAGTTGCCGACGTAGATATGCTTGGTCTTGCGCTTGACGATGGTGCCGAAGAACACCACTGCGTAGGTCACCCAGACGATGGCCAGCAAAATGGCGATCGGCCATTCCAGCTCGGCGTATTCCTTGGTGGTGGTGTAGCCCAGCGGCAGGGTGACGATCGCGCCAACGATGACCGCTTGCCAGCCCCAGAAGGTAAAGGCAGCCAATGCATCGGAAATCAGTCGCGTTTGGCAGGTTCGCTGCACGACGTAGTAAGAAGTGGCAAACAGTGCACATCCGCCGAAGGCGAAAATCACCAGGTTGGTGTGCAACGGGCGCAGGCGTCCAAACGTCGTCCATGGCAGGCCAAAATTCAACTCTGGCCAAACCAGTTGCGAGGCAATGAAAACGCCGAGCCCCATGCCAAGGATCCCCCAGACCACCGTCATGATGGCGAACTGGCGGACTACCTTATAGTTATAAGCAGTCGGACTGATTGCTGTGCTCATTCTAAGGTTCCACGGTTTAGGTTTTTTTATAGGGTAAAAATCGGTCGCAAGTATGGAGAAAGCAAGATTCCATTGCAACGCAAGGTGACCTGCGTCAATGCGTTCCAAACCAGATTCTGCGCCCTTTCCATGTTTGGCGTAAGGACAAAATTCAGGGTTAAAAGCTGACGACTTGGACAGGATTTTAGAGGGGTCGAAGGTACTTGTAACTAGGTGTGTGTAAACAAGCGGCCCGGGTGACGAATGGTCAGTGGCACGACAGCCGGTAAGTACCAGCCTTTGCGCCTGTCATCGAGCAGAAATGTTTCAACCCATCGAGTGCAAGTCGGCCATCGACCGGCCAATGCCGGTCCACTGTGCAAACAAGCGTAGACCCGAATGGCAGGAGGGGAAAGTCAGCGATCGGAAGGGTGCGACAATGGGTCGCAAAAAAGCCGCACCTGAATCAGGCGCGGCGTTTGGGTATTGCTGGATTACTCGGGTTGGCTGTCAGGCGTTGCGCCATCGGCATTGTGGGACAGGCTGTAAACGTAGGCGGCCAGCAGGTGCACCTTGTCATTGCCTTGCAGCACTTCCTGCGCAGGCATCTGGCCTTGGCGGCCGTGGCGAATGGTTTGCTGCAACTGTGCCAGGCTGGTGCCGTAGATAAAGCCGCTTGGCTGCGTCAGGTTCGGTGCACCCATGGCTTCCACGCCATGGCCTTGCGGGCCGTGGCACGCCACGCAAGTGGTGCTGAACGCGACCTGGCCTGCGGCGACATCCGCCGTGCTGTCGGCTGGCAACGGCAGGCCCGCCAATTCGTGGCGCACATAGGCGGCGACGTTTTTCACACCGTCTTCACCCAGTACTTCACCCCAGGCCGGCATCGCGGCATGACGGCCATTCAGGATGGTCATCTTGATTGCATCCGCCGAACCGCCCCAGCGCCAGATGTTGTCTGCCAGGTTCGGGAAGCCGTAGGCGCCCTTGGCGTCCGAGCCGTGGCACACCGCGCAGTTGGAGGCAAACAGGCGGCCGCCCATTTTCAGCGCTTGCGGGTCCTTGGCGACTTCCTCCACGGGCATTGCTGCAAATTTGGCGAAGATCGGCCCGAATTTGGCGTCGGCCTTGGCCATTTCCTTGTCCCATTCCTTGGTCTGGGTCCAGCCGTCTTCATAGCCCGGCAACACGCCTTTCCAGTTGCCCAGGCCCGGGTAGAGGATCAGGTAGCCGACGGCAAACACCAGGGTGCCGGCGAACAGCATGAACCACCATTGCGGCAGCGGGTTGTCGTACTCCTCGATCCCGTCGAAGGCGTGGCCCATGGTCTGGTCCACGCTGCCCTTGGTCTCGCCCTTGCGGGTGCCGATCAACAGCCAGGTCAGGCCGATCAGGCTGCCGAGGGTCAGTACACAGATCCATGTACTCCAGAAGGTAGTCATGGCCGGTTGCTCCTTGTTGCAGGCTCTTCTTGAGCGTCGGGGGTTGGCGGTAGCGGTTCATCGGCAAACGGCAGCAGGCACGCCTCGGCGAACTCCGAATTGCGCCGGGCATTGAATACCCACAGCGACAGGCCGATGAAGGCGATGGCCACGACCAGCGTGCCGAGGCCGCGGATGGTTCCAGCATCGAATTCAAATCCCATGGCTCACCTCTTGCTCTTGATGGCAGTGCCGAGCACTTGCAGGTAGGAAACCAGCGCGTCCATCTCGGTCTTGCCCTTGAGGGTGGCCACGGCGCCGGCGATGTCGTCGTCGGTGTACGGCACGCCCAGGGTGCGCATCACTTTGAGCTTGGTCTCGGTGTGGCTGCTGTCGACCGGGGCGGTGACCATCCATGGGTAGGCCGGCATCTTCGATTCCGGTACTACGTTGCGCGGGTTGTACAAGTGCGCGCGGTGCCAGTCGTCCGAGTAGCGCGCGCCGACGCGGGCCAGGTCCGGCCCGGTGCGCTTGGAGCCCCACAGGAACGGGTGATCCCACACGCTTTCACCGGCGACCGAGTAGTGGCCGTAGCGCTCGGTCTCGGCGCGGAACGGGCGGATCATCTGGGAGTGGCACTGCACGCAGCCTTCGCGGATGTAGATGTCACGGCCTTCCAGTTGAAGCGCGGTGTAGGGCTTCATGCCTTCCACCGGCTTGTTGGTCACGTCCTGGAAGAACAGCGGCACGATCTGGGTCAGGCCGCCGATGCTCACGGCGAGCACCATCAGCAGCATCAGCAGGCCGACGTTCTTTTCAATGGTTTCGTGTTTCATCATCGACTCCTCAGGCCATCTGCGCGGCGTTGGCGACTTCGGCAGGCTGTGCCGAACGCACGGTGCGCCAAGTGTTGTAAGCCATCAGGAACATGCCGCTGAGGAAGATCGCGCCGCCTACCAGTCGCACGATGAAGCCCGGGTGGCTGGCCACCAGGGTTTCGACGAAGGAGTAGGTCAAGGTGCCGTCTTCGTTGACCGCACGCCACATCAGGCCCTGGGCGATGCCGTTGACCCACATCGAGGCGATGTAGAGCACGGTGCCGATGGTGGCCAGCCAGAAGTGCGCGTTGATCAGGCCGAGGCTGTACATCTGCTCGCGACCGAAGATTTTCGGGATCATGTGATACAGCGCACCGATGGAAATCATCGCCACCCAGCCGAGGGCGCCGGCGTGTACGTGGCCGATGGTCCAGTCGGTGTAGTGGGAGAGGGCGTTGACCGTCTTGATGGCCATCATCGGCCCTTCAAACGTCGACATGCCGTAGAACGCCAGGGACACCACCAGGAAGCGCAGGATCGGGTCGCTGCGCAACTTATGCCAGGCGCCCGAGAGCGTCATCATGCCGTTGATCATCCCGCCCCAGCTCGGTGCCAGCAGCACCAGGGACATCACCATGCCCAGGGACTGTGCCCAGTCCGGCAGCGCGGTGTAGTGCAAGTGGTGCGGGCCTGCCCAGATGTACAGGGTGATCAGTGCCCAGAAGTGCACGATGGACAGGCGATAGGAATACACCGGACGCTCGGCCTGTTTTGGCACGAAGTAGTACATCATCCCCAGGAAGCCCGCAGTGAGGAAAAAGCCTACCGCGTTATGCCCGTACCACCACTGCACCATGGCATCCGTCGCACCGCCGTACAGCGAGTAGGACTTGGTCAGGCTGACCGGGATTTCCAGGTTGTTGACGATATGCAGGATGGCCACAGTGATGATGAACGCACCGAAGAACCAGTTACCGACGTAGATGTGCTTGGTGTTGCGCTTCATCACCGTGCCGAAGAACACGATGGCGTAGGCCACCCAGACGATGGTGATCAGGATGTCGATCGGCCATTCCAGCTCGGCGTATTCCTTGGAGCTGGTGTAGCCCAGCGGCAAAGTGATCGCGGCCAGCACAATGACCAACTGCCAGCCCCAGAAGCAGAACTGGGCGATCTTTGGCGCAAACAGTTGCGTTTGGCAGGTGCGTTGCACCGAGTAGAAGGAACTGGCAAACAGCGCGCAACCGCCGAAGGCGAAGATCACCGCGTTGGTGTGCAGCGGGCGCAAGCGGCCGAAACTGGTCCAGGGCAAATTGAAGTTGAGTTCGGGCCATACCAACTGGGCGGCGAGAAAAACCCCGAGCCCCATGCCGACGATGCCCCACACCACCGTCATAATGGCGAATTGGCGGACCACCTTGTAGTTATAGGCGGTACTTAAAGTAGTGTTCATGGTTCCCCATCCACGGTTCAACCCAAGCAAATGCGGCACTTGGGCTGGAGTTATAGGCAGACTAAAAAGCGAGGCAAGCATGGGCAAAGAGCACAAGGCCAGTATTGACGGGGATCAATGGGCGCAGTGTGTGCGGGAACGCGGCTGGTTGTGGAATGCCGCGACAGGGTCTATCGCGCGCGCGCCGGTGACGCTGATCCTGGCCCACGGTGCAGGTGCGCCGATGGACTCGGGCTTTATGAATGACATGGCTGCACGCCTTGCCGGGCATGGCGTGAACGTGTTGCGCTTCGAGTTTCCCTACATGGCCCAGCGTCGTGTGGACGGCGGCAAACGTCCGCCCAATCCGGCCCCGAAATTGCTGGAATGCTGGCGCGAGGTGTATGCCGAGGTGCGACGTCATGTCGCTGGGAAACTGGCGGTTGGCGGCAAGTCGATGGGCGGGCGGATGGCCAGTCTATTGGCGGATGAATTGGGCGCAGATGCGCTGGTGTGCCTGGGTTATCCGTTCTATGCGGTGGGCAAGCCGGAGAAGCCACGGACCGAGCATCTGGCCGGGCTGAAGACGCCGACGTTGATTGTGCAGGGCGAGCGGGATGCACTGGGCAATCGGGCGGCGGTGGAGGGGTATGTGTTGTCGCCGGGCATCGAGGTGATGTGGCTGGTGGCGGGGGATCATGATTTGAAGCCGTTGAAGGCGTCGGGGTTTAGTCATGAGCAGCATCTGGAGGCTGCGGCGGTGAAGGTGGCCGGGTTTCTCGCGGATCTTGAGTGAAACCTGTGGCGAGGGAGCTTGCTCCCGCTGGAGTGCGCAGCGCTCCTGTTTTGGGGCCGCTACGCAGCCCAGCGGGAGCGAGCTCCCTCGCCACAATTGAATCAATTACCGGTTGAAGCGCTCTACCAGCGAATACTGGGTATTCGCCGTATGCGTCAGCTCTTCACTCAACTGTGCCGAGTTCAGGGCCTGTTCCGATGTCTGGTCCGCCAGCAGCGCAATGGTGCTGATGTTGCGGCTGATCTCCTCAGCCACCGAGCTCTGCTCTTCAGTCGCTGCAGCAATCTGCGCCGTCATGTCGGTGATGTGCGCCACTGCTTCGCTGATCCCGATCAGCGCCTGATCCGCTTCCATCACCCGCGCGACACCTTCCTCTGCCTGGCGATGCCCGGCGTCCATGGTCTGCACGGCGGCGCTGGCAGTCTGCTGCAACTTGGCGATCAGCGCATGAATCTGCCCGGTGGACTCGCTGGTGCGCTGGGCCAATTGACGCACTTCGTCTGCCACCACCGCAAAGCCCCGGCCCATCTCACCGGCACGGGCCGCTTCGATGGCCGCGTTCAGTGCCAGCAGGTTGGTCTGGTCGGCGATGCCCTTGATCACATCCACCACGCCGCCGATCTCGTCGCTGTCCTTGGCCAGTTGGGTCACGGTCACGCCGGTTTCGCCGACGGCAACCGACAGGCGCTGAATCGCCTCGCGGGTTTCACCGGCGATATCACGGCCACGCCCGGTCAGGCGATTGGCTTCCTGAGTGGCATCGGCGGTGCGTTGCACATGGCTGGCAACTTCCTGAGTCGTCGCGGCCATCTGGTTGACGGCCGTGGCTACCTGTTCAGTCTCCACCCGCTGGCGCTCAAGACCGCTGGAGCTGTTGTGCGCCAGGGTGTTGGACTGTGCCGCCTGGTCGTTGAGGTGCTCGGCGGTGTCCTGCAAGCGCGTCAGACACGTCTTCAGGCGCGCTTCCTGGCTGAGGATCGACATCTCCAGGCGCGCCTGGGCGCCGCGGCTGTCGGTGTACATCTGTGCGATCAACGGGTCGGATGTGGTCTGCTCGGCCAGGCGCAGCAAACGCTTGAGCCCGCGCTGTTGCCAGCTGAGGCCCAGCAGGCCGAGCGGCACCGAGAGCGCGGCGGCCAGGGCAAACCCCCAGTGGGAATTGAGCCAGACGCCAATCAGAAAGCTCAACTGGCTGACCAGGATAAACGGCAGCCAGTCCTGCAACACCGGCAGCCACTTGTCGCGGCGCGGAATGGCTGGCTTGCCCTGGTTGATGCGCTGGTAAAGCGCTTCGGCACGGCGGATCTGCTCGGCGGTGGGCTTGACCCGCACCGACTCGTAGCCGATCACCTGGTTGCCGTCGAAGACCGGTGTCACATAGGCGTTGACCCAATAGTGATCACCGCTCTTGCAGCGGTTCTTGACGATGCCCATCCATGGCAAGCCTTGTTTGAGCGTGGACCACATGTGTGCGAACACTGCCGCCGGAACATCCGGATGACGAACCAGGTTGTGCGGGGCACGCAGCAGTTCGTCATGGGAAAACCCACTGATCTCGACGAAAGCGTCGTTGCAGTAGGTGATCACGCCTTTGGCATCCGTGGTGGAGATCAACCGTTGCTGAGCGGGGAAGGTACGTTCGCGCTGGGTAACGGGTTGGTTATTACGCATGATTGTTCAATCCGCAAGGCTTTGACAGGTTGTCGACCGTCGCGGGGTTTTATTTAACTTATTTTTGCAACAATCGACTCAGCCTCAGCCCGCCAGCATCGGATAGGTAAACAACCCGAAATGCAGCAGGTTAAGCCCGAAGTGCGTAACGATCGCCGCGCCTAACCCGCCAAAGCGATACGCCAGGCCGTAGCCCAGGCCGGCGATGGTCGCCAACAGCGTCCACTGCCAGCCCGCGCCCAGGTGCACCAGGCCGAATAGCAGTGCTGCCAGCAGCAGCGCGAGGTTTTCACCATAGGGCAATTGCTTGAATCGCCGGCTCAGGCCGCCCTGGATATAGCCGCGAAACAGCGCTTCCTCCACCAGAGTCACCAGCAGCAGGTTGTTCAGCACCCAGAGCCACGCCTGTTCCGGCCATTTTGGCGCCCAACTGATGACGCCCAACAACGCAGCGCCACCCAGTGCGGCAATCGCAGTAAGGGTCAATGCCATCGCCGTCGCATAGATCGACAGGCGCAGGGAGCGCCGCGCCACAATCCACGGGCACGCCAGCAGCAGCCAGAAGCCGATCAGCGGCTTGTCCTGGTTCAAATACATCGAGAACGGCACGGCATCATCAGTAAAGCGCTGCGGCGCGATCCCGCGTCCGTTGTAAAAACCCGGCAACCAGTGCATTGCCAACCCCAACGCGAGCACGATAAACAAACCGTGGCCCAAATATCGCACCCAAGGGTTTCGCTGTTGGCGCACGGCAAACCCGGCCAACAGCAACATGGCGACGGACAACCCCGCCATTAAACCCAGTTGCCCGAAGCTCAAGGCAAGTACATAGCCGATGGAAAGAAGCGCCAGGTACAGCCATGGCATCGCGAGCATGGGAAATCCTTGTGACTATCAAATCTGAGGCCGGCAGTATAACGACCGTCTTGCGCCGCAAAAATGAAAACACCGCCTTTGTAGGCGGTGTTTTGTGTCGCGCGTGTCAGTTACGAGGCAATCAATTGCCGCAACACGTAGTGCAGGATCCCGCCGGCCTTGAAGTACTCGACTTCATTCAGGGTGTCGATGCGGCACAGCACCTCGACTTTCTCGCTGCTGCCATCTTCCCGGGTGATCACCAGTGTCAGGTTCATGCGCGGTTCGATCTCGGCATGGGTCAGCCCCAGGATGTCGATTTTCTCCTTGCCGGTCAGCTTGAGGGCCTTGCGGTTCTGGTCCAGCTTGAACTGCAGTGGCAACACGCCCATGCCCACCAGGTTGGAGCGGTGAATCCGCTCGAAGCTCTCGGCGATCACCGCCTTGACGCCCAGCAGGTTGGTGCCCTTGGCGGCCCAGTCGCGGCTTGAGCCGGTGCCGTATTCCTGGCCGGCGATCACCACCAGCGGGGTGCCCGACGCCTGGTACTTCATGGCGGCGTCGTAGATCGGCATTTTCTCGCCGGTAGGGATGTAGATCGTGTTGCCACCTTCTTCCCCGCCGAGCATTTCGTTGCGGATGCGGATGTTGGCGAAGGTGCCGCGCATCATCACTTCATGGTTACCGCGACGTGAGCCGTAGGAGTTGAAGTCCCGCGGTTCGACCCCTTGCTCGCGCAGGTATTTGCCGGCCGGGCTGTCGGTCTTGATGTTACCGGCGGGGGAGATGTGGTCGGTGGTCACCGAGTCTCCCAGCAGTGCCAGCACGTTGGCGCCCTTGACGTCCTCGATCACCGGCAGTGGCCCGCCAATGTCATCGAAGAACGGTGGGTGCTGGATGTAGGTGGAATCCTTTTGCCAGACGTAGGTAGCGGCCTGTGGCACTTCAATGGCTTGCCACTGTTCGTCGCCGGCAAACACCTCGGCGTATTCCTTGTGGAACATCTGGGTGCTGACTTGCGCGACGGCGTCGGCAATTTCCTTGCTGCTGGGCCAGATGTCCCGCAGGTACACCGGTTTTCCGTCGGAGCCGGTGCCCAAAGGTTCGCTGCTGATGTCCATGCGCACGGTGCCAGCCAGGGCGTAGGCCACGACGAGGGGCGGGGAGGCCAGCCAGTTGGTTTTCACCAGTGGGTGCACCCGGCCTTCGAAGTTACGGTTGCCCGAGAGTACCGAGGCCACGGCCAGGTCGGCTTTCTGGATGGCTTTCTCGATCGGCTCGGGCAGCGGCCCGGAGTTGCCGATGCAGGTGGTGCAGCCATAACCCACCAGGTCGAAGCCCAGCTTGTCGAGGTACTGGGTCAAGCCCGCCGCTTTATAGTAATCGGTGACCACTTTCGAGCCGGGCGCCAGGGAGGTTTTCACCCATGGCTTGCTCTTCAGTCCTTTCTCCACGGCCTTTTTCGCCACCAGGCCGGCGGCCATCATCACGCTCGGGTTGGAGGTGTTGGTGCAGGAGGTGATCGCCGCGATCACCACCGCGCCGTTTTTCAGGCGATAGGTCTGGCCTTCGAAGTCGTAATCGGCTTCACCGATCAGGTCGGCATTGCCGACGGCCACACCACCACCGCCTTCACTTTCCAGGCGGCCTTCTTCTTTGTTGGTCGGTTTGAATTGCAGGTCGAGGAAGTCGCTGAAGGCCTGCCCGACGTTCGGCAGAGAGACGCGGTCCTGCGGGCGTTTAGGCCCGGCCAGGCTGGCTTCGACGCTGCCCATGTCCAGGGCCAGGCTGTCGGTGAAGATCGGTTCCTGGCCAGCGTTGCGCCACAGGCCCTGGGCTTTGGTGTACGCCTCTACCAGTTTGACGGTTTCTGCAGGACGGCCCGACAGGCGCAGGTAGTCCAGGGTCACCTCATCGACCGGGAAGAAGCCGCAGGTGGCGCCGTATTCCGGGGCCATGTTGGCGATAGTGGCACGGTCGGCCAGGGGCAGGTCAGCCAGGCCATCGCCATAGAATTCGACGAATTTGCCGACCACGCCTTTTTTACGCAGCATCTGGGTGACGGTCAGCACCAGGTCGGTGGCGGTGATGCCTTCTTTCAGCTTGCCGGTGAGCTTGAAGCCGATCACTTCCGGGATCAGCATCGATACCGGCTGGCCGAGCATCGCGGCTTCCGCTTCAATCCCGCCCACGCCCCAGCCCAATACGCCGAGGCCGTTGATCATGGTGGTGTGGGAGTCGGTGCCTACCAGGGTGTCGGGGAAGGCGTAGGTGCGGCCGTCTTCATCCTTGGTCCACACGGTGCGGCCGAGGTATTCCAGGTTGACCTGGTGGCAGATGCCGGTGCCTGGCGGTACCACGCTGAAGTTGTCGAAGGCGCTCTGGCCCCAGCGCAGGAAGGCGTAGCGTTCGCCGTTGCGCTGCATTTCGATGTCGACGTTTTCCTGGAAGGCGCCGGTGGTGGCGAACTTGTCGACCATCACTGAGTGGTCGATCACCAGGTCTACCGGTGACAGCGGGTTGATGCGCTGTGGGTCACCGCCGGCCTTGGCCACCGCGGCGCGCATGGCGGCGAGGTCGACCACGGCGGGAACGCCGGTAAAGTCTTGCATCAGCACCCGGGCCGGGCGGTATTGGATCTCGCGGTCGGAGCGGCGCTCCTTGAGCCAGGCGGCAATGGCCTTGAGGTCGGCGCCGGTGACGGTTTTTTCGTCTTCCCAGCGCAGCAGGTTTTCCAGCAGCACCTTGAGGGACATTGGCAGCTTGTCCAGATCACCCAGGCTCTTGGCGGCTTCGGGCAAGCTGAAGTAGTGATAGGTCTTGTCGTCGATCTGTAGGGTTTTAAGGGTTCTCAGGCTATCAAGGGATGACATTACATGACTCCTTATGGTCCGCACGGCTACGGACCTGACGGGACGAACAGAGCTTACAAATTAGCCCTGTTTTAAGTAGCTGGCTAATTACTGGACTCTATCAATAAGTCCAAGGTTCCGAACTCGGCTATCATGCGCGCGTTTTCATGACAGGCATTGCGCTATAGCAAGCCCGTGATCCAGGAGAGTTGATGAACACCCTTTTTATGCACTGCCGCCCGGGTTTTGAAGGCGAAGTCTGTTCCGAGATCGCGGAACACGCCGCGCGCCTGAACGTTGCGGGCTACGCCAAGGCCAAGACCGGCAGCGCCTGCGCCGAATTTGTGTGCACCGAAGAAGACGGCGCCCAGCGCCTGATGCGCGGCCAACGCTTTGCCGAGCTGATCTTTCCAAGGCAGTGGGCGCGTGGGGTGTTCATCGATTTGCCGGAAACCGACCGCATCAGCGTCATCCTGGCGCACCTGCGGGATTTCCCGGTGTGTGGCAGCCTGTGGCTGGAAATGGTCGACACCAACGATGGCAAGGAACTGTCGAACTTCTGCAAGAAATTCGAAGGGCACCTGCGCAAGGCGCTGATGGCTGCCGGCAAGCTGGTGGAAGACGCCGCCAAGCCGCGCCTGTTGCTGACCTTCAAGAGCGGTCGCGAAGTGTTCATGGGCCTGGCCGAGTCGAACAACTCGGCGATGTGGCCGATGGGCATTCCCCGCCTGAAATTCCCCCGGGACGCGCCAAGCCGCTCGACCTTGAAGCTGGAAGAGGCCTGGCACCACTTTATCCCCCGTGATCAGTGGGACGAGCGCCTGCACAGCGACATGACCGGCGTCGACCTCGGTGCAGCGCCGGGCGGCTGGACCTGGCAACTGGTCAACCGCGGCATGCTGGTGACCGCCATCGACAACGGCCCGATGGCCGAGAGCCTGATGGACACCGGCCTGGTGCAGCACTTGATGGCCGATGGCTTCGTCTACACGCCCAGGCAGCCGGTGGACTGGATGGTCTGCGACATCGTCGAGAAACCGGCGCGCAACGCGGCCTTGCTGGAAACCTGGATTGGCGAGGGACATTGCCGCGAGGCGGTGGTCAACCTGAAGTTGCCAATGAAGCAGCGCTATGCGGAAGTCAGGCGCTTGCTCGACCGGATCGCGGAAGGCTTCAAGGAGCGGGGCATTCGGGTGGAGATCGGTTGCAAGCAGCTGTACCACGACCGTGAAGAAGTGACTTGCCATTTGCGTCGGCTGGATGTGAAGAAGCCAAAGGCCCGGTAAACCGCCTCCTGTAGGAGCGAGCTCGCTCGCGAAAACCTTGAGGGCGCCGCTGACTACCTGGCGCCCCGCGTTACCGTTAAAATGCCGGCCTGTTTAGGAGTAAACCATGAGCCTGACCCCTGATTTACCCGTCGATGCCGTTCTCGACGCCACCGGCCTCAACTGCCCGGAACCAGTGATGATGCTGCACCAGCACATCCGCGACCTGGCGCCCGGTGGGTTGCTCAAGGTGATCGCGACCGATCCGTCGACCCGCCGCGATATCCCCAAGTTCTGCGTGTTTCTTGACCACGAACTGGTGGACCAGCAGGAACAGGCCGGCACTTACCTGTACTGGATCCGCAAGAAGTCCGCTTAAACCCGGCGAATCCGCTTGCGTGCACTGCGCACCAGGCGGATCACCAGCATCGCCGCCGCACAGCTCAGGCCCACGATCAGGCCCTGCCACAAGCCACTCGGGCCGCCGGCCTGGCCTAGCCAGTCGGTCAGCCCCAGCGCGTAGCCCACCGGCAAGCCCACGCCCCAATACGCAAACAGCGTCAGCACCATGGTCACCCGCGTGTCCTGATAACCGCGCAGCGCACCGGCGGCCGTGACCTGGATCGCGTCCGAGAACTGAAACAGCGCCGCAAACACAATCAGCATCGCCGCCACCTGGATCACCAGCGGGTCCTGGGTGTAAATGGTGGCGATCTGTTCGCGAAACAGCAGCATCAGGCTGCAGGACAGGCAGGCGTAAACCAGCGCCGTGCCCATCCCCACACCGGCGGCGAAGCGCGCTTCACGGGGTTCGCCACGGCCCAGGGCCTGGCCCACGCGTACGGTGACCGCCATGCTCAGGGAGTAGGGGATCATGAACACCAGCGAGCTGAAGTTCAGCGCGATCTGGTGCCCGGCCACCACCGTGGCGCCGAGGCTGCCGATCAGCAGCGCGATCACCGCGAAGATGCTCGACTCGGCAAACACCGCAATTCCGATCGGCAAGCCAATGCTCAATACGCGCTTGATCACCGACCACTGCGGCCAGTCAAAGCGCTTGAACAGCTCACTGCTCTGATAGACCGGCGCCCAACGGGTCCAGGCGGCGAGGCCGAACATCATCACCCACATCACGATCGCCGTGGCCCAGCCACAACCGATGCCGCCCATGGCCGGCACGCCGAAGTGGCCGTAGATAAACACATAGTTCAGCGGAATATTCAGCGCCAGCCCGCACAGGCCCATGACCATGCTCGGCCGGGTGCGGCCCAGGCCGTCGCTGAAGCAGCGCAGCACGTAATACAGCGCAATCGCCGGCATGCCCGAGGCGATGCCGTGCAGGTAGCCCATGCACGGCTTGATCAGCTCGGGATCGACCTTCATCAGGTGCAGGATCGGTTCGGCGCTGATCAGCAACAGCAGCGCGGTAATCCCCACCACCAGTGCCAGCCACATCGACTGGCGCACCAGCGGGCCGATTTCACCGTGAGTGCCGGCGCCAAAACGCTGGGCGACCTTCGGCGTGGTGGCCAGCAGGGTGCCGGTCATCAGCAGGTATATCGGGATCCAGATGGAGTTGCCCAGGGCGACCGCCGCCAGGTCCCGGGCGCTGACACGCCCGGCCATCACCGCATCGACAAAACCCATGGCGGTGGTCGCCAGTTGCCCGATCATGATTGGCAGGGCCAGGGCCAGCAGATTACGCACCTCAAGGCTGACGCGGGCTGGGCGGGAGAGGGCGGTGGTGGTTGCGGCAGTGTTCACGTACGGATGTCCAGAGAGGCGGAGCGCAGGACGGCGCATTCTACGCCCTGACGTGTTGGTCAGGAAAAAACCTGTGTTGTGGATTTGTAAGCACAGCCCAGAGCAAATATTGCTGTTTGTGGCGAGGGAGCTTGCTGTGGCGAGGGAGCTTGCTCCCGCTGGGCTGCGCAGCAGCCCCAGGACCGGCAACCGACGTGTACCTGAAAAAACATGTTGCTTCATTTGGGAGCGCTCCGCACTCCAGCGGGAGCAAGCTCCCTCGCCACAAGGAAAACCGCTGTACACTGCTGATCCGCGAAAGGAGCCTGCCATGCTGATTGTTGCCGACGAAAATATCCCGCTGCTCGATGCATTCTTCGAAGGAATTGGCGAGATTCGCCGGGTCCCGGGGCGGTCCATCGACCGCGCAACCCTTGAGCAGGCCGATGTGCTGCTGGTGCGCTCGGTGACCAACGTCAACCGGGCGTTGCTCGAAGGCACGCCGGTGCGGTTTGTCGGTACCTGCACCATCGGCACCGACCACCTCGACCTCGAGTACTTCCAGCGTGCCGGCATCCAGTGGTCCAGTGCCCCGGGTTGCAACGCCCGTGGCGTGGTCGACTATGTGCTGGGCAGCCTGCTGACCCTGGCCGAGATCGAAGGCGCCGACCTGGCCCAGCGTACCTACGGCGTGGTGGGTGCCGGTGAGGTCGGCGGGCGCCTGGTCAAGGTGCTCAAGGCTTTGGGCTGGAACGTGTTGGTGTGCGACCCGCCCCGGCAGATCGCCGAGGACGGTGATTACGTCAGCCTGGAACAGATTGTCGAGCAGTGCGATGTGATCAGCCTGCACACGCCGCTGAACAAATCCGGCAACGGTTCGACCTGGCACCTGTTTGACCGCGAGCGTCTCAATCAGCTCAAGCCCGGCGCCTGGCTGATCAACGCCAGCCGCGGCCCGGTGGTGGACAATGCAGCCCTCAAGGACGTGCTGTTGGAGCGCGAAGACCTGCAGGCGGTGCTGGATGTGTGGGAAGGCGAGCCCCAGGTGGATGTCGACCTGGCCGACTTGTGTGTGCTGGCCACCCCGCACATCGCCGGCTACAGCCTGGACGGCCGGCAGCGCGGCACGGCGCAGATCTACCAGGCGCTTTGCCGGTATCTGGGCCAGGAGCCAACCATTCAACTCAGCGACTTGCTGCCGGAACCCTGGCTGGCTGAGGTCAGCCTTAACGCCAATACCGACCCGGCCTGGGCGCTGGCGGCCCTGTGCCGTGGCGTGTACGACCCGCGCCGTGATGACGCGGACTTCCGCCGCAGCCTGGTAGGCACCGTGGACGAACAGCGCAAGGCGTTTGACCAACTGCGCAAGCACTACCCGCCGCGGCGTGAGATTGATGGCCTGAAGGTACGGGTCAGCGGCGAGTCTGCCGCCCTGTCGAATATCGTGTCGGCGTTGGGCGCACAGGCAATCTGAAGGCATAAAAAACCCGGCCCTCAGGGCCGGGTTTAAAAGAGCGTGGGCGAATCAGCCTCGCTTGGCAGGCTTGACCAATTTCTGCTCCAGTTCTGCGCAAGCGCTCTGGATCATCTCTTCAGTGATTTGCACTTCGCGGCCTTGAGCGTCGATGTACGAGCAAGGCAACTGCTGCGGCTGGCGGATCACTTCAATCTTGGCGTTGCTGCTGTTTTGCAAGGACATGGCCCGTCTCCTCATCAGGTTGTGTACCTACTTTAAAACCCCCGCGTGACCGCGTTGTTACAACTCCTTACACGGTCAGCGGATCGAATGCCCAGTCCAGCAGAAACCGCTACGAATTTCCAGCCAGGCCTTAGACCGATAGCCTCTAGGGGCTATGTTCGGTAAGCATAATTAACCTGACTCATTGTGATTCGCCCAAGTTCCCCCCATGTAGCTATGCAGGTTCCCGTCTCCAACCCTCAGGTGAAACCCTCCATGCTCTCAGCCCGTCAACGCCGCGCGATTCGCCTGGCCAGTCGCTTTGTCGCACCCTACCGCTGGCAGGCCCTGGGGGCCTTGTTGGCGTTGATCGTCACCGCCGGCATCACCTTGTCCATGGGGCAGGGCATCCGCCTGCTGGTGGACCAGGGCTTCATGACCCAGTCACCGCACCTGCTCAACCAGTCCATCGGCCTGTTCATGATCCTGGTGATTGGCCTGGCCGTGGGCACCTTTGCGCGGTTTTACCTCGTGTCGTGGATCGGCGAGCGGGTGGTAGCAGATATCCGGCGGCAAGTATTCAACCACTTGATCTACCTGCACCCGGGTTTCTATGAAAACAACCGCAGTTCGGAAATCCAGTCGCGCCTGACCACTGACACCACCTTGCTCCAGTCGGTGATCGGCTCCTCGCTGTCGCTGTTCCTGCGCAACGCCTTGATGGTGATTGGCGGGATCGTGCTGTTGTTTGTCACCAATCCCAAGCTCACCAGCATCGTGGTGATCGCGCTGCCGTTGGTGCTGGCGCCGATTCTGATCTTCGGTCGCCGGGTGCGCAGCCTGTCGCGCCTGAGCCAGGACCGTATCGCCGACGTCGGCAGCTACGTGTCCGAGACCCTCGGCCAGATCAAGACCGTGCAGGCCTACAACCACCAGGTGCAGGACGAGCAGCGTTTTGCGCTGACGGTGGAAGAGGCTTTCACCACTGCCCGCAAACGTATCCTGCAGCGCTCGTGGCTGATTACCCTGGTGATCATGCTGGTGCTGGGCGCCGTGGGTGTGATGCTCTGGGTGGGCGGCATGGACGTGATTGGCGGGCGGATTTCCGGTGGTGAACTGGCGGCGTTCGTGTTCTACAGCCTGATCGTCGGCAGTGCTGTTGGTACCTTGAGTGAAGTGTTGGGCGAGCTGCAGCGCGCGGCCGGTGCGGCCGAGCGAATTGGCGAGCTGTTGCAATCGAGCAATGAGATCAAGGCACCCGAGGCCGGCGTGATCAAGCTGCCGGAGCGCGTCAGCGGCCGCCTGGACATCCAGGACCTGCGCTTCTCCTATCCTTCGCGCCCGGATCGTTTTGCCATCGACGGCTTGAGCCTGAACATCAATGCCGGCGAAACCCTGGCCCTGGTCGGCCCCTCCGGTGCGGGCAAATCAACCCTCTTCGACCTGTTGCTGCGTTTCTATGACCCACAGCAAGGCCGCATCCTGCTGGAAGGGCAACCGCTGACCGAGCTTGATCCGCTGGACCTGCGCCGCTGTTTCGCTCTGGTGTCCCAGAGCCCGGCGCTGTTTTTCGGCACCGTTGAAGAAAACATCCGCTACGGCAACCCGGCGGCCACCTCCGCCCAGGTCGAAGAGGCGGCGCGCATCGCTCACGCCCACGATTTCATCCTGCAAATGCCCGACGGCTACCAGACTCACCTGGGCGACGGTGGCCTGGGGCTCTCCGGCGGCCAGCGCCAACGCCTGGCCATCGCCCGGGCGTTGCTGGTGGATGCGCCGATCCTGTTGCTGGACGAAGCCACCAGCGCCCTGGATGCCCAGAGCGAACACTTGATCCAGCAAGCGCTGCCGCAGTTGATGGAAGGGCGCACCACGCTGGTGATTGCCCATCGGTTGGCCACGGTGAAGAACGCTGACCGGATTGCCGTGATGGACCAGGGGCAGCTGGTGGCGGTGGGTACGCATCAGCAACTGATCGCGAGTAATCCGCTGTATGCGCGGTTGGCTGCGTTGCAGTTCAGCGATGGCGAGTCCAGCGTCCACTAAATACCCGCCCATAAAAAAGCCCGCATATGCGGGCATTTTTATGGGGTGCGTTACTTACTGATCATCAAAATACCGCTCATGCCAATCCACCAGCGGCTGTGGTGCATTGAGCTTTTGCCCGTAGATCACCGAATACGACAGCACGTTCTGCACATACTGGCGGGTTTCGTCGAACGGAATGCTCTCCACCCACACGTCGAAACTCAGGTGGTCGGCACCGCGCAGCCATTGGCGTACACGGCCGGGGCCGGCGTTGTAGGCGGCGGTGGCGAGCACACGGTTACCGTTGAACTGAGCGTGGACCTGGCTCAGGTAGGCCGCACCGAGCTGGATGTTCTTGTCCGGGTCGAGCACCTGCTGTTGCGAGGCCAGAGGAATGCTGAACTTGCGCGCAGTCTCCTTGGCGGTGCCGGGCATCAGTTGCATCAGGCCGGTGGCGCCAACGCCGGAGCGGGCGTCGTCCATGAAGGCGCTTTCCTGGCGGGTGATCGCAAACACCCAGCTCGAATGCACGCCGCGGATCTTGGCTTCACGCACCAGGGTGTCGCGGTGGGCCATCGGGAAGCGGATGTCCAGGTCGTCCCAGTACTGCGCCTGGCTGATGGTGCGGATCGCCGGGAAGTACCACTTCATGTCATAGGCCAGCTTGGCCTGGGCGACCATTTCGTCACGGTTGAAGTGCCGGCTGACGTGGTACCACTCGCGACGGCCATCGACGATCTGGCCACGGGCGTAGAACTCCAGGGCGCGACGTACGCCCGGTGTATTACGCACCTTGTTCATCAACGCCTGGCTCATCATCAGCGGCTTGTTGTTCAACTGGTACGGCGACTGGGAACGATCCGCCGCCAGGAAGCCGTAGAAGTCACGCTCCTTGGCCAGGCCCTTGTACAGCACCAGGGCTTGCGGGTTCTTCGGCTCTGCCAGTTCCAGGCTGCGGGCCTGCCAGTAGCGCCAGCGGTTGGTGGTGGCGAGGTCCTGAGGCAGTTTACGGGTCAACTGGTAGGCGTCTTCCCAGCGGGCCAGGCGCAGCAGCAGGCGCAGGCGCCATTCGGAAACGGTGTTGTCCCGCAGTTCCGGATCGTATTTGGTCATCACGTCGAGGGCGCGCGGGTCATAGCGGCGTGCCAGGGTCAGGCCGATTTCCCGGGCGATCGACACTTTTTCGTCACGAGAGAAGTGCATGCTGCTGGCGTAACCGTCGAGCAGGGCCATGGCCTTGTCCGGGTCCTGGCGTGCCAGGCGGCGAAGCCCCAGGCCGACGGCGTCGGACATGGCTTCGTTGGCCGGCAGGAAGCGCGACGGGTCGCTGAGCATGTCGGGCTTCTGCGCCACGTCCACCATCAGGCGGCCTTGGACGCTGAGGGTCGGCAAGGTTTTTACCAGGCTGTTGGCCAGCGGGTAATTGCGGGCTTCGGCGGCGAGTTTGGCGCGGTCCCAGATTTTCTGTTCGGTCAGTTGGCCGTCAGCGGCCCACTGGCCGAACGTTGCATCACAGGCGGCAGGCTGGGACTTCCCGGTCAGCCACAGCTTCTCGGTGGTTTTGTAGCCTTCGGCTTTTTGGTTATGGGTCAGCTGGAATTGGCCATGGAGGCAGTCCAGTTCGACGAAATTGAGTTTTGGGTCGTAGTACTTTTCAAAGGTTTGCCAGTCGCCACGGTCGGCCAGCCAGCGCAACCAACGCAGTTTCATCCAGTTGGCCTGTGGCAGGTCGCCGTTCTTGGCGAGGAATTGTTCGATTTCCTCATTGCTGGCGGTTTTCAGGCGTGCGGTCAGTTCGTCGTAGGCCAGGTATGGCGTCAACGGGTAGTCGGCCAGGGCCTGGCTGTATTGGAAATACGGGCCGCTGTCGCCTTTGGCGAGGGCTCGTTTGGCTTCATCGTAATATTGACGTTGGGTGGTGAGGTCCACGGCCTGGGCGGATTGAACGGCGGTGGCAGAAAGAAGCAGACAAGATAAAAAGCTGAAAAGGCGACTGCGCATGAGACGTCCGTGCAGAGGAATCTGGACTAGTGCCGACGTCGCCGACACTGATTGCCCCTAGCTTAGCCTTTTGGTCGCGACCGGTGAAAGCTTTGCCGGTCGCTTCGTTCAAGTTCATCTCAAATGTCCAACAGAACATGTCAGCGGCGAAAATGCCGGCCGCCTCGCGCCCTAAGTCAGGTAGAATGCGCGCCCAGTTTTTGGAGAAGCGTATGACCCTGCTCAAATTCAGCGATGTGTCCCTTGCTTTCGGCGCTATGCCGTTGTTGGACAAGGTGTCCTGGCAGATCGCCCGTGGTGAGCGGGTGTGCATCATCGGCCGCAATGGCACCGGCAAGTCCAGCATGATGAAGCTGGTAAAAGGCGACCAGAAGCCCGATGACGGCTCTGTCTGGCGCGCCCCGGGCCTCAAGATTGGCGAATTGCCGCAAGAATTGCCGGTGGCCGACGGACGGACAGTGTTCGACGTGGTTGCCGAAGGCCTCGACGGCGTGGGCGCACTGCTCGCCGAATACCATCACCTGGCGCAGAACTGCGTCACCGAAGCCGACCTGGACAAGCTGATGCACGTCCAGCAAGACCTCGAAGCCCGTGATGGCTGGCGCTTGCAGCAACTGGTCGACAGCACCCTGAGCCGCCTGCAACTGCCGGCCGACAAGACCCTCGCCGAATTGTCCGGCGGCTGGCGTCGCCGTGTCCTGCTGGCCCAGGCCCTGGTGTCTGAGCCGGACCTGCTGCTGCTCGACGAGCCGACCAACCACCTGGACATCGGCGCCATCGCCTGGCTGGAAGAAGCCCTCAAGGATTTCCAGGGCGCCGTGCTGTTCATCACGCACGACCGTTCCTTCCTGCAGAACCTGGCAACCCGCATCCTCGAACTGGACCGTGGTGGCCTGATCGACTGGAACGGCGACTACGCCAGCTTCCTGGTGCACAAGGAAGCTGCACTGTCCGCCGAAGAAACCGCCAACGCATTGTTTGACAAGAAGCTGGCCCAGGAAGAAGTCTGGATCCGCCAGGGCATCAAGGCCCGCCGCACCCGTAACGAAGGTCGCGTACGTGCCCTGAAAGCCCTGCGCGTTGAGCGCAGCGAGCGTCGCGAACGCACCGGCAAGGCCAATATCCAGTTGGATACCGCCGACAAGTCGGGCAAGCAGGTGATGGTGCTGGAGAACGTCAGCTTCCATCACCCGGACGGCCCGTTCCTGATCAAGGACTTCTCGATGGTCCTGCAGCGCGGCGACCGTATCGGCCTGCTGGGCGCCAACGGCACCGGCAAGACCACCTTGCTCAAGCTGATGCTCAACGGCCTGCAACCCACCAGCGGTAAAGTGGAAGAGGGCACGCGCATCGACGTGGCTTACTTCGACCAGTTGCGTCACCAGTTGGACCTGGAAAAAACCGTGATCGACAACGTCGCCGAAGGTCGCGACTTTATCGACATCGACGGCCAGAGCCGCCACGTACTGAGCTACCTGGGCGACTTCCTGTTCAGCCCGCAACGTGCGCGTACGCCGGTCAAGGCGTTGTCCGGTGGTGAGCGTGCGCGCCTGCTGCTGGCCAAGCTGTTCAGCAAACCGGCTAACCTGCTGGTGCTCGACGAACCGACCAACGACCTCGACGTTGAAACGCTGGAGCTGCTGGAAGAGGTCTTGCTGACCTTCAACGGCACCGTACTGATGGTCAGCCACGACCGGGCATTCCTCGACAACGTGGTCACCAGCACTCTGGTCTTCGAAGGCGAAGGCAAGGTTCGCGAATACGTCGGTGGTTACCAGGACTGGCTGCGTCAGGGCGGCTCGCCGCGCCTGCTGGGCGTGACCGAGAGCAAATCCGGCAAGGCTGACCTGACTTCGGCCGTGGTTGCCCCGGTGGCTGCCGCTCCGGCGCCAGCCCAGGAAGCGCCTGCTGCGAAGAAGAAACTCAGCTACAAGCTGCAGCGTGAGCTGGAAGCACTGCCGGGTGATATCGACGCCAAGGAACAGCAGATCGCGGCCGTTGAAGCTGAAATGGCTGACGCGGGTTTCTACCTGCGTCCGGCTGCAGAAACCGCCAAGGTGATTGCCTCCCTTGAGCAGTTGAACAGTGAGCTGGAAGCACTGGTTGAGCGCTGGGCCGAGCTGGATGCCTGAGTGACACCGCAGCAATAAAAAAGCCCGGCCTCACGGATGTGAGCGCCGGGCTTTTCATATCGGTTTACTTCGGTTCTTTGACCAGTTTCACTGCCAGCACATCGCAAGGAGCGCCGTGCAGCACGTCATTGGCGGTGGAGCCCAGCAGCAGCGCCAGGCCGTGGCGGCCATGGCTGCCGACCACGATCAGGTCGCAACCTTGCTCCTTGGCCAGGTGGTGGATTTCCTGGCGCGGCTGGCCGTAGGTCAGGTGGCTCTGGTCTTTTTTCAGGGCGGGGTACTTGTTGATCAGTCGCTCAAGGCGTTCCTTGGCCTGGTCGAACTGCTGCTGTTGCAGTTGGGACAGGTCCATCGGCACGTCGCCACCAAAGGCCATGGCCATCGGTTCGACGATATGCACCAGGGACAGTTTGACTGAGTCGCCTGCAAGGCCTACGGCCCGCTTGATCACGGGGTCGCATTCTTCGGTCAGGTCCACGGCGACCAGAATATGTTCGTAGGGCATGAGGAGTTCCTCCAAAGGAAAGCGATAAGTTCAGTATGGCTGGTTTCAAGCGGATGGGGTTGCGTCAGGTCAAATCCGCTCATCAAGAAATTCGGGAGTACACATATGACGGTCTGGATAGTGGTGTCAATCCTTGCGCTGGTTTTAAGCCCTCTGGCGTGGTTGCGTCCTTCGCGCCATTCGAGCGGGCGTATGGCCCTGCGCATGGAGGCGCGGCGCATTGGTTTGGCCATGCAACTGACGCCTCAGGAGTGGCCGCACTGGCTCAAGCACGAGCCGCCGAGCCCGTGTGCGCAATACCACCGGCCACGGCGCGGCACCAAACGGGTCACCTGGAGTTATTGGCAGTTGGAACCGGGCGTTTGGGTCAATCAGTGGCAGGAAATCTGCGTCGATGAAAAGTTGTTGCCACATTTTGCGACGCTGCCGGCGAACGTCTACAAAGTCGAAGCCGACAAGCAAATGATCACCCTGTACTGGGGCGAAAAGGGCGAGTTGAGCGTGTTGCAGGACATTGATGCGGTGCTCAAGGCGCTGGCCTGAGTTTACTGCGGGCATTAAAAAGCCCGAAAGCATCATCGGGCTGGAGTTGGCCAGGCAGGCCGGTAATTCGTTAAACGTGCCGCTAGCCTAGCCGCAAATTCGGTTCTGTACAGCCCTTTAAATCAAATTTCTTATTATTGATTTCGCGAATGATTAAACATTGGCGGGGCGATGCCGGCTGCCCCGGGTTCTGAAATGACTGAAAAGTCGCGTTTTTGCGGCCCTTTCGAGCGATTGACAATTCTTCGGATTTGGCTGAAGGTGACGTACCCAAATCAAACGGGCGTATGAATTGAGCGTTTGTCTTTCAGACCGTTCGTACAGAATCCCGACTATCGCGTTGGCGGGTGTGCCTGGCAAATTGGCGTTAGCATCGACGGTAACGTCAGTGCCTACGCTGAATCCTGCGTCCGACGTGTACTGTTCAGCTTCCATATCGTGGAGATCAGTTGATGATTTACGAAGGTAAAGCCATCACGGTTAAGGCTCTTGAAAGTGGCATCGTCGAATTGAAATTCGACCTCAAGGGTGAGTCCGTCAACAAGTTCAACCGTCTAACCCTGAATGAATTGCGTCAGGCCGTAGACACCATCAAAGCAGATGCTTCGGTCAAGGGCGTGATCGTCTCCAGCGGCAAGGACGTGTTCATCGTCGGCGCTGACATCACCGAATTCGTCGACAACTTCAAGCTGCCCGATGCCGAGCTTGTGGCTGGCAACCTCGAAGCCAACAAGATTTTCAGCGATTTCGAAGACCTCAATGTGCCGACCGTTGCCGCGATCAATGGCATCGCCCTGGGCGGCGGTCTGGAAATGTGCCTGGCTGCCGACTTCCGCGTGATGTCGGCCACCGCCAAAATCGGCCTGCCGGAAGTCAAGCTGGGCATCTACCCGGGCTTCGGCGGTACCGTGCGCCTGCCGCGCATCATCGGTGCCGACAACGCCATCGAGTGGATTGCCGCCGGCAAGGAAAACCGTGCTGAAGACGCGCTGAAAGTCGGCGCCGTGGATGCCGTGGTTGCTCCCGACAAGCTGGCAGAAGCCGCACTGAACCTGATCAAAGGCGCCATCAGCGGCGAATTTGACTACAAGGCCAAGCGTCAGCCAAAGCTCGAAAAACTCAAGCTCAACGCCATCGAACAAATGATGTCGTTCGAAACCGCCAAAGGTTTCGTGGCAGGCCAGGCTGGCCCGAACTACCCGGCGCCGGTTGAAGCGATCAAGACCATTCAGAAGGCCGCGAACTTCGGTCGCGACAAAGCCCTGGAAATCGAAGCTGCCGGCTTCGTCAAACTGGCCAAGACCTCTGCTGCGCAGAGCTTGATCGGTCTGTTCCTGAACGATCAGGAACTGAAGAAAAAGGCCAAGGCCTACGACGAAATCGCCCGCGACGTGAAACAGGCTGCCGTACTCGGCGCCGGTATCATGGGCGGCGGTATCGCCTATCAGTCGGCGTCCAAAGGCACGCCGATCCTGATGAAGGACATCAACGAACACGGCATCGAGCAGGGTCTGGCAGAAGCCGCAAAACTGCTGGTGGGCCGCGTTGATAAAGGCCGCATGACCGCAGCGAAAATGGCTGAAGTGCTTAACGGCATTCGTCCTACGCTGTCCTACGGTGATTTCGGCCACGTCGACCTGGTGGTCGAAGCGGTTGTCGAGAACCCGAAGGTCAAGCAGGCGGTACTGGCTGAAGTTGAAGCCCAGGTTAAAGAAGACACCATCCTGGCATCCAACACATCGACCATTTCCATCACCTTGCTGGCCAAGGCCCTCAAGCGTCCGGAAAACTTCGTCGGCATGCACTTCTTCAACCCGGTGCACATGATGCCGCTGGTGGAAGTGATCCGTGGCGAGAAGTCCAGCGAGCTGGCGGTTGCTACCACCGTTGCCTACGCCAAGAAAATGGGCAAGAACCCGATCGTCGTTAACGACTGCCCGGGCTTCCTGGTCAACCGCGTGCTGTTCCCGTACTTCGGCGGTTTCGCCAAGCTGGTCAGCGCCGGTGTGGACTTCGTGCGCATCGACAAGGTCATGGAAAAATTCGGCTGGCCAATGGGCCCGGCATACCTGATGGACGTGGTCGGCATCGACACTGGCCACCACGGTCGTGACGTAATGGCTGAAGGCTTCCCGGACCGTATGAAAGACGACCGCCGTTCGGCGATCGACGCTCTCTACGAAGCCAAGCGCCTGGGCCAGAAGAACGGCAAGGGCTTCTACGCCTACGAGGCCGACAAGAAGGGCAAGCAGAAGAAAGTGGCCGACCCGTCGGTTCACGAAGTACTCGCGCCGGTCATCTACGAACAGCGTGAGGTGTCCGACGAGGACATCGTCAACTGGATGATGATCGCCCTGTGCCTGGAAACCGTGCGCTGCCTGGAAGACGGCATCGTTGAAACCGCCGCCGAGGCCGACATGGGCCTGGTGTACGGTATTGGTTTCCCTCCATTCCGTGGTGGTGCGCTGCGTTACATCGATTCCATCGGTGTGGCCGAGTTCGTTGCCCTGGCTGATCAATACGCTGATCTGGGCCCGCTGTACCACCCGACTGCGAAGCTGCGCGAGATGGCCAAGAACGGCCAGAGCTTCTTCGGTTAAGTGCCCAGACGACTAGAGCGAGAATATTTATGAGCTTGAATCCAAGAGACGTCGTGATTGTCGACTTCGGTCGTACTCCGATGGGCCGCTCCAAGGGCGGCATGCACCGCAACACCCGCGCTGAAGACATGTCGGCGCACCTGATCAGCAAATTGCTGGAACGCAACGTCAAGGTCGACCCTAACGAAGTCGAAGACGTGATCTGGGGCTGCGTCAACCAGACCCTGGAGCAGGGCTGGAACATCGCCCGCATGGCTTCCCTGATGACGCAGATCCCTCACACCGCTGCCGGCCAGACCGTCAGCCGCCTGTGTGGCTCGTCCATGAGCGCGCTGCACACCGCTGCTCAAGCGATCATGACCGGTAACGGTGATGTGTTCGTGGTCGGCGGCGTGGAGCACATGGGCCACGTCAGCATGATGCACGGTGTCGACCCGAACCCGCACATGTCCCTGTACGCGGCGAAAGCCTCGGGCATGATGGGCCTGACCGCAGAAATGCTCGGCAAAATGCACGGCATTACCCGCGAAGCCCAGGATGCATTCGGCCTGCGCTCCCACCAGCTCGCCCACAAGGCGACCCTGGAAGGCAAGTTCAAGGATGAAATCATCCCGATGAACGGCTACGACGAGAACGGTTTCCTGAAACTGTTCGACTACGACGAAACCATTCGTCCGGACACCACCCTGGAAAGCCTGGCGGCCTTGAAGCCTGCCTTCAATCCAAAGGGCGGCACCGTGACAGCCGGTACGTCGTCGCAGATCACCGACGGTGCTTCGTGCATGATCGTGATGTCGGCCCAGCGTGCCCAGGACCTGGGCATCCAGCCGATGGCCGTGATCCGTTCGATGGCAGTCGCAGGTGTGGACCCGGCAATCATGGGCTATGGTCCAGTACCGGCCACACAAAAAGCATTGAAGCGCGCAGGCCTGACCATCTCCGACATCGACTTCTTCGAGCTCAACGAAGCTTTCGCCGCACAGGCCCTGCCAGTGCTGAAAGATTTGAAAGTGCTCGACAAGATGAACGAGAAGGTTAACCTGCACGGCGGCGCGATTGCCTTGGGTCACCCGTTTGGGTGCTCCGGTGCGCGTATCTCCGGCACGTTGCTTAACGTGATGAAGCAAAATGGCGGCAACCTTGGGGTTGCAACCATGTGCATTGGTCTCGGCCAAGGCATCTCCACCGTCTTCGAACGTATCTAAACGTTTCGTTGACGGAAGCCGGGGCCCAGTGCCCCGGTTTTTGTTTTTTGGAATTTTTTATATTTTTTTTTAACAAATTTTGTAAGAGGGCCAGAGCATGAAAGTCGAACCAGGGCTCTACCAGCATTATAAAGGTCCCCAGTACCGCGTTTTTAATGTGGCGCGGCATTCCGAGACCGAAGAGGAAGTGGTGTTTTACCAAGCACTGTATGGCGATTACGGCTTTTGGGTGCGTCCCTTGAGCATGTTCCTGGAGACCGTCGAAGTTGACGGCGAACAGGTCCCGCGCTTTGCTTTGATCCAGGTCGAACCCAGCCTTTTTTCCGCGCAATAAAGGCAGGCCGCGCAGAATGCTGCGCTTGACCTCACCTTGTTGCCACTATATATAGCGTTGCCGCGTCAGGCGCCAACCGCCTTTCACTTCTCGAATTCAGGAATTTTCCGATCCATGGGCAAATCGCTGGTCATTGTGGAATCCCCGGCTAAGGCCAAGACCATCAACAAGTACTTGGGTAACGAGTACGTGGTGAAGTCGAGTATCGGCCATATCCGAGACCTGCCCACCAGCGGTTCGGCTAGCGCCAGCAAGGAGCCTGCCGCCAAGCGCGGCAAGGCGGCTGCGGGCGAAGGTCCGGTGCTCACGCCTAAAGAGAAAGCGCGCAAGCAGCTGGTCTCGCGCATGGGTGTCGATCCCGATCACGGCTGGAAAGCCAAGTACGAGATCCTCCCGGGCAAAGAAAAGGTCATCGAAGAGCTGCGCCGGCTCGCCAAAGATGCTGACACCATCTATCTCGCAACCGACTTGGACCGCGAAGGGGAGGCTATTGCCTGGCACCTGCGGGAAGCCATCGGTGGTGACGACAGCCGCTACAAGCGCGTGGTGTTCAACGAAATTACCAAGAAGGCGATCCAGGAAGCCTTCTCCAAGCCGGGCGAACTGGACATTGACCGCGTCAATGCCCAACAGGCCCGTCGCTTCCTCGACCGCGTGGTCGGTTATATGGTCTCGCCGCTGCTGTGGGCAAAGATCGCCCGTGGCCTGTCCGCCGGCCGTGTGCAATCGGTTGCGGTGAAACTGGTAGTGGAGCGTGAGCGCGAGATTCGTGCGTTCAACCCCGAAGAATACTGGGAAGTGCACGCTGACCTGGGTACTGCCAAGGGCAACAACGTGCGCTTCGAAGTGGCCCGCGAGAAAGGCGAGGCCTTCAAGCCGCTCAACGAAGCCCAGGCCATGGCCGCGCTGGAGAAGCTCAAGGCTTCCAGCTACAGCATCGTCAAGCGTGAAGACAAGCCCACCAGCAGCAAGCCGTCGGCGCCGTTCATCACTTCCACCCTGCAGCAGGCCGCGAGTAACCGCCTGGGCTTCGGCGTGAAGAAGACCATGATGATGGCCCAGCGTCTGTATGAAGCGGGCTACATCACGTATATGCGTACCGACTCCACCAACCTGTCGCAAGACGCGGTGGCGATGGCGCGCACTTATATTGAAAGCGAGTTCGGCAAGAAGTACCTGCCGGAGAAGCCGAACGTCTACAGCAGCAAGGAAGGCGCACAAGAGGCTCACGAAGCGATTCGTCCGTCTGATGCCAACACCGAGCCAAGCAAGCTGAGCGGCATGGAGCGCGACGCTGAGCGCCTCTACGAGCTGATCTGGCGCCAGTTCCTGGCTTGCCAGATGCTGCCGGCCCAATACCTGTCCACCACCGTCAGCGTGGGGGCTGGTGACTTCGAGTTGCGCGCCAAGGGCCGTATCCTCAAGTTCGACGGTTACACCCGCGTGATGCCGCAAATTGCCAAGCCAGGCGACGATGATGTACTGCCGGACATGGCCCAGGGCGACGTGTTGAAGCTGATCAAGCTCGACCCGTCCCAGCACTTCACAAAGCCGCCGGCGCGTTATTCGGAAGCCAGCCTGGTCAAGGAAATGGAAAAACGCGGTATCGGTCGTCCTTCGACCTACGCGGCGATCATCTCCACCATCCAGGACCGCGGCTACGTAGCGCTGCACAACCGTCGTTTCTACTCGGAAAAGATGGGCGACATCGTGACCGAGCGCCTGTCCGAGAGCTTCTCCAACCTGATGGACTACGGCTTCACCGCCGGCATGGAAGAGAACCTCGATGACGTGGCCCAGGGCGAGCGCGACTGGAAAAACGTGCTCGACGAGTTCTACGGCGACTTCAAGAAGAAACTTGAAGTAGCTGAAAGCGCCGAGAACGGCATGCGTGCCAACCAGCCAGTGATGACGGACATTCCGTGCCTCACTTGCGGCCGCCCGATGCAGATCCGTACGGCGTCCACCGGCGTGTTCCTGGGTTGCTCGGGTTACAGCCTGCCGCCGAAAGAGCGCTGCAAGGCTACCGTCAACCTGGTGCCCGGCGATGAAATCGCTGCCGATGACGAGGGTGAATCCGAGTCGCTGGTATTGCGTGGCAAGCACCGTTGCCCGATCTGCAGCACGGCGATGGATGCCTACCTGCTCGACGAGAAGCACAAGTTGCACATCTGCGGCAACAACCCGGATTGCAACGGCTACGAGATCGAAGAGGGCACTTACCGCATCAAGGGCTACGAAGGTCCGAGCCTGGAGTGCGACAAGTGTGGCAGCGAGATGCAGCTCAAGACCGGCCGTTTCGGCAAGTTCTTCGGTTGCACCAACCCGACCTGCAAGAACACCCGCAAACTGCTGAAAAGCGGTGACGCGGCGCCGCCGAAGATGGACCCGGTGAAGATGCCTGAACTCAAATGCGAGAAGGTCAACGACACCTACATCCTGCGTGATGGCGCTTCGGGGCTGTTCCTGGCTGCCAGCCAGTTCCCGAAAAACCGCGAGACCCGTGCCCCGCTGGTGCTCGAGATTGTGCCCCACAAGGACGAGATCGATCCGAAGTACCACTTCCTCTGCGAAGCGCCGAAGAAGGACCCGGACGGTCGCCCGGCCGTGATCCGCTACAGCCGCAAGACCAAGGAGCAGTACGTTCAGACCGAGGTTGAAGGCAAGCCTACCGGCTGGAAAGCGTTCTATGACGGTGGCAAGTGGAAGGTCGAGGACAAGCGCCAGGGCGCTTGATTCGATCAGCCGCATCAACAAAGGCCGCCTGTATAGGCGGCCTTTTTTTGCGCTTGCAGTGGACTTGGTTGATCCGTGACACTGTTCAGCCAGCATCACGCCTTATTCGTTGTGGAGACTGCCTTCATGGCCAACGAACTCTATACCCGTACCAACCAGAAAATTTACTTCGCGGGTTTGTCCCTGGAAGCCCTTGGCCGTGCCGAGGAAGGAAAGGAGATGAACGCTATCGCGCTGGTACAGGCCGGGCGTGAAGCCGCGCTGTTCCACCTGTACGGCGCCTTGCTCGGCCTGTGTCATGAGATTGCCGGGTTCTATCGCTTGCCTCAGGCCGGTTCGCCGCGTGCAGAGATGATCATCAACCGTGAGGTGCTGGAGGCCATGGCCATCCCGGAGTTGGCCGAGCTGGTGGAGATGGCACAGAGCCCGGACAGCTGGCTGGCGCGTTTGCTGCTGGCCCACGCTGAGATGTTCCAGCCGCCACGGGTGAAACACACGCCCAAAGGCGACGTGACCCAGCCGTTGATCGTGGCCGTGAGCCTGGACGAAGAGGGGCCTGAGCCGTTGAGCCGGGACGAGCTGGAAAGCTGGCGGCAGGAGCTGAAGAAGTTGGCCATTCGGTTTCGGGATGGGTTGAACGAGTGTTGAGGGCCCAGGCTTTTGTGGCGAGGGAGCTTGCTCCCGTTGGGCTGCGAAGCGGCTCCGAGGTTTTTCAGGGCCAGTAGTGTCAGCTGTCGGGGAGCTGCTGCGCCGCCCAACGTCGGCAAGCCCGCTCGTCACAACACTGATATAATGCCGGCCTTTCGTGGAGAACAGACTTTTATGCCAACGTCCTTTCTGGAAATTGTTGAACTGCCCGACGGCCGAATCGAGCTGCGCCGGGCTGAGGACGAGGGTTCTCTGGTGATTTTGGATTTTTCCGAGGACGCGAAAGCGTTCCTGCAAGGCCAGCACGTGGAAGTGGCAAAAGCCATGTTGAGCGTAGGCGTGCAGATGGCAGGGCGCCTGGCTGAAGGCGAGCCTGAGAAGGAAGACGGTCCGCGAATTCTTCACTGATTGTGTTGAGTGGGCCTATTGTGGTGAGCGGGCTTGCCCCGCGCTGGGCTGCGAAGCGGCCCTCAATAGAATGAACGCGATGTATCAGGTATTCCACAGTGCCTGTTTTGGGGCCGCTTCGCAGCCCGGCGCGGGGCAAGCCCGCTCACCACAATAATCCCTGCCACAAGCCCCTCCACAGGGCTGGCCAGTGGCACATCGTAGCGGCACATCGTTTTATCCCAACCGAATATTCAAGCTCTGCGCATCGCCCGTACGTGCGGCGCTGACCAACTGTTGCCTGGCCGCTGTAGTCAGAGGGTTCAACCAGCTGACCACCGTATGGCTACGGCCCAGGCGCAAGGCTTCGCAGGTCAGTTGCTGGGCGCTCTGAGCACCGCGGGGTTGCAGCAACAGGATACGCTCGCGATTCAGGCCGGCGTCCCGCAGCCAGGCCTGGGTCAGGCTGGAAGGCGGGGCAATCAGCGTCAGCCAGCGTGCATCCTGCTCCTCGCTCAGTTCGCGAAGAATCGGCGCCAGCAGGCTGAGGCAGCTCCCGGCAGCACCGCGCAACGACAGTTCACTGAACGCCTCGGGTTCGGCGCTCCAGGGCGCTTCGACCGTTTCCTTGAGGATGGGCGCAAGGGGCTGGGCCATAAAGGCCTCAAACAGCGACAGCTGAGTGTGTTGTGGGGTCTGTAGGAACTGCATGATGCCTCCGTTAGCGGCGAATTACGCCGACGCTCAAGCCTTCAATCACCAGGTCCTGATCCTTCAGGTTCACTTCAATCGGCGCGAACTCAGGGTTCTCGGCCAGTAGCCAGACCTTGCTGCCTTCGCGCTTGAAGCGTTTGACCGTCACTTCATCGCCAATACGGGCGACGACGATCTGGCCATTGCGGGCTTCACGTGTGGTGTGGACGGCCAACAGGTCGCCGTCGAAAATGCCTACGTCCTTCATGCTCATGCCATGGACTCGCAGCAGATAGTCGGCACGGGGATGGAAGAAGGTCGGGTTGATGTTGCAGGATTCCTCGACGTGCTGCTGCGCCAGGATCGGCGCACCGGCTGCGACCCGGCCGATGATCGGCAGTGTCGACTCGTCGGCCTTGGCTTCGAAGCCAGGGATACGAATGCCGCGTGAAGCACCCGGGGTCATCTCGATCGCGCCTTTGCGGGCGAGGGCCTTGAGGTGTTCTTCAGCAGCGTTGGGCGACTTGAATCCCAGTTCCAGCGCAATTTCCGCCCGGGTCGGCGGGTAGCCGTTGTCATCGAGGCAGCGCTTGATAAAAGCCAGAATCTCAGCTTGGCGTGGCGTCAGTTTTAGCATGTTGATCGCTCTGTCTTTTTATACAGTGACTGGGATTATATACAGTGGACTGCGCTTGGCAATCACCGTTTTCAGTCACTCCGCTGGACGGTCATTTGTCACCTGTCCTACAGGCTGAAGACAGCGCTGCCTACAGACCTTGGCGAATGTGATTAAATGGCCATGAAATCGGTGACCGGCCAGCCGCAAACGGACCTGCAGGCTTGACAAGACATAGCTTGAAACGTATGTTTCAAACAAGTGTTTGTCAGGCGGAGTAGCCATGGCCCAGTCGGAAACCGTTGAACGCATTCTCGATGCTGCCGAGCAGTTGTTCGCGGAAAAAGGATTTGCTGAAACCTCATTGCGGCTGATTACCAGCAAGGCCGGGGTCAACCTGGCGGCAGTGAATTATCATTTCGGCTCCAAGAAAGCGCTTATACAGGCTGTGTTCTCACGGTTCCTGGGGCCTTTCTGCATCAGCCTCGACCGTGAGCTGGAGCGTCGCCAGGCCAAGCCTGAAAACAAGCCAAGCCTGGAAGACCTGCTGGAAATCCTCGTCGAGCAGGCGCTGGTGGTCCAGCCTCGCAGCGGCAATGACCTGTCGATCTTCATGCGCCTGCTGGGCCTGGCATTCAGCCAGAGCCAGGGCCACCTGCGTCGTTACCTGGAAGACATGTACGGCAAGGTGTTCCGCCGCTATATGTTGCTGGTCAATGAAGCCGCACCGCGTATTCCGCCAATCGAACTGTTCTGGCGCGTGCACTTCATGCTCGGTGCTGCAGCATTCAGCATGTCCGGGATCAAGGCCCTGCGTGCGATTGCCGAGACCGACTTCGGCGTCAACACCTCCATTGAGCAGGTGATGCGCCTGATGGTGCCGTTTCTTGCCGCCGGTATGCGGGCCGAAACCGGTGTCACCGACCAGGCCATGGCCGCCGCCCAGTTGCGCCCGCGCAGCAAGTCGGTGCCGGCGCCGGCCAAGGTTTAACCCCTTTCGGGTGTGCGCGGCCGCTTGCATCCGCTAAGCTAGCCGCCCATGCCGATTTCAGCTATTTATCCACAGCCCGTTGCGCTCGCTGAGCGTCCGTCTCCAGATTTAATCCTGGCGATGCGATCTCGCGAGGGCTCCGGGCTGCGTGCGTTATTTAAGGAAGCTTTATGACTCAAGCCCTGCAAGGCTCTTTGATGGTGGACGTCGCCGGTACCTGGCTGACGGCTGAAGATCGTCACTTGTTGCGTCAGCCTGAGGTGGGCGGCCTGATCATTTTTGCGCGCAATATCGAGCACCCGCGCCAGGTGCGTGAGTTGAGCGCCGCGATTCGTGCGGTGCGCCCGGACCTGCTGCTGGCGGTCGACCAGGAAGGCGGCCGGGTGCAGCGTTTGCGTCAGGGGTTTGTGCGGCTGCCGGCGATGCGCGCCCTGGCAGACAATCCGAATGCTGAACAGTTGGCCGAGCAGTGTGGCTGGATCATGGCGACAGAGGTGCTGGCGGTTGGCCTGGACCTGAGTTTCGCGCCGGTGCTGGACCTCGATTACCAGCGCAGCGCCGTCGTGGGCACGCGCGCGTTCGAAGGCGACCCGGAGCGCGCCGCCGTGTTGGCGGGTGCCTTTATCCGAGGTATGAACAGCGCCGGCATGGCGGCCACCGGCAAGCACTTTCCCGGCCACGGCTGGGCCGAAGCCGATTCCCACGTCGCGATTCCCAATGATGAACGCAGCCTGGAACAGATTCGCGCCAATGACCTAGTGCCTTTCGCACGGCTGAGCAAGCAACTGGCGGCCGTTATGCCGGCCCACGTGATTTATCCACAGGTGGATGCGCAACCTGCCGGCTTCTCCCGGCGCTGGTTGCAGGACATCCTGCGGGGCGAGTTGCAGTTCGACGGGGTGATCTTCAGTGACGACCTGTCCATGGCCGGTGCGCATGTGGTCGGTGATGCCGCCAGCCGTATCGAAGCCGCGCTGACGGCCGGCTGCGACATGGGCCTGGTGTGCAACGACCGCGCCGCCGCCGAGTTGGCCCTGAGCGCGGCCCAGCGCATGAAAGTCACGCCGTCGGCGCGTATCGCGCGGATGCGTGGGCCGGCGGTGGCGTCGACCGAGTACAAACAGGATCCGCGTTGGCTGGCGGCATTGAGTGCGCTGCGGGATGCTCAATTGATTGATTAAGACCGTGTCGCGTCCATCGCAGGCAAGCCAGCTCCCACAGGGAAATGCATTCCAAATGTGGGAGCGGGCTTGCCCGCGATAGCGGTCTTAAAGTCAGCGCTTCTCTTGCTTGTGAGGCAACGGCGCAAACAACGCCTCGATGTCCTCATTCCCCAGCTTCCAATCACCCGTCGTCCGCCCATCCAGAACGCCCGCCGCCAGATCAGACTTTTCCTTCTGCAAATGCTGGATTTTCTCTTCCACCGTGCCCCGGGCAATCATCTTGTAGACGAACACCGGCTTCTCCTGGCCAATGCGATACGCACGGTCGGTCGCCTGGTTTTCCGTCGCCGGGTTCCACCACGGGTCATAGTGAATCACCGTGTCCGCTTCAGTCAGGTTAAGCCCCACGCCGCCTGCTTTCAGGCTGATCAGAAAGATCTGCAGCTTGCCGCTCTGGAAGTCTTTCACCGGCGTGCGCCGATCCCGGGTTTGCCCGGTCAGCAGCGCGTAGGCCACGCCACGCTTCTTCAGTTCGGCTTCGATCAGGCTCAGCATCGAGGTGAACTGGGAAAACAGCAGGATCCTGCGCCCTTCGGCAAACAACTCTTCGAGCATCTCCATCAAGCTGTCGAGCTTGCCCGAGCTGCTGCCCTTTGCCGGCAGGGTTGCATCATTGACCAGGCGTAGATCACAGCACACCTGCCGCAACTTGAGCAGCGCTTCCAGGATGATGATCTGGCTGCGGGCCACGCCTTTGCGGGTGATCTCGTCGCGGACTTTCTTGTCCATCGCCAAACGCATGGTTTCGTATACGTCGCGCTGGGCTTCGTTGAGGTCGACCCAGTGGATGATCTCGGTCTTGGGCGGCAGCTCGGTCGCCACCTGCTCCTTGGTACGGCGCAGCAGGAACGGTTTGATCCGACCATTGAGGTGCTGCAATCGCACGTCGCTGCCGCGCTTTTCAATCGGAACGCGGTAATCGCGATTAAAGCTTTTTACATCCCCCAGCCAACCCGGCAGCAGGAAGTGGAACAGCGACCACAGCTCGCCCAGGTGGTTTTCCAGCGGCGTACCTGAAAGGCACAGGCGCTGGCGGGCATTCAGTTCACGGGCCGCCTGGGCCGCCTTGCTGTTGGGGTTCTTGATGTACTGCGCTTCGTCCAGGATCAGCACGTGCAAGGGCAGGGCGGCCAGTTGCTCGATGTCCTTGGGCAGCAGGGCGTAGGTGGTCAGCAGCAGGTCGTAGTCCTGCAACTGCGGGAAATGTTTCTTACGCCCCGCGCCATACAGCGCCAATACTTTGAGCTGCGGCGTGAAGTGCGCGGCTTCGTCGAGCCAGTTCGGGATCAGGCTGGTGGGCATCACCACCATGCACGGCCGGTCCAGGCGCCCGGCGATTTTCTCGCTGAGAATATGCGCCAGGGTTTGCAGGGTTTTGCCCAGGCCCATGTCATCCGCAAGAATCCCGCCGACGTCGAGCTGGCGCAGGGACTGCATCCAGCTCAAGCCTTCCAGCTGGTAAGGGCGCAACGTCGCATTCAGCCCTTCGGGCGCTTCGCAGCTGAAATCCTTGATGTCCCGCAGGCGCTGGGCGAAGTTGCGGATCTTTTCGCCGCCCTCCCATTGCAGCGGCAGGTCTTCCAGCGGGTTCAGGCGAATGGCGTCTGCCTTGGCCAGGCGCAGCGCGGTGGTGCCGGGCTCTTGCAGGTAGAACTCGCCAAGGGTTGCCAACACCGGTTTCAGTCGGCCGTAAGGCAGCGCCACTTGCAGCGGGCCGTGGCCGTTGGGCAGGCCGGGGATGTTCACCAGGATCAGTTCGTCATCACGGCGCCGGGCGAGTTTTTCCGGGTTGAGGATCTCGGTGTGGGAGCGCATCAGGTTCAGCAGGATCGGCAGCAAACTCAGGCGTTCGCCGTTGACGATGATCCCCAGCTCCAGGTCGAACCAGTCGCGCTCCGGCGTTTCGTCGACGCTGGCGTACCAGTCGTCGACGGCGCTCAGGTCGAAACCGAAATCCTCATCGATCTGCAATTCCCAGCCCTGGGCACGCAGGGTCGGTGACGCGTTCAGGGTGAAGTTCAGCCAGGCGCTGTCATTGACCATTTCGAACAGTTCGCCGGCACTTTCCGGCAGGGCCTTGCTCTGGCGCGTGGCGATCTTGAAGCCCAGCAGGCGCAGCTGTTCGCGAAACTGTTGCTCCACCTCGGGGTGACGCTTGATCCGCAGGCTCTGCTGTTCCTGGCGCACGATGATGTCGGCGTTTTTCTGGCCGCTGACGTAGTTGCCCAGATAGTTGAAGGACAACGCCGCGCGATGCTGGATGTAACGCTGCATCTTGCCGTTGCGCGGTTCGAAGGCGCTGAACTCGATACTGGCCAGCCACAAGCGTGGCACCGGCTGTACGTCCTCCATCACCACTTGCGGCAGCACCACGCGGTTATCCAGCACCGCCTGGAGCTTCTCCAGCAGCTCGGCATCCTGCGCCGCCGCCGGGTAGGCCAGGGTTTCCTGGACCTTGAGCAGCACCGCGGCGATGTGTTTGCAGTTGGTGTGCACGGGGCAGGTGCAGCGGCTGTCCACGAGGATCAGCGTGCCCTTGGCGGATTCGCGCAGGGAGATGGTCTGGCGGTAGACATTGCCGCCCGAGCCTTCACAGCTGGCAATGATGGTGCTGTCGCCGGACTCGACGATGCGCACGCGGTTTTCCAGGGCGTAGCGCCGGCCGCGCTCAAGGCTTTGCTCTTTAAAGCGATTGGCCCACGAAGGGGCCAGGGGTTTGGTCAACGACGACGTCAGGGGCATGGTGCTGGATCAGTCCTGGACGTCGGGCGGTGGAGCGCTGGGCGGCTTGGCGGTCAGCGAAGTGATCTTGATCAGCAGGGCGAGGTGGCCGCCGTCCAGGTAGTTGAGCTGGTTATTCTTGGTGCGCACGTCTTGCTGGCTGAGGTGCTCGCTGGCGATGACGCTGCCGTTGGCGTCGAACTGGTTGATCCAGAAATCTGCGTCGATATCGGTAAAGCGCCCCAATTGCAGGCTCAGTGTGCCCTCGATGGGAAACTGGCCGAACTGTTCCTGACCGTCGCTGATGGCCAGTTTCACGGGTTGGTCACCGAGGTTCTGGTCCCAGGCGCGGTGCAGTAGCACAGTGTAATTACTGTCGGCGCTGAGTTTGTCGACGATGTTGCCCAGCCGCGGCGGGCTCATTTTGTCGGCCGGCAGGCGTGGCGCGCCGGCGTCCCAGTTTTCCGGCGCCGCGCGGCTATTGATCACCGGCTCGGCGTTCTGGCGCACCAGGATCATCTCCACCAGGTACGGGCTGTCGGCAAACGCCGAAGGAGCAACGACCACCAACAACAAGCTCAAAATGCGGAACAGGCGCATTGGGGCGTCCTTCAAGCAGATTTCGGGATGAGGCGCTCAAACAGCGCCTCCAGTGTATTAAAGCGTTCTTCGGCGCGTTCCATCGGCACCATGAATTTGAACAGCGTAGCCCCTTCGAACTTGTAGCGATTGGGCTGGCCCTGAATCAGCTTGATCAGCACCAGCGGGTCCACCGGCGTTTGCGCTTCAAACTCGATACGCCCGCCTTGCGGCCCGGCGTCGACCTTCTTGATACCCAGTTGCTCGGCCTGCAATTTGAGCAGGGTCAGGCGCACCAGGTTTTTGGTCGGTTCCGGCAACAGGCCGAAGCGGTCGATCATCTCCACTTGCAGGTCCTTGAGGCCGTCTTCGTCAGTGGCCGAGGCGATGCGTTTGTACAGGATCAGCCGCGCGTGCACGTCCGGCAGGTAGTCTTCGGGAATCAGCGCGGGCAAACGCAGGTTGATTTCCGGGCCGCCACCCAGCGGTTGGTCGAGGTTCGGTTGTTCGCCCTTGCGGATGGCTTTCACTGCGCGCTCGAGCATCTCCATATACAGGGTGAACCCCACGGCCTGGATCTGCCCGCTTTGGCCATCGCCCAGCAGTTCGCCGGCGCCACGGATTTCCAGGTCGTTGGTGGCCAGCACAAAGCCGGCACCGAGGTCCTGAGTATTGGCGATCGCTTCCAGGCGCTTCTCGGCGTCGGACGTGATCTGCTGGCGCGGCGGCGTCAGCAAATAGGCGTACGCCTGGTGGTGACTGCGCCCGACCCGGCCGCGCAACTGGTGCAACTGCGCCAGGCCGAACTTGTCGGCCCGCTCGATGATGATGGTGTTGGCGCTTGGCACGTCGATGCCGGTCTCGATGATGGTCGAGGCGATCAGCACGTTGAAGCGCTTGTGGTAGAAGTCGCTCATCACCTGTTCAAGTTCGCGCTCGCGCATCTGCCCGTGGCCGATGGCGATCCGGGCTTCCGGCACCAGTTCGGCCAGCTCGGCGGCGCATTTCTCGATGGTTTTTACGTCGTTGTGCAGGTAGTAAACCTGGCCGCCGCGCAGCAACTCACGCAGCAGGGCTTCCTTGACCGTGCTTTTGTTCTGCTCCATCACGAAGGTGCGCACCGACAACCGGCGCGCCGGTGGCGTGGCGATGATCGACAGGTCGCGCATGCCCGACACCGCCATGTTCAGCGTGCGCGGAATCGGCGTGGCGGTGAGGGTCAGGATGTCGACTTCACTGCGCAGGGCCTTGAGTTGTTCCTTCTGACGGACACCGAAGCGGTGTTCTTCGTCGATGATCACCAGGCCAAGGTTCTTGATCTTCACATCGTCCGACAGCAGCTTGTGAGTGCCGATCACGATGTCGATCTTGCCTTCTGCCAGGTCGGCAATCGCCGCGTTCACTTCCTTGGCCGACTTGAAGCGGCTCATCACTTCCACGGTCACCGGCCAGTCGGCAAATCGGTCGCGGAAGCTGTTGTAGTGCTGTTGGGCGAGCAAAGTGGTCGGTACGAGGATTGCCACCTGACGGCCGCCGTGCACCGCAATAAAGGCTGCGCGCATGGCGACTTCGGTCTTGCCGAAGCCCACGTCGCCGCACACCAGGCGGTCCATTGGCTTGGGCGCCAGCATGTCGGCGCGCACGGCGTCGATGGTGGTTTGCTGGTCCGGGGTTTCTTCGAAGGCAAAGCCGGCGCTGAAGGTCGCGTAGTCGGCCTTTGGGTCGGCAAACGCATAACCTTCGCGGGCGGCGCGGCGGGCATAAATGTCGAGCAATTCGGCGGCCACGTCGCGCACTTGCTCGGCGGCCTTGCGCTTGGCTTTCTGCCAGGTCTCGGAGCCCAGGCGGTGCAACGGCGCGAGGGCGTCGTCGCTGCCGGTGTAGCGGGCGATCAGGTGCAGGTTGGCCACGGGCACGTAGAGCTTGGCGCCCTCGGCGTATTCCATGGTGAGGAATTCAGCGACCTGGTTGTCGATCTCCAGGGTCTGCAGGCCCAGGTAACGGCCCACGCCGTGGTCGATATGCACCACCGGCGCGCCTTCGCGCAGCTCGGTGAGGTTCTTGATTACCGCGTCGTTGTTGGCATCGGCGCGTTTTTCGCGGCGGCGACGCTGCATCACGCGCTGACCGAACAGCGGGCTTTCGGCAATCAATGCCAGGGCCGGGTCGTCCAGCAGCAGGCCTTCGTCCAGCGGCGCGATGGTGATTGCCAGGCGATCCTTGCTCGCGACAAAGTCCGGCCAGCTGTCGACGGTTTTCGGTCGCAGCTTCAGACGTTCCAGCAACTCCAGCAGCACCTCGCGGCGCCCGGCGGATTCGGCGGTAAACAGCACACGGCCAGGGAAGTCACCGAGGAAATTCGACAGCGCTTCCAGCGGCTGGTTGGCCTTGGCTTCAATCGCCAGGTTCGGCAGCGGTTGCGCCGGGAAGCGCTCGCGGCCGGCGCCTGCATCCACGTCCTGTTGGCTGGCGACTACGCGCGGCCAGTTTTTCAGACGGGCGAAGCAGTCTTCCACCGGCAGGAACAGTTCGGCCGGTGGCAATAAAGGACGGGACGGGTCGACGCGGCGTTCTTCATAACGGTTGCGCACGTCATTCCAGAAATTCTCTGCCGCTTGTTCAGTGCCCGGCAGCGAGAACACTTGGGTGTCCTGGGGCAGGTAATCGAAGAGGGTGGAGGTTTCGTCGAAGAACAACGGCAGGTAGTACTCGATACCGGCGGGAGTAATCCCGCTGCTCAAGTCCTGGAAGATCGGGCAGCGGCGGAAGTCCACATCAAAGCGTTCGCGGAAACGTGCCTTGAAGCGCGTGACCGCATCTTTTTGCAGTGGGAATTCCCGGGCCGGCAGCAGCTTGACCGATTCCACCTTGTCGATGGAGCGCTGATTCTCAGGGTCGAAGGTGCGCAGGGTTTCGATTTCATCGTCGAACAGGTCGATCCGGTACGGCAGTTTGCTGCCCATCGGGAACAGGTCGATCAACGCGCCACGTACCGCGAACTCGCCGTGCTCGTACACCGTGTCGACGCAGCGATAGCCGCTGGCTTCAAGCCGGGTGCGCATTTGCTCCACATCGAGCTTCTGGCCGATATCCAGCACCAGGCTGCTGCCCAGCAGGAACTTGGTCGGTGCCAGGCGGTGCAAGGCCGTGGTGATCGGCACCACCAGCACGCCGTGGGCCAGTTCCGGCAAGCGGTACAGGCTGGCGATGCGCTGGGAAATGATGTCCTGGTGCGGCGAGAACAGATCGTAGGGCAGAGTTTCCCAGTCCGGGAAATGCAGCACCGGCAAATCGGGGGCGAAGAAACTCAGCTCCTGTTCCAGCCGCTCGGCACTTTGGCTGTCGGCGGTGAGCAGCAGGGTAAAGCGCTTGGCAGCGCTGGCAGCCTCGGCGATGGCCAGGCTCAGGGCGGCACCGGGCAGATTGCCCCAGTGCTGTTTACCTGCCGCAGCAGGGAGAAGCGGTAGACGCAGAACGGGCACGGAAGGTTGAGCTCCAAGCGTTGCGACAAAGTCGGTAATTGTAACGGCCCGGAGTGCCGCCTGTCAGTTGCTGACTGAGCCTATTACGGTTTGTAGGAAATGTAGTGGCTAAGACAAACAAAGGCGTCTTTTGACTCATTATGTAGTGCCGAAATCGGCGTATGTTTCGGAGGGTTACGGACACTTTGTCACATTGGCCCACAAGGGGGTGCTCTGGAAGCCACGTGTTTACTGGGCTCCAGCGGGGCGTTATTTTTTTGCAAGGGGTTTTGTTGCTGGCCGCGCATTGCTCCGAAGGCGGTCGGGCGGCATAATGTAGCCCCTTTTTTCTGCCCCTACATGTGGAAGGTTCCCGTGACTCAGAAGCCCGACCAGTGTCTTGGTGAATGGATCGACCGTGAAGCACTCGCTGAAGCGATGATTCCGCTTATCGGTCAGCTCTACCGCAATAACAACGTGGTGAGCTCGATCTATGGCCGCAGCCTGATCAACCAATCAGTCATCGCGATTCTCAAGGCTCATCGCTTTGCTCGCCATCGTTCCGCCGACGACAGCGAACTCTCCGTCCACGAAACATTCCCTCTGCTTAAAGCCATGAGCGAGCTCAAGCTCGGCGCGGCCTCGGTAGACCTGGGCAAGCTGGCCTACAAATTCCGCAAGGAGGGCGCTGGCCGTACCGCCGAGCAGTTCGTGCGTGAAGAAATGGCCGATGTGGTTGGCCAGCAAAACGCCGCAGCCCGCAAAGGCACCGACGTTGTGCTTTACGGCTTCGGTCGTATCGGCCGCCTGCTGGCGCGCATCCTGATCGAAAAAACCGGTGGTGGCGACGGCCTGCGCCTGCGTGCCATCGTGGTGCGTAAAGGCGCCGAGAACGACCTGACCAAACGCGCCAGCCTGCTGCGTCGCGACTCGGTACACGGTCCGTTCAACGGCACCATCGTCATCGACGAAGAAAACAACACCATCACCGCCAACGGTAACCTGATCCAGGTGATCTACGCGAAGAACCCGGCTGAAGTGGACTACACCCAGTACGGCATCAAGGACGCACTGCTGGTGGACAATACCGGTGTGTGGCGTGACGCCGAGGGCCTGGGCCAGCACCTGGCTTGCCCGGGTATCGACCGCGTTGTGCTGACTGCGCCTGGCAAGGGCAAGCTGAAGAACATCGTGCACGGCATCAACCACGGTGAAATCACCGCTGACGACAAGATCGTGTCTGCCGCTTCCTGCACCACCAACGCCATCGTGCCGGTGCTGAAAGCTGTAAATGACAAGTTCGGCATCGTTAACGGTCACGTTGAAACGGTTCACTCGTACACCAACGACCAGAACCTGATCGACAACTTCCACAAAGGCGATCGCCGTGGCCGTAGCGCCGCGCTGAACATGGTCATCACCGAGACCGGTGCTGCCACCGCTGCTGCCAAGGCCCTGCCTGAGCTGGCCGGCAAGCTGACCGGTAACGCGATCCGTGTTCCGACGCCGAACGTGTCGATGGCCATTCTCAACCTGAACCTTGAGAAAGCCGCCACCCGTGAAGAGATGAACGAGTACCTGCGCTACATGGCGCTGCACTCCGATCTGCACAAGCAAATCGACTTCGTCAATTCCCAGGAAGTGGTGTCCACCGACTTCGTTGGCTCGCGCCACGCCGGTGTGGTGGACGCTGAAGCGACCATCACCCAGGATAACCGCGTTGTTCTGTACGTCTGGTACGACAACGAATTCGGTTACAGCTGCCAGGTGGTTCGTGTGATGGAAGACATGGCCGGGGTTAACCCGCCAGCATTCCCGCGCTAAGCATCAGCGGTAAATGAAAAAAGCCCCGACTGGTTCGGGGCTTTTTTATGTCTGCGGGTTTTGTGTTGTTTGTACCGGCCTCATCGCAGGCAAGCCAGCTCCCACATTTGAATGTATTCACAAATCAAAATGTGGGAGCTGGCTTGCCTGCGATAGCGATCTACCGGGCGCCGCCGACTATCGAAGCCTGCGCGGTACGCAGTTCATGACGGTTGCCCTTGAACAGGATCAGTGTGGCGATCAAGCCCAGCACTGCTGCACCGCTAAGCCAGATCCCCGGCGCCGCCTTGTTGTCCAGCACGTGGATCAGGTAGGTACAGGCCGCGGGCGTGAAGCCACCAAAGGTCGCCGTCGCCAGGCTGTAGGCCAGGGAGAAACCGGTGGTACGCACTTCTACCGGCATGATTTCGGTCAGCGCTACCACCATCGCACCGTTGTACGAGCCGTACAGGAACGACAGCCAGAGCAACACGATCAGCAGATGGCTGAAGCTCGGGTTGGCCACCAGCCAGGACAGCGCCGGATAAGCCGTGAGGATTGCCAGAATCGTCGCTCCCAGCAGCAGGGGTTTACGGCCGATCTTGTCGGACACCGCGCCCATCACCGGCAGCCAGATGAAGTTGGAGATGCCCACGCATACGGTTACCAGCAACGCGTCGAAGTCCGACAGGTGCAGTTCGGCCTTGCCGAAAGTCGGGGTGTAGGCGGTGATCAGGTAGAACGACACAGTGGTCATCACCACCAGCGCCATGCCGGCGATGACGATGCCGAAGTTCTGACCGATGGAGCGCACGATTTCCTGCAGGGTAGGGCGATGTTTGCGCGCCTGGAATTCAGGGGTTTCTTCCAGGGAGCGACGAATCACGAAGATCACCGGCACGATCAGGCAGCCGATCAGGAACGGCACGCGCCAGCCCCAGTCACCCATTTCTTCCGGGCTGAGCCAGTGGTTCAGGCCCACACCCAGCAATCCTGCGAATACCACCGCAGCTTGCTGGCTGGCGGACTGCCAGCTGACGAAGAAGCCTTTGCGGCCCGGGGTGGCGATTTCCGCCAGATACACCGACACACCGCCCAGTTCCACGCCGGCAGAGAAGCCTTGCAGCAAGCGGCCAAACAGCACCAGCAACGGTGCCGCGACGCCCAAGGTGGCATACCCGGGAACGCAGGCAATCAGGATGGTGCCGGCAGCCATCAGCGCCAGGGTGATCACCAGGCCCTTTTTACGGCCGTGACGGTCGATGTAGGCACCGAGGAAAATCGCGCCCAAAGGACGCATCAGGAACCCGGCGCCAAAGGTCGCCAGGGACAGCATCAGGGAGGCAAAAGCGCTGTCGGTGGGGAAAAAGGTCTTGGCAATGGCCGTGGCGTAGAAGCCATAGACCATGAAGTCGAACATCTCGAGGAAGTTACCGCTGACAACGCGAAAGATCGCCTTGCCCTTGCCCGTTGTAGTGGACATGTCATGCACTCATTTTGGCTATCTTATTAGTAATCCCTGGTCGCAACCGTCCTTGCTGTTAAAGCCTCGGCACGAAGCTGGCGCTGAACAGTTTTGTAACCATATGTGTATAAGCCACCACAGGCAACAAAAAACCGATAGCAAGCTGGCGAATTGCCGCAGGGTGCGGGGATTAATTCAGGAGGGTATTGCGCAGGCTGTCGGACAGGCCTTTCGGTGCCAGCCAGATGCCGAGATACGCCTTGGCCAACTCGTCATTGCGACTGCTGAACACCACTGTGCCGTTGATTTCCAGGCTCAGGCCGCGCTGAGGCCGAAAATCCAGCGCATAACGGTCACCACTGCGGATATCGCGAAAACTTTTGTGCAGTTGATCCAGTTCAGGCTTCAGGCGGGCGAGGGCTGCGGGTGTTTGCTGGCGTTCAAGGGTGGCGGTGGCGGCCTTGATCACGTCGTTGCGGTCGATGTCGCGAAAGTAATACAGCTCCAGGCGCAGGTCTTTCTGCTGATCCAGGGCCTGTTTCGCGTTCAGGTCTGCCTGGGCGAACAGCGCCGCCGCATAGACGTCTGCCCACAGGTAGGTCAGGACAGCCTGGTTTTTCAGTCGCAACTGATGAGATTGCGCGGGAAAACCGGCTTGTTTGAGCCGATCCGCCTCATTCGCCAGCACCGGCACCGAAAACATCAGCAATAAACAGATAACGACATGCCGCATAATGCCCCGTCCTGAAAAGGTGCTTGCCTACAGGTTAATTCAATTTTCGACAGCGAAAGGTTTTATGGGCTGCGTGCGGCATATCTTGGTTTTATGCGGACTTGCAGCGCTGGCCGGATGCGGCGGCGATTCGCTGGAGCGCTTCGGTGGCCCGACCATGGGCAGCACCTATTCGATCCAGTATGTACGTGCGCCTGGCGTGCCCGGCCCCGCCGAGATCCAGCGCTTGGTGGAGGGCATTCTGGCCGAGGTCGACCGGCAGATGTCGACCTACCGCAGCGACTCCGACATCGAGCGTTTCAACGACCTGCCGGCCCACAGTTGCCAGCCGATGCCGGCGCCCATCCTGCACCTGGTGCGTACCGGCGAGCAGTTGTCCCAGGCCAGTGACGGCGCTTTTGACCTGACGGTCGAACCGCTGATGAACCTCTGGGGCTTCGGCCCGCAGGCCCGTGAGATAAAAGTCCCGGACGCGACAGCCCTTGAGCAGGTCCGCCAGCGCGTCGGCCATCAGTATTTGCACATCGACGGTAACCAGCTGTGCAAGGACGCTGCCGTCGCAGTCGACTTCAACAGCATCGCCGCCGGTTACGCGGTCGACCGCATTGCCGCGCAACTCACTCAGCTTGGCATTCATCGCTACCTCGCCGAAGCCACCGGCGAACTCAAGGCCGCTGGCGTCAAACCCGACGGCTCGCCCTGGCGCATCGCCCTGGAAGAGCCGCGCGACGATCAGCAGGTGGCCGAAAAAATCATCGCCGTGGATGGCGTTGGTGTATCGACATCGGGTGACTATCGCAATTATTTCCAGCAGGATGGTCGGCGTTATTCCCACACCCTGGATGCGCGGACCGGCGCGCCGATCACCCATCAACTGGCATCGGTGACGGTGTTGCACCCTTCGGCATTGATGGCCGATGGATTATCGACGCTGCTGCTGATCCTCGGACCCGAACAGGGTTGGGAATACGCCGAAAAACACCAGGTCGCCGCGTTTTTTGTGATGCGTGAGGGCGCTGGTTTCGTCACACGGAGCAACAAGGCATTCGAGCAACTGACGGCAGTGAAGCCGTAACGAACGCCGTGTAGTAAAGGCAAAACTGGCCTACGACGCGACCAAGGGTTAATGTGCGCGGCGTTAAGCCTTCTATAGACTGTGCCCCGGCTCACACACTGAGCCTATTTGATCCTTCATGACCGCTGGCCGCGGCATGATTTAGCCAGGCGCCCAACCGTGCGCCATGGCCTGTTCTGAGGAGTACGCATGGCTGTCTACAACTACGACGTGGTAGTACTGGGTTCCGGCCCTGCTGGAGAAGGTGCGGCGATGAATGCCGCCAAAGCAGGGCGCAAGGTGGCGATGGTCGATAGCCGTCGCCAGGTCGGCGGTAACTGCACCCACCTGGGTACCATCCCGTCCAAGGCCTTGCGTCACTCGGTGCGCCAGATCATGCAGTTCAACACCAACCCGATGTTCCGGGCCATTGGTGAGCCGCGCTGGTTCTCGTTCCCGGACGTGCTCAAGAGCGCTGAAAAAGTCATTTCCAAACAGGTTGCCTCGCGTACCGGCTTCTATGCCCGTAACCGCGTCGACCTGTTCTTCGGCACCGGCAGCTTCGCCGACGAGCAAACCGTCGAAGTGGTCTGCGCCAACGGCGTGGTCGAGAAACTGGTGGCCAAGCACATCATCATCGCTACCGGCTCGCGCCCGTATCGCCCGGCGGATATCGATTTCCACCACCCGCGTATCTACGATAGCGACACCATCCTCAGCCTGGGCCACACCCCGCGCAAACTGATCATCTACGGCGCCGGCGTGATCGGCTGTGAATACGCCTCGATCTTCAGCGGCCTGGGTGTATTGGTTGAGCTGGTGGATAACCGCGACCAGTTGCTGAGCTTCCTCGACTCGGAAATTTCCCAGGCGTTGAGTTACCACTTCAGCAACAACAACATCACTGTGCGCCACAACGAAGAGTACGAGCGGGTCGAAGGCCTGGACAACGGTGTGATCCTGCACCTCAAGTCCGGCAAGAAGATCAAGGCCGACGCCTTGCTCTGGTGCAACGGCCGTACCGGCAACACCGACAAGCTGGGTATGGAAAACATCGGGGTCAAGGTGAATAGCCGTGGCCAGATCGAAGTGGACGAGAACTACCGCACCTGCGTGACCAACATCTACGGTGCCGGTGACGTGATCGGCTGGCCGAGCCTGGCCAGTGCCGCCCACGACCAGGGTCGCTCGGCCGCTGGCAGCATTGTCGACAACGGCAGCTGGCGCTACGTCAACGACGTGCCGACCGGGATCTACACCATTCCCGAGATCAGCTCGATCGGCAAGAACGAGCATGAACTGACCAAGGCAAAGGTGCCTTACGAAGTCGGCAAGGCGTTCTTCAAGAGCATGGCGCGTGCGCAAATCGCCGGTGAGCCGCAAGGCATGCTGAAGATCCTGTTCCACCGTGAAACCCTGGAAGTCCTCGGCGTGCATTGCTTCGGTTACCAGGCGTCGGAGATCGTGCACATCGGCCAGGCGATCATGAACCAGCCGGGTGAGCTGAATACCCTCAAGTATTTCGTCAACACCACCTTCAACTACCCGACCATGGCTGAAGCCTATCGGGTAGCGGCCTACGACGGCCTCAACCGGCTTTTTTGAGCGGCTCCGGCCGGTGGCCTGAGCCGGCCGGGGAGACCGATTTCAGTAATTCCCGAGGGTGGCAGTGGCCAAACCGGGAAAGTCTGTAATCAGGCTATCTACGCCGAAGTCGGCGAGCCTGCGCATCAGCGCGGGTTCGTTGACTGTCCACACGGACACGTGCAAACCCTGGCGCTGGGCTTTTTCCAGACGTTCAGGGGTGCACAACGTCCAGTTCAACGCCAGAATCTCACAGCCATAGTTGGCCGCCACCTTCAACGGGTCGAGCCAGGCGTATTCGGCTACCAGTCCACGGGACAGGTCCGGAGTGAGGTCCAGCGCGGCTTTCAATACTTCCCGCGAGCTTGAGGTCACGGTGACCTTGTCCATCAGCCCGAAACGCTGAGCCATTTCACGGATGGCCAGTACGGTGGTTGCCGCACGGGTGCGCGATGCGCTTTTGACTTCCAGTTGCCAGTGGTCGAAGTCGCACTGTTCGAACAGCTCTTCCAGGCGTGGGATCGGGCAGGGGGTGACCCAGCCCGGGCCGCCTTTGCGTGCGTCCATCTTCACCAGGTCGGCGGCCGAATACTCGACGACCTTGCCGCGCCGGTCGGTGGTGCGCTTGAGGGTCGGGTCGTGGATGACCATCAATTCGCCGTCCATGGACAGGTGCAAATCCAGTTCGCAACGGCGCACGCCGTGCTTGAGGCATTCCTGGAAGCTGGTCAGGGTGTTTTCCGGTGCTTCGCCTTTGGCACCGCGGTGGCCATAAATCAGGGTCACAGTTGCTCCTTTACGCCAGGGTTCCTGGCTGGATGGATGGCGCGACGCGCCATTCAGTGTTCGTATTCAGGTGTCGGACTCTTCGCTTTTTTCCCGTGCCAGGCGCCGTTCCTGAGCCTGTTTCTGCAGGATATAGCGCGCCAGCAACTGGCGTTGGGCATCGGTCATGGCTTCGAATTCAGTGCCGACTTCAAAGCCGCCGGTCTTGGCATCGCAATGGGTGACCTTGGCCCGCAGCAGCAGGCCGAGGGCTTGTGGCATCAGCACCAGCTTGACCGCCAGGTGGCTGTCGGGCTGGATTGCCGTAGGGTTCAGGAACTCGATGCCGCCTTCGGAGATGACCACGGGCTGCGGGGTACCGATCTCGCCCAGCAGGCTTTGCGCCATGATCTGGCTAAGCAGGTCGATGCGTTTGTTCTGCACTTTGAGGAAGGCGGCCAGGGTGCGGTCCCGCTCGCCGATCTGGCGCAGCAGGTGCTGGGATTCGAATTCGCTCAGGTGCAATTCGCTGAGCAGATTGAACAGCGGGGAATCATCCAGCAACACTTCCTTGCTCAGCGCTTCCGGGCCCGACAGCGGGGTAATTTCCAGTGCGATCATGTCCTCGATACGGTAGTATTCGCGGCGATCTTCTTCATCTAATGTCGACATGGCGAACCCAAGGCAGCGGTGATGGTCTGAGTGTAAAGCTGCTTACCTGACCCCGCCACAAGGACGTCTTCTTTTCCTCCGAACAAGCCCCGACATGTTCAGACCTCTCTTCGTATTTATTGGCACGCGTTATACCCGTGCAAAACGTCGCAATCATTTTGTGTCGTTCATTTCCTTGACCTCGATTATCGGGCTCGCCCTTGGCGTTGTCGTGATGATCGTGGTGCTCTCGGTGATGAACGGCTTCGATCATGAGATGCGCACGCGCGTGCTGGGCATGGTGCCCCACGCGACCATCGAGTCGGGTGAGCCCATCAGCGACTGGCAAAGCCTGGCCGCCAAGGTCAAGCAGAACCCCAAAGTGCTGGCGGTTGCGCCTTTCACCCAGATGCAGGGCCTGTTGACCAACGACGGCAAGGTGCAGAAAGTCCTGCTCAATGCCATCGATCCGGCGCAGGAACGCAACGTCTCGATCATCGATAACTTCATGCAACAGGGCAAACTGGACGACTTGTCGCCCGGCAGCTTTGGCATTGCTATCGGCGACAAGGCCGCGGCCAAGCTCGGCGTGGGCATCGGCGACAAGCTGACCTTCGTCGCACCGGAAGTCACCGTGACCCCAGCCGGCATGTTCCCGCGCATGAAGCGTTTTACCGTGGTCGGCATCTTTCATGTCGGCGCCGGTGAGATCGACGGCTACCTGGGGTTGACCAACCTGACCGACCTGGCGCGCCTGCATCGCTGGAAGCCGGACCAGGTCCAGGGCCTGCGCCTCAAGTTCAACGACCTGTTCGACGCGCCGCGTACCTCGTGGGAAATTGCCCAGCATCTGGGTGAGAACCAGTACTACGCCCGCGACTGGACCCGGACCCACGGCAACCTGTACCAGGCCATCCGCATGGAAAAAGCCATGATCGGCCTGCTGTTGCTGCTGATCGTCGCGGTGGCCGCCTTCAACATCATCTCCACGCTGGTGATGGTGGTGAACGACAAGAAGGGCGATATCGCGATCCTGCGCACCCTCGGCGCCACGCCGGGGCAGATCATGGCGATCTTCATGGTGCAGGGCACGGTGATCGGCGTCGTCGGTACCTTGATCGGCACCGTGGTGGGGATTCTCGCCGCGCTGAACGTCAGCGCCGCCATCGCCGGGCTGGAAGTGTTGATCGGCCACAAATTCCTGAACTCCGACGTCTACTTCATCGACTACTTGCCGTCCCAGGTGCAGAGCCAGGACGTGTTGATGGTCGGCGCTTGCGCGTTGGTCCTGAGTTTCCTTGCCACCCTGTATCCAGCCTGGCGCGCGGCACGTACCCAGCCGGCGCAGGCTTTACGTTATGAGTGAATCGGGCATGAGTGAAAAAGCAATCCTGAGCTGCCGCAACCTGGGCAAATCCTACGAGGAAGGCCCGGAATCCGTGGTGGTGCTGTCCAACCTGCAGCTGGAACTGCACCCGGGCGAGCGCGTGGCGATCGTTGGCAGTTCCGGTTCCGGTAAAAGTACCTTGCTCAACCTGTTGGGCGGCCTGGATACGCCGTCCCAGGGCAGCGTCTGGCTGGCCGGCGAAGAACTGTCGGCCCTGGGCGAGAAGGCCCGCGGCCAGTTACGCAACCGCTCGTTGGGCTTTGTGTACCAGTTCCACCACTTGCTGCCCGAGTTCACCGCCCTGGAAAACGTCTGCATGCCACTGTTGATCGGCAAGACGGCGATCCCGGAAGCGCGCCAGCGTGCCAAGGCGTTGCTGGAACGGGTCGGCCTGGGCCATCGCCTGGAGCACAAACCGGCTGAGCTGTCCGGCGGCGAGCGCCAGCGTGTGGCGATTGCCCGCGCCCTGGTCAACAACCCGGGCCTGGTGATGCTCGACGAGCCTACCGGCAACCTCGACTCCCACACCGCCCAGGGCATCAAGGACTTGATGCTGGAGCTGAGCACCCAGATGCGCACCGCGTTCCTGGTGGTGACCCATGACATGAGCATGGCCCGCCAGATGGACCGCGTGCTGCACCTGCAGGAAGGTCATCTGGTCGCCATCTGACCTGTTTCAAGCCCGGCGCCTGACGCCGGGTTTTCTATTTTTTCAACGGTGCCCGCGAATGTTCAGACCGTTATCGATTTTCATCGGCACGCGCTATACCCGCGCCAAGCGCCGCAACCGTTTTGTTTCGTTTATCTCGATGACCTCGATGATCGGCCTCGCCCTGGGCGTGCTGGCGATGATCGTGGTGTTGTCGGTGATGAACGGTTTCCAGCGGGAAATGAGCTCACGCATCCTCGGCATGGTGCCCCACGCGACCATCGTTGGCGTGAAGCCCATCAGCGACTGGCAGCCGGTGGCGGATGCGGCGATGAAGAATCCGGAAGTCACGGCTGCGGTACCGTTCACACAGATGGACGGCATGCTCTCCTACAAGGGCGCGATGCAGCCGATCGAGATCAGCGGCGTTGATCCGGCCCAGGAAGGCAAGGTGTCGATCGTGGCCCAACATATTGTCCAGGGTCATCTGGAAGACCTGAAACCGGGCGAGTTCGGTGTGGTGATTGGCGAGATCACGGCCCGGCGTTTCCGCCTGAATGTGGGCGACAAGCTGACCCTGATCGTGCCGGAAATCAGCAGCGCCCCCGGTGGCATCACCCCACGCATGCAGCGCTTGAATGTGGTGGGTGTGTTCAAGGTGGGGGCTGAGCTGGACGGCTCCATGGCCCTGATCCACATGGCCGACGCCGCAGAAATTCAGCATTGGGAGCCGAACCAGGTGCAAAGCGTGCGCCTGGCGGTGAAAGACCTGTACGCGGCGCCCAAGGTGTCGGCGGACATCGCCGCCAGCCTTGGCGCCGATTACAAGGCGGACGACTGGACCCACACCCAGGGCAGCCTGTTCAGCGCGATGAAGATGGAAAAAACCATGATAGGCCTGCTGTTGCTGATGATCGTTGCCGTGGCCGCGTTCAACATCATCGCGACCCTGATCATGGTGGTGAACGACAAGGGCGCGGACATTGCGATCCTGCGCACCATCGGCGCCACGCCGCGGCAGATCATGGCGATTTTCATGGTGCAGGGCACGGTGATCGGCATTGTCGGTACATTGATCGGCGGCATCCTCGGCGTGATCGCGGCGCTGAACGTCAGTGAACTGGTGGGGTGGCTGGAGCGGGTGACCGGGCAGCATATCTTCAGTTCGGACGTGTATTTCGTCAGCAACCTGCCTTCGGAATTGCAGGGCGGGGATGTGTTGCTGATTTGCTCGGCAGGGTTTGTGTTGAGCTTTTTGGCGACGATCTATCCGGCGTATCGGGCGGCGAAGATCGAGCCGGCGCATGCCCTCAGGTATTCGTAGTTCTTAAGGCCGCTATCGCAGGCAAGCCAGCTCCCACATTTGACCGAGTTCGCCAGAACAACTCAGCTTAATGTGGGAGCCGGGCTTGCCCGCGATGAGGTCGGAACAGCTTGCATCAATGCCCCTGCGGCAACTCAATCACAAACCGCGTCCAACCCGCCGCCGACTCACAGAAAATCCGCCCGCCATGGGCCCGAACAATTGACTGGGTAATCGCCAGCCCCAGCCCCGCATGCTCGCTACTCCCTTCATGCCGCGCCGGATCTGCCCGGTAAAACCGGTCAAACAACCTTGGCAACAACGCCTCTGGAATGCCTTCCCCGGTGTTTTCCACGCTCAACCTCACGCTTTGCACACCCTCGACAATCCGTACGCTGACCTCGCCGCCCGGTGGGGTGAAGCGCAATGCGTTATCCAGCAGATTGGAAATCGCCCGGCGCAACATGCTGCGGTCACCTGAGGTATTGGCGCCGCCTTCCTGAACCAGCCGCACCTGGACGTCTTCCGCCAACGGCGCAAAAAACTCCAGCAAGGCATCCACTTCGTCCGCCAGCGCCAGGGTTTCGCGCTTGGGCACCAGCAGCCCATGGTCCGCCTTGGCCAGGTACAACATGTCATTGACCAACTGCGCCATCCATTGCAGTTCTTCCAGATTGCTGTGCAGGGCTTCGCGGTAGTCCTCCAGCGCCCGTGGCTGCGTGAGGATGACCTGGGTCTGTGTCAGCAGATTCGACAGTGGCGTGCGCAGTTCATGGGCGATGTCGGCAGAGAACGCCGAGAGGCGCTGAAAGGCATCGTCCAGGCGGCCGAGCATCGCGTTGAAGGATTGGGCCAGCTCTGCCAGCTCGGCGGGCATTTGGCCCTGGGGCAGGCGCTGGGTCAGGGAATGGGCGGACACGTTGCCGGCGACTTCGCTCATGCGCCTCAGTGGTCGCAACCCGCTGCGAGCGGCCCAGGCACCGAGCAGGGCGGTGGCCAGGGCGGATAGGCCGACGGTCAACCAGATCAGATGCTGCATGCGTTGCAGGAAGTGTTGGTGGTGGGTGATGTCGAGCATCAGCGTCAGTTGGGGCGCGTCCGCGTTCCCGGGAACGAGCGGCGCGTTGTACACGCGGTACTGGGTTCCGGCGTTCTGCACACTGTGCAGGCCAGGTGTCCGGGGCAGGGTGACGCCCGGTGCGCTGTCGAACCAGCGCTGATCGCCTGCAGTAATGCGTAGCGCGAGATCGGGCTGACGATTGAGTTCTTCCCGCAGCTTTGGTTCTTGCCGCGCAAACATGGCGGGCGTGTCGGCACCCTTTAGCGTACTGCGCAGTGCCAGCAGCTTGCCGTCGAGCAACTGTTGGTCCAGCTCGATAAAGTGCGCCTCGCTGGCGTGGTTGAACAGCACGCCGGCCAGCAATGAAACCACGGCGGTACAGCCGGCAAACAGCAGCGCCAGGCGGCTGGCCAGGGAAATCCGTTTCATCAACTGAACCGCTCCTCAAGCACGTAGCCCATGCCGCGCACCGTGTGGATCAACTTGTTGGGAAAGTTATCGTCGACTTTCAAGCGCAAGCGGCGGATCGCGACCTCGATGATGTTGGTGTCGCTGTCGAAGTTCATGTCCCACACCTGGGAGGCAATCAGCGACTTGGGCAACACTTCGCCCTGGCGGCGCAGCAGCAGTTCCAGCAGGGAAAACTCCTTGGCCGTGAGGTCGAGGCGCTGGCCGTCGCGCTCTACCCGGCGGCGGATGAGGTCCAGGCGCAGGTCGGCCAGTTGCAGGCTGGTTTCCTGGGGTGTGCTGCTGCCACGGCGCAACAGGCTGCGCACCCGGGCCAGCAATTCGGAAAACGCGAACGGCTTGACCAGATAGTCGTCGGCGCCCAGTTCCAGGCCGTGCACTCGGTCTTCCACGGCGTCCCGCGCGGTGAGGAACAGCACCGGCATGTCCAGCCCGGCCCCGCGCACGGCCTGAAGGATTTGCCAGCCATCGCGGCCCGGCAGCATCACATCGAGGATCAACAGGTCATAGTCGCCGGTCAGCGCAAGGTGCTGACCACTGGTGCCATCGGCCACCAGTTCGGTGTTGAACCCGGCCTCGGCCAGGCCCTGGCGCAGGTAGTGGCCGGTTTTCGGTTGGTCTTCGACGATCAGCAGTTTCATGGGCGGCTCATGGCGTTACGTAAACACAGACTTTATACAGCGCACACCCGGCGGTAGGCTCAAGCTGACAAAGTTGTAATCTGACAGTCAGGTGGCTGGCAGCCGTGCGTTCGTAAAGTGTCCCACAGACTGATTCCGAACCCTTGGAGTGTGAGCATGTTTTTGCGTAAACCCTGGCTGTTGGCTGGCTGCTTGATGGCGCTGAGTTTTCCAGTGCTGGCATCCCCGGCTGAAACCTTCGCCTTCGGTGAGGCTGCACCGGCGGCCAAGGCCACACGTACTGTGGAAGTGGTGCTGCAGGACATTTCCTTTTCGCCCAAGGCCATCGATGTAAAAGCCGGTGAGACCGTGCGCTTTGTGCTGGTCAACAAAGGCCAGTTGCTCCATGAGTTCAACCTTGGCGACGCCGCCATGCACGCGGCCCATCAGAAAGAAATGCTTCAAATGCAGGCCAGCGGCATGCTGACGGCCACAGGCATGGGCAAAATGGACCACAGTGCCATGGGCCACGGCGACATGGGCGGCATGAAACACGACGACCCCAACAGCGTGCTGGTAGAGCCGGGCAAGACCGCCGAACTGACCTGGACCTTTGCCAAAGCCACCGGCCTGGAGTTCGCCTGCAACATCCCCGGCCACTACCAGGCGGGCATGGTGGGCAAGCTGACGGTCAGCCAGTAAGCCACTGGGGTGCAAAGGCGGGTAGAATGGCCGCGTTTATTTAGCCAGGTTTCCGCCATGCATCCCGCAGCCGAACATTCGCCGCTGGGCAAGTCCAGTGAATACATCTCCACCTACACCCCTTCGTTGCTGTTCCCGATCCCTCGCGCCGCCAAGTGGGCCGAGCTGGGCCTGAGCGCCGAGACCCTGCCGTATAAAGGCGTGGATTTCTGGAACTGCTTCGAACTGTCCTGGCTGCTGCCATCCGGCAAGCCGGTGGTGGCCATCGGTGAGTTCAGCATTCCGGCCGACTCCCCGAACATCATCGAGTCGAAGTCGTTCAAGCTGTACCTCAACTCGCTGAACCAGACCGCGTTTGCCGATGTGCAGGGCCTTGAGGCGACCTTGCGCACCGACCTGAGTGCCGCCGCCGGCAAGCCTGTTGGCGTGCGCATCCGCAGCCTGGGCGAGGTTGAAGCCGAAGGCGTGGTTGCGTTGCCGGGTGTGTGCATTGATGACCTGGACATTACCGTCAGCAACTACGAGCACCCGCGTCCGGAATTGCTGCGTTGCGACGACTCGCGTGTGGTGGAGGAGAGCGTCCACAGCCATCTGCTCAAGTCCAACTGCCCGGTGACCAGCCAGCCCGACTGGGGCAGCGTGGCGGTGGAGTACCGCGGTGCGGCACTGGATCATGCCAGTCTGCTGGAGTATCTGGTGAGCTTCCGCCAGCACTCGGACTTCCATGAACAATGCGTGGAGCGGATCTTTCTCGACCTGCAACGCCTGCTCAAGCCGGAGAAACTGACGGTATATGCGCGGTATGTGCGTCGGGGCGGGCTGGATATCAACCCGTACCGCAGTACGGACGCTGTGCAGTTCCAGAACGTGCGTCTGGCGCGTCAGTAGCCTTCACACAAAATAAATGTGGGAGCGGGTTTGCTCGCGAAAGCGGTGTATCAGCCAGCCTATGTATCAGCTGACGGACCGCATTCGCGAGCAAGCCCGCTCCCACATTTGATAGGTGTCGGGCTATTAGATCCCGATGTTACCCAGGGTCACCACAATATTGCGCAAGGTCCCGGCAATCCCCGGGTGGTCCAACTCAAAGCGTTCCACCGCCAGGTTCACACCGTCGGCGATACTCGGATCCTGAATGGCGCCTTCCAACGGCTCCTGAACTTCCAGTTCAGCAATCAGTGTTTGCAGCTCTTCGCGCTTTTCGAGTGGCATTTCTGGATTCTGATCCAATTGCTCGCGCAAAATTTTGACCTGTTCTTGCAGTTGTTCGCGGGCAGGCATGGCGTTCTTCCTTTTATCGATAGGCACTGGCATAGACCGCGGCACGCCGTGAAAGGTCTACGGGCTGACCTGTAGATTAATCCACTGGCGCCGACTGTGCATGATCTCGATCAGGGCTTCTCGCCCTTGAGCTGGCGCAGGCTGATGTCTGCCAGGCAGGTGGGCAGTTCGCCGAGGTGGTCAATCACCGAATGCACGCCCAGGCCATAGAGCGCGACAGTGGCCTTGGCGCGCTTCTGTTCGCGCTCCTTCTCGGTGAGTGCCTGCCAGTGCGCCGGCGAAAGCCCGCACAGCGAGCCGCAGGAAGCCAGGCCGATGGTCCACAGGCCGGCGTTGAGCCCTGATTGCAGCAGGCGCGGCTCGCCACTGACCAGGACGCAGCCTTCCAGGCGTTCGATATTCAGTTCCATCAATGCCTGCCAGCACGCATGGGGCGCGGGCCAGCGGGTGGAGGAGGGCTGAGTGGCCTTGACCCAGCGGGGCAGCCCGGCGGCCAGGGGCGTGGAAACCGCCACGGGGAGTTCGTCCAGCCAGGCGCACGGGACGCGCTGTTCTTCGAGGCTGCGCAGGATCTTCAGCGCGCCGACAGTGGCGTGTGTGTCGGTTGAGGGGGCGGAGTCGGCACGGGCCTGGGAACCAAAGTCCACCAGGCAGCCACTCAGCCCGAACAGTACGGCCGTCAAGGACGGGGCGCTGGCAACAACAACTTCGGCGTGGGGCATTTCGACGTCCCTGAAATAGCAGTCACGCTAGCGGACGCCGATGACAAGCAGGTTACATCGGTTCTATTTGTAGGAATTTTGTGCATTTACCGGAATGACATTTCTGCAAGGCTGCCTAATCTGACACTTCCGTCATATACTGACGGCCACATTCAGGGCATAGCGCCCATGACAGACCATTCAAGGAGTTCAAGCTATGCGCTGGAGCCAATGTCTAGCTCAGCTATCCGTATGTGCCAGCGTATTGCTGGTTCCTTTCGCGGCCCAGGCGGCCTCGGAAGATGATCCATGGGAAAGCGTCAACCGCCCGATCTTCACCTTCAACGACACCGTTGACACCTACGCCCTCAAGCCGTTGGCTCAAGGCTATCAGTTCGTGACCCCGCAATTTGTGCAGGACGGCGTCCACAACTTCTTCCGCAACATCGGCGACGTCGGCAACTTTGCCAACGACGTGTTGCAACTCAAGCCGCACGCTGCTGGCGTCGACACTGCCCGCTTGCTGGTGAACACCACGTTCGGCGTGCTGGGCTTCATTGATGTCGGCACCAAAATGGGGCTGCAACGCAATGACGAAGATTTCGGCCAGACCCTCGGCCACTGGGGCGTTGGCAGCGGTCCTTACGTGATGCTGCCGCTGCTGGGCCCAAGCACCCTGCGTGATGCGCCGTCCAAGTACGTGGACAGCTACACCCAGCCCTACCGTTACATGAACGATATCGGCTGGCGCAACAGCACCTTCGGCCTGAATATCGTCGACACCCGTGCCAGCCTGCTGTCCTCCGAGAAGCTGATCAGCGGCGACAAATACACCTTTATCCGTAACGCCTACTTGCAGAATCGCGAGTTCAAGGTCAAGGATGGCAAGGTTGTAGACGACTTTTAAGCCTCGGGCTTAAATGAAAAAGGCGGCCCTCGGGTCGCCTTTTTCGTGGGCGGGATTCGAGGTTTATCCGTGGGTTACGTCCTTACTTTAAGTCGCGGTTTTATACGTTCTTATAACTACCGGTGATTTGCGATGTAAAGACGCCCGGCGACCATCGGCATGAGCTTGAAACCCCTGGCGGATGGGAGTACCGTCTGCGCCTTAGAAGGGCACCTCTGCTTTACCTTTGTGCATGGGCAATATCCCGGCACTTTGTAGGACAGAGAGGCTAGAAAGCGAATCCAGTAGTAAGCCCGGCCATTGTCGAGCTGCCTACGCCAACCTAATTCTGGCGCCGTTTGCCCACATGCAAAAAACCAGTGCCACGCTGCTGATAATCGATGACGACGAAGTAGTGCGCGCGAGTCTCGCGGCCTATTTGGAAGACAGTGGCTTCAGCGTCCTGCAGGCCAGCAACGGCCTCCAGGGTCTCCAGGTGTTCGAGCGCGACAAGCCCGACCTGGTTATCTGCGACCTGCGCATGCCTCAGGTCGGCGGTCTTGAGCTGATCCGCCAGGTGACCGACATTGCCCCGCAGACGCCGGTGATCGTCGTGTCCGGTGCCGGCGTGATGAACGATGCCGTCGAGGCGTTGCGCCTGGGCGCCGCCGACTACCTGATCAAGCCCCTGGAAGACCTGGCCGTGCTGGAGCACTCGGTGCGCCGCGCCCTGGATCGTGCACGGTTGCTGCTGGAAAACCAGCGTTACCGTGAAAAGCTCGAAACCGCCAACCGCGAACTCGAAGCCAGCCTGAACCTGCTCCAGGAAGACCAGAACGCCGGTCGCCAGGTGCAGATGAACATGTTGCCGGTGAGCCCGTGGAGCATCGACGAATTCAAGTTTGCCCACCAGATCATCCCGTCGTTGTACCTGTCGGGTGATTTTGTCGACTACTTCCGCGTTGACGAGCGGCGTGTCGCGTTCTACCTGGCCGACGTTTCCGGCCACGGCGCCTCCTCGGCATTCGTCACCGTGTTGTTGAAGTTCATGACCACACGGCTGTTGTTCGAATCCAAGCGCAATGGCACCTTGCCGGAGTTCACCCCTTCGCAAGTGCTGGGCCACATCAACCGGGGCCTGATCAGCTGCAAGCTGGGCAAGCACGTGACGATGGTCGGCGGCGTGATTGATGAAGAAACGGGTCTTTTGACCTACAGCATTGGCGGTCACCTGCCATTGCCGGTTTTATACACTCCAGACAGTGTGCGCTACCTGGAAGGGCGTGGTTTGCCTGTGGGCTTGTTCAATGAAGCCACCTACGAAGACCACATCCTGGAACTGCCGCCGACGTTCAGCCTGACGCTGATGTCTGACGGTATCCTGGACCTTTTGCCAGAGCCTACACTCAAAGAGAAAGAAGCCGCCTTACCCCAACGGGTCAGGTCGGCGGGCGGCAGCCTGGATGGCCTGCGGCAGGTTTTTGGATTGGCCACGCTAGGGGAGATGCCGGATGATATCGCCCTATTGGTGTTGAGCAGGAATCTTTGATGAGTACCGGAAGAATCCAGTTCGCCGAGCAAGACGGGACTTTTGTCCTTAAGTTTGTCGGTGAAGTGCGCCTGACCTTGTGTTCGGCGCTGGATGCGACGATTGAGCGGATTTTCACAGCCTTGAATTTCTCGGCGATCGTGATCGATCTGACCGAAACCCGCAGCATCGATAGCACCACCCTTGGGCTGTTGGCCAAGTTGTCCATTCTGTCTCGGCAGAAGGTCGGACTGCTGCCGACCGTCGTCACCACCCACGAAGACATCACCCGTCTGTTGCAGTCCATGGGCTTCGATCAGGTGTTCAACATCGTTGACCGCCCGATCCCGTGCCCGGAATGCCTGACCGACCTGCCGTCCCAGGACCAGTCCGAGGAAGTGGTACGGGTCAAGGTGCTGGAAGCCCACAAGATCCTGATGGGCTTGAACGACTCCAACCGCGAGGCGTTCCACGACCTGGTGAATGCGCTGGAACGGCATTGAGTTTATAGCTGCCTCTTTTAAAAAAGAGCCAGGCACGAAAAAGGGCGGTACCCGCGAGGGTACCGCCCTTTTTGCCGTCGCCCGTTTTTAGAGCTTGGCGGTCAACAGCGCTTCGAGTTTTTCCTGGTCGCGGGCGAACTGACGAATACCCTCGGCCAGTTTCTCGGTGGCCATCGCATCTTCGTTGGATTCCCAACGGAACTGCGCTTCGGTCAAGTGCACACGAGCTTCGCCCGCGTGGCCCGGCGCCAGCTTGCGCTCCAGTTTGCCGTTGTCGGCGGCCAGTTTTTCCAGCAAGTCCGGGCTGATGGTCAGGCGGTCGCAACCGGCCAGCTCCTCGATCTGGCTCAGGTTACGGAAGCTCGCACCCATCACCACGGTCTTGTAGCCATTGGCCTTGTAGTAGTTGTAGATGCGCGTCACCGACTGCACGCCCGGATCATCGGAACCGGTGTAGTCGTTGCCGTTGGCCTTCTTGTACCAGTCGTAGATACGGCCCACGAACGGCGAAATCAGGAACACGCCGGCTTCAGCGCAAGCCACGGCCTGGGCGAAGGAGAACAGCAGGGTCAGGTTGGTCTGGATGCCTTCCTTCTCCAGTTGCTCGGCAGCGCGGATGCCTTCCCAGGTGGAAGCGATCTTGATCAGCACACGGTCGCGGCCAATGCCGGCCTTGTCGTACAGGTCGATCAGACGGTGCGCGCGCTTGAGTACGGCGTCGGTGTCGAACGACAGGCGGGCATCCACCTCAGTGGAAATGCGGCCGGGCACCACTTTGAGGATTTCCTGGCCGACGGCCACCGCGAAACGGTCGCTGGCCAGGCCTACGTCACCGTTGCAGTCGGCAACAGCCTCGTCCAGCAGCTTGGCGTAGCCTGGGATCGACGCGGCCTTGAGCAGCAGGGAAGGGTTGGTAGTGGCGTCTTGCGGCTTGAGCTTGGCGAGGGTAGAAAAATCGCCGGTATCGGCTACTACAGTGGTGAATTGCTTGAGTTGTTCCAGCTTGGAAGTCATGGGCGTGCTCTGTCCTGTGGGTCTGATGACATTACCCGAGCGCTGACAGCCGCTCAAGGGCGCAAATGCATTCGATCGTTTGCGAGGGCAACAACCTGAAAACAGCCGTTTGAATCACCGGCTACTGCTGGATAGGAGGCCAAAACAGCCGGCAGGTTCAACCCAACTGCCCGATGACCACCCCGCTAAACTGTGGGAGCTGGCTTGCCTGCGATGAGGCCCTCAAAACTACACCAATCTCCCTGACACACCCCCACCCAAAATGTGGGAGATTCTATGGTTGAGGGGCAACCCTCAACCAACCTTTGGTTGGTATTCGCTTTGTCCTTTCAGCAATGCAAATACCACTCGAGCAAGCTTACGGGCCAGCATTACCAGTACCTGAGTGGTGCTATAACCCCGCGCCCGTTGTGCTTGATAAAACTCCTTCCATGCAGCCGTTCGGCTGGCCGCCATTGCTGCGTTGTGCAAAAGACGACGCGCTTCTGAGTCGCCACGCTTGCTCAAGCTGCGACGATTATCTTTCTGTCCTGACTTAGAAACGCGTAAATCCATACCCAAGAAAGCGATAAACGCGTCCGCGTTTCTAAAATCACCGCGTTGGAAGCTGGTAACCAAACGGGCCCCAGTCAAAAAGCCGATACCTTCAACTTTCAGGCAACGCTTTAGTTGATCCGATAGTCCAGCTTCTTTCAGCCGATCAGCGATCATCTTTTCAATCAGGCTTTCTAGCTTTTGCATCGACTTCATTTGCTCGGCAAAAGAGGCCTTCAGCAACGGCTCATTCGCCCAACTTTGAGTCAGGCTGACGCGTGCCTGAACCAGCGCCGCCCGGCGACGAAAAAGACTCAAAAGCTGGCGATACAGGGGAGATGGCGGCGTCCAGGGCGAAGTTCATCGGCTTCGTTTTTTAGATAGCGAGCAAGCAACTTGGCATCCTGGGCGTCGGTCTTAGCCCGGATATTCACACCTTTACGATAATGGCTGAGCTCATAACCGCCCACCATGTAGATCACGCAACCAGCTTCATAGGCCAGGTCAGCGAACTCCAGGTGATATATGTTGGTCGCTTCAATCGCAACGGACACAGCGCCCGGCAGGGCTTTCAGCCATTTTTTAATGGCGGTTTTGTTGTTGGGGATCACTTCCAACAGGTCGAGCTCGGCGTGGTAAATCACCAGCTCATTTTTAGCAACATCGACGCCAATGATCGGCTTTGAGACAGGAACTGGCATTGCCATGGGACTTCCTCCGGGCTATGGTTTTGAGCACTTGAAGGGCTCACCCAGAGGCGCAGGCTTGTTCCTATCGTCGGTCATAGCCAGATGCATTCTTTATCGGCGCTTGGGTGAAAGGAGGAGGGGCGAAATCTCCCACGGTCTGTACTGCGCCAACAGTCAGAATCGGGCTTTGTCCCTCCTCCTCCCTTCAAGTCCTAGCATACAAGCGGGCTTGCTCGCGAAAGCGTCCTGTCAGCCGCCAGATAAACCCACTGACACCCAACTCACCGCCCCTCCAACAACTCCCCCGCCTTATCCAGCAACGCCAGCGGATCACTGGCCTTATGAATATCCACCGACAACAACTGCCGAAACTTCCGAGCCCCCGGAAAACCCGTCCCCAGTCCCAGAACATGGCGCGTGATGTGATGCATCGAGCCACCTGTCGCCAGATGCTCGGCTATATAAGGACGCAACTGCGCCAACGCCTCGGCGCGCGTGATCACCGGCGCAGTGCTGCCAAACAGCTGTTGATCCACCTCGGCCAGTAAATACGGATTGTGATAAGCCTCACGGCCCAGCATCACACCGTCGAACGTCTGCAGATGCTCCTGGCACTGCTCAAGGGTCTTGATCCCGCCGTTGAGAATGATCTCAAGCTCCGGGAAATCCTGCTTCAACTGCGCCGCCACGTCGTAGCGCAATGGCGGAATGTCCCGATTCTCCTTCGGTGACAGACCTTCCAGAATGGCGATTCGCGCATGCACGGTGAAACTGGTGCAGCCCGCGTTTTTCACCTGGCCGACGAAGTCGCATAGCTCGGCGTAACTGTCCCGGCCATTGATACCGATGCGGTGCTTTACCGTCACCGGGATCGACACCGCGTCCTGCATGGCCTTTACGCAATCCGCCACCAACGCAGGGTGTGCCATCAGGATCGCGCCGATCATGTTGTTTTGCACCCGGTCGCTGGGGCAGCCGACATTGAGGTTCACCTCGTCGTAGCCGGCGTCCTGGGCCATGCGGGCACAGGCGGCCAGGTCGGCAGGAACGCTACCGCCCAACTGCAAGGCAAGCGGGTGCTCGGCCTCGTTGTGGCGCAGGAAGCGTTCGTGGTCGCCGTGGAGGATTGCGCCGGTGGTCACCATCTCGGTGTAGAGGAGGGCGTTTTTGGACAGTAGGCGCAGGAAGAAGCGGCAGTGTCTGTCCGTCCAATCCATCATCGGCGCAACGGAGAAGCGGCGGGAGAGGGGAGCTTTTTGTAGGGGCATGGGGAATCTGAGTCAGCGAGGCGAATGGTGTGCAGTTTATCAGGGAAGCATTGCGGGTGTCGGGGAGGTGTGTGATGCGCTCCTGACCACGTTGGACGTAACGTTAACGCGTGTGAAATATGCAAAGGATCAGAAGCTGGCCATTGCGCCAGATATCGGGGTCTGACCCCGATATCCCGAGCTTGAGGGAGAGTGGAAATTTTTATGAAAAGTGGTCATGGTTAAAAAGACTATATTAGAAACTGAGACGATTTTTTTGATTCTTGGGGAGGGGAAATGGAACTGAATAATCGTGAGGTTTCAATAATAATTTGGACCGTGTTGGCTATTACTGCTATGTGTCTTAAGAGGGATGTTAGGAGTAATTTACTTGAAGTTTTTAAAGCTTTTTTTAATCGTCATTTTTTAAGTTTTTTTTCGCTGGCTTCTCTATGGATGGCTGTCTGTGTTTACGGTCTGTATCGAGTTGAATTGTGGGAGTATGCAAATCTCAAAACTACCATTGTATGGGGGGTGACGTTTTCCTTCAGCTCAATGTTTAGCTTGTCTAAGATTAGATCCGACAGGTCTTTTTTTAGTGGGCTTGTTAGCGGAGCAGTAAAGCCGACGGCTATCGTGGTGTTCGTTACTAGTCTCTATTCTTTTTCTTTGTGGGTGGAGGTTTTTCTCGTTCCGCTTGTTTTATTTCTGAGTTTGCTTGGCGCGGTTTCCTCCCGTGAAGAAAAAAATGCAATACTTACAAAGTTTTTAGAACGTTTGGTTGTCGTGATAGGTGTCGCATATTTAACTAATGCGGCTTTTGAAATGGTCAATGATTTTAATTCTTTTGCAAGTGCGTCAAATTTTAAGGATTTCTTTGGTCCGGTAATTCTCACCTTTATGTTTTTTCCTTTTCTTTATTTGTTTGGGCTATACGGTGCGTACGATATCGCATTTGCTCAAATAGGATTGAGGTTGAAGGATGAGAAGACAGCGGCTTACGCCAAACGGACTGCATTGCTGTTGTTTAGAACAGATGTCGAGTTGATGCAGCAGTGGCTATTAGAACTGTATAACTGGTCCGCATCAGGCCCCGCGGAGATCAAAGCTTCAATTGTTTCTATGAAATACCGAAGAATCAGAGAAAAAAAACCTTTGCCGGTAGCTAGCGCTGATGGCTGGGGCCCTCGAGAAGCTCGAAAATTTTTGTATGGTTTTCGGTTGGAGATTGATACGTATAGACCTGCATATGGGTACGAGAATTGGTTCGGAAGCTCAAAGTATGTTGAGGTAGGTGCTAACTTTCGCTCTTCCAATATTTCCTATTATATAAGAGGTGGGGAGGGTGTCGTAAGGCACGTGAAGCTCGTGCTTAACGTGAATTCGGAAGAGGATATAGCAATTGCTGAAGATAGCTTTAGAGAGATTGCTGAAAGTTTGCTTAGGGTGGTGTTTGACTGTGTGCCGGGTTCTTTGGAAGCACCATTGAATGAGGCTGGGAATATGAGATGTGTTGTTGAGGGGCGTGGAGTGCAGTTCAGTAAGGAAATGTATGTGCGCGGAGCGCCTGGATGTTACACAAGATCTATTGGGATTTACAATGATGATGCCTTTTGTGATGAGGCGGATTGAGTTCGATTTGGTTAAAGTCGGACTCTGTAGGTTAGGCTGCTTTTCCCATAAGCATCCTTCGCTCAGTTGTAGCTTTTTCGCGTTGTCGATCAATGTAATCTGCTAGGTCTCTTATGTAAATTCAAAGTGCCGCTTTCTGGCCATCTGCGCCAAGACGAAAAATTGGTATATCAATTTCGCCATCCAAACATTTCCGCTTGAATTTTTCGCCTGTAAGGCTCATGTGGTCATTGCAAATAATGTCGAGATATGGTGGTCACGCCCCGATATGCGTTTTATTCGGGCGGGCGTCGATTAAAGCAAGTTAGATGACCGACGGGGCGTCTAACTTGAATGCATAATTAGGCAGCTGGCGCGACCCGTTTTCCATGAAGGGTTATTTGGACGTGAGGTGCCCCTTCTACTGTGCCGGATAGTGAAACGGTTCCACCTTCATAATCGATATTGCCGTTGGCATTTAAAATGTAGTTGTCAACACCTGCGACATTTGTATTGCCCGCACGCCACATGCTGACCTTAAACTGTCCAGTAAAAGATCCTGAGGTGGTCGGTACTTGTCCTTGATAAAGATAGTTGGGGTCTCCTCCATTAACGGAACCGTCTTTGATTACTACGAGACCGTCTCCGTGATCTGGGCGGTTAGATCTAAAAGCTACTGAAAAAATACCGTTAGACATTTTCATAATTCCTAGATTAATGGCGTTTTTATGCTAGCTCCCTGCTAGGAATTAGCAATTTATTAGGAAGGTTACATACGTGGAAATGTTACTTAATGTGTGTCCTGAGAAAAAAGTGGTCCGAAATTCTCAGGGAAATTTCCCACACTTTTCTCAGCTTGCCCCTCAGACCTCGCATCGCTAACCTCCTCAAACCGCTGGAAACCCAGCGGCCGGATGTGGAAGTCCGTACCAGCTAAGACGCAATCGCCTATAAACACCTACCGGCGTTTTTTTACGCCTGTATCATGTGTTATGGCGGCTGTGCGCGGGGCACTTCGGTGCGCCGGGTCCTTAGCCCTGGTCTTCCACACCTGCGTACAGCTGCCACCCTCATGTGGAAGTGAGATTGGCAGTTCCTGAATAGTTAAGGAGCTTCGCCATGTTCAAAGTCACGCCGAATCCGCCTCTCGCCTCAAATGCTGCCCCCACTGATGCCAAGCTTCAAACGGCGGCCCAGCGCGCTATCCATCATTACTTGCCGTCATCTGATGACGACGCATCCGCCGAGCAACCAAGCAGCAATCTATTCCTCGTCAGCCCCGACATAGACACCGAAACCCTCCTAGCCAACGCCGCCGAAAACCTGGAGTCCGCCAACCAAATGGCTGCAACTCTGGCTTTCGACCTCGATGAACCCCATCGCGCCATCGTCCTGGGCATCCAGCAGCTAATCGACCTGAGTGCTCTACTCGTTGACCGAGCCCTGGAGCAAGTCGCGCCTGCATCCAGTGCCGTCACAGCCTGACGCCTAACCCTGCCGCCTTACCCCAAGGCGGCAACCTGAACCCATCCTGTCACCCAGCAAAGTTTCATAATTCCCTGCGCTTTTGAGGTTTACGATCCTCTTCAAGAGAGGACCTCCGTGCCTCCATCCCACAGGGAACTGAAAAATGATCTCCAACCTCGTCAAAGTCGTGATGGTTGCCGGCGCGTTGCTGTTGAGCGCTTGTTCGACGGGTTCGTCGGACGTGAGCAGCGACCCTTGTTTCACTGGTGGATGCCAGGCCTTTGGTGACCACAGCCCCAGCAAAGCCACCAAGATGAATTTTGGGGGCAATGCGCTTGGGAGCAGTTACGGGGAGTATGGTTCGGGGTTGATGCATGATGACTGATTGAGCGGGTGGGGCGGTCATTTACTCATTGACTGACCCACCGCTTTCGCGAGCAAGCCCGCTCCCACATTGGATCGTGGGTGGGCTTTGGAGGTGTGCCGTTAGTGCCCGCCCTTCATACGCCGTGCGATCAGGTAAATACCCAACCCAACCAGCGCCGTAGCCGCGCCAATATAGCCCGTGCTGGTCCACCCATACCCCGCTGTAATCGCCATCCCACCCAACCACGGCCCCAGCGCATTCGCCAGGTTGAACGCCGCGTGGTTGGACGCCGCCGCCAGGCTCGGTGCCTCATGCGCAATGTCCATCAAGCGGATTTGCAGCGGCGCGGCCATGGCGATCATCGTGCCGACCAGGCCGATGCCCAGCAGTACGCCCCACAGCGAACTCGCGGCGAAGGTGAAGAAAATCAGCACGGCCATCGACCACACCATAATCCAGCCCACGGCGCGAAATTGCAGGCGATCAAACAGCTTGCCGCCGGCGATGTTGCCGATGATGCCGCCTACGCCAAACGCGGCCAGACCGAATGGAATCCACTGCGGCGAGACTTTGGTCACTTCGAGCATGGTCGGCGCCAGGTAGCTGAACACGCAGAACATCCCGGCAAAACCAATAGCGCCAATGGACAGCGCCATCCACACCTGGGGTTTGGTGAAAGCGCGCAGTTCTTTGCGCGGGTCGCTGCGGGGTTCGTCGTGGCGATCCGGTACGAATTGCCAGACCAGCGCGATGGTGCACACGGCGATGGCGCTGACCAGCGCGAACGCCGAGCGCCAGCCCAGGTGTTGGCCGAGGAAGGTGGCGATGGGGTTGCCGAGCAGCATGGCCAGGGTCAGGCCCATCATCACGCGGGCCACGGCGCCGGCGCGTTTGTCGTTGGGCACCATGCTGGAGGCGACCACGGCGGCAATACCGAAGTAGGCGCCATGGGGCAGCCCGCTGATGAAGCGGAAGGCCACCAGCGAACCGAAAGTCGGGGTGAAGGCGGTGGCGAGGTTGCCCAGGGCATACAGGCCCATCAGCAACAGCAGCATGTGTTTGCGCAGCAGTTTGGCGCCGAGGATGGCCAGCAGCGGGGCGCCGACCATCACGCCCAACGCGTAGGCGCTGATGGCGTGGCCGACCTGGGGTTCACTCAAGTTCAAATTGTGGGCGATGTCGGGCATCAGGCCCATGATGGCGAATTCGCCGGTGCCGATCGCGAAGGCGCCCACGGCCATGGCAGCTTCCATTTTGGCGGCGCTGCGCGCGGGCAGCACGTGCCCGGGTGTTTGCTGGATAGTCATGGGTAACTCTGTTTGGATGAAGTGCACGAAGGACAGTCGCCGATGCTACGCAAGCAGCGGCGAAGGTGTCTAGAACAGCCTTTTGCCGCAGAGTTCAGTTTCATCAAACGGCCTGTGACGCCACGTCGCGCCTGTCAGGCTTGACACTGTCGCGTTAAAACCCGCGATTTAGAGCTGTCAATTGGCCAAACAGCGCATATCGGCGGTTTGCCGTGATATTCTGCGCGCCGTCTTGGTCTAGTCTTTCTCCGGTGCGTACACCCGTATACGTCCCGGCGGTTGGCTGTCGCCCAGGTAGCTGAAGCCAATAATGATAAGAAGTCAGCGCAGAAGGGACATAAAAGTGAGGTCGATACGTCGGCCTTGTGTGCCCACCCTGCGGTCCCCGAATGAATGTGCAAACCCCGCGGTGCGTTGCCTGGCGCAGCGTGATTGAGGGTTGCCCATGATCAGGGGCAGTGGGGCGGATGGCGTTCTATCATAGGTGCTACTGATGTTTAAAAAAGTAAACACTGCCCTGCTGGGGCTGGCTTTGTCGATGGGGATCACCTCCGTTCACGCGGAAGAGGCAAAGAAAGTCGATGTGCTGCTGATCGGCGGCGGCATCATGAGTGCGACCCTGGGTGTGTGGCTCAACGAGCTCCAACCGGACTGGTCGATGGAGATGGTCGAGCGCCTGGATGGCGTGGCCGAAGAAAGCTCCAACGGCTGGAACAACGCCGGTACCGGTCACTCGGCCCTGGCTGAGCTGAACTACACCCCGGAAGACAAGAACGGCAACGTTGAAATCCCGAAAGCGGTCGAGATCAACGAAGCGTTCCAGATCTCCCGTCAGTTCTGGTCCTGGCAGGTTCAGCAGGGCGTCCTGAAGAACCCGCGTTCGTTCATCAACTCCACACCGCACATGAGCTTTGTGTGGGGCGATGACAACATCAAGTTCCTGAAGAAGCGTTATGAAGCGCTGCAGGCGAGCCCGCTGTTTGCCGGCATGCAGTACTCCGAAGACCCGGTGCAGATCAAGAAATGGGTCCCGCTGATGATGGAAGGGCGTGACCCGAACCAGAAAATCGCGGCCACCTGGACCCCAATCGGTACCGACGTGAACTTCGGCGAGATCACCCGCCAGTTCGTCGCTCACCTGCAAACTACGCCGAAGTTCGACCTGAAACTGTCGAGCGAAGTGCAGGACATCACCAAGAACGCCGATGGCACCTGGCGTGTCAGCTACAAAAACCTGAAAGACGGCACCAAGACTGAAACCGACGCCAAGTTCGTGTTCATCGGCGCCGGCGGCGGTGCACTGCACCTGCTGCAGAAGTCGGGCATTCCTGAAGCCAAGGAATACGCCGGTTTCCCTGTGGGCGGTTCGTTCCTCGTGACCGATAACCCAACGATTGCCGAGCAGCACCTGGCCAAGGCCTACGGTAAAGCTTCGGTTGGCGCACCGCCGATGTCGGTTCCGCACCTGGACACCCGCGTGCTGGATGGCAAGCGCGTGATTCTGTTTGGCCCATTCGCCACCTTCTCGACCAAGTTCCTGAAAGAAGGCTCGTACCTGGACCTGCTGACCAGCACCACCACCCACAACATCTGGCCAATGACCAAAGTCGGTATCCGCGAATACCCACTGGTCGAGTACCTCGCCGGCCAACTGATGCTGTCGGATGACGACCGCTTCAAGGCACTGCAAGAGTACTTCCCGAACGCCAAGAAAGAAGACTGGCGCCTGTGGCAAGCCGGTCAGCGCGTGCAGATCATCAAGCGTGACGAAGAACAGGGCGGCGTCCTGAAACTCGGTACCGAAGTGGTCAGCTCCGCCGACAACACCATTGCAGGCCTGTTGGGTGCATCGCCAGGCGCGTCCACCGCGGCTCCGATCATGCTGACCGTGCTGCAGAAAGTGTTCAAGGAACAGGTTGCGTCCCCGGCCTGGCAGGAAAAGCTGCACCAGATCGTGCCGAGCTACGGCACCAAGCTGAACGACAGCCCTGAAGCTGTGGCTAAAGAATGGGCCTACACCGCCAACATTCTGCAGCTGACGCCTCCACCAGCGATTCCGCAGCTGACTGCGCCTAAAGCCACCGAGGCTGCCAAGCCTGCGGCTGAGCCAAGCAAGCCCGCTTCTGACATCGCACTGTAAGACGTGGGTGAGGTCCTGACTCAGGACCCCGCCGATGTGAAAAGCCCGCTGAACCGGTAACGGTCAGCGGGCTTTTTGTTGGCTGCGGATCAAGCGTCTTCAGTCCGGTTCACGTCCAGGTAGGGCTGGATATCCACGGCATCAATCAACTCGTCGGGCAAGTAACGCCTGGCGTACTCAAGGTAGATGCCCGAGCGCAGGAACAGGTCGAAAATCTCCGGGTCGATGTGTTGGTCTTTTTTCATGCCCACCATGATCTTGATCGCCTCGGATAGCGTCTTGCCCTTTTTGTAGGGCCGGTCGGCGGCGGTCAATGCCTCGAAGATGTCCGCGATCCCCATCATGCGTGCCGGCCAGCTCATTTGCTCGCGGGTGAGGCGTTTCGGGTAGCCGTTGCCGTCCATTTTTTCGTGGTGACCGCCGGCTATTTCCGGGACGTCCTGGAGGTGGCGCGGGAACGGCAGTTTTTCCAGCATGCTGATGGTCTGGATGATGTGTTCGTTGATCTTGTAGCGCTCTTCTTCGGTCAGGGTGCCGCGGCCGATACACAGGTTGTAAAGCTCCCCGCGGTTGTAGAGGTGTTCCGGGACCTTGACCTTGAAGCCGTAGGGATTGTCGTCACCCAGGGTGTCGCGGCTGCTGCGCGGGAACAAGTGGTCGGGACGGTCTGCCAGCAAGGGCTCCATCACGGGAAGCGCTGCCTCGGCCGAGCGTTGTTTGCGGGCAGTTTCATCGTTGGAAATGCCGATACGATCCGACAGTGTCCGCCGCCACGTGCAGGTGGCCAGTTTCTGCATGCGTTCGACGCGGTCCGGCGCCATGAACTCTCCGCCGATATTGGATTGGGCAACAAAGGCGAAATCGTCATCCAGTTGCGCGAGTTTTTCAGTCAGTTCGGTGTGCAGTGTTTCGGCTGCGCCGCCGGCAGCGATGCCCTTCCAGTAATCGAGTTCGGCGTCGCGCTTGAGCACCTCGAAGCGCATCCGCACTTCATGGATGCGGTCGTACAGCGTTTCAAGTTTGGTGGCTTTATCCACCACGTATTCGGGCGTGGTGACTTTGCCGCAGTCGTGCAGCCACGCCGCGATATGCAACGCCTCCCATTGCTCTTCATTGAGTGCGAAATCCTTGAGTGGCCCGTCTTTTTCATTGCAGGCCGCGTGCGCAAGCATCTTGGTCAGCTCGGGTACGCGCTGGCAGTGGCCGCCGGTGTAGGGACTCTTGGCATCGATCGCGCCGGCAATCAGTTGGATAAACGACTCGAGTAAAGTCTTCTGCTCGTCGATCAGGTGTTGGGTGTTAAGGGCAATGGCGGCGGTGCTCGACAGTGCTTCGACGAAGGCCATGAGCGAGGGCGTCAGTCGGCGTTCGTTCTCGTCTACCAGCAACACGAGGACGCCCAGTAACAGGCCACTCCGGTCCTTCAGCGGTAAAGCCCAAAGCGTCAGTGACGTCTGGATATCCCCCAGAAAACCAAAGTGAGCCTGCAGTTGTTCGCGGCTTAACCGCTCAGGCTTCGCCTGTGGCGTATTGAGCGCCTGTACCAGTGGGTGGCTCGGGTTATCGGCCAGTTCAATCGGCTTATCCTCGGCTGTTTCCTGTAACTCATTGCCCCAACGCACTCGCGCCACTTTCAAGTGGCTGGCATTGGCATCAGCCAGATAGATCAGGCCGCCTTTAGCCCCGGTGGTCCCTTGCATTTCCATCAACAAACGCGCCAGCAGGTTCTGGAAGTTAGTCTCGCTGGACAGCACTCTCGAGAGCTCCAGAAAGTGCTGAATGGTGGATTTCATACTGTCCATGGCGTGCGCCAGGTCGATGACTTCGGCGATGTTCGATTTAACCGGGGTGGAGGCGTCGAAGTTGAATTGTTCTATCTGTGTGGCTTGGCGGGTCAACGCCGCCAACGGCCGGGATGCCGCCCGGGACATTGCCAGGGCCACAAGGATGCTCACGGCCAGAAATGCCAGGGAGATGAACAAGCCGTGATTGCGAGTGGCAATGGCACTGGCCATCAGCTCCCGATACGGCGTGGTCATCCATAATGAAAGGTTTTGCGTACCCGCCAACGGCAGTTCAACACGCATGCCTTGCCATTCGCCATCGGCGGTACTGAGGCTCAATTGGTCGCTGCGCTGTGCGGTGGCCGCTGCCACAAATTGTCGAGTCACTGGCAGGCTCAACTCATCAAGATGCGCCAGGCGATTTTCACCCTTCCCGGTGGCGATCAGCCGCGAGCCTTTTTCAGAACTGATCACCTCGTTTTTCGTATTGAGTAGGGTCAGGTGTGAACCCGGGGTTATTTTGGTCGACAGCAACAGTTGGTCGATCGAGTGCAGGCTGATGTCGATGCCAGCCACCCCGGCACCATTTTGCGTAGGCTGAGCAAAACTGACGCCCACCTCCTCGGTTCCAAAAAACGGGTAGGGCGGTGTGACATATAAGTTTCCTGCGGATTTCGCGCCTGTGTACCAGCTGCGTGTACGGGGATCGAACTGAGTGGTGGGGTCGGGCCGGCGCTCCATGACAGACAGTTCGGCATTCAGATAAAGGTACTCGCCGACGGGTCTGCCACCCTGTGCCTGTATGTTCTGCAGGGTCCAGGCGGTACCCGGTGGCGGCGCTAGCGTGGGGTCCTGTGTCGGGTTTTCATTCCCGCGGAACAACATGAAAAAGTCGCCATTGCCATACCCCATGTAAACACCCCGGACCGCCGGCTGCGCCTTCAGCATCGTCACCAGAAACGGGAGGCTGTCGAGGCGTGCATCCAGTGTGGTGGCGCTCATCAGCCGCTGCTGTGACAGCAGGCCAACGGTGAGTTCGGCGGGCCCATACAGGCTTTGCAGCTCTTTGAGGGTGAGTTGCCCGGCGATCTCAAAGCGCGAGCGCGCTTCATCGGCCATGAACCGCTTGGTCTGGAGGAATTGATAGCTGAGGTTGATCAGTGCAAAGAGCAGCAGCAACCCGACGAACAGGTAGGAAATATGCACGTAAAGGGGGACGCGACGAGATGGCATTTTGCAGCAACCCTTCGAAATTGCTCGTCGTGTGACTATAGGTCGTATTTGCGGGGCCAGGAGTGCGTGGAGGCCCGCCGAACCGAGAACGGTCGGCGGCCTTTTTTCCAGGGTTTAGCGTTTGGGCGTTTCCACGGGCGGCAACTCGACCTCCCGCTCTGCTGCCGCCAAGGCCGCTTTCAGCCCCTCTTTATCCAGCGCAACACAGTACGCAGGCTTGGCGCGTTCAAACCGCCAGCTTTCATCCAGCCCGCCGGCGTCCACCGCGTCGAAGCCAAACTCGTCCAGCAACGCGATCACTTGCGCCTTGGCGACCGGATCATCCGCCGCCACCGGGAGCGCACGCCGGTCGGGTGCGCCGCGGCTGCGGGCATCCTGGGTCAACTCTGGCGCACGGATGGCGTTGAACGCCTTCACCACTGTCGACTGCGACAGGTGCTCGGCCACCAGCCGGCTGGTGGTGGTTTCAAAACGGTCGAGCACAGGAATGCGGCCATCGCGATCCGGGTAGTAGTTGTTGGCATCCATCACGATTTTGCCTTCCAGCCACTGCGCCGGCACGCTGGGGTAATGCTCGAACGGAATGGCCAGCAGCACCAGTTCGCCAAATTCAGCCGCTTCCTGCGCCGTGCCCACTTGAACGCCACGAATGCCGCTCACCACGCTGCTCATCGTCTGGGGGCCACGGGAGTTGCTCAACATCACTTCATGCCCGGCTGCCAATGCCAATTGCGCAACGGCACGTCCGATAAAGCCTGCTCCGATGATGCCAATGTTCATGTTGGTGCTCCTGGATTGAGAGAGTGGTTATGATGATTGGCTACTGGATGAGGATAAATGGCCGTTCTGGGCTTGGTGTTGTTACTGGGAGTGGTGAATGATGGACCGCCTTTCAAGCATGAGTGCCTTTGTGATGGCTGCCGAGCTGGGTTCTTACGCCCGTGCGGCGGAGCGCTTGAGCATGTCGCCGCAGATGGTGGCCAAGCATGTGATGGCCCTGGAGCAGCGGCTGGGTGCCCGCTTGCTCAACCGCACCACCCGTCGGCAAAGCCTGACGGAGCTGGGAAGCGCGTACTACGAGCGCTGCAAACACATCCTCACAGAGGCAGAGGCGGCGGACTCCCTTGCCCAGATCATGCATGACACGCCGCGGGGCACGCTCAAGATCAGCGCCCCGGTGACCTTTGGCTCCTACAGCCTGATGCCACTGGTGACCGGGTTTTTACGGGACAACCCCGAGGTGGAAATCGACCTGCACCTGACCGACCGGTTTGTCGATCTGGTGGAGGAGGGCTACGAAGTGGCGTTCCGCATCGGCCCTCTGGCGAGCAGCAGCCTCACCGCACGGCCGCTGCAGCCCTACCGCCTGGTGGTCTGCGCGGCACCGAAATACCTGGCCGAGCGCGGCACGCCCCTGATTCCCGCAGACCTTGAACACCACGAATGCCTGGGATACGCCTACTGGTCGCGCCCGGTCGATCGCGAATGGTCGTTCTACCAGGGCGCCGTCTTGCACAAGGCGCAGGTCACCAGCCGCCTGCACGTGAATGAGAGTCGGGCCTTGATGACTGCAGCGCTGGATGGTTTTGGCATTGTGCTGGGGCCTGAGGATTTTTTACGCTCGGCCCTGAAACGCGGCGAACTGGTGCGCGTGCTGCCGGAATTTGAAGCGCCAAGCCGACAGATGCATTTGCTTTACACCGCGAACCGCCAGCGCACCGCCAAGCTGCGGCAATTCGTCGAGGCGGTACTGCTGCGTTTCGGCCCGCCCTAGACGCTGAAGCCGGTTTTGACCTGCTCATACACATGCAGCGCCAACAGGTTGCTGCTGTCGCAAAGGAGGTACAGGTTATGCACCGGCAATGGCGGCAATTCAACCCCCGCTATCTCCCGCGTCAATCCCTTGCCCATCCGGCTTTCTTCTACCAACCCCACCGCCATGCCACTGCGGATGCACGCTTCAACGGCGGGTGAGCTGGCGCTTTCCAACAGCACGCGATAGTAAGTGCCGTGCTCCTTCAGCGCCCGAATCGCCGCGGCGCGATAAGGGCAGCCGGTCAGTTGCACGGCAATCGGCAGAGGCGCCTGCGGTGGATAGCTGAAGTGTTCGGCGGCGACCCACAACGGCTGGATCTCTCCCAGGCGCTCGCCTTGTTCCAACGGCTGGGCGCTGACAACCAGGGCCAGATCCAGCTGCTGGCTGCCGAACAAGGTCAACAGTTCGCCGCTAGAGCGTGCTTCCACCTCCAATTCCAGCAGTGGGTTGTCGGCGACCAGGCGGGGCAGGAAGTCCTGCATGAAATCCGGCGCGTACGAGTCAGGCAGACCCAGGCGGATTTTGCCCTGCATGCGTTGCGGCGTGAGGGATGCCAGCAAGCGGTCATGGCTCTTGAGGAATTCGGTGGTTTCACCCAGGAGTTTCTTGCCGTACATGGTCAGCTCAACCCCTTGGTTGCTGCGGTTGAACAGGCGTTGGCCGACCTGGTCTTCGAGTTTTTGAATCTGGGTGGTCACGGTCGAGGCACTGCGGTGCACGTGGTTGGCGGCTTCGTTGAATCGCTGGAAGCGGGCCACCGCGTGGAAGGTGCGCAACAGGTCGATGTTCAGTTGCTTGCTAATAATTCCACTTTTATGGATTAGTGGTGCAGCTTATTCAAATATACAGAATCATGCGCAGCACTTAGCCTTTCGGTCAATCACGCGAACCGGAGGCTCAATGAAGCGATCGACCTTAGGGCTGCTGCTGTTACAGACAGTCTTCGTGCTGTCGTGGAGTTCGGGCTTTATCGGCGCGAAATTGGCGGCCCGGAGTGATGGGGTGTTCAACGTGCTGTTCTGGCGTTTTTTGCTGGTGTCTGTGTGCCTGGCGCTGTTTTTGAACGTGCGGCTGCTGAAGGTTTCCCGGGCCCGGATCCGCCATCACGCGGTGGTTGGTTTTCTCTCGCAGTTTCTCTATTTGACCTGTGTCTATGTGGCGATCCAGAACGGATTGCCGCCGGGGATTGCGGCGATCATCGCGGCCTTGCAACCGTTGATGACGGCGGCTTTGTCATCGGGCAGCGTGAACGAGCGCAGTGGCGGTTGGCAGTGGCTGGGGTTGATGATCGGTTTTGCCGGCGTATCGATTGTGATCTCGGGGCAATACCGCAACAGCGGGGCCGACGTCGGGTGGCTCATGTACTTATTGCCCCTGGTGTCGGCGCTGGGGCTGACTGTGGCCACGCTGTATGAACGACGGTCTGCCCAGGTTCAGTCCGGCGACCTTGCCCTGGCGTTGTTTATCCAGTCGTTATTGACCTTGATCGGCTTTGCCGCCGCAGTGTTATACACCGACACGCTGAGCATTCCCCGGGCTCCCGACGTGTTGATCTCCATCATTTGGCTGACGGTGTTTTCTACCTTCCTGGCTTACCTGAGCCTGTGGATGTTGTTGCGGGTGATGACGGCCACCCACGTGGCGGCGCTGGTGTACCTGGAGCCACCCGTGACATTGGTATGGGCCGCGCTGATGTTTGGCGACGTGATTTATGCATCCACGTATATAGGGATCGCCGTGGTGGTGGCAGGGCTGATTCTGGTGCGTCTGAAACAACCGGCCGCAGCGTGTACTTCTTGAAAAGGTCAGTTTTTCTTTACCTGCCGTCTGCCCGCGGGTTCAGCAACCTGACAGTTGGCACCTGTTAAAAAGTCTTATAGCCAAGCAGGAGCGCGGCTGGAACAAGGGGGCATTTTTTACTGGTGTAAACGCTGGGCGGTGACGCCTGAGGATTCTGTATGTTGTTACGTTATGCAGCATTGGCGGCCCTGGTCGTCGCGGCTTCCGGGTGTGTAGAGGAGCGGGTCGTGCATGATCGACGACCGGTGCAGCGTGAATATGTAGAAGTCGTGGCGCCGCAACCGCCACCGGTGCAGGTCATCGAGGTCGAGCCTGAAGGGCGGCCAGGCTACCTGTGGTCGCGCGGTTACTGGCGTTGGGAAGGCGGGCGTTATGTGGCGGTGCATGGTCACTGGGAGCCGGAGCGTCCAGGCTATCGCTATGTGCATCCGCATTGGGTACAGCGCAGTGATGGCTATCACTGGCAGGGCGGTGGTTGGGTTCGCTGACCGTATTTGCGTGGCTTAAATCGGCTTCTTCGTACCCAGAAGCCGAACTTCCCTGAGCAGCGCCGCGCCCAACTGGCCGGTGCCCAGCTCCTTGTAACCGACCGCTTTTATATCGCCGCTCTCTTCCGCCTGGATGAGGATCACCGGTGTTTCCTTGCCTGTGCCTTCGTCGACATGCATCGCGTATTGCGGGATATCCAGCTTGATCGGCGTGCCTGCCGCCTGGCCTTTCACATTGATCAGAAACGCCGCACAACCGGTATCCACATCCTGGCTGGTGGCGGAGCGGCCGCTGACGAAGCAGGTGGAGGGCAGGTCGGGCCAGGTGATGGCCTCGGCGAGGGCGAGGGAGGGCATCAGCGTCAGGAAAAGTAGCGGAAGTTCGCGCATTTTGGTTCTTCCAGATTTGGGTCAGTAGTCATGCCTATGACGTGGATAGGCCAAAGGTTACGCGAACCGTGAAAGAGAGTTCCAGCCAGCCAGGAGGATTTTGATGCCTGCTTGGCGCAGGCTTGTGTCATCTGATCAATGCTGATCGGTTTGTCGGGGCAACGAATCAGACCTTTCAGCGCTTGAACGCTGAATGTTGTTAGTTGAGGCTCAGGTTTGTTGTTCATGGATCAGGTCCCTTGGGCAAATTTTGGATGCGCTGAGTGGCGCTAGGCGGTAAAAAGATAGCCCAACCGCGTTCTTCCCGGCATCGAATACTGCTGCTCAACGAGATACAACATATGACCGACCGCCACCTCATCATCCCCACCTCCATGCAGCCCATCGTCGAGCGCGCCGGCTACGTGCCGGCCGTAAAAGTCGGCAAGACGTTGTACTGCGCAGGCCAGGTCGGCCGCACGGAAAACCTGGAAGTCATCACCGACCCCGAGGCGCAATTCATCGCCGCCTGGGAAAGCCTGCGGCTGGTATTGGAGGAGGGGGGATGTACCTTCGAAGACGTGGTCGACATGACCACTTACCACGTGAACCTGAGCGAGCACATGGCGGTTTTCCGTGAGGTGAAAAACCGCCTGTTCCCCCGAGGGTTGTGCGCCTGGACGGTCATTGGCGTATCAGAACTGGCCAATCCAGGCTTGCTGCTGGAGATCAAGTGCGTCGCGGTTCAGCGCTGACTCACTGCACCACGCGGTAGCACGGCACGTAGGCAGCGCCGCCCGGCAGTTTCATCCGGTGCTGCTCCACAAACGCTTTCAGCAACTCATCCAGCGGTTTCATGATCGCCGGGTCGCCATGAATCTCATACGGCCCGTTTTGCTCGATCAGGCGGATGCCCTTGTCCTTGACGTTGCCCGCCACGATCCCGGAGAACGCCCGGCGCAGGTTGGCCGCCAGTTCATGGGGTGGCAGGGCGTGGCTCAGTTGCAGGCTGGCCATGTTGGCGTGGGTCGGGTCGAACGGACGCTGGAAGCCTTCGTCGATCTTCAGCAGCCAGTTGAAGTGGAACGCGTCGTTGCGCTCGCGGCGGAACTGTTTGACCGCTTTCAAGCCGACGGTCATCTGCCGTGCCACTTCAGCCGGGTCGTCGATGATGATCTGGTAGTGGGCTTGAGCCGCTTCGCCGAGGGTGGCGCCGACGAACGCGTGCAACTGTTGCAGGTACGGCGCGGCGTGTTTCGGCCCGGTGAGGATCACCGGGAACGGTACGTCGCGGTTGTCCGGGTGCATCAGGATGCCCAGCAGGTACAGGAACTCTTCGGCGGTGCCAGCGCCGCCCGGGAAGATGATGATGCCGTGGCCGACACGCACAAAGGCTTCGAGGCGTTTTTCAATGTCCGGCAAAATCACCAGCTCATTGACGATCGGGTTCGGGGCCTCGGCGGCGATGATCCCCGGCTCGGTCAGGCCCAGGTAGCGCCCGCCGGTAATGCGTTGCTTGGCGTGGGAAATGGTCGCGCCCTTCATCGGGCCTTTCATCACGCCGGGGCCGCAGCCGGTGCACACGTCGAGGCTGCGCAGGCCCAGTTCGTGGCCGACTTTCTTGGTGTATTTGTATTCTTCGGTATTGATCGAGTGCCCGCCCCAGCACACCACGATCTTCGGCTCCACGCCCGGGCGCAGGGTACGGGCGTTGCGCAGCAGGTGGAACACGTAGTCGGTGATGCCCTGGGAGCTGCTCAGGTCGATGCGCTGGCTGTCCAGTTCGTTTTCGGTGTAGACGATGTCGCGCAGGGCGCTGAACAGCATTTCCCGGGTGCTGGCGATCATTTCGCCATCGACGAAGGCGTCGGCCGGGGCATTCAGCAGTTCCAGGCGCACGCCGCGGTCCTGCTGGTGGATGCGTACTTCGAAGTCTTTGTAGGCGTCGAGGATGGTCTTGGCGTTGTCGATATGCGCGCCGGTGTTGAGGATGGCCAGGGCGCATTGACGGAAGAGGGTGTAGATGCTGCCGGTACCGGCTTCGCTCAGTTGCTGGACTTCACGTTGCGACAGCGTTTCAAGGCTGCCTTTAGGGCTTACGGAGGCATTGATGACTTGTCTTTGGGGCATTCTGATTCCCTGAAAGCACAGCCACCGGACCATGGAAGGCCAGTGGCTTGAGGATAGTGCGCGCCGTTTTCGGTCGCATTGGACTGGCATTTTCCCCGGCACTGGAGCCGAGCGCAAACACCGTCGCGCACCATCATGCCGCAGAAGTTACTGAATCAGCTTCCAGTTTTTGTAGAAAAACCGCCGCAAGGTAAAGACCGCTCCGGCAAAGCCGGCGATCAGGCCGTTCAGCACGGACGGCACCAGGGTTGGCCGCACGATATCGATGAACAGGCAGTAGCGCTTGGCGTCGTTCTTGTTGAAGGAGGCGTGCATCAGCGTGTCATCGAAGATAAACAGCGGGTCATCGTGCCAGTAGTGCTTGTGCTTGCCGACCTGGATGTAGACGCCGTCGTGGTGCGGCGCCGGTGCCATGTTGTAGAGCACCCGGAACATCATGCGCAGCGGGCCGAAGTGAAACGAGGTGGAGCGGTTTTCATTGAACACCGACACGCCGATGGTTTTCACATAGGGCAGTTTTTCCCGCAGTTGCGGGATATCCAGGGTGGTTTCGATCGGGCGACCGTACCACTGGAAGAACAGCATGCCGCGCTTCTTCTCGGCCATGCGCTCATCCAGGTACTGGATGATTTCGTCCTTGTTGGCCATGGCGTCGTCGATCACCTTTTGCAGGTCTTCGCGCCAGGCCGCAGGCAAGTCGTTCATCTTGTACACGTGGCGATTGCGCTGGCTCAACAGGTCAAACAGCGTGTTGAAGGGGGCCAGCAGCCAGGTATTGCGGCCGTTGCCGATGAAATACTTCTTGATGGTCGGGCCGTCGTACAGGCCATTACGCAGGAAGTCATACAGCCCGCAGAACACCACCAGCAGCAGAAACACCAGGGTGGTTTTCGGGAAACAATAGATGAACAGCAATACGCCAAGGACCCAGGCGGCGGACGCCAGGCGTTTGCGGATGACGCTCTTACTCATGAAACTTGGCTCCATCGGGCGGTTTTCGATTGCTTCAAAACCGTCCGCGATCGACTGGCAGGCCAGGCAAAGGAGTCAGTCAACCCGTGGGGCATCATGCCCGAGCTGAAACATATCGAAATAATATGGTCATGATAGGGTGTTATCGCGCTCAGGTGGCGTTTTAAATGCTGGAAATTTGTGAAGTCACTGCACATTTTTTTACCGTTGTCCCTTTAAAACACCTCGGCTAATAGCCGGATCAGCAGTGTTGCGGATAGCATTTTGTGAACAGAAGATTTGCGACTATCGTGACGCTTCGGTTTTCCGGGCGTCTATGAACCGTACGATTGACGCTGTAATGGCCACCATTGGCCTTCAGCACCTTGGAAGAGGCAGAAATTTTATGATCATCAAACCGCGGGTTCGTGGCTTTATCTGTGTGACCGCTCACCCGGTTGGCTGTGAAGCGAACGTCAAAGAGCAGATCGACTACGTGACCGAACACGGTGCCATTGAAGGCGGCCCGAAAAAGGTGCTGGTCCTCGGGGCTTCCACCGGCTACGGTCTGGCCGCGCGCATCAGCGCCGCCTTCGGCTGCGGCGCCGACACCCTGGGCGTGTTTTTTGAGAAAGAAGGCGAAGAAGGCAAGCTGAGCTCTGCCGGCTGGTACAACAGCGCCGCCTTCGAGAAATTTGCACTGGAAAAAGGCCTGTACGCCAAGAGCATCAACGGCGATGCGTTCTCCGACGAGATCAAGCGCCTGACCATCGAAACCATCAAGAAAGACCTGGGCAAGATCGACCTGGTGGTCTACAGCCTGGCCGCGCCACGCCGTACCGACCCGCAAGGCGTGGTGCACAACTCTACCCTGAAGCCGATCGGCAAGGCCGTGACCCTGCGCGGTATCAACACCGACAAGGGCGTCGTGGTCGACACCACCCTTGAGCCGGCCACCCAGGAAGAAATCGACGGCACCGTGAAAGTCATGGGAGGCGAAGACTGGCAACTGTGGATCGACGCCCTGCGTGACGCCGACGTATTGGCCGAAGGCGCCAAAACCACTGCGTTCACCTACCTTGGCGAGAAGCTGACCCAGGACATCTACTGGAACGGTTCCATCGGCGAGGCCAAGAAGGACCTGGACAAGAAAGTCCTGACCCTGCGCGAAAACCTCGCTGCACTGAAGGGCGACGCCCGTGTGTCGGTGCTCAAGGCCGTGGTGACCCAGGCCAGCTCGGCGATCCCGATCATGCCGCTGTACCTGTCGCTGCTGTTTAAAGTGATGAAAGAGCAGGGCACCCACGAAGGTTGCATCGAGCAGGTCTACGGCCTGTTCAAGGACAGCCTGTATGGCAAAGAGCCCAAGCTCGACGCCGACGGCCGCCTGCGCGCCGACCTCGCGGAACTTGAGCCGAAGGTTCAGGACGCCGTAGCGGCGCTGTGGAATCAGGTGTCTGACGACAACGTTAATGAGATCAGCGATTTTGCCGGCTACAAGGCGGAGTTCCTGCGTCTGTTCGGTTTCGAGATCGACGGCGTGGACTACGACGCGGACGTCAATCCGACCGTGAAGATCCAGGGCCTGATTCAGGCCTGAGCGATGTGAGCAGGCCGCGACCTTGAAGAGGTGTTATCAAGGCCGCGGCTGGTTACTTCACAACCTCAGGCAGTCCGGGATGAAGAGAGGCGCGCCTGTGCCTCGCTGAACGCGGGCCGCCTGACGTTTACCACTTCTTTTTCCCACAGCGGGTTCAAGGGCATGTGGTAACCACTGTCTTTGGCTGTCCGGATCAGTTCTGCCATTTCCTTGCTGTCATTGATGATGGAGATTTCGGCGAACCGTCCGAGTTTGGCCGGCAGGAAAAAGGTCACCGGGTAGTTGGCAGCAACATCAGCCGCCGGGCTCCCTGAGTCCGTATTGTGGTGAACCACCCATTCTCCCTTCCCCACCAGCGCCTCATTGATCGCAGGGATCATGTTCGCTATTCGCGACGTGGCATTGCCGATGTTGCTGTCTTCCTTTTGATAAAAACGACCAGCGCTTTCATAGTCTTCGCGCAGTTCATTTGGCGCCTTGTATTGACTGGGATCTGCACTGCGTTGTTTGTAGCCATCAATCCGCTCCTTAAATACGCTGTGGGCGACATCCGGCACGGGTAGCTTGTCTTGCGGGCCGAGGTCACTCAGGTGAGGGCCGATCAAGTGCAAATCATAGTCAGCCGTCAGGGCTTTGCCGCTTTCGGGTTTTGCCAGCACTTCGACAGGCTTGCCTTGGTGCGTGATTTGAAAGTCGTTATCTAAGGGTGATTGGCGCTTGCCTTCGAATGCGTACATTTGCTGGCTTGGCCCCTGTGCATTGAAGCGTATGACGCCGTCAGGGGTCTCGGGTTGGAGTTGATCGATTTTGCCGAGTTTCAGCAGGTCGTCAAGGCGCTTGCTCGACACCGTCAACGGAACTGAAACCGCATAGCCATCCTGGATGCAGCCGGCGGTTTGCTCGTTGGCCTTGGCGATTTTCTGCGGATTGTTTTCAGAAAACTTCTCCAGTTTACTGAGCGCCTGGTCCACGCAGATCAGGCCCGCCTGCGGCCCCCAGTCGGCACTTTTGCCTTTGATATGAAAGTCCTTGGTGGGATGCCCCGCCTCGATCAGCCCGGTTGCCACTGGCTCGACCGCACGTACCCCTATGATGGTGTTGTGCTCAGCGGCCAGGCGCTGGAAAGGTGCAAGATGGCTTGACGCAATTCCGGTCTGGTCTTTGACCCGTTCGATAGCCGACTCCACGGAGCGCTTTTCCAGCGCGACCGATCCGCCATTCTGTTCAATTTGGCGATTTTCCAGTATTGCTCTGCTGGCGCTTGATGGAGAAATAAGAGAAGTATTAATAGTGTTCATGGGTTACCTCCAACTTCGTTGCGACGTGTCGTGAGTTTTATGGAGTTCCCTTCCAGACAAATGCGTGACCGATTGCACCGTCGACGCTAAGTAACCCGTCTAGTCCGTGCTATCGGAAATATCTGAAGTGTTCCGAGACGTATTTATGCAACCCATTGATCCCGCATCTGCAGGTGTTTGAAACGGAGATGTCCTTATGACGATTCGCGCAGTGGTCTTTGATTTCGGCGGTGTTCTGTTCGACTGGAACCCGCACCATCTTTACCGCCAGTTGATTGCCGACGACCAGGAACGCCAGCGGTTCCTGGACACGGTCTGCACCCAGGCCTGGAACACCGAACAGGACGCCGGCCGCAGCCTGGCCGAGGCGACCCGTACGCTGATTGCCGAACACCCGCAGCATGAGCCCTTGATCCAGGCGTACTACGACCGCTGGCACGAGATGTTGCGTGGCTCATTGCCTGAGGGCGTGGCGATTCTGGAAGCGTTGCATGAAGCAAAAATGCCGCTGTTCGGCCTGACCAACTGGTCCGCCGAGACCTTTCCCTATGCCCGCGCCCACTATCCCTTCCTGCAGTATTTTCGCGACATCGTCGTGTCCGGCGAAATCAAGCTGATCAAGCCCGATCCCGCGATCTACCACGCCAGCCTGGCGCAAGTACGCGCCCATCTGCCGGATATCAAACCGGCTGAGGTGGTGTTTATTGATGATGTGGCCGGTAATTCCGAGGCAGCCATTGCCCTGGGTTGGCAGGGGATTCATCACGTGTCTGCGGGGCAGACACGTCAGCGCTTGATTGAGCTGGGGGTGAACCTCTAGCGCGCCCACTTCTCCATGACGAAATCCACAAACGCCCGGAGTTTGGGCAGGCGATAGCGGTCCTGCGCGTAGAGCAAATGCATGGGGCGGCTGGGCAGTTGGTAGGACGTCAGCAATGCCACCAGTTTCCCGGCCCGCAGGTCGGGCTCGACCAGTGCGTCAGGCAGCATCACGATGCCCATGCCTTCCAGCGCCGCCTGGCGCAAGGCCTGCGAACTGTTGATGGTCAACGAGCCGGAAACGGGAATTTCCACCTCGCCCTCGGCGCCGCGCATTCGCCACAACTTGTCGGCGTTGCGCCAATCGTCGGTCGCCGGGTAAGCGAACGCCAGGCAGTCATGTTGCTGTAGATCATCGGGGCATTGAGGCGTGCCACGGCGCGCCAGATACGCCGCAGAGGCGCAGAGGGTGATGGTGTAATCCTGCATCGGTCGGGCAATCAGGCTTGGCGCGTCCAGTTCGCCCAGGCGGATGGCCACGTCGAAGCCGCTGTCGACCATGTCCATCCGCTGGTTGCTCAGCACCACGTACAGTTTGATCTGTGGGTAACGCCGGGAAAATTCACTGAGCGCCGGGGCCAGGCGTTCGGTGCCAAAGGCCGGCGGTGCGGTGATCCGCAGCAGCCCCTTGGGCACGTCGCTGTTGGCTTGCTCGGCCATCTGCTCGGAGTCGGCCACCAGGCCCAGTACCTCCAGGCAACGCTGGTAATAAATCCCGCCAAACTCGGTCAGGCTTTGCTTGCGTGTGGTGCGCTTGAGCAGGCTGACCCCCAGGCGTTGTTCCAGCGCGCGCAGGTGATTGCCGACCATGGTGGTGGACATGCCGCACGACTGAGCCGCGGCCGTCATGCTGCCGGCTTCCACCACTTTCACGTACACCGTCATCGCCTGGAACAGATCCATTATCAAGCCCTGATTTAAAGTGATCGCAGTGTTGTGCAGTTTATCCAGCTCGGGTGGCTAACGATACTGGTGCCATCACAACGATGCACTGGAGCCTGACGCCATGACCGCCGCCTGCCTGATGACCACTTATCAACCGTCGCCCCTGAGCTTTACCCGTGGCCTTGGCACGCGCCTGTGGGACCAGCAGGGCCGCGAATACCTGGATGCCGTGGCGGGTGTGGCGGTGACCAACGTCGGCCATTCCCACCCACGGTTGGTGACGGCCATCAGTGAGCAGGCGGGTTTGCTGCTGCACACCTCCAACCTCTATAGCATCGACTGGCAACAGCGTCTGGCCCTGCGGCTCACCCGGCTTTCCGGGCTGGACCAGGCCTTCTTTAATAACTCCGGTGCCGAAGCCAACGAGACGGCGCTGAAGCTGGCCCGGCTGCATGGCTGGAAAAAGGGCATCGAACAGCCGCTGGTGGTGGTGATGGAGAACGCCTTTCATGGGCGCACCCTGGGCACCCTGTCTGCCAGCGACGGGCCTTCGGTGCGGCTGGGGTTTCAAAAGCTGCCGGGGGACTTTATCAAGGTCGGCTTCGGCGACTTGAAGGCGCTGGAGGCCGTGACCGAGGCATTCGGCCCGCGGATTGTCGCGGTGCTGCTGGAGCCGATCCAGGGTGAAAGCGGCGTGCAAGTCGCGCCGCCGGGCTATCTGAAAGCCTTGCGCGAGCACTGCACCCGGCAAGGCTGGTTGCTGATGCTTGATGAGATCCAGACCGGGATCGGCCGCACCGGTCGCTGGTTTGCCTTCCAGCATGAGGGCATCGTGCCCGACGTGATGACGCTGGCCAAAGGCCTGGGCAACGGCGTGCCGATTGGCGCGTGCCTGGCCCGGGCCGCCGTGGCGCAACTGTTTACTCCCGGCAGCCACGGCAGCACATTCGGCGGTAACCCGTTGGCCTGTCGGGTGGGTTGTACGGTGTTGGAGATCATCGAAGAGCAAGGCCTGCTCGACAATGCGGCGCAGCAGGGCGAGCGGTTGCTGGCGCGCCTGCGGGTGGAATTGAGCGAACATCCCCAGGTGCTGGCGATTCGCGGGCAGGGGCTGATGATCGGTATCGAACTGGCGACACCTCAGCGCGACCTGGCCCAACGCGCGGCGCATGAGCATGGCCTGCTGATCAACGTGACACGGGGCAAGATCATTCGCCTGCTGCCGCCGTTGACCATTGACGGCAAGGAAGTGGAAATGATCGTGCGGGCGCTTTCCCGGCTGCTGCACTAAACAGGGATGAGGCCGACGCGGAGCGTCACTGGCTGCATTCCCACGCAGAGCGTGGGAACGATCAGGGGTAGCCGGAGCCCACCTGCACCCCGTTCAACCACTCCTGATTCAGGGTTTCGGTGTCCCCCAGATAGTCGAGCAACCAGGCCATGGCCGGCGACAGTTTGTTCTGCGCCCACGCCACGCACGACGGGCTGGCGGGGAAGGGCCGGGACAGTTGCAGGGCGCTCAGCTCGCCGCGCTCGATCCACGGTTGTACCAGGTGCGCCGGCGCCATGCCGACGCACAGGCCGTCCCGCAGGCAATCAATCGCCGACGCCCAGTGCGGCACCACCAGGCGGCGCTGGTTGTCCAGGGTCCAGGTGTCGCGCTTGGGCAGGTTGCGTGAGGTATCGGTCATGCACAGGGAGGCGAAGGGCCGCAATTGGTCATCGCTGAGCAAGCCTTCTGCCGCCGCCAACGGATGTCGGCTGCTGACCACGCACAGCCAGTTCAACAGGCCCATGTCGCGAAAGGTGAACTGGCTGGCCACCGGCACCGCGCTGGTGGCGCCGATCACGATGTCGGTGCGGTCATCGGCCAGGGCATCCCACACGCCGTTGTACACCTCGTAGTCCAGCAGCAATTCCACCTCCGGGAACTGGCGATAGAAATCCAGCACCAGTTGCCGGCAGCGCTGCTGTTTGACGATGGAATCCACCGCGACTTTCAGCTGGCCGCTCCAGCCATTGGCCACTTGCTGGCACAGCCTTCGGGTGCCAAGCATTTTTTTCATCACGCCGCGGGCTTCGTCGACGAACAATTTACCGGCGGGCGTCAGCTCCACGTCCCGATGACGTCGGACAAACAGCGGCACCGCCAGCCATTCTTCGATTTGCCGCACCGTGTAGCTGATGGCCGACGGCACCCGGTGCAGTTCTTGGGCGGCGGCGCTGAAGCTGCCGTGGCGAGCCACCGCGTCCACGACATCCAGGGAATATTCAGACCACATGCAGGCTGCCTTCAAAAATATTGATAAGAGAGTCCAATTATTCTCGCTTCACAGGGAAGCATCCAGCTTCATAATAGGTGCCAGTCAGCAAATAGTTTGATGGCAGGTTATACAAGGCTTCAATGAAAAACTCTTTTGGATTCACCTGGTACCTGGCGGGGCTGAGCATGCTCGGCTATCTGGCCATGGATATGTACTTGCCGGCGTTTGGCGCCATGGGCGAGCAACTGCAGATTTCCCCCGGCGCGGTGGGCGCGAGCCTGAGCATCTTCCTCGCGGGCTTTGCCGTCGGGCAGTTGTTGTGGGGGCCGCTGTCCGACCGGCTGGGACGCAAACCGGTGTTGCTCACCGGCCTTTCCCTGTTTGTGCTCGGTTGCCTGGGCATGTTCTGGGTCGAGACTGCACCGCAGTTGTTGGCCCTGCGCTTTGTGCAGGCGATTGGCGTGTGTTCCGCCGCCGTCAGTTGGCAAGCGCTGGTGATTGATCGCTACCCGGCGGACAAGGCCCATCGGGTATTCGCCGGCATCATGCCGCTGATGTCTCTGTCACCGGCCCTGGCGCCGCTGTTGGGGGCGTTGATGCTGAATCACTGGGGCTGGCAGGCGATCTTCGGCGTGCTGTTGGTGGTATCGCTGCTACTGCTGTTACCGACACTGTTTCTCAAACCATTGCCGAAACGCCTGACAACCGATGGCGAACCTTCCCGTCTCGGCTATGGGCAGTTGCTCAAGTCGCGGGTATTCACCGGCAACGTGATGATCTTTGCCGCGTGCTCCGCCAGTTTCTTCGCCTGGCTCACCGCCTCGCCGTTCATCCTCGGCGGCATGGGCTACAGCCCCAATGACATCGGCTTGAGCTACGTATTGCCCACGCTATCGTTTTTGATCGGTGGCTACAGTTGCCGCAGTGCGTTGCAGCGGTACCAGGGCAAGACCTTGTTGCCCTGGTTGCTGCTGGCGTACTGCATCAGCATGGGCGCGCTGTACCTGGTGGCCACCTTGACTGTGCCGACGCTCAGCACCTTGCTGATTCCGTTCTGCCTGATGGCGCTGGTCAACGGCGCCAGCTACCCGATCGTGGTGGCGAATGCGCTGATGCCATTTGCAGAAAATTCCGGCAAGGCGGCAGCCTTGCAGAACACGTTGCAGTTGGGCCTGTGTTTCCTCGCGAGTCTGATCGTGTCGTCGATGATTGATCAACCGCTGTTGATCACCGCGATTGTGATGCTGGCCACCGCGCCATTGGCCGTGTTGGGTTACTGGCTGGCGCGGCCGAAGGTTGATGATGCCGATGCCGACCTGGTGAGTGCGCCTTAAAACGTCACTTCCAGGTTCACCGTCGGCGTGGAGGTGCGACTGCCCCGGCCGCCGTCCACGCCGAACTTGTTATGCCAATACTCATACCCGACGCCCAGGTACAGGTTGGGCTTGACGCTTTTACCCGGGCGCACCGCCACCATCAGCGCGGTGCGCATCAGGGTTTCCGGCGCGGTGTCGCGGCCATGGAAGTCTTCGCCCTTTTCCCCGACGTGATTGATAAACCCCTGAAACTTCGCCCCATGGTTGCCGATCTCGAAAGGTCGCATCCAGGTCAGGTTGAGCATGTAGGTATCGTCGAAGGTGTGGTCGGGTTCTTTCGCGCCGGGGATGCCGGAATGGTTCCTTTCCTTGTAGTACATCAGGCTCAGGTCCAGCACGCCGACGGTGTTGAACTTCAAGGTCGGGCCAATCACCAGCGCGCGCTTTTTCGCCGACGCCAGGTTGTTGTTGCGGTTGGCATCAAAGCCGAAGGTCAGCGCGTAATCCTTGATCACCCCGGTGCCCAGCGGCACATCGAACACCCGTGAGGCGTACAACTGGTGCCGGTACACGGCATACACTTCGCTGCCGCCGTGGTCGGTGCCCTTGCGCGGGTCGCGGCTGTCGGACAGGAACACGTCGAGGTTCAGGTAATTGCTGCCGTACTGGTAACCGCTGGCGTGGGTGAAGCTGTAAATACGCTTGCTGAATTCATCCGGGTTGTTCGGGTTGGTGAACTGCTGGCCGTAGCGAAATCCCAGGCTGTTGTTCATCCATTCCAGCGCGACAGCCTCCCCGCCGCCGAACAGTGTGAGCAATACGGTTGCGCCGTGCAGTGCCTTTTTCATTGTTTTAATTCCTTTGGCGTTTTGGCTCATGGCAACCGTGCAAGGGTCGCCGGGCGCAGTATCCGCACATCCGTTGTGGGTTCCAAAGAACAGAATCTCGCCTGGGCCGATGCCGAAACGGCAGCACTGAAGCTGGCCGGAGAGTCAGGAAATACGCGGCGTCCAAGGCGTTTCCTGATGTTCGCGCAGGCTGATTTCTTCACTGAGCAGATGGGCCATGGCTTGCACCGCGATCGGCAAGTCCCGGTCTTTGCGGGCGTACAAGCCCAGGTCGCTGAAGATCCCGCCCTGGTCGCTCAGCGGGATGTGCAGGAGTTCGCCCCGGGCCAAATCAACTTCCACGCCGATGCGCGTCTGGAATGCGATGCCCAATTGCTGGCGGGCCAACTGCCGGGCCAGTTCCATGGAGTTACTGTGCAGCAGCGGCTTGTTCGCTGCCGCCGAACGCTTGTGTAGCGGTGCGATCAGGTGATGAACCGACAGCTCGCTCTTGGCCTGGATCACCCCGTGCTCGCAGCAGACGGCGTAACTCACGCTGGCCTCGCCGGCCAGTGGATGTCCCGGGGCCATCAGCGCACCGAGACGGAAATGGCCGACACAGACCTGGATGGTTTCGCTGCTGCGCGGTAATGCAAAAGCCAGCCCCAGATCAGCCTGGCCATTGACCACTGCGCCGGGAATCGACTGTGAACCTTGCACCGTGACGCCAATGGTCACTTTCGGATAGCGCTCCCGCATACGCTTGAGGGCGGCGGGCAGCAGTTCCACGGTGGCGCCTTCCACCGTGGCGATTTCCACGTGGCCGGTCTGTACCTCGTTCAAACCCTCCAGCTCGCCCCGCACGCGCTCCACATCCTGCAGCACAAAACTCACGTGGCGCGTGAGGATCTCGCCGGCTGCGGTCAGGCGCAGCCCGCCGGGCAGCCGTTCGAACAGCGCTGCGCCTACTTCGTCTTCCAGCTTGAGGATCTGCCGGTTCACCGCCGACGACGCTACGTTCAGGCGCCGCGCGGCTTCGCGGATCGAGTGGCAGCGGCGAACCATGTCGAAGTAGTAAATCGCCGGGGCGTGAATGCGCAGCTTGCGGTTGAGCATTTTTTTCGAGTCCTTGTGCGCAGCGCTTCGAGCCACGGGGCAGGGCGGCTGAATGGATTTTTGTAACGCCGTTAGTGATGGTTTTGTGAAAATGATTGTATACAACTCTATGGACATCCAATCTTTCTATTGCATACAGTGAGTGCACAACAAAAACAGAGAACCCCTCACCATGACTATCCCGAAGGCGTCACCGCAGCGGCCAGAAGACGAGAATCTCGGCGTCGCGGCCAACATGGCTTACGGCCTGCAGCATGTACTCACCATGTACGGCGGCATCGTGGCCGTACCGTTGATCGTCGGCCAGGCGGCCGGGTTGTCGCCGGCCGATATCGGCCTGCTGATCGCCGCCTCGCTGTTTGCCGGTGGCCTGGCCACACTGCTGCAAACACTCGGGTTGCCGTTCTTCGGCTGCCAGTTGCCGCTGGTGCAAGGGGTGTCCTTTGCCGGCGTGGCGACCATGGTGGCGATTGTCGGCAGCGACGGCGCGGGCGGCATCCCGGCGATCCTCGGGGCGGTGATGGCCGCGTCGTTGATCGGGTTGTTGATCACCCCGGTGTTCTCGCGAATAACCAAATTCTTCCCGCCGCTGGTGACCGGCATCGTGATCACCACCATCGGCCTGACCCTGATGCCCGTCGCCGCCCGCTGGGCCATGGGCGGCAACAGCCGCGCCGCCGATTTCGGCAGCATGCCCAACATCGGCCTGGCGGCGCTGACCCTGGTGCTGGTGTTGTTGCTGAGCAAGATCGGCAGCGCGACCATCTCCCGGTTGTCGATTCTGCTGGCGATGGTGATCGGCACGGTCATCGCGGTGTTCCTCGGCATGGCGGACTTCTCCAGCGTGACCCAGGGCCCGATGTTCGGCTTTCCCACACCCTTCCATTTCGGCATGCCGACCTTCCACCTCGCGGCGATCATTTCCATGTGCATCGTGGTGATGGTGACGCTGGTGGAAACCTCGGCGGACATTCTCGCGGTGGGCGAAATCATCGACACCAAGGTCGACTCCAAACGCCTGGGTAATGGCCTGCGTGCCGATATGCTGTCGAGCATGTTTGCGCCGATCTTCGGTTCATTCACCCAAAGTGCGTTCGCCCAGAACGTCGGGCTGGTGGCGGTGACCGGGGTCAAGAGTCGCTACGTGGTCGCCACCGGCGGGATATTCCTGGTGATTCTCGGCCTGCTGCCGTTCATGGGGCGGGTGATTGCGGCGGTGCCGACTTCGGTGCTGGGCGGGGCCGGGATTGTGCTGTTCGGCACCGTGGCCGCCAGTGGGATTCGCACCCTGTCCAAGGTCGATTACCGCAACAACATGAACCTGATCATCGTCGCCACTTCCATCGGTTTTGGCATGATCCCGATTGCGGCACCGAGCTTCTATGATCACTTCCCGAGCTGGTTCGCGACCATTTTCCATTCGGGCATCAGCTCGTCGGCGATCATGGCGATTCTGTTGAACCTGGCGTTCAACCACTTCACTGCCGGCAACTCGGACCAGCAGTCGGTGTTTGTCGCCGGGACTGAGCGCAGCCTGTGCTTCCAGGACGTGGCGGCGTTGCGGGATGGGGATTACTTCAGCGGCGGCAAGCTGTTTGATGCCGAGGGCAAGGAGATTCCGTTGCTGGAAGAAGTGCCGAAGAAAGCGGCGGTGCACGGCAGGGCGCAGACGAGCGAGGTGTAACAGCCAATCATTGTGGCGAGGGCGCTTGCTCCCGTTGGGCTGCGAAGCGGCCCCAGCTTTTGCGACTGCTTCGCAGTCGAGCGGGAGCAAGCTCCCTCGCCACATACACGGTGTTATCAGCTGACTTTTCTGTGGGGCACCGCGCACGCCTCATCCAAAAACTGCACCACCGTCCCCATGCACGCCTGCCGCTCTTCAACATGCGGCATGTGGCTGGAGTCTTCAAACAACGCCCAGCGCACATCGGCGATCTCATCCAGGAACGGCTTGACCACCAACGGCGTGGCCTCGTCATGGCGACCGGAAATCACCAGGGTCGGCACATTGACCTTCGACAGCCGGCCAATTACGTTCCAGTCTTTCAAACTGCCAATCACATGGAATTCCGTCGGGCCGCTCATGGCGTGATACACCGTCGGGTCGGCGTCCACCTGGGCGAACGTGCGGGCGACTTCTTCCGGCCATGGATTGACCCGGCACACATGCTGGTCATAGAAAATCCGCGAAGCCGCGAGGTATTCAGGGTCTTGGTAGGTACCGGCCTGTTCGTGCTTGAGCAGGGTCTCGTGTACGCCTTCAGGCAATAATTTGCGCAGGCGGTTGGCTTCGCTGACCCAGGTACGCATGCAGGTCGGCGAGTTGGCCGGGATGAACGCCCGCAGGCCCTTGGGTTGCAGGATGGCGTGTTCGCTGCCGAGCATGCCACCCCAGGATTGCCCCAGGATCGCGTAGTTGTTGCTGATTTGCAGGTGGTCCAGCAGGTTGTCCAGTTCTTCCAGGAACAAACTCACGGTCCAGAACGAAGGGTCTTTGTCAGGCAGGTGGGTGGAGCGGCCGTTGCCCAGTTGGTCGTAGTGAATGACCGCGTGGCCGCTGGCAGCCACGTCCTTGTAGGCGTCGACATAATCATGGGTACAACCCGGGCCACCATGCAGGATGACCAGCGGCGTGAGGCCGCTGTCCAGGTCGCCGGTGATCCGATACCAGGTTTGGTAGTCGCGAAAGGCCGCATAGCCTTCGCGGATTGTTTCGATGAATTCCATTTCGTGCCCTGCCCTGAGAAAAAGTGATCAGGTACACGATAGTCGGCACAGAAAGTTTAAGTAACTAGCAAAACAGCTAGGTTTTTCCTTCGGATCAATCTTCAAGCAACCGGTAGTGGGTGGCCCGTACCACCGCTTGGACCCGGTTCTTGGCCCCGAGCTTGTGCATGGCCGAAGCCAGGTGCAGGGTGACGACGGCCAAGGAACGGCTCAGTTGCGTGGCGATTTCGGCGGCGGTCAGGCCGTCGGCGGCCCATTTCAGGCATTCGCGTTCACGCTTGGTCAGGCGGATATGCGGGTATGAACGCAGCTCCTTGCTGAATAGCGGGTAGGCCGCTTCCTGCAAGGCGTGGGTAATCAGGCTGAATTCCGACAGGGTCTGGCGGGCATCCTGCAACACGGTGCTGGCCTTGCCGGTGCGCAGGCCGGTCAGTGAGGCGAAGCCGCCACGGGGCAGGTGGATCGGCACGCTGACGCCGCAGGTCATCTGCCGGTCGTGCAGGTAGCTGGATACGGGGGCGTGACACGGGTCGATGATCTTTTGCAGCGCAGTGTCGGCCTTGGCTTCGTAGGACCAGACAAACGGTGAAACCGTCGACAGTGCCAGATGCTGCACCGGATCGATCTGATAAAAGCCGGCGCTGCACCACAAGCTGTACCAGTCGGGGGGCGTATTGCGCAGTTGCAGCACAGAAGGGGTGATCAGTGCACCATTATGGTCAATGGGCACGGGGGTGTAGTCGTAGACCAGCGCATCAAAACCCAGGTTCTGGGCCAATACGAGGGTGTTGTCCATCTGTTCATCCAGGCTCCTGCCGGGGATGAGACGGTCATTAAATGCGGTTAGCCTGGCCAGCATCCGTTCTGCTCCCGAATTCGTTTGAATCTCGTCTTGCTGCAAGTAGAATGCCACGCCCCGGCGAAGGACTGCCAGACCAAACCTATAAGAATTACCAGGTTATGGACGCGCGGCATCCTCGGTAGTGTTGGCCTTTAAACGGCCACTATTCCCAGGGCCGACACACAACAAGGAATGTATGCATGTGGCGTGAAATTGCCCCCGACCAGCAGTACAACGTGCAAGTCGACGGCCACAACCTCGTGGCCTATAGCTTTGGCGAAGGCGATGAGGTGTTGCTGTGTCTCAATGGCGGCCCGGGGCTGCCTTGCGACTACTTGCGCGACGCTCATGGCTGGCTCAAGGACAACGGCCTGCGAGTGGTTGCATTCGACCAGCTTGGCACAGGCGCTTCAGCCAGACCGACCGATGTTTCGCTGTGGGAAATCGGCCGTTATGTCGAAGAAGTTGAAACCGTGCGCCAGGCCCTCGGCCTGGGCCGCGTTCACTTGCTGGGGCATTCCTGGGGCGGATGGCTGGGCATCGAGTACGCCATTCACTACCCCGACGCGCTGAAAAGCCTGATCCTGGAAAACACCGTCGGCGACATTCCGCACCTGTCTCTGGAACTGGAACGCTTGCGCGGAGCCCTGGGCAGCGAAACCGTGGCCATGATGCAACGCCATGAAGCCATGGGCACCCTTGACCACCCGCAGTACCAGGCTGCCATCACCTTGCTCAACTACCGCCACGTCTGCCGGCTGGACGAGTGGCCGGCGCCGGTCCAGCGCTCCCTTGGCGACTGGAACATGGGCCCCTACGAAACCATGCAGGGCCCCAACGAATTCCTCTACATCGGCAACCTCAAGGACTGGAACCGCATCCCCGAGATGGCCGAATTCAAGATGCCGATACTGATCACCACCGGCCAGCACGACGAGCTGACCCCGGCCTGCGCCATGCGCATGAAAAGCGCGGCCAGGCACGCCGAGCTGCACGTGTTCCCCAACAGCAGCCATATGCCGTTTTACGAAGAGCCCCAGGCTTACTTCCCGGTGCTGCTGGACTTTCTTGCTCGTCACCGAGGCTGACGGATGAACCTGGCGCGTTACCGTTTTGTGCTGTCCCGGCCGCTGCAATTGCTGCCGGTGCTGTTTGGCATCAGCCTGATCACCTTTGTGCTGGTGCGCTCGATTCCCGGCGACCCGGCGCGGGCCCTGCTGGGGTCACGCAGCACGCCGGACGCCTTGCTGAAGATTCGCGCCCAGTACGGCCTCGACCAGCCCTTGTGGCTGCAATATTTCTACTTCCTGAAAAACCTGCTCAAGGGCGACCTTGGCCAGTCGCTGCTGTACAAGGTCGACGCGCTGAAACTGATCGTCACCCGCATCGAGCCGACCCTGTTCCTGGTGCTCGGCAGTGTGCTGCTGGCGCTGTTGATCGCCGTGCCGCTGGCCACCGTGGCCGCACGGAATAAAGGCGGTTGGGCGGATAACCTGATCCGGCTGTTCACCACGGTCGGCCTGGGCATGCCGGCGTTCTGGCTGGGCTTGATGCTGATCCTGTTGCTCAGCGTGCAATGGGGATTGTTCCCGGTCTCCGGTTATGGGCGTACCTGGCTGGACAAGGCGCACCACATGGTGCTGCCGTGCCTGACCATCGCCCTGGCGTTGTCGGCGGTGCTGGTGCGCAACCTGCGGGCGAGCATGTTGATGGAGCTGCAGGCCGACCACGTCACCGCCGCCCGGGCGCGAGGGTTGTCGGAGGCGGCGGTGTTTCGTCGCCATGTACTGCCCAATTCCCTGGTGCCGGCGGTCAACCTGCTGGCCGTGAACATCGGCTGGTTGATCAGCGGCACGGTGGTGATCGAAAGCCTGTTCGCGATTCCCGGCATTGGCCAGTTGCTGGTGCGCGGGATCTTCACCCGCGACTACATGGTGGTGCAGGGCGTAGCGATGGTGCTGGCCTGCGCGACCGTGCTGGTCAACTTTGTCGCCGACGTGGTGACGGTCGCGCTGGACCCGCGAGTGAAAATGCAATGAGCAGCCGCCCGTTGATTGCCCCGTGGCGCTTGCGCCTGCGCTTTGGTTTTCGCAAAGGCCGCCTGACTGCGGTCTGGGGCCTGTTGATTCTGTTGGCGTGGCTGGCGCTGGCCGTTTTCGCACCGTGGATCGCACCCTTCGATCCGATTGCGCAAAACACCGACATCAGTTTGCTGGGCCCCAGCCTGGCCCATCCCTTTGGTACGGATAACTATGGCCGCGATATTCTTTCGAGGGTGATCTGGGGCGCGCGAATCGACCTGCAACTGGCGGTGGTCGGGGTGATCTTTCCATTCCTGATCGGCACCTTTGTCGGCGCGGTGTCCGGTTATATCGGCGGGCGGTTCGACAGCTTCTGCATGCGGGTGATCGACGTGATCCTCGCGTTTCCCTTCCTGGTGCTGATGCTGGCGATCATGGCGATCCTCGGTCCGGGGTTGAAGAGCTTTTATATCGCCATGGCGCTGGTGGGCTGGGTGTCTTACGCGCGGCTGATTCGCTCGCAGATCCTGGTGCTCAAGGAAAGCGACTTCGCCCTGGCCGCCAAGAGCCTGGGTTTTGGTCATGGGCGCATTCTGTTCCGGCATTTGTTGCCTAACGCGATGTTCGGCTCGATTGTGTTCTCGATGTCTGACGCGGTGCTGGTGCTGCTCAACGGTGCGGCGGTCAGCTACCTCGGTTTGGGCGTGCAACCACCGACGGCCGAGTGGGGCACCATGGTTGCCGAAGGCCAGGCGTTTATCACCACGGCCTGGTGGATTTGCACTTTCCCGGGCCTGGCCATCGTGACATTGGCCATGGGCTTCAGCCTGCTGGCCGATGGTGTGGCGCAAGTGTTGGGAGAACGCTCATGAGTCTTCTACAAGTGCGCGACCTGAGCGTGATCGCCAATAACACCGGGCGGGATGTGACGTTGGTGGACCGGGTGTCCTTCGACCTGGCCGAAGGTGAAATCCTCGGCCTGGTGGGCGAAAGCGGCTCGGGCAAGACCATGGCCTGTCGCGGGCTGATGCGCTTGCTGCCGTCCCCCAGCCTGCGGGTGCAGGGCGGTTCGGTGCGCCTCGCGGGCCAGGATTTGCTCGCGCTGGATAATGCCGGCATGCGCGCAGTACGCGGCGGAAAACTGGGAATGATTTTCCAGAACCCCAGCAGCCACCTCGACCCGCTGATGCGCATCGGCGAGCAGATCGCCGAAGGTATCCGCCTGCATCAGGGTGCTTCGAAAAAGGACGCACGCTTGCAAGCCATCGAGGTGCTGCGCCAGGTCGGGATTCCCGATCCGCAGGCGCGTATCGACAATTACCCTCACGAGTTTTCCGGCGGCATGCGCCAGCGGGCAATGATCGCCGTGGCCCTGGGCTGCAATCCCAGCGTGCTGATCGCCGACGAGCCGACCACCGCCCTCGACGTCACCGTGCAGGCGCAGATCCTTCGCCTGCTGCTGGACCTGCGAGACCAGCGCGGCTTGTCGATCATCATGATCACCCACGACCTGGGCGTGGTGGCGCAAACCTGTGATTCCATCGCCGTGATGTACGCCGGTCGCCTGTGTGAGCACGGCAGCAAATACGAGCTGTTGGCGCACCCGCAACACCCTTACACCGCCGGCCTGATCGAGTGCCAGCCCGCCACCAGCAGCGGCCATGCCTTGTTGCGCACTATCGCCGGGCAGCCTCCGTTGCTTGATGCATTGCCCAAGGGCTGCCGGTTCAACCCGCGTTGCCCGCAGGTCGGCAGCTTGTGCACCGAGCTGCTGCCGGTAGGCGCACGAGTTGCCTGCCACTATCCCCTGGGAGTTCGCCCATGACGCTGTTGCAGGTGAATGACCTTGAGGTGCGATTTGCCGCCGCTGGCAGCGGCCTGTTTGGCTTGAATAAACAGTGGGTGAGGGCGGTCAATGGTGTTTCGCTGACCCTGGCCGCCGGCGAAACCCTCGGTTTGGTGGGTGAGTCCGGCAGCGGAAAAAGCACGTTGGGCCGGGCGATCTTGCACCTCAACCCCATCAGCGCCGGGCAGGTGGTGTTTGACGGTATCGACATGGCCCACGCCGGGCCGGTCGACATCGCACGTCTGCGGCACGAGACGGCGATGATCTTCCAGGATCCCTACGCGGCCCTGAACCCGCGCCTGACGGTCGGTGAAACCATTGCCGAAGTGCTGCGAGTGCAGCGCAAGGTGTCGCCAGACAATATCCCGCGCCGGGTCAATGAATTACTCGACCTGGTAGGCCTGCGCCCCGAACTCGCCAGCCGTAAACCCGGCTCCCTGAGTGGTGGGCAATGCCAGCGCGTCGGCATTGCGCGGGCGCTGGCGGTGGAGCCGCGGCTGATCATCGCCGACGAATGCGTGGCCGCCCTGGATGTGTCGATCCAGGGCCAGATCATCAACCTGCTGCTGGAACTGCAACAGCGCATGAACCTGGCGATCCTGTTTATCGCCCACGACCTGGCCATCGTCCGGCGCCTGTGCGACCGGGTGGCGGTGATGTACCTGGGGAAAATCGTCGAGGAAGGCCCGGTGGAAGCGGTCTTCACCACACCGCGTCATCCGTACACGGCGGCCCTGATCCAGGCGATTCCGGAGATTGATCCGTACCGCCCGCTGCCCAGCGAACCGTTGCCTGGCGAGCCGCCGAGCCCGCTGAAACTGCCCAATGGCTGCGCCTTTCACCCGCGTTGCCGGCATGCACGCGCTGTGTGTGCCGAGGTATTGCCGCCGACTCACTTTGTGCAAACGCATCGGTACAGTTGCGTGCTTGAAGAGCCTTTGACCCTATCTGCCACTCGTGAACAACCGCCGTTATAGACAAGGAGTTATGACATGCAATCCCGTCACTTGAAGTTGCTCGCCGCCGCCACGCTCACCGCGTGGTCGCTGACCGCCGGTATCGCCCACGCGGCGGGTGTACTCACCATCGGCTGTCGCGAAGACAGCACCACGTTTGACCCGATCAAAAGTGCGCAGAACCGCGACACCTGGGTGTTCGCCAACGTCTACGACACCCTGGTGCGCGTGGATAACCTGGGCACCAAGATGGAACCGGGGCTGGCAGAAAGCTGGGACATTTCCAAGGACGGCCTGACGTATACCTTCAAGCTGCGTGCCGCAAAGTTCTCGGACGGCTCGCCGATCACCGCTGACGACGCCGCATTCAGCCTGCTGCGCATCCGCGACAACAAGGCCTCGTTGTGGAGCGACCCGTTCAGCCTGATCAACACGGCCAAGGCCAGCGACCCGCAAACCCTGGTCGTGACGCTGAAAACCCCTGCGGTGGCCTTCCTCTCGCAACTCGCTTCACCGACGGTATCGATCCTGTCGGAAAAGGCCATGACCACCATGGGCGAGGACGCCTACTCGGAAAACCCGGTGACCTCTGGCGCGTTTACCGTGGGCGAGTGGCGCAAGGGCGATCGGGTGATCCTGAAAAAGAACCCGAACTTCTGGCAGGCCGGCAAGGTGAGCCTGGATGGGGTGGAATGGGTGTCGGTCACCGATGACAATACGCGCATGCGCATGGTGCAGAACAACGAGCTGGACACAGCGATCTTCGTCCCGTTCTCCCGGGTTGAAGAGCTGAAAAAAGACAAGAACGTGGTGGTCCACTCCGACCCGTCGACCCGTGAAGATCACCTGTTGATCAACCACGCCCACGGCCTGCTGGCCAAGCCGGAGGTGCGCCAGGCGCTGGACATGGCCATCGATAAACAGTCGCTGGTGAAAACCGCCACCTTCGGTCAAGGCACCGTGGCCTATTCCTACATTCCGAAAGGTTCGCTGTACCACTACGCCAACAACCTGCAACGCCCGTACGACCCGACCGAAGCCAAGAAACTGCTGGCTGCTGCCGGTGCCCAGGATTTGAAGCTGAACTACGTGGTCAACGCCGGCAACGAAGCCGACGAGCAGATTGCGGTGATGATCAAGGATCAGTTGGCCAAGGTCGGCGTCACGGCCAACCTGCAAAAGGTCGACCCGACCCAAAGCTGGCAGATGCTGGTGGACGGCGAATACGACATTTCGGTGATGTACTGGACCAACGACATCCTCGACCCGGACCAGAAGACCACCTTCGTGTTGGGCCACGACACCAACCAGAACTACATGACCCGCTACAAGAACGACAAGGTCAAGGACCTGGTGGCAGCCGCGCGGATCGAAGCCGACCCGGTGAAGCGTGAGCAGATGTACATCGACCTGCAGAAAATGGCGAAACAGGATGTGAACTGGATCGACTTGTACTACAGCCCGTACATCAACATCTCACGCAAGAACGTCAGCAACTTCCTGCAAAACCCGTTGGGGCGCTTCACGCTTGAGGAAGTGGTGAAGAACTAAGCGTTGTAAACCCAAGTGGGGCCAGCCCTTTTGTGGTGAGCGGGCTTGCCCCGCGCTGGGCTGCGAAGCAGCCCTGAAGCCGGTCATCTCATTCTATCTGAAAGCATGCGGTGCCTTTATTGGGGCTGCTTCGCAGCCCAGCGCGGGGCAAGCCCGCTCACCACGAAAGCCAGCCAGTGTCTTTTATTGCGCGTCAAACGCTTGGCCATTGATGCCGGTACTGTCCGGCCCCATCAGGTACAGGTACACCGGCATGATGTCTTCCGGTGTCGGGTTATCGGTCGGGTTCTCCCCTGGATACGCCTGCGCCCGCATGCTGGTGCGGGTGGCGCCCGGGTTGATGCTGTTGGCACGCACCGGTGCCACGTTATCCAGCTCGTCCGCCAGGGTTTGCATCAGGCCTTCGGTGGCAAACTTCGACACCCCGTACGCGCCCCAATAAGCGCGGCCCTTGCGGCCCACGCTGCTGGAGGTGAACACCACCGATGCATCCTGGGACAGCTTGAGCAGCGGCAACAACGTGCTGGTCAGCATGAACATCGCGTTGACGTTCACGTGCATCACCCGCATGAAATTCTCACCCGACAACTGCTCGATGGGCGTGCGCGGGCCGATGATCGAGGCGTTGTGCAGCAGGCCGTCGAGGTGGCCGAATTCCTTTTCGATCATCGCTGCCAGCTCATCGTATTGATGGGGCAGGGCGGTCTCCAGGTTGAACGGAATCACCACGGGCTGTGGCTGGCCGGCCGCTTCGATTTCGTCATAGACCTGCGCCAGGTTGGCTTCGGTCTTGCCCAGCAACAGCACGGTGGCGCCATGGGCGGCATAGGTTTTTGCCGCCGCCGCGCCAATCCCGCGACCGGCGCCGGTGACCAGGATGACCCGGCCCTTGAGCAGTTCTGGACGTGCGGAGTAATCAAACATAAACAACCTCGACAAAGTTCACAGAAAATCCATGTGATTCATTGCGGCTAAGGCTTCTGTGGCGAGGGAGCTTGCTCCCGTTGGGTGCGAAGCAGTCCATCTGTTTGCGACTGCTGCGCAGTCGAACGGGAGCAAGCTCCCTCGCCACCAAGGCGCATCAACCTCAAGCATTCCCGATCAGCAGCTGCACAGCGCGCTATCCAGCACTTTGCGCAATTCCAGGGGGTGATCCACCACCACGTCGGCACCCCAGTTGCGCGGGTTGTCGTCCGGGTGGATATAGCCGTAGGTGACCGCAGCGGTTCGGGTGCCGGCGTCGCGGCCCGACTCGATATCCCGCAGGTCATCACCCACGAACAGCACGCTGGCCGGGTCCAGGTTGAGCATCTTGCACGCCAGGATCAGCGGCTCCGGGTCTGGCTTGCTGTTCTTCACGTGGTCCGGGCAGATCAACAGCGCCGAGCGTTCCGCCAGGCCCAGTTGCTGCATGATCGGTTCGGCAAAGCGCAGCGGCTTGTTGGTGACCACGCCCCAGATCAGCCTGGATTTCTCGATATCGGCCAGCAGCTCTTCCATGCCCTCGAACAGCTTGCTGTGAATCGCGCAGCCCTTGAGGTAGCGCTCCAGGAATTCCTGGCGCAGCTCTTCAAAGCCTGGGGATTCGGGGTCCATGGAAAAGGTCACGGCGACCATCGCCCGGGCGCCGCCGGAGATTTCATCGCGGATGTGCTGGTCGTTCATCGGCGCCAGGCCGCGGTCGGCCCGCATGGCCTGGCAGATGGCGATAAAGTCCGGCGCGGTGTCCAGCAGGGTACCGTCCATGTCGAAAAGAACCGCTTGCAACTTCACAGGCTTACTCCTCGCGCAGGGTCTGGATCATGTAGTTGACATCAACGTCGCTGGCCAGCTTGTAGTGCTTGGTCAGCGGGTTGTAGGTCAAGCCGATGATGTCCTTGACGGTCAGCCCGGCCTGGCGGCTCCACGCGCCCAGCTCGGAAGGGCGGATGAATTTCTTGAAGTCATGGGTGCCGCGGGGCAGCAGCTTCATGATGTATTCGGCACCGATGATCGCGAACAGGTACGCCTTCGGGTTGCGGTTGATGGTGGAGAAGAACACCTGGCCGCCGGGCTTGACCATACTGAAGCACGCGCGGATCACTGAGGACGGGTCTGGCACGTGCTCGAGCATTTCCAGGCAGGTGACCACGTCGAACTGCCCGGGCATCTCTTCGGCCAGCTCTTCGGCGGTGATCTGCCGGTATTCGACGTTCACGCCCGACTCCAGCTGGTGCAGTTGGGCCACGGCCAATGGCGCTTCGCCCATGTCGATACCCATCACGGTGGCGCCGCGCTGGGCCATGGATTCGCTGAGAATGCCGCCGCCGCAACCCACGTCCAGTACCTTCTTGCCGGCCAGGTTGACGCGCTCGTCAATCCAGTTGACCCGCAGCGGGTTGATGTCGTGCAGGGGTTTGAACTCGCTTTCGCGGTCCCACCAGCGATGTGCGAGGGCTTCGAATTTGGCGATTTCAGCGTGGTCGACGTTGCTCATGGGGAATCCTCTAAATCTGATAAAACGTTTTGCCGGCCCTGGCGTTCGTTGCCAGGGCGGGCGTTATTCGCTGTGTCCGCTGATGCGTTGGCCCCAGGCGATGGCCGTGGCGCACAACTGTTCTTCATCCAGGCGGGTCAGTTGCCGGTCGTCGAGCAATTGCTTGCCGCCGACCCAAAGGTGTTTCACACAATCGCGTCCGGTGGCATATATAAGCTGTGAGACCGGATCGTAGATCGGTTGTTGCGCCAGGCCCGACAAGTCGAAGGCCACGATGTCGGCGGCCTTGCCCACTTCCAGCGAGCCGATTTCACTTTCCTGGCCCATGGCCCGGGCGCCGTTGAGGGTGGCCATGCGCAACGCGCGGTGGGCATCCAGGGCAGTGGCCGAGCCGGCGACGGCCTTGGCCAGCAACGCGGCGGTGCGGGTTTCGCCCAGCAGGTCGAGGTCATTGTTACTGGCGGCGCCGTCGGTGCCTACTGCCACATTGACGCCGGCTTGCCACAGGCGTTCCACCGGGCAGAAGCCACTGGCCAGTTTCAGGTTGGACTCCGGGCAGTGGATCACGCTGGTGTTACTTTCTACCAGCAACGCCAGGTCGTCATCGCTGATTTGGGTCATGTGAACGGCCTGGAAGCGCGGCCCCAGCAAGCCCAGGCGACCGAGGCGTGCCAGCGGGCGTTCACCGCGCTGCTCAACGGACTGCTGCACTTCGAAAGCGGTTTCATGCACGTGCATATGGATCGACGCGTCCAGCTCCTCGGCGATCACCCGGATTTTTTCCAGGTTTTCATCGCAGACGGTGTACGGCGCGTGGGGGCCGAAGGTGATTTTGATCCGCGGGTGGTGCTTCAGGTCGCCGAACAGCTCGACGCCCTGGCGAATGGCCTCATCGGCATCACTGGCACCAGGAATCGGGAAATCAAGGATCGGGATGGCGATTTGCGCACGAATACCTGCGTTGTGTACGCGTTCGCTGGCGACTTTCGGGAAGAAGTACATGTCCGAGAAGCACGTGATGCCGCCCTTTATCTGCTCGGCGATTGCCAGGTCAGTGCCATCGCGCACGAAGGCTTCATCGACCCACTTGGCCTCGGCGGGCCAGATGTGGTTTTCCAGCCAGGTCATCAGCGGCAGGTCGTCGGCCAGGCCGCGAAACAGCGTCATCGCCGCGTGGCCGTGGGCGTTGATCAGGCCGGGGCTGAGCAGCATGCCCGGCAGTTCACGCACTTCGGTCGCTGCGAGCTTCAAGGCGGCGGCGCGTGGGCCGATAAACGCAATGCGCCCGTCGCGAATGCCCAGGCCGTGCTCTTTGAGCACTACGCCGGCAGGCTCGACAGGTACCAGCCAGGTGGGCAGCAGCAATAAGTCGAGCGGGGCGGCAGTCGGTGTCATCGAGGGCGGTTTCCCTGGCATCTATAAAGAACGGCGAAGTATACCCGAGCGTCCTGGCTGGCGGATCGCTATAATCGGCGGCTTTTGTTCATGAGTGCGGGGTGAGGGATGCGCGATCGACTGTTGGCTGCGGAGAAAGTGAGGGCCATCGAGTGGCGTGATGGCGCACTGTACCTGCTCGATCAGCGTATTTTGCCGGCTGCGCAAACCTGGGTGGCCTGTACCAGTGCCGCCGAGGTGGCCGAGGCCATTCGCTTGATGGTGGTGCGCGGCGCGCCGGCCATTGGTATCAGTGCAGCGTATGGCCTGGTGCTGGCCGCGCGTGCTCACATCGCCGAGGGCGACGACTGGCAGGCTGCCTGGGAAGAGGACTACGCGCTGCTGGCGGATACCCGTCCGACCGCGTCGAATCTTTTCTGGGCCATGAAGCGCATGCGCGATTGCCTCGATCGCCTTAAGAAACACGCCGATCCGCTGGCGGTGCTGGAGGCCGAGGCGGTGGCGATTCACCAAAGTGATCGTGAAGCCAACCTCACCATGGCGCAGTTGGGCGTGGAGCTGATCCGCAAGCATCAGGGCAACGTCCAGGCGATCCTGACCCATGGCAATGCCGGAGCGCTGGCCACGGGCGGCGTGGGCACCGCTCTCGGGGTGATTCGCGGGGCGTTCCTGGAAGGCATGGTGGAGCGGGTCTACGCCAACGAAACCCGGCCCTGGTTGCAAGGCTCGCGGTTGACGGCCTGGGAGCTGGCCAATGAGGGAATCCCGGTCACGGTGAATGCCGATTCGGCCGGCGCGCACATTCTCAAGACCAAGGGCGTGACCTGGGTGATCGTCGGCGCCGATTGCATTGCCGCCAACGGTGACGTGGTCAGCAAGATCGGCACTTATCAATTGGCGGTGTGTGCCATGCATCACGGCGTGCGCTTCATGGTGGTGGCGCCCAGTTCCACCATCGACATGATGGCGGCCAGCGGCGATGACGTACCGCTTGAAGAGCGCGATGCCCGGGAGTTGCTGGAAGTCGGCGGCACCCGTGTGGCGGCTGATGTGGACGCCTTCAACCCGGTGTTTGACGTAACGCCGGCGGACCTGATTGATGTGATTGTCACCGAAAAAGGCATCGTCGAACGTCCCGACACGGCGAAGCTGGCGCAACTGATGTGTCGTAAACGCCTGCATTAAGGCAATTTGCCCGCCAAAAACGCCTTGGATCCAGCTCTAAGGCCCTCTCGTCGCCGTCAAGCCTGTCATCCGTCAACTTACTATGCTCCATGCGCATCAGGGGGATAGGTGCGTGGCGGCGATTGTGATAACATCCGGCGGTTTCCAGGGTCACCTCAAGGGGTAACCTTTAATGCGCAGATCCGTGTCATAACTCGTTGATTTGTCGTAAGTCGTTGCCAGGCACCATGCCAGCAGCGGCGAGCTTCGTTCGTCCCATATGGATGTGACGAGGTTTCACCCGAAAAAGGAATCAGGCTTCTCATGGGCGAACTGGCCAAAGAAATCCTCCCGGTCAATATCGAAGACGAGCTGAAACAGTCCTACCTCGACTACGCGATGAGCGTAATTGTCGGTCGGGCACTGCCTGATGCGCGCGATGGCTTGAAGCCCGTGCACAGGCGTGTGCTGTTCGCGATGAGCGAGCTGGGTAACGACTGGAACAAGCCGTACAAGAAATCTGCCCGTGTTGTCGGTGACGTGATCGGTAAGTATCACCCTCACGGCGACACTGCGGTGTACGACACCATCGTTCGGATGGCCCAGCCGTTTTCCCTGCGCTACCTGCTGGTAGACGGCCAGGGCAACTTCGGTTCGGTCGACGGCGACAACGCTGCGGCCATGCGATACACCGAAGTGCGCATGACCAAGCTGGCGCACGAGCTGCTGGCTGACCTGCACAAAGAAACCGTGGACTGGGTGCCGAACTACGACGGCACCGAAATGATCCCGGCGGTCATGCCGACCCGTATTCCCAACCTGCTGGTCAACGGCTCCAGCGGTATCGCCGTGGGCATGGCCACCAACATCCCGCCACACAACCTCGGTGAAGTCATCGACGGTTGCCTGGCCCTCATCGACAACCCCGAGCTGACCGTCGATGAGTTGATGCAATACATCCCGGGGCCAGACTTCCCGACTGCCGCGATCATCAACGGTCGCGCCGGCATCATCGAAGCCTACCGCACCGGCCGTGGCCGCATTTACATGCGCGCCCGCTCGATCATCGAAGACATCGACAAGGTCGGTGGCCGCCAGCAGATCGTCATCACCGAGCTTCCTTACCAGTTGAACAAGGCGCGTCTGATCGAGAAGATCGCCGAGCTGGTTAAAGAGAAGAAGCTGGAAGGCATCACCGAACTGCGCGACGAGTCTGACAAAGACGGTATGCGCGTGGTGATCGAGCTGCGTCGTGGCGAAGTGCCTGAGGTGATCCTCAACAACCTCTACGCCCAGACCCAGCTGCAAAGCGTGTTTGGTATCAACGTGGTAGCGCTGATCGACGGCCGCCCGCGCATCCTGAACCTCAAGGATCTGCTGGAAGCCTTCGTGCGTCACCGCCGCGAAGTGGTCACCCGCCGTACCGTGTTCGAACTGCGCAAGGCCCGTGAACGCGGCCACATCCTGGAAGGCCAGGCGGTTGCGCTGTCGAACATCGACCCGGTCATCGCCCTGATCAAGGCCTCGCCGACGCCGTCGGAAGCCAAGGAAGCCCTGATCAAGATGCCGTGGGAATCCAGCGCCGTAGTGGCGATGGTTGAGCGTGCCGGTGCCGATTCGTGCCGTCCGGAGACCCTGGACCCACAATACGGCCTGCGCGACGGCAAGTACTTCCTGTCCCCGGAACAGGCCCAGGCCATCCTGGAACTGCGTCTGCACCGCCTGACCGGCCTGGAGCACGAGAAGCTGCTGGCCGAGTACCAGGAGATTCTCAACCAGATCGGCGAGCTGATCCGCATCCTCAACAGCGCCGTGCGCCTGATGGAAGTGATCCGCGAAGAGCTGGAAGTGATCCGAGCCGAATACGGCGACGTGCGCCGCACCGAGATTCTCGATGCCCGTCTCGACCTGACCCTGGGTGACATGATCCCGGAAGAAGATCGCGTCGTGACCATCTCCCACGGTGGCTATGCCAAGACCCAGCCATTGGCTGCGTACCAGGCCCAGCGTCGTGGTGGTAAAGGCAAGTCGGCTACCGGCGTCAAGGATGAGGACTACATCGCTCACCTGCTGGTTGCCAACAGCCACACCACGCTGCTGCTGTTCTCCAGCAAGGGCAAGGTGTACTGGCTGAAAACCTACGAAATCCCGGAAGCGTCCCGCGCTGCCCGTGGTCGTCCGTTGGTCAACCTGCTGCCGCTGGACAGTGATGAATACATCACCACCATGCTGCCAGTAGACGAATACACCGAAGGTCACTTCATCTTCATGGCCACCGCCAAGGGCACCGTGAAGAAGACCCCGTTGGAATCCTTCAGCCGTCAACGCAGCGTGGGCCTGATCGCCCTCGAACTGGACGAAGGCGACGTATTGATCAGCGCGGCGATCACCGACGGCGAGCGTGAAGTCATGCTGTTCTCCGACGGCGGCAAGGTCACGCGCTTCAAGGAATCCGACGTTCGCGCCATGGGCCGTACCGCCCGCGGTGTGCGCGGCATGCGTCTGCCGGAAGGGCAGAAGCTGATTTCGATGCTGATCCCGGAAGAAGGCAGCGAGATTCTCACTGCTTCGGCTCGTGGTTACGGCAAGCGTACGGCCATCAGCGAGTTCCCTGAGTACAAGCGTGGCGGCCAGGGCGTTATCGCCATGGTCAGCAACGATCGCAACGGCCGTCTGGTCGGCGCGGTCCAGGTGCTGGATGGCGAGGAAATCATGCTGATTTCCGACCAGGGCACTTTGGTGCGTACCCGGGTTGATGAAGTGTCGAGCCTGGGGCGTAACACCCAGGGCGTGACCTTGATCAAGCTGGCCAGCGACGAAACCCTGGTAGGCCTGGAGCGTGTCCAGGAGCCATCGGAAGTCGAGGGTGAGGAGCTGGAAGGTGAAGAGCTTGAGGGTGACGTGATCGCCGGTGGCGATGACAACGTCGACGAGCCAACACTCGACGCTGCCGCAGACGAAGAAGAACCGCAGGAATAAGCGGACACACAGGGGGCGGATGAAGATTCGCCCCCTTGTTGTTTGTCCCTTTTGAAATACGACGCCGCGCCGCTCTTGTAGGAGCCGGCTTGCCGGCGATGGCATCAACTCGGTTCAAGTGAAGCGCCGAGTCGTTTGCATCGCTGGCAAGCCAGCTCCTACAGGGTTCCGCGTTGCGGGATGTTGATTGCAGTCCCACCAGATCAGAGAGATTGGATGTGAGCAAGAGAGCCTATAACTTCTGTGCCGGTCCCGCGGCGCTTCCTGAAGCAGTCCTGCAGCGCGCGCAGGGTGAACTCCTCGACTGGCATGGAAAAGGCCTCTCCGTGATGGAAATGAGCCATCGCAGCGATGAGTTCGTGTCCATTGCCACCAAGGCCGAGCAGGATATGCGCGACTTGCTGGACATCCCGTCTGACTACAAAGTGTTGTTCCTGCAAGGTGGCGCAAGCCAGCAGTTCGCCCAGATCCCGCTGAACCTGCTGCCGGAAGACGGCACGGCCGACTATATCGACACCGGTATCTGGGGCCAGAAGGCGATTGAAGAGGCCTCCCGTTACGGCCACGTCAATGTGGCGGGCACTGCCAAGCCTTACGACTACTTCGCCATTCCTGGTCAGGACGAGTGGAAGCTCTCGAAAGACGCGGCCTACGTTCACTATGTGGCGAACGAAACCATTGGCGGCCTGGAGTTCGACTGGGTTCCCGAGGTGGGTGATGTTCCGCTGGTGTGCGACATGTCCTCGGACATCCTCTCGCGCCCGATCGATGTGTCCAGGTACGGCATGATCTACGCCGGCGCGCAGAAGAACATCGGCCCGAGCGGCATCCTGGTCAACATCATCCGCGAAGACCTGCTGGGCCGTGCGCGTTCGCTGTGCCCGACCATGCTCAACTACAAGGTCGCGGCCGATAACGGCTCGATGTACAACACCCCGCCAGCGTTCGCCTGGTACCTGTCGGGCCTGGTATTCGAATGGCTGAAAGAGCAGGGCGGTGTGGCTGCCATGGGCAAGCTCAACGAAGAGAAGAAACGTACCCTGTACGACTTCATCGACGCCAGCGGCCTGTACAGCAACCCGATCAACCTGACTGACCGTTCGTGGATGAACGTGCCGTTCCGCCTGGCGGACGACCGTCTGGACAAGCCATTCCTGGCCGGCGCCGACGAGCGCGGCCTGTTGAACCTCAAGGGCCACCGTTCGGTAGGTGGCATGCGCGCCTCCATCTATAACGCTGTCGATATCCACGCCGTCAGGGCGCTGGTGGCCTACATGGCAGAGTTCGAAAAGGAACACGGCTAATGTCTGAGCAAGAACTCAAGGCCCTGCGCGTGCGCATTGACAGCCTGGACGAGAAAGTCCTGGAGCTGATCAGTGAGCGCGCGCGGTGCGCCCAGGAAGTTGCACGGGTGAAAATGGCGTCCCTGGCTGAAGGCGAAGTGCCGGTTTTTTACCGTCCGGAGCGTGAAGCCCAGGTGCTCAAGCGCGTGATGGAACGCAACAAGGGCCCGTTGGGTAACGAAGAGATGGCGCGGTTGTTCCGCGAAATCATGTCTTCATGCCTGGCACTAGAGCAGCCGCTGAAAGTGGCTTACCTCGGCCCGGAAGGCACCTTCACTCAAGCTGCAGCCATGAAGCACTTCGGTCACGCCGTGATCAGCAAGCCGATGGCGGCGATCGACGAAGTGTTCCGTGAAGTGGCCGCCGGGGCGGTGAACTTTGGCGTAGTGCCGGTGGAAAACTCCACCGAAGGCGCCGTCAACCACACTCTCGACAGCTTCCTTGAGCACGACATGGTGATCTGCGGCGAAGTTGAGCTGCGTATCCACCACCACTTGCTGGTGGGCGAAAACACCAAGACCGACAGCATCAGCCGCATCTACTCCCACGCCCAGTCCCTGGCCCAGTGCCGCAAGTGGCTGGACGCGCACTATCCGAACGTGGAGCGTGTGGCGGTATCCAGCAACGCCGAAGCGGCGAAGCGGGTCAAGGGTGAGTGGAACTCGGCGGCGATTGCCGGCGATATGGCTGCCGGCCTGTACGGCCTGACGCGCCTGGCCGAGAAAATCGAGGACCGCCCGGATAACTCCACGCGCTTCCTGATGATCGGCAGCCAGGAAGTGCCGCCCACCGGCGACGACAAGACCTCGATCATCGTCTCCATGAGCAACAAGCCCGGTGCGCTGCATGAGCTGCTGGTGCCGTTCCACGACAACGGGATTGACCTGACGCGAATCGAGACTCGTCCTTCGCGCAGCGGTAAATGGACTTATGTGTTCTTTATCGACTTCGTCGGCCATCACCGCGACCCACTGGTCAAGGGAGTGCTCGAGAAAATCAGTCAGGAAGCCGTGGCACTCAAGGTGCTGGGCTCTTACCCGAAAGCGGTTTTGTGAGGCTTTAACATGAGTGGCAACTTCCTCGCCCTGGCACAGCCGGGCGTGCAACAACTGTCGCCTTACGTCCCGGGCAAGCCTGTGGACGAGTTGGCGCGTGAGTTGAATCTGGATCCATCGAAGATCGTAAAGCTGGCCAGTAACGAAAACCCGCTGGGCCCAAGCCCCAAGGTGCTGGCCGCGATTCGTGATGCGCTGGCTGAGCTGACCCGTTACCCCGATGGCAATGGCTTTGCGCTCAAGTCCCTGTTGGCGGAAAAGTGCCGGGTTGAGCTGAACCAGGTGACCCTGGGTAACGGTTCCAACGACATTCTGGAGCTGGTGGGTCGTGCCTATCTGGCGCCGGGCCTGAACGCAGTGTTCAGTGAGCATGCGTTTGCGGTCTATCCGATCGTCACTCAGGCGGTAGGGGCTGAAGCTCGCGTCATTCCTGCCAGGGATTGGGGCCATGACCTGCCGGCCATGCTGGCGGCCATCGATGACAAGACCCGTGTCGTGTTTATCGCCAACCCGAATAACCCGACCGGTACCTGGTTCAGCGCCGAGGTGCTGGACAACTTCCTCCAAGACGTACCGGAGCACGTGCTGGTGGTGCTGGACGAGGCTTACATCGAGTACGCCGAAGGCAGCGACCTGCCGGACGGCCTGGACTTCCTCGCGGCTTATCCGAACCTGCTGGTCTCGCGCACGTTCTCCAAGGCTTATGGCCTGGCATCGCTGCGGGTCGGTTACGGCCTGTCCACCGCCGTGGTGGCCGATGTGCTGAACCGTGTTCGCCAGCCCTTCAACGTCAACAGCCTCGCACTGGCGGCGGCTTGCGCTGCGGTGCAGGACGCCGAGTACCTGGAAGAAGGTCGTCGCCTCAACGAAAGCGGCATGCTGCAATTGCAGGAAGGCTTCCGTGAGTTGGGTCTGGGCTGGATTCCGTCCAAGGGCAACTTCATTTGTGTCGATCTCGGGCAAGTTGCGGCGCCGGTGTTCCAGGGCCTGCTGCGCGAAGGCGTGATCGTGCGTCCGGTGGCCAACTACGGCATGCCGAACCACCTGCGCATCACCATCGGTTTGCCTGCTGAAAACAGCCGCTTCCTTGAGGCATTGGCCAAGGTTCTGGCTCGTGGTTGATGTCACTGCATTGCAACCTGCTGTGCCTATGATCGGTCGCCTGGTGGTGGTCGGTCTGGGATTGATCGGCGGCTCCTTCGCCAAGGGCCTGCGGGAAAGCGGCCTGTGTGGCGAAGTGGTCGGTGTGGACCTGGACCCGCAATCGCGCAAGTTGGCGGTTGAATTGGGGGTGGTGGATCGCTGCGAGGCGGACCTGGCGGTTGCCTGCCAGGGCGCGGATGTCATTCAGTTGGCGGTGCCGATCCTGGCCATGGAGAAGTTGCTGGCGCTGTTGGCCGGCATGGACCTGGGCCGGGCGATCCTGACCGATGTCGGCAGCGCCAAGGGCAATGTCGTGCGTGCGGCGCGGCTGGCCTTTGGTGGCATGCCTGCGCGCTTTGTGCCGGGGCACCCGATTGCCGGGTCCGAACAGAGCGGGGTGGAGGCGTCCAATGCGCAACTGTTCCGCCGCCATAAAGTGATTCTGACGCCGCTGGATGAAACCGACCCTGCGGCATTGGCCGTGGTGGATCGGCTCTGGCGCGAGCTGGGGGCGGACGTCGAGCACATGCAGGTCGAGCGCCACGATGAAGTGTTGGCGGCGACCAGTCATTTGCCGCATTTGCTGGCGTTTGGCCTGGTGGACTCGCTGGCCAAGCGCAACGAGAACCTCGATATTTTCCGTTACGCCGCCGGTGGTTTCCGTGACTTTACCCGGATCGCCGGCAGCGACCCGGTGATGTGGCACGACATCTTCCTCGCCAACCGCGATGCAGTGTTGCGCACCCTGGATACGTTCCGCAGTGACCTCGACGCCTTGCGTGACGCGGTCGATGCAGGCGACGGGCATCAGTTGTTGGGCGTGTTCACCCGTGCGCGGGTGGCGCGGGAGCATTTCAGCAAGATTCTGGCGCGTCGGGCTTATATGGATGCTGCTGTAAACGCGGATGACCTGGTGTTTCTCGCCAGCCCGGGTGGCCGCTTGAGCGGGCAGATTCGGGTGCCTGGGGATAAATCGATCTCTCATCGCTCGATCATGCTTGGGTCGCTGGCGGACGGCATCACTGAGGTAGAAGGTTTCCTGGAGGGCGAAGATGCCCTGGCGACCTTGCAGGCGTTTCGCGACATGGGCGTGGTGATTGAAGGCCCGCACCACGGGCGCGTCACCATTCACGGGGTTGGCCTGCATGGCTTGAAGCCGGCGCCGGGTCCGATTTATCTGGGTAATTCCGGCACCTCCATGCGGCTGTTGTCCGGTTTGCTGGCGGCGCAAAGCTTTGACAGCGTATTGACGGGCGATGCCTCGTTGTCCAAGCGGCCAATGAATCGTGTGGCCAGGCCATTGCGTGAAATGGGCGCGGTAATCGAGACCGGGCCGGAAGGGCGTCCGCCGCTGACGATTCGTGGTGGCCAGACACTGAAAGGGCTGACGTACGCGTTGCCGATGGCCAGCGCCCAGGTTAAATCCTGCCTGCTGCTGGCCGGGTTGTATGCCGAGGGTAAAACCTCGATTACCGAGCCTGCGCCGACCCGTGACCATACCGAGCGGATGTTGCGTGGTTTTGGTTATCCGGTGGAGGTGGCGGGGGCAACGGCGTCGGTCGAGTCCGGTCACTCGCTGACCGCGACGCATATAGAAGTGCCGGGGGATATTTCGTCCTCGGCGTTTTTCCTGGTGGCGGCTTCGATCGCCGAAGGCTCTGAGCTGTTGCTTGAACACGTGGGGATCAATCCGACCCGCACCGGGGTGATCGATATCCTGCGGCTGATGGGCGCGGATATCACCCTGGAAAACCAGCGGGAAGTGGGTGGCGAACCGGTTGCCGATCTGCGTGTTCGCGCGGCGCCGTTGAGGGGTATCGAGATTCCCGAAGCCCTGGTTCCGCTGGCTATCGATGAATTCCCGGTGTTGTTCGTGGCGGCGGCGTGCGCGCAAGGCCGGACGGTATTGCGCGGGGCAGAGGAGCTGCGGGTCAAGGAGTCCGATCGGATCCAGGTGATGGCCGATGGGCTGCTGGCGTTGGGCGTAAAGTGTGAACCGACACCTGATGGGATTATCATTGAAGGCGGCGTAATCGGTGGTGGTGAAGTCCATGCCCATGGCGATCACCGGATTGCCATGGCCTTCAGCGTGGCTTCCCTGCGAGCGGCTGCGCCGATTCGTATCCATGACTGTGCCAACGTGGCTACGTCTTTTCCGAATTTTCTTACACTGTGTGCCCAAGTCGGCATCCGTGTTGCCCAAGAGGCTCAATTGTGAATATCAAAGCACCGGTGATTACCATCGACGGGCCAAGTGGCTCGGGCAAAGGCACGATCGCCGGCATCCTGGCCAAGCGCCTGGGCTGGTGCCTGCTGGATTCCGGCGCGCTGTACCGCTTGCTGGCTTTTGCTGCACGCAACCATGGCGTCGACCTGACCAACGAAGAATCACTGAAGCTGCTGGCTGCCCATCTTGACGTGCAGTTCGTCGGGGCGACGGAAGGTCATCCCCAGCGCATCATCCTGGAAGGGGACGATGTGACGGATGACCTGCGAAACGAACAGGTCGGTTCCTGGGCGTCTCAAGTCGCCGCCTTGCCGGCTGTGCGCGACGCTTTGCTGCAGCGCCAGCGAGCTTTTCAGGAGCCGCCGGGCCTGGTGGCTGACGGCCGCGACATGGGCACGGTGGTTTTTCCCGAGGCGCCGCTGAAGATTTTCCTGACCGCCAGCGCCGAGGAGCGGGCCCGTCGCCGTTACTTGCAGTTGAAGGGCAAAGTCGATGGTGTTAGTCTGTCGAGTCTGCTAGATGAGATCCGTGCACGCGATGAGCGTGACACCCAGCGTGCGGTAGCCCCGCTCAAGCCGGCGGCTGACGCCATACAGCTGGATTCCACGGAGTTGTCCATCGAGCAGGTGCTGGAACGCATCTTGAGTGAAATCGCCATTCGCGATATCGCCGGGTGACCAAGAAGGCCGCGGGGGACCAGTCATAGTCCTGTGGTGCTTCTTTTAATTGAAACTGACCCACACCGTCTGGGGTGTGGAGATGGGCGTATTCTTCGCCCTTATCAACAGGAATTAAAATGAGCGAAAGCTTTGCGGAACTCTTTGAAGAAAGCCTAAAAACCCTGAACCTTCAGGCAGGCTCCATCATCACCGGTGTTATCGTTGATATCGATTACCAAGCTCGCTGGGTAACCGTTCACGCTGGTCTGAAGTCTGAAGCTCTGATCCCGCTGGAACAGTTCTACAACGATGCTGGTGACCTGACTATCAATGTCGGTGACGAAGTTCACGTTGCTCTGGACTCGGTTGAAGACGGTTTCGGTGAAACCAAGCTGTCCCGTGAAAAAGCCAAGCGCGCTGAATGCTGGATTGTTCTCGAAGCAGCCTTCGCAGCTGAAGAAGTGGTCAAGGGCGTTATCAACGGTAAGGTTAAAGGCGGCTTCACTGTCGACGTTAACGGCATCCGTGCGTTCCTGCCAGGTTCTTTGGTCGACGTTCGTCCTGTGCGCGACACCACGCACCTGGAAGGCAAAGAACTCGAATTCAAGGTCATCAAACTCGACCAGAAACGCAACAACGTTGTCGTTTCCCGTCGCAGCGTCCTGGAAGCAGAAAACTCCGCCGAGCGTGAAGCTCTGCTGGAATCCCTGCAGGAAGGCCAACAAGTCAAAGGTATCGTCAAGAACCTCACCGATTACGGCGCATTCGTCGATCTGGGTGGCGTCGATGGCCTGCTGCACATTACCGACATGGCTTGGAAGCGTATCAAGCATCCATCGGAAATCGTCAACGTTGGCGACGAGATCGATGTCAAGGTTCTGAAGTACGATCGTGAGCGCAACCGTGTCTCCCTGGGCTTGAAGCAGCTGGGCGAAGATCCATGGGTCGCTATCAAGGCTCGTTACCCAGAAAGCACTCGCGTCACCGCGCGTGTTACCAACCTGACCGACTACGGCTGCTTCGCAGAGCTGGAAGAAGGCGTGGAAGGCCTGGTACACGTTTCCGAAATGGACTGGACCAACAAAAACATCCACCCTTCGAAAGTCGTACAAGTCGGCGACGAAGTGGAAGTTATGGTTCTGGACATCGACGAAGAGCGTCGTCGTATCTCCCTCGGCATCAAGCAGTGCAAATCTAACCCATGGGAAGATTTCTCTGGCCAGTTCAACAAGGGCGATAAAATCTCCGGCACCATCAAGTCGATCACCGATTTTGGTATCTTCATTGGTCTGGACGGCGGCATCGACGGCCTGGTTCACCTGTCCGACATCTCCTGGAACGAAGTTGGCGAAGAAGCTGTTCGTCGTTTCAAGAAGGGCGACGAGCTGGACACCGTTATCCTGTCGGTTGACCCAGAGCGCGAGCGTATCTCCCTGGGTATCAAGCAACTGGAAAGCGATCCGTTCTCCGAGTACGTTCAAGAGAACGACAAAGGCGCAATCGTTAAAGGCATCGTGAAAGAAGTTGACGCCAAAGGCGCCATCATCACTCTGGCCGACGACATCGAAGCGACTCTGAAAGCCTCCGAAATCAGCCGTGACCGCGTTGAAGACGCGCGCAACGTTCTGAAAGAAGGCGAAGAAGTAGAAGCCAAGATCATCAGCGTTGACCGCAAGAGCCGCGTAATCCAGCTCTCCATCAAGTCGAAAGACGATGCTGAAGAGAAAGAAGCCATCCAGAGCCTGCGCGACAAGCCAGCTACCTCTGAGCCTTCTGCTGGTCCTACCACTCTGGGCGACCTGCTGCGTGCACAAATGGAAAAGCAGAACTAAGTTCTGTCAGACCATAGAAAAAGGGCGACTTCGGTCGCCCTTTTTTGTGCCTGGGATTTGGTGTTGTGCGAACTTCATCTTGGCGTTCTGCGGCTGGGGCGCTGTGGTCTCGCTGGTAGCGCATTCGCGCTCATAGGCTCCATCAGCCAGTTATCACTCTTTAGTGGCTTCTGTGCCGTTACGCGAGGCGAGGGGCGGTGGGCTCTAAAACCGTGGCTCTGAGAGTTACTCTCCAACTCTTTGAATATAAGTCAATACTTGGGCTGTTCAAATTCCTCCGGTCATGCTAAAACCTTCGAAGCGCTTTTCCTAGCTGCTTGAAAAAGAAGGGAAAAATATGACGAAGTCGGAGTTGATCGAACGAATTGTCACCCATCAAGGGCTGCTCTCATCCAAGGATGTGGAGCTGGCCATCAAGACCATGCTTGAGCAGATGTCGCAGTGTCTCGCTACCGGCGATCGGATTGAGATTCGTGGGTTTGGTAGCTTCTCACTGCACTATCGCGCGCCTCGTGTAGGTCGCAACCCGAAAACCGGGCAGTCCGTCAGCCTCGATGGCAAGTTCGTGCCTCACTTCAAGCCAGGCAAGGAATTGCGGGATCGGGTGAACGAAGACGAGGAAGAAGGCGTCTGAGTGTTTTTGGGGTAGGAGAAGGTTTATGCGTGGGGTAAAGCGCGTTGTGTTGGTGCTGATTACTTTGGTCGTCATGGTTGGGGTGCTAGCGTTTGTGCTGGAGAATCAACAGAGCGCCGCTTTGTCATTCCTGGGGTGGGCCACTCCCCAGGCACCGATTTCCATCTTTATTACATTGGCTTTGCTTGTAGGAATGATCGTTGGCCCATTGGTGGGTTTGGCGTTTAGGTTGAATCGCTCCCCTCGGTCGAAGAGGCTGGCGCCCTGATCGATAGCTCGGTGCGCACGGGGTGCCGCGCAAGCTTTTGTAATATTTTTCAAGAAGATTGGCTTTTTCGGAACAGTCCTACAGATTGTCAAGACTTGTAATATGGCAATTAGATGGCAAAATGCTTGCTGTTCTCGAGAATAGGCAATTTTTGTGGCTCATCCCAGCAGCGACGCCGGGGGCGAGCCAGATGTTTATAATTCTAAAAAACCATGAATTGTCTGCATAACGAGCCCGCAGTTTCTCTTTGAAGGCAGGTTTTTGTTGTGAGTAGTAGTTTTAATGCCCCTCCGGTACCACCATCCGATGAAATTGATCTTGTCGCGCTTTTTCAGGCGGTATGGCAGCAGAAAATACTTATCTTGGCCACCACGCTACTTGTGGGTTTGGTTGCGGTTATCTACGTATTTTCGGTTACGCCGGAATACCAAGTCAGTAGCGTACTTCGCCCAGCCGCAATTAACGAGTTGGATGCGTTAAATCGATCCGACGTGTACAAATTACCGCCGGGTGACGCGCTCATTAAAGTGGGCGCTTCGCTAGAATCATATGACACCCGTTTGGGATTCTTTCGTGCTAACCAAACGTTATTCAAGGCATTTGAGCGTCCTGGGCGTACGCTTGAGCAGAGCTTTGAGGAATTCAATCGTAAATCGATCACTCTGGTTCTTCCAGATTCCAAAAAAGCTGACTCGTTGAGTGCCTATATCAAGCTTGGAATGGAATACCCGAAAGGGGTAGATGGGGTCGCTATTCTCAATGGTTTTATTGCCTACGCCGTCGCCATGGAGCGAATACAGATTTCTAAGGATTTGGCCGTAATCGTCAAAAACCGTTTGAATGAACTTAATGGGAAGATGAACGCGGCCCGGGCCAGTTACGAGACTGATAAAGAAGCCAAGATAGCGTTATTGACAGAAAAGGACGTGTTGAATCGCGCACTGCTGCACGATGAACTGAAAGCGTTGAGAGCTCGTCTTAAAACTCAGCGTGCAGATCGGATAACTCAGCTAAATGAATCCATCGGAATTGCCAAATCGCTGGGTATCAGGAAGCCTGCCACGCCATCTTCGCTTGGTGATTCTGATCGCGGCGCCTCTTCCAATATGATTCGTACTGAAATCAATAATCAGGCAATTCCCTTGTACTTTATGGGGGTTGAAGCGCTGGAAGCAGAGCGTGCTGCATTGGAGCGACGTAAGTCGGATGATTTCACTGAGGCTCGAATCGCTGAGATCGCCAAAGAGTTCCAGTTGCTCCAGGCGAACCGTCAGATTGAAGTTCTCAATAGTCGTGAAAATGAAGATATCTTCTTGGGCGGAGTGGAACCGTTACGTACGGAAGAGGCTCGCCTTAAAAACCTCAATATTGACATGAGTCGTTTGAAACTTGTGACCATTGATCAGCAGGCACTTGAGCCGCTGAACCCGATTTTTCCAAAAAAATCTTTGGTTATTGCCTTGGGCTTGTTTCTGGGTTGCTTGCTGGGTGTGGCAATAGCATTGGTCCGCATGGCTATTGCGAGCAGACGTAATGCAGCGGTTCGTACAGCATTTCCTACTCCTTCCGCTGCGATTGAGCAGAAAGAGAGCGAGGTCAAGGCTGGCTAGCTGTATCAGAAACAGCTCTGGTCGTTTACCGCTGTCAGTTTTTAGTCAGTGGTAAAGCTCTGCTTTCACCTCGCGTTGACGAAATTCAACCGATTTCATTCGGGTAAGGTCCGTACCGGAATGTAGTCGGTTTTTGTCATTCGAATCACGTAGTATCATTGCCGTGTTGAGGCGTCTCAGTCTGCCGTGCTGTTCTGTGAACTGTCCGGGTTGCGGTGTTATGTGATGGCTTATTGCCCTACTTCAGAAGGGTACAAATTTGTCTGAATAGGCGAGATAGGCGAGCGCGTAGGCCTAATGGCCCGCGGTTAGTAGAAAGCGTTGGTGGCGAGCGTTGCGCCCGTGTTACCGGTGCTGGTTTATGAGGTAATACCTCAATTAGCAGAACTGATGGATTAGTTGGAAGCTCGTTGCGAAATTATTGCTGCCATGATCACACCAAAGAAACCCGCAGCAGCAGCGCGTCTGAAGCACTTTTATGCTGGAAGCCGTTTCAGTAAATTTTTTTGGATTCTTTGATTACGTAGGCCTTGAATATGCAAAAACTGGAAGATATTAAGCTCGCCATTATCGGCCTTGGTTATGTTGGCCTGCCGCTCGCAGTCGAGTTTGGCAAGCACCGGACGGTGATTGGGTTTGACATTAACCAGCCTCGCATCCAGGCACTTAAGGATGGGCATGACGCTACGCTGGAGGTGAGCGATGAGGAGCTGAAGCAGGCGAGTCTTCTAAGCTTCAGCAGTGATCTCGGCGATCTGAAAAGCTGCAATACGTTTGTAGTGACGGTCCCGACCCCCATCGATGAATACAATCAGCCGGACCTCACGCCGCTTATCAAAGCGTCTGAAAGCATCGGCAAGGCGTTGAAGAAGGGCGATCTCGTTATTTATGAATCGACCGTTTATCCAGGCGCGACCGAAGAGGATTGTGTCCCTGTCCTTGAGCGAGTTTCCGGCCTGAAGTTTAACGTTGATTTTTTTGCCGGATACAGTCCGGAGCGAATCAATCCAGGTGACAAAGAGCACCGAGTCACCACCATCAAGAAAGTGACGTCTGGCTCTACGCCGGAGATCGCTGATTTGGTTGATGCTCTCTATAACCAGATCATTATCGCCGGCACTCACAAGGCCAGCAGTATCAAAGTAGCTGAGGCCGCCAAGGTTATTGAAAACACCCAGCGTGACCTGAATATTGCCCTCATCAATGAGCTTGCGATCATTTTTAACAAGATGGGGATTGATACTGAGGCTGTTCTTCAGGCCGCGGGCACCAAGTGGAACTTTCTGCCGTTTCGCCCGGGATTGGTTGGTGGGCACTGCATCGGTGTAGATCCCTATTACCTTACTCACAAGGCTCAATCAATCGGTTATCACCCCGAGATTATCCTGGCAGGTCGTCGTCTGAACGACGGGATGGGGGCATACGTTGTTTCGCAGCTGGTAAAGGCCATGCTGAAGCAGCGGATTCATGTTGACGGCGCGCGAGTATTGATTATGGGGCTGGCGTTCAAGGAAAACTGCCCTGATCTTCGCAACACCCGCATTGTCGATATAGTGCGAGAGTTGGCTGAGTATAATATCGCGGTGGATGTTTATGATCCGTGGGTCAGTGTGGCTGAGGCGGAGCATGAATATGGCATTACTCCAGTCTCCGAGCCCGGCATCAATGCTTATGATGGGGTAGTACTTGCCGTTGCGCATAATGAGTTTAGAGAGTTGGGGGCGGTCAATATTCGGAAGTTTGGTAAGCCAGAGCATATTCTTTACGACCTTAAATATTTGCTGAGCCGTGAAGAGTCGGATATCCGTTTGTAACTATTGTGTGCCCGGCTATAAGCTTGTTAAATTCAACCGACAGTGAGCTAGAATTGATGACCCGCTATGAAACGTTGCTTCAAACACTCCCATCCTCGCCAAAGACATGGTTGATTACCGGGGTAGCGGGTTTCATTGGCTCAAACTTGCTGGAAACCCTATTAGGCCTTGGACAGGATGTCATTGGACTGGATAGCTTTGCCACTGGGCACCAGCGAAATCTTGATGAGGTCCGCAGTACGGTTTCGGCTGAGCAATGGGCGCGTTTCCGCTTCCTGAAAGGTGACATTCGGAACCTGGAGAACTGTCATCAAGCCTGTGAGGGCGTTGATTATGTGCTTCACCAAGCTGCCTTGGGTTCCGTACCGCGCTCGCTGAATGATCCGATAACCACGAACGCGACTAATATCGACGGTTTTCTCAATATGCTGGTTGCGGCCAGGGACGCGAACGTAAAGAGTTTTACTTACGCGGCAAGCAGTTCAACCTATGGTGACCATCCGGGACTCCCAAAGGTGGAAGATACCATCGGCAAACCCCTGTCTCCCTATGCAGTTACCAAATACGTTAACGAACTTTATGCAGATGTTTTTGCGCGTTGCTACGGTTTTGAGACAATAGGCTTGCGTTATTTTAATGTGTTTGGAAAGCGTCAGGATCCAGACGGTGCGTATGCAGCGGTGATCCCGAAGTGGACGGCTTCGATGATAAAAAACGAAAACGTTTTTATTAATGGTGATGGCGAGACAAGTCGAGACTTTTGTTTCATTGAGAACACCGTTCAAGCGAACTTGTTGGCAGCGACGGCCACGGATGCTGCGGCACGCAATCAGGTTTATAACGTAGCGGTCAGTGGACGTACGGATTTGAATTTGTTGTTCGCCACGCTCCGTAAGTCATTGGTTAATAGCGGTGTCGTCTACGGGAAGGACCCGGTTTATCGCGAGTTTCGTGCGGGTGACGTCAGGCACTCACAGGCTGATATCACAAAGATTCAGCATCTGCTGGGGTACGCTCCCCAGTTCAGTATCCAACAAGGTATTGAAGTGGCGATGCCTTGGTATGCAGCGTTTTTGAAGTGATTTCATTGGGAGTGGGCCCTGTTTTTTCCATATAGATACTTTTTTAAAACTGTTATTTTGCGTCGATGAGGCATGTTGCAAGTGGCTTTACTGTTGCCCAGGTCATGGCACGGTCGAATCTTGTGAGCAATAGCCCCTTGTAGGGATACGGATTAATGTGTGGATTCAGCGGTGTTTTCAATGTTAAAGACGGTAACTTAGCGGACATCGTAAGCCGCATGAATACGGCCATTCTCCACCGAGGGCCTGATGGTGGTGGAGTTTGGGTGGATGAAGAGGCAGGACTCGGGCTAGGGCATCGACGCCTGGCCATTGTCGACCTTTCGGCAGCGGGCCATCAACCGATGCATTCCGACTCTGGTCGCTTTGTCATCGTTTTTAACGGTGAGATCTACAACCACACCGAGATTCGCCACGAACTTGAGCGCCAGGGATTTGCACCGCAAGGGTGGCGTGGCCATTCAGACACCGAGGTATTGATTTGCGGCTTGGCGAACTGGGGAATTGAGAAAACCTTGCAGGCTTGCGTCGGGATGTTTGCTTTCGCGCTGTGGGACACTCAGGAACGGTTATTGACCTTTGCCCGCGACCGCATGGGAGAAAAGCCCCTTTATTACGGTTGGCAGGGTGAAACGCTACTGTTTGGCTCCGAACTCAAGGCTATAAAGGCATTCTCTGGTTTTCGCCCCGAGATTGATCGTAATGCATTGACCTTATTGCTGCGTCATAACTGCATTCCCGCGCCGTACAGTATCTACAAGGGGATATCGAAGCTTGAACCCGGGCGATATGTATCCCTTTCGCTTGGGGACATTGCTGCTGCGAAAGTTGCAACTCCTCGGGCCTACTGGCGGCTTAACGATGTAGTGGCCAAGGGATTGGCTGATCCTTTTGTTGGGACGCCAGGTGAAGCAACTGACCTGTTGGAGTCGAGTCTGCTTTCCAGCATTGGTCAGCAAATGCTGGCGGATGTGCCGTTGGGCGCTTTCCTCAGCGGCGGTGTTGATAGCAGTACCATCGTTGCACTCATGCAGGCGCAGAGCACCCAACCTGTACGTACGTTTACCATCGGTTTTGATGAAGGCGGCTATGACGAGGCCGTTCACGCCAAGGCAGTCTCTCAATATCTGGGAACGCAACACACCGAACTTTATGTCAGTCCTCAGGACGCGTTGGCTGTTATTCCGCGCTTGCCATCGATGTATTGCGAGCCGTTCAGCGATAGCTCGCAAATTCCGACCTTCCTGGTTAGCCAGTTGGCCAGCCGTCAACTGAAAGTTGTCTTGAGTGGCGATGGTGGTGACGAGCTTTTTGGCGGTTATAACCGTTATTTGAGTGCGAAAAAAGTCTGGTCGAAAATGCAGTCTCTGCCGCCCGTAGCACGGCAAGCGGCTGCTCGGGTTTTGCGAGCAGTACCGCCCTCAACCTGGGACACTCTGTTTCAACTCGCAAAACCGTTACTGCCGCAACGTATGCATGTCAGCACACCGGGCGATAAGGCTCATAAGTTGGCGAGCGTACTGACGCTCGCTGATGGGCATGCGTTCTACCGGCAACTCAACAGTCATTGGACAGATCCGGGCAGCGTAGTGATTGGTGGCGAGGAGCCCGCAACGATTTTCACTGACAGTGCCCGCTGGCCGGATACCGACAATTTCGAGCACTGGATGATGGCAATGGATGCCCAGACCTACATGTCGGACGACATCATGGTCAAACTGGATCGAGCGGCGATGGCCGCCAGTATCGAGGGGCGAGTTCCGCTATTGGATCATCGCATCGTGGAGCTCGCCTGGCGCATGCCGCTCGACCTTAAGATTCGCGACGGCCAAGGTAAGTGGCTGTTGCGTGAAGTGCTTTACCGCCACGTGCCGAAGGCGCTGATTGAGCGACCGAAACAAGGTTTCGGCATTCCCTTGGGCGACTGGCTGCGCGGACCACTGCGCGAGTGGGCGGAATCACTTTTAAGTGAAACGCGGTTACGCCAGGAGGCGTTTTTCCATCCCGAGCCAATCAGGCGCATGTGGGAAGAACACCTTGCTGGCCGCGGAAGCTGGCAGCCACATCTATGGACGATTTTGATGTTTCAAGCATGGTTGGATGAACAAGCATGAGTCGTGTTCTTTTATTCATAGTCAACGACCCTGGCTTTTTCATCTCGCACCGATTGCCCGTGGCTAAAGGTGCTAGAGCTGCAGGTTATGAGGTCCATGTAGCCTGTATGTCTGGACCTGCCGTCGATACTATCGTTAAAGAAGGATTCGAATTCCACGAGTTACCTCTTTCGCGTAGTGGCAAGAACCCGGTAGCCGAGTTTGGGTTGATCTTTTCTATCTGGAAGCTGCTTTGGCGACTCAAGCCGGACCTGCTGCATTTGGTCACGATCAAGCCGGTCCTGTATGGAGGTGTTGCGGCTCGTCTTGCTCCGGTCAAGGGCGTGGTGGCGGCTATTTCCGGGCTGGGCTTCGTGTTCCTTTCGACGGGGTTCAAAGCTGCTTTGACGAGGCGTGTTGTCAGCACTTTCTACCGCCTTGCGCTTGGTAAACGTAACCTGCGTGCGATATTCCAGAATCCGGATGACCGCGATGTGTTGCTGGATATGGCGGGGCTTTCACCTTCCAAAGTCGTGATGATTCGCGGGTCCGGTGTCGATCTTTCATTGTATGCTGCCGTGCCTGAGCCGGTTGGTGTACCCGTTGTATGTCTGGCCGCGCGTCTGTTGCTGGATAAAGGCGTCGTCGAGTTTGTCGAAGCCGCCAGGATACTCAACGGGCGTGGTGTCAATGCGCGTTTCCAGTTGATTGGAGATATAGACCCGGGTAACCCGGCAACCGTTACAGCGGCACAACTTGAGGGGTGGCGTGAGGAAGGGTTGTTGGAGCTGTTTGGGTATCGCACTCATATCGAGGCCCTTTTTGCGCAGGCGAATATCGTTACATTGCCTTCTTACAGAGAAGGCCTGCCCAAGGTACTTGTGGAAGCTGCCGCTTGCGGTCGAGTAGTGGTCACCACGGATGTGCCTGGCTGTCGGGATGCCATCGACCCGGGTGTAACGGGGTTTCTGGTGCCGGTACGTGATGCTTCGGCTTTGGCGGACAGTCTCCAGGTACTCATTGAGGACCCGGCATTGCGTCAGAAAATGGGTGAGGCAGGGCGAGAGTTGGCGATGCGAGCTTTTGCAATCGAGCAGATTGTAGATCAGCATTTGGGCGTATACGCCCAGTTGGAGCGTGCGGTTTGAGCCAGCAGAAGACCTATCTTGTTACTGGCGCGACTGGCTTCGTCGGGAGCGCGCTAATTGAGCGCCTGGCAACTCAGGCGAACGCACAGGTCATGGCGTTGGTGCGACAGGATGGTGTCGCGCTCCCTGAACACGTGGTGCCCGTACGCGTCGGTGCGGACTATCTCGCCGATGGAAACCTTCCGATGGCAGGGGTTCAGGTAGTGATCCACTGTGCGGCAAGGGTACACGTCATGGCGGACAGTTCCAGCGATCCCTTGACGGAGTACCGTAAAGTCAATGTGGATGGCACCTTGAAGTTGGCAGAGCAGGCTGCTAGCGCAGGTGTTCGACGTTTTATCTTCATCAGCTCTATCAAGGTTAACGGAGAGGGGACGCCGAAGGGAAAACCCTATACGGCGGATGATGCACCTGCCCCCGTCGACGCTTACGGTATTTCCAAGATGGAAGCCGAGCAACAACTCATGTTGCTGGGGCGCAGATCAGGCATGGAGGTTGTGATCATTCGCCCTGTTCTGGTCTATGGGCCGGGGGTCAAGGCCAACTTCCACAGCATGATGAGTTGGTTGAACAAAGGGGTTCCCCTGCCGTTGGGCGCGATTCGCAATCAACGCAGTCTGGTTGCGCTGGATAATCTTGTAGATCTGATCGTGACCTGCCTGGATCACCCGGCCGCTGCCAATGAGATATTTATGGTCAGCGACGGCGACGATATGTCGACGACGGAACTGCTGATTCGCATGTGTACGGCGCTTGACAAGCCAGTGCGGCTGATTCCGGTCCCCGCGCTACTGTTGCTCACGGGCGCGTCGGTGCTCGGACGCAAGCCTGTTGCGCAACGCTTGTGCGGTTCTTTGCAGGTTGATATTCAAAAAACGCGCGCACTGCTGGGTTGGGAACCGCCCTCAACAGTCGCGCAAGCACTAAGCAAAACGGCCAAAAGTTTCCAGGGAAGCCTGAAATAGAAGTGGTCCCTACGTGGAGCTGAAATTGGAGCTGTTGATGAAAGATTTACTGTGGCTTGCGCCTTCTATTGCAATTCTGGCGCTGCTTCTTACGTGGCTGCTACGCCGTTACGCATTAGCTCGAAGCCTGATCGATATCCCCAACGCGCGCAGTTCGCATTCTGTTCCGACTCCTAGAGGCGGTGGGGTCGCGATTGTTATCAGCTTTCTGATTGCAGTACTGTTGCTCTGGGCCAGCGACGAAATTACTCGTCCTGTCATGTTGGCCTTGCTGGGCGCGGGTGCAGCAACTGCCCTGTTGGGGTTTCTCGACGACCACGGGCATATCGCCGCCCGGTGGCGCTTGCTGGGGCATTTCGGTGCTGCTGCCTGGGCTTTGTTCTGGCTCAATGGCCTCCCACCCATCATCGTGCCGGGGCTGACTGTGGATCTGGGGTGGCTAGGGCATGTACTTGCTGCGTTTTATCTAGTGTGGATGCTCAACCTTTATAACTTCATGGATGGTATTGATGGCCTTGCCAGCGCAGAAGCAGTCTGTGCTTGTATGGGGGCGTGCCTGATCTATTGGTTGGCGGGTTATCAGGATCTGGTTTCATTGCCGCTGTTTTTAAGCATGGCTGTCATCGGGTTCCTGGTGTGGAATTTTCCGCCGGCGAAAATATTCATGGGGGACGCAGGGAGTGGTTTCCTGGGAATTCTGGTTGCGGTGCTCTCACTGCAAGCTGCATGGCATTCCGCTGATTTTCTATGGGTATGGCTGATCTTGTTAGGCGTATTCATTGTTGATGCGACATTTACACTGACACGTCGCTTGGTACGAGGGGACAAGGTATACGAAGCTCACCGCAGCCATGCTTATCAATTTGCATCCCGCCAGTTTGGGAAGCATTTGCCCGTGACACTTTCGGTGGTGGTGATTAATGTGTTTTGGCTATTGCCGATCGCAATCTGTGTCGCGTTGTTCGGGCTGAACGGCTTGCTTGGATTGGTGATCGCTTATTTGCCACTTGTCTTGCTGGCCGTGAAATACAAGGCTGGCGAATTGGAAAAGGTTGTCTAGCCTCTGGGGCCGGTCGATTTAAGGGCTAGTGAAGCCACTCTGATGCTCAACCGCATAGAGTGATCATGGCGTCAGGAGTTTCAAGAGGTGCTGAAAGGGTTTATGGATACGATGCGGTCATATTTGTTAGGCCTTCCCCGCCGCAAGAAGCGGATTTTGCAAGTCATGGCTGACGTTGTCCTCGTGTGGTTGGCCCTGTGGATGGCGTTCATCGTCCGATTGGGCGTGGATGAAATGATCAACCCATTCAGCCTGCATCGGTGGTTGTTTCTGAGCGCCCCGGTTGTAGCCATCCCGCTGTTTATCCGCTTCGGGATGTACCGTGCCGTCATGCGCTACTTTGGTAATGACGCGCTGATTGCCATTGTCAAGGCAGTGAGTCTTTCATCCCTGATTCTTGGGGTCGTTGTCTATTGGTATGGGAACCAACAGAACGTTGTTCCGCGTTCCATCGTTTTTAACTACTGGTGGCTGAGCCTCATCATGGTCGGCGGCTTGCGTCTGGCCATGCGTCAATATTTCCTTGGCGACTGGTTTACGGCGGCGCAGCACGTTCCATTCACCAATCGCGAAGATGGCCTTCCCCGTGTCGCCATCTATGGTGCCGGAGCTGCCGGGAACCAATTGGTCGCGGCATTGCGCATGGGGCGGGTGATGCGTCCTGTTGCCTTCATCGATGATGACACGAGTATCTCGGACCGGGTCATCGCCGGGCTCCAGGTATACAAGCCAAAGCATATTCAGCGGATGATCGACGCCACTGGTGCGCAGGAAATCCTGCTGGCAATTCCGTCATCCAATCGCGCCCGCCGCCGCGAAATCCTGGAGGTCCTGGAAGGCCTTCCGCTGCATGTCCGCAGTGTGCCTGGCTTTATGGACCTGGCAAGTGGTCGGGTCAAGGTCGACGATATTCAGGAAGTCGATATTGCGGATTTGCTGGGGCGTGACGCAGTACCCGCCCAGGGGGAGTTGCTGGAGCATTGCATTAAAGGCCAATGCGTACTGGTGACCGGTGCAGGAGGGTCCATCGGTTCAGAGCTCTGCCGGCAGATCCTTTCTCTGCGCCCAACGACCTTGCTCCTATTCGAGCACAGCGAATTCAACCTCTATAGCATTCTGTCGGAGCTGGAACAGCGGATAACCCGCGAATCCTTACCCGTCAAGCTGCTGCCTATTCTTGGCTCTGTACGCAGCCAGCCCAAGCTGCTGGATGTGATGAAAACATGGCGAGTCAACACGGTTTACCATGCCGCTGCCTACAAACATGTGCCGATGGTCGAGCACAATATTGCCGAAGGTGTGCTGAATAACGTGATAGGCACGTTGAATACGGCCCAGGCTGCACTTCAGTGCAGCGTCGCAAACTTCGTGCTCATCTCTACAGACAAGGCTGTGCGCCCAACCAATGTGATGGGAAGCACCAAGCGCTTGGCTGAGCTCACGCTGCAGGCTTTGAGTCATGAGTTGGCGCCGGTGCTGTTCGGTGATAGTTCGAATGTCTCGCGTGTCAATAAAACCCGATTTACCATGGTTCGTTTCGGCAATGTACTGGGCTCATCCGGCTCGGTCATTCCGTTGTTTCATAAGCAGATCAAGTCCGGTGGACCGCTGACGGTTACGCATCCGAAAATCACACGCTACTTCATGACGATTCCAGAGGCTGCACAGCTTGTGATTCAGGCGGGCTCCATGGGGTTGGGGGGCGATGTATTTGTCCTCGACATGGGGGAGCCGGTGAAAATCGTCGAGTTGGCGGAAAAAATGATCCACCTCTCGGGCTTTAGCGTTCGATCTGATAAAAATCCGAATGGCGACATAGCCATCGAGTTTTCTGGCCTTCGTCCCGGTGAGAAACTCTATGAGGAGTTGCTCATTGGAGACAATGTTGTTGCCACTCAGCATCCAATGATCATGAGCGCAAACGAAGACCACCTGGATTGGGATGTGCTGAAAGCCAAGCTGACCGAATTGCTCGCTGCGGTAGAGCGAGACGATTACAACCGTGTCCGGCAATTGCTGCGCGAGACGGTCAGCGGATACACACCAGATGGTGAGATTGTTGACTGGATTTACCAGCAGCGACGATTAGAGCCATAAGTTGCGGAAAAGCTTCGCACAAGATCAAGCCCGGGCATTGCTGGGGCTTGATCACGCAAGCCTTCGATTGAATCGGCTGGCACCCTGGCCAGCCGGTCAAAGTCTATCAGGGTAAAAAACCTGTCCTGCCCCCCTCGCTCTTCCATCTCCCGCAGCTCCCAGCAGTTGCACCCTTCGCGCATCTAACCGCGCGGCGGCAATCTCAGAAAAACGCGCCTATGTGTCTCCGATCATTCGCTGGCTCGACAGAAAAATGCATCAGTGCATTAATATTTGTATAAGTGCATAAATTCATTGATTATTATTGCGCTTGTGCATAGAATTGCTTCGGACCGCACGGACAGGCTAGCTGATGGCGATAGTCGTGAATCAGTGCCGGAATGAAATATGCTTCCTCGCACAAGTGGCAAAGTGCTGCGCTGGAAATACTGAATTCAAAGGCGTGAGGTCAGAATTAATTAGCATGATCTGCGATAGCAAAGGATAGAAATATGACATCTGATATCAATAATACTCTTGAGCGGGCCCAGGAATTTGACGGGGATTCGATCATTTCGACAACCGTAGGGACTGCGTCGCTTTCGGAGCTAGTACGAACTCAGGCAATGTTCAAGGCTGAATCCATCCGCCGTAACGCGGGATGTCAACCGTGGGTTACTCTCGGCCCAGTGGATGTTTCAAAAGTTGGCGTTACTGCCGATGCTCGTACAGATGCCGCAATCATTACGATTACGTCCCAAGAGACGGCTGCTGCCTTGGCTGCAGCGGGAACGGGGACACAAGCGGACCCTTACGTTATCAAGGATAAGAACATCGCATTTGCGAGTGGCAGCCCTGGTTTCGTTTTGAATGATCCCCAGGCAACCTATTACATTCGCTTCTACAACATTCTTGCCTCGGGGGCTTCGAATGGCTCCTCGATTATCAACCTAGTCGCCTTTGGCACCCCGGTAGCATTCGAACGCTGCAAATTCCAAGGGGCAAATGGTACCGCTGATGAGTTGCTGGCCTATCTCTCCAGCGGCACACTTGAGATGTATGGCTGTGAAATCGCTGGTGTATCGAACTACTGCTTCTTTGGCGCCGGTTTGGGCGCGAAGAATGTCAAGCTGACCGACTGTATCGTGTCTGGGACTGCGAAGAATACGCCAACCAATGGTGTCTTCTATGCCTACGGCGCAGGTGCATTCAAGGTTCAGGTCGATCGTTGCCTGTTCAATTCCAGCCATTTCCACTGGCACATTGGCAACGGCTGGACGATTGAGTATTCCTTGGTTCGCAATACGGTAATCGGCGGCTGTGCAGTTGCCATAGGAGATCTGAATTACCTGAAGCCGGGCGGTGATATTTATCTCCAGATCCCGAACATGATCCAAAATAGCAACTTCAAGAATGTTCGCTTCACCTATACACCTGATGTCACCCAAACTGCGGCCTACGGCAATGGTGCAGATAATTGCGTCTTTGAAAACTGCTCGTTCGAAGGCAACGTTGCTGAACGTCGCCTCTTTGAATGGCGCCGGACTACAAATGTGACGTTGCTGCAGTGCTACTTCCACAAAACCGCCGGCACCAACAATGCGGGCAATGAGGTGTGCGAATTCTGGGAAACCTCTGGTTTGCTGGTCCGGGAGTGCTGGGCGGACGGCGCACCGGAAGACTGTTATGAGCTGGTGACTTCCTACGGCAACAACAAGTTTATTGATAACGTTGGTGACAACGTAACAGGACAGTTGGTCGATATTTTCGGGGTGGGTAGCTTCGACGTGGAAATCAATGGCGTTTACGGTGACTGCGGTGACGCAGCGGTATTGGTAACCGATGTTGATTACGTTCGGGTGTCCAATGTTTTCGTTCAGCAAACCGGTACATCAGCCCTTGGCTCTGTGGTGCTGGAGCGACGCAATGCCGCGCCGGATGTCTCGCCAAAAGGCTGTGTCGTAAACGGGTTCCTGTCCCTTCCTGAGGTGTCGAGTCAAGGCGCGCCTTTTGCTGTGGATACTACCCAGGCGTTGGTACCAGGCGGCATTGGGCAGAACTTCGCCACTTGGTGGGAGGATGGTGAGCTCAAGTTTTATGGTGAGCCCGCACTGTCGCGCATGACATTGCGCTAATAAATAAAAACCCGCTTCGGCGGGTTTTTTTACGACTTCTGTCCATATTTTCATACGCGCTCACCAAAGACGCCGGTTGGAGAGAATTATTACGTTCGCATGGCATCGCGCAGGCTCTCCGCTGGGCCTGCGCGTTGGATAGAGATTGACTAGGGATGTCTTGGGGACGCGCAGGTGATAGAATTCCAAGCTCCCAAGCGCATGCCACAGGTTTTACGAACAGACGCTTGTGTTAGCCATTCGAGGTCCTGACACACTTTGGAGCCCAACCACCGCCAGAGATACTTGCAGCGCAGCGGGTGCCGCAATTTTGGTGGATGTGCAGGCAAAGGTTGCCTTCCTGGGAAGATACAGTCGATCCAGGTGCTGAGCCAAAGATGGGTCGATCAGCAGCAATAATATGAGTGCGTGGAGACGCGTTTTTAGATAGTACGTTTACTACGTTATCACTGATATGACACGGAGGGTGAGTGGTGAGTCTTATAAAGTGGATAGATTTTCAAATTCTGGGTGATCACCGAGGAAGCCTGGTTTCTATTGAGCAAGGGAAACTCATCCCTTTCGAGATAAAGCGGGTTTACTATATATATAGAACCAGCGAAGGCGTAAGCCGTGGTTTTCATGCCCATCATCAATTAAAGCAGGTCGCCATTTGCATGGCTGGGCAATGCCGAATGGTGCTTGATAATGGAATCAGTCGCGAAGAAGTGATCCTTGACTGCCCCACCAAGGGAATTCTTATTGAAGGCTTTACGTGGCGTGAAATGCACGACTTTAGTGAGAACTGCGTACTGCTGGTGCTGGCAAGTGAGCCGTATGAAGAAAGTGACTATATTCGAGATTATAGCGAATTTGTAAAGCTGGTAAGAGAGTAACTTATGATCCAGCTAGTCGACTATGATGAAGCTTACCTTGCGCTTAGTGGCATGTGGCTTCGTGACGAAGAAATAAAAAAGTTAACGGATTCGCCTGATTTTACGGATCAGCAACAACAGGATTTTTTTCGTTCGCTTCCCGCTAGGAAAGATTACCGAATTTTCGGTATAAATTATCATGGGCGCAAGATTGGTGCCGCCGGGCTCAAGAATATTGAAGGCGAAGTGGGTGAGTATTGGGGCTATATTGGTGAAAAAGAACTCTGGGGCAAGGGCCTTGGTCAACTGATTATTGCTGAAGTTTTTATATTCGCACGCTCCATCGGTGTGAATTTCATCTTTCTCAAGGTAAGTCCCGATAATATTCGCGCTATAAAGCTTTATGAAAAAATTGGATTTAAGATGAGCGGAGATCTTGCAGGGCTGCGCCTCATGAATATTGATATAGGTGGCGAGCTCGATGTTTGAAGTCAGAAGATATAACGCCACGCTGAATTTCGAGTGGGACCAGGTTGTCAAGAGTTCAAAGAATGGTAATTTTCTGCATATGTCCCAGTATTTTCGTTACCACGAAGGTCGCTTCAACGACGTATCGTTGATTATTTACAAAAAAAATCGCCCGGTCGCAGTCTTTCCAGCCAATCTTGATGGCGGCACTGTCTACAGCCATTCGGGGTTGACATACGCCGGATTGATCTTTTCCAAGGATATTGGTTGCAGCGCGATGTTGTCTATTTTTGATGCGCTGAAAAGTTATTATAAGGAAATGGGCGCGTCAAGCCTAGTATATAAGTGTATTCCTTCGGTATTTACAACCTATCCTGCCGAAGAGGACCTGTATGCGCTGTTTAGAAATGAAGCAAAGTTGTTCCGGCGCGATGTGTCGTCAGTAGTTGAAATCTCAAGTGCGCCTAAACTGTCCGACTCCAGAAAGTGCGTAATTAGAAAGGCTGAAAAAAACGACGTGTCTTTCAGTGCTCAAGTGAGCGCGTCCGATTTTCACGCATTATTGTCAAAGGTTCTCGAGCGATTTGATTCAAAGCCAGTGCATACGCTGGCTGAACTCGAGCTTTTGATGTCGAGATTCCCTGATGAAATCAAACTGTACGGAGCGGTAAAGGACAATTCCTTGCTGGCCGGCGCGTTGGTGTTTGATTTTGGGCATATCGTACACACTCAATACCTGGCTGCCAGCGACAGTGGTAGGCAAGTAGGGGCATTGGATTTTGTCCTGAATAATTTGATAACTGACGTTTATGGTTCCAGAAAGTACTTTAGCTTCGGAATTTCTACCGAAGACGGCGGTACTGTCCTCAACGAAGGACTGGTATCACAAAAAGAAGGCTTTGGCGCACGCGCTGTTGTACATGATTTTTACCGGATGGAATTATAAATGATCAGTTTTCTTAATTTGAAAAGCTTGAATTCAGTAATGAATGAAGAGCTGCTTTCTGCCTGTAAACGTGTTGTTGAGTCAGGCTGGTACATTGCAGGTAATGAATTACTAGAATTTGAAACGGCCTTTGCTGATTATTGCGGTACTAAACACTGCATTGGTGTTGCTAATGGTCTTGATGCGCTGACGCTGACGTTGCGCGCCTGGAAGGAACTGGGCAAGTTGAAAGAGGGTGATGAGGTTATCGTCCCTGCCAATACCTATATCGCTAGTGTCTTGGCCATTACCGAAAATCGCCTGGTACCTGTACTGGTGGAGCCTGATCCGCAGAGCTATAACTTGTCGCCGGATGCAGTACGCAAGGCTATTACCTCCAAAACCAAAGCTATTCTGCCTGTCCATCTCTATGGCCAGCTTGCCGACATGCCGGCTATCCTGTCGATAGCTGAAGAGCACGGTTTATTGGTCCTTGAAGATTCTGCGCAGGGACACGGCGCCAGCATCGGTGGGCGCAAAGCAGGGAGTTGGGGCAATGCCTCCGGTTTCAGTTTCTACCCAGGAAAAAACCTCGGCGCTCTGGGCGATGGTGGAGCCATTACGACCAACGACGACGAGCTTGCACAAACACTGCTCGCCTTACGCAACTATGGTTCGCATGAGCGATATAAGAATATTTACCAAGGTGTGAACAGTCGTCTGGACGAAATTCAAGCGGCGGTTCTGAGTGTCAAACTTCGGTATCTCGATGAGCATACGCGACAGCGTAAGGCGATTTCGAATGCCTACCTTAAAGGTATCACTCACAAAGAGATCGTTTTGCCACTGGCTTCATCAATCGACGCGGAGTTATTTGAGTCGCATGTCTGGCACTTGTTCGTAGTTCGGTCTAAACACCGTGACGCACTTCAGGCCCATTTGACTGCCTGCGGCGTTCAAACACTGATTCACTATCCAATTCCTCCAAGTAAGCAGCAAGCATACCCTCAGTTCTATGAACACAGTTACCCCGTCGCTGAGTTAATACATAAGGAAGTGCTGAGTTTGCCAATCAGCCCTGTAATGACCGAAGCCGAAGTCATCGCGGTAATCGATGCGTGCAATAGTTTCACTGTCAGCGACCTGTAAGATGAATTTGATTCGGACCAGTTTGTTGAATGGCGTGGCTGTCATCATAAAGATGATAGCCTTGCTGGGTATCAATAAAGTTCTCGCTATCTATGTAGGGCCCGCTGGCTACGCCGCCGTTGGACAGTTTCAGAATGCTGTCCAAATGATAACCACCTTTGCAAGTGGAGCTATCAATACCGGTGTTACGAAGTATACTGCCGAGTACGAGGGCGATGCAGGGAAGCAGCGAACGGTCTGGCGCACGGCGGGAACTATTTCGATTGGTGCGTCAGTATTACTGAGCCTGGTGATTTTTATATTCGCAAGCGACCTGTCGCGTTGGTTTCTGCAAGATGAAAAGTTTGCCAGCGTATTTGTCTGGTTTTCTTTGGCCCTTGTATTTTTCTCATTGAACTCGCTGTTGCTCGCGATCTTGAATGGCAAAAGAGAAATAGTCCGATATGTATTCGCGAATATAACAGGTAGCCTATTTTCGCTTGTGGTGACGGCGTTACTGGCAATTCAGTTTGGCCTGTATGGTGCGCTGGTCGGGCTTGCGGTCTATCAGTCGTTGAGCTTTCTCGCGACTTTTATATTTTGCCTCCGACTGGAATGGTTCAAGGTGGGGTTGTTCTTCGGTCATATTGACGCCACCACGGCGATTAACCTGTCTAAGTACACACTCATGGCCTTGACCTCTGCGCTGTGTGTGCCGGTCAGTCATATTCTGGTTCGTAACTATCTCGGTGAGCATCTAAGTTGGGATCAGGCGGGGTACTGGGAGGCGATGTGGCGCTTGAGTGCCGCTTACCTTTTGCTGATTACCACGACGCTGAGTGTGTATTTTTTGCCAAGGCTTTCGGCAGAAAACGATAAAGCGGTTTTGAAGAAAGAAGTGCTGTCCGGCCTTAAGTTATTGGTGCCCCTGGTTGTTGTAGGGGGGGCAGTGGTATTCGGATTGCGCGATCTGGTTATTGCCCTGCTGTTCACGGGGAAATTTTCGCCCATGCGCGATCTTTTTTTCTGGCAGTTGGTGGGCGACCTATTTAAAACCTGCGGCTGGATGCTCGCTTATATAATGCTGAGTAAGCCGATGGTAAAACTTTATGTTGTCACTGAAATAATTTTCTCCCTGAGCTTTTATTTGCTAACGGTAATCTTCATTAAAGTATACGGATTTGAAGGTGTGGCGATTGCTCATGCAGTAAACTATTTTATCTATTTGGTTGTTATGTACTTTTTTGTTTTCAGGCGTTATTTGGGAGATTCACGTGTTGGATGAACCGGAGTTTGATCAGCCACTGGTAAGTATGTGTGTCCCTGTATTCAATCATGAGCATTTTGTTGAACACAGCATCAAAAGCATTATCCAGCAGTCCTATCAGAATATTGAGTTGATTATTATTGATGATGGATCCTCTGATGCCTCTACGAGTGTAATCGAAAGTCTTCTCGAGGCTTGCGAGAAGCGCTTTGTCCGATTTCGCTATATCACCCGGGAGAATAGAGGGCTGTCGAGAACCCTGAATGAGGCGCTTGAATGGTCGAAGGGAAAGTTTTTTTCTGCCTTGGCATCAGATGACCGAATTTTGCCCGAAAAAACTGCGTTCCTGGTTAACTATCTGGAAAAAAATCCCGAGTGCCTGGGTGCATTCGGGTCTGTTTACCTGATTGACAACGATGGTGCGCGAACCGCCGAACGAGTTCGCTCAGGAAAATTTCGCTTCAAGGAAATCATAACCCTCAAGGCTGAATTGCCCGCGGTATCGGGGATGCTGAGACTTGACCGGCTTTTGGCAGTGGGCGGGTTCAACGTTAATACCCGGGTAGAAGATTGGGACATGTGGTTGAAGCTGACGAGTTTTTCGGATGAGTATCTGGAAGCACTAACTGAGTTGGTTGCGGAGTACAGGCAGCATCCAGCTAATACGCTGAAGCAGCTAGACTTGATCTACGACCAGCAGTTAAAAATACTGGGGAATTATTCAGCCGTCGCAGAATTTCCGGAAGCCGAAGTTGCGCTGCGCTGTACCCGATTTAGAAATATCGCAGCCAGCAGAAAGAAAGACGCTGCTGGCCTTTTCTTGAGCTTGATGACCAAGAAGTCCGCCTACAGAGAGATTCGTTTCTATCAAGGTATCGTTCACCTCTTTCTGAAGTGGTAGTCATGCTAAGTATTCGGATTTTGTCCATCAAGAGCGTATTTGCATTACTGCTCTGTGTCTTTCTGATTGTATTATTTTCCTATATATTTTCTTGGATTGTTGATGAGAACCCTACAATCACGGATGCCCGGACCTATTATTTTTATTATGATTTGTTGGTGTCTGAAAGCGTAGGGAATTTTGCAAATTTATTGACCCTGGAAACGGGTAAAACGGAGTTGGGGATATATCTTACGATTTATGCTTTTTTTAGTTACTTTATTGCGGATCTTCAGGGTTTTGCTTTTTCATGTATTTTTCTGGTTATCTCGTTGTTGGCATTTTTTGTCTATTATTCTGCGCGGAAAGTTGATGTTGAGCCTTTGCGCTCTTTGGGACTTGTATTATTTTCAGTTTTTATCTTTGCGCTTTGGTACCCCTCGTACGCATCGGTACTTTGGGTATGGCGCTCTCACATCGCCTTTACATTGTTGTTCATCGGGATGCTCAACAGGCGCCTGTTTGTCTGTATTATTTTTTTAATTGCTTCAATTTTGTTTCATTATTCTAGTGCCTTTCTGGCAGTGGTGGTCGGCGCTATTTTTCTGCTCAATAGCCGCTTTCAAACTATTAGTGTCGGTACGAAGTTTTTCGTTTCGTTAGTGGTGGGCCTGGGTGGCTCCTTGTTGGTCGGGATCCTGAAGCAGGCTGTTGCGACAGGTGATGGTGTGTGGGAAAGTGAAACGAACACTGGTTTTTTTGTTTACATATATGTGTTCGTGTTTGTGGCCGTGCAGCTCTTCCTCCTCAATCAAAGGCGCATTTTTGACATTGACTTGTCGACGAAAGAACTCGCCATGCTTGGCCGCATATTTTGTGTCGTCTTGTTTTTCCTAGGGCTTTCTGCCACTAGCATCAACTCTCATCAGGACTTGATGAGGATCATGCAACCCGCTTTTGTAATTCTTCCCATGGCCTATCTGATTTTTCTTAACAAATCAAAATCTTACGTTCGGCTGTTACTGCTGGCGCTGCTGGCGCCAGGAATGATCATGGGTATTAAGTCGGCCTATGTTTATTGGGGTGGTGTTTAGGTTTGCTTGCAAATTTTTCGTGGTGGCTTTGTTATGGCGCTAAGTCGGATAACATGTTGTAACGTAGTGAGTTTTGACCCTCTCTAAATATCAACTAAGTTTGAAAAGCAGCTTCGGAAAGCTGCTTTCTCTTATTGATCTCATGGAGCGTCACCTATGCGTAAAACGTCTTTCTCATCTCTTGTTTTCGCTTTCCTCACCAGCATTTCGCTGGCTGCCACCGCAGCGCCTTCTTCCAACAAGCCCGAAACTCCCACGCCTATAAGCGCGCAAGTGTCCAAGGTTGAGCAATCCAGCAAAGTCAGCCTGAACTCCGCTGACGCTGAGACCTTGCGCCGAGACTTGTTTGGGATCGGAACAGCCAAGGCCAAGGCGATCATTGCCTACCGTGAAAGCAACGGCCCCTTTACCGCAGTCGATGAGTTGTTGGAGGTGAAAGGAATCGGTAAGGCTCTATTGGAGAAGAACCGTGATCGGCTGGAGGTCAATTAAGCGGTAGCGGGTGAGTCGGGAGGCTGGTCATTGACCGGTCTCTTCAATTTTACGCGATCTGCTTTTTCAAATTTCCGCGCACCATGTCGAGAATCTGCTTCGCCAACGCATTACTGTTCACACTTCTCGCCAATACCAACGCTCCCACTAGCGTCGACATCAGCACAAGGCTCTGTTCCCCGGCATTCGGGCTGCCAAGTGCCGCTTCAACCTGTTTGAGTCGGGCGTTGAGCACGTCGTCCGTCGTGCGGCTGTTCTGCCCACGCAATCCCATCTCCGACGACATCGTCGTCAGCGGGCAGCCTTGATCCGGCGAGGTCTGGTGCCATTCAGACAGGTAGCTGTCGATGAACGCCTCCAGCGGCCGCTCCTGGTTGAACAGCATTTCGCAATGCACATCCAGCTCTGCAGCTGCGGCCTGCAGTGCCTTTTCCACCAACTCATCCTTGGACTTGAAGTGCGCATAAAACCCACCATGGGTCAGGTTCAACGCTTTCATCAATGGCTGCAAACCGGTCGCACCAATACCGTCGCGGCGAAAGCGGACAGAGGCTTCCTTGATGATGCGCTGGTGGGTTTGAGCTTTGTGGTCTTGTGAATAGCGCATGGGGCGGCCTCCGAAACATCAGGCCATATTAACCAAGCTTGCCTGGGCATAGGCGGGTGTTTACAAAATTGTGCGGCCCCAGGGTGGAGCCGCTTCAGGATCAGCGATCCTGTGCGTCCTTGGCGTCCGCTTGGGCGTTGCGTTCGGCCACGCGTTGGCGTTGTTCCTCGGTCAGTTCAACCTTGTTGGCGCTGTCTCGCAGCATCAACAAACCACCGACGATCGAGCCGATCGCGACCACTAAAATCAACCAGGCATACCACGGCATAGGGTTCTCCTTGAGGCAGCAAACCGTGGAAAAATTTCCCACGGTAGTTGCTGCTTTGAGTAACGGGCTTTCTTAGTAGTTCATTGTAGGCCCGTTCCTGCGCAAGGTCTCAGAGCCCAGTCAACATCGCATCTGCCGGCGCATCGGCGCGGTCTTGTGCGGTCAGTTGGAAGTACACAAAACCCACCACCATGAAGCCCAGGAAGATCAGCCCGATCAACGCGTTGAACCACGCCATTGCCACCAGGCATACCACCGCCAGCACCAGGGCAATCCCCGGCACGACGGGATAGCCTGGGGCGCGGAAGGTGCGTTCCAGCAGCGGCTCGGTTTTGCGCAGTTTGAACAGGCTGAGCATGCTCATGATGTACATGACGATGGCACCGAACACCGCCATGGTGATCATCGCGGCGGTCAGGGTCATGCCGCCCAGGTTGATCAGTCCGTCGCTGTAGATGGCGGCGATGCCGACGATGCCGCCGGCGATGATTGCCCGGTGCGGCGTCTGGAAACGCGACAGTTTGGCCAGGAAAGAGGGCAGGTAGCCCGCGCGCGCCAGGGCAAAGAACTGGCGGGAGTAGCCCAGGATGATCCCGTGGAAGCTGGCCACCAGGCCGAACAGGCCGATCCACACCAGCATGTGGAGCCAGCCCGAGCTGTCGCCGACCACGGTTTTCATCGCCTGGGGCAGCGGGTCGTTGATGTTCGACAGGGTGCGCCAGTCACCGACGCCGCCGGCAAAGAACATCACGCCCATGGCCAGAATCACCAGGGTGAGGATGCCGCTGATGTAGGCCTTTGGAATGGTGCGCTTGGGATCTTTCGCTTCTTCGGCGGCCATGGCGGCGCCTTCGATGGCGAGGAAGAACCAGATGGCAAATGGAATGGCCGCAAACATCCCGGCGATCGCCGGCGCACCAAAGGTGTCGGAACCGGCCCAGCCGTTGAGGGCGAAGTTGCTGAAGCTGAAGGCGGGGGCCACCACACCCATGAATACCAGCAGTTCGGCCACGGCAAGTACGCACACCACCAGTTCGAAAGTCGCCGCCAGCTTCACGCCGAGAATGTTCAGGCCCATGAACACGATGTAGGCGCCGACGGCTGCGTGTTTCGGATCCAGCGCCGGGAACTGCACGTTCAAATACGCACCGATTGCGAGGGCGATGGCCGGTGGGGCGAAGACGAACTCAATCAGCGTTGCCAGCCCGGCAATCAAGCCACCTTTCTCACCAAATGCCCGACGGCTGTAGGCAAACGGACCGCCAGCGTGAGGAATGGCGGTGGTCAGTTCGGTGAAACTGAATATAAAGCAGGTATACATGGCGGCGACCATCAATGAGGTCACCAGGAAGCCCAGCGTTCCCGCGACGCCCCAGCCGTAGCTCCAGCCGAAATACTCGCCGGAAATCACCAGCCCGACGGCGATGCCCCACAAATGCAGGGTGCCCAAGGTGGGTTTGAGTTGTGTGTTCATCGTGTAGCTCTCCCTGAACGGTTTGGAATGTTTCAGGGCATTGCAGCGGGCATGCCATTCACCTGTGCCGTGTCGTAAAGGCGCCGAACTGTCGCCGAGGGGACGGTTTGGCGTTTGAATCATTTCAAGCGCTGCACCAGATGAGGGCGTTGGTGTCTGGTCTGACGCTATCGCGGGCAAGCCCGGCTCCCACATTTGAAGTGCATACCCCCTGTAAACCCCGCATAAACCCACTCTTTACGCCGTCTTTACGCCCCACCCATACCGTCGCTCTCGTTCCTTTACGCCACTCCTGCGGACAATCCTCCTACACGCGGCAGTCGCCGCACGACGGAGAAACTTCCATGAGCGTTCTGGACGGGGTGTCACTGCTGTTGGCTGTGGCGCTGTTCATTTATCTGCTGGTTGCGCTGTTACGCGCGGATCGGAACTAGGAGCAGGCTATGCACAGTTATGACTATTGGCTGATCATCGCCTTCTTTGCCTTGGTGCTGATTCCGGCACCGGCCCTGGGGCGGTTCTACTACAAGGTAATGGAAGGGCAGCGAACCTGGCTCACGCCGGTGTTCGGCCCGGTCGAGCGCGTTTGCTATCGCCTTTCGGGTGTCGATGCAGACCAGGAACAGAGCTGGCAGAAATACGCGCTGGCGTTGCTTGCGTTCAACCTTGCCGGTTTTGTGCTGCTGTTCGGCATCCTGGTGTTCCAGGAATACCTGCCGCTGAACCCGCAGAAATTGCCGGGTCAGGAATGGACCCTGGCGTTCAATACCGCGATCAGTTTCATGACCAACACCAACTGGCAGAACTACAGCGGTGAAGCGTCCCTGAGCTACCTCAGTCAGATGGTCGGCCTCACCGTGCAGAACTTCGTCAGTGCCGCCACCGGCCTCGCCGTACTGGTCGCGTTGTGCCGTGGGATCGGTCGCAAATCCACCAAGACCCTGGGCAACTTCTGGGTCGACATGACCCGCGCCACCCTCTACGGCCTGTTGCCGTTGTGCCTGGTGTTTGCGTTGTTCCTGGTGTGGCAGGGCGTGCCACAAACCTTCGCTCACTACGTTAACGCCGTGACCATGCAAGGCGTTGACCAGGTGATTCCACTGGGCCCGGCCGCCAGCCAGATTGCGATCAAGCAATTGGGCACCAACGGCGGTGGCTTCTTCGGGGTCAACTCGGCGCATCCGTTCGAGGACCCGACTGCCTGGGCCAACCTGTTTGAGCTGGGCGCGATCATCCTGATTCCCGTAGCGCTGGTGTTCACCTTTGGCCATTACGTGAAAGACCTGCGTCAGAGCCGGGCGATCCTCGGTTGCATGCTGGCCTTGTTCATCATCGGCGGTGCAACCGCGATGTGGGCCGAGTACCAGCCCAACCCCGCGCTGAACAACCCGGCGGTGGAACAGGCCGCGCCGCAGGAAGGTAAAGAAGCGCGCTTCGGCACTACCGGCACTGTGTTGTGGTCGGTGGCCACCACCGCCGCGTCCAACGGTTCGGTCAACGGTATGCAAGACAGCCTCAACCCGCTGAGCGGCATGGTGTCGCTGGTCAACATGATGGTCGGCGAAGTGATCTTCGGCGGCGTCGGTGCCGGCATGTACGGCATGTTGCTCAACGTGTTGATCGCGGTGTTCCTCGCCGGCCTGATGATTGGCCGCACGCCGGAATACCTCGGCAAGAAACTCCAGACCCGGGAAGTGCAATTACTGGTGGTGACCTTGCTGGTGATGCCGGTGGGTACCCTCGTACTGGGCGCCATAGCCGCCAGCCTGCCTGGCCCGGCCGGTGCCATCAGTAACCCTGGCCCCCACGGTTTCAGCCAGTTGCTGTACGCCTACACCTCGGCCAGTGCCAACAACGGTTCGACGTTCGGCGGCTTCAGTGCCAACACCGCGTTCCACAACCTGATGTTGAGCCTGTCGATGTTGCTGGGCCGCTTCGGCTACATCCTCCCGGTTCTGGCTCTGGCCGGCAGCCTGGCGATGAAGAAGACCGCACCGATTGGCCAGAACAGCTTCCCGACCCACGGCCCGCTGTTCGTGACCCTGTTGACCGTGACCATTTTGCTGGTGGGCGGCCTGACCTTCCTGCCGACGCTGGCACTTGGGCCTATCGCTGAACATCTGAGCATGGGCTTCTAAGGGGATATGAAAATGAATATGCCTGCAAAAAACGCGGCTCCCGTGAAAACCCAGGAGCCGGCCAAGACCGCAATCTCGGCCCTGTGGCGCCCGGCGCTGGTCCAGGCCTTCGTCAAGCTGGACCCACGCCAACTGCAACGCTCGCCGGTAATGCTGGTGGTCGAGCTGACGGCGATCCTCACCACAATCCTGTGCTTCGTGCCGGAGGTGGCCGTACCGACCTACGTCTCCGTACAAATCGCGGTGTGGCTGTGGTTCACCGTGCTGTTCGCCAACTTCGCCGAAGCCTTGGCTGAAGGTCGCGGCAAGGCCCGCGCCGACAGCCTCAAGGCCGGCAGCGAGGGCCTGAGTGCGCGCCGCAAGGAAGCCGATGGCAGCTTCAAGGTCGTGCCGGCCACCAGCCTGCGTAAAGGCGATGTGGTGCGTGTGGCCGCCGGGGAAATGATCCCGGGCGATGGCGAAGTCATCGAAGGTATTGCCGCGGTCAACGAAGCGGCCATCACCGGTGAGTCCGCCCCGGTGATCCGCGAATCCGGCGGCGACCGCTCGGCCGTCACCGGCAACACCCGCCTGGTCTCGGACTGGTTGATGATCCGCATTACCGCCAACCCGGGCGAGTCGACCCTGGACCGCATGATCGCCCTGGTGGAAGGCGCCAAACGTCAGAAAACCCCCAACGAAATCGCGCTGGACATCCTGCTGATCGGCCTGACGCTGATCTTCCTGCTGGTGGTCGTGACCCTGCAGCCGTTCGCCCACTTCGCCAATGGCAACCTGCCGCTGGTGTTCCTGGTGGCGCTGCTGGTCACCCTGATTCCGACCACCATCGGCGGCCTGTTGTCGGCCATCGGTATCGCCGGTATGGACCGCCTGGTGCGTCTCAACGTGATCGCCAAATCCGGTCGCGCGGTGGAAGCAGCGGGGGACGTGCACGTACTGTTGCTGGACAAGACCGGCACCATCACGTTCGGTAACCGTCGTTGCACCAACGTGATCGCCGCGCCCGGTGTCAGCGGCAAGGAGTTGGCCGAAGGCGCGCTGCTGGCGTCCCTGGCGGACGACACGGCCGAAGGCAAGTCCATCGTCGAATACCTGCGCGGCATGCACCCGCAAGCCGAGCCGTCGACGGATGAGCTGACCTCCGTACCGTTCAGCGCGGAAACCCGCCTGTCCGGCGTCGACTACCAGGGCCGCGTGTTCCGCAAAGGCGCGGTGGATTCGCTGCTGGCCTTCATTGGCCTGCAACGCCGCGACCTGCAACCGGCACTGTCCCGGGAAATCGAAAAGATCGCCCAGAGCGGCGGTACTCCATTGCTGGTGTGTGCCGACGGCAAGTTGCTCGGCGCGATTCACCTCAAGGACGTGGTCAAGCCCGGCATTCGCGAACGTTTCGCCGAGCTGCGCAAGCTGGGGATCCGCACCGTGATGGTGACCGGCGACAACCCGCTGACCGCTGCTGCGATTGCTGCTGAAGCCGGCGTGGATGACGTGCTGGCCGAAGCCACTCCAGAGAAAAAGCTGGCACGCATTCGTCACGAGCAGAACGACGGCCGCCTGGTTGCGATGTGCGGCGACGGTGCCAACGACGCCCCGGCGCTGGCCCAGGCGGACGTCGGCATGGCAATGAACGACGGCACCCAGGCCGCCCGCGAAGCCGCCAACATGGTCGACCTCGACAGCGACCCGACCAAGCTGCTGGACGTGGTGCAGATCGGCAAGGAATTGCTGGTGACCCGAGGCGCGCTGACCACCTTTTCCATCGCCAACGACGTGGCCAAGTACTTCGCGATCCTGCCGGCGCTGTTCGCCTCGATCTACCCGCAACTGGGTGTGCTCAACGTGATGCATCTGCAAAGCCCGCAGAGCGCGATCCTTTCGGCCATCGTGTTCAACGCACTGATCATCGTGGTGCTGATCCCGCTGGCACTGCGCGGTGTGCGTGTGCAGGCGGCGAGTGCGGCGGCGTTGCTGCGTCGCAACCTGCTGATCTACGGCCTGGGCGGGATTGTGGTGCCGTTTGTGGGCATCAAGGCGATCGACATGCTGCTGACCGCGCTGCACCTGGTTTGACCCGATGCCTGCAGGTGCCGGCAAACTGGTGCCTGCAGGTTGCAATGACCGAATTGAGGAATTTGAAATGTCCAACATGATCCGCCCGGCCCTGAGCCTGCTGGTGTTGATGTCCCTGATCACCGGCGTGGCCTATCCCCTGGTTGTCACCGGTGTCGCGCAAGTCGCTTTCCCCGACCAGGCCAACGGCAGCCTGGTACACGATGCCAGCGGCAAGGTGCGTGGTTCGAGCCTGATTGCCCAGGACTTCACCGGTGACGGCTGGTTCCACCCACGGCCATCTGCGGGTGCGTTTGCTACCGTTTCCAGCAGTGCCAGCAACCTCGGCCCAAGCAACCCGGCGCTGGCTACCCGGGTATTCGACGACGCCAACAAACTGCTGGTGCCAGGCCAGGGGCCGGTGCCCATGGCAATGCTGACTACCTCCGGCAGCGGTCTTGATCCACACTTGCCACCACAGGCAATTGCCTATCAACTGGCCCGGGTAGCCGCCGCGCGTAATCTGCCGGTGGCGACCCTGGAGCGTCTGATGGACGAGCACATCGAAAGCCCGCTGGTGGGGCCACCGGTGGTGAACGTTTTGGCGCTGAACATGGCCTTGGAAAAGTTGTAAGCAGTGGCGCCGCCAATCGCGGGCAAGCCCGCTCCCACAGTTGATCTTTGTTGAACACAAAGTCTGGATTCACTGAAGATCAAATGTGGGAGCCGGGCTTGCCCGCGATGACGGCGTCACTATCACCACATCAACACCTGAAGGAAGACTGCCCGCATGAGCGACTCCGGCCGCGCCGATGCCCTGTTAGCCGAACTGCCACGGGACGGCCGCGGCCGGCTCAAAGTCTTCCTCGGCGCCGCTCCCGGCGTGGGCAAGACCTACGCCATGCTCCAGGCCGCCCACACTCAGATGCGCCAGGGCGTGCGACTGATTGCCGGCGTAGTGGAAACCCACGGCCGCGCCGAGACCGAAGCCTTGCTCAGCGGCCTGCCGCAACAGCCGCTGCTGCGCTCCGAATACCGTGGCGTGATGCTGGAGGAAATGGACCTCGACGGCCTGCTCGCCGCCAGGCCCAAACTGGTGCTGGTGGACGAGCTGGCCCACAGCAACGCCCCCGGCAGCCGTCACGAAAAACGCTGGCAAGACATTCAGGAATTGCTCTCTGCCGGCATCAACGTATTCACCACGGTCAACGTCCAGCACCTGGAAAGCCTCAACGACCAGGTACGCGGCATCACCGGCGTGCAAGTGCGTGAGACCTTGCCCGACTGGGTCCTGCAGGAAGCCGACGAGCTGCTGTTGATCGACCTGCCATCCCGCGAACTGCTGGAGCGTTTGCGCGACGGCAAGGTCTACGTGCCGGAACAGGCCCGCGCCGCCATCGACGCCTTCTTCACCCAGACCAACCTCATGGCCCTGCGCGAGCTGGCGATGCAAACCGCTGCGGCCCACGTCGACGACGACCTGGCCCAGGGTTACCGCCAACTGGGCCAGGCCGCGCCCGCCGTGCGCGGCCGGCTGCTGGTGGGCGTGGACGGCGATGCCCAGGCCGAACGCCTGGTGCGTCATGCCAGCCGTGTGGCCCAGCGTCGGCATTTGCCGTGGAGCCTGGTGCATGTGGATAACGGCCGGGTGCGGGATGAGCAGTCGCGCCTGCGCTTGCAAAACGCCCAGCAACTGGCCGAGCGCCTTGGCGGTGAAGTGGTGTTGCTGCGGGCGGGGGAGGTGGCGAAGACGCTGATCCAGCATGCGGCTGAACGGCGGGCCAGCTTGATTCTGGTGGGGCAATCGCGGCCGCGCTGGCGGCGTAATCTGTTTGGCGGCGGCTTGGCCGCGCGCCTGCTGCGTAATGCCCGGGGTCTGGAAATCAACGTCCTCGACAGCGACGAAATCCCGGCCCCGCCACGCCTGCCGGATGTGCGTGGGCTCGTGTGGTTTGACTATGCGCTGGCGGTGGTAGCGACCGTGATCGCGGCGGCCGTCGCCTGGGGTGTCGCCAGTGTGCTGCCGTTGCCGAACATCTCGCTGGTGTTCCTGGCCGCCGTGCTCCTGGTGGCGGTGCGCAGCAGTCTGGGCCCGGCGCTGGCATGTGCGGCGTTGTCTTTCCTGAGCTACGACTTCCTGTTTATCCCGCCGAATTTCTCTTTCGCGATCCAGCGTGAAGAGGACGTGCTGACGCTGTTGTTCTTCCTGCTGATGGCGGCGCTCACCGGCAACCTCGCCGCGCGCCAGCGCCGGCAGTTGCAGGCGTTGCGCGATACCCAGGAAGAAACCACCGAGCTGCTCGACCTGTCGCGCAAGCTCACCGCCGCCACGGATCGCCAGGCGGTGATCAGTGCCGCCGCGCACCATCTGGAAGGCTGGAGCGACCTGCAATTGTGCCTGCTTAACCGCGACGGGCAGGGCGACTGGAAGGTCGAGACCGGCGGCCCGATCACCTTCACCGAAGCCGAGCGCGCTGCCGCCGATTGGGCCTGGCAACATGATCAGCCGGCAGGCATGGGCACCGGCACCTTGCCGTTTGGTCGCTGGTGGTGGTGGCCGTTGTCCAGCGAGGAGGGGCCGTTGGGCCTGCTGGGTGTCAGCCCGAAAGCCGGTCTCGAATTGAGCGGCCAACGCCGTCGCCTGCTCACCGCCTTGAGCCAGCCATTGGCCCAGGCCCTGGCCCGTGCGCAACTCGGCCAGGAACTGGAAGCGGCGCGCCTGCATGGCGAAACCGAGCAATTACGCAGCGCGTTGCTGGCCTCGGTGTCCCATGATTTACGCACGCCGCTGACCTCCATGCGCGGCAGCATCGACAGCCTGCTGGCCCTCGGTGAGGCGATTCCCCTGGAGGATCGCCGGGAGTTGCTGGAAGGCACCCGCGATGAAGCCGAGCGCCTCGACCGCTACATCCAGAACCTGCTGGACATGACCCGCCTGGGCCACGGCGCCCTGAAGCTGGCGCGGGATTGGGTTTCTCCCGGTGATATCGTCGGCAGTTCCCTGGGCCGCTTGCGCGCGGTATTGGCGCCGCTGCAAGTGACCACCGACGTGCCGCCCGAGCTGCCACTGCTCTACGTGCATGCGGCCTTGATCGAGCAGGCGCTGGTCAACGTATTGGAAAACGCCGCACGCTTCTCGCCGCCCCAAGGTCGCTTGAAGCTCAGCGCGGGCGTGGTGGATAACCAATTGTTTTTTGCCGTCGCCGATGAAGGCCCGGGCATTCCCGAGGAGGAGCGTGCGAAGATTTTCGACATGTTCTACACCGCCGCCAGAGGTGATCGTGGCGGGCAGGGCACCGGGCTCGGTCTGGCGATCTGCCAGGGCATGGTCGGTGCCCACGGCGGGCATATCAGCGTGGCCGACGGCATTGAAGGCCGCGGCACCTGCATCACTTTATTCCTGCCATTGCAGGCCCAGCCTGGCCTGGAAAGCGAACCTTGAGCTACCCTCTTTTCTTCACGGATTTTGATTGGACACCATGAGCCAGACTGCGACGATTTTGGTCATTGACGACGAACCGCAGATCCGCAAGTTCTTGCGTATCAGCCTGGCCTCCCAGGGCTACAAAGTGATTGAGGCCGGCACCGGCAACGAAGGCCTGGCCCAGGCCGCCTTGAGTAAACCGGACCTGCTGGTGCTCGACCTCGGCCTGCCGGACATGGACGGCCAGCAGGTGCTGCGTGAGTTTCGTGAGTGGTCCACGGTACCGGTGCTGGTGTTGTCGGTGCGAGCCAGCGAAGTGCAAAAAGTCGAGGCACTGGACAACGGCGCCAATGACTATGTGACCAAGCCGTTTGGCATCCAGGAGTTTCTCGCGCGGGTGCGCGCGTTGCTGCGCCAGGCGCCGGCGGGGGAGGCCCAGGAAGCGGCGTTGCGCTTTGGCCCGTTGACGGTAGACCTGGCCTATCGCCGGGTGCTGCTGGACGGTGTCGAAGTGGCGCTGACCCGCAAGGAATACGCGGTGCTGGCGCAGCTGGCGCGGCATCCCGGGCGGGTGATTACCCAGCAGCAACTGCTCAAGGATATCTGGGGCCCGACCCATACCGAGGACAGCCATTACCTGCGGATTGTGGTGGGGCACCTGCGCCAGAAGCTGGCGGATGATCCGACTCAGCCACGGTTTATCGTGACTGAGGCCGGTGTTGGGTATCGGCTATTGAACACCGAAGCCTGAAGCGTTAGCTCAACCTGTGGCGAGGGAGCTTGCTCCCGTTGGAGTGCGCAGCGCTTCCAGGATTTTGGGGCCGCTACGCAGCCCAACGGGAGCAAGCTCCCTCGCCACAAAAGCACTAGTCATAAAACGTCAGTGTTGCTCACTCTCATACCGGTCCAGTGTATCGCTGGCAATCTCCCGCCCCAGTGCGATCAACTCCGGCGCCTTGTAGAACTCGAAAAACCGACAAACCCGCTTCGGCACGTTGATCAGGATATCCGGCGGGTACCCGGCGATCTTGTACTGCGCCAACGACGTCTGCATCACCTCAAAACTCTGGTTGATCAAATCCAGCAGCGACGCCGGCCCCACGTTATCGATGATGAACGAACCGGTCGCCGACTTCGGCGCGCCGGCCTTTTCCGGTGCGGCCGCCGGTTGCTGCGCTTCGGGTTCGGCAGACTCCAGCCACGGGTTGATATCGGCAGCCTGGGCCAACAGCGCTTCCTGCTCCAGCATTAACAGCTGCTCTGCCTGCTTGCGGCGAAACGGCAAGTGCGAACCCAGTGAACGCACCAGGTTGTCGAAGCGGCTCCTGAACGCCGGCGGACGCTGGATCACCGGCAGCGTGTAGTGCTTCTGGTTGGTGGAGTTGAGGTTGACCGCAATGATCAGGTCGCAGTGGCTCGACACCACCGGCACGATCGGCAAAGGGTTCAAGAGGCCGCCGTCCACCAGCATGCGGTTGCCCTGCATCACCGGGGTAAACAGGCTGGGAATTGCCGCCGAGGCGCGCATGGCCTGGTGCAGGCAGCCTTCCTGGAACCAGATCTCCTGCTGGTTGGTCAGGTCGGTCGCCACGGCGGTGTAGGGAATGCGCAGGTCTTCGATATTGATCTCGCCGACGATCTTGCGGATCTGCCCAAAGACCTTTTCGCCACGGATCGCCCCCAGGCGAAAACTCACGTCGACCAGGCGCAGCACGTCCAGGTAATCGAGGCTTTCGATCCAGTTTCGATACTCGTCCAGCTTGCCCGCGGCATAGATTCCGCCAACCACCGCCCCCATGGAGCAGCCCGCGATGCAGGCGATGTCGTAGCCGCGTTTTTCAATTTCCTCGATCACGCCGATATGGGCGTAGCCCCGGGCGCCGCCGGAGCCCAGCACCAATGCAACACGTTTCTTCATGACCTGATCCTTTGCAAAACAGGTGACCACAATGCACCCATCAAGGGGCGCGCTTCAATCATCAGCGCTGCAACCGATTATTTTCGCGATCGGGCTACTCTGCTCGGGTATGCTCTGGCAATCGGCACTGCGGATTCAGGCAGTCGGATAAGGCACTTTTCGGTGTAGACAACGTCTACACCTGTGACTGTTTTTTCTTTTCTTGAGGTGTCATTTGATGAAAGCCTGGATGTGTGTGCCTGTGATCGTGTTGGCCCTGGCCGGTTGTGCCGGGAAAACTGCTTATCGCGACAGCTGCGGCACGCAACTGGATGCTGCGTGGCACGAACTGGACCTGGCCAAGGCCGAAGGCTTTGCCGGCACCGTGAGTTATTCCAAGGCCCTTTCATTGCTGACTGGCGCCAAGACCCAGCAGCAGTTCGAAGCCTTCGAAGGCTGCTCGAACAAGGCCGAAAAAGCCCGCTTCTATATTCGTGAGTCTCGTGCAGGGCGTTGATCCCGGTCAGGGTGTCAGGGAGCGGTAATCGTTAGGGTTGTACGTGGCGTTTGTATTGCCAGGCGCCACGCTAGTCAGTTAACAGGGGAAGCGCATGGCAGGGTTGGTAGATCAGTTGGTCGCTCAGGTCATTGGCCTGGAAGTAGGGTTGCTGAACTGCCAGGCGCGCCTCGCCGCCGTCACGGACGACGAGGCCCTGCATGGCCTGCGCACCACCGTGCGGCGCTTGCGCAGCCTGTTGCGGCCATTGCGCGGGTTGCCCGGTGTCGAGCAACTCGAACAGGCCGCCAGCGCCGTCGGCCAACTGACTACACCCTTTCGCGACCGTGAAGTGCTGGCCGCGTACCTCCATCAGCACGGCTATCACGAGGCGGCTGACCGGCGTACCCGGCAGCAGGCGGCCACCTACCGCTCGGTCGCACAAGGGCCGGAGCTGGCGCAACTGCTGTTGATCCTCGAGGCATTCCCCCGCTTTATCCGCGCCTCCCAACGGCAGAAGCTGCTCAAGGGTCTGCGCGCGCGCATTGAAAAACGTTTGGCCAAGCAATGGAAACGGCTCGGCGAGGCACTCCACGACCCGAACCATGACCGTCACCGCCTGCGCCTGTTGATCAAGCGCGTGCGTTATGCGGCCGAGGCTTATCCCGAGCTGGACAAGCTGCCCCCCAAAGCCGTGTCCCGTCTCAAGGCCGCTCAAGGTGCCCTCGGCGATTGGCACGACTGCTGGCAATGGCTGGCGCAAGCCGGGCACGAGCCCGATTTGCAGCCGTGCGTGCCCGGCTGGCACCGCACCATGGCCAAGGCCGAAGGGCAGGCGGATCGTGTGCTCGATAAGCTGAGTGCTGACTGCTTCGCTTGAGTCCGCGGCCTATCTGTCCGGCTTTTTGGCTGGAATAGGTGCTGTACGGCGCAGGCCGGGTGGTTAAGATCCCTCAATCCTTTTTTCAAGTTGAGATCGCCATGCGCTTTAGTGATTTGCTCGACGCTGCCCGCAACCATCCCCTGGATGTTTCGATCCCTGCCGAATGGGCCCAGGGCCGTGCCACTTTTGGCGGCCTGGTGGTGGCGTTGCAATACGAAGCCCTGCGTGCACAGGTTCCGGCAGATCGCCCGCTGCGTTCGCTGGCGGTTACCTTTGTCGGCCCGGTGGCGCCGGATGTTTCGGCAAGCTACGAAGTCGAAGTGCTGCGCGAAGGCAAGGCTGTCAGCCAACTGCTGGGTCGTGTGGTGCAGAACGGTGAAGTGATGACCCTGGTGCAGGCCAGTTTTGGCGCCTCGCGGCCATCGCAGATCGATGTTGAAGCCGAACCGGCGCCCACCTTCAAACACTGGGATGAGTGCCAGGAGTTGCCTTACATCAAAGGGGTGACACCGGAGTTCATGCGGCACCTGGCGATGCGCTGGAGTGTGGGTGGCCTGCCATTCACCGGCAATAAATCCCGTGAGATGGGCGGCTGGGTGCGCTTGCGTGGCGATGTGAAGGAAGAGCCGCTGACCGAAGCGCATATCCTGGCGCTGGTGGATGCGTGGCCCCCGTCGGTGTTACCGCACCTGACCCAACCAGCCGCGGGCAGCACCCTGACCTGGACCATCGAATTCGTGCAGCCGCTGCAGACCCTCAGCACCCTGGACTGGTGCCAGTACTTGGTCCATATCGAGTATGCCCGCGACGGCTACGGCCATGCCGCTGCGCAGCTGTGGAGCCCCGACGGCCAGTTGATCGCTATCAGCCGTCAGTCGGTGGTGGTGTTCGCCTGAGGCTTCAGACCAGCAGGTGTTGATCATGGGAGGCGTCGCTGGCGCGGGCCTCCAGGCGACGACCGTGGTGCTGCAATGCCAGTGCCGCCACAATGCCGACAACGCCAATAGCCACACTTGCCGGGTTCTCGCTGAACACCCCGGACACCATCAACAGGAAGCCGATCACCAGCAGGGGCAGCGCCAGCAGTTGCAACACTTGATTGGTCCCATGCTGATGATTTTGCGGGTGGGTGCGCCATTGCCAGGCGGGGAGATTTGGATGACGTTTGCCCATGATCGTGATTCCTCTGTCCGTTGAAACATCTTGAACAGAGTGTAGGCCGGGCAGGGTGGGGCGGCGAATCAAGGATGGCTATGGGGGCCATAGCCATCCCTTTAAGGTTTACAGCTTCAACTGGCCGATGGCCTTGTTCAGTTCCCCGGCCAGGGTTGCCAGCTCATTGCTGGTGGTCGCCGAGTCCACAGTCTGTTGCACGGTGTTCTCGGTGACGTCTCGAATGCTCACCACTGCCCGATTCATTTCCTCGGCCACATGGCTTTGTTGTTCGGCGGCGACGGCAATCTGCGTGTTGCTCTCGCGCATTTGCGCCACGGCGCCGGTGATTTCGGCGAGGGCAATCCCGGCTTCCTGAGCCTGTTGCACACAGTCGTCGGCCTTGAACGAGCTTTCCTGCATGAAGTCCACCGCGTCCCGGGTGCCGGCTTGCAGGGCTGAAACCATGCGCGTGATTTCATCGGTGGAGCTTTGCACGCGCTTGGCCAGGTTGCGCACCTCATCGGCGACCACGGCAAAGCCCCGGCCCATTTCGCCGGCGCGGGCGGCTTCGATGGCGGCGTTCAGGGCCAGCAGGTTGGTCTGCTCGGCGATGCTGTGAATCACCCCGACCACCCCGTTGATTTTCTGGCTGTCCTCGGCCAGTTTCTGGATCATTTCGGCGGTCTGCTGCACGCCGGTGGACAGCCCGGCAATCGAGCGCTGTACCCGGCTGACCACTTCCTGGCCGCTGCCGGCGAGGGTGTCGGCCGTCTGGGACAGGTCGCGGGTAGCGCCGGCGTGCTGGGCGATATGGTAGACGGTGGCGGTCATCTCGTTGATTGCGGTGGCGGCCTGGTCGGTTTCGCTTTGCTGGCCGAGCATGCCGTGCTGCACTTCGTTCATGCTGCTGGCCAGGCGTGCGGCGCCGTCGTCCAGTTGCTTGGCGGTGCGCGCGACGGTGTTGACCACCCGTTGATAACCCGCCTGCATCGCGTTAAAGGCACTGGCCATCTGCCCGACCTCGTCCTCGCAGGCCAAGGGCACGCGGGCCGCGAGGTCGCCGGTTTTTTCGACGTGCAGCATCACGTCTTTCAAGGTGTTGAGCTGGCTCAGCAGAAAACGGATCAGCAACTGTGAGGCGCCAAGCATCGCCAGCATCAGAATCATGACCGCCACCGCGTAGTTGGCGAAACGTTCTTCGAACACTTGGCTCAGGCTGGGGGCGTAGGCCAGCACGGCGACGTGTTGGCCGTCGGCGCGGGTGATCACCTCGGCGCCCATCAGCGGGTTTTCGCCGAACAGTGGCATGGGGTTGATATCCACCCAGCCGTTGGCCGAGTCGAGGGCTGACAGATCCTGGTCGCCCAGCTGTGGGAGTTTGCCCTTGGCAAATGTCAGCCAGTGCTCGCCCTTGGGCAGTGGCTGGCCGGCGGGCCAAGCACCGAGCAAGTGCGCCTGGGCTTGCGCCGACGCCTGGGAGGCGTGGCTGCGGGCCTGCTGTTCGAGCTGCACGGCGTACAACACCAGCAACAGGGTGGTGATGAACGCGACCGCGTTGACGGCCCAGAATTTGTACTTCAGTGAGATGTTGCTAAGCCAGGCACCCATGGAAGGTTTTCTCTGATAGCGGAAACAGCATTGGCAAGGTGCCATTATTGTGCCGCTATCGAGTCGACAGGTTTTGATATGGGTCAATGCGCCGCGTCAATCCGGCACAGGCAATCCAAAAAACGCGCGGGCGCAGGCGGTAGTGTGTTGCGCGAGGTCTTCCACGGTCTCTTCGCGGTGCAAGGCCACTTCCCGCAGGATCTCCGGCAAATAGGCCGGCTCGTTGCGACCGTTTTTCGGCTTGGGCCGCAGGGTTCGTGGCAGCAGGTAGGGCGCGTCGCTTTCGAGCATCAGACGGCCCCGGGGAATTTCCCTGACCAGCGGATGCAGGTGCGTCCCGCGACGCTCGTCGCAGATCCAGCCGGTGATGCCGATATGCAGGTCCAGGTCGAGGTAGCTGAACAATGCGCGCTGCTCGCCGGTGAAGCAGTGCACCACAGCGGCGGACAGGTGATCGCGATAGTCCCGCAGGATTTCCAGCAGGCGCTGGTTGGCGTCGCGTTCGTGGAGGAATACCGGGAGTTTCAGCTCCACGGCCAGGGCCAGATGCTCTTCGAGGACTTTTTCCTGCTGGGGGCGCGGCGAGAAGTCCCGGTTGAAGTCCAGCCCGCATTCACCCACCGCACGTACACGGCTTTCCTTGAGCAAACCGCGCAGGCGCCTGGCGCTTTCGGCATTCCAGTCACTGGCGGAGTGGGGGTGGATACCGGCAGTGGCGAACAGGCGTTGCCCGCTTTCGTCCAACTGCTGGCACAGCTCCAGGGCCTGTTCGCTGCCGTCGACACTGGTACCGGTGAGCACCAATTGGCTCACCCCGGCGGCGTAGGCACGGTCGAGAACGGCCTGGTGCTTTTCGTCGAAACTTGGGTTGGTCAGGTTGACGCCGATATCAATGAGTTGCATGGTGCTACCTCCGCCTGCGGTCGGAAAGCATATCAGAGCTGTAGATTTATAAGAAAAGCCAAGAACTACAACGAGTTAAAGCTGTCTTTGAAAGTCGCAAGTAACACCGTGTTTGGTTTGTCGCCATCTGCCGTGCAACCCTTGTGCCCAAAGCCTGCGCTCATGGCGCTCTGTTTCTGTCCCCCAACGCCTCGTTTTTCGCGAAGCAATGGGCAGTATTCTTTCTTCCGGAGAGCGGATGATCCGACCCTCGGCGTTGCTTGTGTTGTGCCTGACGTTACTGCTGCCCATGGCGGCGGTTGCGCGTCTGGACGGGCCGCTGGAAGTGACCAAACCCGGCAAGGTCCGCGACCTCGCGGAAATCCGCAGCAGCCGCACCCTGCGGGTGTTGGTCAACCAGAGTCGCAACAGTTCCGGCGAAGTCCAGGGCCAGGCCATCGGTGTTGAATACCATCGCCTGCGCGCTTTCGAGCAGTACCTCAACGGTCACGCCCGTGACGGAGAGGAAATCAACCTCAAGATTATTCCCAAGGCCAAGGATCAGTTGATCGGCGCGTTGGCCCGCGGCGAGGGCGACCTGGTGGCGCCCGGCGAATTGCTCGATGTGAAGGCGGCGCACAAGATTGCCACCAGCGACCCGATTGCGAGCGACGTGCCGTTGTGGCTGGTGGGGCTCAAGGGCGAGCGACGGTTTACCAAACTGGAGCAACTGTCCGGGCGCACGCTGGCGCTGACCACCGGCAGCGCCGCGTCGGATGCGATCAATCAGGTCAACCAGAAACTGGCGCTGCACAAGTTGCCACCGGTGAAGGTGGAGTGGGTAGACCCCAGCCTGGCGGTGGAGGACGTGCTGGAGATGGTCCAGGCCGGGATTTTCCACCTGACCATCGTCGAGCGACCGATTGCCGAGCGCTGGGCGAAGATCCTGCCCAAGCTGCGTTTTGACCGGCAAGTAACCATCAGCGAACCGGGCCAAGAGTATTGGTTCGTACGCCAGGATGCCTCGATGCTGCGGGCCAGTATCGACCGTTTCCTCAAGACCTACCGCACCCCGTCCGACCAGGATGTGGCCTTCCAGCGCATCTACCGCCGTCTCTATCAAGTACGTTATCCACTGGCCCGGGCCGACCGCCAGCGCCTGGAAAAGCTGCGCCCGGTGCTGCAAAAGCATGCCCGGGAGCAAGGCATGGACTGGCTGAACCTGGCCGCGTTGGCCTTCAAGGAGTCGGCCCTCGACCCCGGCGCTCGCAGCAGTGGCGGCCCCACCGGCCTGATGCAGATCACCCCGTCGGCGGCGCAACGGGTCGGGGTCAATAACATCGAGAACCTGGACAGCAACGTGCAAGCGGGCGCGCGGTACCTGGCGATGATCCGGCGCAAGTTTTTCTCAAGCCCCAAACTCAATGAGCGCGAACGCATGGCCTTCGTCCTGGCGGCCTACAACATGGGCCCCGAGCGGGTTCAGGGAATGCGCGCCGAAGCCCGGCGCCGGGGGCTCAACCCGAATCAATGGTTTTTCCAGGTCGAGCGCATTGCCATGGAGCAAGTGGGAATGGGCGGCGTCAGCTATGTTAATAGCGTGAACAAGTATTACTTGGCGTTTGATCGGGAGCGGGAGTCCCTTGAGCCACCGGCAGCGAAAATTGCCTCGCGCAAGTAATCTATTTTTTCGATGTTAATTAGGCAATTTATCGGCTTTTATCATTGTTTAAACTGATTAATATAGCGGCCAACCAACCCCTACCTTGAAAAGGATTATCAGCATGAGCCCATTGATCACCCGAATCCTCTCCACCCGCGCCGGCTACGGCCTGACCGTTCTGCGAATTTTTGTCGGAATTATCTTCGCCGCTCACGGTTCGCAGAAACTCTTTGGCTGGTTTGGCGGTGGCGGCCTGGCGGGCACGGCCCAATGGATGGAAAGTATCGGCCTGGCGCCGGGTACCTTGATGGCCGTGTTGTCCGGCGGTACCGAGTTCTTCGCCGGGCTGGCGCTGATCATCGGTTTGCTGGCAAGGCCTGCGGCGCTGGGCCTGACGATCATTTCCCTGGTGGCGATTTTCTCGGTGCATATCCATAACGGTTTGTTCATGGCCAACAACGGTTATGAGTTCGCCCTGGCGCTGCTGGGCGGTACGCTGGCGGTGTTGCTGGAAGGTGCAGGCAAACTGTCTGCCGACCGCGCCATCACTCACTGATCCCGCGAAATTCCCTTTAAAGGCCCGCCCCGTGCGGGCCTTTTCGTTGCCAGGGATTCTTGACACCGCCCTAGCGGCTTCTCTAGGATGTTGCCCATGCGCCGATTTAAACAGCTAATTGCGGGGCGCCACCGGTGACTGATCACAGTCCCGACAGAAGCCAGAGCCCATGGGCCGGTTTCGAAATTCCGCTAAAGCGCTGGTTCGGTGTTGCCTCTCACCTGCCCGCAGACTTTCGAGGCAGAGACACGACACGATGAATGCACTACGCCCCCTCATACGCCTGGCCCCGATCACCGCGGACCTTACCCAACGCAATCCGAAAATCCTTCTGGGCGGCAAGCACCAGCCGACGCTGTTGCGCTATCTGGATGGCTGGCCGCGCCGTACGGGGCGGCCTTCGGCGTTTCTGATCCAGTTTGTCGAAGACGGCGACTCCCTCGCGCGCTTTGCATCCAACAGCTTTGACCTGGCCGTGATTCAAGCGCCGAGTGCGAGTGATGCGGGCGAAGTGATACGCCAGTTGACCCGTATTGCCCGGCAAGGGCTGATCGCCCGGCGTTGAACCCTCAGTAAAACGCCGCTGAAGGCAAGTGCTGGCGACGGCGACGAACCAGGAACATACCCCACGCAATCAGGCACAGTATCAGCGGTATCGGCAGGATATTGAGCAGCTTAATCTTGCGCTCCAGGGCATGAACCTGTGCGTATGCCTGAACCTTCAGCGCGTGAATTTCCATGGGCACTCGCAAGCGTTCCTTGTTGAGTGCCTGCAGCAGTACGTTGGAGGTGACCGCCTGGACTCCTGGCGAAAGGGTGCGGGGGTTCAGTAATTGCCACTCCTTTTCCGTTTGCTCCAGGCGTTGCGCCAGTTCGGCGGATTTTTCCCGGTAGGCCTGTGCAGCGTCTTCGCGCATTGCCTGCAGCACCTGCAGTGATCGACCGCCGCCTGCGCGGGGGCGAACGTTCATCAGGGCATCGGGCGCCGCCAGGTTATCCAGGGTGTTCAAGACAAACATCGCGTTATCGGACGACGCTCCGCTCATCGTGCGGTTGCCTGGGCCCATTCCTGCCACTCGGTCGCTGAGCAGGTCGGTGTCGGCGACCACCACGACATGGATGTTCGCAGACTTTTGCACGCTGGCATCACGCCCGTTGATCCCCTCAGGGAAAGCGGAATAGGCAGGCCCCTCGACGCGGGCGGCAATCACCTGTTGCTGGCCGCGCGCGGTTGCCTCGTTGTTCAGTGAATCAAACGGTGCTGGCAGGGCGAAGCGCTCGGCATCAAACAGTGCCGCTTGCCCGGAGCTTTGGAGCAGGGGAGTGAAGGTCATACGGCTTTTTTTGGCGGGAGCCAGCGCGCCACTGCTCAAGACATTCACGCTGCGCAGTTTCCAGGTGCTGATGTCATCCTGTGCCATCGCCTGGCGGGGCAGGGTCAGCGCAGCGGGGTGGCGCACCGCTGGCTGGCCGGTGGTCATGATCACTGAGGTGGCATAGTTGCGATCGGCGAGTACCTTGTTCGTCGACATCTGGATGCCCCAAGCGCTCAGCAATGCTTCCAGCCTGGGGTTTTCCGGGCTTGTGAGGCTGGCGTCCAGGCCGGTTAGCGGGTCGATAAACATCATCAATTTGCCTGCGCCCAGCACAAACTGATCGATTGCGTACAAGGTTTGATCAGGCAGTTTGCCGGGGTGAACCACCATCAAGGTTTTGACGTGTTCGGGAATCTTCTCGATACCTGGCTCCAGCGTGACGAGCCTGAATTGGCGGCGCATCTCTTGAAGCAGCTGCCAGGCAGGCGTATTCACGCCGTTGCGCTCGTCCCGCTCACCCTCCATTGGCAGCCGGGATATCAGGCCTATGACGGGTTGCTCGGGGTGAGTCGCCTTATGAATCAGATGGCTGATTTCATATTCCAGCAGTGATTCCCGGTCCGGGCTGAATGACTCGATGCTGTGTGGCCCATGATCGGCGCTGCTTGCGACGAGGCCGAAGAACCCTTGTTGGTCGTCAAGTCCCAGTAGCCTGGCCTTGTACTCATCCTCTGAAAAAGGGGTGGGGTCGATAAGGTGCAGGTTGATTTTGCCCTTTGCGAATTTTTCATACTCCCTGAGCAGTAACTCCACACGTTTACTGTAACTTTCCAGCGAGTTGGTTCTTTGCGGATGTTTGCTGGAGTTGAAAAAGTACAGGTCGACTGGCTGTTCCAGTGAGGTGAGTAGTGTCTCTACAGGCGCGGAGAGTGTATGAATTTTTTGTTCTGAAAAATCCAGCCGTATATTCGGAAGCTTAAGTGCCCATACTAGGTTAAATGCAAGAAAGAGCAGCAATAGGGTGAGAATTGTGAGGCTGGCGCTTAGTGGCGTTCTCATCGTCATGTGTCCTTCTCAACCGTTTCTGACATTCAGGGCGATGATCGTTGCAGCGAGAAAGGTTACGATCAGGCTGATAAAGTACAAACTGTCCTGAAGAGCCAGAACACCCTGGTCAATGGCATCGAAACGCGTCGATGGGCTCAGGGAAATAATCCGGTCAATAAGCCAGAGGGGGGCTTGGTGTTCAATGGCATCAAGAATCGATGACAACCCACTGGCGGCCAGCAGCAAGCACAGGGTTACTGTAAATATCACCACCCGGTGATGGGTCAGTGTGCAGATAAAACAGCCCACCGACAGATAACTTCCGGCTAATAGCCAACTTGCCAGGTATTGGGAGGCGATAACGGTATTGTCCGGATTTCCCAAGTAGTTAACCGTGATAACCAAGGGGAAGGTCAGCAACAAGGCAATTCCGGAAACGACCCAGGCTGCCAGAAATTTACCGGCAACCATTTCGAAGCCAGTGACCGGCAGGGTCTTTAGAAAGTCCATGGCACCGGTGTTGTGCTCGTCCGCCCACAGTTGAGTGGCAAGCACTGGCGCCAACAGTAAATACAGCCAGGGGTGCAGTTGGAAAAAACCCAGCAGGTCAACACTGCCTTGCTCCAGTAGCTGGCTTGTATGGAAGCCAAATGCAGTGGCTGCTGTCAGGAATGCTGCCGTGCTCAGATAAGTGACGGGGGTTGAAAAGTAACTGGCAAGTTGACGCTTGAATATGACCGGTAGACGTTTCAATTTGATGCCTCCTGGCTCATATGGTTGACCACTTCGTCCAAACGCCCGGTCTCCAGGTTCAGGGCATTGATTTTCCAGCGGCGGTGAGTGATCAGTGCGTTGATATGGGGGTAAATGGTTTGCCCCGGTATGGCGAGCACGGTCACTGTGCCGGGGGTCTCGCGGTCTTGCTCGATACCGGCGACCCCGGGCAACACCGCCAGGGCGAGCAGGTCCAGCGGCGTGTCTGCGGCAAGGGTGACCGCCTGGTAATGACGGGAGCTGCGCTGCAGTTCGGGCAAGGAAGTGTCTGCCACCAGGCGACCGTCGGCGATTACCAGGGCCCTGTTACAAATGCGGGTCAGCTCTTCAGGCGTTCGGGACGCAACAATGATCGTCATTTCGTCGTTCAACGACTTAATGAGCATTCTGACTTTGTGTTTTTGGTCGGCGCTCAGCCCTTCCGTTGGCTCATCGAGCAACAGTAGGCTGGGGTCATGCAAGATTGCCTGCGCGATCGCTACTTTGCGTTTCAAGCCTGGCGGGAGGGTTCCGATCGGGCATTTGAGTATCCGCCAAAGCTCCAGCCGTGCGACCGCCCGGTCAATCATTTTGCGCTTTTGCGCGCCATGGAATCCGCGTACTCCAGCGATAAACTCAAGAAAGCCTTTCACGCTCATTGCGTTGTGGGTCAGTAATGACTCTGGCTGGTAGCCTGTCACCTTCTTCGCCTGGAGAGGGTTGTGGGCTATATCATTACCGAATATTTTTATATGACCTGAAGAGGGTGCGATCGAGCCTGAAATCATTTTGATGACAGTTGTTTTTCCCGCGCCATCATTTCCAAATAGTCCCAGGCATTCCTGGGGTTGGGCGTTGAACGAAAAATCATGAATGATGCTTTTTCCGCCCATCTTTTTTGTCAGGCTCGTTATCTCGATCATTATGCTTTTCTACTGAATGGATATGGCAAGGCGCGATTAATTCGATGCCTCGATTAACCTGCTTGAGCAGCAGGTTGTGGATGTTCGAAAAGTCAAAACTTGAAATCTTTATGATTGGCGCGTGTCCAGTGTCGTACTGTTAAAAAATGGTACGTTCAATGGGCAGTCTTGGAAACGCTGAAACGCCTGAATAAGATAAGTCCTACGTGCCAAGCGATAGCTCGCTGAAACAATTGTTATGTTTTTAATGCTTCAATTACTGTCGTCTTTTATTTGGCGTGTATTCGAAGTCCGCCAATTTTTAATGGAGCCTGATCATCATGCTGCTTCTACGTACCCTTGTTCTTGAACAGTCCGGGCATGATGCACCGGTCAACGGTGCCCTGCTGTGTGGTTTTGCAGTGGCTCAGATTGCTTCGAACTTCCTTGCCTATAGTCTGGATGAAGAGACGGAGCCCGGTAGTTCACGGGTGTATATTGCGGCGTTACGTAAAAAGTCCGAACGGTACTTTCTGGGGGCGATAGACTCCAGGGAAGATCTGCAAATAGCGACCCAAGTCTTCAAGCAAATCCTGACGCTCGCCGCTGCACCCGGGGCAAAGTCCGCGAGCACCGGCGAGACGCCGATTCCCTATCATTTCGTCGATCTGAAAGGTTGCAAGCTGCCCCCCGCCAGGCCCGAAGATCATCACTCGCTGACGATCAAGAAATCCCTGGTGATGAAGGTGATTACCCTGGGCACTTCGGCGCCCGGTTTGCCCGCCATCGAAAGCAGTTCATTGATCGTGCCGTCGATTCGTTTCTCCTCAAGGATGGTTTCTCCTCCAAGGGCGGCGGAACACTCGGAGCCTGCGCCACCCGTGCCCGAACCGGCGCCCCAGGCAACCATGGAAGTGTTTGAGATAGCCGAGCCACTCGTTGAGTTGCCACCGCCAGCACTTGCCGAGGCACCTGTGGTCGCCGCTCCACCGCAGGCGCCGGCAGCCCGCCAACCTGAACCTGCCCGGCCAGAGTCGGCTTCGTTGTTTGAAGTGGACGATACGCTGGCCAATCTTGCCCGAGTGGCGCAGGAGTTGACTCAGCAAAAGCTCACCGTGCTCAGGCAGGAGGAAGCGCTTGAGCAGTTACGCCTGGAACTGCGTCAGGAAAAGGCAGACATCGAGCAGGGGAGCCAGCGGAGTGCCGAGAGGGTTGCCGAAAAAGAAGCGTCGCTGGAGTTGTTGGCGCGCACGCTGGCCACTCGTGAGGAAGAACTGGCTGACGGCTCGGCGTTAAACCGTGCGGAGCAGCGTCGAATCGACGAGCGTATGCGCTATCTGGAGAGCCAGGAAACCCAGTTGCACAACCGTGACCTGGACGTTCGTCACAAGGAGCAGCAGCTGGCGGCCGCACTGTTTCAGTTGCCTGTCCTGCGGGACAACCTGAGGGTTGCATTGCAAACCCTGGATGAGTCTCTCGCGTGGCTGAATGAGACTGGACGCAGCCAGCCTGAAAGTCGCCTGCTTCAGTCGGATGCAGACTGACACTGTGCCGGTCCCGGCACCGGAATGCGTCGGCGGGTCTGGCTACTTTCCTGTGTTCATTTATCATCGACCCCCACAGTCGGCATTGGGCGTTGAATGCGTTGCGCCTGATGCGGCAGCGGGTCAGAAAAATGGAAACTTCCAGGGGATGTAGAGCTTTTGAGCACCAAGCTGATTACCAAAGAAGGTCATGAAGCCCTGAAAAAGGAGCTTGATTACCTGTGGCGAGAAAAGCGTCCTGATACCACCCGTAAAGTGACATGGGCCGCTTCCCTGGGGGACCGGAGCGAAAACGCCGACTACCAGTACAACAAGAAGCTGCTGCGGGAAATTGACCGCAGGGTGCGCTATTTGCGCAAGCGCCTGGAAGACATGCGCGTGGTTGAGTACATGCCCGAGCAGGAAGGCAAGGTGTTTTTCGGCGCCTGGGTAGAGATTGAAAACGAGCAGGGCGAGACCAAGCGTTTTCGCATCGTGGGTTACGATGAGATATATGAGCGTATGGACTACATCTCCATCGACTCACCCATGGCTCGCGCACTGCTGCGCAAGGAAGTGGATGACGAGGCGCTCGTGCAGACCCCAACCGGCGAAGTGTGCTGGTGGATCACCGCTATCGAATATGTGAAGTAACCACGGATGGCCCGCGCGCTTTGAAGAGCGCGGGCCATCTGCGTTTTCAGCCCTCGCGCAGTACCGTCAACGGGCTGGCATTCAGCGCGCGGCGAGTGCCGAATACGCCGGCCCCGCCGATCAGCACCGCGCCGATCACCGGCAGCAGCAACAGCAAGGGGTGCGGGTGCCAGGCCAGGTCGAACGCATAGCGATACAGCACCAGCGTCACCAGTTCCGTGCCCAGCGCCGCCAGCAGGCCGCTGACCGCACCCAACAGACCAAACTCGATACGCCGGGCCTTGACCAGCAACTTGCGTTCCGCCCCCAGCGCCCGCAGCAGGGCACCTTGGCGAATCCGCTCATCGAGGGTTGCCTGGAGCCCGGAGAACAAGACCGCCATTCCCGCCGCCAGCACGAACAACAGCACGTACTCCACCGCCAGGGTGACCTGGGCCAGAATGCTGCGCAATTGTTCAAGCAGTGCCTCCACTTGCAGGATGGTCACCGCCGGGAAGGCCCGGGACAGGTCGACGATCTGCTGGTCGTGGCCGGGCGCCAGGTAGAAGCTGGTGAGGTAGGTGGCCGGCAGGTCCTTCAAGGTGCCGGGCTGGAAGATCATGAAGAAGTTGGGCTGGAAGTTGTCCCAGTTGATTTCCCGCAGGCTGGTGACCCGGGCTTCACGGTTTTCCCCGCCGACGGTGAATACCAGATGATCGTTGAGCTTGAGTTTCAGGCTATCAGCGACCTTCGCCTCCACCGAGACGCCAGGGATTTCGTCGGTCGGCTGCGCTGTCCACCAGGAGCCCGCCGTCAGCGTGTTGCCTGGTGGCAGGTCGGCGGCCCAGGTCAGGCTCAAGTCCCGCTGTACCGCACGATCGCCGCTGGAGTCCTTGCTGACGATCTCCTGCACCGGTGCGCCATTGATGCTGATCAGTCGCCCCGGCACCACCGGATACAGCGGGGCAGACTGCGCCTGCAGTTCCAGCAGGCGTGCGCCGAAGGTGTCTTTGTCGGCGGGCAGGATGTTCAAGGCGAAATAGTTGGGCGCGTCCTTGGGCAACTGGTTTTGCCAGGTGTCGAGCAATTCGCCACGCAACAATGCAATCAAGCCCATGGACAACAGGATCAGCCCGAACGCCAGGGACTGGCCCGCCGCAGCCAGTGGATGACGCAGCAACTGGCCCAGCCCCAGGCGCCAGGGCAGGGAGGCCCGGGCCAGCAGGCGTCGCAGGCTCTGCAACAGCAGCAGGAGCAGGCCGCCGAGAACCAGCGCGGCAATCACTCCGCCGCCCAGCAGGGCGAACGTCAGCACCAGGTCGAGACTCAGGCGCCACATGATCAGGCCCAGGGCGAACAACGCGGCACCGTAAACCATCCAGGTGCTGGAAGGGATGGGCAGCAGGTCACGTCGCAGTACCCGCAGCGGAGGCACGCGTCCCAGCGCGGCGAGTGGCGGCAGGGCGAAACCGGCGAGGGCCACCAGCCCGGTTCCGATCCCGGCGATGGCTGGCAGCAACCCACCGGGCGGAACGTCCGCTGGCAGCAGGTCATGCAACAGCGCAAACAGACCCAACTGCGCCAGCCAGCCGAGCAGGGCGCCGGTCAGGCTGGCCAGCAGCCCCAGTACGGACAGTTGCAGGCTGAACAGCAGCATGGTCTCGCGCCGCGACAACCCCAGGCAGCGCAGCAAGGCACTGGCATCAAAGCGCCGGCTGGCGAAGCGGTTCGCCGAGAGCGCTACCGCCACGCCGGAGAGCAGCACCGCCACCAGGCTGGCCATGTTCAAGTAACGCTCGGCTTTGCCCAGGGCGCCACCGATCTGCTGGTTACCGTCGCGCGCATCCTGCAGCCGCTGGTTGGCCGCCAGGCCGGGCTTGACCAGGTCGCGATAGGTTTGCAGCACAGTGCCGCCCTGCGGCGCGCGCCAGAGGTCGCGATAACTGACGCGGCTGCCGGGCTGCACCACGCCGGTGGCATCGAGGTCGGCCAGGTTGATCATCACCCTGGGCGTGAGGCTATAGAAGTTGCCGGCTCGGTCCGGCTCGTAGGTCAGCACGCGGGCCAGGCGCAGGGTCTTCATGCCGACGTCGATGCTGTCGCCGATTTTCAGGTTCAGTGCCGTCAGCAGCCGTGCTTCCACCCAGGCTTCACCGGGCTTGGGGCCACCTCCGGGAGTTTCCTCGCCGAACGGCTCGGCGGCGCTCTTCAGCTCGCCGCGCAAAGGATACTCCTCGTTGACCGCCTTGATGCTGGACAGCTGGATGCCGTTGTCGGTGGCAATCACGCTGGAGAACTCCACGACCCGGGCGTGCTGCAGGCCCAGTTCGGTACCGCTCTGGATTTGCTCGGTGCGGGCGGGTGAACTGCCTTCCAGCACCAGGTCGGCCGCCAGGAACTCTGTGGCGCGCAACATCATGGCGCCGTTCAGGCGAGCCCCGAAGTAACCGATGGCGGTGCTGGCGGCGACAGCCACCAGCAGGGCGAAGAACAGCACGCGCAGTTCGCCGGCGCGGGCATCGCGCAGCAACTGGCGAAGGGCAAGGCTGAACAGGCGCAACAGCGGCAAACGTGCCATCAAGGCTCCAGGGGCGCGACCATCAGGCCGGCTTCAAGACGGATCAGGCGGCGGCAACGGTGGGCCAGGCGCTCGTCATGGGTGACCAGCACCAGGGTCGTGCCGCTCTCTTTGTTGAGTTCGAACAGCAGGTCACTGATGCGCTCGCCGGTGTGGCTGTCGAGGTTGCCGGTGGGTTCATCGGCAAACAGCACGTCCGGTTCGGCGGCAAACGCCCGGGCAATCGCCACCCGTTGCTGCTCGCCGCCCGAGAGCTGGCGCGGCGAATGGGTCAGGCGCTGGCCCAGGCCGACGCGCTCGAGCAGGTGTCTGGCGCGTTCGCGGGCATCCTTGCGGCCGTCCAGCTCCAGCGGCAGCATCACGTTTTCCAGCGCATTGAGGCTGTCGAGCAACTGGAAGGACTGGAACACAAACCCTACGTGCTCGGCACGGATGCGCGCGCGTTGATCTTCGTCGAGGGTACTCAGGGCTTGCCCGGCGAGGGTGACTTCGCCACTGCTGGGCAGGTCGAGGCCGGCCAGCAAGCCGAGGAGGGTGGATTTGCCGGAGCCGGAGGCGCCGACGATAGCCAGGCTATCGCCCTTGTTCAGTTCCAGGCTCAGTTCGTGCAGGATAGTCAGTTCACCTTCCGCGCTGGGAACCACTTTGCTAAGGTTTCGCGCGGTGAGAATGCTTGCGCCCATGGAGAATCCAATGCGAATGTGGTTTTTGAGTGCTGGCCTGGCCTTGATGTGCATGGCCCAGAACGCAGCGGCGGGTACAGTCCTGATCGTTGGCGATAGTATCAGTGCCGGTTTCGGGCTGGATACCAGCAAAGGGTGGGTAGCGTTGTTGGGACAACGGCTCAAGAGCGAAGGTTTCGACGATAAAGTGGTCAACGCCTCCATCAGCGGCGACACCAGTGCCGGAGGTCTGGCGCGGCTGCCGGCGGCGCTTGCAGAGCATAAGCCCGACCTGGTGATCATTGAGCTGGGGGGCAATGATGGCTTGCGTGGGCAGCCACCTGCGCAATTGAAACAAAATCTTGCATCGATGATCGACCAGTCCAAAGCCAGTGGTGCCAAGGTGCTGTTGTTGGGCATGCAGTTGCCGCCCAATTACGGCCCTAAATACACCACCGCGTTTGCCGAGGTTTACGGGGCCCTGGCCAAGGAAAAAAACGTCCCGCTGGTGCCGTTTTTCCTGGAAGGTATCGGCGGCCATCCAGAGCTGATGCAGGCTGACCAATTGCACCCGGCAGTTGGCGCGCAGGGCAAGTTGCTGGAAAATGTCTGGCCAACGCTAAAACCACTGCTATGACGCTTTTCTAGCAGCGGTCTTTCGGCTAAGGTGGCGCCCCCGATTTGGAGCCCCCGATGTCGCGTCCTGCCTGGTCCCTGTTTGCCTACCAACTGATCGAGCCTAACGAGCAGCTGGATCTGTTCGCCTGCCAGGAAGTCCGGGTGCATCTGGTGACGCGTCAATTGGAGTTGGGCGGGTCCATCGACCGTACCCTCTGCGGTACGTTATTGCCCGCTCAGCCACGCTGGTCGTCGGTGGATCGCTCGATCTTCCAGGACCAGCGTTTGTGCCCCTTGTGCCGGGCGATCCTGGAGTCGCAAAAGCGCGGCACACCGCCGATCTGGCCAGAGCTGCGCTTCGAACTTTGAATATGGGTGCCCGCCGGGCAGCCGTGTACAATCCATTTTTTACTACCCGTCGATCTGCGAAGGAATTCCCGGATGTTGTCGCGCCTCTCCGTCGTCACCTGCTGCCTGTCTCTTGCTGCGCTCTGCGCGGCCGGTTCCGCCGCAGCCTTGCAGTTGCCTTTGCCGCCACCGGGTGAAGATATCGTTGGCCAGGTCCAGGTGATCAAGGCCAAGTACGAAGATACCTTCGCCGACCTGGGCACGACCTACGACCTGGGTTATTCGGAGATGGTCGCGGCCAACCCGGGCGTCGATGCCTGGTTGCCGGGGGCGGGTACCGAGATTGTGTTGCCGACGCGCTTCATCCTGCCGCCGGGCCCGCGTGAGGGCATCGTGATCAACCTGGCGGAATACCGGCTCTACTACTACCCCAAGGGCCAGAACGTGGTGTACACGTTCCCGTTGGGGATTGGCCGTGAGGGCTGGGGCTCGCCGGTGGCCCACACCACGATCACGGGCAAGATCCCGAACCCGACCTGGACCCCGCCCGCCTCGATCAAGGCCGAGCACGCCGCCAATGGCGACCCGTTGCCCAACGTGGTGCCGGCCGGCCCGGACAACCCGCTGGGGCCGTTCAAGTTCACCCTGGGCACACCGGGTTACCTGATCCACGGCTCCAACATGAAGTTCGGCATTGGCACCCGCACCAGCCACGGCTGCTTCCGCATGTTCAATAACAACGTGCTGGAAATGGCCAGTATGGTGCCGGTGGGCACGTCGGTGCGGATCATCAACGATGCGTACAAGTTCGGCGCAGCCGGTGGCAAGGTGTATCTGGAAGCCCATACGCCGCTGAACGACGACGGCACCCCGTCGGTGGTCGACAAGCACACTGCGGTGATCAACGCCTTGCTCAAGCGTGAAGACCTGTCCAGCAACCTGCGGGTCAACTGGGACCAGGTGCGTGATGTCGTTGCCGCCGAAGACGGTTTGCCGACTGAAATCGGTGTGCCGGGCGGGGCGCCGATGGTGTCGAGCACGCCGGTCGATCTGCAGCAATAAGCCTGCAGGTGCCATAACCCGTTATCGCCTTGCGCGGTAGCGGGTTTTTTATTGCCCGGACGTCAGCCAAATTCCAGGCAAAAAAAAGCCGATCCAAGAATGGATCGGCTTGATAACAACCCCGAAGGATTATTACTTGCGGCTTGCTTTTTCAAGCATGCGCAGAGCGCGCTCGTTAGCTTCGTCAGCAGTCTGTTGTGCTTTTTGAGCAGCAGCCAGAGCTTCATCAGCTTTACGGTAGGCTTCGTCTGCACGAGCCTGGGAGCGAGCTGCTGCGTCTTCAGTTGCAGTCAGACGAGCTTCGGTTTCTTTGGAGACGCTGCTGCAACCGGTAGCCAGAACTGCGGCCAGAGCCAGAGCAGAGAATTTCAGAACGTTGTTCATCGTGTTCCCCTTCAAGGACTTTCTATTAAATGGCTACTTTCTCAGAGTGAGCTAATAGCCGGCGTACATACTACCCATTACTTGTAGTAAGTAAACTGACGTAGCGCAAGAAGCAAAAAAAATTCTCGCGGCCAATCTATTTTGGCTAATCTTTTGAGAGTCTGTATAAAAATTATCCAGATTTTTGCACTCTGCCGGGGATTGGATCCAGCCTGAAAGGGCCGGCTGGCATGTGTTAAGCCATGTAAACATAAGTCATTTTATATATCGTCCCCGACACTATTGTTCAGATTGTCTTTTCGCCCCTCGGTATCTTTTGTGCATGTAGAGGTGACTTTAAGAGCGGGTGTTCGTCTCAAGCTTCAACTGCCGGCAATGTTCAGGCCATCGACCTAAGGATGCTCGATCGCCCTTTCTATGTCCGCCAGCGCAGAAGGATGACGAGTGCGCCTTGAGCAATTACGTGATTGGTGCCTACTATTTCCATGGGCTGGTTGTGAGCGCTAGTGCAAGGCACTGGCGGCTTTTCTCGTTGTCGAAACCGGCACCGGGTGGCGTAGATGTTCCTTCGCCGGAAAAACATCGGTAAGGTAGGGGTCAGAAACCAAGACCCGCGAGGAGTAGTGATGAGCGAGGCGTTGTCCATCCACCATGACCAGGCTGGTCATCAGTTCGAGACCAATGTGGACGGTCATCGTGCCTATCTGACCTATATGGACCTTGGGAAGCAGACCCTGGATATCTATCGCACCTTCGTGCCCAACGCGCTGCGAGGCCGTGGCATCGCTGCCGCGCTCACCGAGGAAGCGTTGAAGTTTGCCGAAGAGGCAGGTTATACGGTGATCCCGTCCTGCTCCTACGTGGAGCGCTACATGGAGCGCCACCAGCGCCATGCCGCGAAGCTCTGAGTAGCGTAAGGCGGGGCGCGGAGCGTCCCAGGCGGCATTCCCACGCAGAGCGAGGGAACGATCAAAAAAAACGCCGGGCTTAGCCCGGCGTTTTTGTGTCCGCAGTCTTTGCTCAGCCGCGTTGGCGCTTGGGCAAGACGTCCTTGAGCTTGGCATGCATGCTGCGCAAGGTGGTCTCGGTAGCAGACCAGTCGATGCAGGCATCGGTGATCGATACGCCGTATTGCAGGTCGGCCAGGTCCTTTGGAATCGCCTGGCAGCCCCAGTTCAGGTGGCTCTCGACCATCAGGCCGATGATCGACTGGTTGCCTTCCAGAATCTGGTTGGCCACGTTCTCCATCACCAGCGGCTGCAGGGCCGGGTCTTTGTTGGAGTTGGCGTGGCTGCAATCGACCATGATGTTCGGCTTGATCTTCGCCTTGTTCAGCGCCTGTTCGCACAGGGCCACGCTGACCGAGTCATAGTTGGGCTTGCCGTTGCCGCCACGCAGCACCACGTGACCGTAGGCATTGCCCTTGGTGGTAACGATGGACACGCCACCTTCCTGGTTGATGCCCAGGAAACGGTGCGGGCTGGAAACCGACTGCAGGGCATTGATAGCCACGGTCAGGCCGCCATCGGTGCCGTTCTTGAACCCGACCGCCGAGGACAGGCCGGAAGCCATTTCCCGGTGGGTCTGGGATTCAGTGGTGCGCGCACCAATCGCCGACCAGCTGATCAGGTCTTGCAGGTACTGCGGGGAAATCGGGTCAAGGGCTTCGGTTGCCGTCGGCAGGCCCATCTCCGCCAGGTCCAGCAGCAGTTGACGACCGATGTGCAGGCCATCCTGGATCTTGAACGAGTCGTCCAGGTACGGGTCGTTGATCAAACCTTTCCAGCCGACAGTGGTACGCGGTTTCTCGAAATAGACGCGCATCACCAGATACAAGGTGTCGGACACTTCCGCCGCCAGCACTTTCAGGCGCTCGGCGTATTCGTGGGCAGCCTTGAGGTCATGGATCGAGCACGGCCCGATGACCACGAAAAGGCGGTGGTCGGTGCCGTCGAGAATCTCACGGATGACTTCGCGGCCCTTGGTGACGGTCTGCAGGGCAGCGTCGCTCAGGGGGATTTCGCGCTTGAGCTGATCGGGCGTGATCAGGGTCTCGTTGGATTCGACGTTAAGGTCGTTGATCGGTAAATCAGCCATCGTGTTACTCGTCAGGGTCACGGGTGCCGGCCGCCAGCGATCCCCGTGCGGCGGAGCACAGCATGATTTAAGTGCAGCGGGGAGCGGAACCTTAGCGCGTTACAAGCCTGGGAGACAATGGGCAAAGGCCGCTTTAATCCAGCGCTGCCTGCACAAAAGCCTCATGGGAGAACTCGCTGGCATGGCGTGTGACCCATTCGCGGGCCAGGGCTTCGCTCTGCCGGGGTGTCGGCATGGCGCCTTCGTTGAGCCGGCAGTAACGTTCGATCTGGCACACTTGCTCGCCCATCCGCGCACCGAACAAGGCCTGCTCATCGGTAAAGGCAATGCCGACGCGGTAGCCGTTTTCAGCCTTGCGGCACCAGGCTACGTAGCCCGGATAGCGGGCCGTCAGGCCCAGTGAAGGGATGTGCATCTCGATGGCCGTGCCCTGGCGCCAGGCGCGGGGGTAATTGCAAGCGACGCCGCCCAGGCCGATAGTGTGCAGCCGTTGGCGGGAAATGCCGGAAATGGGACGTTGGGTTAATTCGACAGCGACATCATCAGGGTGAGGAAAGAAACGACCCATGCACACGGACTCCGAGCACCGTCCAGTTGACGGCGGTGGCAGCAGTATAGTGAAAGAACTGCACCTTACCGATTTGGATATCGACCAGCAATTGTTGGGGCTTCCGGGCACCTCGCTGCTGGTGTTTACCGGTGACGGATGCTCGCGCTGCCGCTTCCTGCACCAGCAACTGCCGGGTTGGGACTTGCCGGTGGACCGGGTCTGCTGGGTGGATGCAGGTCACAATGGTGGCGCGGTGGAGCGCTACGAGATCTTTCATCTGCCGGCGTTGTTTGTGGTGTGTGACGGCAAATTCCATGGAATATTAGCGTCATTGACGCGTCTGACCGCCGGCGACCTGACTCAGGGTGTGCAGCAGGCGCTCAAACGAATTCCAGAGGAGTTGCCATGATTGACGTAACAAAGCAGTCGCCACGGATCGGGATTATCGGCACCGGGGCCATTGGTGGCTTCTACGGTCTGATGCTCGCGCGTGCCGGCTTCGATGTGCATTTCCTGTTGCGCAGCGAGTACGCGGCGGTCAGCGAGCGCGGCCTGCAACTTAACAGCACGATCCACGGAACGGTGCACCTTCACCCGGTGCAGGCCTATGCCCGCGCCGCAGATATGCCGCCATGCGACTGGCTGCTGGTGGGCACCAAATCGACGGGTAACGTCGAATTGGCCCCGACCATCGCCCAGATCGCCGCCCCGGACGCCAAAGTCATCCTCCTGCAAAATGGCCTCGACGTAGAGGACAGCCTGCGCGAACACCTGCCGCCGTCGCTGCACCTGCTGGGTGGCCTGTGCTACATCGGTGTGCATCGCTCCGGGCCGGGAATTGTCGAGCACCAGGCGCTGGGCCGGGTCAACCTGGGTTACCACAGTGGCCCGGCGGCAAACGATGACGCCGACCGGCAGGCGATTGTCGAAGCAGGGGCTGCACTGTTTCACCAGGCCGGCATCGATTCCCAGGCCATGGCCAATGTGCATCAGGCCCGCTGGCATAAACTGGTGTGGAACGTGCCGTACAACGGTCTCTCGGTATTGTTTGGCACCGGCACCACGGCGATGATGGCGGATGAGTCCAGCCGCGAACTGATCCAGGCGCTGATGGCCGAAGTGGTGCAGGGTGCCCACGCGTGCGGGCATGAAATCCCCGCCAGTTACGCCGGGCAGATGTTCACCATGACCGAGAGCATGGATGACTACCTGCCCAGCATGTATCACGATTACGTGCACAAGCGCCCGCTGGAGCTGGCGGCGATCTACGCACGCCCCTTGGCTGCCGCAAAGGCGGCGGGTTGTGAATTGCCACGCATGCAGGCGCTGTACCAGGCCTTGAGTTTTATTGATCGGCATAACCGCTGATTCGGGGGAACACACATGGCAAAGGGATTGGGCGACAAACTGGTGCTGGCGATTTCCTCGCGGGCCCTGTTCGACCTGAGCGAAAGCCACAGGGTTTACCTGGCACAAGGGGTCGAGGCCTATCGCAAGTACCAGATCGACCACGAGGAAGAAACCCTCGAGCCCGGTGACGCCTTCCCGCTGGTGAAGAAACTCCTGAGCCTCAACGCCAGCCTCGGCCGTGCCCGGGTCGAGGTGGTGCTGGTGTCGCGCAACAGTGCCGACACCGGCTTGCGCGTGTTCAATTCGATCCAGCATTACGGCCTGGACATCTCCCGCGCCGCGTTCGTCGGCGGGCGCAGTCCTTATCCTTATCTGGCCGCGTTTGGTTGCCACCTGTTCCTGTCCACCCATGCCGAAGATGTGCGCAGCGCCCTGGATGCCGGGTTTGCCGCCGCGACCATTTTGTCGGGCGGCGCAGGGCGGGCTTCCAGCGCTGAATTGCGGATCGCTTTCGACGGCGACGCGGTGCTGTTTTCCGACGAGTCGGAGCGCATCTACCAATCGGGAGGCCTGGAAGCCTTCCAGGCCAGCGAGCGGGAGTCGGCACGCGAGCCGTTGCGCGGCGGTCCGTTCAAGGGTTTCCTGGCGGCGCTCAATTTGTTGCAGCGTGAGTTCCCCGACGAGTCCTGCCCGATCCGTACCGCGCTGGTGACCGCCCGTTCTGCACCTTCCCACGAGCGGGTGATTCGCACGCTGCGCGAATGGGATATCCGTCTCGACGAGTCGCTGTTTCTCGGTGGCCTGGAAAAGTCGGCGTTCCTCGAAGCCTTTGCCGCCGATGTGTTTTTCGATGACCAGGAAGGGCATTGCGAGAAGGCCAGGGAGTTCGTGGCCACCGGGCACGTCCCCCATGGGATCAGTAACGAGTTGAAAATTCAGACCGAGGGCTGAGCACTGCCAAAGGCGCTGCTAAGCTGAATCAATCTCCGCCATCCTGGCTGTCCAGGAGGTTCTATGATTCGTTCGATGTTGTACGCCACGGACCTTGGTCTGTACGCGCCTTATGTGATGCAACATGCCCTGGCGCTGGCACGAACGTTCAAGGCTGATCTGTATGTGATTCATGTGGTCGAGCCCATCGGGCTGTTCGCCGAATCGGTGTTGCAGAGCTACCTTGATGAGCGGGCCTTGAGTGAATGGCAAAGCCAGGGGCTGACCACGGTGATGGCAACCATCGAACAACGGGTGCTCGACAGTTTTCGCGAGGAGCTGGGGGAAGGGGAGCAGGACCTCAAGTTGATCCGTTCGGTGCGAGTGATCCAGGGCGATCCCTGCGAAGTGATTCTCGACCAGTCGCAGAAACTCTCCGTGGATTTGTTGATCGTAGGTAGTCACAGCCAGGCGGTCGGGGTGGCGACACCCCTGGGGAGAACCGCCGCACGGGTGTTGCAGCTGTCTCAGGTGCCGGTGTACCTGGTGCCGCTGTTGCAGCGTCGACGCAGTGATGACGTGTGATTGGTAGAAAACGATAAAAAGTTCTAGATTTATCCGTCTAACCTTTAATATAGTTATATACCGTCGCTGATACCCGTGGCGTCTATCCGCTTTGAGGGACACATATGAAGCTTCAACAACTGCGCTACATCTGGGAAGTGGCGCACCACGACCTCAACGTTTCCGCTACTGCTCAAAGCCTTTACACCTCGCAACCCGGTATCAGCAAGCAGATCCGCCTGCTCGAAGACGAGCTGGGCGTTGAAGTGTTCGCGCGCAGCGGCAAGCACCTGACCCGCGTCACCCCGGCCGGTGAGCGCATCATCACCACTGCTGGCGAGATCCTGCGCAAGGTCGAAAGCATCAAGCAGATCGCCCAGGAATTCTCCAACGAGAAAAAGGGCACCCTGTCGATCGCCACCACCCACACCCAGGCACGTTACGCGCTGCCACCGGTGATCAGCAGCTTCATCAAGCAGTACCCGGACGTGGCCTTGCACATGCACCAGGGTTCGCCGATGCAGATCGCCGAGATGGCCGCAGACGGCACCGTCGATTTTGCCATCGCCACCGAAGCCCTGGAGTTGTTCGGCGACCTGGTGATGATGCCGTGCTACCGCTGGAACCGCTGCGTGGTGGTCCCTCAAGGTCACCCGCTGGCCAAGCTGCCGAAGCTGACCCTGGAAGCCCTGGCTGAATACCCGATTGTGACGTACGTATTCGGTTTCACCGGCCGTTCGAAACTCGACGAAGCCTTCAGCCACCGCGGCCTGACGCCGAAAGTGGTGTTCACCGCCGCCGACGCCGACGTGATCAAGACTTACGTGCGCCTGGGCCTGGGCGTCGGCATCGTCGCCAAAATGGCGGTCGACACCAAGCTCGACAGCGACCTGGTGGTGCTCGATGCCAGCGAACTGTTCGAATCCAGCGTGACCAAGATCGGTTTCCGTCGTGGCACCTTCCTGCGCGGTTTCATGTGCGACTTCATCGAGAAGTTCGCCCCGCACCTGACGCGCGAAGTCATGGCCAAGGCCATCCAGTGCCACAACAAGCAGGAACTGGAAGAGCTGTTCGACGGCGTTGAACTGCCGGTTCACTGATCGGCTTATTTCACCTCGGTAACAGCAAACTGTTGCCGAGCGCCTCCCACCAGAATCTCCACCTCATCCCCTTCGAACTTGCCCAACAGGCTTTCGCCCAGGGGCGAGCGTGGGGTGATGACGGTCACCGGTTGCCCCACCACATCGACTTTCAACCCTGCGCCGTCCGGTGCCAGGAATAGCCACTGCTGGCGATCGTTTTCATCCACCAGCCCCAGCAATGCGCCCACCTCGATCCCGCGTTGGTCATCGTAGGCACGCAGCTGCATGTTCTGGCAGAGCGTCAGCGCCTGCCTGATTTCCTCGACGCGCCGGGCCTGGCCGGCGGCCAGGTAGGATGCCTCCAGCCCCAGGGTGTCGTACTTGTTCTCGGCGATGTTTTCTTCGTGGGTTGCGGTTTCGTACGCAGTTTGCGCAGCGCGCTGGGCGATATCGAGATCGACCGCGAGCTTGTCCAGGACCAATTGGTGAACGGCGTACTTATTCATGGGCGGCTTTCGTGATCAATCGCAAAATTGCAGGACGTTGGCCCGGCTCTTGTCGTTGGGGGCGTTCTGGTCCTGTTGCAGCCAGAACTGGCATTTGGGGTTGGACAGGTTGCGCGGGTTATTGCGGGCCTGGTCCAGGGTCTGCTGTTGCTCCTGCTTGCGCAGGTTCTCCTGGTACTGCTCGAACATGCGGTTCGGCGGCTCCGGTGCGACCACCTCCGGTTTGCCCAACTGCTGCACCATTCGGGTCACCGGTGCCACGGTTTGCTCAGGCAAATAGCGGGACCCCAGCCATACGCTCAGCACGATGGCGATAAACCCCAGCCACAAGCCGAAGGCCACGGCGATACTGAGCTTGAACAGCGAGAACGAACGATCAGACATGGTGGCCTCCTGGCGGGCACGTGCGGCATGGCGCCGATTGTCCCACAGCCGCGTGCAGAATAATCGTGATCAACCCTTCGCAATCGAGGCTTTTATGCGGACAATCGAGCCTTTGAATGTTGGAGCCCGGAATGAAAGCCCGCTGGGATATTTTTTGCAGCGTCGTCGACAACTACGGCGACATTGGCGTGACCTGGCGCCTGGCCCGGCAATTGGTGGCGGAACACGGTTGTGCGGTGCGCCTGTGGGTCGATGACCTGCGGGCATTCGAACGCATGTGCCCCGAGATTGATGTGCAGGTGCACCAGCAGTGGCAAGAGGGCGTCGACGTGCGCCACTGGCCTTGCGACTGGCCGCAGACCGACGCGGCAGACGTGGTGATCGCCGCATTCGCCTGCCAATTGCCGCCTGACTACATGGAAGCGATGGCCGCACGCGAACGCACGCCGTTGTGGATGAACCTGGATTACCTGAGCGCCGAAGACTGGGTAGTTGGCTGCCACGGGCTGCCTTCGGTGAAATTCAAGGGCGTGCAAAAGTACTTCTTCTTTCCCGGATTCCGTCCCGGTACCGGCGGTTTGCTGCGCGAAGCCGGGCTGCTGGAACAGCGCGATGCCTTCCAGCAAGACGCCGCCGCCCGGCAGCAGTTTCTGCAGGCGCTTGGGGTTTTCCCGACCACTGGCGCGCGGATCATGTCGTTGTTTGCCTACGAAAACGCCGGGCTGGCCAGTTGGCTCGACGTGCTGGCCGCCGATGGGCGTGCCACTCATCTGTTGGTGCCGGAAGGGCGGATCCTGGGTGATGTGCAGCGCTGGCTGGGTGTCGAGTCGTTAAGCGTGGGCGACGTGCACCAGCGCGATGCCTTGACGGTGCAGGTGCTGCCGTTCGTACGCCAGGAGCAATACGACCGATTGCTCTGGTGCTGCGACTTCAACGCCGTGCGCGGCGAAGACTCCTTTGTGCGGGCGCAATGGGCCGGTCGACCCCTGCTGTGGCACATCTACCGCCAGGACGAAGACATTCACCTGGACAAGCTGGATGCCTTCCTTGAGCTGTACACCGAGGGCCTGTCACCCGCCGCAAAAACCGCATTGGTCACTCTTTGGCAGGCCTGGAACGCTGATGGCGATATGGCACAAAGCTGGAAAATGCTCCTCGAACACTGGCCGGAAGTGACCGCGAACGCCGAAAGATGGGCTCTGGAACAAGGCTCGCGGACCGATCTTGCGACGGCGCTGGTACAGTTTTATGTAAATTGGATATGATACGCGACCTTGATTTTTGTAAATCCCATCCAAATTTCGGATATTCGCAATGAAAACTGGTAAAGAACTGAAACCCGGTACAGTGATCCGTCTCGAAAACGACCCTTGGCTGGTTCAGAAAGCTGAGTTCACCAAGTCTGGTCGTAACAGCGCAATCATGAAGACCAAGCTGAAGAACCTGCTGACCGGTTACAAGACCGAGATCGTCTACAGCGCCGATGACAAACTGGACGACGTGATCCTCGACCGCAAAGAAGCGACCCTGTCCTTCATCAGCGGCGACACCTACACGTTCATGGACACCACCGACTACACCATGTACGAGCTGAACGCTGAAGACATCGAAGCCGTTCTGCCGTTCGTGGAAGAAGGCATGGAAGACGTCTGCGAAGCTATCTTCTTCGAAGACCGTCTGGTTTCCGTAGAGCTGCCGACCACCATCGTGCGTAAGGTTGCCTACACCGAAGGTTCCGCTCGCGGCGACACTTCGGGCAAAGTGATGAAGCCTGCCAAGCTGGCTAACGGTACCGAACTGCAAGTGGCCGATTTCATCGAAATCGACGACCTGATCGAGATCGACACCCGTGAAGGTGGTTCGTACAAAGGTCGCGCCAAGAAGTAATTCTTGCGCCACCGGTACGACAGAAAAAGCCCGACCATGAGTCGGGCTTTTTTGTGGGTGCCGTTTTTTACTTCAAGTGTTGCTTCAGTTCCTCGGACGCCTGCAGCAGCGCCGAACGGACTTCCGGAACCTGGCTGACGACGTTCAGCAAACCGTAGTCATGGATCATGCCGTTGTAGCGCACGGCGGTCACCGGTACACCGGCTTCATCCAGCTTGCGGGCATAGGCTTCGCCTTCGTCACGCAGTACGTCGGAGCCTGCGGTCTGAATCAGTGCCGGAGGCAAACCCTTGAGCTGTGCGGCAGTTGCCCGCAGGGGCGACGCATAGATCTCGGCGCGCTGGTTGGCATCGGTGGTGTAGTTGTCCCAGAACCACTTCATCATGTTTCGGGTCAGGAAGTGGCCTTCGGCAAACTGGTTGTAGGACCCGGTGTCGAAGTTGGCGTCGGTCACCGGCCACAACAGCAGTTGGAACTTGATCGCCGGAGTGCCCTTGTCCTTGGCCATCAGGCTGACCACGGCTGCCATGTTGCCGCCGACGCTGTTGCCGGCGACGGCCAGGCGTTTGCCATCAACGTTGATCTCGCTGCCATGTTCGGCCACCCACTTGGTTGCCCCGTACGCCTGGTTGATCGCCACCGGGTAGTGCGCTTCAGGTGATGGCGTGTAATTGACGAACACCGCCGCCGCTCCCGAACCCACCACCAGGTCACGCACCAGCCGCTCGTGGGTCGGGAAATCCCCGAGGACCCAGCCGCCGCCGTGGAAGAACATGAACACGGGCAATGTGCCCTTGACCCCGGCCGGACGCACGATGGTCAGGCTCAGCGGCTGGCCATCGACCTGAATGGTCTTCTGGCTGACGTCGGCCTTGGGCAGCGTGAGCTTCACTCCCGATTGCGCGCCAGTCAGCACCGCCCGCGCTTCCTTGGGCGTCAGTTGCTCCATCGGTTTGCCGGTGCCGGCGTTCAATGCATCCAGAAACGCCTGGGTGTTGTGCTCCACGTCACCGCTCGCCGCAAAGGCGTTGGTGATCGAGAAGGCGAGCAGGGTGCCGGTGAGGACTTTGCCAAATGTGTTCATGTTCTTCTCCAAAAAACCGCGTGGGTTAGACGGTTACGTGCAGGCGTACATCGACGTTGCCACGGGTGGCGTTGGAGTAAGGGCAGACCTGGTGGGCAGCGTCGACCAGGCTTTGCGCATCGTCCTGGGCCAGGCCAGGCAGGCTGATGTGCAGGTCGATGTCCAGGCCGAAACCGCCGGGGATTTGACCGATGCCGACGTGGGCAGTGATCGAAGCGTCATCCGGGATTTTGCGTTTGGTCTGGCTGGCGACGAATTTCAGGGCACCGATAAAGCAAGCGGAGTAGCCGGCAGCGAACAGTTGTTCCGGGTTGGTGGCCTGGCCGCCTGCGCCGCCCAGCTCTTTTGGCGTGGAGAGTTTTACGTCAAGGATGTTGTCGCTGGAAACAGCACGACCATCACGGCCGCCGGTGGCGGTGGCTACTGCGGTGTAGAGAGCTTGCATGGTGATTTCCTCGTCAGTATTTGCGCTAATTGTTTGCGCGCTAAGTAAGTGGCGAGATGAATGTATCGCGCTAATAGTTAGTGCGCAAGATAAATTTACAAAAAAATCCGCGTGTGAGAGTTGGAGCCCTCTGGCACGCGGATTCCGGGGTTAAACGCTACGCTGCAAATTCCCGCGCAGCGCCAGCAAATCGCCCTGCAGCTTGCGAAGCTGTTCGATGTCCAACCCGCTGGCACCCAGGATGCACTGTGGGATATCCATGGCCTTGTCCCGCAGGGCGCGCCCGGTCTCGGTCAATTCAACCACCACCACGCGCTCGTCTTCGCGGCTGCGGGTGCGGCTGAGCAGGCCTTCGGCTTCCAGGCGCTTGAGCAGCGGCGTCAGGGAGCCGGGGTCCGTCAGCAGGCGGTTGCTGATTTCCCCGACGGTCAGGCCATCTTCTTCCCACAGCACCATCATGGCCAGGTATTGCGGGTAGGTCAGGCCGAGGGCTTGCAGCAGCGGTTTGTAGACCTTGGTCATCAGCAACGAGGTGGAGTGCAGGGCAAAACACAGTTGGTTGTCGAGCAGCAAGGATTCGCAGGTATCGAGGGGCTTGGTCATGGCAGTGCCTTAAAACGTGTCTGGTTTTGAATCTAGCGGGCAAACCTTTAACGCGCCAGACAATTCTGTCCGGCCGGTCAGCCCAAGCCGCTTTGCAGCGCCAGATCCCACGGCGGCACGGGGCTGAAGCGTGCCTTGAGGTATTCCAGCAATAAGCGGCTGCGGGCGTTGGCCTGTTGCTCCAGGCGCAAGGCATAGATGCCGGCGGTTTCAGGTGTCGGCAAGCCGTTCTCGCAGAACAGCGGTACCAGTTCGCCGCGCACCAGGTATTCACTGGCGAGCCAGGTGGGCAGGTGCGCCACACCCAGCCCGGCGAGGGCGCCTGACAGCAGGGCTTCGGCGTTGTTGGCGCTCATGCGGATGCGTTGCGGGCGGTAGGTGGCCTTGCGCCCATCCAGTTCAAAGCGCCAGGCGAACATGGGGGCCAGGCCTTCCCAGTCCAGGCCATCGTGTTCGTTCAACTGGCTGGGATGGGTCGGTGTGCCACGGTTCTTCAGGTAGCCGGGGCTGGCGCAGGCGATGCGCACGATGCTGGCCAGGGGCGTGGCGATCAGCCGGGTGTCGACGATATGCCCGGCCCGCAGCACCAGGTCGACCTTGCCCAAATGCTCGCCCTGCATGTCGACAAAGCTGTCGATCAGGTGCAGGTGCACGTCGAGGCCCGGGTACACGTTAAGAAAGTCGGCGATGGCCGGCGCAAGGTGCCGCCTGCCGAAGGCGGCCGGTGCGTCCACGCGGATCAGCCCTTCAGGTGCATGGCTCAGCGACACCGCTTCGGCCCGCGCCAGTTGCAGCTCGCTGACAATCCGCCGGGCGCGCTCGGCGAACGCCAGGCCGGCGGGCGTCGGCACCACAGCATGAGTGCTGCGCTGAAACAGCCGGCTGCCCACCGAGGCTTCCAGGCTGTCGATGCGCCGCGCCACGGCCGAAGGCGTGAGCGGATGACGGCGGGCAGCGGCAGAAAAGCTGCCGGCTTCCAGCACATCGAGAAACAGGCTCAGTTGATCGGTCAGGGTATTGGGGTTCATCAGTGGCTGCTTGTGCGAAGTTGGCATAGCCATTGTGCGTTGCTGTGCGTTTCCGCGCCAGAGCGGACTGCGTAGCATGCAAGGCCTGGGATCGGCGGGAGCGAAGTGGTGGCAGATTTAGCGTTGTATTTGGTCATGGGCGTGGCGTTGGGCACTGTCGGCGGCTTGTTCGGGATTGGCGGTGGGTTGATTGCGATTCCCGTGTTGGGCGTGTTTTGCGGCCTGGACCAACAGATCGCCCAAGGTACGGCCCTGGTGATGGTGGTGCCGAATGTGATGCTTGCGTTGTGGCGCTATCACCAGCGCAACCGGATTGAACTGCGCCATGCCTTGCCGCTGGGCGTGATGGGCTTCTCCTTTGCCTGGCTGGGTTCGATCTGGGCGGTGGGCATTGACGCGGGCGTGATGCGGGTGGGGTTTATCGCGTTCCTGTTAGTGTTGGCGTCCTACAACCTGCTCAGAATGTTTACCCATAACGCGCCGCCTTCGGCGCAGATGCGCTATTCCTGGCCATGGCTGGGGGTGCTGGGTGCGGCGTCCGGGTCCATGGGCGGTTTGTTCGGGGTGGGCGGCGCGGTGGTGGCCACGCCGGTGCTGACCAGCATTTTCGGCACCAGCCAGGTGGTGGCCCAAGGGCTGTCGCTGGCACTGGCCTTGCCGAGTACCAGCGTGACCCTGGTGACCTACGCCTGGCACCAGGAAGTGGACTGGCTGATCGGCGTGCCCCTGGCCGTCGGCGGCCTGCTCAGCATCAGTTGGGGGGTGAAGGTCGCCCACGCCATGCCGGAGCGCCTGTTGCGCGGGCTGTTCTGCGGTTTCCTGGCGGTGTGTGCGGTGATGCTGACCTTTAAAGTTTGAAGCCTTCGAGGATATATTCCGCGAGGCATTCGGTGATCGGCGAGGTAGTGCGTGGGTTGCGCAACAGCCGCAGATTGACCGACGGCAGCGGCGGGAAACCGTCCGCTGCGCCCAATATGCGCAGGTCTTCGGTCACCAGGCTTTCCATATTGATCGTGACGGCCAGGCCGGCACCCACCACCGCCAGGATCGCGGCGCCGTTGGAGCTGTGATACGCCAGTCGATACTCCTGCCCTTGTGCATCCAGCGCGGCGCGTGCCCACTGCGTGCAAAAGCTGTCGAGGCCGGAAATGGCCAGGGGCAGGGCGCTGTGCTCGTCCATGCAAAAGCAGGGCGCCGCCACCCAGACCATGCGTTCATGGCGCAGCAGTTCGCCGATTTCATTTCCCGGTTCGCGGCTGATAACGGTCAGGTCGAGGTCCCGGCGCTGCATCAGGACCAGTGACGATTCACAGTGCATTTCAATCTGGATCAGTGGGTAAGCCTTGGAAAAGCGTTTGAGAATCCCCGGCAGGTAGCGCATCACGTAGTCGTCCGGGGTGCCGATGCGCACCAGTCCGACCATGTGCGGCTCGCGCAGGGTGTTGAACACCTCGCTGTGCAGCTTCAAAATCCTGCGGGCATAGCCCAAAAGCACCTGGCCCTCGGGCGTCAACCGCACCTGTCGGCCATCGCGCTCGAACAGCTTGCGCTGCAACACATCTTCTTCCAGGCGTTTCATCTGCATGCTCACCGCCGACTGGGTGCGGTTGACTTGCTCGCCGGCGCGGGTGAAACCACCCTGATCGGCGATGGCGACGAAGGTGCGCAGCACTTCGGTGTCGATACTCGGGTAGCTGGACAATCGATCAATCTCCGAGATGTATTGCATAAGAAACATTCGTTGGATTGATCATAGCGCCAGGCACAGACTTCAGTCATCCCCACTGGAGGGCGAGATGATGAAAGGTCAAAGAGGTTTTGTGTTGATGGCGAAGCGGCCGTTTTCCGGGTTGCTTCAGTTGGGTTCCCGCTGGATCGCCGTGCACCGTGAACGCCAGTTGTTGATGGGCATGAGCGATGAGGCGCTCAAGGACATCGGGCTCAACCGTGGCGATGTCGAGCAGGAAAGCCGCCGGCATTTTTGGGAAGACCCGCTGCGAAAATGACTCGGGATGCAGTAGGGTGGTTCGCGAGCACACAAGGAGATGCACATGCCCGCAGAACTGTCCTTTTCCCTCAAGCAGGCGCGACGCCTGGCGCTGGCCGCCCAAGGCTTTTCCGGGCGCCAGCCGCCGGCGCTGATCAAGGCCGCGCAGGTCAATCGCCTGGTTGAGCGTTTGGGCGTGTTGCAGATTGATTCGGTAAACGCGGTGGTGCGCTCGCACTACCTGCCGCTGTTTTCCCGTTTGGGTAACTACTCTCCCTTGATTCTTGAACAGGCCGCGTGGAGCTCGGGTCGGCGCCGTTCGCTGTTCGAGTATTGGGGCCACGAGGCCTCGTTGCTGCCGATGGCGCTGTACCCATTGATGCGCTGGCGCATGGAACGGGCGGCTCAGGGGCAGGGCATCTATCAGCAGATGGCCCGCTTTGGTCGCGAACAACAGGCCACCATCACCCGGGTGCTGGGCATCGTCGAACAGCAGGGCGCCTTGGGTGCGGGCAGTTTGTCGACCCGCGAGGAGCGCGCCGGTCCCTGGTGGGACTGGAGCGATGAAAAACATGCCCTGGAATGGTTGTTCGCAGCAGGCTTGGTGACCGTCGCCGGACGCCGGGGGTTTGAGCGGTTGTATGACTTGCCGGAGCGTGTGATCCCGGCCGACATTCTCCAGCAAGCCCCCTTGAGCGAGGGCGAGGCCCAGCGCGGCTTGCTGCTGCACAGCGCCACGGCGTTGGGGGTGGGTACTGAAAAAGACCTGCGCGACTACTTCCGCCTGGACCCGGGCGACAGCCGTGGACGCCTGGCGGAGTTGGTCGAGGACGGGCAATTGGTCACGTGCCAGGTCCAGGGCTGGAAACAGCCGGCCTATTGCCTGCCCGAGCCAAAAGTCCCGCGCAAGGTGCCTGCCAGTGCGCTGTTATCGCCTTTTGATTCGCTGATCTGGGAGCGTAGCCGTACCGAGCGTTTGTTCGATTTCCGCTATCGGCTGGAGATCTACACACCCCAGGACAAACGGGTGTACGGCTATTACGTGTTGCCGTTCCTGCACAATGAGCGGATCGCGGCGCGGGTGGATTTACGCGCGGAGCGGGCGGCAGGGCGCCTGGCGGTGCATGCCGTTCACGAGGAAGAGCCGGGGCTGGACGAGGAGGGCATGCAGGCGCTGGCCCTGAATCTGCGGCAGATGGCCGACTGGCTCGGGCTTGAACAGATACAGCTCAATTGCCAGCGGGCCAGTGCGGCGCGGTTGCGCGTGGCGCTCTTAGCGCTTGACCTGTTTTAGCGTCTCGGCAATCAGGAATGCCAGTTCCAGCGACTGATCGGCGTTCATCCGTGGGTCGCAGTGGGTGTGGTAGCGGTCCGACAGCCCGTCCTCGGTGATCGGCCGCGCGCCGCCGATGCATTCGGTGACATTCTGCCCGGTCATTTCGATATGAATCCCGCCGGCGTAAGTGCCTTCGGCTTCATGCACCTGGAAGAATTCCTTCACCTCGCTGAGGATCTGCGCGAAGTCCCGGGTCTTGTAGCCGCTGCTGGCTTTGATGGTGTTGCCGTGCATCGGGTCGGAGCTCCACAGCACCTGCTTGCCTTCGCGCTGTACCGCGCGGATCAGGTTCGGCAGGTGGTCGCCGACCTTGTTCGCGCCCATGCGCGCAATCAGGTTCAGGCGGCCCGGATCGTTGTCCGGGTTGAGGATGTCGATCAGGCGGATCAGGTCGTCGGGGTTCATGCTCGGACCGACCTTGACCCCGATCGGGTTGTTCACCCCGCGCAGGAATTCGACGTGGGCACCGTCCAGTTGACGGGTACGATCACCAATCCACAGCATGTGTGCCGAGCAGTCGTAGTAGTCGTTGGTCAGGCTGTCGCGGCGCACGAAGGCTTGTTCGTAGTTGAGCAGCAGCGCCTCATGGGCGGTGAAGAAACTGGTCTCGCGCAGTTGCGGTGAGCTGTCCATGCCGCAGGCGCGCATGAAGGCCAGGGTTTCGTCGATACGGTCGGCCAGTTGGCTGTACTTCTCGGCCAGGGCCGAGTTGGCGATGAAGTCCAGGTTCCACTTGTGCACCTGATGCAGGTCGGCAAAACCGCCCTGGGCAAAGGCTCGCAGCAGGTTCAGGGTGGCGGTGGACTGGTGATAGGACTGCAGCAGGCGGTCCGGGTCCGGCACGCGGCTTTTTTCGTCGAAGCCGATACCGTTGACGATATCGCCGCGGTAAGCGGGCAGGGTGACGCCGTCGATGGTTTCATCGTTGGAAGAGCGCGGCTTGGCGAACTGGCCGGCCATGCGCCCGACCTTGACCACCGGGCAGCCGGCGGCGAAGGTCATCACAATCGCCATCTGCAGCAGCACCTTGAAGGTGTCGCGAATTTTTGCCGCCGAGAACTCGGCAAAACTCTCCGCGCAATCGCCGCCTTGCAACAGGAACGCGCGACCCTGGGTCACCTCGGCAAACTGACGGCGCAACTCACGGGCCTCGCCGGCAAACACCAGCGGCGGATAGCTCGCCAGGTTTTGCTCGACCTGCGACAAGTGTGCAGCGTCAGGGTACTGGGGTTGTTGCTGGATCGGCAGGGCGCGCCAGCTGTCGGGGCTCCAGGGTTGGCTCATCATGAACTCGAGTGATTTGCGGTCGGGGCTGCCATGTTATCAGCAATTAGTACGTGACCTGCTGCCGCCGGTTCGCCCACAATCCCGGCTTTCCCGTTGGCACGCCGTTAGGAGTTGCAATGTCTGAGGAGCGCGTCGAGCGCCTGCTGGCCGAGGTCCATGATGACTTCGGCATGATCCGCGTGCTGGAAGTGGCCGATTACCGCTTTCTCGAGTTTGGCGATGCCATCGAGCAGAGCTGCGTGTTTACTGCCGACCCGAGTTGGCTGGAATACGACTACACCCGCGCGATGTTGATTGGGGCGTTGTGCCATGAGCGGCCGGAGAGTGCGTTGTTCCTTGGGTTGGGGGCGGGGACGTTGACCCAGGCGTGCCTGAAGTTTCTGCCTCTGGACGATGTTGAAGCCATCGAGTTGCGGCCGGATGTGCCGCGCCTGGCCATCGAGTTTTTGGGGTTGGACGATGATCCTCGGTTGTACATCCGCGTTGGGGATGCCCTGGAGTTACTGCCCACTGCGGAGTCGGCGGACCTGATTTTTGTCGATCTGTATACGGATGTTGGTCCTGGGGTGGGGCATCTGGCCTGGACGTTTCTGGAGAACTGCCAGAAGAAGCTCAATCCTGGTGGGTGGCTGGTGATTAATCAGTGGGCTACCGATGATGGCAAGCCGTTGGGGGCGGCGTTGTTGCGTGGGTTGTATCACCGGCATTATTGGGAGCTGCCGGTGAAGGAGGGGAATGTGATTCTGCTGGTGCCGGCGGATCTGGATCAGGGGCTTGATGTGGCTGCGTTGTCGGCTCGGGCGGAGGTCTTGGCGCCGCGGTTGGGGTATTCGCTGCAATCGCTGATTAAGGCGATTCGGCCGGCTACTTAGGTTTTTGGGGGTGTACATATCCGTTATTTGGGTAACGGCGGCTTATGGTTTCGCTCTTACAGCGACTCACTTTGGAAAAGCCCCAAAGTAAGCAAAGGGCTCTGCCCCGCCTGTCGGCACCTCGCCTAGGCTCGGTGTTCCCTCACTCCGGCATTGCTCCGCGGGCCGCCGCGACGGGGCGTCCCTGCCCCGTCGCGGCTAAACCGGCGTCCTGCCGGTTTACCCGCTCCTCAATCCCTGCGTTCGGCCTCGGGCTGAGTGGGGCAGTCAGAGCCAGATCAAGATCAAAAGCAAGAGCACAGCGGCCTACAGGCCGGCTTGAGTGGTAGAAGCCAGATCAAAAGCCAAAGCCAAAGCGAAAACCAAATCTGAAACGGATGCAGCTCTGCTTTTCTGTGGGAGCTGGCTTGCCTGCGATGCAGACAACTCGGTCTCTCAGGTACACCGAGGCGATGTCATCGCAGGCAAGCCAGCTCCCACATTTGACCGTGCCCGCTGTAGATTTTGATCTTGATGTTGCCTTTGCTTCACACCACTCAAGCCGGCCTGTAGGCCGCTGTGCTGTTGATCTGCTGTTGATCTTGATCTTAGGCGCCCCGTTAAACCACGCTGGCCGAACGCAGGTAGTACGGAGCGGGTAAACCGGCAGGACGCCGGTTTAGCCGCGACGGGGCAGGGACGCCCCGTCGCGGCGGCCCGCTTCGTGCTGCCGGAGTGAGGGCACACCGAGCCTAGGCGAGGTGCCGAGTGGTGGGGCAAGAGCCTTTTGGTTACTTTTGGGCTCCTTTCAAAAGTGACCCGCTGTAAGAGCGGAACCAATAGAAGCCATAACCAAAAAAACGGATATGTACCCCGCCCCAAGCCCCGATCAACAGCCTTTAAACACCCCGGGCCGCTTCTCGACCATCGCCCGTACGCCCTCCTTGGCATCCTCACTGTTCAACAGTTTCTCCACCAACACCGGCAACCCGGCCGCCGCCGCGGTCTCCCCCTCAATCCTGGCCTGTCGCGCCGACATCAGCGTGGCCTGCACCCCCAGCGGCGCCTGCTGTGCAATGCGGTTTGCCAGCGCCACCGCCCGGGGCAGCAAATCCTCGCTGGCCATCACCTCCTGCACCAACCCCAACCGCAGCGCCTCATGGGCATCAAATTCATCCCCCGTGAGCAACCAGCGCATGGCGTTCCCCCACCCGGCAATCTGATGAAACCGCAACGTCGCGCCCCCAAAAGGAAAGATCCCACGCTGCACTTCCATCTGCGCAAAGCGAGTGTTGCTGGCGCACAGGTTGATATCCGCCGCCAGCATCAGCTCGATCCCGATGGTCAGGCAATAACCCTGGGCCGCGACAATCACCGGCTTGCTCACCCGGGGCCCCGCGAAAACACCCCACGGATCACAACCACCCAACGGCGGCTGCCAGCCTTGTGCCATGGTCGGGCCCACATTGGCCAGGTCCAGCCCGGCGGTAAAGTGGTCGCCATGCCCAAAGACAATGGCCACCCGCGCTTCCTCATTGCGATCAAATTCGCCATACGCCAGGCTCAACTCATTGAGCAATTCCAGGTCGAACGCATTGCGCTTGGCCACGCGATCCAGGCCCAGTAACAGGATATGGCCCTGCTGTTCACGGCTGACGCGGCTGCTGGTGGCTGGGTTCATGGCGTGTGCCCTCGGGCGCAAAGGGAGGTTTCGGACCGAAGGGCCCGCTGTTCAGGGTGAACCGTTTAAGCGTCATGACCAACAGGGCCGGGCCTTTGAAAAATAGACCCTGGCGCCCGGATGCGCAAAGCCTTTGATGCAGAGCCGTTCACCTGGGTTTTCCGATAAAAAAAGCTCCCTTTTTCAGCGATTTCCGGTATAGTGCGCGCCGGCCTTTAACCGGGCCGCGTTTAGGTAGCGCAATTCCCCGAAGTCAGCTTCGGCTGCACGTCCGCACAGCGGACTCTTCCTTGACGAATCTTTTTCATTCATTCGTTTTCGCAAATCCCCGCCGACAAAGCAGCCAGGGCGACTCTTGAGTCTCAACACGGCATGCGCAGCTTTGGAGCATGGGTCTTTGCGGATGCACTTAGAGGCAGACCCATGACCCAGGAAACCGGCGGCTTCGCCGCTTTTAATCTTAACCCGAATATTCTTGCTGCCGTCATCGCGACTGGCTACGAAGAACCTTCGGCTATTCAGCAGCAATCGATCCCGATCATCATGGCCGGCCAAGACATGATTGGCCAAGCGCAAACCGGTACCGGTAAAACCGCCGCGTTCGCCCTGCCAATCCTGCACTGCATCGATCCTGCCAAGCGCGAGCCGCAAGCCCTGATCCTGGCGCCAACCCGTGAGTTGGCGCTGCAAGTAGCAACCGCTTTCGAAACCTACGCCAAGCAAATGCCGGGCGTTACCGTTGTGGCCGTTTACGGCGGCGCGCCTATGGGCCCACAACTGAAAGCAATCCGTAACGGCGCACAGATCGTTGTCGCCACTCCGGGCCGTCTGTGCGACCACCTGCGTCGCGACGAAAAAGTGCTGTCGACCGTGAACCACCTGGTTCTGGACGAAGCTGACGAAATGCTCAAGCTGGGCTTCATGGACGACCTGGAAGTCATCTTCAAGGCGCTGCCAGCGACCCGTCAGACCGTACTGTTCTCGGCTACCCTGCCACAGTCGATCCGTGCCATTGCCGAACGCCATCTGCGCGATCCGCAACACGTGAAGATCCAGACCAAGACTCAGACCGTTACTGCGATCGAACAGGCTCACCTGTTGGTTCACGCTGACCAGAAGACCTCGGCTGTATTGAGCCTGCTGGAAGTCGAAGACTTCGACGCCCTGATCATGTTCGTGCGCACCAAGCAAGCGACCCTGGACCTGGCCAGCGCCCTGGAAGCCAAAGGCTACAAAGCCGCTGCGCTGAACGGTGACATTGCCCAGAACCAGCGTGAGCGTGTGATCGACTCCCTCAAGGATGGCCGTCTGGACATCGTTGTGGCGACCGACGTTGCTGCCCGTGGCCTCGACGTTCCACGTATCACCCACGTGTTCAACGTTGACATGCCTTACGATCCGGAGTCCTACGTTCACCGTATCGGCCGTACCGGCCGTGCGGGTCGCGAAGGTCGTGCACTGCTGCTGGTGACTCCACGTGAGCGCCGCATGCTGCAAGTGATCGAGCGTGTAACCGGTCAGAAAGTTGCCGAAGTCCGCCTGCCGGATGCCCAGGCCGTTCTCGATGCCCGCATCAAGAAGCTGACCAACAGCCTGTCGCCGCTGGTGGCTGACGCTGAATCGACCCATGGCGACCTGCTGGACCGCCTGACTGCCGATATCGGTTGCACCCCGCGTGCCCTGGCTGCAGCCCTGCTGCGCAAGGCTACCAACGGTCAGGCCCTGACCCTGGCTGCCATCGAGAAAGAACGCCCACTGGTACCGAACAACGCCCCGCGCGGTGATCGTCCAGAGCGTACCGGTGACCGTCCGGACCGTGGTGATCGTGAGCGTCGTGCTCCGGTTCCATTGGCTGAAGGCCGTGCTCGCTGCCGTACCGCGCTGGGCGCGCGTGATGGTATCGCCGCCAAGAACCTGCTGGGCGCTATCCTCAATGAGGGTGGCCTGGCACGTGAAGCGATCGGTCGCATCCAGGTGCGTGACAGCTTCTCCCTGGTGGAGCTGCCGGAAGATGGTCTGGAGAAACTCCTGACCAAGCTGAAGGACACTCGCGTTGCCGGTAAGCAGTTGAAGCTGCGTCGCTACCGCGAAGATTGATCCGCCCCTGGGCTGATTGATCGAACATAAAAAATCCCCGACTGGTTCGGGGATTTTTTTTGCCTGCAATCAAGCGAAACGATAGATATCCATGCCCAGCGCGCCCAGGGTGAAGCCTTGGTGGGCGGTGCTGAATTCTCCGCCGGCGCCCCGGGCGAAATACAGCGGCAGCAGATGCTCATCACTGGGATGACTACGCACGGCATGGGGGGCCTGGCGGCGATAGTCGTGCAACGCGGCTTCATCGTTGGCTGCCAGTTTGCTGACCATCCAGTCGCGAAAGTCCCGCGCCCAGGGCTCGATGCTTTCCGGCCCGGCGTGCCAGTCCAGTTCGCCCAGGTTATGGGTGATGCTGCCGGAGCCGATCAGCAGCACGTCTTGTTCCCGCAGGCTCGCCAGTGCGTGCCCGACGCGGGTTTGCAGGGCAGGGCCCATGCGGCTTGGCAGCGACACCTGCACCACCGGGATATCGGCAGCCGGGTACATCAGCGACAGGGGTACCCAAGTGCCGTGGTCGAAGGGGCGCTGGTCATCAAGGCGCGCCTCCAGGCCATCAGCCTTGAGCAATTGCACGATTTGGGTGGCCAGCTGCGGGTCACCGGGGGCCGGGTACTGCACGGCAAACAATTCCCGGGGGAAGCCGCCGAAGTCGTGCCAGGTCTCGGGGGCCGCGCTGCCTGTCACGAGCAAACCCTGGCTTTCCCAGTGTGCCGAGACCACCACAATGGCCTTGGGTCGTGGCAGCTCGGCGGCCAGGCGCTTGAGGACCGGGCCGCTGGCACCGGGTTGCAGGGCAAGCATGGGCGAACCGTGGGAGATAAACAGGCTGGGAAGCATGAGTAGGGTCCTGAGGGTTAAGATGGGACCATCTTCAATCAGATCATTGATCTAAATCTAATATAAGTTTTAGCGCTATTTGATCAAGTTTTAGGGTGAATCATGGAACCTGGATTTTGGCATGAGCGTTGGGCGCGCAATCAGACGGGTTTCCATCTACCCGAGGTGAATCCTTACCTGCTACGCCACTGGCCCGATCTGGGCGTGGCGAGCGGGGCGCAGGTGCTGGTGCCGTTGTGCGGCAAGAGCCTGGACCTGGTGTGGCTGGCGAGCATCGGGCATCGGGTGGTGGGGGTTGAGCTGTCGGAAAAGGCCGTTGAAGAGTTCTTCCGCGAGCAGGAGCTGACGCCGCAGGTTAGCCAGCGCGGCGCTTTCAAGGTCTTCCAGGCGGGCTCCATCGAACTGTGGTGCGGGGATTTCTTCGCGCTGGATGCCGGGGCCGTGGTTGATTGCACAGCGCTTTACGATCGTGCGGCGTTGATTGCCTTGCCACCGTTGATGCGGGCGCGGTATGCCGCGCATTTGAGCGGGATCATGGTCGGAGGCAGTCGCGGCCTGTTGATCACCCTCGACTATGAACAGACGCAAAAGGCCGGCCCGCCATTTGCGGTGAGCCACGAGGAAGTGAAGTTGCTGCTCGGCGCGCAGTGGAGCCTGGAGGTAATGGAGGAGCAGGACATTCTGGACGACAGCTGGAAGTTTGTTCAGGAGGGGGTCACACGCCTGGACGAGCGGGTTTATCGGTTGGCCAAGGGCTGAATCGCGCCCACAAAAAAGGGGCGATTGAATCGCCCCTTCTTCTTGTCGCTGTCAGCCGCGACGACGCAGTGCGTCAATCCGCTCTTCCAGCGGTGGGTGGCTCATGAACAGGCGAGCCATGCCCTGCTTGATGCCACCGTTGATGCCAAAGGCCGTCAGGGTGTTCGGCATGTGCACCGGCAAGCCCTGTTCGGAGCGCAGGTGTTGCAGGGCGCTGATCATGGCGCCGGTACCGGCCAGGCGTGCACCGGCTTCGTCTGCGCGGAACTCCCGTTTGCGTGAGAACCACATCACGATCGAGCTGGCGAGGAAGCCCAGCACCAGTTCGGCGAAGATGGTCGCCACGTAGTAGGCCATGCCTTGGCCCTGTTCGTTCTTGAAGATCACCTTGTCGACAAAGTTGCCGATGATCCGCGCGAAGAACATCACGAAGGTGTTCACCACGCCCTGCACCAGTGCCAGGGTGACCATGTCACCGTTGGCGACGTGGCCGATCTCGTGGGCCAGCACCGCCTTGATCTCGTCGGGCGAGAACCGCTCCAGCAAGCCCTGGCTGACGGCTACCAACGCGTCGTTCTTGTTCCAGCCGGTGGCAAAGGCGTTGGCTTCATAGGCCGGGAAGATCCCGACTTCGGGCATCTTGATCCCGGCTTCGCGGGACAGTTGCTCGACGGTTTGCAGCAGCCATTGCTCATGCCGGGTACGTGGCTGGGTGATGATCTGGGTGCTGGTGCTCATCTTCGCCATCCACTTGGAGATGAACAGCGAGAAAATCGAACCGGCGAAACCAAAGACCGCACAGAAGATCAGCAGCTGATTGAGGTTCAGATCAACCCCGTTGGCCGCCATGATCCCATTGAAGCCGAAAAGGCTCAGCGTGATGCTGGCAATCAGCACGACCGCCAGGTTAGTGGCCAAGAACAGCAGAATGCGCATCATGGTTGTAGAATTCTCCTCATGCTTAATATGTCGCGTACTGCGGGGTATATAAGGTGCGGCATGGGGCTATTCAACCGAGGGACTATTTCAAACTGTGTCCTACAGCTTGAATGTAGAGCCTTGAAGGGAATTTCCGAAGCTATGGGTGGCCCGGGCGTTCCGCTCCATTGCCTTGCGGCCCTGTAATTATAGGGTGATGCCGGAACAAGGGGCGAACCGGTAAGTGTAAAAGGTGCAGGGGCCTGCACAGGGCAGAGAAGTGTTGCCAGATAATCGCCGTACGACCGCGAGTGGGCCGTACGGCGCAATGTTCGTTACTGGCGATAGGACTTCAGGAAATGGCCGATACGACCGATGGCCATCTCCAGGTCATCCACCCGCGGCAAGGTGACCACCCGGAAGTGATCCGGCCACGGCCAGTTGAACGCCGTGCCCTGGACCACCAGCAGCTTTTCCGACAGCAACAGGTCGAGCACGAACTTCTCGTCGTTGAGGATCGGGCACACTTTCGGGTCGATCCGCGGGAAGGCGTACAGCGCGCCCATGGGTTTGACGCAGCTGACACCCGGAATCGCGTTCAGCAGTTCCCAGGTACGGTTGCGTTGCTCCAGCAGGCGGCCTTGTGGCAGCACCAGGTCGTTGATGCTCTGGTAGCCGCCCAGTGCGGTCTGGATGGCGTGCTGGCTCGGCACGTTGGCACACAGGCGCATGTTGGCCAGCATGTCGATGCCTTCGATGTAGCTTTGGGCATTGTGCTTGGGACCGGAGATCGCGATCCAGCCGGAACGGAAGCCCGCCACCCGGTAGGATTTCGACAGGCCGTTGAAGGTCAGGCACAACAGGTCCGGGGCCAGGGAAGCGGTGCAGATGTGCACGGCGTCGTCGTACAGGATCTTGTCGTAGATCTCGTCGGAGAACACCACCAGGTTGTGCTGGCGGGCCAGTTCGAGCATGCCCAGCAATACTTCCTTGGAATACACCGCGCCGGTGGGGTTGTTCGGGTTGATGATCACCAGGGCTTTGGTGTTCGGGGTGATCTTGGCCTTGATGTCGGCCAGGTCCGGGAACCAGTCGGCGCCCTCGTCACACAGGTAATGCACCGGATGGCCGCCGGCCAGCGTCACGGCAGCGGTCCACAGCGGGTAGTCGGGCGCCGGCACCAGCACTTCGTCGCCATTGTTGAGCAGGGCCTGCATGGACATGACGATCAGTTCGGAAACGCCGTTGCCCAGGTAGATGTCTTCAATGCCGACACCTTCAACCTGCTTTTGCTGGTAGTACTGCATGACCGCCTTGCGCGCGCTGAACAGGCCTTTGGAGTCGCTGTAGCCCTGGGCGGTCGGCAGGTTGCGGATCACGTCCTGGAGGATTTCGTCCGGCGCTTCGAAACCAAAGGGTGCCGGGTTGCCAATGTTCAGCTTGAGGATGCGATGGCCTTCCTCTTCCAGGCGTTTGGCGTGCTTGAGCACTGGGCCGCGAATGTCGTAGCAGACGTTGGCGAGCTTGTTCGATTTGCTGACCTGCATGGCGATGTGATCCTGAAAATGAACGATCCAGACGGTGTGAAGACTACCGTGCTGAGAATCCTGCGTTGGCCTGACCCATAAATACGTTTGAATGCCGGTAACGCGGGTGCCAGACTGGCGCTTTGAAGAGGCGCAATCATACGTGCCGCCTGATCCATGGAAAAGACACAGATCAGGCTTTTTCAGTTGCCGAGGTGTACCGATGGAAAAGTTGCAGAAAACCGTTGATGAATGGAAAGCCATGCTCGACCCGGAGCAGTACAACGTGTGCCGTCTCAAAGGCACCGAGCGACCGTTCAGCGGCAAGTACAACGGCACCAAGACCGACGGCGTTTACCACTGCATCTGCTGCAATGAGCCGCTGTTCGATTCCAGGGCCAAGTTTGATTCCGGCTGCGGCTGGCCCAGCTTCTACGAGCCGATTGCCGAGCAGGCGATGGTCGAGATTCGGGACATCAGCCACGGCATGATCCGTACCGAAGTCACCTGTGCCAAGTGCGATGCGCACCTGGGCCACGTGTTCCCGGATGGCCCGCCGCCGACCGGCTTGCGGTATTGCATCAACTCGGTGTGCCTGGACCTCGTGCCACGCTAGACCCTGCGCCGGCTGCGGACCTTTGCGTCCGCAGCGGCCGTTATATCCAGGTATAAGTCCGGGAAATTCAATTGCACACAATTGAATTGCCTACTATCTTTTGGTTCTTCCTGTTTATTTCGAGGCACTGCCATGAGCGACAACCTGCTGAGCATTCCTTGCACCACCATCAAGGGTGAGCAAAAGACCTTGGCCGACTTCGCCGGCAAGGCGATTCTGGTGGTCAACACCGCCAGCAAATGCGGCTTCACCCCGCAATACAAGGGCCTTGAAGAACTCTGGCAGCACTACAAGGACCAGGGCCTGGTGGTGTTGGGTTTCCCCTGCAACCAGTTCGGCAAGCAGGAGCCGGGCAACGAAGGCGCCATTTCGGAATTTTGCGAGCTGAACTTTGGTGTCAGCTTCCCGCTGTTCAAGAAGATCGACGTCAACGGCAGCGAGGCGCATCCGTTGTTCGTCCAGCTTAAAAAGCAGGCCCCGGGTTTGCTGGGCTCCAAGGGCATCAAGTGGAACTTCACCAAGTTCCTGATCGGCCGCGACGGCCAGGTGGTCAAGCGCTTTGCGCCTACCACCAAGCCCCAGGATCTGACCCAAGAGATTGAAGCCCTGCTCAAATGACCGACCTGTCCCTGGCCCTCGATGACCAACTGTGCTTCAAGCTGTACGCCGCCTCCCGCGCAGTCACCCGGGCCTACAAGCCGATGCTCGACCGGTTGGGCCTGACCTACCCGCAATACCTGGTGATGCTGGTGTTGTGGGAATGGCAGGCGGCAGCCCTGCCACAACCTACGGTCAAGGCGTTGGGCGAGCGCTTGTTGCTGGACTCCGGCACGCTGACGCCGCTGCTCAAGCGCCTGGAGCAGCTTGCGCTGGTGCGGCGTCAGCGCAGTACGCTGGATGAGCGCGAAGTGCACCTGAGCCTGACGGATGAAGGCCGGCACCTGCGTGATCAGGTGCAACCGCTGAAGGCACAGCTGTTGTGCGACAGCGGAGTTGATCTGAACCAGGCTGATGCCTTGCGTGACGGCCTGGATGAGTTACTGCGCCAGGTCAGAGACTTGTCGTAGTCGGCACCCACAGGTCGAGCAAGGTCTTGAGTTCTTCCCGGCGAAACGGCTTGGCCAGGTAGTCATTCATGCCTGCCGCCCGGCAGCGCTCGCGTTCCTCGGACATGGCGTTGGCGGTCAGGGCGACAATCGGCAGGTCCGGCCAGCGCCCGCTGCGGCGAATCTGCCGGCTGGCTTCATAGCCATCCATCACCGGCATGTTGCAGTCCATCAGCACCATGTCGAAGCTGTGTTCTTCCAGCAGCTTGAGGGCTTCGCCACCGTGGGCGGCGACGGTCACCTCGCAGCCAAGCTTGCCAAGCATGCCCTTGGCCACCAGTTGATTGACCGGGTTGTCTTCCACCAGCAGGATGCGCGCCCGGTGAGCGAGGGGGCCGGTTTCCAGCTGGATCAGGTCAAGGACCAGGTCCGGATCGATGCGCAAGTTGCGTTGCAGTATCTGGTACAGCGCCGTGCGGCTGAGAGGTCGGGCCTGTTGCTGCAAAGGCGCCAGGGCTGCGACTTCTTCACTCGGCATGAAGTTGCCGTAGGCGGTCACCAACAGGATCGGCGCGGTGATCGCCGGGCGCAGGCGAAACAGGCATTCGGGGCAGTCGGTGATCAGCAGGTCGGGATTCTGCCCGCTCAAGTCATCGTCGATGGAATAGAAGCGCGGCGCCAGCCCCCAACTCGGCAGCAGGCTGTCGAGCAGTTCAGCCAGGCCGCTGCTGGTGCTGGTGATCGCGATCACTTCCCCTGCCAAAGGTGCCAGGCGCGCAGCCGGTAAATGCGTCGGCAATGGCAGGTCGGCGCAGAACTGGCTGCCAAAGCCTGCCTCGGAACTGATGCTCAGGCGGCCCTTCATGGCCTCGCACAAATTGTGGGTCAGTGCCAGGCCCAGGCCGGTGCCGCCGAATTGACGCGTGATGCCCGCACCGGCTTGGGTGAACGGCTGGAAGATTTTGACCTGGGCGTCCTGGGCGATCCCGATGCCGGTGTCGCAGACCTCGATCCGGACACGGCCGGCCTGGGCGCTGAGGCGCACGTCCACTCGGCCAAAGCGCGTGAATTTCAGGGCGTTGGACAGCAGGTTGCTGACAATCTGCCGTACCCGCGTCGGGTCGCCCAGCACCTGTGCGGGAAACTGCGGGTCGATCAGGCACGTCAACTCCACACTGGGCGCGGCGTTTTGCGAGAGCAGGTTGGCGGTGTCTTCCACCAGTGAGCCGAGATCGAAGGGGATGCTTTCCAGCTCCAACTGGCCGGCGTCGAACTTGGACAGGTCGAGGATATCGTTGAGCAATTCCACCAGCACTTTGCCCGAGTCATGGGCGATCGACAGCTGCTGGCGTTGCTCGGCATTCAGCGGGCTGTCGAGGGAGAGAGCGATCATCCCCAGCAGGCCGTTGAGTGGCGTACGGATTTCATGGCTCATGTTGGCGAGGAACGCCGCCCGTGCCTGAGCCATGCCAAGGGCTGTCATCTTCGCGGCTTCCAGCTCGTCGTTCGACAACGTCAATCGGTGGTTGATGGCCTTGAGTTCGGTAGTGCGCGCGGAAACGATGTCTTCCAGTTGCCCGAGGTATTCCGTCAGGCGGTTCTCGGCATGCCGACGTTGCTGGATTTCGGTCTCCATGTTTTCGAACTGTTGGTTGGCGACGTTGACCAACACCCCGATTTCGTCGTGTTCGTGCCCCGGCGGGCAGTCCAGGCGTTCGTGCTTGCGGGAGCTCAGCTCGCGGATAATGCGCACCAGCGGCTTGGTCAGCATGACGTAGAACAGTGCCAACAGAATCCCGGTGAGGATCAGGCTGCGGGCGAATCCGTTGAGCAGGGTGATCTCGGCGCGGCGCAGGAAGCGGCTGCCGAACGCGTAGGTGTCGACGTCGAGCCGCAGCACACCGAGGGCGTCATTCGGCATGTGGGTGAGGTACAACCGGTCTTCGAATTCACGGTTGGCGCCAAACAGGAAGTCGCTGATGGGGCGGTAGGTGCTTTCCTTGCGCGGGCGATGCACATCGGCCAGTACCAACCCGTTGTTGTCGATCAGTTGTGCACGGGTGATGGCAGGGGAGTGCAACAGGCCCAGGGTCAGTTCCTGAGCGAGTTCGGCGTCGATGTTATAGGCGATGCGCGAAGCCGGGTTATGGCTGATTTCAATCAGCGCACGTATTTCACGGTTGATGGAAGCGTCTTCGCTGGCATAATCAATCCCAATCTGTATCAGGCTGAGCAAGGTTCCCAAGACGAATCCGACCAGCACTGTCAGTCTGGCTTGTTTATAAGACAAGCGGTGGGCGAACTTGATATCCATCGGGTGCTGTACCACTTTACGTTTCCTTTCGCCCGGCAAGCATAGCTGAACATCCACAGGCTCAAACTTGCCCGGCATGAATCGATTTTATTCGGTGCAGCCCTGCACGGTCTGCCTCAGGGTTGCCAATACGCCATCTTTTACAAGAACTTGCCAGAGGAATAGTCGTGGATTCTCGATTGAATGCCTTTCTTGAGCGTGCCGATGCGGTGCTTGCTCGCCTGGAACCCCTTTTGCCTGCCCCGCGCGAAGCCGTTGACTGGAACCATTGCCTGGCTGCCCGTTGGCAGCGCGAAGGCCGCAGCGGCTTTTTGTTGCCGCTGGAAGTCAGCCTGGACATGCGCCTGTCCGACTTGATCGGTGTGGATAAACAGCGCGAACAATTGGCCCGCAACACCCAGCAGTTTCTCGAGGGTTTGCCGGCTAACCATGCGTTGCTCTGGGGCTCGCGCGGCACCGGTAAATCGTCCATGGTGCGGGCCTTGCTGGCCCAGCATGCCAAGGCCGGATTGCGCCTGATCGAGATCGAACGCGATCATCTGGCGGATCTGCCGCGGGTGGTTGAGCAACTGATCAAATTGCCACAGCGGTTTGTGCTGTTCTGCGACGACCTGTCCTTCGAGGCCGGTGAGAGTGATTACCGCGTGCTCAAGAGCGTACTCGACGGCTCCCTGGAGCAGGCACCGGAAAACGTCTTGTTATACGCCACCTCCAACCGTCGTCACCTGGTGCCCGAAAACCAGAGTGATAATGAAAACTGGAAGAACATAGACGGTGAACTGCACCCCAACGAAGCGGTGGAGGACAAGATCGCCCTGTCTGACCGTTTCGGCCTGTGGCTGTCGTTTTACCCGTTCAACCAGGAGCACTTCCTGGATGTGGTCGAGCACTGGATCGGTGAGTTGGCGAGCAAGGCCGGTTTGCAGTGGCAGCGTGATGAAGCGCTGGACATCCTCGCGGTGCGCTGGGCAACCGGGCGTGGCAATCGCAACGGTCGTTGTGCCTATCAGTTCGCCCGCTATTGGGTGGGCCTCAAATTACTGGAGCGTCAACCATGATCGATTTGCAACAGGCCGGCACCGGCCTTGATGGTTACGCCATGCTCCACGCGCAGCTGGAATCCTTGCTGGCGGATGAGCGGGATTTCATTGCCAATGCGGCACAGTTTTCCGCGTTCCTGTTCAATCAGCTGGACGATTTGAACTGGGCGGGCTTCTACCTCAACCGCAATGAAGAGTTGGTGCTTGGGCCGTTCCAGGGGCAGATTGCCTGTGTGCGCATTCCGTTTGGCCGCGGTGTGTGCGGCGCGGCTGCGGCCTCGCGGCAAACCCAGCGGGTGGAAGACGTGCACGCGTTCCCTGGGCATATTGCTTGTGACAGCGCCTCGAACAGCGAACTGGTGGTTCCGCTGGTCAAGGAAGGGCGCCTGATTGGCGTACTGGATCTGGACAGTCCATCGCTGTCGCGGTTTACCCCGCAGGATCAGGCCGGCATCGAGCAGTTGGCGGCGATTTTCCTGCGGTTGACCGATTGCTGATGGGCTGACCCTCCTGTAGGAGCGAGCAAGCTCGTTCCTACAGACGGCCCAGCACGTCCAGTTGCATCTGTAACATCCTCTCCAGCTCAAGCATGGATTTCTCTATTGCCTTGATGCCTGCCTCGATCACGTGTGGATTGTCGCGTTCGCCACATGCCAGTTCCAACGCTTCGCATTGCCCGGACAGGGTATTGGCCTGGATGATCCGGGCGGCGCCCTTGATTTTGTGGGCCTGGTCGATCATGTCGTTGGCAGAGGCTTGCCGGGCCAGCAGGGCCATCAGGTCGACCCGATCATGCCGGCTGCTGTTGAGCAATTCTTCAAGCAACCGGCGGCTCAACTCTGGGTCGCCGCCTGTCATCGCGTCCAGGCTTTGAAGGGCAAACGCGTTGCGGGTGGGGAGCGGGTCGACTTGCGCCAGATGCTGCTCCAGCGCAGTGAGGCTGATGGGTTTGAACAGGCAATCATTCATGCCCGCGTCGAAGCAGCGTTGTTTCTCCTCCGGTTGGGCATTGGCAGTGAAACCGAGTATCACACACGGTGCTTTTTGCTCGCGCTGCTCATACTCGCGAATGGAACGACTCAACTCGTAGCCATTCATGATCGGCATATTGCAGTCGGCGATGACCAGGTCGAAATGTTCCTGGCGCCACGCCTGGAACCCGGCAGCCCCATGATGCGCGGCGGTGAACTGATGGCCGAGAAAGCCCAGTTGCTGGCACATGAGCAAGCGGTTGGCCGGGTGGTCGTCCACCACCAGTACATTGAGAACCGGCGCCGGCGTGGTCGCGGCAGGCTCCAGTTTGTCGACGGCCTTGACCGGCTGCAGGCTGGTCATCGTCAGGCTGACGTGTACCTGGGTGCCCACCATGGGTACGCTGCTCAGGCTCAATTGGCCGCCCATCATCGCGCACAGGCTGCGACAAATCACCAGGCCCAGGCCCGCGCCGCTCCGGGCCAGGTGCCCGGAGTTGTCGGCTTGGGCAAAAGGCTCGAACAGGCGTAGCTGGTCTTCACGGTTGATCCCGATGCCGGTGTCCTCCACCACCAGTTTCATCTCGATCTGTTGGGGTTGCCCGGTCTCCTTCAGGTGCACCTTGATCTTTACCTGCCCGCGCTCAGTGAACTTGATCGCGTTGCTCACCAGGTTCGACAGCACCTGCTTGAACCGCAAGGGGTCGATCAGTACGTCGGTGCCGTCGACATCGGGGGTGAACTCCAGCGCCAGGCTCAGGGTTTTCTGGCGCGCCAGGCCATCGAACACGCGGACCACTGACTCGATCACCTCCCGCAGGTTGACCCTTTCCGGGGCCAGGCTCAGCCGACCGGATTCGATGCGTGCGATGTCCAGAATGTCGCCGATCAGCTCCAGCAGGTCCTTGGCCGAGTTGTAGGCCACCTCGATGGCGGGGCGATCCAGATGCCCCTGGTCGGCACGCTTGAGTGTCAGCTCGAGCATGCCAATCACCGCATTCATGGGGGTGCGGATTTCGTGGCTCATGGTCGCCAGGAACGTGCTCTTGGCGCGGTTGGCCTCGTCAGCGCGTTCCTTGGCAGCGCGAAGTTCATCGAACAGTTGGCGCCTTTCACTGATATCGATCCAGCCGCCGATGATGCCCTGCACCTCGCCCATGGAGTCGCGGTACGGAAGGATCCAGTGATAGATCGTGAGTTTTTTTCCGTGAACATGCAGGGTGCGATCAAGGATCAGTGGTTTGCCTTCGGCCACGACCTGTTGATAGTCGGCATGGTATTGAGCCGCTTCCGTCTCAAGGGCCATGCCCATCTGGGTGATGCTCTTGCCAATGACGTCTGCGCGCTTGACGTCGAACGTTTGCAGGTAGCTGTCGTTGCAGGTCTGCAGGAAACCGTTGTGGTCACGTACGTAGATCGGATGCGGCGTTTCATTGACCAGCGCCCGCATGAATTCGAACTGGTCACTCAGGGCGCGCTCGGCCAGCTTCCGATGTTTGATCTGGCGCTGCAGATAGCCGTTCCACGTCAGGGAAATCAACAACAGCAGCCCGGTGCCGATGATGATCTGGGCGATCAGGCGATGATAGTTGCGCCAGTAACCATCGGATGCGGCGTTGTAGCCACGCCAGCGGCTATTGATGGCCGTCAACTCATCCGGCGCAATACTGAGCAGCGCCTTGTCGAGGATCGAACTCAGCTCGATGGCGTGACGGGACGTTGCCAGGGCAAACGTGGCTGGCAGCGTGCCGATGCTGGAACTGATCTGCAATTTATCCTGGAACACCGGTGACGAGAGGAAGTAGTTGGCGATCACCAAGGGGGTCACGGCACCTTCTACCTGTCCCTGCACCAATAATTCGGATGCCTTGAAGGTATCACCGGCTTCCACCAGGGTGATCCGGGCAAATTCCTGGCGCAGGAACTTTTCCAGCGGATTGCCCTGGGTGATCGCCAGGCGCGTGCCGGCCATCTGTTGAAGGCTGGCGGGCGCCCCCGTCTCTTTGCGTGTCAGCAGAACGTAGGAGTTTTCCAGATAGGGTCGGCTGAAGGTCAGCAGGGACTCGCGCCCGGTACTCGGCGTGATGGCGCCGATGATGTCGGCAGCGCCGGAGTGGACCAGATTGATCATGCTGGAGACGTCGCGCACGTGTTGAATCTCGAAGCGCAGGCCGGTTCGCAGCCGGATCAGCTCAAGCAGGTCGGCGGTGACGCCCCGGAAGTTGCCATCGGTATCAAAGAATGTGAGTGGGGCGAAGGTTTCGTTGACGACGACCTTCACCACCGGGTTTTCCTTGAGCCAGCGTTCTTCGCGCAGGGTCAGTTGCAGCTTGCGGTCGGTCAGCAGGATGTCGCTGCCGGCGCTCCAGCGTTTGGCGATGCTGTCGCGTTCATAGGTCGATACGCCGTCGAGCACCGAGTCGACGATGCTCAGGAGAATAGGCTGGTCCTTGCGCAAGGCGAAGCTGAAACCGTGCGCCTCGTGCTTGCCGAAGTTGGCCATGCGGATATTTCTCAGGTAGCCCTTGTTGATCATGTAGTGAGTGGAAATGGTGTCGCCCAGGAAGACGTCAGCCTGGTCGAACGCCACCGCGTTCAAGGCATTTTGATAGGACGGGTAGGCGTGGATGGTTGCTTTTGGATACAGCGCCTGGACCTCGTCCATGGGCAGGTAGTGATAGACAAGACTCAGGCGCAGGCCTGCCAGGCCGTCGCTCAGGTTGCGGTTTTCGCCTTCGCGGGTGACCAGTACCGGCTGGTCCACCGCGTAGGGCAATGACAGGACGATGTCCGGATTTGCCGCTTCAAAACCGTTGGACGATCCGAGAAAGTCGATCTCGCCGTTTTCCAGCGCCTGGATCGCGGCCTCTCGGGTGGAGTAGCGCAACACCGTCAGCGGTATTGCCAGCGTTTTGGCCACCAGGCCGGCGTAATCGGCAGTCAGCCCTTCATAGTCACGCCCGCTGGAGGTGATGTCGAAGGGCGGGTAGTCGGGCCCGGAGGTGCCCAGTATCAATTCCCGCTTGTTTTGCAGCCACTGGCGTTGTGTCTTGTTCAAGGGGGTGTCGAGTTGAACGGCACCCGCACGCCCCAGCAGTGCATATTGCTCGGGAACCGGTTGTTCGGCAGGCACGGAAGTGCTGAGGCATACCCCGATACTCAAAATGATTAGATAGTCCTTTATACGCCTGGGCATCCGATTTCTCACACTAGCGCGTTACGTTTTGCCATCTCGATAAGTTCTACCAAGGATTTGGCTTTTAGTTTTTGCATGAGCCTTTTTTTGTACGTACTGACGGTTTTGTTACTAAGGAACATGCCTTTGGCTATTTCCTTGTTTGTCCGGCCCTGGGCAAAAAGTTGTAATACCATGAGTTCGCGATCATTGACCACTTTGAAAAGTTCAAGCTCTTCGTTGCAATCTGTTTCATTGTTGTTGCCATTAAGGGCCTGGCTCGGGAAGTAGTTGTAACCTGACAAGACTGCCCTGATGGCACTGAGCAGTTCACTCAGGTCGCCTTCCTTGCAGACATAACCATCGGCGCCGGAGCGCATGCACCGAGTGGCAAAGAGCTTGGGGGTCTGGGCCGTCAGGATCAACGTCTTGGTCGAGGTACTCATTGCGTTGAACCGGCACAGTACTTCCAGGCCGTCGAGTTTCGGAATCCCGATATCAAGGATGATGAGGTCCGGCTGGCACTCCTTGACCTTTTGTATCGCATCACATCCGTTATCGGCTTCTCCAACAACTTTATAGCCCTCGTGTTCTAACAACATTCGAATGGCAAGCCGGATAACAGGGTGGTCGTCGATAATAAAAACTGAGTTCATAATCAAATCCCATACAAGCGCAAATAAAGTCGGCACATTAGCTCACATGGCAATGAAGGAGGATGAACTTGATGTGGAACAAACGTAAAACAAGAATGTTCCTACATTAAAAAAAGCAAAGGATTACGCTTCGTGAGGTATTTGTTGTTGGGGTGCAAGAGTTTTGCGTGGCTGAAATTTAAAAGTAAGTGGCAGTGGGTGGACGGTTTTATAAATAGGGTTTTTCGTATGGCTCAGGCGTTTAACTTCCTACTTTTTTGTTGAGCGCGGAAGGGGCAATTGGCGTATGAGTTCGCTCAACTCAATGGCGCTCAACGGCTTCGGCAAGTAGCCAAGTAACGGAAAGTTACGCTGGTATGCCTGAGCCTTCAGGTTTTCCAGTTCATTCACGGGCAGGCCGCTGAGCAAGATCGCGGACCTTATAAAGCCTCTGCGGTGGGCGATTTCAATCAACTCCAGCCCGGGCAGGTCTGGCAAGCATTGATCACACAGCAGAATATCGAATGGCAGTGCGGTTTGTGTCATCTGTCGAATGGCCTGTTCGGCATTTTCAGCGAGGGCCAGGTCGTGGTAACCATAGTTTCGTAACAAACATTGGGTCGCCAGCAATTGAAAAGGATGATCCTCCACCAACAGGATACGAAGTTGTTCGTGCATGGTTTTTTCCATGAAAGGGGCAAGTGCCCTGAAGACGCTCCGCCAGGGCGTGTAGTAAGAAGTTAATGGGCCCGTCAGCTATCGGGCGTAGGAACAGTTCGAAAGACTGCGATCAGGGCGCGCGATTATTCATTGCGGCGGGGAAGAACTTCGATCAGGCCGCTCTGTTCCGTGCGTAGGGCGATTCTTTGAAAGGTGGCCCTGGCCATAAGCCAGGGCTCTGCTTCATTGCGGGCTGGAGCGTCCGGTCATTTCGCGGGCCATCTCACTGGCGTAGCTGTCGGTCATACCGGCGATGAAGTCGATCATGCGCAGGAACGAGGCGTGTAATGACCACGACGGGTCGGGGGCACTGTTGCCCAGCAGGTCGAGGATGCGCCGGTTCTTGAACGACGGAGTACGCCCGCCATGTTGTTCCAGGGCCGCACCGCAGAAGGCGTTCAAGAGGATTTCCAGGGTGGTGTAGGCGCCGATTTCATGCAGGGTCTTGCGCTTGTCCTGGAAGATTTTCTTGCGGGCCATGTCCTTGGCATCCAGCACGCAGCGCTTGGCCGGGCCGTGCATGTGTTCCACCAGGTCTCCCGGCAGGGTACCGGCCAGCAAGGCGTCCTGTTGCTCGACGAACGCCCGGGCCGCGGCATTGGTCAGGTGCTCGATGGCCTTGCCCCGCAGAATCGCCAGCTTGCGTCGCCGGGAGTCCAGCGGGCCGAGCTGCCGATAGGTTTGCGGTAAGTCGTCGCCCACCAGGTCCAGCAGCAATGACTCGACCTCGGCGTATTCCAGCAGCTCCATTTCCAGGCCGTCTTCAAGGTCGATCAGCGCGTAACAGATATCGTCGGCAGCCTCCATCAGGTACACCAGCGGGTGGCGGGCCCAGCGTTGCTCTTCCAGTTGCGGCAAGCCGAGTTTCTGGGCGATCTGTTCGAGAATCGGCAACTCGCTCTGGTAGCAGCCGAACTTGTGCTTCTTGTAGCCCAGGGAGTCGGCGTGCCGGGCAGTCCAGGGGTATTTCAGGTAGGTGCCCAAGGTGGCGTAGGTGAGCCGGGTGCCGCCATCGAACTGGTGGTATTCCAGTTGGGTGAGCACCCGGAAACCCTGGGCATTGCCTTCGAAATTGAGGAAGTCATTGCGCTCGGCGCTGCTCATGTCATCCAGCCAGCCACGTCCGGAAGCCTGTTGGAACCAATGCCGGATCGCGTCTTCACCAGAGTGGCCGAAGGGTGGATTGCCGATGTCGTGGGCCAGGCAGGCCGACTGCACCACCATGCCCAGGTCACTCGGGTCGCACCAGTCGGGCAGGGCGCTGCGGATCGTCTCACCCACACGCATGCCCAGGGACCGGCCCACGCAACTGACTTCCAGGGAGTGGGTCAGCCGAGTGTGGATGTGATCGTTGCTGGTCACCGGGTGCACTTGGGTCTTGCGGCCCAGGCGGCGAAACGCGCCGGAAAAGATGATGCGGTCGTGGTCTTTGTGAAAGGGGCTGCGGCCCAGTTCTTCCGGGCTGTGCAGGGGTTTTCCAAGACGTTCGCGGGTTAGCAGGGTGGGCCAATCCAAGGCGGGTACTCTCCGTGCGGTGAATGACGTCGCCCAGCTTCCCGGTTCAGCCAGGCCTGCGCAAGCGAAAAACTACAGGCCGACGGCGTCGATATCGATTAACAGCAGGCGCTGACCATTATCAAAGAATTGTCCGGCCGTCAGGCAGTATTGGTTGGTGGTGGCGTCGCGATAGGTTGATGACAGGCTCAAGCGCCGCTCCTCCCAGCCCTCGGCGAGCAGATGATAGAAGTACGGGCGCCATGACCAGTTATGTCCCAGGTAGCGGCTGTCGGCTTGCCAGGCACCCTGGTGCCATTCGAAATTGGGCGTCAGTTGCGTGCCATGCCGATCACACTGGTAAAAACGCAGCAGCCAGGGAAACGCCGGCAATTGCGGCAGCTGGCTCAGGGGCGCCTGTGCCTGCGCCCAGGTTTGCAGGATCTGCATCAGTTCTGCCAGTTGGTGGCGCAGGTGCATGATCCGGCCGCGCTCGGCCAGCTTCTGCTGGACATACCCGGTGCGCAGATGGGCGAAACGCGGCACGAACGCGTCGGTGGCGAACCAGTCCAGTTGGGCCTGGGCAAACAGGTAGCCCTGGACATAACGTGAACCACATTCCAGGGCGAAATTCAGCTGTGCCTCGGTTTCCACGCCTTCGGCAATGATCCAGCAGCCGGTTTTTTCCGCCATCTGCGCCAGTGCGCGTACCACCTCACCACTTGGGCCGCCCCGGGCAGCGGCCTGGAACAGGCGCATGTCCAGCTTGAGGATGTCTGGCTGCAAGGCCAGCACCCGGTCCAGCTGGGAATAGCCGGCGCCGAAGTCATCAATGGCAATCCGCGCCCCGGCCTCGCGGTAGCGCTCCACCACTTCGGCCAGGCGCAGGATATCGCCGCCCAGTTCCGTGATCTCGAACACGATGCGGCGCGGGTCGACGTTGTGTACCTGCAGTTGTTTGAGGCTCGGCAGGGCCTGACCCGGGCGCAGGCGGGTGATCCAGCGTGGCGAAATATTCAGGCTGAGGAACCAGTCTTCCGGCGCTTCATGCAGGCGGCTCAGGGCGTTGTCACGAATCTGCCGGTCCAGTCGGCGCAAGGCTACGGAGGGCGTGCGCGGGTCGGCAAACAGCGGACCCACCGAGCGCAGTTGGCCGTTCGCCTGGCGCAGGCGGCCCAGGGCTTCTACGCCGGCGATGCGGCCGGTGGCGGTATCGATGAATGGCTGGAAGCAGGCGAGCGGTTGCCCGTCGATCACGGGGCCTCCTTAAAAGACCGGAAATGAAAAAGGCCCGGCCCTCGATGGAGAGGGCCGGGCCTGATCTGTTTGCAAGAATGCAGCCAGCGCGGCTCAACTTTTGCGCGAAGCACCTTGCATGGCCAGTTTGATCAGCGGGATCAGACCGGCACCCAGCCGCACCAGGCGGGTCATGGTGCCGATTCCGCCGCCCTTGGCGCCTTTGCCGGTGAGAAAGCCCAGCAGTGTCACCACGCCCACGCCCCACAGCGGCGCGTGCTTGATGCCAAAGCCGTCCTGCCAGCTCTGGCCCATGTTGCGGACCTTTTGCAGCGGCAGCATCAGTTGCTGGGACTCGTGACGAATTTCCTGGCGGTGCATTTCCATGCGCAGGCGGATCAACGCCTTGCGCATCTCCCGCCGGGAAGTGTTTTGCGGCAATTCAGTCAGGCTCATGGCAGCAGGCGCTCCCGGTCGTTGGCCAGTTCTTCGAGGGTGGCGTGGAACGGCGTGGACTCATCGAACACCGCCGCCTTCAAGCGCAACCCGCAGAAAGCGGCGGCCAAGATGTAGAACACACACAGGCTGATGATCCCGGTCAGGCGGTAGGTGTCCCACACCAGAATCATCACCAGCGCCGACAGGCCCACCAGCAACAGCAAGGCAAACACCAGCGCCAGGCCGGCAAACAGCAGCAGGCTGACGGTGCGGGCTTTCTGCTCCTGCAGCTCGATGCCAAACAGCTCGACGTGGCTGTGCAGCAAACCCAGGACAGCCGCGCCCAGGCGCCGTGAAGTAGAACTTGGGCCCGTGGACGAGCCGGATTCGCCGATAGACATAAATTAGCGCCTTGTAGCCAGCAGGCCGATCAAAAAGCCCACACCGGCCGCGATGCCGACGGACTGCCAAGGGTTGGCCTGGACATAGTCTTCCGTGGCCGTGACAGCCGCCTGGCCGCGTTCGCGCAGGGAGTCTTCGGTCAGTTGCAGGGTTTCCCGGGCCTTGAGCAGGCTTTCGTGAATCTTGCTGCGCAGTTCATCCGCCTGGTCGCCCGCGAGGATCGCGGTGTCGTCCAACAGCTTCTCGGTATCGCTGACCAGGGTTTGAAAATCCGCCATCAATATTTCTTGAGCAGTCTTTGCCGTATTTCTGGCCATGGTTATCTCCGTGAGTGGCTGGTCTGTTTACTTTTGGTTTCGAGTCACCGGCGTCGGTGAAGGTTCACTGCAATTGTCTGGTACAGCTTTTGCTTTGCCTTGGTGCGCGGGCCAGGGGCCTTGCGCTGAATCCGGGCGGTTGGGGCTAAAACCCTGAAAAACCTTACCCTAAATAACTAAAACTCGCGGAAAAACCCTGTCGGATTCTGCCTTTCTCACTGAACGCTGCGCTAAAGCGGTTCACGGCCTCAATAGAGGGTCGGGCCGCCGGTGCCAATTTAGTGCGCGTCATGAAGGTCATGAACTGCTTTGGTGCTTTTTCCTGCATGTGCAGGCCTGCCATTCTCCATGGAAAATTTGCAAAGCGCGGTGGACACCCTCGTCCACAGTTCCAACACGCTGTTTATTCTGATTGGTGCGGTCATGGTCCTGGCCATGCACGCCGGCTTTGCGTTCCTGGAAGTCGGCACCGTGCGCCAGAAGAACCAGGTCAATGCCCTGTCGAAAATCCTCAGTGACTTCGCCATCTCCACATTGGCCTATTTCTTTATAGGCTATTGGATCTCCTATGGCGTGACGTTCATGCAACCGGCGGCGGTGATCAGCGCTGACCACGGCTATGGCCTGGTGAAATTCTTCTTCCTGCTGACCTTCGCTGCGGCGATCCCGGCGATCATTTCCGGGGGGATTGCCGAGCGTGCACGTTTTGTTCCGCAACTGTGTGCCACCGCGTTGATCGTGGCCTTCATCTACCCGTTTTTCGAAGGCATGGTGTGGAACGGCAACTACGGGCTGCAAGCCTGGTTGCTGGCCACCTTCGGCGCCAGCTTCCATGACTTTGCCGGCAGCGTCGTGGTGCACGCCATGGGCGGCTGGCTGGCGCTGGCGGCGGTGTTGCTGCTGGGGCCACGGCAAGGGCGTTATCGGGAGGGGCGGCTGGTGGCGTTTGCGCCGTCGAGCATCCCGTTCCTCGCGTTGGGCTCGTGGATTCTGATCGTCGGCTGGTTTGGCTTTAACGTCATGAGCGCGCAAACCCTCTCTGGCGTCAGCGGGCTGGTGGCGGTCAATTCGTTGATGGCGATGGTCGGCGGCACGGTCGCGGCGTTGGTGATCGGGCGCAACGACCCTGGCTTCTTGCACAACGGCCCGTTGGCCGGCTTGGTGGCGATCTGTGCCGGTTCCGACCTGATGCACCCGGTAGGCGCGCTGGTGACGGGCGTGGTGGCGGGGGGCTTGTTTGTCTGGTGCTTCATCGCGGCCCAGGATCGCTGGAAGATCGATGATGTGCTGGGTGTGTGGCCGCTGCATGGCCTGTGCGGCGTGTGGGGCGGGATCGCCTGCGGGATCTTCGGCCAGACCGCCCTCGGTGGGCTGGGCGGCGTGAGTCTGTTCAGCCAGTTGATCGGCACCGCGCTGGGCGTGCTGGTGGCGCTGGTCGGCGGCTTCCTGGTGTACGGTGTGATCAAGCGCGTTTACGGCCTGCGCCTGAGTCAGGAAGAGGAGTATTACGGCGCCGATTTGTCGATCCACAAGATTGGCGCCGTCAGTCAGGACTGAGGGGCGGTTTGCGTTTAGGGGGTTGCGCCTTGCCGCTGCTAATATGGGCAAACAACAACCAGGCGACACCCTTTCAAACGGAACTTGAATGCCAACCTCTCAACGTTTGCCCCTTGCCCACAGGCCAATAATAATCCTGGGGACCGGGCATGCACTGCCTGAGCACATCCTCACCAGTGCGCAACTGGATGTTCAACTCGGCCTGGTAGCCGGCAGCGTCGCTCGCGTCAGCGGCGTCACCCATCGGCACGTGGCCAGCCGTCGCGAAAACGCCGCGAGCCTCGGTGCCATCGCCGCACACCGGGCATTGCTGGCCGCGGGGCTGGCGCTGGAGCAGATCGACCTGGTGGTCTGTGCCAGTGGCACCATGGACCAGGGCATGCCGTGTAACGCCGCGTTGTTGCACCGCGAATTGGGGTTGGGGTCTTCCGGCATTCCCGCCATGGACATCAATGCAAGTTGCCTGGGGTTTATCGCCGCGCTGGATACGCTGTCCTGGCCGCTGCTGGCCGGGCGCTACCAGCGCATCTTGCTGGTGTGTTCGGACATCGCTTCCTGCGGGCTGGACTGGCAGCAGGTGGAAGTCTGCGCAATCTTCGGCGACGGTGCTGCGGCGGTGGTGCTGGCGGTCAGCGACGTCGGGTCGAAAATCCTGGCCTCAAACCTCAAGACGTATTCCGAAGGCGCAGATTTGTGCCAGATCCCCGCCGGCGGTTCGCGTCATCACCCGCGGCGCATCGACGGCCCGTTCGAACCACTGACCAGTTTTTCGATGCAGGGCAAAAGCGTGTTTCGGCTGGCGGCCAAACACCTGCCCATGCTGGTGGATGAACTGCTGGATCAGGCCGGTTTGACCAAGTCGCAGATTGATTGGGTCATCCCGCACCAGGCCAGCCAGCAGGCGATGCAGCATGCGGCCCGGCGGTTGGGATTTGCCCCTGAACAGGTCATCGACATCTTCGCTTCGCACGGCAATCAGGTGGCGGCGTCACTGCCCACCGCGCTGGATATCGCCGTCCGTGACCAGCGTATCCAGCGCGGCCAGCGCCTGATGTTGATAGGTACCGGCGCGGGCTTATCCCTTGGCGGCATGGTCCTGGAGTACTGATGAAAGTTCTCGTCACCGGTGGCACCGGATTCATTGGTCGGCACATTGTCTGGCGCCTCGTCGGCCAGGGGTGTGAGGTGCAGTTTACCGGCCGCAATGCCCGTGCTGCGGCCGAGGTCATTCGCCAGAGCCCCGGCGTGGCATCCTGGGTGCCGCTGGAACACGGCACCTCAGGGGCTTGCCGCACGTTGCTCGATGCCTCGCATGCGTGTGCGGCGGTGGTTCATTGCGCGGCGCTGTCCTCGCCATGGGGCACGGTGCCAGCATTTGCCCGAGCCAATCTCGATTCCACTGCCGAGGTGCTGAATGCCTGCCGCGTCAACCAGGTGAAGCGGCTGGTGCACTTGTCCACACCCAGTCTGTATTTTGCGTTCCGTGATCGTCTCGATATTCGTGAAGACGAACCACTGCCACCCCCGGTCAACGAATACGCGCGCAGCAAGGCATTGGCGGAAGTGCGGGTGAATGAGGCGGGGCTTGCCGAAGCAGTGATCCTGCGCCCGCGTGCGGTGTTTGGCCCGTGGGACGCCACCTTGATGCCACGTTTGGTGCGGGTGATGCAGCGCGGGCCGATTCCGCTGATGCGAGGGGGGCAGGCGCAACTGGACCTTACCTGCGTCGACAACCTGGTACACGCGGTGCTGTTGAGCCTGACCCAACCGCTGCCTCGGGCGGTGTGCACCTATAACGTCAGCAATGGCACGCCGTTGACGGTCGCTGACTTACTGCAACGCGTCGCCGAGCAGTTTCAACTGAATCTGCGCACCCGGCGCGTGCCATGGCGACTCATGGACGCGCTGGCTCGGGTGCTGGAAGTCGGCGCACACCTGAGAGGCAGCGGCGAGCCGTTGCTGACACGCTATGGCGCCGGTGTGCTGGCGTTCAGCCAAACCCTGGACCTGAGTGCCATTCGAAACGAGCTGGGCTACCGCCCGGTCGTGACGCAGGACGAAGGCATCCGCCAGCACGCACAGTGGTGGCTTGCCCAACAAGGAGTGGGAGCATGAGCCGTACTGTCAGCCTGAGTGTGTTGCGCGCCGGCTGGTGCCAGCACCTGGAATGCCTGGCCGATCGGGGAGGGCGCTGGGTGCCGACGCGTTTTCCGGCCTTGTGCGGTTTGATCCGCCATCCCGACGCGGGCTGGATACTCTACGACACCGGTTACGCCGAGCACTTTTTTAACGCCACCCAGGCACTGCCCGAGCGCCTGTATCGCAGCGCGGTGCCGGTCGAGCTGCCGGTGAAAGAACAGCTGCTCACGCAATTGCGCGCATTCGGTATCGGTCCCGATGACATACGCACGGTGATCATTTCGCACTTCCACAGCGATCACATCGCCGGGCTCAGGGACTTCCCCCAGGCCAAGTTCATCGCATTGGAGGCCGACCGCAAACACATCGACAGCCTGCGGGGCCATCGCTGGCGAGCGACCCTGGGCGGTCATCTGCCGGCGTTGTTGCCCGACGATTTCGCCGCGCGCATGACCCTCGCCGACACCTGCAAAAAAGCCGCGCTGCCGGACTGGATGACACCGTTTCATCAAGGTCTGGATCTGCTCGGCGATGGCAGCCTGCTGGGCGTTCCGCTGCCGGGGCATAGCGAAGGGCAGTTGGGTTTGTTCATGCCCGATGCCCAGGGGCGACCGGTGTTTCTGGTGGCCGACGCGTGCTGGTCGGTCCCCGCCTGCCGTGCCGGGCGGTTGCCGGCGCCACCGGCCTTGTGGTTTGCCAGCCACGATGCCAAACAGTATCGCCAGACCTACAGCGGCTTGGGCGAGTTGATTCGCCGCGAACCGGCCGTGGCCGTGCTGCCTTCCCATTGCACCCATGCCTGGGAGGCGTTCGGCGATGAGCGATGAGCGCTTGATCGGCACATTGCGCAGCGCAGCCAGTTTCCTGCACAGCCGCTACCGGCTGCAGTTTGCCCGCCGGGAACAACTGGAAGCCTGGCAGGCACGCCAGTTGAAGTATTTCCTGCAACGGGTATTGCCTCAGTCGCACCGTTTCAAGGGGCAGGTGGTGACGGACCTGAGTGCTTTGCCGCTGATGGAAAAAGCCACGCTGATGGGCGATTTCGCCGGGTTCAACACCCGTGGCTTGAGCCTGGCGCAGGTGCTGCCGGTGGCACGCCGGGCTGAAGAGTCCCGGGATTTCAGCCCGACGCTGGGTGACCTCACCGTCGGCTTGTCGAGCGGGACCTCGGGTAATCAAGGTGTATTCCTCGTCAGCAGCCTTGAGCGTCAACGTTGGGCCGGCATCCTGCTGGCGCGCACGCTGCCGCGTCATCTGCTGCCACGCCTGCTTTTTCCATGGCGCGCGCCGTTGCGCATCGCATTCTTTCTACGGGCCAATAGCCGGCTCTACACAACGCTGGCCAGTCGACGCATCGACTTTGCCTTCCACGACCTGACCCTTGGGCTCGACGCCAGCCTGTCGCGTCTCAACACTCAGCAACCCGACGTACTGGTGGCGCCGGCCACGGTATTGCGCGGGTTGGCCGAAGCCGCGCTGGCCGGGCGCCTGTCCATCCGCCCGAGCCATATCCTGTCGGTGGCGGAAGTCCTCGAAACGGCGGATGCAGAAGCGGCGCAGGCGGCGTTCGGCGTGGCTCCCCGGCAGATTTACCAGGCCAGCGAAGGCTTCCTTGGCTACACCTGCGAACAGGGTACTTTGCACCTGAACGAAAGCCACCTGCACATTGAGGCGGATTGGCTGGACGCCGCGCGCACACGTTTTCAGCCGATCATCACCGACTTCTCCCGACGCACCCAGTTGATCGTGCGTTACCGTCTCAACGATGTGTTGCGGGTGACCCAGGCGCCTTGCGCGTGCGGGCGTGTCGAACGCGCGATTGCCGCGGTCGAGGGGCGTATGGATGACATTCTTTGGCTGCCCGACGTGAGCGGTGTTCAATTGCGCGCGCTCTATCCGGATGTGCTGCGGCGCGCCTTGCTGATGCACGGTGAGTGCTTGCGGGAATATGAAATCCACCAGCAAGGCCTGCACTGGCAGATCAACGTGCAAGCTGGCGGTGATCACGCCGACCTGTGCCAGGCCTTGATCCAAAGCATTCACGCATTCTGCCAGCAGCAGGGGCTGCAACCTCCGGCGTTCAGTTTCGGCCAGTGGCAGCCGCCGCCGGCGTTTGCCAAGCGCCGCCGTCTGAAACTGCTGCAACTGCCCGAGGGTTTGCCATGCATGTACTGATTCTTGGCGCACGCGCCCCAGCGTGCCTGGAGTGGGCGCGGGCCTTTGACGAGGCGGGCTGGACGGTCAGCGTGGGTGATTCCGTGAGCCAGCCGCTGAGCCGTTTCAGCTGTTCGGTGCAACACTTTGTGCGCTTGCCGGAACCTCGACAGGCTCCCGCCGCCTGGATCGAGGCGCTAGCGCGGGTGATCCAGGCGCAGCACATCGATTTGCTACTGCCCACCTGCGAGGAAGTGTTTTACCTGGCTCACGGTCTCGCACGCCTGGCGCCGCTGTGCCGGATATTGACCAGCGATTTTGCCTTGCTGCATCGCTTGCATCACAAGGGGCGCTTTGCCGCCATGACCGAGGGGTGGGCGTTGGCGGCGCCTGAAACCCGGCTGTTGACCGATCGCCCGGCGGTGCAGGCATTGATGGATGAAGCAGGCCAGTGGGTGTTCAAGCCGGCTTATTCGCGTTTTGCCTCCCAGACGTTGATTCGTCCGTATGCCGGGCAACTGGTCAAGGTACAGCCCAGTGAAGCGGCGCCGTGGGTGGCGCAGCGGTTTATCGAGGGCCGGGAATACTGCAGCTTCAGCGTGTTGATCGACGGTGAGTTGCGCGCCCACAGCTGCTACCACCCGCGCTACCGGGTGGGGCGTGGGTCGGGGATTTATTTCGAGCCTTGTATGCCAGTGCCAGTGCGCCAGTTTCTAGAACAATTCGGTCGCGAAACGGGCTACACCGGGCAGGTCGGCTTCGACTTTATCGAAGAGTCGGGCGGACATTTTCATGTCCTGGAATGCAACCCGCGAGCCACCAGTGGGGTGCACCTGTTTGACAATCAGCGCAAGCAACTGGTGGCCAGCCTGACTGGCAGCGGCGTGCTTGAACCCACCTGCGAACCCCGGATGATTGCGCTGGCGATGCTTCTGCTGGCAGCGCCGCAGCGGGTATTGAACGCGGGCTTCTGGCGTGACTATAGCGATGCCCGGGATGTGATTACCCGCCAGGGTGACTTCTGGCCCCTGCCTGCCCAACTCCTGAGCCTGGCGGAAATCATCGCCCGCGCGGCTTCCCGGCGCTGCGGGCTGCTGGCCGCGTCCACCGCAGACATCGAGTGGAACGGCCAGCCGTTGAGCGAGTACCTGCCATGAGGTTACTGTTCGAAGAGCAACTGCTCAATGAGCCCCCACCCGCCGACGATAGCCTTGCCCGGCGCTATGTGCGCACCTGCGCCGGCGGCGCGCTGATCGGCAACGTCAGCACCCGCATGGCGCTGCTCGACACCGGGACGCAGCAGTTCCCTGTCAGTATCACCGAGGGCCTTGAGCCGGATGGCAATTGCTACGTGGTGTCGCCTCAAACCGCCTTCAGCGGTTACGCCCTCGAAGAGATCAAACGCCTTGGACGCCCCCGGCTGACCTGGCCGCTGAAGGTCCTGACCCAGGGCGTGCAGCACATGTTGCGCTGGGCCAGGATCGACAAGCTGGTGCAGGTCAACAACTGGCTTCTGTCCACCAACCTTTACCCCGGCGATTGGGACATCAACGAGTTGCCGGCGATCACCGCCTTGCTGCAGCGAACGTTTCCCGATCACGGGTTTGGTTTTCGCTCGCTGAATGACTTCAGCAATCGGCCATTGCGCCAGCGTCTGGAAAACCTCGGCTACCTGAGTATTCCCACTCGGCAGGTCTATCTGTTCGATGGCCGGGAGGGGGCACAGGCCGCGTTTCTCAACCACCACAACACCCGGCTTGACGCCACGTTGCTGCGCCGCAGCCCCTATGAAGTGGTGCCGGGCGCAGCGCTGGACGACGCCGACTTCCAACGCATCGAGCATCTTTACAACCTGCTTTACCTGGACAAGTACTGCACGCTGAACCCGCACTACAGCGCCCAGTGGATGCAGCGTGGTCAGCGCGAAGGCTGGCTGGAGATGCGCGCGTTACGCAACAGTGAGGGGCGCATTGACGGTGCCCTGGGCTGGTTTGCCAATGCGGCACTGATCAGCACGCCGATCGTGGGTTACGACACGGGCTTGCCACAGCGGGCCGGGTTGTACCGCCAGCTCACGCGGTTGTGCCTGCAAGAGGCGGTTGAGCGCGGTGTGGTGCTGAATTTCAGTTCGGGTGCTGCCGGGTTCAAACGCTTGCGCGGGGGCCAGCCGCAAATCGAATACAGCCTGATCCATGTCGCCCATTTATCCTGGGGCCGCAGGTGGGTTTGGCGCGTCCTGAGCCAACTGTTGCATGGCATCGGTGTGCCCCTGATGCGCAGGTTCAAACTATGAGTCAGGTAAACGCCTGGTGGCCGGTAGCCCTGAGCCACCAACTGCGCAATGCTCCGTTGGCATGCCAGCTTTTGGGTCTGCCGCTGGTGCTGTTTCGGGATGAGGGCGGGCGCGCCGCCGTCCTGCCTGATCGCTGCCCTCATCGCTTTGCGCCATTGAGCGCAGGCAAGGTGCGCGATGGGCAGATCGAATGCCCCTATCACGGTTGGCGATTTGCCGCCGACGGGCGCTGTACGCGGGTGCCGGGCACCGAGCAGGCAGCGTGCAACAAGCCGTTGCTGGATAGTGTGCAGAGTTGCGAGGCCCACGGGCTGGTCTGGGTCAGTCCAGGGCCCGAGCGTCCGCAAGCACCGCCGGTTGCGCCTGCCCCGCAGCAGCAGAACCTCGACACGTTCTGGATAACCGACCAGGTGCAGTGCTCACTCCAGGACGCTGCGGAAAATTTCCTCGACGGGTTTCACACGCATTTCGTGCATGCCGGGTGGATACGACACGACAGGCAGCGGCAAAAACTCAGGGTTCGGGTGCGCGCCCTCGCAGACGGCGTGGAGGCGGTCTATAGCGAAGAGGGCAAGCAGTCAGGGTTGATCTCACACTGGTTCGAGGGCGAGCGTGGCGTCAGCATGGGACGCTTTCGTTTGCCGGGGCTGGCCGAGATCGAATACCGCGATGCACGCGGCGGCGTTAACTTGCTGGTCAGTGCGTGGATGACGCCGAGTGGCGATGGCCAATTGCGCTTGTTTGCCCGGGTGGCCACGACACGCGGAGTATTGCCGGCGCTGCTCAAGCGTTGGGTGTTGCGCCGGTTGTTCGGGGTGATCCTGCGCCAGGACCGTCAGATCCTCGAGCGTGTCAGCGCTAATCAGCGGCGCTTTCACCGCATCCCGGCGACGCCCCTGGATGGGCCGCAAGACCTGCTGGGGCCTGGCATACGACAGTTGCTGGAGAACGGTCAGCCACTGGTCTTTGCCGAGAGAGAGCTGGAAATCTGGCTGTAGGGGCGTCAGGAAGGGGCCGTGTTTTGCGGTACCCGGACACTGTTAGAATAGGCACCTGATTCTTCCCGGACCCTTTGCCATGCTTCCTGAATGTCAGTTGTTCGGCACCCTGGGCTGCCACCTGTGTGAGTTTGCCGAAGCCGAAATCATGCCGTTGGTCGAACACGGCCTGTTGGTGGAGTTGGTGGATATCGCCGATTCCGAAGCCTTGTTCGAGGCCTACGGCCTGCGGATTCCGGTGCTGCGCCGGGTGGACACGGGCGCCGAGCTGGAGTGGCCGTTCGACGAAGCGCAGGTGGTGAACTTTCTTGGCTAGCACTCGGCGATGGCGAGTTCCCGATTATTCGGTTACTGTATGTTTGTACAGCGATTGAATGAGAGGGAACGCCCGTGGTGAATGTTGAACAACTGAAAAGCAGCGTCAATCGCATGTCCGCCGACGTCGTGCGCGACGCGGTGAACGAGCTGCGCCTCGATGGCCTGGTCACGGAAGGCAAGACGCCGTTTAACAAAGTGCATTTCAATACCTGCTTTGCCGAGATCGAGGCGCTGTTCCAGCGTGCCGGTTATCACAAGCAGCTGGATGTGGTGGGCTATCAGGGCTTGCTGTACGCGCTTTACGATCCAGGCCGCTGGGAAGCGGTGGATGTGCTGCGCTGGCTCAAGGAATTCACCGAGGCGGCCAGTGCATCGCCGGTGTTGCGCGCGGAATTGGTCAAGGCCTGAATCTGTGCTGGGCCTGATCCAGCGGCATGCGGGATAATGCCCGCCTGTATGTCCACGTCTTGAGCCTGCCCATGTCCGTTTTTTCCGCTGCCCAGCACCAAGCCAGCACCTTGTACCTGCCGCCAGGCGCCTGGGCGACCGTGCTGGATTGCCTGTGTGAGCACTTCCCGGCCATCAGCCGTGAACAATGGCTGGACCGCGTCGCCCGGGGCCGGGTGCTGGACATCAATGGCGCCCCCATCCACCAGGACCTCGCCTACCGCGAAGGCCTGTGCATCTACTATTTCCGTGAAGTGCCGAACGAGAAAGTGATCCCGGTACAGGAGACCATCCTGTACGCCGATGAACATTTGGTGGTGGCCGACAAGCCGCATTTTCTGCCGGTAACGCCCGCCGGTGAGTACGTCGAACAAACCCTGTTGCGGCGCTTGATTCGCCGCTTGGACAACCCGGCCTTGGTGCCGCTGCATCGCATCGACCGGCATACGGCGGGGCTGGTGTTGTTTTCGGCCAATCCCCGGACGCGTTCGGCGTATCAACAGCTGTTTCCCACGCGCAAGATCGACAAGTTCTATGAAGCCATTGCCCCGGCCTTGCCCGGGCTGACGTTTCCGTTGGTGCATAAAAGCCGGCTGGTGGATGGCGAGCCGTTCTTTCGCATGCAGGAAGGCGAGGGGGCGAGCAACACCGAGACCGCAGTCGAGGTGCGGGAAAAGCAGGGTGACTTGTGGCGCTATGGCCTGTTTCCGGTGACCGGCAAGAAACACCAGTTGCGGGTGCACATGACGGCGTTGGGCGCGAGTATCTGCAATGACCCGTTCTACCCTGACGTCATCAAGGATGCCGAGGATGACTACGCCAATCCGCTCAAGCTGCTGGCCCAGGGCGTGCGTTTTATCGACCCGGTGACCGGCCAGGAGCGCAGTTTCCGCAGCGAGATCAGCCTGGACTGGTAAACCCCAGGTACGAAAAAGCCCGCATCAAGCGGGCTTTTTCGTATCCGGCGTTAAGACTTACAGGTCTTTAACGGTGCGAACCTGATCCTTGTTGATCTGGGTGCGCTTGCCATCCAGCTGTTCGAATTCGTAGAAGCCGGTGGACTTGTCGAATTTAGGAGTGTCGACGGCCTGGATTTCGCGACCGTCATTCAGGGTGATCACTGTTGGCGAGGCGCAACCGGCAAGGGTAGCGAGGCCCAGTGCAAGCATGAGAGCGGCGATGGTCCGTTGAGTCATGAGTTTGTCTCCGAGAGAATGCTTTGTTGAGTACTGACCTTGTGACGTGTGCAACGCCGGCAAAGTTCCTTGTTCGACGTTCATTCTGACACGCTGGGCGGGCGGTGCAACAACTCAGGTGTGTTGAAGTTGGCCAGACGAGGGTCATCCGCAGGGCAATCCAGGGCCTTGGCCCCCAGCGCCTGCATGATCTGGCGTGGGCTGCGCTCGCCGGCTGCCCAGGCACGCTCGAAAGTTTCATGTAGCAGAGTGGGTATCACACACAGCAACGGCTCCCAGAAGTCGCCATGGCGCACCATCACCGGCAGCAACGGGTTTTGCCGGGCCGTGCTGAGCAGGTCGGCGAGCAGTTGCTCATCGATTTGCGGCACGTCGCACGGCAACACCAGCAGATGCCCATGCCGTGCCGCCGCCAGCCCTGCGCGGATACCGGCAAGGGGGCCGGGGAAGTCCGGGCTGTCATCGCCGACCAATTGGTCGGCGTACGCCGCGTACTGCGCCTGGTTGCGATTGCAGGAGATGATCAGGTCGTCGGTCAACGGCCGCACCAGGCGCTGCAGGTGCGCAATCAGCGGCTGCCCGTGCCAGTCGAGCAAGCCCTTGTCGAGGCCGCCCATGCGCTGGCCGCGGCCGCCGGCCAGCAACAGCACGGAGCAGGGCAGTGGGAAAGAATGGCTTGGCATGACGGCTCCTGCGGGCAGTGAAATGGGGGGCTGTGATATAACATCGGGCTGTTCCTTCGACAACCGGACCGAGCCATGAAAGCCAAGGCTGATGCGCCCTTTGTACCCCTGAATATCGCTGTATTGACGGTCAGCGACACCCGCACCCTGGAAACCGACACCTCGGGCCAGGTCTTCGTCGACCGCCTGACCGCCGCCGGCCACCTGCTGGCCGAGCGGGTGCTGCTTAAAGATGATCTGTACAAAATCCGTGCGCAAGTGGCGCACTGGATTGCCGAAGATGTGGTGCAGGTGGTGTTGATCACCGGCGGCACCGGCTTCACCGGCCGCGACAGCACCCCGGAAGCGGTGAGCTGCTTGCTGGACAAGCAGGTAGATGGTTTTGGTGAGCTGTTCCGGCAAATTTCCGTGGCCGATATCGGCACCTCCACCGTGCAGTCCCGTGCCCTGGCCGGCCTGGCCAATGGCACCCTGGTGTGCTGCCTGCCGGGCTCCACCAACGCGGTGCGTACCGGCTGGGACGGGATACTCGCCGAGCAACTGGATAACCGTCACCGCCCGTGCAATTTTGTCCCGCATTTGAAACAGGCCGAGCCCTGTGAATCCCGTGGGTAAGCCGGGCAAGACCGGCACGTTGATGCCGGTGGAAGACGCCCTCGAACAACTGCTGGCGATGGCTGAGGCAGCGCCGATTCGCGAGCAGGAAACCTTGCCGCTGGCCGAATGTGACGGCCGGGTGCTGGCGCAGGCGCTGGTTTCTACCCTGGACTTGCCGCCGTGGCCCAACAGCGCCATGGACGGGTACGCCCTGCGCCTGGCGGACTGGACCGGCGAGCCACTGGCAGTCAGCCAGCGCATTTTCGCCGGCACGGCACCGCAGCCCTTGGCCGCCGGCACCTGTGCACGGATCTTCACCGGCGCCCCGGTGCCGGAAGGGGCGGACTGCGTTGAGATGCAGGAAAACGCCGTGGTCCACCCTGATCAGCGCGTGAGCTTTACCGAGTCGCTGCAGGTGGATCAAAACATCCGTCCCCAAGGCCAGGAAACCACCGTGGGCGAATTGGTGCTGCCCGCGGGTACACGCCTGGGCCCGATCGAACTGGGGCTGGCCGCATCCCTGGGCCGTGATCGCCTGGAGGTGATCCGTCGCGCCCGTGTGGCCGTGCTGTCCACCGGCGACGAGTTGATCGAGCCGGGCCTGCCGTTGGGCCCCGGGCAGATCTACAACAGCAATCGCCGGGTGTTGTGCAGCTGGCTGGAGCGCCTGGGCTGCGAAGTGGTGGACGCCGGGATCCTGCCGGATGACCTGGAACAAACCCGCGAGCGCCTGGGGGCGTTGGGCTCGGTTGACCTGATCCTGTCCACCGGCGGTGTGTCGGTGGGCGAGGCGGATTTCCTCGGGATTGCGCTGCGCGAAGAAGGTGAACTGGCGCTGTGGAAGCTGGCGATCAAGCCGGGCAAGCCGCTGACGTTCGGGCATTTTCGTGGCGTGCCGGTGATCGGTTTGCCGGGCAACCCGGCGTCGACGCTGGTGACCTTCGCCTTGCTGGCGCGGCCTTACCTGTTGCGCCGCCAGGGCGTGCAGGATGTGCAGCCGTTGCGCATTGAAGTGCCGGTGGGGTTTGTGTGGGCCAAGCCGGGGAACCGTCGCGAGTACTTGCGCGGTCGGCTGGAGCAGGGCAAGGCGATCATCTACCGCAACCAGAGCTCGGGTGTGCTGCGCAGTGCGGCCTGGGCCGAGGGGTTGGTGGAAGTGCGGGAAGGGACGACGCTGGAGATCGGTGATCGGGTCAACTTCATTCCGTTGAGTGAAGTCTTGAGTTAGGTATTGCAGTGCCCTGTGGTGAAGGGGCTTGCCCCTCACCACAGGTACAGCATTAGCCTCGGTTACGGCAAATCACGACTCGCGTAAAACGCACTCAACACCTTCACCAGGTGCGCCAGGTCATGGCTGCCGCACAGCTCGCGAATCGAGTGCATGGCAAACGTCGGCAAACCGATGTCCACGGTGCGCACGCCAAGGTGGCTTGCCGTGATCGGGCCGATGGTCGAGCCGCACCCCATGTCGCTGCGTACCACAAAGCTCTGCACCGGCACTTCTTCAGCCATGCACAGATGGCGGAAGAACCCGGCCGTTTCGCTGTTGGTGGCGTAGCGCTGGTTGCTGTTGACCTTGATCACCGGGCCGGCATTGAGTTTCGGGCCGTGGTTGGCGTCGTGCTTCTCGGCGTAGTTGGGGTGCACGCCGTGGGCGTTGTCCGCAGACACCAGCAGCGACTTCTGGATGGTGCGTACGAATTCATCACCTTCCGGCAGCAGGCGACGCAGGGTCTGCTCCAGCATCGGGCCGTCGGCACCGCAGGCGGAGCACGAGCCGACTTCTTCGTGGTCGTTGCACACCAGTACGCAGGTTTCGTCGGTTTCGGCGGTGAGCAAGGCTTGCAGGCCGGCGTAGCACGACAGCAGGTTGTCGAGGCGGGCACCGGCGATAAAGTCGCCATTGAGGCCAATCACCGCGGCGCTCTGGGTGTCGTAGAAGCTCAGTTCATAGTCGAGCACCACATCGGCGTTCAGGCCGTGTTCACGGGCCAACTGCTCGGTGAGCACTGCGCGGAAGTCCACACGCTCGTCACCGGCAAACTGCGCGAGGATCGGCGGCAGTTCGGTCTGGGCATTGATCGCCCAACCCTGGTTGGCTTCACGGTTCAGGTGAATGGCCAGGTTGGGGATGATCGCGATGGGCAGCTTGAAGTCGATCAACTGGCTTTCGACCTTGCCGTCACGGCGGAAAGTCACGCGGCCAGCCAGGGACAGGTCGCGGTCGAACCACGGTGCCAGCAGCGCGCCGCCGTACACTTCCACACCCAGTTGCCAGAAGCCCTGGCGTTGCAGTTCAGGTTGTGGCTTGACCCGCAGGCACGGGCTGTCGGTGTGGGCGCCGACCAGGCGGATGCCGCCTTGCAGGGGCGAGTGGCGGCCGAGCTTGAAGGCGATGATCGAGGAGTCGTTGCGGGTCACGTAATAGCGCCCGTTGGCCTCGGTGGTCCAGGTCTCGCGCTCGTCAAGACGCTGGAAACCGGCCGCTTCCAGGCGCTGTGCAAGGGCGGCGGTGGCATGAAACGGGGTAGGGGAGGCCTTGAGGAAGTCGATCAGGCCTTGGTTCAACTCTTCGCGCATAAGTAGCTCCAGACAGCAATGGCGCGAGTTTACCGTATTGGCTCAGAATTTGGAGGGAAGCTGCTTTCTTGATACGGGCACAAAACCCATGTGGGAGCTGGCTTGCCTGCGATAGCGGTCTGCCAGTCACCAATATGGGGCTGACACACCGTTATCGCAGGCAAGCCAGCTCCCACATTTGATCGGGGTTGCAGCTTAAAACGGCGCCGGGCACTCGAAGCGCAGACGCTCGCCGCTCTGGGGATGGGTGAAGCTCAACATGCTGGCGTGCAGGCACAGGCGTGGCCAGGCGGCCAGTGCCTGTTCATGGGCGTACAAACCGTCACCCAGCAACGGATGCCCGATGGACAGCATGTGCACCCGCAGTTGATGCGAACGGCCGGTGATCGGCGTCAGTTCAACCCGGCACCAGTCGCCACAACGTTCCAGCACTTTCCAAAACGTCAGAGCGTTCTTGCCGAACTCATAATCCACCACGTGCCGTGGCTTGGTCGGCGGGTCGTAGCGCAATGGCAGGTCGATGCTGCCGCTGTTCAGTTCCGGTTGGCCCCAGCACAGCGCGGTGTAGGCCTTTTCGGTTTCCCGGTCGTGGAACTGACGGGACAGTTCACGGTGGGTGTCTGCGTCGCGAGCCAGCAGGATGATGCCCGACGTTTCCCAGTCCAGCCGGTGGACGATGCGGGCTTCGGGGTAGCCGTTTTCCTGCAGGCGGGTGATCAGGCAGTCCTTGTTGTCGTCGGCGCGACCGGGCACCGAGAGCAGCAGGGTTGGCTTGTTCACCACCAGGACAGCAGCGTCCTGATGAAGGATATGGACATTGGACAACGGCATTAAAACAGCCTCGTAACAAACGCCAACGGCGGCTCGCTCACCCGGCCCCTTGTGGGGAGCCAGGTAACCGAGCCGCCGTGGCGACCGCCTTTTCGATCAACGATCAGGCAGGGTGATATTGAGTTCCAGAATCGAGCAGCTGCCGTCATTTTCCAGGGCGACATGCACGTCATCGTTGCCGATATTGACGTACTTGCGGATCACCTCAACCAGTTCCTTCTGCAAGGCTGGCAGGTAATCCGGGGTGCTGCGTTGGCCGCGTTCGTGCGCCACGATGATCTGTAGACGCTCTTTCGCTACCGACGCGGTACTTGGCTTTTTGTTGGCGCGAAAGAAGTCGAGAAATTTCATTGTTTAGTTGCCTCCAAAGATACGCTCGAAGAATCCCTTCTTCGCTACATCGAGGAAGCGATGTTCCACGGTTTTGCCCAGCAAGCGATCAACCGCATCGCTGTACGCCTGGCCGGCGTCGCTCTGGTCGTCGAGAATCACCGGCACGCCCTGGTTGGAAGCCTTCAGCACAGCCTGGGATTCCGGGATCACGCCCAGCAGGGTCACGGCCAGGATGTCCTTGACGTCTTCAACGCCGAGCATCTCGCCCTTGCTGACGCGCTCAGGGTTGTAACGGGTCAGCAGCAGGTGTTCCTTGATCGGCTCTTCGCCTTTCTCGGCGCGCTGGGACTTGCTGGCCAGCAGGCCGAGCATGCGGTCCGAGTCACGTACCGACGACACTTCAGGGTTGGTCACGACGATGGCTTCGTCGGCGAAGTACATCGCCAGGTGAGCACCGGTCTCGATACCCGCCGGGGAATCGCATACCACGTATTCGAAGGTTTCTTTCAGTTCGGCGAGGACCTTGCCCACGCCTTCCTTGGTCAGCGCTTCTTTGTCGCGGGTCTGGCTGGCGGCCAGTACGTACAGGTTCTCAAGGCGCTTGTCCTTGATCAGGGCCTGTTGCAGGTTGGCTTCGCCGTTCACGACGTTGACGAAGTCGTACACCACGCGGCGTTCGCAGCCCATGATCAGGTCGAGGTTACGCAAACCGACGTCGAAGTCGACGATGACTGTCTTGTGGCCGCGCAGAGCGAGGCCGGTACCGATAGCGGCGCTGGTGGTGGTCTTACCCACACCACCCTTGCCGGATGTAACCACGAGAATCTTGGCCAAGGTGTTTCACCCCTAAGGAAAAAGGACTTTTTAGCCCCTGAAAAACATCTCTTGAAACTCGCTGCAGGCGGGCAGCTCTTGTAGGAGAAAGCACGGTTTGCCTGGGCAAACCCCGCCTTAAAATTATTCCTACACAAGTTTTGCCGTTTTCGCTGTGCTATCAGAGTCTAGAGATGCTTGGAAAATGCGGCAGTATCCGTTAAAGACGAACGATGTTCAACACATCGCCCGACAGGCTGACTTGTACCCCGGCCCCCCACAGCGGATCGCGGCGCAAATCTTCCGAAACCTTGTACTGGCCTGCGATGGACACTAGCTCAGCGGTTAACTGCTGGCAAAAAATACGGGCCTTTGTGTCACCTTTTATGCCGGCCAGTGCACGACCACGCATGGGGCCGTATACATGGATGTTTCCGTCGGCGAGAAGTTCCGCCCCCGGACTGACCGGGGCGATGACGACAAGGTCGCCCCCCTGGGCGTAAATCTGCTGCCCGCCCCGTACGGGAGAGGTGATGATCTTTGTAGGCTTGATCGTCGGCTCCGGCGGTTTCTCGGGTTTTTTCTTCTCTTCGCCGACCAACGGATCGAGCGGACGCTCCCGTGCACCGGACGGCGGCAGTACTGGCAGTTCAATGGCGATTGCCGCGGCAATGTCTTCGATACGGCTGGCACGAATCGCCAGGGTGCGCAGGCCATGTTGACGGCACACACGCATCAGACCGGGCAGGTCGACAGCGCCCTGGCCGGCCGGGAGTTTGTCCAGGGCCAGCACCAGCGGCGCATTGTTGAAGAAGTTCGGCGCGAGGGCGACCTTGGCGGCGAGCTGGCGGTCCAGGGCATCAAGGTCATTGCGGGCCAGTTCCAGCACGGTAATGGCGAGCATGCTGCCTTTCAGCTGGAACACGGGATCTTGGTCTAGCGGTTCGGTTTGGCTCATGGTCGGCAAAGCGGCTTGTCACGAAAAGTGTCGAGACTTATAACGAGAACATCCGCTAGCCGCAAGCCGGGTCGAACCGTTGTAGAATGCGCGGCCGTTGTCTTTGCCGGAATCATTAATGGATCGCCCGCGTTTTCGAGCTGAATTTTTTCACCCGCGTTTTTGGCTGTTATGGCTGGGACTCGGTTTGCTGTGGCTGATTGTGCAGTTGCCATACCGGGTTTTACTGGGGATTGGCCGTGCCCTGGGTGCGGGAATGTACCGGGTAGCCGGTGAACGTCGACGCATTGCGGCGCGAAACCTGGAACTGTGCTTCCCGGAAAAATCCGCCAAAGAGCGTAAACATTTGCTCAAGGAAAACTTTGCCTCCACCGGCATCGCCTTCTTCGAGATGGCCATGAGCTGGTGGTGGTCCAAGCCGCGCCTGGCGCGCCTGGCCCATGTCGAAGGGCTGGAGCACCTCAAGCAGGCGCAACTGGAAGGCAAGGGCGTGATCCTCATGGCCCTGCATTTCACCACCCTGGAAATCGGCGCCGCGTTGCTGGGGCAGAAACACACCATCGACGGCATGTACCGCGAGCACGGCAACCCGCTGTTCGATTTCGTCCAGCGCCGTGGCCGCGAGCGGCACAACCTCGACTCCCTGGCCGTAGAGCGCGAAGACGTGCGCGGCATGCTCAAGCTGCTGCGCGCTGGCCGCGCCATCTGGTACGCACCGGACCAGGATTACGGCGCCAAGCAAAGTATCTTCGTGCCGTTGTTCGGCATTCAGGCCGCCACCGTGACCGCCACCAGCAAATTTGCACGCCTGGGCAAGGCGCTGGTGGTGCCGTTCACCCAGGAACGCCTGGCCGACGGCAGTGGTTATCGCCTGGTGATCCATCCGCCGCTCACCGACTTCCCCGGTGAAACTGACGAGATCGATTGCCTGCGCATCAACCAGTGGGTTGAGGCGTCCGTGCGCGAATGCCCCGAGCAATACCTGTGGGCCCACCGCCGCTTCAAGAGCCGGCCACCGGGTGAGCCTAAGCTGTATGAGAAACGCCGTCGTTGATCTGAAGTCCCCAAGCAACATGGAGTGATGCAATGCGCCCAGCTGAACCGGTCACAGGTTTGATTCTTTCCGGAGGCGGGGCGCGGGCCGCCTATCAGGTGGGGGTATTGGCGGCGATTGCCGAACTGTTGCCGCCGGGGGCGGCCAATCCGTTTCCGGTGATTGTCGGCACCTCGGCCGGGGCGATCAATGCGGTCAGCCTGGCCAGCGGCGCGATGGATTTTACCGCCGCCATCCAGCGCCTGACTGCCTTCTGGCAAGGCTTTCGCAGCCACCTGGTGCTGCGCAGCGACTGGCCCGGGGTGATCAGCCAGGCGAGCCGGTTTCTTATCCACAGCCTGCTGGGGCTGGGAGCGCAGGTGCCGGTAGCGCTGCTCAACAGTTCGCCGCTGCGGGACTTGTTGCGGGACAAACTGCACCTGGAAGGCATCAACGAGTCGATCCGCCAGAAGCACTTGCATGCGGTGGCCGTCACTGCGTTTGGCTATGAGTCAGGGCAAGCGGTCACCTTCTATCAGGGTGGCGGCACCATCGATGCGTGGCTGCGGCATCGGCGCATCGGCATTCCCACCCAATTGACCGTTGAACACCTGTTGGCCAGCTCGGCGATTCCGCTGCTGTTTGCGCCGGTGAAACTCGATCAGGAATATTTTGGCGACGGTGCCGTGCGGCAATCGGCGCCGATCAGCCCTGCGCTGCACCTGGGGGCGAGCCGTGTGCTGGTGGTGGGCGTCAGTGGCAACCCGCGCGGCAACGACCCGTCGAACCCGGCACGCACGTTCACGGGCCAGGAGCCGACCCTGGCGCAGATCGGCGGGCACATGCTCAACAGCACGTTCATCGACAGCCTGGAAAGCGACATCGAATTGCTGGAGCGCCTGAACCAGTTCAGTCATGTGTTGCCTGCCAATGCGGCGATACAAGGGTTGGCGCCGGTGGAAGTGTTGGTGATCGCGCCAAGCCAGCCGATCGATGAAATTGCGGCACGTCATCGCCAGGAATTGCCGGCGGCATTGCGCCTGTTTCTGCGCGGGCCGGGAGCGACCAAAACCAGTGGCGCGGGCGTGCTCAGCTACTTGCTGTTCGAGGCGGGGTATTGCAGCGAGTTGATCGAATTGGGACGGCGGGATGCGCTGGCCAAGCGCGAAGAGCTGAAGCGGTTTCTGGGCCTTGGCTGATTACCTGTAGGAGTCCGGCTTGCCGGCGATAGCGCCCCTGAGAACGCCATCGCCAGCAAGCCGGGCTCCTACAGGGGAACATCAGAAGTGGTACTTCACCAACAGGCTCGCCGTGTCCTGATTGGTCTCGAACGCGCCGCTGTCCTGGATCCCGTATTTGTTCTTCCAGTAGTCGTACTCGATACCGACATACAACTGCTTCTCGCCCCAATGCAGCGCCTTGCCCAGGTCATATTTGATCTGCGGGTTGAAGTGCAGGTTGGCGTGGTAAGTCCCACGGGCGTTCTTGTCGTTGTCCACTACCCAGTCCATAAAGCCGTCGATCAGCACATTGGAGTTGCCCACCGGGATTGTGTACGACCACACCGGTGTGATCTGCCACACGCCATCACCCGGGCGATTGCCTTCGGTCTGGCGTTGATAGAAGTTCAACTGGAAGTAATCGAAACCAGGGATTGCCAAGTCGAAGCCCGGGCCCAGCAAGTACGATTCGTTATCGCCTTCACCGAACTCGTAAGTGAACGCCAGCAACACGTCCTTGATCGGACCGAACGACAAGTCCTTGTCGAAAATCTTGCCGAACGACAAGCGCGGGCTGAACTCACCGTAGTAAGTACTTGGGCCTACGTTGCCGTCTTCCTTGCCGTTGTAAAAGATGCGGTCGAGAAAGAAGAAGTTGTCACCGTACTTCCACGCGTCGGCGTGTTCGAAGGTCACGGTTTGCTGGATCTGCGGGTTAACAGTGAAGTTCTTGCCCCACAGATAAGTCAGGCTGTTGTTCTGCCACTGCAGCAGATCACCGGCCATGGCCTGGCCCCCGGCCAGCAGGGATCCTGCCAGCATCAGGCTGTTCACAGTACGTTTCATTCGGTTGCTCCCGAGGTAAAGGTTTCTGGTTTTTTTTCTAAGCGGACGCTCTGGTGTGGCGTCTTTTGGCTTACCGCAAAAATCGTCTGTTCGGTCAGCTTTAATGCTTTTAGCAAGAGCTGCGCCAAGGTGTTTAAAAAGCCAAAAAATCCCCGTCGGCTGCGATTGACGCAGTCGAATTCGGAGAGTTTTTGCACACATTGGCTGCGGACCTGGGGCCGGGATAAGTTGGCCTTGCAGTCAGCTTTTACATTCGCTGTTTTTTTTTGAGTCGATTTGAGCGGGCGCCGAGAATACTGACTCCCAGGCCTGTGCTCAAGTGCGCTGTTACAGAGCGCGCGGGGCGAGAATGGGGCACGGCGTCTGGCCGGCCCCGGGTGAATGGCGTGCATGGTGTATTCCCTGATCGTTATTGTTTTTGTTGGGACGCAGGAATCAATGTTGGTGTGCGTGTTCGCTGGTAACAGCGCGCTCGGCGCCACCCAGAATGTTGAATAACAGGTTCAGCGACAGCGCACTGATCGTGGCCATGGCGATACCGCTGTGAGTGATCGGGCTCATCCACAGCGGCAGTTGCGCGAAGAATTCGGGACGCACCACCGGGATCAAACCCATGCCAATACTCACCGCCACCAACAACTGGTTACGGCGGTCGGCGATGTCGGCTTCCTGGAGGATCTTGATCCCGGTGGCCGCCACCATGCCGAACATGGCAATCGCCGCGCCGCCCAGTACAGCGGGAGGAATCGAGGCCACGAGGAACGCGGCCTTGGGCAGCAGGCTCAGCACAATCAGAAACGCCCCGGCCATGATCGTCACCGACCGGCAGCGCACGCCGGTCATCTGCACCAGGCCGATGTTCTGCGCGAACGAGGAGTGGGTAAAGGTGTTGAAGAACCCGGCAAAAAACGACGCGCCGGCGTCACACAACAAACCGCGACGCAGCATCTTTGGCGTGACGTCCTGGCCGGTGATCTTGCCCAGGGCAAGGAACATCCCGGTGGACTCGACGAAGATAATCACCACCACCAGGCACATCGACAGAATCGGCGCCAACTCGAACTTGGGCATGCCGAAATGCAGCGGCGTCACCACTTGCACCCACGGCGCCTGCGCGAGGCCGCTGAGGTCGACCATGCCGATCATCCCGCACAACCCGTAGCCGAGGGCCATGCCGATCAGCACCGAGATGTTCACCCAGAAACCGCGCATGAAACGGTTGATCAGCAGAATGGTGGCCAGCACCAGTGCGGCGATCGCCAGGTAAATCGGTGAGCCAAACGTGGAGGCCGCAGCACCGCCGCCGGCCCAATTGACCGCGACGGGAAACAGCGAAAGACCGATGGCGGTGATCACGGTGCCGGTCACCAGCGGCGGAAAGAAGCGCACGACCTTGGACATGAACGGCGCGATCAGCATGCCGAAAAAACCGGCGGCGATGGTCGCGCCGAAGATCCCTTGCAGGCCGATGCCGGGCATGCCCGCCATGGCGACCATACTGCCGACTGCGGCGAAACTGGCGCCCATCATCACCGGCATGCGGATGCCGACGGGGCCGATGCCGAACGACTGGACCATGGTTGCGATGCCGGCCACCAGCAGGTCGGCGTTGATCAGGAAGGCGATTTCTTCACGGCTGAGGCCCGCGGCCTGGCCGATGATCAAAGGCACGGCGACGGCACCACCGTACATCAGCAAGACGTGTTGCAGGCCTACCAGAATCAGTTGCAAGAGGGGAAGCCGCACCATGGGGGGCGCGGCAGGAATCTGCGTTTCCAACTGGGACATGCAACACCTCGAATCTTTTTATTGTTGTGTTGTTCGGCATTCAATTGCCGGGTGGAACTCATTCTTCAAAACACGTCGCAGCTCTAGTGTGGGAGCGAGCAAGCCCGCTCCCACATTTGGATCTGCATCAGGCTGTTAGTTGGTACGCGCCCCCTGAGTGATCCATGTGCCAATCAAGTCCCGTTCCTGCTGGGTCATCTGGGTGATATTGCCCAGCGGCATGATCTGGCTGGCCACGGCCTGCGCCTGGATGCGCGGGGCCATTTGCTGGATCTGTTGGGGTGTATCAAACATCACCCCGGCGGGCGCGGTGCTGAACAGCGGGCTGGTGGGCTTGGCCGAATGGCACACCGCACAGCGCTCCTGAATCACCCCGTGGACCTTGTCAAAATCAATCGACGCCTGGGCCGGTGCCGCTTCGGCGGGAGCCGGTGCAGGTGCTGCTGGCGCAGCCGGTTTAAGCCCGCCACCCAACGCCGTTTCCGGCAGTGGCTGGTACTCGATCGCCGCGGGAGCCTTGGCCACTTCCGGTGCAGTCGCCACCGGTTTTGGGCCGGTCACGTAGGCCAGGCAAATCATTGCCAGCGCGCCCACCGGCAGGGTCCAGGCATATTTCTGGCTGTTATGACGGGTGTTGAAGTAGTGCCGTACCAACACGGCCGCCACTGCGATACCCGCCAGGATCAGCCAGTTGTATTGGCTGCCGTAGGTGCTCGGGAAGTGGTTGCTGATCATGATGAACAGCACCGGCAAGGTGAAGTAGTTGTTGTGGCGCGAGCGCAGCAGGCCCTTGGCCGGCAGTGCCGGGTCGGGCGTGCGGTTTTCCGCGATGGCCGCCACCAGTGCACGCTGGGCGGGCATGATGATGCGGAACACGTTACCCACCATGATGGTGCCGATCACGGCGCCCACATGCAGGTACGCACCACGGCCACTGAACACTTTGCTGAAGCCGTAAGCGGCGGCAATCAACAGCACGAACAGGATCAGGCCGAGCAGGGCAGGGCGCTTGCCCAGTGCCGAGTCGCAGAGAAAGGAGTAGATGAACCAGCCGGCCAGCAGCGAGCCGAGGCCCAGCAACACACCTTCCGGACCGCTGAGGCTGCTGCCCGGGGCCAGCAGGTACAAGGTCGGGTTGGCGTAGAACACCACGCACAGGAGCGCGATGCCGGACATCCAGGTGAAGTAGGCTTCCCATTTGAACCAGTGCAGGTTGTCCGGCATGGTCGGCGGGGCCAGTTTGTATTTTTCCAGGTGGTAGATACCGCCACCGTGGATCGCCCACAAGTCACCGGCGAGGCCGTCCTTGGGGTTGACGCGATTGAGGTTGTTTTCCAGCCAGACGAAGTAGAACGAAGCGCCGATCCAGGCGACGCCAGTGATCATGTGAACCCAGCGCACGCTCAGGTTCAGCCATTCCATCAAATGTGCTTCCACAGTCTTTACCTCTCGCCTGTCACTCTGTCGTCGAGTGATCAGACCTTCTCTTATTGGTGGGGGGCGAGGATCAACCGCTCATCCTCTTTGAAAAAATGCTCATCGCAGTTATTGCCTGTGCCACTGCGATCAACCACCAGGAAGTCATCCCGCTTTTCGATCGTCAGCACCGGGTGGTGCCAGACGCCGCGATGGTAATTAATGCCCTGCCTGCCGTTGGTAACGAAGGCGCGGACCAAGCCCGATACAGGTTCATCGCCAACGGGCGCGACCACGATCAGAAAGGGGTTGCCGAGCAGCGGAATGAAAGCCTGGCTGCCCAGCGGGTGTCGTTCCAGCATGCACACGGTCAGCGGCATGTCCTGCGCGTCGGCGCGGAAGATGCTGATGATCGCGTTGTCTTCTGGCGTGGCGGTTTGCACCGTCGCCAGTTTATGAAAGCGCATGGTCGACCCGTTGTTGATCATGAAGTGATCGCTGCCATCGGTTTCGATAACATCTCCGAAAGGGGCGAAGGCTTCTTTGGTCAGGGGTTCGATCATCAGTGTGCGCATGGCTGTCTTCTTAATCTTTTGAATGATGTGATTTCTGTGTAGGAGTCCGGCTTGCCGGCGATGGTGTCCGTGAGACCGCCATCGCCGGCAAGCCGGGCTCCTACAGATGTCGGTTCACCGCTTATTTGGCGACCTTACCGAGAACCCGCAGGCGGCTCACACCACCATCCGGGAACACGTTCAGACGAATGTGGGTGATCGGCCCCAGCGCCTTGATCTGCTCGGCAAACGTGTGTTCAGCGTGCATTTCCAGTTTCTGCGCCGGCAGCAGTTCGCGCCAGAACAGCGATTGGGTTTCGATCTGGCTGTCGGTGCCGCCCTTCACGAAGGCGCCCTGGATCGAGCAGGTGTCCGGGTAGTTGCCCTTGAAGTGCAGGGTGTCGACCACGATCTTCTCAATCTCGCCCGGGTGGCCCAGTGCGACGATCACCCAGTCATTGCCCGGCGTACGACGACGTGCAGTTTCCCAGCCATCGCCCATGTTGATGCCACGGCCCGGGTTGAGGATGTTGCTCATGCGACCGAAGTGTTCATCGGAGCAGGCCAGTGCACGGCCACCGTTCAGGGCCGCAGCCAGGTCAACCTGTTCGTTGTCGCCCACGGCCGACCAGTCGCGGAACGGAATGCCGTACACGCGCAGGCGGGCCACGCCACCGTCCGGGTAGATGTTGAAACGCAGGTGGCTGAAGGCCTGGTCGTTGTTGATCTCGTGGAAGTGATGGCTGTTGCCTTGCAGCTCCACGGCCGACAGCACTTCAACCCACTGGGTGTTGTCATCCGGCTCGCCGGACGCCAGGAAGCAGGCTTCCAGCGACGCCGATGGCGGGAAGTTGCCGGTGAAGAATGAAGTGTCGATGTCCACGCCTTTGATCGAGCCCGGTACGCCCAGGCGGATTACCGCGCTGTCGTAGCCTTCGAAGCGCTTGCGGCGCGACTCCCAGCCGTCCATCCACTTGCCGTTGTCATCGAAAACGCCCTCCTTCCACACGGCCGGGGTCGGCTGGAACAGGCGGTTGGCGTCGGCGAACCAGTCATCGGTCACAGAGATGATCTTGGTGCCCAGGCGGGCGTCGGCCAGGTTGACGAACTTCTCGAAAGGTACGGCGTAAGCTTTCATTCTTCTTGTCTGCCTTAAAGTAAGTGGCTTGGGATGCTCGCCAGGCCCTGGGCGTTCATGAAATCGCTCGGGCCAGGTCTGCTTAAAGAGTCAGTAATCGGAACAACGCGATCTTGTTGATCTCGGCCAGTGCGCATTTGAACTCGGCTTCCACCGAGTTGTGAATGCGCGTTTCAAACGCGGCCAGGATCTGATGCCGGTTGCTGCCTTTTACCGCCATGATGAAGGGAAACTTGAACTTCGCCTTGTAGGCATCGTTCAGCTCGGTGAAGCGCGAAAACTCGTCGCTCGAGCATTGGTGAATACCCGCGCCAGACTGTTCTTCAGTGCTGGCCGCGGTAAGCTGGCCCTGGACGGCAGCTTTGCCCGCCAGGTCCGGGTGAGCGTTGATCAGGGCCAGTTGACTGGTGTGATCGGCGCTCAACAGGATGTCGCTCATGCGCTGGTGCAGGGTTTCGATCTCGTCGATTGAAGAATCCTGGCCCAGGTCGAAGGCCTTTTCGGCCACCCATGGCGAATGTTCGTAGATGTCGGCGAAAGCTGTGACGAATGCGTCGCGGCTCAGGGTCGACGGTTTCAAGGTCTGGAACGCAGTCATTTGGCGGCTCCCTGGAAAGGGTGTACGTCATGCCAGTGACGGGCGATGTCGACGCGGCGGGTGAACCACACCTGGTCATGCCCCTTGGCGTATTCGATAAAGCGCTTGAGGGCGGCCAGGCGCGCCGGGCGGCCGATCAGGCGGCAGTGCAAGCCGATAGAGAGCATTTTCGGTGCGTCCGCGCCTTCGGCGTACAGTACGTCGAACGCGTCCTTCAGGTATTCGAAAAAGTCGTCGCCCTTGTTGAAACCCTGGACCTGGGTGAAGCGCATGTCGTTGGTGTCCAGGGTATAGGGGATCACCAGGTGCGGCATGCCGGTCGGGTTGTTGGGTTCCCAGTAGGGCAGGTCGTCGTCGTAGGTGTCGCAGTCGTAGAGGAAGCCACCTTCCTCCATCACCAGCCGCCGGGTGTTGGGGCCGGTGCGCCCGGTGTACCAGCCCAGCGGGCGTTCGCCGGTGAGTTCGGTGAGGATACGGATCGCTTCGAGCATGTGCTCGCGTTCCTGGGCCTCGTCCATGTATTGGTAGTCGATCCAGCGGTAGCCGTGGCTGCAGATCTCGTGGCCGGCGGCGACCATCGCGCGGATCACGTCCGGATGGCGCTGGGCGGCCATGGCTACGGCGAAGATGGTCAGCGGGATGTCGAATTCCTTGAACAGCTTGAGGATGCGCCACACGCCGGCACGGCTGCCGTATTCGTACAGCGACTCCATGCTCATGTTGCGCTCGCCTTGCAGCGGCTGCGCCGACACCATTTCCGAGAGGAAGGCTTCGGACTCTTTGTCGCCATGCAGGATGTTGCGCTCGCCGCCTTCTTCGTAGTTGAGTACGAACGACAGGGCGATACGGGCCTTGCCGGGCCAGTGTGGGTGAGGAGGGTTACTGCCGTAACCGATCAGGTCGCGTGGGTAGTCAGCGCTCACTGCAGTCTTCCTTCTTGTTCGTGGTAGCGGTGTGTGTGGCGGCCGGGCAGCGGAAAGACTGGGTGGCGTCACGACGATGACTGATTGTATACAACTTGGTGCGCACTTTGTAAGCCTGTATTTCTGCATTTTTTCCGCAGGGTCTTCGCAGAGTAGCATTGCAAGAAACCTGCCTGACTGGTCAGCTAATGGATAAAAGGTCGTTTAAAAGCAAGGACTGCTCATCAATCGGCTCATGCACCCACGATGACGGGGTGGTGCATAAGTTTGTGATTTTTATTGTGTACAATTTTTTTGAAAAGTGTCTTAATCAGTCATCGCCGGCTTTTTCAGTGCCCTGAAAAGGTGCGGTCTTTCACTTTACTGACTTCGGGAGGCGCGCAGACGCTATGGGACGTTTGACCACACACGTATTGGACGCCGCGCATGGCTGCCCCGGCAGCGCGATCAAGGTTGAGTTGTACCGTGTCGAGGGCACACAGCTTGAACTGGTGGCCAGCACCTTGACCAACAACGACGGCCGTTGCGATGCACCTCTGCTGCAAGGCGATAACTACCGCAGCGGTGTCTATCAGTTGCAATTCAGCGCCGGTGATTACTACCGCGCTCGCGGTGTGCAACTGCCCGAGCCTGCGTTTCTCGACGTGGTGGTGCTGCGCTTCGGTATCAGTGCCGAGCAGGATCATTACCACGTGCCGTTGCTGATTTCGCCTTACAGCTACTCCACCTATCGCGGTAGCTGAGTCGTCACCGCGCTTCACACCCCCAAAGCTCTTCGTTGGTTTTTCGCCCGCTCACACTGCGGGCTTTTTTTTGCCCGGCGTTCGGCCTAACTATGTAAGGCCCCTTGGAGCAACGCGCTGCTTACCCTCGGTTTTTCATCTGGAACCGATGGCGACATGACTACCGACCCCGATTCTCCCCAACCTGACCCCGATGACTCCCTGGACGAGCTGGCGCGCCTTCGTCTCCATCTAACCCGGCGCGTTGAATCAAGCCCCAGGCCCAGCCGGTTCATCAACCAACTGCAGGGTGCCCAGGCGCGCTGCCGCGAGGCCGAGAGACGGTTGCGCCGGTTGCTGGAGCAGGCGCCGAGTCTCCATCGCCTGGTGCGCAAGGCGCTGCGTGAAGCGTTCGACCTCGACCCCGACCGCCTGTTGTTCAGCGAGCCGGTGACGCCGGGCGGGCCGCTGGCAGTGGATAGCCTCACCGACCGGGCTCTGGGTCTGCTGGATAACCCGCAGTTCCCGATCAACATCAATCGTTACACCACACTGAGTATGCAAGGTGACGCCGTGGCTACATTGCCGTTCAGCGCCAGTGAAGCGTTGCACAAGGTCAATGCCCTGGATTTGCCCGGGCAAGTTCAGGCGGCGGTGTCCGGTTATTGGCAAGGGTTGGCATTTGGCAGCGCGCTATCCCGGGAAGAGCGCTGGGTGCAAGTGCACCTCGAGGCCTTCGCTGAAAGCGCGTATCTCGCCCACACGCTGTACGACTTGTCGGATCATGGGTTTGCCATGGCGCTGGGCATTCTCGATGCGCCCACCCCACAGGTCCGTACCCGGGCTGGCGGTGCGTGGGAGCGCTTGCAGGTCAGCCCGGTGCTGTGGCCGTCGGATGCAGGAAGCGGGGTGCCCTTGGCCGGCGCGCTGCATATCTACCGCTCGGGAGACGCCCTGGACAAACGCCAGGTGGTTTACCTGCCAGGGCTTGGCCAAGGGTTTCATGAGTTCGCCAGCCTGGCACAGATGCAGGTCAAGTTGCCCGCCCTGATCAACGGCGTACACCGGGACGTGTTCTGGCAACAGTTGCCCCTGCGGCGCCGGCACGGGTTGGCGAAGGATTTCGGCGTATACCGTGGGCCGACGCTGGCGGGGGATGCACTCAGGCATAGCGCGTTGGCGCAGGTGTACCTCCAGCGGGACAACGAACGGGACTGCCTGCTGGCGCGGCATGCGTCCCGGGTGAGTGCGGACAGGGCAAGCGTCGCGTGGAGCGCCTCCCAGCGATTGCGCCGGGTGGAACAGGCCCGGCGCCGGTCGCCTGCCGACGAAGGGTTGCGTGAGGCCGTTGAGCAACTGCTGGAGTGGGACCGCCAGCGCCGGGCGCCGGAAGTCAGCTGTGCAGCACTGGCGCCGGGCCTGGCCAGGGGAACCGCCGAGGCGTTGGTGCGGCGTCACGAGCAAGGGCTGTTGGCGCTGCTGAACCCGGCGGACCTGAGCCAGGACTACCGGCCTTACAGCGACGTTGAGACCTTGCACACGCAATGGCTTGAACGCGTAGAGAAGCTGCACGGGATGCTGGACGGCCACGAACATCGCCTGGGCGACAGGGCGTTCTGGCTGGAAAAAGTGCCCGGTTCGACCGCCAGTCGCGGCGTACAACGGCTGAATGTTCAGCGTTCAGCGTTGATTAAAGACGCGCACCTTTATTATCGCCTGGGGTTGCTGGATGAGGTCGAGCGTACGTTGCTGACCGAGGTGTACACCGTGCCAAGGGCCAGCGACCGGGCGGCCAGCACCACCCGCGTTCTGCAACTGTCCGTCGGGCGCGGGCGGCAGACGCTCTTCCGATTGGTCGGGGTGCTGGTGGTCACCACGCGGGAAGCCGTCAGCCACGCTGATCGCTTGCAGCCTGTGGTGCTCCAGGTGCCGGGAAAGTACGGCGGCTTTCAGGTGTTCGGCTCGCTGGATGAGTTATCCGCCAGCCTCGATGCCAGCCTCAAGAGCCCGGACGGTTCGGTGCTCTGGCACTGCATCCCGCAGGATCAACGCCAGGAAGCCCGCGAGGTGATCCACGCGATGGCTGCTGGCGAGCCGACACTCGTCTACTACGAGGTGATGGAAGGCAACGTGCTCTCCGATCCGTTCAAGGAGCAGATCGAGCACTCCGCGCGGACCGACCGTTGGGTGGGCCAGGGCGGGCGGCCGTTCAGCGAGGTGACTGACGTGGCGCTGACACGCACGTTGCTCGCCCGCGAGCTGGCTGACAGCCTGCATCTGCCCCTCGGCACCGCGCGTACCCGGGCGCTGGCCACTATCAGCGTGTTGCGCATGGCGGTGGCCCAGGCCAAAACGTTGCCGGCCTGGCTGACAAGTGCTTCGCGCCCGTTGCGCAAGCGCTATCAGCGGTTGCACACGCATTACCTGGCCAGCGCCGGTGCTCTTGAGCAGGAACTGGGGCAAGTGCTGCCGAGCCTTGAGGCATTCGCCCGCAAGACCTTGGTCGAGGCATTAAAGCGCGAGGGGATAACTGCACCGCTGGATATCGACACGCCGTTCCTGGACATGCCCGACGATGTCAGCACTCATTGGGAATCTCATCCCCAGCGTCCGGCCGGGGATTCCGGGGTCCGGACGGTGGTCAGCCAGGAGCGGCATACCTACAGCCTGTTGCAATTGGCCTTGCACAACCTGGACGCCGACGCGCCCTGGACGCGCGAGCGACTGCGCCACAGCCGCTACCTCGAACCTCTGTGGGCGCAGCATCTGCCAGCCGAGGGCCTGACCCGTCTGATCGCCGGCCTGGACCTGGCGGGCCAGTATGAGCGATTGATTGCCCATGCGTTCTATCCGGATGCCAGCGGGGCGCCCGCCAGGTTGTCCACCGCGCTGCTGGAGCGGCCGTGGTTGCAGCGTGCGCGGCGGGATCATTTCAGCGCCCGGCAGCAAGGGCTGAGCGAGGGGGCGTTGAGTGGGTTCGCCACAGCCCTGGCCGCCAGGACGCCCGGGGATTTGAAGAAAAATGGTCATCACCTGCAAGTGTGTTGCGTGCATCTGGCGGCACTCACCCTTGAACAGCCACGGCATATCGCCGGGGTGTTGGTGATCGATGACCGGGCGCTGGGCAAGACGCTGCTCTACTGGCCGGCGGTGAAGGGCTATCCGCCGTTGACCGAGCACGACAGTGTGGCGGCGGCCCGGCAAGCATTAATCACCGCGGCGCTGAGCCCTGGAAACCTTGAAGTGCTGGCTCAATCCATTGCTCCCGGCTGGGAGGCGCAAGCCCTGGAAAGCTACCCGGTGGCGGTTCGGCCAACCCGTGGCACGCCTGATCGCACCTATCATGCCCTGTCGAGGTGGGGCGCCATCTGGCCTTTTTCCTTTGCCTCCCTGTGGGGTGTGGTGCAAGCCGTCCGGGGTTGGTTTGGGGTGCGGCGTGCCCAGCCGGCGGCGGCAGTGGCGGAGATTGAAAAAGAGATCCACGAACAGATCGAACAGGCCCCGCAGCAGTGGCTGGGCATTACCCCGACCACCGGCTGCGACCTGCTGCGCATGCTCACGCACGCCCAGGTATTGGCGATGCAGCGCGACGTACAGGCGGTCGCCAACTCCGCCAGGGACCTTGTCAGTTATCGGCAACTGCGCCTGGGCGAGCAATCGGCGGCGCGGGTGCGCGGGCTGTTGTCGTTCATCCCCGGGGTGAGTGTCGGGGTGAATCTCTACGAGGTGCTGCTGGCCGCCCGGCGTTTTCACCACAGCGGAGACGCCCGGGACGGGGTTGCTACCGGCTTTGCCACGTTGATCCTGATCGCTGACGTCGCGCTGACGGCATTCCCGCTGGCCAAGGGAACTCCCAAATCCGGTTTGCCGGTCAGGCGAGTGTCGATGTTATCGGCCCTGAACGTGATCCGCCGCCCGCGACGGCCCCATGGCGTCAACTCCGGATTACCGCCGGTAGCCCGAGCCTTCAAGGGGCTTGAGGGCTACCGCAAGGACCTGACGCTGGAGGGCTCGGTGGCTTTGCACGGGCCGATCAACCAAGGCAGCCATGTGAAGGGCGGCCAACAGTTTGTCGTCGAGGACAGCCATGCCTATCCGGTTTATCGGCGGCGGAACGAGCCGGCGTTGCGCTTGAAAAGCGCCAGTGACAGCGGCCAGAACGAACTGTTGCTGTCCATTGAAGAGCCTGGCGAGTGGTTGCTGGGCGCCGATGCGCCACCCACGCCTCGGGCAGGTCCAAGCTCCGGCATACGGCGTCCATGGGAAGCACCAAGGGGCGGCACAGAGTGGGTGGCACCCTCGGCTTCGCATTTCGAACGGATGGAGCGGCAACCCTTGTTGGCCTCCACCCACTGGCATCCCTGGGGCCGCCTGCTCAACGAGCAGGCGGTGGTGGAGATTTCGGCGTCACGCCGCTTGTATCGGGTTCAGGGTGTGCCAGGTGTTGACGCGGTAAAACTGGGTAACCATTACTACGAACTGTTGCCCAATGGTTCGACCGTACCGGACGGCGTCATTTTTTTAAGAGCCCCCGAGTTGCCCTACGCACCTGCCCGGGATGAGCTGGCCCGCTGGTTGATACCCGGCGTGGTAAGCGAGCAACCCATACCGGCCACCTGGGGCGCGGGTCCGGCGTGGGTCCCTCGTGAACCGTTGTTCAACCATCCCTTGTCAATGTCGGTGGGCATGGCATTCCCCGGTCTGACCCCGGCCAGTCAGCGCTTTGTGGCGGAACGCCTGATGGAGCTGGCGGATTCCGGTCGTTCGATGACCGCAACCCGAATCCTCAATATCCGCGCGACGCTGGACGACTGGCTGCCACCAGCGCCCGCATTAACCGGGCAAACGGACGATTTGTTACGCATGCTCAGGCCTGTTTCAAGAAGGCGCCAGGTCAGTATCAATATTGGGCAAGCAGGGCAAGCGCCGGGCCTGGAGCGCGTGGATTTCCAGTTGCCGACCGCCCTTGATCCGAGGTTGCTGGCCCACACGGCGAGGGCACTGGACCGCGCCCGGCCCCTGGCGGCGCAAGCCGCTGTGCGGTCAGTGCTGGAGCGGCAGGGGTTTGTGCTGCAGACGCTGCGCAAGGGCAGCCCGGCCAGCCTGGTCAACTTTGTCTGCACCCATCCGAAGTCGACCAACCTGTATTACGTGCTGACGCGCTGGACCGAAACTCCGAGCGTTGCCCTGGGGTCGGGAGGCCTGGTGCAACTGTCTGACGCCTGGTTGCGCAGCAACGCCCGGTCGACGGTCCTGGGGCGGGCGCAAGCGCACCAGTCGGTTCTCCAGGCGCTGAAAGAGGGGCGTCTGGTCAGAGTCGTCGCGGGCATACATCACAACGCCCGCTCCAACAGCGTCACGGTGTACTTCGTCAGAGTGACGGACCTTTAGCGGCTCAACAATGACGCCGCTCCGGCCCCGGAAAACAGCCCGGCGCTGATCCGGTTGAACCAGCTCTGGCCCTTGCCGCTGCGCAGGTAGCGCGCGGCACCATGGGCGCCGAGGCCGTAGGCCAGCTTGCACAGCAGGTCGAGCACGGTCCAAGTGGCGATCATGATCAGCAGCTGTGGGAGAAAGGCCTGCTGGGCGCTGAGAAATTGCGGCAGGAAGGCGGCGAAAAACAGAATGTCCTTCGGGTTGCTCGCGCCCAGCACAAAGGCCCGGCCAAACAGCGCGCGAAAACGCGGGGTGGCGGCCACTGGCGGCACGTCGGCGCCGTGGGACGGTTGCCGGGATTGCTGCCAGCTCTGCCAGGCGAGGTAAAACAGGTACACCGCACCGACGATCTTCAGGGCGCTGAACAGCTGTTCCGAGGCCAGCAACAACGCACCCAGGCCCAGCGCCGAGGCGCTCAACAGGCAGATCGAGGCAATCACCCCGCCGAGAAACGCCGGGTACGAACGGCGCAGGCCGTAGTTCAGGCTGTTGCTGATCATCAGCAAGGACAGGGGGCCGGGGATCAGGATCACCACCAGCGCAGCGCCGCTGAACAGCAGCCAGGTTTCCAGACTCATTGCATTCCTCCATTCGTACAAAAGCCCCACCCGACGGGGTGAGGCGGGGTGAAGCGGGTTGGCCTACAGGAACGCGAACTTGGCGATGAAGATCGCGCAAAGCACCCACAGGCTGATGGAAATTTCCTTGTGTTTACCGGTGCCTGCCTTCAGCGCCACGTAGGTGATAAAACCCAGGGCGATGCCGTCGGCGACCGAGAAGGTCAGGGGCATCATGATCGCGGTGACGATCGCCGGAATGCTGTCGGTGGCGTCATCCCAGTTGATATGGGCCATGCCACTCATCATCAGCATCGCTACATAGATCAACGCACCGGCGGTGGCATAAGCGGGAATCATGCCAGCCAGCGGTGCGAAAAACATCGCGGCGATAAACAGCACGCCCACGGTGACGGCGGTCAACCCGGTACGGCCACCGGCGGCCACCCCGGCGGCGCTTTCCACGTAGCTGGTGACCGGCGGCACACCAACCATGGCGCCGAACACGCTGGAAGCACTGTCGGCTTTCAGGGCGCGGGAGAGGTTTTCGATCTTGCCGTCGGCATTCACCAGGCCTGCACGCTGGGCCACGCCCATCAAGGTGCCGGCGGTGTCGAACATGTGCACAAACAGGAAGGCGAACACCACGCTGATCATGCTGACATTAAACACGCCCATCACGTCCATCGCCATCCAGGTCGGCGCCAGGCTTGGCGGGGTGGCCAGGATGCCGTGGTATTCCACCAGGCCCAGGCCCCAACCGGCGAGGGTCACGGCGATGATGCTGATCAGGATCGCGCCGAATACCCGGTGGTAGCTGAGGATCGCGATCAACAGAAAGCAGACGGCCGCCAGCAGCGGGGCAGGCTCATGCAGGGAACCGAGCTTGATCAGTGTGGCCGGGCTTTGCACGATGATGCCGGCGGTTTTCAGGCCGATCACCCCGAGAAACAGCCCCACACCCGCGCCCATGGCGTGGCGCAGGCTCACCGGAATGCTGTTGAGCAGCCACTCGCGGATGCGTGAGAGCGTCAGGATCATGAACAACACACCGGAGATAAACACCGCACCCAGTGCGGTCTCCCAGTTGTAGCCCATGGTGCCGACCACGGTGTAGGTGAAAAACGCGTTCAGGCCCATGCCTGGCGCCAGTCCTACGGGCCAGTTGGCGTACAGGCCCATCAGCAGGCAGCCCAGCGCCGCAGCGATGCAGGTGGCGACAAATGCCGCGCCATGATCGATGCCGGCGTCGGCCATGATGTTGGGGTTGACGAAGATGATGTAGGCCATGGTGATAAAGGTCGTTAGGCCGGCGATCAGCTCGGTCTTCACTGTGGTGCCATGCAAGCGGAGTTTGAACAGGCGTTCCAGCCAACCGTTGTGGGGTGGCGAAAGGTCGAGCGTAGGGGCTTCGGATTTGCGGCTTTCCACAGCAAGTACTCCTCAAGAGTTTTATTGTTATTTCCAGCGCCGGACACATGAGTGGGCAGCAGCGCTTTGAGGTACCAGCGGGTTTTGTTGACCAATAGGTCAGGAACTCGCACGAAGCGAATTATGCTTTTGTATACAAATAAAGCAAATAATGTTTTCTATTTTGTGTGCGAAAAGGATGAAAGGCAATTCAGGATTGGCCACCGAGTGCCTTGTTTACTGCCAGCCAGCCCTCTACTGCCGTCTCGCCAGCCTCGGCAAACGCCCGTTGCAGCAGCTTCACTTGCTCGCGACGCAACGACTGTTCGAAACGCTGACCTTCTTCGGTCAACTCCAGCAGGCGCTTACGTTTGTCGGTCTCTGAAGCCACGCTATTCACCAGGTGCATTTCCTGCAATTGGCGCAACGGCATGTTCAACGCCTGTTTGCTCACGCCGAGCAATTCCAGCAATTCCTTGACGCTCAAGGCCGGGTAGCGCGCGATAAAAAACACGATGCGTTGATGCACTCGGCTCAAGCCGCGGCGCTCAAGCATTTCGTCGGCCTTGGCGGTGAACGCTTGATAGCCGAAGAAAAAGGCTTCCATGGCGGTTTGCTGGCTGGTCTGGTTTTTAAGGTCAAGCATATTGACGTATCTGCCCAAGTCGTCGTAATTTCGGTCAAGCAGTTTGACGTATTTTCCTCAGGTTTTGCTACCGGTGACCCTATGGCCTTCTCAGAACGTGTTTCGCGTCTTAAAAGCTCCCTGATCCGTGAAATCCTCGCGGCGGCGCAAAAGCCACAGGTGATGTCCTTCGCCGGTGGCCTGCCCGCGGAAGTGATGCTGCCCAAGCTGGAATGGGAAGGCATGCCGCTGAATATTGGCCAGTACGGCATGAGCGAAGGCGAGCCGCAGCTGCGTGAACTGCTGGCCGCCGAGGCGCGGGGGCTGGGCATTGCGTGCCAGGCCAGCCAGGTCATGGTGGTCAGCGGTTCCCAGCAAACCCTGGATCTGGCGGCCAAGCTGTATATCGACAGGGGCACCAGGATCCTGCTGGAAGGCCCGACCTATCTCGCGGCGTTGCAGATATTCCAGCTGTTCGGCGCCGAGTGCCTGACGGTGCAGCTTGAAGCGGATGGTCCGGACCTGAAGGCGCTGCGCAACAGCCTTGAGCAGCATCGTCCATCCTTCGTCTACCTGATCCCGACGTTCCAGAACCCGTCAGCCGTGCGCTACAGCGAGGCCAAGCGCGAAGCCGTGGCTGCACTGCTGGACGAGTTCGGCGTGACCCTGATCGAAGACGAACCCTACCGCGAGCTGACCTTCGACGGTGGCAGCGCGCAACCCATCGTCAGCCGCCTGAAAAAGGCCAGCTGGATCTACACCGGTACCGTGTCCAAGACCCTGTTGCCGGGCCTGCGGGTCGGTTACCTGATCGCCAGCCCCGACCTGTTCCCGCACCTGCTCAAGCTCAAGCAGTCGGCCGACCTGCACACCAACCGGGTTGGCCAGTGGCAAGCAATGCAATGGATCGGCACCGAGAAATACCAGCACCACCTGGTGGAACTGCGCAGCTTCTACCGAGGCCGCCGCGATGCGTTCCAGGCTGCCCTGGAGCGACATTTCAGCGACCTGGCCGACTGGCAAATACCCCAGGGCGGATTATTCTTCTGGCTGACCTTGAAACAACCGCTCGACACCCGCACCTTGTTGGCACCTGCGCTCGACCAGGACATCGCGTTCATGCCCGGTGAACCGTTCTTTTCCGAGCCGGATAACCATCACGGTCACTTGCGGCTCAATTTCAGCCATATCGACCCGGCGCGCTTGGACGAAGGTCTCAAGCGTCTCGCTGCGGTGGTCCGTCAAGCACAGCACGCGCAAGCGGCATAAGGGGAGCCTCCATGTACAAGGTCTACGGCGATTACAAATCGGGCAACTGCTACAAGGTCAAACTCATGCTCAGCCTGCTGGGCATCGACTATGAGTGGATCGATATCGACATTCTGAAAGGCGACACCCAGACCGCCGAGTTCCTGGCCAAGAACCCCAACGGCAAGATCCCGGTGCTGGAGCTTGAAGACGGTACCTGCCTGTGGGAATCCAACGCGATCCTCAACTTCCTGGCCGACGGCAGCGAGTTCCTGCCGACCGAACCGCGTCTGCGCACCCAAGTGCTGCAGTGGCAGTTTTTCGAGCAGTACAGCCATGAGCCGTACATCGCGGTGGCGCGGTTTATCCAGTTTTACCTGGGGCTGCCGGAAGATCGGCTGGAGGAATACAAGAAGCTGCACAAGGGCGGTTACAAGGCCCTGAAGGTGATGGAGCGCCAGTTGCAGCTGACGCCGTACCTGGTGGGCGACCAGTTCTCGATTGCCGATGTGGCGTTGTATGCCTACACCCATGTGGCGGATGAAGGTGGTTTTGACCTGGGCGCTTATCCGGGCGTGCAGGCGTGGCTGAAACGCGTGGCCAGCCATCCAAAACACGTGGCAATGCTGGGCTGATCACCGAAACCCTGTAGGAGCCCGGCTTGTCGGCGATAGCGCCCTCAACGACGCCATCGCCGGCAAGCCGGGCTCCTACAAGGGGCGCAATTCTTCATTGAGCAACTCAAAACAGCGCTGCGCCGCCGGGCTCAACGGCTGCCCACTGCGACTGATCAACCCGATCTCCCGGTTCACGCCCGGATGATCAATCGTAATCCGCTTCAACCCCTCCAGGCTGTCCGCCGCCGACTCCGGCAGGATACTGATCCCCAATCCCTGCCGTACCAGCGCCAATACCGTCGACATGTAATTGGCCTCCATCCCCGCTTGCATCGTCACCTGTCGCTCATCGAACAACGCGTCTACCTGTTCGCGCACGCTGCTGTCGCGCCCGGTGAGGATGATCGGCTGATTGGCCAGTTGGGTCAGGGTCAACCGGCCATGGCGCGCCAGGGCGTGATCCAGCGGCACAAACGCACACAGCCGGTCATTCAGCACCGGTACAAACGCCAATCCGTGACTCAGCCGCGCTCGTACACCAATGCCGAAATCCACCTCACCCGAACGCACTTGCGCATGAATCCGATGGGCCACCAGGTCGTGCAGCCGCACCTCGATCCCGGCGAAACGCTCGCGAAACAGACGCAGGGCGGGAGGCAAGGCGCCGGCGCACACGGAGGGCAGTGCGGCGATGGTCACCACGCCCCGGCGCAAGGCCGCCAAGTCGCGGGAGCCGGTGACGATGTTGTCCAGGTCCAGCAACAACTTCTCCATCGGCCCACGGGCATCCAGGCCGGCAGCGGTGATGCTGACGTGGCGCGGGCTGCGGTCGAGCAGGGCAACACCGAGCCATTCTTCCAGTTGCTGCACCTGAACGGTCAGTGCCGAGGGCGACAAGTGCAGCTCATTCGCCGCCCTGGTAAAGCTTCCCGTGCGGGCAACGGCGAGAAACGCCTGGATATGCTGGATCGAATTTTTCATTTTTATTTTGCTCGAGCGTTTTGTTTTTACGAATATGAAGTGACGAATATTCCAATTTACAAAGCCTAACGCGATTCCAATACTCCAGGGAAAACAATAACCGGCCGAAAACGCCGTTCTGGAGCTACCCCATGCTCGCTACCCTGGGTGTCATCACCATCCTGTGCCTGCTCACTGCCGTCATGAGCAAGCGCCTCTCGCCACTGGTGGCCCTGATCGCCTTGCCGATCATCGCCGCGCTGCTCGGCGGGTTCGGCCTGCAAACCAGCGCCTTCATCATCACCGGCATCAAGAACGTCGCCCCCGTAGTGGGCATGTTCGTGTTCGCGATCCTGTTTTTCGGGATCATGAGCGATGCTGGCATGCTTGACCCCATCATTGATCGCATCCTGCGCACGGTAGGGACGCGTCCTACACGAATTGTCGTCGGTACGGCGACGCTGGCGCTGCTGGTGCACCTGGACGGCTCCGGCGCGGTGACCTTTTTGGTGACGATACCGGCGATGCTGCCGCTGTATACGCGGCTGGGCATTGATAAGCGCATCCTGGCCTGTGTGGCGGCGATGGCGGCCGGGGTCAACTTCCTGCCGTGGACCGGCCCGGTGCTGCGCTCCTCGGCGGCGTTGCATGTGCCGGTGGCGGACCTGTTCCAGCCGCTGATCCCGGTGCAGATCGTCGGCCTGGTCTTTGTGTTCGCCTGCGCCTGGTGGCTGGGCCGCCGTGAAGAAAAACGCCTGGGCCTGGGCGCCGGCTCCAGTGTGGACGCGGTGCCGCAACGGGTGCTCAGCGACGATGACATCGCCCTGCGTCGCCCGCGGTTGTTCTGGGTCAACCTGATCCTGACGGTGCTGGTGATGGTGGTAATGATCGCCGGTTGGGTCGATCCGGTGGTGATGTTCATGCTCGGCACCGTGGTTGCGCTGTGCATCAACTACCCGAATGTCGACGCCCAGCGTGCGCGGATCGACGCCCATGCCAAAACCGCCCTGACCATGGCCAGCATCCTGCTTGCCGCCGGGGTGTTCACCGGCATCATGCAAGGCACCGGCATGCTCAAGGCCATCGCCGAAGTGGCGGTGGCGCAGATTCCGGCGGGCCACGGCAAGCTGATCCCGGCGGTGGTGGGCTTTCTGTCGATGCCGTTGAGCATGTTGTTTGATCCCGATTCCTACTACTTCGGCGTGATGCCGGTGATTGCCGAAGTCGGCAAGGCGCTGGGTGTCGACCCGTTGCAAGTGGCCCAGGCCTCGCTGCTGGGCGTGCACACCACCGGCTTCCCGGTCAGCCCGCTGACGCCCGCGACTTTCCTGCTGGTGGGCCTGTGCAAGATCGAATTGGCCGATCACCAGCGCTTCACCATCCCCTTTCTGTTTGCCGCGTCAGTGTTGATGACCCTGACGGCTTTGCTCCTGGGAGTGATTTGAAATGAAAACCTTGCGCATCGGTTCCGGCGCCGGCTACTCCGGTGACCGTGTCGAACCTGCGGTGGAATTGGCCGAACGGGGCGACCTGGATTACCTGGTCTTCGAATGCCTGGCTGAACGCACCATCGCCCTGGCGCAACAGGCACGCATCAGCGACCCACAAGGCGGTTACGACCCGTTGTTGAGTGAGCGCATGCGCCGTGTGCTGCCCTTTGTCGGCCAGCCCGACGGCCGCCGGCGCCTGCGGGTGATCACCAATATGGGCGCGGGCAATCCGGTGGCGGCGGCGGTTGAAGTGCGGCGGATTGCCAGCGAATTGGGGCTTAACCTCAAGGTGCTGGCGGTGGTGGGGGATGACGTGCTTGAGGTGTTGCGCCGCGAGCCGGAGCAGTTGCTCGACAACGGCCAGACCCTGGGCTCATTGGGTGACCGGCTGATTTCCGCGAATGCCTACCTGGGGGCCGAGGGCATTATCGAGGCCTTGCGCGCCGATGCCGACGTGGTGATCACCGGCCGGGTAGCAGACCCGTCGTTGTTCCTGGCGCCTCAGATGTTTGAATTTGGTTGGGCTGCTGATGATTGGCAGCGCCTGGGGCGCGGCACGCTGGTGGGGCATTTGCTGGAATGTGCAGGGCAGGTCAGCGGCGGCTACTTTGCCGATCCGGGCTTCAAGGATGTGGACGACCTCGCGCGGCTGGGCTTTCCGTTGGCCGAGATTGACGCAGACGGTGAAGCCTTGATCACCAAGGTCGCCGGGTCCGGCGGGCGGGTCAGCCGTGCCACCTGCACCGAACAACTGATCTACGAAGTGCACGACCCGGCGGCGTACCTGACGCCGGACGTGTGCGCGGACTTCTCCAGCGTGTCGTTTACAGAGGAGGCCGTGGACCGGGTGCGGGCACACGGCGCAAACGGGCGGCCACGGCCTGAACAGTTGAAAGTCAGCGTGGGGTATCTGGACGGCTGGATCGGCGAGGGGCAGATTTCCTACGGCGGCCCGGGGGCGGTTGCCCGTGCGCAACTGGCGCGTGATGTGGTCCTCAAGCGCCTGGAATTGACTGGCGTACGCATGCAGGACGTGCGCGCCGAATTGATCGGCATCGACTCCCTGCACGGCCCGCGCAGCACTGTTGAACCGTGGGAAGTGCGCTTGCGCATCGCCGCCCGTTGCGAAGAACGCAGCGAGGCGGTGCGCGTCGGCAATGAAGTGGAAACCCTCTACACCAACGGCCCGTCCGGTGGCGGTGGTGCCAGCAAGGGCCTGCGCCAGGTGGTGGCAGTGGCGTCATTGCTGTTGCCCCGTCACGCGGTCAATCCGAGGATCGAATCATGAAGCTGCACACCCTGGCCCACTCCCGTACGGGAGACAAGGGCGACACCTCGAACATCTCGATCATTGCGTATCGGGCCGAGGACTATCCGCTGCTCTGCGAACACCTGACGGCTGAGGCGGTGGCGGCGTTTTTTGCGCCGTTGCTGGAGGCGGGGGCGGCACCGGTGCGGCGGTACGAGTTGCCCAACGTGCAGGCACTGAACTTCGTGTTGCCGGGGATCCTGCGGGGCGGGGTGACGCGGTCGCTGGCGCTGGACGCCCATGGCAAGTGCCTGGGTTCCGCGCTACTGGACCTGCACATCAACCTGTAGGAGCCGGCTTGCCGGCGATAGCGGCTTGAAGAGGGGCGGAGAACCCGCCGGCCTCATCGCTGGCAAGCCAGCTCCTACAAAGGGCAGGGCGGGTTTCAGACCGCCGCAAACCGCTTGTCGAGGTAATCGATGATCACCTTGGAGTCGTACATCCAGGTGGTCTGGCCGTTCTCTTCAATGCGCAGGCACGGCACCTTGATCTTGCCGCCTTGCTCCAGCAGGGTCTGGCGGTCCTGCTCGTTGTTCTTCGCGTCCTTCAACGCCACCGGCACGTTCAGGCGGCGCAGGGTGCGGCGGGTCTTCACGCAGAACGGGCAGGCGTGGAACTGATACAGCGTCAGGTCCTTGGCCGACTGGTCGACCAGGGCTTGAGCGCTCGCCGGGCGTTGTTGCTTGCGCGGGCGGGTGATGAAGTCGCCGAAAATGATGATCTGGCCGAGGCCGACTCGAAGCGCTTTAACGAACACGGTTATAAACCTCTTGCCCTAGACTTAAGGGGTCGCAGCTTACCTGATTTTTCACAGGCGAAAAAAAACCGGCGATGAACGCCGGTTTTTCCAGGTGCTGCGTGTTACTTGATCAGGCTGAGAAACTCGCTGCGGGTAGCCGCGTTTTCGCGGAACTCACCCAGCATCACCGAGGTGATCATCGACGAATTCTGCTTCTCCACACCGCGCATCATCATGCACATGTGCTTGGCCTCGATCACCACCGCAACGCCCAGGGCGCCGGTCACCTGCTGGACCGCATCGGCGATCTGGCGGCTGAGGTTTTCCTGGATCTGCAGGCGACGGGCATACATATCGACGATACGCGCGACCTTCGACAGGCCCAGCACTTTGCCGCTCGGGATATATGCGACGTGAGCCTTGCCGATAAACGGCAGCAGGTGGTGTTCGCACAGCGAGTACAACTCGATGTCCTTGACCAGCACCATTTCGCTGTTGTCAGAGCTGAACAAGGCACCGTTGGTGACTTCTTCGAGGGTCTGTTCATAGCCGCGGCAAAGGTACTGCATGGCCTTGGCGGCACGTTTTGGCGTGTCGAGCAGGCCCTCGCGGGAAACGTCCTCGCCGAGCTGGCCGAGGATCGCGGTGTAATTCTGTTCCAGGGACATGAAACTACCTAGTGGGATTTTCGCAAAGGGCAAGGGTACGGCGGCCGACACATCGCTGCAAGCCTGACGATGGCACTTGTTACTCGTCGCGGCCTTCCATCATGGTGCGCTTGAGCATTACATACACCGCGCCGGCGCCGCCGTGGCGCGGTTGGCACGAGGTGAAGCCGAGCACCTGGGAATGCTGGCGCAGCCAGGTATTGACGTGGCTTTTGATCATCGGCCGCTTGCCGTCCAGGCGCACAGCCTTGCCGTGGGTGACGCGCACGCAGCGGATTTCGAATTTGGTGGCTTCGGCGAGGAACGCCCAGAGGGTTTCGCGGGCTTTTTCGACGGTCATGCCGTGCAGGTCCAGGCTGCCCTCGAACGGGATCTGGCCGACCTTGAGCTTGCGCATCTGGCTTTCCTGCACGCCGTCGCGGGCCCACATCAATTCGTCTTCGGGGCCTACATCGATAACGAATTGATCCGACAGGCCGTCCACGGTGGTGGCGTCGATACGCACGGTCGCCGCCTGGCGCAGCTTGGCGATCTGGGCGCGGTCGGTCTTGGGTTTGCCGGTCTCGGCGCGATCGTGCTTGATCGGCTTGACGCCGCGCAGCTCGTTCTTGAATAGGGAAAAGTCGTCGTCTTGCATGTCAGCCTCCGCGAAGGGCGGGCAGTTTACCTAATCGCGGCGGCTTGATGCGCAACAAACGCTATCTGGATGCCATCAGTCGTGCTTTTTCATCAGGTGCGACGCGATGTTCAATGACAGGGGCTGGCGCATGCGCCGACGCAAACGGCGCCACAGCCATACGCCGAACCACAGTACCAGCAGGCCGATCACCAACAGTATTGCAGAACCGCCAGGGCTGGCATTCAGCTCGCCCAGTGCCGGTGAGTGTCCCAACAAACCAGCGGCGCCGGCGATTGCCAGCAGCACGCCCACTATCGCAAACAGCGCGGCAAAGCCGGCGCCGATGCGCAGACGCCAGTTGCTCGGGCCCTTGGGGCGCAAGCGACGAGCGTCAAAACCATCGGATATCTTCATTCCGACCTTTCCTCCAGGGTATCGGCCCTTCGACCGGAAGATACACAGGTTGTTCCGGGTACAGAGGCAATTGCTGCAAATGACAGGCTTTTGCGGATGAGCGGGCGGTTACCCGCTCATCGAAGGTCGATCAGATCAGATCTTTGGTCAAGGCGAGGGTGGCGAAGTTGTCAGCCATGATGGCCATTTCGGTCTGCTGCACGTGGTCGGCGCTGAGGATGCCGCCTTTGTAAGGCAAGTCGCGGGTGGCGCAGGCGTCTTCCACCAGGGTGCAACGAAAGCCCAGGTTCTTCGCCGCGCGCACGGTGGTGCTGACGCTGGAATGGCTCATGAAGCCGCAGACAATCAGGTCCAGGGAGCCGAGGTCCTGCAGGTGCTTCTCAAGGCCGGTGCCGTGAAAGGCACTGGGCAGCAGCTTGCCGATGATGGTTTCGTCGGCCTGGGGTTCGAGGCCGGGAATGAATTCACCGCGCTCGCCCTGGGGATCAAACAGCCCGCCGACCGTGCCCAGGTGGCGCACATGCACGATCGGGCGCCCGGCGTTGCGCGCGGCAGCGGCCAGTTGCTTGATGTTATCGACAGCAGAATCCATGCCCGAAAGGGCGAGGGGGCCACTGAGGTATTCCTTCTGGGCGTCGATGATCACGAGGGTCGCATGGTTCAGGTTCGCCGCTGCGTAACCACGACCGCTGAGTTGAAACATCGTCTTTGGAACGGACATTCTGGGGCTCCTGTGAGTGGGGCTTTTGTGACATTGTCCTCTGGCTGAGCGCTTCTGTGAATCGCTACCATCGTAAGGTACGCCGTTGTTGGCGTGTAGCGATGTCAATAGGGCACTACGTTTAAGCAAAAAGCACGATTAAGATGAAATCCGACGTGCGGCAAAGGGTTTTTCGTACATCGTCGGTACAGCTTAAGACTGTTAGAATCGCCGGTCGTTTTTTCCAGGAGCTTGCCCCCGTGATCACTTCCCGCCTGCGCACCTTGCGCGACCACATCCGATGGGCCGTCAGCCGTTTCCATGGGGAAGACCTGTTTTTCGGCCATGGCACCGACAACGCCTGGGATGAAGCCCGGCAACTGGTGCTCGGCGCCTTGCACCTGCCGTGGGAAATTGCCGACAGCTACCTGGATTGCAACCTGGAAGAAGAGGAAATCTCCCACGTGCAGCGGTTGCTGCACCGCCGTATCCATGAGCGTGTCCCTACCGCCTACCTGTTGAAGGAAGCCTGGTTCTGCGGCATGTCGTTTATCGTCGATGAGCGCGTATTGATTCCACGTTCACCCATTGGCGAGCTGATCGAAAACCGCTTCGAACCGTGGCTGGGCACGCCGCCGGCACGCATTCTGGACCTGTGCACCGGGTCCGGCTGCATTGGTATTGCGTGCGCCTACGAATTCCAGGACGCCGAAGTGGTATTGGGCGACCTGTCCTTTGAAGCGCTGGAAGTGGCCAACCAGAACATCGAGCGCCACGGGGTCGATGAGCGTGTGTATACCGTTCAGGGCGATGGCTTTGACGGTTTGCCGGGGCAGCGGTTTGACCTGATCGTGTCCAACCCGCCGTATGTCGACGCCGAAGACTTTGCTGACATGCCGGATGAATACCAGCACGAGCCGGAACTGGGCCTGGCGTGCGGCGATGATGGTTTGAACCTGGTTCGGCGGATGCTGGCCGAGGCGGCGGATCACTTGACCGAGAAGGGCTTGTTGATTGTCGAGGTGGGCAACAGCCAGGTTCACGTCGAGGCGCTGTACCCGGAAGTGGACTTTGCCTGGCTGGAGTTCCAGCGCGGTGGGCATGGCGTGTTCATGTTGACGGCTGAGCAGTGCCGGGCGCATCAGGCGGTGTTTGCCGCCAGGGTCTGATCTAACGGCAGGAATACGGTCAGTGTGGGAGCTGGCTTGCCTGCGATAGCGGAGTGTCATTGCCGGGGATGCTGGCTGATACACCGCTATCGCAGGCAAGCCAGCTCCCACATTTGTATCCGGTTTCTGCAGAAGGATTACCGATGCGTTGCAATCCAGATCAACAACCCCGCCTGAAACACGGTAAACGCCACCAGGCAGGTAATCGTGAAGCGCAGCCCGCTGTCTTCGCGCTTGAACTTGGTGACCTTTTCCTCTTCCTTGCGCAGCTTCACTTCCTGCTCGGCCAGGTTCTGCTCGGCCTGTTGCAGCATCTGCGCCGCTTCCAGAATTTCCACGAACTGCAGCTTTTCAGTGTTCCAGCTGTCCAGCACATCGCTGACCTTGCCCGGCTGCACGTTGCCCTTCAAATGCTGGACATCGGCATAGGCCACATCAAAACCCTGGATGCGCAGGAAGTGATCACGCCGCAGGCGTGTCGCTTCGTTGAGCGCATCCTTGTTGGCCAGGTCAACGCCGTCGACGCGATAGTGCGACCACTTCTTTTTCGCCCAGGCAGCGCCCTGGGCCACCAGGAAACGGCCGATGCCGCGGTTCGCCGGTTCGATCTCCAGGCTGTTGCCCGGACCAAAATGCACCCGGTGGGTGGCGTGATCGACCCAGATATCCAGGTGATTCTGTTCCCGGCGTACCCGCTGGCCAGGCAACTGAATGACCATGCGCAGCAGGCTGCGGTCCTTGTTATTGCGTTCGGCCCAGCCAAATTGCACGAAGCGCAGGGGCCGTACGCCGGTGGCGCGGTCGGTGGCCAAAGGGGCCAGGCGCAGCATCTTGAAATGTTCGGCCTGTACCTCCGCCCACGGTAACGCGGCCGATGCGGCGGCCTCGGTTTCAGCCGTGTTCTCGGCGGTAGATTCGGGTGTTGCTTCGGTGTTCGTCATTCGGCGCGATCCTGTCCAAGCTCTGCGGGCCGACAGGCTTTTTGCTGTCGACCCATGGCTTATCGGCCGTTTTACTCAGGACTGGAGGGGGAATACTCGCTTAACTGGCGCGAAGTCCGTCGATAAAGCGAACCAGGCGGGTGCCCAGTTCGGCAGCCAGCGGCAACTGTGGGTCGTTATAGGATTCCAATTGCTGCTTCACGTCATTGGGCACGATCCGCATCACGTGGTTCATGCCCTCGATCACCGTCAACTCGGCGTCCGGCTTGGCCTTCTGCAGTTGTTGCGCATCGGCCACGCCGACCTGCAGGTCATTGGTGCCCTGGATGATCAGGGCCGGCATCTTCAGTTTGGCAAAGGCCGCCGCCGGATCGGCGCGGAACAGGCTGATCAGGTAAGGCTGCACGCTGGGTCGGAAAATGCCCTCAAGCGGCGTGGGCACATCGGCATCCACCTGGCCGGCCTTGAGGTGGTCGAGAATCTGGTTGCTGCGCAGCAACAGCGCAGGCGGCATGTGATCGGCCAGTTGCTGGCGGATCACCTGGTCCACCGGGCGGGCGCTGCCGGACAGGGAAATCACCCCGGCCGGGTTGAGCTGTGGGGCGGCGAGGGCAGCCACCAGCGCACCTTCACTGTGGCCCAGCACAATCAACGGCCCCATGCGCGGGTCGGCCTTGAGCAGCTTGCCCCAGGCCACGGCGTCGGACACGTAGGCGTCCAGGGTCAGGTTGCGTTCATCGGGGGTGGCAGCAAGGCTGGCGGCCACGCCGCGTTTGTCGTAGCGCACACTGGCGATGTTGTGCCGGGCCAGCACCCAGGCCAGGCGCTTGAGGCTGTCATTGCGCGCGCCATCGGCGCTGTTGCCGTTGCGGTCGGTGGGGCCGGAGCCGGGAATGATCAGCACCACTGGCACTGGCTTGTCGGATTTGGGCAACAACAGCGAGCCAAACAGCTCGCCGCTGCCGGTGTCCAGGCTGATGGGCCGTTGCAGCACGACAGGGGAGGCGGCGAAGCCAAGGCTGGAAAACAGGGTAAGGGTCAAAAGCAGAACTCGCAGCATCATCGCGCCATCATGAGGAAGGTGCCGGTTGGACCAATGTCTACCGGTAAGGTTTCGATGATGATCTAGTCGGTTAGCCTGCGTATACTGGCCGCCTTAAGTTATTACGGTTGACTTGATTCAACTGATTTCACGGAGCGCCCTGCATGTCCGGCAATACCTACGGCAAGCTGTTCACTGTTACCACCGCGGGCGAAAGCCATGGCCCGGCGTTGGTCGCCATTGTCGACGGCTGCCCTCCGGGCCTTGAGTTGTCCCTGGAAGACCTGCAGCGTGACCTCGACCGCCGCAAGCCCGGCACCAGCCGCCACACCACCCAGCGCCAGGAAGCCGACGAAGTCGAAATCCTCTCCGGCGTGTTCGAAGGCCGCACCACCGGGTGCGCCATTGGCCTGCTGATTCGCAACACCGACCAGAAGTCCAAGGACTACTCGGCGATCAAGGACCTGTTCCGCCCGGCCCACGCCGACTACACCTACCACCACAAGTACGGCGAACGTGACTACCGTGGCGGTGGCCGCAGTTCGGCGCGGGAAACCGCGATGCGCGTGGCGGCCGGTGCGATTGCCAAGAAATACCTGGCGGCCCAGGGCATCGTGATTCGCGGCTACATGAGCCAGCTTGGCCCGATCGAAATCCCGTTCAAGACCTGGGACAGCGTCGAAGACAACGCCTTCTTCTGCCCCGACCCGGACAAGGTGCCGGAACTGGAAGCCTATATGGACCAGTTGCGCCGCGACCAGGATTCCGTCGGCGCCAAGATCACCGTGGTTGCCGAAGGCGTGATGCCGGGCCTGGGCGAGCCGATCTTCGACCGCCTGGACGCCGAACTGGCCCACGCGCTGATGAGCATCAACGCGGTCAAGGGTGTGGAAATCGGCGCCGGTTTCGCCTGTGTGGCCCAGCGTGGCACCGAGCACCGTGACGAGCTGACCCCGGAAGGCTTCCTCAGCAACAACGCCGGCGGCATTCTGGGCGGCATCTCTTCGGGCCAGCCGATTGTTGCGCACCTGGCGCTCAAGCCGACCTCCAGCATCACCACCCCGGGCCGTTCGATTGATGTGCACGGCAACCCGGTGGACGTGATCACCAAGGGCCGTCACGACCCATGTGTCGGCATCCGGGCCACGCCGATTGCCGAGGCAATGATGGCCATCGTGCTGATGGACCACCTGCTGCGCCATCGCGGGCAGAACGCCGAGGTAAAGGTCAGTACGCCGGTATTGGGCCAGCTGTGACAGTGTGTGGCGAGCGAGCGTGCTCGCGCTGGGCTGCGAAGCGGCCCCGAAGCCTGCAACCCGGCATTACCTGGAGAAATGCGGCGCTACTAGTGGGGCCGCTTCGCGACCCAGCGCGAGCACGCTCGCTCGCCACCCGCCACTTATGCTGACGGAAGCACTCCCGTACTGGCGACTCTCCAGCTTCTACCTGTTCTATTTCGCCCTGCTGGGGGCGACAGCGCCGTTCCTGGCGCTGTACTTCGATCACCTGAGGTTCTCCAGCGCGCGTATTGGCGAGCTGGTGGCCATCCCCATGCTGATGCGCTGCGTGGCCCCCAACCTCTGGGGCTGGCTGGGGGACTACACCGGCCGGCGCCTGGCCATCGTGCGGTTTGGCGCGGTGTGTACCCTGGTGAGCTTCTCACTGATCTTTGTCAGCAAGACCTACGCGTGGCTGGCGCTGGTGATGGCGTTGCACGCGTTTTTCTGGCATGCGGTGCTGCCGCAGTTTGAAGTCATCACCCTCGCGCATTTGCAGGGCCAGACCTCACGCTACAGCCAGGTGCGGCTGTGGGGCTCCATCGGTTTTATCCTCACCGTGGTGATCATGGGCCGCCTGTTCGACTGGCTGAGCCTTGACATCTACCCGGTGGTGGTCGTGGTGATCATGGCGGGCATCATCGGCGCCAGTCTCTGGGTGCCGAATGCGCAGCCGTTGACCCAGGGCAACCGTCTGGCCGGCGACGGCTTTTTGCGGCAATTGCGCAGCCCCGGCGTGCTGGCGTTTTATGCCTGCGTGGCGCTGATGCAAATGAGTCACGGCCCTTACTACACCTTTCTCACCTTACACCTCGAACACCTTGGTTACAGCCGTGGCGTGATCGGCATGCTGTGGGCGTTGGGCGTGGTGGCGGAGGTGTTGATGTTCCTGGCCATGAGCCGGATCCTCACGCGCTTTTCGGTACGCCGGGTGCTGATGGCGAGCTTCCTGCTGGCGGCGCTGCGCTGGTTGCTGCTGGGCTCGTTCGCCGAATTCTTCTGGGTACTGCTGCTGGCGCAAGTGATGCACGCGGCGACCTTCGGCAGTTTTCACGCGGCGGCCATCCAGTTCGTGCAGCGCAGCTTTGGTGCTCGCCAGCAGGGCCAGGGCCAGGCACTGTATGCCGCACTGGCCGGTACCGGCGGCGCACTGGGCGCACTCTATTCAGGTTACAGCTGGAACCTGCTGGGGCCGACCCTGACCTTCAGCATTGCCAGCCTCGCGGCCCTGGCCGCCGCCATAATCATTGGCATTCGATTGCAAGAGGAGAGGCCATGAGCCTGTCCCGTGACAGAGGAAGAGTTTGATGAGCTATCTCGCGGTTTACCACGTCTCCACCCCCGATACCCCGAACAAGGTCCTGACTCACCAGGACGATATCGCCTCGACCCTGGCCGAGCTGGGCGTGGGGTTCGACCGCTGGCAGGCCGCCACCCGGCTTGAGGCGGGCGCCAGCGAGGTTGAGATCGTCGCGGCCTACCAGGCGCCCATCGACAAGCTGATGACCGAGCGCGGTTACACCCATGTCGATGTCGTCAGCGTCAGCAACGACCACCCGCAGAAAGCCGAGCTGCGCGCCGAGCGCCTCGATGAACACCGTTTGGCGCATGATCATGTGCGCTTCTTCGTCGCGGGCCGTGGCCTGTTTACCTTGCACATCGACGACTATGTGTACGCGGTGTTCTGCGAGAAAAATGACCTGATCTCGGTGCCGGCCGGCATTGCACACTGGTTTGATATGGGTGAGAACCCGCACTTCGTAACGATTCGCCTGTTCAATAGCCTGGAAGGGTTGGCGGTCAATCTGACCGGTGATGGGATCGCCCAGGGTTTTCCTCGGCTCGAGGACTAACCTCGCCAACAGCAGCTTCCCGGATAGGAGGCTGCTCTAAAGTTCAACCCATACAAGTTGGAAATTGTTGTGGGAAGAAGCTTATAGGTTTGTGAGCAACAGCTGTTTCTCGCCGGCCTTACTTAATACTTCCACTCTTTGTGTAACTCTCTCTTTTCTCGATAGTTAATGGCCTGTCAATAGGAGCAATCCGAATACGGGCGTTATAAGACCTGAAGAAGAGAGAGGCCTGCATGAACGGTCCAGAACCACTGGAACAGCCGTCCACCGAAAGCGACAACCGACCTGCTGACAGCAGCAACACGCGTGCGAAGAAGTTGTTGTCCGGTAAACCCCTGACCCCAAAGGAACGGGAGGTTCTGCGCTGGGCCACTGAAGGCAAGACGGTCTGGGAAATCAGCAGGATTCGTTCAATCTCCCAGGCCACGGTGAAGTTTCACCTGCGTAACATCTATGGAAAGTTGCAGGTGACGAACCGGGTTCAGGCGGTGAACGAGGCGGTCAAGCAGGGTTTGTGCGAATAAAAAAAGGCCGTGATGCGCAACGGCACCACGACCTGTTCGGGTCCTGCATTACAGTCAAGCCGAATGGTAGGTCGGCAGGGCAAAGCGGTTCTGGCTTTGCAGCATCGAAATCTGCGGCAGGTCGCTGGCTTGTTCAGCCAGGTCACGGCGAATGGCGCTGATGACCCAAGTCAATTGGTCGGCCGTGTGCAGCTGCTGATAAGAGATCGAACGTTTGATCTGCTTGCCTTCGCTGTTGCGCAAGGTCAGCAGGATGCCGCCATCAGGACGTGCCTGGGTGGTGACGTCGAAATTGGAGAACACAGAAGAAAATTTATCTTGGATCAGGCTCATGTCTATCAGCTCCGTTAGCTCATGTTTTGCAGCGTGGAGTGATAGGTGCAGTGATTGTGCCAGTACTGGGTATCGCTAAAAAACGTTATAAATCAATAAGTTAAAAATTTATAAGATTTTCAGTTTCGTGCAAATTGCATGAATGGCCATCGTGCATCCTGCATTTTGCGTGGTTCTGCGTGGGATTTATCCGCAGGCGCGCAACGCAGGTCTTCCATAGTGACCGCGAGACGGGTCGCGAAATTCCTTTTCCTTTCGGGATACAAAACTTTTCAAATCCTGAATGTACAGCCGAAGAATGGCTGGCGTATTTTCCTGCAAGGTATCCGGCGCCGGTCTTACGGTGCGAAGGGTGCTTGAGGGTCATACGAACAATAAGAAAAAGGACGTTCCCGCCATGAACCACCCGCCAAGTGACATGATCACCTGGGGCATGATGCTGCGTAAGGTGCCCACCATTGTCCGTGCGCTGCCCCGATTGGTGCGCGGTATCCGCGTTGCCAACATCACCGACCCCGACCAGCCATGCGGCCTCGGCTGGACCTTCGAACAAGCCACCCAGCGCAACCCCGATGGCGCCGCGCTGCTGTATGGCGACCGCGTGCTCACTTACCGCCAGGCCAATCAGCAGGCCAACCGCATGGCCCACTACCTGCAGCAGCAGGGCATCGGCAAGGGTGACGTGGTGGCGTTGTTTATCGAGAACCGCCCCGAGCTGTTGCTCAGCGTGCTGGCGGTGGCCAAGGTGGGCGGCATTTGCGCGATGCTCAATACCTCGCAAACCCAGACGGCACTGGTACACAGCCTCAACCTGGTGACGCCGGCAGCCATTGTGGTCGGTGCCGAGCTGGTGGGTGCCTACGAGGCGGTTCGCAGCCAGGTGGCAATCGGGGCAGAAAAAACCTGGTTTATCGCCGATCAACAGCACACCAGCGTACCGCCGGGTTATGTGGACCTGATGGCCGCGAGCGCTGATCATTCGCTGGAAAACCCCGCCAGTACCCAGCAGATCTACTTCAACGACCCTTGCTTCTATATCTATACCTCCGGCACCACGGGCTTGCCCAAGGCCGGCATTTTCAAACACGGCCGCTGGATGAAGTCCTCGGCCAGTTTCGGCACCATCGCCCTGGATATGGGCCCCGAAGACGTCGTCTATTGCACCTTGCCGCTGTATCACGCCACCGGCTTGTGCGTGTGCTGGGGGTCGGCGATTGCCGGAGCGTCGGGGTTTGCCATTCGCCGCAAGTTCAGCGCCAGCCAGTTCTGGGATGACGTGCGCCGGTTCAACGCAACCACCCTGGGTTATGTCGGCGAGTTGTGCCGCTACCTGATCGACCAGCCCGCCAGCGAGCAGGACCGTGATAACCGTGTGACAAAGATGATCGGCAACGGCCTGCGCCCCGGCGTTTGGGCCGAGTTCAAGCAACGCTTCGGCGTCGATCACATCTGTGAGCTGTATGCCGCGAGCGACGGCAACATCGGCTTCACCAACGTGCTGAATTTCGACAACACCATCGGCTTTTCCCTGATGCACTGGGCGCTGGTGGACTACGCCCATGACAGCTGTGAGCCCATTCGCGGCAGTGACGGTTTCATGCGCGAAGTGCCGAAGGGCGGCCAGGGGCTGCTGCTGGCCCGGATCGATGACAAGGCGCCGTTCGACGGCTACACCGACCCCGAGAAGAACCGCAAGGTGGTGCTCAGCGACGTGTTCGAGAAGGGCGACCGCTACTTCAACACCGGCGACCTGTTGCGCAATATCGGCTTTGGTCACGCCCAGTTCGTGGACCGGCTGGGGGACACCTACCGCTGGAAAGGCGAAAACGTCTCCACCACCGAAGTCGAGAACATCTTTTTGCAGCACCCGCAGATTTCCGAAGTGGTGGCCTACGGCGTAGAGATTGAAAACACCAATGGTCGCGCCGGCATGGCGGCCATCACCCCCGCTGAATCCTTGGCGTCCCTGGACATGCGCGAACTGCTGACGTTTGCCCACGGGCAGTTGCCGGCGTATGCGGTGCCGTTGTTCCTGCGGATCAAAGTGAAGATGGAAACCACCGGCACCTTCAAATACCAGAAGGTAAAACTCAAGGAAGAGGCGTTCGACCCGGACAAGGCCGGTGATGATCCGATCTTTGCCTGGCTGCCGGGATCGGACAGCTACGTGCCGGTCACCGGGCAACTGCTGGCGGACATCCAGGCGGGCAAATTCCGTTATTGATTCTGCCTATCGCCGCTTTTGGGAAAAAAGGCATGACAGTGGGGAACTCCGTCGCGAGACTGGACGCCTTATGAAACACCAGACAAGGAGCCCCACATGTCAGACCAAGCCAAACAAATGACCGAAGACGAAGCCGCCGAATTTGCCGAGCAGGTATTCGACGTGGCACGCAAGGGCGATGCCGCGATGCTGGCGGCGTTGCTGGCCAAAGGCTTGCCGCCTAACCTGCGCAACCACAACGGCGACACGCTGTTGATGCTGTCGGCCTATCACGGTCATGTCGACGCGGTGAAAGTGCTGCTGGAGTTCAAGGCCGACCCACAGATTGCCAACGACAAGAACCAGCTGCCGATTGCCGGCGCGGCGTTCAAGGGCAACCTGCCGGTGGTCAAGGCGTTGATCGAGGGCGGAGCGTTGGTCGAGGGCGCTTCTTCAGATGGCCGTACGGCGTTGATGATGGCGGCGATGTTCAACCGCACCGAAATGGTGGATTACCTGATCAGCCAGGGCGCCAACCCCAAGGCCACCGATGCCCAGGGCGTGACCGCGCTGGCAGCGGCCCAGACCATGGGAGCGGTGGATACGGCGGCGCAGTTGCAAAAACTGGTGTAGGCTTTGCGCCCTCAAAACCAGCCCCGCCACAGGACCACCCCATGAAAACCGCACTCGTCGAACTCATCAGCAAAATCAGCTCCGGCTGCATGAGCGAACCCGAGATCGCCAGGGTGGCGGATGAAGCGGCCCAGGCCTACGCCGATCCTGACGCTTTCCTGGCCGCCAACCCGGACATTAACTACGACGACACTTTCCCGATTCCCCTGGGCGAGTGGATCGTTGTCGGCAGCCTGCCAGACACCGTGCTGTTCCAGGCCGACACTTACCAGGACCTGTTCGCCCAGATCGTCGCCTCGTTCGGCCCCGGCGTGGCGTTCAACCTCAAGCCCAAGCAGTTGGCCAAAACCGAAGCGCTGACCGCGCTGAACCGCATCCAGATCCAGATGAGTGCCCTTAATCCGGAGAGCGGCGGCTACGTGCTGGTCAACTTCAGCCAGTTGCTGGACGACGAGATCCAGGCCGTGCTGGTCTACGGCAATGACGTGCCACGGGTGCTGGAATTGTGCGCCGAAGTCGGGATCAAGGGCGAACCGTCCCTGGAAGCCCTGCGGGTTGCGGTCCACGTCTGAAATAAAACGGAACCCCTGGCCACGGCTGACTATCCTAAGCAGGCAAGCCCTCACTTAGGAGCGATACCATGGGTTCCACTTTTAATGGCCTGATCGGGTTGATCATCCTGGCGCTGGATATCTGGGCGATCATCAACGTGTTCAAAAGCGGCGCAGGTACCGGCGCCAAAGTGCTGTGGATCCTGTTGATCCTGCTGCTGCCGGTGCTGGGCTTGATCATCTGGGCGATCGCCGGGCCGCGCGGCAACGTGCGGATCTGATCGCCGGGCAAGGCTCCCGTGCGTCGCACGGGAGCCTTCAGATCAACCAGCTGCCTTCCAGCTCCAGCAACTTCACCTTGTTTTCAATCCCGCCGCCAAACCCCACCAATGTTCCATCGCTGCCCACCACACGGTGGCACGGAATGATAATGGAGATCGGGTTGGCGCCATTGGCCGTGCCTACTGCGCGGATCGCCTTGGGGTTCTCCAGGTACTGGGCCTGTTCGCCATATGTCCAGGTGCGCCCGTAGGGAATCTGCAATAACGCCTGCCATACCTGCTGCTGAAACGACGTACCCACCGGCGCCAGCGCCAGGTCGAACACTTCCCGCTTGCGCGCGAAATACTCATCCAGTTGCCGACGCACTTCATCCAGCTCATTAGTTGCCGGAATCCAGTCTGCCTGCACCGGACATTGATGCACGTCCATATACAACAGGCGCAGCCCTTGTTCATCCGCCGCCAGTAACAGCGGCCCGAGCGGACTTGGGTGATAGCAATAAAACATCATCGAGGCAATCCAAAAGGGCAGAGGGCAAAGATACGGCCGTAAGTTGGCCGCTACAATCCCGTTGTTTTTTGTGTGTCGAGATATTCGCTGTACAAAATTTTCACATTCCATCCAAGACAATTCGCCGGCTATTTTGCTGTCCGAGTGCTCTAAGACGAGTGCCAACAAACGGCCGGAGTGAGTAATCAATGGCGTTGCCGGCGTTGATCGGGCACCATTTGCGCCATTGCGTTCACCGTCTACCCCAGCCAGCCTGGGCGAGGGCGGGGCGCCGCTGTATTCATTCGCAACTTAAACTTCCAATGGGTCCTAAAACGACATGGCAAACCCGGACGCCCTGAATCAGCAGCGAGCTTCTAATCGCTTGCTGCAACCGACCGTCAAATCCCATCTGGCGTACACGCTGCTTTGTGCCTTGATCATGATGGTGATGTTCTCCCTGCTGCGCCTGGCGCTGCTGGTCTACAACCGCGAGATGATCCTCGACACACCAGCCTCCACGTTCCTTGAAGCATTCGCCAACGGCCTGCGCCTGGACATTCGCCTGGTGATGTACGTGCTGGTCCCGCTGCTGCTGGCCTTGTTCAGCGTGCGGGCGATGGCGGCGCGCGGGTTCTTCCGCTTCTGGCTGACGGTCGCGTCGAGCATCGCGCTGTTCCTCGGCCTGATGGAGATGGACTTCTACCGCGAGTTCCACCAGCGCCTCAACGGCCTGGTCTTCCAGTATGTGAAGGAAGACCCGAAAACCGTGATGAGCATGCTCTGGTACGGTTTCCCGGTGGTGCGCTACCTGCTGGCCTGGGCCGTGGGCACGCTGATCCTGAGCATCGCCTTTAAAGGCGCCGACCGTGCAACTCGCCCACGCGGCCCATTCAGCGGTGGCAGCATCGGCACCCGCCAGGTGGCTCCGTGGTACACCCGTATCGCGGTGTTCGTGGTCTGCCTGTTGATCGCCGTGGTCGCCATCCGTGGCACCCTGCGTCAGGGCCCGCCGCTGCGCTGGGGTGACGTTTACACCACCGATTCGAACTTCGCCAACCAGTTGGGCCTCAACGGCACGTTGTCGCTGATTGCGGCAGCCAAATCGCGCTTCTCCGAAGAGCGTTCGAACATCTGGAAAGCCACCCTGGAACAACCCCAGGCCACCCAGACGGTGCGCGACATGCTGGTGCTGCCAAGCGAAAAACTGGTGGATACCGACACCGCCGCCGTGCGCCGTGACTTCACGCCGCCGGCCGAGAAGACCCTGCCGATCAAGAACGTCGTGGTGATCCTGATGGAAAGCTTCGCCGGTCACTCGGTGGGCGCCCTGGGCCGCCCGGGCAACATCACGCCGTACTTCGACAAACTGTCCAAGGAAGGCCTGCTGTTCGACCGTTTCTTCTCCAACGGTACCCACACCCACCAGGGTATGTTCGCCACCATGGCCTGCTTCCCGAACCTGCCAGGCTTCGAATACCTGATGCAGACCCCGGAAGGCAGCCACAAACTGTCGGGCTTGCCACAGTTGCTCAGCCATCGTGATTTCGACGACGTGTATGTCTACAACGGCGACTTCGCCTGGGACAACCAGTCGGGCTTCTTCAGCAACCAGGGCATGACCAACTTCATTGGCCGCAATGACTTCGTCAACCCGGTGTTCTCGGACCCGACCTGGGGCGTGTCCGACCAGGACATGTTCAACCGTGGCCTGGAAGAGCTGAAAGCCCGTGAAGGCGGCAAGCCGTTCTATGCGCTGCTGCAAACCCTGTCCAACCACACGCCGTATGCGTTGCCGACGCCATTGCCGGTCGAGAAAGTCACCGACCGTGGCAGCCTCAACGAGCATTTGACGGCCATGCGCTACTCCGACTGGGCCCTGGGCCAGTTCTTTGAAAAGGCCCGCAAGGAGCCGTACTTCAAGGAAACCCTGTTCGTGATCGTGGGCGACCACGGCTTCGGCAACGAACAGCAGATCACCGAGATGGACCTGGGCCGCTTCAACGTGCCGATGCTGATGATCGCACCGGGCATGCAGGAGAAGTTCGGTGAGCGTGACCACACCGTGGGCACCCAGATCGACATCGTACCGACCATCATGGGCCGCCTCGGCGGTGACACCCTGCACCAGTGCTGGGGCCGTGACCTGCTCAACCTGCCGGAAGGCGACAAGGGCTTTGGCGTGATCAAGCCGTCGGGCAGCGACCAGACCGTGGCCTTGCTCACTGGCGACCGCGTGCTGGTACTGCCGAAGGAGATGCCACCGAAGTTGTGGGAATACGAACTGGGCGCCAACCCTACCGGGAAGGTGATTCCAGAGTCGCCGGACGAGGCTGCGTTGAAGCAGAAGCTCGAATCGTTCCTGCAGACCGCTACCAAGAGCCTGCTGGATAACACCGCAGGTGTGGTGGACGGCAAGCCGGACTAAACACCCGCGCATAAAAAAAGAGGCCTTTTAAGGCCTCTTTTTTTTGTGCTGTTAAACCGGTTATATCTTGCCCAGCAACAACAGAATCAACAGAACTACCAACACGGTACCGAGAATACCCGATGGCCCGTAACCCCAGTTGCGTGAGTGTGGGAACACTGGAAGACCGCCGACCAGCAGGAGGATCAGAATAATGATAAGAATGAGGCTCATGTTTTGTTTTCCTTATTGTCTTCTGAAAAGACCTGATATTTAACGAGTAAGCCCGACAGCTATTACGGACGCCTTAATAACTCCGACCGGTGCGTCTGGCAGAAAATTCCGTGTTTTTTTAAAGCTTTTTGCTAACTAGCTTATTTCCTTTAACCGCGTTGCAAATATCCATCCTTAGTTGAAATAAATTGAACTTGGCGGGTTTGCCGGTATCCGACCCGGCCCGCGGTTTGCCCGGGGCATTCAGCACCCTGATGGTGCGTGGGTACGGGAAAAACCTTCGCTACACTGCGGCTCACTTCTTCCGTGAACCACAAGGCTACTTTCCTATGCAAAATCGCATGATGATCACCGGCGCCGGTTCTGGCCTGGGTCGCGAAATCGCTCTGCGCTGGGCTCGCGAGGGTTGGCAGCTGGCCTTGTCGGACGTCAGCGAAGCGGGGCTGCAAGAAACCCTCAAGCGGGTGCGCCAAGCCGGCGGTGACGGTTTCACACAGCGTTGCGACGTGCGCGACTACAGCCAGCTCACGGCGTTCGCACAGGCCTGTGAGGAGAAGCTGGGCGGCATCGACGTGATCGTCAACAACGCGGGTGTGGCGTCGGGCGGGTTCTTCAGTGAGCTGTCCCTGGAAGACTGGGACTGGCAGATCGCAATCAATCTCATGGGCGTGGTCAAGGGCTGCAAGGCGTTCCTGCCGCTGCTGGAAAAGAGCAAGGGCCGTATCATCAACATCGCCTCCATGGCCGCACTGATGCAGGGCCCGGCCATGAGCAACTACAACGTGGCCAAGGCCGGCGTGGTGGCGCTCTCCGAAAGCCTGCTGGTGGAACTCAAGCAACAGGAAGTGGGCGTACACGTGGTGTGCCCGTCGTTCTTCCAGACCAATCTGCTGGACTCCTTCCGCGGGCCGACACCCGCCATGAAAGCCCAGGTGGGCAAGCTCCTGGAAAGCTCACCGATTACGGCGGCCGAGATTGCCGACTACATCTACCAACAGGTGGCTGAAGGGCAATTCATGATCCTGCCCCACGAGCAGGGGCGCATGGCCTGGGCGCTGAAGCAGAAGAACCCGCAGCTGCTCTATGACGAAATGACCGTGATGGCGGACAAGATGCGGGCCAAGGCTCAATCGCAGGCGGTGAAAGGTTGAATTTCAGGTGAGCAACTCATGTGGCGAGGGAGCTCGCCACAGAGATCGCCTGCAAATATGAACATATCGTTTGGTTCTTGGGTGTAATTCGAGATTATTCACTGCCTGTCTGTAGGGTAATTTACCCTGATGTGTAAGACATGCCTGTTTAGCCTGAAGGCCATTGATGGTGCCAGGCGGGTAGCGCAAGGTCGGGGTTCGGTAACTTAAAAGGGACGAACCCCATGCTGGTATTAAGCCGCGCGGTAGGCGAAATAATCTCGGTGGGCGACCACATCACGCTGCGCATTCTGGAGGTGAGCGGCACCCAGGTGAAAGTGGGCGTCGAAGCGCCGGTGGGGGTCAATGTGCATCGCACAGAGGTCTATCAGAAGATTCTCAGCCGGCAGGGGCAACCGGCCCAACCTGCTTCCAACCCCTGAGGGTCAGTCGAACAGGTGCTTGGGCACGTCGTGCTTGAGCATCAATTGGCACTGCTCGCTCTCGGGGTCGAAAACGATCAGGGCCTGGCCCTTGGTCAACGCCTGGCGTACCCGCAGCACCCGGGTTTCCAGGGGCGTATCGTCGCCATTATCGGTGCCGTCGCGGGTCACGAAGTCTTCGATGAGGCGGGTCAGGGTGTCGACTTCAAGTGCATCGTAAGGAATCAGCATACAAGCCTCAGCTAAGGAATCCCGGCGATGCTACTGCGCCGGGATCCCAGTTGCCAGTCTCAGGTTTTTTGACCCACCAGACTGTCCACCGACGGCACGCGGGTATCGCTCTCCATTTGCGTGTCGTGTTCGATCTGGTGGCTGAACCGGTCCAGGGAGCCTTTGGCCGGCTGGGCATCGCTGGCGAATACCGGCGGGCTGAGGATGTAGGCACCCAACAGGCGACTCAACGCCGCCAGGCTGTCGATGTGGGTGCGCTCATAGCCGTGGGTGGCATCGCAACCAAACGCCAGCAGGGCCGTGCGAATGTCGTGGCCGGCGGTCACTGCCGAATGTGCGTCGCTGAAGTAATAGCGAAACAGGTCGCGGCGCACCGGCAACTCATTTTCCGCCGCCAGGCGCAGCAGGTGCCGTGACAGGTGATAGTCATAGGGTCCGCCGGAATCCTGCATCGCCACACTCACCGCGTGTTCGCTGGAGTGCTGCTCGTGGGCCACCGGCGCGATGTCGATCCCGACGAACTCACTCACATCCCACGGTAAGGCTGCCGCTGCGCCGCTGCCGGTTTCTTCGGTGATGGTGAACAGCGGATGGCAGTCGATCAGCAGCGGTTGGCCGCTGTCGACAATCGCCTTGAGTGCCGCCAGCAGGGCGGCAACCCCGGCTTTATCGTCCAGGTGGCGGGCGCTGATATGGCCGCTCTCGGTGAACTCCGGCAGCGGGTCAAAGGCGACGAAATCGCCCACGCTGATGCCCAGGGAATCGCAGTCGGCGCGGGTGGCGCAGTAGGCGTCCAGGCGCAGTTCGATGTGGTCCCAGCTGATGGGCATCTCATCCACGGCCGTATTGAACGCGTGCCCCGACGCCATCAGCGGCAGCACACTGCCACGGATCACGCCGTTGTCGGTAAACAGGCTGACGCGGCTGCCTTCGGCAAACCGGCTGGACCAGCAGCCCACCGGCGCCAGGGTCAGGCGGCCATTGTCCTTGATCGCCCGCACGGCAGCGCCGATGGTGTCCAGGTGCGCGGAAACGGCGCGGTCGGGGCTGTTTTTCTGACCCTTGAGGGTGGCGCGAATGGTCCCGCGCCGGGTCATTTCAAACGGAATGCCCAGCTCTTCAAGGCGCTCGGCAACGTAGCGCACGATGGTGTCGGTGAATCCGGTGGGGCTGGGGATGGCAAGCATTTCCAGCAGCACTTTTTGCAGGTAAGCGAGATCCGGTTCGGGGATGGTTCGGGTCATGGAAACTCCTGATGAGTTGAGGGCATCGATGGTTTCGATGAGTAGGCCATTGGCTAGAGAGTCATCGGCTGTTCCGGCCCCATCGCGGGCAAGCCCGGCTCCCACAGGGGAATGCATTCCAAATGTGGGAGCGGGCTTGCCCGCGAAAGCGCCAGTCAAGGCAACGCATTTCTCAAACCGTCGGCTGGCTATGCGGGAACAACAGGTCCACGAACTTTTCAGCCGTCGGCTGCGGTTCATGGTTGGCCAGCCCGGCCCGTTCGTTGGCTTCGATAAACACGTAGTCCGGTTGGTCGGCAGCCGGCACCATCAGGTCCAGGCCCACCATGGGGATGTCCAGGGCACGGGCCGCACGCACGGCGGCGTCGACCAGGGTCGGGTGAAGGATGGCGGTGACGTCTTCCAGGCAGCCGCCGGTGTGCAGGTTGGCAGTACGGCGCACGGCCAGGCGCTCGCCACGGGGCAGGATGCTGTTGTAGTCGTAGCCGGCGGCGTGCAGGGTGCGTTGGGTTTCATCGTCCAGGGGGATTTTGCTTTCGCCGTCGGTGGCGGCCTGGCGCCGGCGGCTCTGGGCCTCGATCAACGCGCCGATGGAGTGTTGGCCATCGCCGGTGACTTCCGCCGGGCGGCGAATGGCGGCGGCAACCACTTCAAAGCCGATCACCAGGATGCGCAGGTCGAGGCCTTCGTGGAAGCTTTCCAGCAACACTCGGCTGTCGAACTGGCGGGCTGTTTCAATGGCTTGCTGTACCTCTTCGATGCTCTGCAAATCCACCGCCACGCCCTGGCCTTGCTCGCCATCCAGCGGCTTGACCACGATGCGCTGGTGCTCGTCGAGAAACTCCAGGTTGTCATCGGCACTGGCGGCCAACTGTTGCTCCGGCAGGTTCAAGCCGGCGGCCTTGAGCACCTTGTGGGTCAGGCTCTTGTCCTGGCACAGGGTCATGCTGATGGCGCTGGTCAGGTCGCTCAGGGACTCGCGGCAACGCACCCGGCGGCCACCGAGGCTCAAGGTAAACAAGCCGGCATCGGCATCATCCACCTGCACGTCGATCCCGCGCCGATGGGCTTCCTCGACGATGATTCGTGCGTAGGGATTGAACCCTGCTTGTGGGCCGGGGCCGAGGAACAGCGGTTGGTTGATACCGTTTTTGCGCTTGATGGCGAAGGTGGTCAGTGCGCGGAAACCCAGCTTGGCGTAGAGACTTTTCGCCTGACGGTTATCGTGCAGCACCGACAGGTCGAGGTAGCTCAGGCCACGGCTCATGAAGTGTTCGATCAGGTGGCGCACCAGCACTTCACCCACGCCGGGGCGGGTGCATTGCGGGTCTACCGCCAGGCACCAGAGGCTGCAACCGTTCTCCGGGTCGTGGAAGGCTTTCTGGTGGTTCAGGCCCATGACGCTGCCGATCACCGCGCCGCTGTCTTCGTCTTCCGCCAGCCAATACACCGGGCCGCCTTGATGACGCGGAGTCAGCAGCGCCGGGTCCACCGGCAACATGCCGCGCCCCTGATACAGCTGGTTCACCGCCTGCCAGTCCGCCTCGCTTTGTACCCGGCGAATCCGGAACCCGCGAAACACCCGGGTTGCCGGACGGTAGTCGGTGAACCACAGGCGCAGGGTGTCGGACGGGTCGAGAAACAGCTGCTGTGGATCAATCCCGAGGATCTGCTGCGGCGCGGCCACATACAGTGCGATGTCGCGCTCGCCAGGCTGCTCGTTGAGCAACTCCAGGGCCAGGCTCGCCGGGTCCGGGAAGGTGTGGCCGATCAACAGCCGGCCCCAGCCGCAATGCACGGCAATCGGCGTGGGGTCCAGTTCGCTGCCGTCTTCGGCGAAGCGGGCTTGCAGGCGCTCGTAGGAGGGCGCCTGGCCCCGCAGCAAGCGTTGGCTGTAAGCCGTGGCGTGAGGTTTCATGAATCAGATTCCTTGTTCGCTGAGCCACAGGTTCAGCGCCGCCAGTTGCCACAGCTTGGAGCCGCGCAACGGGGTCAATTGGCCTTGGGGATCGGTGAGCAGGCGGTCGAGCATCGCCGGGTTGAACAGGCCGCGATCCTGGCTCGGGTCCAGCAGCAGGTCACGCACCCAGTTCAGGGTGTCGCCTTGCAAATGCTTGAGGCCGGGCACCGGGAAGTAGCCTTTCTTGCGGTCGATGACTTCGCTTGGAATCACCCGGCGCGCGGCTTCCTTGAGCACTTGTTTGCCCCCGTCCGGCAGCTTGAATTTACCCGGCACACGGGCTGACAGTTCCACCAGGCGATAGTCGAGAAACGGCGTACGCGCTTCCAGGCCCCAGGCCATGGTCATGTTGTCGACGCGCTTCACCGGGTCGTCCACCAGCATCACGGTGCTGTCCAGGCGCAGGGCCTTGTCCACCGCGGCATCGGCGCCGGGTTGGGCGAAATGCTCGCGCACAAAGTCGCCGGCCGCGTCATTGTCCGTCAGCCATTGGGGGGCGACGGTGGCGGCGTAGTCGTCGTAGCTGCGGTCGAAAAACGCATCGCGGTAGGCGGCATACGGGTCGCTGGCGCCGTCCACTTGCGGGTACCAGTGGTAACCGGCGAACAGTTCGTCGGCGCCCTGGCCGCTCTGCACCACCTTGCAATGCTTGGCCACTTCCCGGGACAGCAGATAGAAGGCAATGCAGTCATGGCTGACCATCGGCTCGCTCATGGCGCGGAACGCCGCCGGCAGTTGCTCGATGATTTCACTTTCGGCGATGCGCAGTTGGTGGTGCCGGGTGCCGTAATGCTTGGCGATCAAGTCCGAATACTGGAACTCGTCGCCGCGTTCGCCGCCGGCGTCTTCAAAGCCGATGGAGAAGGTCGACAAATCCTGCACGCCGACTTCCCGCAACAGGCCCACCAGCATGCTCGAATCGACACCGCCCGAGAGCAGCACGCCCACATCCACCGCCGCCCGCTGCCGAATCGCTACGGCTTCGCGGGTGCTGTCGAGCACGCGGTCGGTCCAGTCTTCCAGGGTCAGGTTGGCTTCATCGGCGTGGGGGCCGTAAGGCAGGGTCCACCAGGTTTTCTGCTCGGTCTTGCCGTCTGCCTCGATACGCATCCAGGTGGCAGGCGGCAATTTTTCAATGCCGGCCAACAGGGTGCGCGGTGCAGGCACCACGGCATGGAAGTTCAGGTAGTGGTTGAGCGCCACCGGATCGAGGATCGGGTTGATATCGCCGCCCTTGAGCAGTGCCGGCAGGGCCGAGGCAAAACGCAGGCGCTGGCCGGTGCGCGACAGGTACAGCGGTTTCACGCCGAGGCGGTCACGGGCGATAAACAGGCGCTGGGCATCACGTTCCCAGATGGCAAACGCAAACATCCCGTTGAGCTTGGGCAGCAGTGCTTCGCCCCAGGCGTGGTAGCCCTTGAGCAGCACTTCGGTGTCGCCACCGGAATAGAACGCATAGCCGAGGGCTTCAAGCTCTTCGCGCAGTTCCGGGAAGTTGTAGATCGCGCCGTTGAACGCCAGGGACAGCCCCAATTGGGCGTCGACCATCGGTTGGGCGGAGCCGTCCGACAGGTCCATGATTTTCAGGCGTCGATGGCCCAGGGCAACCGGCCCTTGGGCATGGAAGCCCCACGCGTCGGGACCACGAGGGGCCAAATGATGGGTGATGCGCTCAACGGCTGCCAGGTCGGCAGGTTGGGCATCGAAACGTAACTCACCAGCTAATCCGCACATAAATTCCTTACCGGTTTTTCCGTTGGGGAGGGGTCAAAAGCAGTCGCGCCAAAACGGCGGCTACCCAGAAACTGACACGGATGAATCTAGGGAGTTTTAGAACGATCGGTTATAAGCAGGCTTTTCAGGGATGGCTCGGGCGAATACCCGGGTGGCGTCACATAGTTATGGGCGCCGGGCGCGGGGGGATGGTTATCGTGGGGGCTCACTCCCTGTGCAAAAGGATATTGCCGATGGCTGATCCCGTTTCCGTGCCCGCTCAACTCACCCCGCAACTCCTCTCGTCGACCCTGCTGGAACTGACCGGCGACCTGGATAAAGCCGATGTCCTGCAGCAACGCCTGCCTCCCTGGTTGCTGACGGCCAAGCCCGAACTGTTGGAGCAACTGGAGAAGGTCCACGCGTTGGCCGGGCTTCACGAGCCCAAGGTGAATGCGATCCTGCAACGCATCAAAGGCCTTGATCAGTTTTGTGCCGAAGAACTGACCCGTGGCCTCAAAAGCCGGTTCGGCGTGACCCTGGACGTGAAGCGTGATCATTTATGGCTGCCGTGGGTTCGCCTCGACACGGGAAGCACTTCATTCGGGATTCCCGCCACCAAAGTGGTGATTGAAACCCGGACATTGCTGGAGGCGGCGATGCAGAACTTTTCCGAGGATGAGGCCTTGGGCAGCGTTTTTCCCTCTGGCAGCCAGGTACGACGTGACACCGATACTCGGGTGAACGCCGTCAGTGTCCCGGCGTTTGCCGCCTACTGCCGCACCCTCGACCTGGGGCGACGCTACCAGGAGCATTTGCGTGGCGCGATCAACCAGGTCCTGCCAGTGGCTGATGAGCTGCTGCACAACCCTGATGCCAACGAATTCAGGCAACTTAAGGTGTATGACATGGCGGCTGATGTGTACCTCGCGTACCTGCGTGGTGACATCGGCGAGCCGGCCTTCAAGCTGTTATTGCGCTTTACCCGCCAGGGCGCCAACCTCGACAAGGTAACCATGCTCACCGAGACATACGGCGCCAGGCCCTTGGTATTTCAAGGGCTGGCTGTGCATGACTGTTGCCTGTGGGGCGTCGTTGTATTTTCCCGGGAAGTCATTGATGAACACCCCGAAACCCGGTGCATCGTCTACATGCCGGGAGAGCCTTATCGGCCGATTTTCGAATACCCCAGCTTTGCAGACTTTCAGCGTTACCTGACGCTGAAGCTGCAGGTGAAAAGCTACGCCGATTTTTTTGTGCGTTACCTGGACGAAGAATCCCGCGGTGATTTTTCCACCCGGTTTTCTGCGGGTAAATCCCTGGGGCTGATCAAGCCATTGCCGATCGACGTGGGGCTGTTCCAGTTTTTCTTCAACAGCACCGTCGGCAAGCTGCAAAAAGACAGCCGGGTACTGGCGGTGCCGACCGTAGACTTTGACCAGGCGGTGCGTGACCAGCGTTGGCGAGACTATGAATCGTGGGGCCTGGACCTGCTCAACCTTGCCGGTTTTTTTGTACCGGTGATCGGCCAGTTGATGATGGGCGTGGCCGTCGGGCAAATGCTCGGCGAAATCTACGAAGGGGTGCAGGACTGGCGCCACGAGGACCGCAGCGCGGCGCTGTCACACCTGCGCAACGTGCTGGAGAGCGTGGCGTCGATGGCGGCGTTTGTAGCGGGTGGCAAAGTCATTGGCACTTTGCGCCGTGGGGCGCGGGAAACCCTGGAAGGCCTCGATAACGTTGAAGCGGTTGAAAGCGCGGACGGGCGGCGCCGGCTATGGCGTTCCAGCCTCAGGCCTTATGGGCAGGCATTGGCGGTGGGTGAAGCCGATGCCCAGGGCTTTCATTGGAAGGACGGGCGGCCATGGATCAGTATTGATGGCCGTGGCCATGAAGTGCGTTTTGACCCCGCTTTGGGGCAGTGGCGTATTCGCCATCCCGGCCGTCCGTATGCCTATGCACCGCCGGTGATGCATAACGGCGGGGGTGGCTGGCGGTCGATCCATGAGCGACCGCAGGAGTGGAGTAACCACCTCTACGCCCTGCGGCGCCTGGACCCGCGCCTGAGCGCTCTGGACGACACCCGCCTGGAGCAGATTCGCCAGGTAGGCGGTGTACAACTCCCCCAACTGCAGCGCTGGGCACAGGAGAACCTCAAGTTGCCCGCAGGTCTGCAGGACAGCGTCCAGCGGTTTGCGCTGGACCAGAAGATCACAGACTTGATCTGGCGCCTGGAGAAACGCCAGCCTTTCACCCCCGAGAGCATCACGTTGCAACTGGACGCCTTGCCGCTGATGCCCGGTTGGCCCCGTGGTCGTTACCTCGAAGTGCAGGACGCCGCAGGCAAGGTGACGGCCCTCTATCCATCCAGCGCGCGTATCGACAGCGAGTTGAGCGTGATCATCAGTCAGGACCAACTGGAGGAGGGTGAAGTGTTGTTGGGCGTGACCGATGGCTTGTACCGGGCTGAGCTGGACACATTGTTCGGCGATATGCCCGTCAAGGCCGGCGAAACCGATGCCGAGGCACTGGCACGGCGCTTGGCGCACACCTTGAATGTCGATCGCAAACCGTTGCACCAGAAGCTGTATGCCGACTATGACCAGTCCGTGGGGGCAGAGCAGAGGCGCCTGGTGGAGGGCGTGCCGGGCTTGCCCTCCCAGGTTGCCCAGGAGCTAATTGATAACGCTGCAAGCATTGATCGAATCCACTTGCGTGACGCACGCCGGGTGCCACTGCCGCTGCGGCAGGCCGCCCGTGAGGCGGCAGCCCGGATCCAGCGTGAGCGCCTCACCGCCAGTTTCTATTTGCCGGAGCTGGCCGACACGCAGGCCCGGGATTTTTCCTGGCGCCTGCTGGAACAGATGCCTGCTTTTCCCGACACCTTCCAGTTGCAGTTGCGCGAGGCATCGACCACCGGGACGGTGTTGCAACGCATGGGCGATGCTGCGGCCACTCAGTCGCGTGTGGTGGTCCAGACGGGTGAGCGCTATCAGGCTTTCGAGGCGGATGGGCGGGCCTTGGGCGAAGTCTTCAGCGGCCCGCAAGGGTTTTATCGTGCGACTTTGCAGGCTCTGCCGATTCCGTTGCGTACCGCATTGGACATTGGCGGCAGCACCCTGTCTGACGCCCGGCGATTGCGCTATCAACTGCTTGATCGTGCGCTGGCTGTACGCGGCAAGGCACCCATCAGTCCCGTCGGGGGCGTGGCTGCCTGCCAGGTCGGCGACCCACCGCAGCCACCGACGCTTTCGCGAACCCAGCGTGGGCTGGTGCGCAAAATCAGAAACCTGTACCCGTTCTTCACCGAGCGCCAAGCCAGCGAACTGATCGAGGGCCTGGGCCCTGATGATGTGTCGCGGGCCAGTGCGGTGCGCCTGCGCGAGCAGCAATTGGTGAAGCTTGACGGGGTGCTCAAGGCCTGGACCCAGCAGGACGCGGACATGCGCAAACTCCCGGGCCGGCTGGATGACTACCGCCACAGCCGTCGGCAGGTCGCAGACCGTTTGCGCAGTGCCTGGCGCCACCAGGTCCGGCTGGTTGATGAAACCCACGCCTCAGTCTATGGCCTGAGCCTGGACGGCATGCGGGTTGGCAAACTGCCAAACTTTCCAGCCGATATCGACTTTGGCCATGTGCAGCGCCTGTCCCTGAAAAACATGGAACTGGATAACGATGTGGCGTACTTCCTCAAGGCGTTCAAGGGGTTGCGCTCACTGGAACTGGACAAAAACCAGCTGACATGGCTGCCGGAAGTGCTGTCCCACATGCCTTCCCTGCAACGCCTGAGCCTGGCGCAAAACCGCCTCAACCTGACCGACGCGACTACCAAAAAACTGCAAGCCATGAGCGGCCTGCGCTCCCTGGACCTGAGCAGCAACCCGTTGGGCGAAACGCCTTCGGTGGCGCACATGCATGATTTGCAGCACCTGAACCTGCGTGACACGCGAGCCAGGGAGTTGCCCGAGGGTTTGCTCACGCGCCTGCACCTGGAAGACGCCAACCTGCGGGAGAACAGCATTATCGAACTGCCCCCGGCCTTGTTTACTGCGCCGGTGGTGGTGACCGAAAAAATCAACTTGCGGCTCAATCCGGTGTCAGTGCGCAGCCGCCAGGACCTGGATGAGTACCGCCGCCGCACAGGCGTGGGCATGGGCTTGCAGGAGGACAATATTGCGCTGTTGAGCGAGCAACGCTCCCAACAAGCCTGGCTTGAAGGAGAGACGGCCGATGCTTATCTCGCCCGTCGGGCGACCTGGGAGTTGCTCCAGGACGATTGGCAGTCCGGGGACTTTTTTGCGGTGCTGCGCCAACTGGTCAATACCCCGCAATACAAGCAGGTGCGCGCTGACCTGGTGCGTCGGGTGTGGCTAGTGATGGACGCAGCGGCCGAGGACAGCGAACTGCGGGCGTTACTGTTCAACCTGGCCAGGGGCGAGCCCAACTGTGTGGACGCGGCGGCCTACAGCTTCAGTGAAATGGAAGTCACGGTGATGCTCAACAAGGCCATGAAGGAAGCCGGTGTCACACAACCCAGTGTCGCGACCTTGCTGAAACTGGGCCGCGGGTTATTCCGGCTGGAGCAGCTGGACAGCATTTCCGATGTGTTCAGTCGCCGCAAAAACATCGCCGATCAACTGGCGGTGCGCCTGGTGTATCGCAGCGGTCTGGCGAAGGTCCTGGAGTTGCCGGGCCAGCCGGAAAGCATCACGTACCGTGAGGTGGGCGGGGTGACCCAGGAGGACCTCACTGATGCCGTCACCCAGGTCAGCAGCCGGGAGATAACGGGTAACCTGGCGCGTTTCATGGCACGCCAGGGGTTTTGGCTGGAATACCTGAAACGTCAGTTTGCGGCTGAGTTCAGTCGCGTCAGTCAGGTGTACGACACCCGGCTCAAAGCCCTGGACGTGGCCAGTACCACCTATTTATCCCAGGCGCTCAACGTACAGAGCGACCACGCACAAGCCTGTGAGCAACTGGTGGAGCGCCTGACCCGCACGGCACTGAAAGATGCGGATAAGCCCTTGACGGTAGCGTGCCCGCTTTAGGCCTTGCCGCGAATCAAGGCGCGTACGGCAAACCGGTTTGGATGGCAGTCCTGGGCCACGCTCCTGGGCAGCGGCAGCGGTTCATTGTCGAGCCACGCCGCCAGCAATTCCCCGGACAACGGCGCGGTAATCAGCCCGCGCGAGCCGTGGCCGCTGTTGACATACAAGCCATCCAGCCACGGGCAGGGCGTGTCGGGTACCTGGCGTGCATCCTTGCTCAATACCCCATAGGCCTCGTTGAACAGCGCCGGGTCTGCCAGCGGGCCGACGATGGGCAGGTAGTCCGGGCTGGTGCAGCGGAAAGCGGCGCGGCCCTGGAGGGTTTCAAGGTCGAGTGAGTCGGCGTGCAGGCGCCGGCGCAGGTCCGGGGAAATCTCCTCCAGCAGTGCGAGATTGCCCGCGTGGTCGGCAGTACTGGGGGTCAGGTCGAGGCTTTTGAAATCGAAACTGGCACCCAGGGTGTGTTCGCCCAAACGGGCCGGGGCAACGTAACCCTCGGCGCACACCACCGTGTTCAGTGCCTGGCTCTGCGGGGTGTGTGGCAGCCGGGTGATCTGCCCGCGAATACGCTTGAGGGGCAGGTCGGCGCTCGGTGCAAAGTGTTTAACCTCGGCGGCCCCGGCCAGCACCACCACCGGTGCACTGGCCAGCAAGCGCTCGCCGTCCCACGCTTGCCATTGGCCGTCGGCCTTGCGCAGTTCAAGCACGTCGTGATGGGGCAGTACCTCGATCCCCGGTTGTTTGGCCTGCCACTGGCACAGCGCGGGTGGATGCACCCAGCCGCCTTCGGGGAAATAAAGCCCGCCATGCTCCAGCGCAACCCCCGCGCGCGCCTGCGCCTGGGGTTGATCCAGCAGGTGCAAGAGCTGCGGGTCAAAGGCTTCGGCCAGCTGTGCCTGGCGTTCGGCTTCCTTGGCATTGAAGGCCAATTGCAGGACGCCGCAGCCGTCCCAGTCCGTCCCGCGCTGCAAGTGTTCCAGCAGGCGCCGGGTGTGGCCAAAACCGCTGACAATCAGTTGCGACAACGCGGTGCCGTGGGCCGACAACTTGAGGTACAGCACGCCTTGTGGATTGCCCGAGGCTTCGCGGGCGAGGCCGGCGTGCCGCTCCAGCAGGCTGACCTGCCAACCCCGGGCGGCCAGGCTGGCGGCACTGGCGCAGCCGGCCAGGCCGCCGCCGATCACCAGCGCCCGGCGTTCGCCAATGACCGCCGGCGGGCGAGCGAACCACGGTTTGGCCAGCGCCGGTGGCGGCGTCTCGGCCGGCCAGCCAAGAAACTCACCCCGCAGGATCTCCCACTTGTGGCCAATGCCCGGTGTGCGCTTCATCTTGAACCCGGCGGCGTTGATCAACCGCCGCACCCAGCCGGTGCTGGTAAAGGTGCTGATGGTCGAGCCCGGCGCTGCCAGCCTCGCCAGCTCGGCAAACAGCTCGGCAGTCCACATGTCCGGGTTTTTCGCCGGGGCAAAACCGTCGAGAAACCAGGCATCGATCTGTGCATCCAGTTGCGGCAGTTGCTCCAGGGCGTCGCCGATCAGCAGCGTGAGGGTGACGCGGCCGTTATCCAGCACCAGGCGCTGGAAGCCTTGATGAATCGCGATGTACTGCGCCAGCAACTGATCGGAGAACGCTTTGAGTTCGGGCCAGAGGGCGAGGGCGCGTTGCAGGTCGGCGCGGCTCAGCGGGTATTTTTCCACACTCACAAAATGCAGGCGCGCGCCCGGCACCGCATGTTGCTCGAACAACTGCCAGGCGCAGAGAAAGTTCAGGCCGGTGCCGAAGCCGGTCTCACCGATCACCAGCCGCCCGCCCGCCGGCAACGCAGCAAAGCGCTCCTGCAAACGGTTCTGCTGGAGGAACACGTAGCGGGTTTCTTCAAGGCCCGACTGGTCGGAGAAGTACACGTCGTCGAACACCCGCGAGTGCGGGCGGCCTTGTTCATCCCAGTCGAGCTGGGCGTGGGATACGGGGTTCATGGGCGGCTCGGTAAAGACAAGGCGGCCATTCTAGCCGATCAACCGGGGTGTCATTGATCCATGACAACCGCGTGTGGAATTTCCTCCGGCGCAGCGCCGTCCAATCCGCTAGTCTTGCCTCATTCTGGAACGGAGCCGCCCATGTTCGAATCTGCCGAAATCGGTCACGCCATCGACAAAGAAACCTACGACGCCGAAGTGCCGGCCCTGCGTGAAGCCTTGCTGGAAGTGCAGTACGAGCTTCAGCAGCAAAAGCGCTTCCCGGTGATCATTCTGATCAATGGCATCGAAGGCGCCGGCAAGGGCGAAACCGTCAAACTGTTGAATGAATGGATGGACCCGCGCCTGATCGAGGTGCGCACCTTCGACCAGCAGACCGACGAAGAACTGGCCCGCCCGCCGGCCTGGCGTTACTGGCGCCAGCTGCCGGCAAAAGGCCGTATGGGCATCTTTTTTGGAAACTGGTACAGCCAGATGCTGCAGGGGCGTGTGCATGGCGAGATCAAGGATGCGCGGCTGGACCAGGCCATCGCCGGGGCTGAGCGTCTGGAGAAGATGCTCTGCGACGAAGGCGCGCTGATCTTCAAGTTCTGGTTCCACCTCTCGAAAAAGCAAATGAAATCCCGGCTCAAGGCCTTGCAGGACGACCCGCTGCACAGCTGGCGCATCAGCCCGCTGGATTGGCAGCAATCGAAGACCTACGACAAGTTTGTGCATTTTGGTGAGCGCATCCTGCGCCGCACCAGCCGTGACTATGCGCCGTGGTTTGTGATCGAGGGTGTGGATGCGCATTACCGTGGGCTGACAGTGGGCAAGATCCTGCTCGAAGGCCTGCAAAACGCCTTGAAACTGTCCAAGGGTAAAACCAGCGGCATGAACCCCGCACCGCTGCCGTCGGCGGTTGACCAGATGAGCCTGCTCAACAGCCTGGACATGAGCCTGAGCCTTGAAAAGGCCGATTACGAAGAGCAACTGATCACCGAGCAGGCGCGGTTTTCCGGGCTGATGCGCGACAAGCGCATGCGCAAGCACGCCCTGGTGACGGTATTTGAAGGCAACGACGCCGCTGGCAAGGGCGGGGCGATCCGCCGGGTGGCGGCGGCCCTGGACCCCCGGCAGTACCACATCGTACCGATTGCCGCGCCCAGCGAAGACGAGCGCGCCCAGCCTTACCTGTGGCGTTTCTGGCAGAAAATCCCGTCGCGCGGCATGTTCACCGTGTTCGACCGCTCGTGGTACGGCCGGGTGCTGGTGGAGCGTATCGAAGGCTTCTGCACGCCCACGGACTGGATGCGCGCCTACGGCGAGATCAACGACTTTGAAGAGCAACTGCGCGACGCCGGGGTGATCGTGGTCAAGTTCTGGCTGGCGATCGACAAGCAGACGCAGTTGGAGCGGTTCCAGGCGCGGGAGGAAATTCCGTTCAAGCGCTTCAAGATCACCGAGGACGACTGGCGCAACCGCGACAAGTGGGACGACTACCGGGCGGCGGTGGGTGACATGGTGGACCGCACCAGCACCGAGATTGCACCGTGGACGTTGGTCGAGGCCAATGACAAGCGCTGGGCGCGGGTGAAGGTGTTGCGCACCATCAACCGGGCGCTGGAAGAAGCGTTCGACAAGACCGACAAGCATGACAAGAAGGACAAGAAGAAGTAGCGCCATGCTTTTGCATACGCGGGATGAATGATTGTCGCGGTTGACGAGGGCTGGATCTATGCTCGATCCATCTCTCAACAACCACAACAATCGAGGTGGCCCATGCGTGAAGTAGTGATCGTCGACAGCGTGCGAACCGGCCTGGCCAAGTCCTTTCGCGGCAAATTCAACCAGACCCGCCCCGATGACATGGCGGCCCATTGCGTCAATGCGCTGCTGACCCGCAACGGCATCGACCCGGCGACTGTCGAGGACTGCATCGTCGGCGCCGGTTCCAACGAAGGCGCGCAGGGCTACAACATCGGGCGCAACGTGGCGGTGCTGTCCCAACTGGGCACCGGCACGGCGGGCATGACCCTCAACCGCTTCTGTTCCTCGGGCTTGCAGGCGATCGCCATTGCGGCCAACCAGATTGCGTCCGGTTGCAGCGACATCATCGTCGCCGGCGGGGTTGAGTCGATCAGCCTGACCATGAAGAGTGTGAACACCGACAACCTGATCAACCCGTTGCTCAAGGAGCAGGTGCCGGGCATCTACTTCCCCATGGGGCAGACGGCGGAAATCGTTGCGCGGCGCTATCACGTCAGTCGTGAGGAGCAGGATCTGTATGCGCTGCAAAGCCAGCAGCGTACGGCCCAGGCCCAGGCTGACGGGTTGTTTGATGATGAAATCGTGCCGATGGCGGTGAAGTACAAGGTTGAGGACAAGAACACCGGGGCGGTGCAGGTGCTGGACGGGGTAGTGGATCGGGATGACTGCAATCGTCCGGATACGACCTTGGCCAGTCTTGCGGGGTTGAAGCCGGTGTTTGCCGAGGATGGGTCGGTGACGGCGGGGAATTCGTCGCAGTTGTCTGACGGGGCGTCGATGACGCTGGTGATGAGTTTGGAAAAGGCGCTGGAATTGGGGTTGAAGCCGAAGGCGTTTTTCCGCGGGTTTACGGTGGCCGGGTGTGAGCCGGATGAGATGGGTATCGGGCCGGTGTTTTCGGTGCCCAAGTTGCTCAAGGCCCGGGGGCTGGCGGTGGCGGATATTGATTTGTGGGAATTGAATGAGGCGTTTGCTTCGCAGTGCCTGTATGCGCGTAATCGGCTGGAAATTGATAATGCCAAGTACAACGTTAATGGCGGGTCGATTTCCATCGGGCACCCGTTTGGGATGACGGGCTCGCGGCAGGTGGGGCATTTGGTGCGTGAGTTGCAGCGGCGGAATTTGCGTTACGGGATTGTCACGATGTGCGTTGGGGGGGGGATGGGGGCTACTGGGTTGTTTGAAGCGGTGCGGTAGTTTTTGGGGGTATATCCGTTATTTAGGTAACGGCGGCTTATGGTTCCGCTCTTACAGCGGGTCACTTTGGAAAAGCCCCAAAGTAACCAAAGGGCTCTGCCCCGCCTGTCGGCACCTCGCCTAGGCTCGGTGTTCCCTCACTCCGGCATTGCTCCGCGGGCCGCCGCGACGGGGCGTCCCTGCCCCGTCGCGGCTAAACCGGCGTCCTGCCGGTTTACCCGCTCCTCAATCCCTACGTTCGGCCTCGGGCTTATTGGGGCAGTCAGATCAAGATCAAAAGCAAGAGCACAGCGGCCTACAGGCCGGCTTGAGTGGTAGAAGCCAGATCAAAAGCCAAAGCCAAAGCCAAATCTGAAACTGATGCAGCTCTGCTTTTCTGTGGGAGCTGGCTTGCCTGCGATGCAGACACCTCGGTTTTTCAGGTACACCGAGGCGATGCCATCGCAGGCAAGCCAGCTCCTACAGTTGGACCGTGCCCGCTTTAGATTTTGATTTTGCTTTTGCCTTTGCTTCACACCACTCAAGCCGGCCTGTAGGCCGCTGTGCTGTTGATCTGCTTTTGATCTTGATCTTAGGCGCCCCGTTAAACCACGCTGGCCGAACGCAGGTAGTACGGAGCGGGTAAACCGGCAGGACGCCGGTTTAGCCGCGACGGGGCAGGGACGCCCCGTCGCGGCGGCCCGCTTCGTGCTGCCGGAGAGAGGGCACACCGAGCCTGAGCGAGGTGCCGAGTGGTGGGGCAAGAGCGTTTTGCTTACTTTTGCGCTTTTCAAAAGTGAGCCGCCGTAAGGGCGGAACCCATTTCAGCAACACCCGAAAAAACGGATATACACCCACCCCCGGCATCCCCCTAGAATGCAGCTCCTCCACCTCTGGCATTCGGGGCACTCATGCACATCTCATCGGGCCGCTGGGTCTACGGTTTATCCCTGGCCCTGCTGACCGCGCTGCTCTGGGGCATTCTGCCGATCAAACTCAAACAGGTATTGCAGGTGATGGACCCGGTCACCGTCACCTGGTTTCGCCTGGTGGTCTCCGGCAGTTGCCTGTTCGTCTACCTCACCGCCGTCCGGCGTTTGCCCGATTGGCGCGCCCTCGGGACCAAAGGCGGCTGGCTGGTGGCAATCGCCGTGTGCGGCCTGATGGGCAACTATGTGCTCTACCTGGTCGGCCTGAAGCTGCTGAGCCCCGGCACCGCGCAACTGGTGGTGCAGGTGGGCCCGATCTTCCTGATGATCGCCAGCGTCTTCGTGTTCAAGGAACGCTTCAGCCTGGGCCAGGGCGTGGGCCTGCTCATATTGATCACCGGCTTCGGCCTGTTCTTCAACCAGCGCCTGACCGAACTGCTGACCTCCCTGGGCGCCTACACCGCCGGGGTGCTCACCATCCTGCTGGCCACCACTGTCTGGACCTTCTACGCCCTGGGGCAGAAGCAGTTGCTGACCGTGTGGAATTCGGTGCAGGTGATGATGGTGATCTACCTGTCCTGCGCCCTGTTGCTGACACCCTGGGCGCACCCGATGGAAGCGCTGCAACTGAGCCCGGTACAAGGCTGGCTGTTGGTCGCCTGCTGCTTCAATACCCTGGTTGCCTACGGCGCATTCGCTGAAGCCCTGGCCCACTGGGAAGCCTCGCGGGTCAGCGCCACCCTGGCGATGACGCCGTTGGTGACCTTCGTCGCGGTCGCCGTGGCTGCGTGGATGTGGCCCGACTACGTGCACGCCGAAGACATCAATGCCCTCGGCTACGGCGGGGCCGTGTTGGTGGTACTGGGTTCTGCAACGGTGGCGCTGGCGCCTTCGTTGTTCGCCGGGCTCAGGGCCCGGCGTGCACGGTTAGCGTCTCAATGACCGGCTTCCAGCATGTTTTCCGGGCGCACCCACTGGTCGAACTCTTCATCCGTGAGGTAACCCAGTTTGAGCGCCGCTTCCCGTAGGGTCAGCCCCTCGGCATAGGCCTTCTTGGCAATCTCGGCCGACTTGTCGTAGCCGATGTGCGGGTTCAGCGCGGTCACCAGCATCAGGCCGCGCTCAAGGTGCGCAGCCATTTGCTCGGCGTCCGGCTCCAGTCCGGCGATGCAATGCTCCTGGAAGTTGCTGCAACCATCGGCCAGCAGGCGGATCGACTCCAGCAGGTTGTGGATGATCACCGGCTTGTACACGTTCAACTGCAAATGCCCCTGGCTCGCCGCGAAGCCGATGGTCACGTCGTTGCCCAGCACCTGGCAGGCCAGCATCGACAGCGCTTCGCACTGGGTCGGGTTGACCTTGCCCGGCATGATCGAACTGCCCGGTTCATTTGCCGGCAGCTTGACCTCTGCCAGCCCGGCCCGCGGCCCGGAGCCCAGCAGGCGCAGATCGTTGGCGATTTTCATCAGGGCCACAGCCAGGGTTTTCAGGGCGCCGTGCAAGGTGGTCAAGGGCTCATGGCCCGACAGCGCGGCAAATTTGTTCGGCGCGGTGACAAAGGGCAGGCCGGACAGCGCCGCCAACTCGGAGGCGATCGCTTCGCCAAAACCGTGGGGCGAATTGAGCCCGGTGCCCACCGCAGTACCGCCCTGGGCCAGTTCACACACGGCGGGCAGGGCGCTGCGGATCGCGCGTTCGGCGTAATCCAGTTGCGCTATAAAAGCCGACACTTCCTGGCCGAAAGTGATCGGCGTGGCGTCCATCATGTGGGTGCGGCCGGTTTTCACCAGCTTCATGTGCCGCGCCGACAGTTCCGCCAGGCCGCCGGACAGTTCACGGATGGCCGGCAACAGCTTCTCGGTGACGGCCTGCACGGCGGCGATGCTCATGGCCGTGGGGAAGCAGTCGTTGGAGCTTTGTGAGCGGTTCACGTGATCGTTGGGATGCACCGGGCTCTTGCCGCCACGGGCTTTGCCCGACAGTTCGTTGGCGCGGCCGGCGATCACTTCGTTGGCGTTCATGTTGCTCTGGGTGCCGCTGCCGGTCTGCCACACAACAAGCGGGAACTGGTCGTCGTGCTTTCCGTCGAGCACTTCGTCGGCGGCCTGTTCGATCAGCCGGGCGATGTCGGCGGGGAGGTCGCCATTGCGGTCGTTGACCCGGGCCGCGGCCTTTTTGATCAGGGCCAGGGCGTGCAACACGGCGAGGGGCATGCGTTGGTCGCCGATGGCGAAGTTCACCAGCGAGCGTTGGGTCTGGGCGCCCCAGTAAGCGTCATCCGGGACTTGCACTTCTCCCAGGCTGTCGGTTTCGATACGGCTCATCGGGCACACTCCTTCAGGTTCGTTTGCGCAGTTTAGGCCTTGATCGTCCCTGGGGGTTCCCTTAAAAGACTTTTCATCGGATTAAGCCCCGCAAAACCAGGCCCCATAAGGCGTGGGGTTGAGCCGCGGCGTTTTTTAGGCGCAGAATGGGCGCCCTTGGGGTCTTACCTCGCCTGCTAGAAAAGGAAACTCGATGACTCGTCTTCGTGCCATCTGTACCGCGGTTGCTCTGGTATGTGCCAGCGGCCAGGTTTTTGCCGATACCGCCAGCCACAACGCCAGTGCCGAAGCCTTCCTTACCCTGGCCCATGCCGACAAGCTGGGTACCCCGGTGTACATGCAAGTGCAGCAAATGTTCGCCCAGCGTTTCGAGCAGACCAAGGCACCGGCTTCCAAGCAAACCGTCCTGGACACCTACCAGGCCAAGGCCAACACCGCCCTGGACCAGGCCATCGGCTGGAACAAGCTCAAGCCGGACATGATCAAGCTCTACACCGACAACTTCAGCGAATCCGAGCTCAAGGACCTGGTTGCGTTCTACCAGTCGCCACTGGGCAAGAAAGTCCTGGAGAAAATGCCTCAGCTGACCCAGCAATCGGCCCAGATGACCCAGGCCAAGCTGGAAAGCGCGGTACCGGTGGTGAACAAGCTGCTGGAAGACATGACTAACGAGCTGACGCCAAAAGCCCCGGCCCCGGCCAAGAAGAAGTAAACAGGAATGACCATGCAACAGCGTATCGAATCGGCACTCGTCGCCCTGAGCCCGGAACACTTGAGCGTGCTGGATGAAAGCCATATGCACAGCCGTGGGTTGCAGACCCACTTCAAGGCGGTGCTGGTGAGCCAGCAGTTCGAGGGTCTCAATCGCGTCAAGCGCCACCAGAAGGTCTACGCCACCCTGGGTGACCTGATGAGCGAATTCCATGCGTTGGCGCTGCATACCTACACGCCTGAAGAATGGGCAAAAATCGACGCAGCCCCGGCCTCGCCGACCTGCGCCGGCGGTCACTGACACTGTGGCACATTGGCTTGATGTGGCGAGGGAGCTTGCTCCCGCTGGGCTGCGCAGCAGCCCTTCTGCCAATCACCGCGATCTTGCTGAAAGGTTGCACCTGCCTTGTTGGGGCCGCTTCGCAGCCCGGCGGGAGCAAGCGCCCTCGCCACAGTAAAGAGGCGGTCCATAATCGTCGCCATTTTTGTTAGAATCCGCAACGCGCCGCTCAGTCGGCGCGTTTTTTTTGCATCCGGTTCACCCTTTACGAGGGTAGCCACCTGGAGAGAACACCCATGACTCAACCGATTGTCGTGGCGGCACTGTATAAGTTCGTCACCCTCGAAGATTACGTCGCCCTGCGCGAGCCATTGCTGCAGGCGATGGTCGACAACGGCATCAAAGGCACCTTGCTGATCGCCGAAGAAGGCATCAACGGCACCGTATCCGGCAGCCGCGAAGGCATTGATGGCCTGATGGCCTGGCTCAAGAACGACCCGCGCATGGACGACATCGACCACAAAGAGTCGTACTGCGACGAGCAGCCGTTCTACCGCACCAAGGTCAAGCTCAAGAAAGAGATCGTGACCTTGGGCGTTGAAGGCGTCGACCCCAACAAGAAAGTCGGCACCTACGTGAACCCGCAGGACTGGAATGCGCTGATCAGCGACCCTGAAGTGCTGCTGATCGATACCCGCAACGACTACGAAGTGTCCATCGGCACCTTTGAAGGTGCGATCGACCCTAAGACCACCAGCTTCCGCGAATTTCCCGACTACATCAAAGCCAATTTCGACCCGGCCAAACACAAGAAAGTCGCCATGTTCTGCACCGGCGGCATTCGTTGCGAAAAAGCCTCGAGCTATATGCTCAGCGAGGGTTTCGACGAGGTGTATCACCTCAAGGGCGGCATCCTGAAGTACCTCGAAGAGGTGCCGCAGGAAGAAACCAAGTGGCAGGGCGACTGCTTTGTGTTCGACAATCGCGTGACCGTGCGCCACGACTTGAGCGAAGGCGACTACGATCAATGTCATGCCTGCCGCACACCGGTCAGCGTTGAAGACCGTGCATCCGAACACTACGTGGCTGGCATCAGTTGCCCGCATTGCTGGGATAAGCTTTCCGAGAAGACCCGTCGCAGTGCGATCGACCGGCAGAAGCAGATTGAACTGGCCAAGGCCCGCAATATGCCGCACCCGATTGGCTACAACTACAAGCAATCCCCATCTTCCGAGGCCTGAGCCATGTCCGCGCGCCTGCTCTATGTAATGGATCCGATGTGTTCCTGGTGCTGGGGTTTCGCCCCGGTGGCCAAGGCGCTGGTTGAGCAGGCCCAGGCCGCAGGCGTGGAGCTGCACCTGGTGGTGGGCGGCTTGCGCACCGGCAGCGGCGCGGCGCTGGAGCCGACCACTCGGCGCTACATTCTGGAGCATTGGCAGGCGGTGACCGACGCCACCGGCCAGCCGTTCAAGCGCGAAGGCGCATTGCCCGAAGGGTTTGTGTACGACACCGAGCCGGCTTGCCGCGCCGTGGTCACCGCCCGCAGCCTGGCACCAGATTGCGCGTGGAAACTGCTGGGCCTGATCCAGCAGGCGTTCTATGTCGAGGGTCGTGACGTGACCCGCGCCGACGTGCTGGTGGAGCTGGCCGAGACGGCCGGTGTGCCGCGTATCGAATTCGCCGAAGCCTTCGACCGGGCCGACCAGCATGCGGCCACCGCGGCGGATTTCACCTGGGTCCAGGATTTGGGCATCGCCGGTTTCCCGACCTTGTTGGCTGAGCGCAACGGGCAACTGGCGCTCCTGACCAACGGCTATCAGCCGCTGTCCGAGTTGGCGCCGCTGTTGAGTCGCTGGCTGGAGCGAGCTGCCTGTGCATGATCAGCCTGATCCCATCGAACAACCGAAGCGCGTCGACCGGTTGACCTGGGCGGAAGTCCGCCGCCTGGCCTTGCGTCACAAGAAATCCCTGTGGATCGCCAACGGCGTTGCCGTGTTGGCGACCCTGTGCAGCGTGCCGATTCCGTTGCTGTTGCCGTTGCTGGTGGACGAAGTGCTGCTGGGCCATGGCGACGCGGCGCTGAAAGTCATGAACCATGCGCTGCCCCTGGGTTGGCAGAAGGCCGCCGGTTATATCGGCCTGATGCTGCTGGTGACCTTGCTCCTGCGTTGCGGCGCGCTGGTGTTCAACGTGTTGCAGGCGCGGTTGTTTGCGCGGCTGGCCAAGGACATCGTGTATCGCATTCGTGTGCGGCTGATCGAGCGGCTCAAGCGCATTTCCCTCAGCGAATACGAAAGCCTGGGCAGCGGCACGGTGACCACGCACCTGGTGACCGACCTGGACACGGTGGACAAATTCGTCGGCGAGACCCTCAGCCGTTTCCTGGTGGCGATGCTGACGCTGGTGGGCACCTCCGGCATCCTGATGTGGATGCACTGGAAGCTGGCGCTGTTGATCCTGCTGTTCAACCCGCTGGTGATCTACGCCACCGTGCAGTTGGGCAAGCGGGTCAAGCACCTGAAGAAGCTGGAAAACGACAGCACGTCGCGGTTTACCCAGGCCCTCACCGAAACCCTTGATGCGATCCAGGAAGTGCGCGCCGGCAACCGCCAGGGCTTTTTCCTCGGGCGCCTGGGCCAGCGTGCCCAGGAAGTGCGGGACTTTGCGGTCAATTCCCAGTGGAAAAGCGACGCCTCCAGCCGTGCAAGTGGCTTGCTGTTCCAGTTCGGTATCGACATCTTCCGTGCGGCAGCGATGCTGACGGTGTTGTTTTCCGACCTGTCCATCGGCCAGATGCTGGCGGTGTTCAGTTACCTGTGGTTCATGATCAGCCCGGTGGAACAACTGCTGAACCTGCAATATGCCTACTACGCGGCGGGCGGGGCGCTGACCCGGATCAACGAACTGCTGGCCCGCGCCGACGAGCCGCAATACGCCGGCGGCGCCGACCCGTTTACCGGGCGTGAGACCGTGGGCATCGAGGTGCGCGGCCTGAACTTCGGCTACGGCGAAGAGCTGGTGCTCGACCAGTTGAACCTGAACATTGCCCCGGGTGAAAAGGTCGCGATCGTCGGCGCCAGTGGCGGCGGCAAAAGTACCCTGGTGCAGCTGTTGCTGGGGTTGTATACGCCGCAGGCCGGCAGCATTCGTTTTGGCGGGCTGACCCAGCAGGAAATCGGCCTGGAGACGATTCGCGAGAATGTCTCCGTGGTGCTGCAACACCCGGCACTGTTCAATGACACGGTACGCGCCAACCTGACCATGGGCCGCGAACGCAGCGATCAGGCCTGCTGGCAGGCGCTGGAGATTGCCCAGTTGGACGCGACCGTCAAGGCACTGCCACTGGGCCTGGACAGCGTGGTCGGGCGCTCCGGCGTGCGCTTCTCCGGTGGGCAACGTCAGCGCCTGGCCATTGCACGGATGGTGCTGGCGGAGCCGAAAGTGGTAATACTCGACGAAGCGACCTCGGCGCTCGATGCGGCGACTGAATACAACCTGCATCAGGCGCTGGCACGGTTTCTCAGTGGCCGTACCACCTTGATCATCGCCCACAGGCTGTCGGCGGTGAAACAGGCGGATCGGGTGTTGGTGTTTGATGGCGGGCATATTGCCGAAGATGGCGACCATCAGCAGTTGATTGCCGACGGTGGCTTGTACGCCAAACTTTACGGACACTTGCAACAAGTGCGGTGATTTAGCCTACGCTGAGCTATCAGGAGCGGTTTTCACTCGCGTGCGTATTTTAGTTGTGCATGTGCAAGGGACCTCATGAAGCAAAAGCAGACTCTCGGAACCCCTCGGTTATTGGGCATCGTCTGGCCTTTTATAGCCGTCGTACTGTTCCAGGCATTGTTAGGCTGCGTCAGTCTCTACGTGCTCTCGGCGGTGCGCGGCTATGTGGCGGGCGAAAGCCTGTGGTCCAAGGGCCAGAAAGACGCGATCTTCTACCTGACGCTGTACGCCGACAACCGCAACGAAGCCACCTTCCTCAAATACCAGAACGCGATTGCCGTGCCCCAGGGCGGGCACGAACTGCGGGTGGCCCTCGATCGCCCGACCCCGGACCTGACCGCCGCGCGCCTGGGCATTCTGAAGGGCGGCAACCACCGTGACGACGTTTCCAGCCTGATCTGGCTCTACCTGAACTTTCGCCATTTCAGTTACCTGGAAAAAGCCATCGAGCTGTGGACCGTGGGCGATGGCTATCTGGTGCAACTGGACGACCTGGCCCAGGAGATGCACCGCGCGATCCTGGCCAATCAGGTCAGCAGCGCCGACGTGCAGGGCTGGAAGGAGCGGATTTTTGCGATCAATGACGGTGTGACGCCGGCGGCCAAAGCCTTCAGTGATGCCTTGGGCGAGGGCTCGCGGATGATCCTGCGCCTGCTGCTGGTGACCAACCTGGCCACGGCGCTGGGCCTGATCATGTTGGCGTTGCTGCGCACCCACAAACTGCTGGCCCAGCGGCATGCGTTTGCCGACGCATTGCAGTTGGAAAAGGAGCGGGCGCAGATCACCCTGGAGTCGATTGGCGATGGGGTGATCACCACCGACGTCGACGGCGCCATCGCGTATATGAACCCGGCCGCCGAAGCCCTGACCCACTGGAAAGCCGCCCAGGCCCAGGGGTTGCCGCTGGCGGCGCTGTTCAACTTGCTGGACGAGAATGCCCAGGCCGACGGCTTTACCCTGATAGAACGCATCCTGGGCGGCCAGCTCGGCGGCGGCAGCGAGCATTCAAAGCTGATCCAGCGCCTGGACGGCACCACCGTGTCGGTCACCCTGGTGGGCGCGCCGATCCGCAGTGCTGGCAAAGTCGTCGGCGCAGTGCTGGTGCTGCACGACATGACCCAGGAACGCCAGTACATCGCCAATCTGTCCTGGCAGGCGACCCACGATGCCTTGACGGGCCTGGCCAACCGGCGCGAGTTCGAGTTCCGCCTGGAGCAGGTGCTGCATAACGTCGGGCGCCAGCAATCGGGGCGCCACGCCTTGATGTTCCTCGATCTGGACCAGTTCAAACTGGTCAACGACACCTGCGGGCACGCCGCCGGGGATGAGCTGTTGCGGCATATCTGCGCACTGTTGCAGTCCGACCTGCGGGAAGGCGACACCCTGGCCCGGTTGGGCGGTGACGAGTTCGGCATCCTGCTGGAGAACTGCCCGGCGCCGGTGGCGGAAAAGATCGCCGAAAGCCTGCGCCATACCGTGCAAAGCCTGCACTTTGTGTGGAAGGGCCGGCCGTTTGTCACCACCGTGAGTATCGGCCTGGTGCACATCACCCAAGCCCCCACCACCCTGGAGACGTCCCTGCGTGCCGCCGACATGGCGTGCTACATGGCCAAGGAAAAGGGCCGCAACCGCGTGCAGGTGTATCACGCCGATGACTCGGAATTGTCCCTGCGCTTTGGCGAGATGGCCTGGGTGCAGCGCCTGCACATGGCCCTGGAAGAGAACCGTTTTTGCCTGTATGCCCAGGAAATCGCGCCCCTGGGGCACACCGAACATGGCGACGGGCACATCGAAATCCTGCTGCGCCTGCATGACGAGGCGGGGCGGATCATCCTGCCGAACAGCTTTATTCCGGCGGCCGAACGTTACGGGTTGATGACCTCCCTGGACCGCTGGGTGGTGGAGAACGTGTTCAAGATCATCGCGGGCTGCATGCGTGAGCGCCCGGGCCGGCCCATGGCCATGTGTGCGATCAATCTGTCAGGCATTACCATCGGCGATGAAGACTTTCTCGGGTTTTTACGTGAGCAATTCAGCGCCTATGGCATCCCGCCAGAAATGATTTGTTTTGAAATTACAGAAACCAGCGCTATCGCGAATTTGGGCAGTGCAATTCGTTTTATTAACGAGCTCAAAGAGTTAGGGTGCTATTTCTCCCTGGATGACTTCTGCGCCGGGATGTCCTCGTTCGCCTATCTTAAACATTTACCTGTAGACTTCTTGAAGATCGATGGAAGTTTCGTAAAGGATATGCTGGACGACCCGATTAACCGCGCTATGGTCGAAGTGATCAATCACATCGGCCATGTCATGGGTAAGCGCACAATTGCCGAATTTGTCGAGACACCCCAGATCGAACAAGCCTTGCTTGAGATCGGGGTCGACTACGCTCAGGGATACCTGATCGAGCGTCCGCAGTTGTTTACCTTTGATAGTTTGCAGTGTCGACCTGTGCGACCGCAGCCTCTGTTATTCAAGGCGCCTGGCACGTTCCGATGAAACATTTGCTGGTCTGTACATATCACAAATCAAAAGGAGCCCGACAGTGATCGACACATTCAACAGAACCGGCCCGCTTATGGAAGCCTCAAGTTACCCCGCCTGGGCGCAGCAACTGATCCAGGCCTGTAGCGAGAGCAAGCGCCGCGTTGTCGAACACGAACTGTACCAGCGCATGCGCGATAACAAGCTCAGCGCCAAGACTATGCGCCACTACCTGATTGGTGGTTGGCCAGTGGTGGAACAGTTTGCGTTGTACATGGCACAGAACCTCACCAAGACCAAATTTGCCCGCCATCCTGGGGAGGACATGGCGCGCCGCTGGCTGATGCGCAATATTCGCGTGGAACTCAACCATGCCGACTATTGGGTGCATTGGGCCCGGGCCCATGGCGTCAGCCTCGAAGAGCTGCAGGCACAGGAAGTGCCGCCGGAGTTGCATGCGCTGAGCCATTGGTGCTGGCACACCAGCTCGGCCGATTCGCTGATTGTTGCGATTGCCGCCACCAACTACGCCATCGAAGGGGCCACTGGGGAGTGGTCTGCCGTGGTGTGTTCGACCGGCGTGTATGCCGCAGCATTCCCTGAGGAAGACCGCAAGCGCGCCATGAAGTGGCTGAAGATGCATGCCCAGTACGATGACGCCCACCCGTGGGAAGCGCTGGAAATCATCTGCACCCTGGCCGGCATGAACCCGACCAAGGAACTGCAGGTAGAGCTGCGCCAGGCAGTGTGCAAGAGTTACGACTACATGTACCTGTTCCTGGAACGCTGCATGCAGTTGGAAAAGTCGGCAGCCAGCAGCCGCAAACAACCGGAACTGGTTGCCAGCGAGGCATAAACAGCGGGATGGCGGGGCCGCTGTGAAGTAAAGCGGTTACCCCGCCATTGCCAGGCGATTGCGACCTTCACGCTTGGCCACATACAAGGCATTGTCCGCCCGGCGCAACAGGCTCTCGGCGGACTCTCCCGCCAGCAAGGTCGAGCAACCCAGGCTCACCGTCAATTCGATACGTTCCTCATCCGCCCAGTAATCCTGGGCCTGTGCCGCCTGGCGCAGGCGCTCACCGACCATCGATGCCGCATCCCGGCCGGTGTTGGACAGCAGGATCAGAAACTCTTCCCCGCCAAACCGAAATACCATGTCCACATTGCGCAGCTGGTTCTTGATCGAGGCGGCGACCGCTTTCAGCACCTTGTCGCCCGTGGCGTGGCCGTGGGTGTCGTTGATGTGCTTGAAGTGGTCGATGTCCAGCATCAACAGGGACAGCGGCTGCAGGTGCCGGCGGGCCATGTCGATTTCCCGTTGCAGGGTCTGGTCCATGGCGATGCGGTTGCCGGTTTCGGTCAGCGGGTCGCGCAGGGCGCTGCGGGTTGCCGCGCGGTAGAGCAGGGCGTTGCGCATCGGGTAGAGGAGGGTGGCCAGCAGTGATTCCAGGTTGGCCAGCTCGTCATCGATGAAGCGTTGGTTGCGCCGAAACACCAGTTCACCGAGGTGCTCGCCGTCGTGGCTGAGGGCATAGCTCACCGAATGATGACCGCGATGGCCATATTCCAGGCGCAGGTCGCTGGCTTCGTGACGGTATTGCAGGGCGTCCAGCGGCACCAGGCGTTGGATTTCGCGGAAGAACAACGCAAGGATGTGCTCCGGCTCCAGGCTGGTTTGCAACTGCATGCCCAATTGCTGGCGAAGTTGGGCAACAGTGGCGGGGCGTCGCGGGAGTAAGGAAGGCTGACCAAAGCCCAGGCGTTGCAATTTGGCACTGTCGAAGTCAATTGCGTTGGTCTGGGTCGGTGTTTTCATAAGCGAATGAGCCTCTAAGCACAAAACTGTCTTACAGGCTGGGTGAGAGCGTCTTACTGTTCCTTCAGTTCCGTAGGACTGACGTACAGTCTAGCCCGGTTTGCTTGAGGGTATAACTGCCGCACGTCTTATAGCCGGGGCCGCGTTGCTGCGGCCCCGGCATTGGGCTTATTGTTTTTGCGGGTCAAACTGCTTGTCGCGGATAAACAGCGCCGGAATCACCCCGCAGATGAAGTACGCACCGCCCATGACCAGGAACCCCACGCCGATCGAACCATGGGACGCCAGGAAGCCAATGGCCGCCGGCGCCACTGCCGCGCCAATCCGGCCAATGTTGTAGGCCCCACCCACCGCCGAACCGCGAAATTTCGCTTCGAAGCTTTCGGTCATGTAGGTCGCGTTCACACCGTAGGGAATGCCGTACAGGAAGCCGAACACGATCAGCATCCACAGGATGTTGTCCGGGCTCTGGAACAGCACGATCACCGGCAGGAAAATCGCCGTGCCCAGCGCGCCGACGGCGAACACCAGGCGCCGGCCGAGGCGGTCTGCCGCGAGCCCGGCGAGCACCTTGCCGAAAATCATCGCCGCGTAGGTACCGACCATGTAGCTGGTCATCGACTTGAAGTTCATCCCCAACTCGCCTTCCAGGTAGGACGGCATCCAGTTGTTGACCCCGTAGTAGCCGAACTGCAGGAAGCCTGCGGTCAGCGCCCAGAGGATGAACATGCGGCTGGCTTTCGGGTCGCTGAAGATCAGCTTGAACATGCCGTCGGGCTTCTTCGCCGAGACGCGCTTGATGCCTTCGGCCTTTTCCCGGGCGCGTTCGGCCTGGGCCTTGAGCCAGGCTTGCGGCTCCGGCACCAGGCGCTGCATCAGCACGGCGAGGATCACCGGGATGATCGCCACGTAAAACAGCCAGCGCCAGCCGTGGTTGGGCAGGATCCAGCCGGCGAGCAGGGTGGCGACGATGTAGCCCACCGACCAGCCGGCCTGCAGGGTGCCGAGCACGGTGGTGCGATAGCGGGTCGGCACGTATTCGGCCATCAGCGTGTTGCACGCGACGTATAGCGCGCCCAGCCCCAGGGAGGCGAAGAAGCGCGTGCTCGCGAACTGCCAATAGCTGTGGGTCATGCCCAGGATCGCCGTGCCGGCAGAGAACAGCACGATGCTCCAGACCACGGTTTTCACCCGGCCAAATCGGTCACAGGCCCAGCCGCCGTAAATCCCGCCGATGGCCATGCCGGCCAGGGTGAAACTGCCCAGGCTGCCGGCTTCGACGCTGGTCAGGCCGAACTCGGCCTTGAGGCTGCTGAGGCTGTAGGACAACAGCATCAAATCTGCACCGTCGATCAGCAGGCCGAGGAAGCAGAAGATGAAAACAATGATCCAGAGGTTGTTTTTCGCGGGCGACAACGCGCCCGCCGAAGCGGCGACTTCCATAGCGATACCTTGTTGTAGTTGTTAGGGCACAAGTTATGGGTGTTGCGGTAATGCGGTTGGAGCACGATCAAAATGTGGGAGCGGTGTTGTTCCCGAGCGTTAGTGCTTGGCCTCGCGAATCATGTTGCGGGCGATCACCAGTTGCTGGATCTGCGTGGTGCCTTCGTACAGCCGGAACAAGCGCACATCGCGATAAAACCGCTCGATGGCGTACTCGCTCACATACCCGGCACCGCCATGAATCTGCACGCAACGGTCGGCCACGCGGCCGCACATCTCCGTGGCGAACATCTTCGAGCAGGACGCTTCGGTGCCGATGTTCAGGCCTTCGTCACGCTTGCGCGCAGCGTCCACCACCATGCAGCGGGCGGCGTAGATTTCGGCCTTGCTGTCGGCGAGCATCGCCTGGATCAGCTGAAACTCGGCAATCGGCTGGCCGAACTGCTTGCGTTCCAGGGCGTACAGCAAGGCATCGTTGAGCATGCGCTCGGCGGCCCCGACGCTGACGGCGGCAATGTGCAGGCGGCCCTTGTCGAGCACCTTCATTGCCGTCTTGAAGCCCACGCCTTCGACGCCGCCGATCAACTGGTCGGCCGGCACCCGCACGTTGTCGAAAATCACGTCGCAGGTGTGGGCGCCTTTCTGGCCCATCTTGTGGTCGCGCTTGCCCAGGGACAGGCCTGGGGTGTTGCGCTCAACGATGAATGCACTGATGCCGGCCGAGCCCTTGATGTCCGGGTTGGTGCGGGCCATCACCGTGTAAATCCCGGCGTGGGGTGCGTTGGTGATAAAACGTTTGGTGCCGTTGATGACGTAGTGATCACCGTCGCGAACGGCGGTGGTTTTCAGCGAGGCGGCGTCGGAGCCGGAGTCCGGTTCGGTCAGGCAGAACGAGCTGAGCAGTTCACCGCTGGCCAGCTTCGGCAGATAGTGCTGCTTCTGCGCCTCGGTGCCGTCCAGCAGGATGCCGATGGAGCCGATGCCGTTGTTGGTGCCGAAGTAGGAGCGAAATGCCGGCGAGGTGCGCCCCAGTTCAAAGGCCACGTTGACCTCTTCTTCCATGGTCAGCCCGAGGCCGCCGTAGGCTTCGGGCAGGGTCAGGCCGAACAGGCCCAGCTCGCGGAACTGGCTGACGATATCCGCCGGGACGTCATCGGTCTCGGCCAGCTCGTTTTCCCGTGGGATCAGCGCTTCGTTGACGAACTGCTGCAGGGTTTCCAGCAACAGGTGCAGCGTTTCGGCGTCTCGGATCATGTGCATTCCTCAGCGGCCCGTTCGGCGGGCCTGTTGTCGTCAATCTGCCGAGGCCCTGCACCGATCTGTCTAGCGGGTGGCGGCCTCGATGTTGTTCACCATGTGCTTGAGACGGGGCCCGATGTCGTCCTCGAGTTTCTCCCGGGAAAGGTGAAAACTCGGTCCGCCACAGTTGAACGTCAGCAGCCCATGTTGTGCATGCAGCAGCGGTACGGCGATGGCGTTTACATCGCGGTGCCACTCACCGATCGACATGCAGTAGCCGAAATCGGTGTAATCCCGGAAGGCACGCTCCAGGCCTTTCCTGATGCCCGGCCAGTCCTCCAGATGACGCTGGCGGATGTGGTCGAGGATAAATTCCCGCTCGTTTTCCGGCATCGCTGCCAGGCAGGCGCGGCCTGCGGAACTCAAGTGCAACGGCAACCGCGTACCGACCTGGCGGCGCATGGTCATGTTGGCTTCACCCTGGACCACGTCCAGGTACACCATGTCCAGGCGGTCCCGCGTGGCCATCGCCACTGCGGCCTGGGCGTACTTGGCCATCGTCTCCATCAGCGGATGGGCCACGGCCCGCACCGACAGGTTCGACAGCATGGCGTAACCGAACGCCATCACCCCGACATCCAGCTGATACCGGCCCGACTGCGGCAGGTGCTTGAGATAGCCCAGGCGGGTCAGCGTGTGGGTCATCCGCGTAATCGTCGGCTTTGGCAGCCCGGTCTTGCGCGCCAGTTCCTGGTTACCCAGCACGCTTTCGCTGGGGGTGAAGCAGCGCAGCAGTTCCAGGCCTCGGGCCAGGGCGGTGACGAACTGGCGGTCCTTGTCTTCCTCCTCGTCGGCGTTCATCGGGTCGAGCAGCAAGTGCTCGAACCCGTGGTTGCCTGCCGGTGTTTCGGGTGTGTTCGGGTCCAGGTTTCGACGGCGCATGTTAGTCCCCCTTTTTTTAGAAAATCAACAAAACAAAATTGTATTCCGCACAGCGAAACTAATCAACTTCGCGGGTGATTGTCTTTTTGTTTAATAAAATCCGTCTAAACAACGAGTTATAGCCCGATTTACCGGGCGCTCAGGTTTTTACGTTTACATCACGATGGGTCGGTCCTTATGATTATCGCTAAATACGGAATGTTGTTTCGCATAGCGAAACTGTCGATATCCGAACTAACAAGAACATTGCAGCAGGAGAATCTGTGGCCAGCCTCGACCAACCCGTAGTGCACCTCGACGTCCAGGACAATGGCGTCGCCGTGGTACGCATCCACCGCCCCGAAGTGAAAAACGCCTTGAACGCCCAGGTCCGCGAAGAGCTGGCCGAGCATTTTCGTGCCCTGGCCAAGCGCCGTGATGTGCGCGCCATCGTGCTCACCGGCGGCGATCAGTTCTTCGTGGCCGGCGCTGACATCAAGGAGTTCGCCAGCGCGAGCCCGATCGAGATGTATCGCCGGCACACCGAATATTTGTGGGAAGCCATCAGCCGTTGCCCGAAGCCGGTGATCGCCGCCGTGAATGGTTTTGCCCTGGGCGGCGGGTGTGAGTTGGCCATGCATTGCGACCTGATCGTCGCCGGGGAATCGGCGCGGTTCGCCCAGCCCGAGGTCAAGCTGGGCCTGATGCCGGGCGCCGGTGGCACCCAGCGCCTGGTGCGCGCCGTGGGCAAGTTCCAGGCCATGCGCATCGCGTTGACCGGCTGCATGGTCAAGGCGCCGGAAGCCCTGGCCATGGGCATGCTCAGCGAAGTGGTGGCGGACGATCAAACCATCCCCCGCGCCCTGGAGCTGGCCGCGCAGATTGCCGCCCTGCCGCCGCTGGCGGTGGAACAGATCAAGGAAGTGATGCTCGCCGGTGCCGACCTGCCGCTGGAAAGCGCGCTGGTGTTGGAGCGCAAGGCCTTTCAACTGCTGTTCGATTCGGCAGACCAGAAGGAGGGCGCCGCGGCGTTCTTCGAAAAACGCACCGCGAACTACCTGGGGGAATGACGATGACGGATTCAATCAAGATCATGGGCTTGGTAGGCACTGGCGTGATGGGCGCCGGGATTGCACAGATTGCCGCTCAAGCCGGCGTGTTGGTGCGCTTGTTCGACGCCCGCGACGGTGCGGCGCAGGCTGCCCGGGACAGCCTCGGCACCACGCTTTCCAAGCTGGCCGCCAAGGGCAAGATCACCCAGGCGGCGGTGGACGCTGCGCTGGAAAACCTGCAAGTGGCCGCCACCATCGGGGCGCTGCACGATTGCGACCTGGTGGTGGAAGCCATCGTCGAAAACCTCGACGCCAAGCGCGGCCTGTTGCAGCAACTCGAAGGTGTGGTCAGCGCGGAGTGCATCCTCGCTACCAACACCTCATCGCTGTCGGTCACGGCTATCGCCACCGGCTGCCAACACCCTGAGCGGGTGGCCGGGCTGCACTTCTTCAACCCGGTGCCGTTGATGCGCGTCGTCGAGGTGATCGACGGCCTGGCCACTGCGCCGAAGGTCGGCGATGACCTGCTGGCCTTCGTTACCCGCACCGGCCATCGCGGTGTGCGCGCCAAGGACACCCCGGGTTTTATCGTCAACCACGCCGGCCGTGCGTACGGCACCGAAGCCTTGAAGATGCTCGATGAAGGCGTTGCCGAGCGCGGCGATATCGACCGCATCCTGCGTGAAGGCGCAGGGTTTCGCATGGGCCCGCTGGAACTGCTGGACCTCACCGGGCTCGACGTGTCCCACCCGGTGATGGAGTCGATCTACAACCAGTTCTATCAAGACCCGCGCTACAAACCGTCGCCCCTGACCCGCCAGATGCTGGTGGGCGGGCGCTTCGGGCGCAAAAGCGGGCAGGGCTTCTACCGCTATGAAAATGGCCAGGTGGTCGACGGCCCGCAGCCGCAACCGGTGCCTGCCATCAAGCCATTCCCGCCGGTGTGGATCGCCACCGAAAACGCCGATGACTACGAGCGCCTCAGCGCGCTGGTGATCGAGTTGGGCGCGCACCTGGAAAGCGCGGCGCAGCCTTCGCCAGAAGCGTTGTGCCTGCTGGCGCCGTACGGCCTCGACGCCACCTCGGCCAGCGAACGCTTCCACACCGCCCCGGCGCGCACCCTGTGCATCGACCTGCTGACCGACCTGTCGCGCCATCGCACCTTGATGCAAACCCCGCTGACGTCCAGCGCCAGCCGCGACGCCGCCCACGCGCTGCTCGCCAATGACGGTGTAGGCGTGACGGTGATCAGCGACAGCGTCGGCTTCGTCGCCCAGCGCACCCTGGCGATGGTGGTCAACCTGGCCTGCGACATTGCCCAGCAACGCATCGCCAGCGTCGACGACATCGACCAGGCGGTGCAGCTCGGCCTGGGTTATCCACAAGGCCCGCTGGCCTGGGGCGATGCCCTTGGGCCACGGCGCATCCTCACGATTTTGCAGCGCATGAGCGAACTCACCCACGACCCGCGTTATCGCCCCAGCCCCTGGCTGCGGCGGCGTGCCGTGCTGGGGATTTCCCTGCGTCATGAAGAGCCGGCAGTCGGCTGATTTCGATTCATCACAGGACAAGAATAATGGGTGCATTGACAGGTTTGCGGGTGCTGGATTTAAGCCGGGTATTGGCCGGGCCCTGGTGTGGCCAGGTGTTGGCTGACCTCGGCGCGGAAGTGATCAAGATCGAACGGCCGCAAAGTGGTGACGATACCCGGGGTTGGGGCCCGCCGTGGATGAAGACTGATACCGGCGAGTCGTCCGGGCAAGCGTCGTATTACCAGTCCACCAACCGCGGCAAACTCTCCGTGGCCATCGACCTCGCCACCCGCGAAGGCCAGGAACTGGTGCGGGCGCTGGCGGCCAGTTCCGACGTACTGATCGAAAACTACAAGGCCGGTTCCCTGGCCCGCTATGGCCTGGACTACGCGACCCTGGCCGAGATCAATCCGCGCCTGGTGTACTGCTCCATCACCGGTTTCGGCCAGACCGGCCCGCGTGCCGAAGAGCCCGGCTATGACTTCATCATCCAGGGCATCGGCGGCCTGATGAGCATCACCGGCGAGCGCGACGACCTGCCCGGCGGCGGTCCGCAAAAAGTCGGCGTGGCGTTCTCCGACCTGATGACCGGCCTGTATTCCACCGTCGCGATCCAGGCTGCCTTGCTCAGCCGCGAACGCACCGGCGTCGGCCAACACATCGACATGGCCCTGCTGGACGTGCAAGTGGCAACCCTGGCCAACCAGAGCATGAACTACCTGGCCTCGGGCAAGGTACCGGAGCGCTACGGCAACGCCCACGCCAACATCGTGCCGTACCAGGTGTTCCGCGCTGCAGACCGCGACTTCATTATTGCCTGCGGCAACGACAGCCAGTTTATTGCGCTGTGCCACAGCATTGGTTTGCCACACCTGCCGCAAGACCCGCGCTTTCGGCGCAATGCCGATCGGGTCGCGCATCGGGCAGAGATTGTCGAGCTGTTGTCGGCACACTTCCTGGGGCGTACGGCGGACGAGTGGGTGGCGAGTATTCACGCGTCGAAAGTGCCGGTGGGCGCGATCAATAACATCGCTCAATCCCTGGAAGAGCCGCAGGTGATTGCCCGTGGGTTGATGGTGAAAATCCCGCATCCCAAGAATCCGGAGTTCGAGATGGTCGGCAGCCCGATCAAGATGTCGGGCACGCCGGTGGAGTATGTAAGGCCGGCGCCGATGTTGGGGCAGCATACGGATGAAGTGCTGGGTGAGCGGCTGGGGTTGTCGGCAGAACAGCTGGGGCAACTCAAGGCGGGTGGGGTGATCGAGCAACTCGACTGAGCCGTTTCAAACAGGCGACTCCTGCGCCGAACGTTGTTGAACAAACCGTTCGATCAACCACCTCGCCGCAGGCCCCGGTGGCACATCCGTGCGGTAGATAACGTCGAACGTGTATTTGCCGCTTTCGTATTCCGGGATGTTCAATTTCACCAGCCGGCCACTCTCCAGGTCCTCCTGCACCATCGGGGTCGGCATGTTCCCCCAGCCGATCCCTTCACGCAGCAGCATGTGCTTGGCGCCCAGGTCGGCCAGGCGCCAGGTGCGGTTGCTGAGCACGGCGAAATCCTTGTCCTTGGTCAGGCGTGAGCGATCGGACAGGACCAGTTGCGTCAGCTCGCGCCCGGCGCCCGGTACATTGGCGTCGCCTGATGCCAGTGGATGATTCGGCGCGGCCACCGGGATCAGCTCGACACTGCCGATGCTCATCCTTTCGATCCCGTCGATGCCCTCATTCATCGGCCCGCTCACGCCGATGATCGCTTCGCGGTTGATCACCAGTTCAGCGACGGCGCCGAGCGCCTCCATGTGCAGGTGCAGTGAAACCGTGGGGAACGCTTCCCGAAAGGATTTGAGGGCGTCCACCACGCGCTCGGCGGGAAGCATCACATCCAGCACCACATGGACTTCGGCTTCGAGCCCCTGAAGCAGGCCTTTGACCTTGGCGCGCAAGCCATGAATGCCGTTGGTGATGGTCCGGGCTTCGGCCAGCACGGTGCGCCCTGCCTCGGTGAGCTGGGGTTTGCGGGTGGTATGGCGGTCAAACAGCGACACGCCCAGTTGTGTTTCCAGGTTGGCGATCGAGTAGCTGACGACCGAGGTGGCGCGGTGAAGTTTTCGGGCGGCCGCTGCAAAACTGCCGACTTCCACCACCGTCAGGAACACGCGCAGTTGGTCCAGTGTCGGTGTTCCGGGCTCAGAAAGCATGTGGGTAGCCTCAGGCGTGCGTTGATTGATGCAGAGTAGCTTGTCTATTTAATCGAATCTAATGATCTAAATTAACCAGCTATTCAGAGTAGCTGGTCAGGCGCAACATTTCTTCAAGAGAGCGGTTCATGTCGAGCCGTTTCCAATCGAAGGAAATACCCCATGTCTACTTCTCAACACATCGCTCATTCCGACAACGCCGAACACAGCCAATCTGATGTGGCTCATGCCTCGGCCTCGTTGATTGGCCGAGTACTGCTCAGTGCCATCTTCATCCTCTCCGGCGTTTCGAAACTGGCAGCGCCCGCCATGATGGTTGGTTACATCAGCTCCGTCGGGTTGCCGTTTCCACAAGTGGCATTGGTGGTGGCGGTCATCGTTGAACTGGGTGGTGGCCTGGCGCTGATCGCGGGTTATCGCGCCCGTGTCGTTGCGGCAGTACTGGCACTGTTCAGCGTGGCCACGGCGCTGGCTTTCCATAATGCGCTGGGGGATCAAAACCAGTTCATCCACTTCTTCAAGAACATCGCCATGGCCGGTGGCCTGCTGCAAGTGGTTGCCTTTGGTGCCGGTCGTTTCAGCCTCGATGCTCGTCGCCGCTGATACCGCCTGGAGTAATCATCATGGCCGTTCATGAAACCGTTGCCCCTCGGGCAATCACTTACCGCACCACCGGCAGTGGGCATGGCCCGATTGTGAGGCTGATGAGCCCTTCGGACCTGGGGCACCTGATCAAGCCTTTCGTGTTCCTGGATCTGTTTGAAGGCGAGAGTTCATTCATCCACGGCATGCCCATGCACCCTCACTCGGGCATCGCCACCGTCACCGTGATTACCGAAGGCAATCTGCATTTTGAGGATGCTGAATCGGGTGTCGGGACGATCGACTATGGCGGTGTTGAATGGATGCGGGCGGGTGGTGGCGTGTGGCACGGAAAGGAGATGTCGGTTGGCACGTCTAAGCGCATCCAGGGTTTTCAATTGTGGGTTGCACTGCCACCGGCGTTGGAAAACGCGCGCGTCGATAGCCAATACCTGGAGTCAAGCGTGATGCCGGAAGCGGGGCCGGCACGGGTGATTGTTGGCGAGTACCAAGGTGTGCAAAGCCCGGTTCGGGCGCCGGCGGGCATTAATTACCTGTTGGTTACGCTGCAAGACGGTGAGTCCTGGACCTATGTGCCGCCCAATGGGCACGAGTCATTGTGGCTGAGTGTCAGCCGCGGGCAGCTCGCTGCACCCGGCCTAGTCATGGCGGGAGAAATGGCCGTCTTCGAACCCGGCAGTGGCGCTGTGACGCTGACGGCGATGCAGCGCGATACGGTGTTCGTGATCGGTTCAGCGGCGCCTCACCCCTATGACCTGGCGCTGGGAAACTACTCGGTTCACACCAGCGCGCAGGCCTTGCACGCGGGCGAGGCAAAAATTGCCGAAATCGGCGCCCGGTTGCGTGAGCACCTGGGGCGTGCAAAGCAGCCCGACACCGTGCCCGTTTTCCGCTAACCCAAACGACCCATGTCGCCCCATTTACGCGGCACCTGGCTGCACCTACAGGAACTGAAATGCTAGAGCACCGACTCAAGGCCGATCTCGGCGGCGGCGACTATGGCTGGCTCAAGGCCCGTCATCACTTCAAGGTAACGCCCGATGGCAATCCCGCTCACCGCCCGCTGGGGGCTCTGGTGGTCTGGAACGATGACCTGATAGCGCCTGACAGCGGCTTCCCGATGCATGGCCACGAAAACATGGAGATCGTTTCCTACGTGCTGGAAGGTTCGGTGAGTCATCGGGACAGTGCCGGCGGCCAAGGCCGTACCGAGGCGGGTGACGTGCAGGTGATGAGTGCCGGCACCGGAATTCGGCATGAAGAGCGCAACGCGCAAGGTGTTCCGTTAAGGCTGTTTCAGATCTGGTTGCGGCCACGGGAAAACGGTGGTGTTCCCCGTTGGGGGTCGCGCCCGTTTCCAAAGGCGGGTCGGGCTGGTCAATGGGCCGTGTTGGCCAGCGGGATGCCGGACGATCAGGGCGCATTGCAGATCTGCGCCGATGCACGGGTGCTGGGCGCCACACTCAAGGCCGGTCAGCGCTTGAACTATTCGATGACTGGCCAGGGCTATCTGGTGCCGACCCTCGGTGCAGTGACAGTCAATGGCGCGACGGTTGAAGCCGGGGATGGTGTGGCCATGACCCAAGAGCGCGTGCTGGCGGTCGAGGCTATCGACGATACCGAAGTGATACTGGTCGAGGTGTTTTGAGCATGAGCACGATCATCATGACCGGCGGGACGTTCGGCCTGGGGGAGGCGACTGCGCAGCGGTTGAGCTCGATTCCTGGCACCCGGCTTATCCTTGGCGGGCTTGAAACCCGTTGGCCCCTGGAGCTGGCAAGCCTAAGCAGCGTCAGGCAGTTCGCCAGGCAAGTACTCGATACCCTGGGCGAGACGAAGATTGATGCCCTAGTGCTGAATGCCGGGATCAGCTTTCCCACAGCGGTGCGCACGGTGGACGGTTATGAGACCACCTTTGCGGTGAATCACCTCGGCCACTATTTACTGCTGCGGCTGCTTGCCCCTGCGTTGGCACCTGATGCGATTGTGATGATCACCACCAGCAATACCCATGACCCGATGTTCAGCCCGGTCGCCCCGTTTCCCTATGTCGATGCACACCAACTGGCGTACCTGGACCTTGAGTCTGGCGGCCTGGCATTCGAGTCCGGATTCCGCGCTTACGCCACGTCGAAGCTGTGCAACCTGTTGACGGCGCGTGCCTTCGCGGCGGCATTCGATGCCCGAGTGATTGCTTATAACCCTGGGTATATTCCCGGTACTGGTCTGGGGCGCAACTTGCCGCCGGGGACGCTGCCGCTATCGAGCGCTCATCAGGCTGAGGCCGCGCGCCTGCACGCCGGGCACGTCCTGGCCGATCTTGCGCTTGGGCGCATCGTTCCGCCGCCCGGGCGTCTGTATGCATCCCTTGTGAGGGGCGAGGTGACGTGGCCCGAGCCGTCCGAGCTGGCTAGGCGTGAGGATGTTGCGCAGAAGCTTTGGAATGACAGCGCGGTGTTGACGGGCTTGGCCTGAGGGCATTATCGAGCGGGGGAAGCTGACGGCAGCTGGTTCACAACTGCCGTCCGCTTTTTAGCGCGTGACTTCTTTCAGGTAGGTATTTCGGGCAGCAACGGCCGTAGGCGTGAAATCCGTGAACACACCATCAACACCGGCCCGGAAAAAGGCCAGGTATTCGGCCGCCGGGTTGCCCTTGTAGGCGCCTGCCAGGTACTTCGCTTCGTTGCGGAAGGTGAAGATATGGACGAACAGCCCGGCCTTGTGCGCATCGCTGATCAGGCTGGTGGGCTTGAAGGTGTCGACCTCGGGCAAGCCGGGGTTTGGCGCTGAAGTGGCAGTCAGCGACATCGCTTGCGGCTTCCACGGGCCGATGCCGTCGGCGTAGGTCTTGACCTCGGCCAACCCGGCCGGTGTCAGCAGCGCACCAAACGAGCGTGGGTCACCCGCGACGGTCCAGCTATAAGGGCGGCCGCTGACGAAGGTATTGGGTTTGTCGGTGATGAAAATGGTTTCGCCGGTCTTGAAGTTCACGCCGTTCCCATCCACCAACTGAACCGCCCTGGCTTGCAGGCCGATGGAGCGCAGGTATTTCAGGCTGTTGGGGTCAAAGCTCTGCACAAACACCGGCGCGTCTTTGCGATTGAGGTTGTTGTCTTTCAGGGTCTTGAGAAAGGCCGCTTCGAACGGATGACTGCCCGGCGCGCCGCAACCATTGGCGATGGCCTGGGCGTTGTTCCAGATCGGGTTTTTGCTTTCCGGGTAGGTCGTGATCACGCGGCCAGTGGCGGCGCTTTTGGCTTTTGCAATGTCGATCACTTCCTGGAAGCTCAGGATCGGCAGCTTGCCGTTGAGGTCGGTCGGGCGCTCGTCGCGGGCATCGTAGGTTGTGCCGCCGATCCATTGCTTGAGTTCGGCCAGGGTGAAATCGCTGATCGACCAGTCGTTGGTGTGGTCTTCGCCGTCCACGATCAAGGACTTCAATACGGATTTTGGATCGTTGGGGTTGGTCAAGTCGCTCAGGTACTGGGCCGGGCCATTCTCGGCGGTGGCCGGATACCGGACGTTAACCAATACGCCCGGAACCGTACGTTTGCGGCGTGCAACCTCGGGGTTGGTCTTTGCGACATCGCTGATGTTGGTGTTGTCGCTCAACCAGGGGTTGTGCCGCGCCACCAGCACACAGTCCTTGGTCATGTGCAGGTCCAGCTCCAGCGAATCCGCCCCCGCATCGGCCGCATGTTCATACGAGGCCCGGGTTTCCTCCGGGTACAGCCCCGGCAGGCCGCGATGGCCGATCACCAGGGGCGGTGCACCGTCGAGGGTCTTGAACGAAGCAGAGGCGACCGGTGCGCTCTTGGTCACACTGTCACACGCGCTCACCGTCAGGGCGCATCCGATAACGATAAAACGGGCGAGCAGGGTTTTTACCGCAGGCGGGCCTGAGCGAGTGTGCATGTGTCGTCCTTCAAGGAAAGGGTGGGGGCGGGGTTATCTGCGGATGTTGGCGTTGGCGTATGACAGCGTTGTGACAAGTGTGGAGATGATGATTTCCCGGCGCGGCGCAACCTGGGGTATACAAAATCTCACTGAACGCTTGACTTCTCCTTTTCAATCAGTAACATACGGCGCATTCCGCGATAGCTCAGTTGGTAGAGCAAATGACTGTTAATCATTGGGTCCCTGGTTCGAGTCCAGGTCGTGGAGCCAGATAGTAAAAAAGCCTGCAGCGATGCAGGCTTTTTTTTGCCTGGAATTTGACCCGAACACTCGATTCAGGCATGTCCTCGAAACAGACGGTATTCGTCGGGCATGCAGACTGCACAAGGACGATATCCAGCCGCGATAGCAGTGAATTCATCGGGAAAAAACACGCGATTTTTCACATAGCCGCCGCGCGCAATCGCTTGCAGTGCCGCACGGCAGTCGAGCTTTCCATAGAGCCTGCTACGACGGTGCCCGCCCAGCGTTCCCGGCTCGGGGCTTGGGAAAGGTTCTGCGTCTGCGCCCATCAGTATCCATACGGTTTTTTCAGCCATCGCCTGTCCTCCTGCCGTAACGGCCCGCGCTTGCGTCCCTATGTATCGCCTTTCATATTGGGTAGCACACCCGGTTTCTTGCTTTTTTTATCGCTCAAAGACAGTCAAAGTCGGGCACCCTACGCGTTATCCATCACTGATTTCCGACAGGAGTCGAACATGCCAACACTTCCCGAAACGTCCACCGACCCCTACCTATGGCTTGAAGACATCGACAGCACCCGGTCACTGGACTGGGTACAAGCCCAAAATCTCAAGACCGAAGACCGGCTCGCCCGCTCCGACAGCTTCAAGCAAATCAAGGCCGACGTGCTGGAGATGCTGGACTCGGACAGCAACATCCCCCACGTCAACAAGGTCGGTGCTTATTACTACAACTTCTGGATGGACGCCGCTCACCCGCGCGGCCTGTGGCGTCGTACCACCCCGGCGGAGTACCGCAAGGCGCAACCTGCCTGGGAAACGCTGCTGGACCTGGATGCACTGAACGCCGCCGAAGGCGAAAACTGGGTGTGGCACGGTGCTGATTACTTGCGCCCGGATTACCAGCGCTGCCTGCTGGAGCTGTCGCGCGGCGGGGCTGATGCGGGTGTCATCCGCGAGTTTGATCTGGCCAGCAAGACCTGGGTCGAAGACGGCTTCCAGTTGCCGGAGTCCAAGGGCGGCCTGGGCTGGATCGACCGTGACAACGTGTATGTCTTCACCGATTTTGGCGAAGGCTCGATGACCCGCTCGGGTTACCCGCGCATCGCCAAGCAGTGGCAGCGCGGCACGCCGCTGAGTGACGCCCGTGTTGTCTACGAAGGCACGCTGGATGATATGTACATCGCGGCGATGCACGACGACACGCCCGGCTATGAGCGTGACTTCGTCAGCCGTACGCTGGCGTTCTACAACAACGAGCTGTACCTGCGGGGCAACGATGGCCAGTTGAGCAAAATCGACGCGCCGAACTCGGCTGAAAAGTCGGTGCATAAAGACTGGCTGCTGCTGGAGTTACGCGAGGACTGGGCGCTGGATGAAGTGTTTGTCTCGGGCTCCTTGCTGGCGATCAACGTTGATCGCTTCATGGCGGGTCAGCGGGATTTCGAGGTGTTGTTCACGCCCACGGACAGCACCTCGCTGACAGGGTTTACCTGGACCCTGAATCACCTGGTGCTGAACGTACTCGATCACGTCAAGAGTCGCCTCAGCGTGCTCACGCCCGGCGCGAACGGATGGCAGCACAGCCCGTTCACGGGGGCGCCCGGCATGGGCACGGTGTATGCCCGCGCAGTGGACAGCGACGACAGTGATGCCGTCTGGCTGGTGACCACCGATTACCTGACGCCGACCACCCTGGCGCTGGCCGAGATCGGTCAGGCGCCCGAGGTGCTGAAAACCCTGCCGGCGTTTTTCGACTCAAGCCAGCACGTGATCGAGCAGCAGTTCGCGGTCTCCAGGGATGGCACCCGTGTGCCGTATTTCATGGTGCGCGGCAAGGACTTGCAACTCGATGGCACGGCGCCGACCTTGCTCTATGGCTACGGCGGTTTCGAGGTCTCCCTGACGCCGAATTACTCCGGTGAAGTAGGCCGCGCCTGGCTCTCGAAAGGTGGCGTGTACGTGGTTGCCAACATTCGCGGTGGCGGTGAATACGGCCCGCGCTGGCACCAGGCGGCACTCAAGCAGAACCGTGGGCGGGCCTATGAAGATTTCGCGGCGGTGGCCCGGGACCTGATCGCCCGCGGGATCACTTCACCCCGCCACCTGGGCGCGGAGGGCGGCAGTAACGGCGGCCTGTTGACCGGCAATATGCTCACCCAATACCCGGAGCTGTTCGGTGCAATCGTGTCCCAAGTGCCTTTGCTCGATATGCAGCGCTACCACCACTTGTTGGCCGGGGCGTCGTGGATGGAGGAATACGGCAACCCGGACGAGCCCGAAGAGTGGGCCTACATCCAGACGTTTTCGCCGTACCACCTGTTTGACCCGGCGAAGACCTACCCACCGGTGTTTTTCCTGACCTCGACCCGCGATGACCGTGTGCACCCGGCCCACGCCCGCAAGCTGGCGGCGAAGATGATCGAGGCCGGCAAGGACGTGACGTATTACGAAAACATCGAGGGCGGGCACGGCGGGGCGGCGGACAACGCGCAGGCTGCGCACATGAGTGCGCTGGTCTACCGCTTCTTGTGGGAGAAGCTGAGCGTCAGCCGGGACTAATCGGCACCGGCGGTGACCAGGTTGCGCGTCAACCACTCACTGAAGCACCGTGCCAGTGGGTTGTTCTCGCTGTCACGGTGGGTCAGCAAGGCCCAGTTGGGCCCGCGAATGGTTGCCTCTACCAGCGGTTGCAGCAACCCGTCTTCCAATGCCTGTCGGCTCAATAACTGGCTGACCAGCGCAATCCCCAACCCGGTACACGCCGCCTCCAGCAACAGCCCGGGGTCGGAGAAATTCAGCCCCTGATCCTTTTGCCCCACATCAATCCCGGCCTCCACCGCCCAATGGCTCCAATCCATCTCCCGTTCGCCGTGCAGGGTGGTGCGTTGCTCCCTGGGCAGTGCCAGCACGCGTGGGTTGCACGCGGGGAACAGGCGGTCGGCATGCAGCACCTTGAAGCTGCATTCGGCCTGGGAGCAAATGTCGTCGCGCACGGCCAGGTCGATGGTCTGGCTGGCCATGTCCGGGACTTCGTCGGTACTGAAAATCCACAGGTCCACTTCCGGGTGCTGGCGGCGGAAATCCTCCAGGCGCGGCAGCAGCCAGTGGCGGGCGAAGGTCGGCGTGGTGTTGAGCACCAGCTGGTTGGGCTTGCGGTACTGCCCCAGGCGACGAACGCCCACGGCCAATTGCTGCAATAGCGCCTGGGTGGTGCTGAGGAAGTCGTGCCCGGCATCGGTCAGGCTGACGCTGCGCCCACTGCGGAAAAACAGCGGTTGCTCCAGGTACGCTTCAAGGCTGCGAATTTGCTGGCTGATGGCCGATTGAGTGAGGTGCAGCTCCTCGGCGGCCTTGTGGAAACTGCCCAGCCGGGCGGCGGCTTCGAAGCCGCGAAGGGTGCCGAGCGGCGGCCAATGGTTAAGCATGCTGATAAGTTCCTCTAATCAGTTTTCCACAAAATCCATCGTTTGTGAGCCCGTTTTTACAGCCGTAGCATGCATGCCAAGACCTCACAGGCAGTTTTCATTGAACACAATGACTTAACTCAAAGGTATTTGTCATGCAGCAGAATGAAATTCAAAACGGTGGCGGGTGGATGCCGGCGGAGTGGGCCAGGCATGCCGCGACGTGGATGGTCTGGCCGCATAACCAGGCGCTGTGGGAGTCCGGCTGGGGCGTTACATTGGCGCTGGTGCAGGAGGACTTTGCTCGTGTCGCCAATGCGATTGCGCGGTTCGAACCGGTGAAAATGATCGTCGATCCTTCGGCTGTGGCCGGCGCCAGGGCGTTGTGCGGGCCAAACATCGCACTGATCGAACTGGCGGTGAATGACAGTTGGTGTCGCGATTCCGGCCCGAGTTTTGTGTGCCATCCGCAACACGGGCTCGCCGGTGTGAGCTGGCGTTTCAACGCGTGGGGCGGCAAGTCGGCCCATGACCTGGATGAAAGCCTGGCGCGCTGTGTGCTCAATCATCTGGGCGTGGAGTGCCTGGGCACACCGTTGAGCAACGAAGGCGGCGCCATTCATGTGGACGGCGAGGGCACGTTGATCACCACCGAGTCGGTGTTGCTCAACCCCAATCGTAATCCGGGGGTGACCAAGGCCGAGATCGAGGAGATTTTCACCCGCCTGCTGGGCGTGAAAAAAACCATCTGGCTGCCGGGTGATCCCGATCATGTGACTGGCGACATGACCGACGGCCATGTCGATGGCGTGTGCGCATTTGCCCGTCCGGGCGTGTTGCTGGTGGATGCCACCCATGACACCCATTCGGTGTACGCCGAGGTGGTGCGGGAAAACCGTCGGGCTCTGGAGTTGGCCACCGACGCCCGAGGCCGTCGCTTCGAGATGATCGAACTGTATGAAGCCACCGATGCGGTGGACACCGAGGCTGAAGTGTTTTGCGCCTCCTACACCAACTTCTACATCGCCAACCACGCGATCATCATGCCCGCCTATGGCATCGACGCCGACCCGATCGCCGCCGATGTCCTGGCCCGTGCGTTCCCGGGGCGCGTGGTGGTGCCGGTGCGCATCAATCACCTGGCTCATGGCGGCGGCGGGGTGCATTGCATCACCCAACAGCAACCCGCCTGGCCGCTGAAGGGGTAATGCCATGTCAGTACTGACGATTGCCGTCACGCAAATGCCCTGCACCTGGGACCTGTCCGCGAACCTCGATCTGGCCGAGCAATTGGTGCGTGACGCGGCCAGGCAGGGCGCGCAGGTGATCCTGCTGCAAGAGCTGTTTGCCACGCCGTACTTTTGCATCGAGCAGCATCACAAACACCTGGCGCTGGCGCAGGAATACCGACACAGCGCGGTGCTCAAACGCTTCGCCGCCCTGGCCCGGGAACTGGGCGTGGTGCTGCCCCTCAGTTGGTTCGAAAAGGCCGGCAACGCCTGTTTCAACTCACTGAGCGTGGCCGATGCGGACGGGCAACTGCTGGGGGTGTATCGCAAGACTCATATCCCCAACGCCATCGGCTATCAGGAGAAGGAATACTTCAGCCCCGGCGATACCGGCTTTCGGGTCTGGGACACGGCGTTCGGGCGCATCGGCCTGGGCATCTGCTGGGATCAGTGGTTCCCCGAAACCGCGCGCTGCCTGGCGCTGATGGGGGCTGAAGTGTTGTTGTTTCCCACGGCGATCGGCTCTGAACCCGGCTGCGCGACCCTGGACTCCCGGGACCATTGGCAGATGACCATGCGCGGACATGCCGCCGCCAACTTGGTGCCGGTGGTCGCTGCCAACCGTGTCGGCCGCGAAGTGGCGACCACCGACCCGGCCTTGCAGATGGACTTCTACGGCTCGTCCTTTATCTGCAATCACAAGGGCAAGTTGCTTGCCGAAGCGGACCGCGACAGCACCGGCGTGCTGGTGCACAGCCTCGACCTGGCGGCGATGCGCGAGGACCGTCTGACCTGGGGCATCTACCGTGACCGTCGCCCGGAAATGTATGGCGGGTTGTTGAGTCTGGATGGTCATCACACCCACCGAGGCCTTTGACATGAAGATTATCTGTACGCTGTTGCTTGGATCCCTGGTGCTGGCGTCGTCCCTGCACGCCGAAGAAAAAACCCTGAAGCTCTACAACTGGGCCGATTACTTTGCCGAGGACACGCTGTCGCGGTTCACCGCCGAAACCGGGATCCAGGTGATCTACGATGTGATGGACGGCAGCGAAACCCTGGAGGCCAAGCTGATGGCCGGTGGCAGCGGTTATGACCTGATTTTCCCTGGCGACACCGTGGGCGAACGGCTGATGCGCGCGGGCAGCCTGCAACCGCTGGATCAGTCCAGGCTCACCGCCCTGAGCGACATCGAGCCCGGTTTGCAGAAGCTGCGCACGCACTACACCTACTCGAACAACGCCACGGTTCCTTACACCTGGGGCACCATCGGCCTGACCTACAACACCGAGCAGATCAAACAGCGCATGCCGGACGCGCCGGTCAACAGCCTCGACCTGTTGTTCAAGCCGGAGCTTGCCGCCAAGTTCGCCGACTGCGGGATTTCCCTGATCGACTCACCGGATGAAGTGCTGGCGGTGGCCCTCAATTACCTGGGGCGTGACCCGCGCAGCGCCAAGCCGGCAGACCTGGCCGCCGCCAGCGAGCTGTTGCTCAAGCTGCGACCCTACATCCGCAAGTTCCAGTCGCAGCCGGTGACCGACCTGGTGAACGGTAACCTGTGCCTGTCCCTCGGCTACAGCGGCGACATGACCCAGGCGCAACGGGCGGCGGACGCAGCCGGAAAAAAGGTCACGTTCGACTATCACATCCCCCGCGAGGGCACCACGGTGTGGATGGACACGATGGCAATCCCCGTCGATGCCCGGCATCCGGAGTACGCCTACGCGTTCATCAATTTCGTGATGCGCCCGCAGAACATGGCCGCCATCAGCAACTTCACCGGCTACCCCACCGCGAACGCCAAGGCGCGTCCAGAGGTGGATCCGGCGATGCGCAACAACCCGCAGATCTACCCGGATGAGGCCACGTTTGAGCGGCTGATCCCGGGAAAAGACATCCCCCAGGCGGACATGCGTGCACGCATGCGCGTCTGGACCAAATTCAAGACCGCTACCGTCCAATGATCCCACTTCCAGAGGTACCCATGGCAACACGTCGCGAATTCATCAAACAGGTATCGGTGGTCGCCACCCTGGGCGCCGCCGTGTCCGTCGGGCTGGGCTCGCGCTGGGCACAGGCCGCCACCCAGGGCCACTGGTTCATGCCCGACGAAGGCGAAAAACATCAGCAGGCGTTCATTGCCTTTGGCGCGCAGGAGGCCATTCACGAGGACTTTACGCCCGACGTGCAAGCAGCCCTGGGCCGGATCGCCCGCGCCATCGCTCGTCACGAGCCGGTGACCGTGTTCTGTCGGGAAGAGGAGCGAGCGCTGGCTGAAGAAAAATGCGGCACCCGCAACACCACGTTTGTGGTCACCGAACTGGATGACATCTGGATGCGTGACACCGGCGCCAATTTTGTCATCGATGGCCAGGGCGGGCTGGGTGCCGTGGATTTCAATTTCAACGGGTGGGGCAACAAACAGCAGCACGCCGAGGATGCGCAGGTGGCTGCCCTGGTCACCGAAGTCGCCGAGGCCCGGCCGATTCGCAGCGAACTGGTGGGCGAGGGCGGGGCTATCGAGGTGGACGGCCACGGCACCGGGATCATGACCGAGAGCAGCTGGATCAATGGCAACCGCAACCCCGGCTGGAGCAAGGCCGAGGTGGAAGCAGAGCTGAAGGCACGCCTGGGCCTGCGCAAGATCATCTGGCTGCCGGGCATCAAAGGCCAGGACATCACCGATGCCCACGTCGATTTTTATGCGCGTTTCGTCAAGCCGGGCGTGGTGATTGCCAACCTCGACACCGACCCCGAGTCCTATGATCACAAGGTCACGCTGGCGCACCTGGACATTCTCAAGCAGGCCACCGACGCAGACGGTCGGCCGCTGCAGGTGCACACCGTGTCGCCGCCGCTTAATCCACGCAAGAGCCGTTTCAACCGGAACAATCCGGATTTTGCGCCGGGGTATATCAACTACTTTGTCATCAATGGGGCAGTGATTGCGCCCGAGTTCGGCGACAAGGTGGCCGACGCCAAAGCCTTTGAACTCCTGTCCAGGCTCTACCCGGAGCGCGAGGTGGTGCAGCTCGATATCGATGCGATTGCGGCGGGTGGCGGCGGGATTCATTGTGTGACCAGTCACCAGCCGGCGGTTTAGGCGGGGGCGCGCAATGCCCGCTTCAGTTGACCGTATGCCTCGGCCAACTGTGCCTGGGTAAAGCCCAGGTTCCTGCCGCTGGGGTTAGGCAAAACCCACACGCGGGAATGTCCGAGAGCATGCGGCTGCAACCCCCACGCAATGTCCCGCTGACCGCTCAACGCGCTGTACGCCGCCTTCCCCAGAAACGCGACAAACCGCGGCGCGTAGCGGGTGATCTTGCTTTCAAAATGCGCTGCCGCTGCCTTGAATTCATCCGCCGACAACTGATCCGCCCGGGCCGTAGGCCGCTCCACCACCGTGGTCAGCCCGCACTGATAATGCAGGATCGTGCGGTCGTTTTCCGGCTGCACTTCATGGGGCGTAAACCCGGCCAGGTGCAGGGTGCGCCAGAACCGGTTGCTCCTGCCCATGAAGTGATGCCCGGTGGCGGCGGCCTTGAGCCCCGGGTTTATCCCGCAAAAAATCACGGCGAGATTTTCGGCCAGAATATCGTCCAGTCCTTCCTTCATCCGCAGATGACCTGCACGGCACTGCGCGCGAGTGCGATCAGCTCGGCGTGAGGTTTGCCCGCCCGAGCGCGAATCGACAGGCTGTGCACCAAAGAGGCGGCGAGGACGGCGACGGCTGCCGGGTCTGCACCGCCTTTCAATTCACCGGCCTCGATGGCCGTGCGCAAGCGGGTTTCGAGATGGGCGTCGAGGGCGTCAAGGCGCTGCAACAGCACGGCGCGAATCTCGGCGTCCTCGACCGCTTCGGTGGTGGCGGTGCCGATGATAAAGCAGCCCCGTGGCTCGCCGTCCCCCGAAAAGTAGATCGACAACTGGCCTTCATACAGGCGCATCAATGCGTCGGCCAGGGTCAGGCTCGGATCGTCCAGCGCCTCGTCGATGGCGGCTGACGCGAGGCCCCAATACTGCTCAAGCGCCTTGAGGTAGATCGCGTGTTTGTCGCCGAACGCCGCGTACAGGCTCGGCCGGTTCATCCCGGCAGCAGTGGCGATGCCGTCCAGTGAGGCGCCGGAATACCCCGTACTCCAGAACACCCCGAGGGCTTTTTGCAGCGCCGTTTCGGGGTCGTAGGCGCGCGGGCGGCCACGGCCTTTTGCCTCTGTGATCTTTTTTTGTGCCATGACGTACAAAAATCCTTGAGTAGAGGTGGGTGGGTCGATATTCTTACATCATCGCACAAAATTAAAGCCTCAGAAATCCCGGGCTCAGTAAAGGTGATTCGATCATGAGCAAAGCGTTGGAAAACACGACCCGCACACCCTGGCGTTCACTGTTGATGGTGGGCTTTCCGGTACTCGTGGCCGCGGCGGGGTATGTGTATTACCTGAAGGATGCGCCCTACGTATCCACCGATAACGCCTATGCCCGAGTGGCGAAGGCGTCGGTCAATGCGCGGGTGTCCGGGCAGGTGGTCGAGATCGCCGTGGAAGACAACCAGGCGGTGCACAAAGGGCAGGTGCTGTTGCGGATCAACCCCGAGCCGTTCCAGGTGGCGGTTGACCGTGCTCAGGCCCAATTGAGCATGGCGCGCTTGCGCATTGAAGGCCTCAAGGCCAGCTACCGGCAACAGCAGGCGGAACTGCAAGCGGCCAGGGAGTCGGCGGGTTTCGACCAGAAGGAATTCGCCCGTAAAAAGGCCCTGGTGGCTACCGAGTTCGTGTCTCAGGCAGTGTTTGAACGAGCGGACACCGACTTGAAAGTCGCCCGGCAACGCGTCGCGTCCATCGAGCAGCAGCTCGCCAATACGGTGGTGGCCTTGAACGGCAATCCAGACATTGAAATCGACCGCCATCCCGCGATTCGCGAGGCCCAGGCGCAGCTTGATGAAGCGCAACTCTACCTCTCGTACGCGACGGTGTATGCGCCCGACGATGGCGTCGTCGCCAAGGTGGATGACGTGCAGGTCGGTGACTACCTGAACAGCGGCGCGCCGGCCTTCGCCTTACTGTCGCCCCGTCGTACCTGGGTTGAAGCCAACTTCCGCGAGACCCAGATGACCCATATGCGGGCCGGCCAGCAGGCAACCGTCAGGCTCGACACGTACCCGGACCATCCCTTCAAGGCCCACATCACCAGCCTGAGCCCCGGCGCCGGTGCCGACTTCGCCTTGCTGCCGCCGGAGAACGCCACCGGCAACTGGGTCAAGGTGGTCCAGCGGGTGCCGGTGCGTCTGGAACTGGATGACGCCAGCGCCGACTTGCCGCTGTTCTCCGGCACCAGCGCCACCGTAACCGTTGATACAAGGACCGGCCCATGAACAGCGCACGCACCCTCAGGTTCACGGCGTTGCTGGTGACCTGGCTGCAGGCGGTCAACGTGTCGCTGCCGAACTCGGCCCTCAGGTTTATCCAGGGCAGTTTGTCGATGACGGACGATGAGGCGGGGTGGATCTTCACCTCGTACCTGGCCGCCAGCGCGATCACCTTGCCGGTGGCCCAGTGGCTCGCCGCGCGCTTCGGTGTGAAGGCGGTTTACCAGGCGGCGATAGCGATCTTCGCCGTCGGATTGCTGCTCGCGACCGGGGCAACCACTTCGCTGCAATTCGTCGGCGCCCGGATAATCCAAGGGGCTGCCAGCGGGGTATTGGCGCCGCTGTCGATGGCCATCGCCCTGGAGACATTGGCGGCGCAAAAGCGGCCAACATTCGGCCCGCTGTGGACGGCTATCGGGTTGCTGGGCATCGTCAGCGGCCCGGCGATTGGCGGCTGGATCAGCGAGCATTTCGGCTGGCGCTGGATGTTTTACGCCAGCCTGCCGCTGTTGGCCTACGCCGTATTGGTCGTGGCGTTGTTGCAACCCGAGAAGAAAGCCAGCAGCGCGCCGGCCTTTGATTTTGCAGGTTTCGCCAGCTTTACCCTCGGCGTGATCGGCCTGCAAATGCTCCTCGACCGGGGCCAGCGCCTGGAGTGGTTCGACTCGCCCGAAATCTGGCTGGAAGCGGCCGCCAGTGCGTTGGGGTTCTACCTGTTCACCGTGCACCGTTTAACTTCCGGTACGCACTTCATCAGCAAGGGGTTATTGCGTGATCGCAACTTCGTGCTGTCGACCATCATCTTCTTCGCGGTCGGTTTCGTGCTGCTGCCGACCATGGCGATGACCTCGCCGATGCTGGACGAACTGCTCGGCTTCCCGCCGGACACCACAGGCTTCCTCACCATCCCCCGTGGCGTGGGTCTGCTGGGTGCGTTCTGGCTGATGAACCGCGTGCCCGGGCACCTGGATGGCCGCCCGTTCGTGGTCGCCGGTATCGCCGTGGTGATCTACGCCAACCACTCGATGCTCGGTTATTCGCCGTTGATGGATGGCTGGCCGGTGGCGCTGGCCGGCGCGATCCAGGGGGCGGGCCTGGGCCTGCTGATGCCGGCACTTTCCCGGGTGGCGTTCAGCACCCTCGCACCCACATTGCGCCCCGAAGGCAGCGGGCTGTTCAACCTGTCCCGGGTCTACGGCAGCACCCTCGGCGTGGCTGTGGTGCAGTGGTTCTTCTTCAACAATACCCAGGCGATGCACGTGGCGCTGGCCAGCCACCTGACCGTGCAGGCGGTCCCGGCATCGACGTCCCTGGCCGGGTTCGGTGCGCTCAACGAAGCCATCACCGGCCAGGCCGCCTTCATCGCGGTGCTCGGCCAATTCAAGATTCTGCTGTGGGCGATGCTGGTGGTGAGCCCGCTGGTTCTGCTGCTGCGTAAACCTGTCACGACCCACTAGTTTTCCGGAGTGTGCCAAATGAAACCCCATGGGCTTGTTATCACGGCCGTTATGACCCTGTCCGCCTGTTCTGTCGGCCCGGACTATAAGGCGCCGTCCGTTACCGCTTCGCAGCACTATGACGTGCAGGCGGAACAGCGCGTTTCGTTCAACCAGAAGGTGAGCGTCGACTGGTGGTCGACCTTTCATTCCCACACGCTGGACCGCGTCATGCGCCGGGCGATTGCCGGCAACCTTGAGCTGACGGCGGCGGACGCAACGTTGCGCCAGGCGGCCGCGTCGGTGGCGGCGGCGGAAGGTGCGCTGTTCCCGCAGGTGGATTTCGCTGCGCAAGCGGGCCGCCAGCGTGTGCATAACGCCGCCCGGCCCGCGGTGACGAACTTCTACGGCGTCGGCCCGCAGGTCAGCTTCGACCTCGACGTATTTGGCGGTAACCAGCGCCGGGTCGAGCAACAGCAGGCGTTTGCCGATCTCCAGCAACACCGCTTCGAAGCGGCCTACCTGACGCTGACGGGCGACGTCGCCAGCCAGGCGTTGTTGATGGCCTCGGCCACTGCGCAGATGGAAGCGGTGCAGACCTTGCTCGCCACCGACGCAAAAAACCTCGAACTGGTGCGTGCCGCGCAACACAGCGGCGCGGCGACGCAGCTCGATATTTCCCTGGCCGAAACGCGGCTGGCGCAGGACCGCACGCTGTTGCCGCCACTGGCCCAGCAGCGCGATGCGGCGCGGCATGCGCTGTCGATCCTGGCCGGCAAGGGGCCGGCGGATTGGCGTGCGCCGGACTTCAACCTGGCTGAATTTGCCTCGGCCACCATGCTGCCCATCAGCCTGCCGTCCGAGCTGGCCCACGACCGCCCGGACGTGCAGCAAGCCGAAGCCGAACTGCACGCCGCCAGTGCGGCGGTCGGCGTGGCCACCGCCAATCTCTACCCCCATGTGGAACTGTCCGCCTCCCTGGCCCAGGCCGCGTCGGGCAACGGAGGTGCAGCACTCTGGGGCTTCGCCGCCGGGTTGGCGGGCCCGATCTTCGACGGCGGCACCCTCAAGGCCGAGCGCCAGGTGGCGGTGGAGGGCTACAACGCCGCGCTCGCCCACTATCAGCAGACCGTCATCCAGTCCTTCGGCCAGGTCGCAGACACCTTGCAGGCGATCAACCACGACGCCGAGGAATACCAGGCGCAGACCGCTGCGCTACAGGCCGCCGACAACAGTTTGCGCCTGAACCAGCACGCCTATGGAGCAGGGGAGAACGGCTTGCTGCAAGTGCTGGAGGCACAACGCGCCTATGAGCAGGCCCTGCTCGGGCAGATCCGGGCGAGCACCGCCCGACACCTCGACACCGTGCGCCTGTTCGTGGCGCTCGGCGGTCGCTCGGTCAACGATTTCAAACGCTAGTGGAGTAAAAAAATGAGCTATTACGATGCCCTTCGCGATACCCGTTTTCCTTTGCAGCATGGCGCGGGCGCGATGCCGGCGGTGGGGTTTGGCACGCTGTTCAGGGACCTGACGGCTACCACCCAGGCCGTCACGGAAGCGTTGGAGGCGGGCTTTCGGCATTTCGATTGCGCCGAGCGGTATGGCAACGAGGCGCAGGTGGGGGCGGCGCTTCACGACGCGATGACGGCCGGTAAAGTCCGGCGTGAGGAACTGTTCATCACCACCAAGCTGTGGAACAACAACCATCGGCCCGAGCGGGTGGTGCCGGCGTTCGAGGCCAGTTGCCGCAGGCTTCGGGTGGATGTGATCGACTGCTACATGATCCATACGCCGTTTGCGTTTCTGCCGGGTGACGAGCTGCATCCACGGGACGCGTTTGGGCATGTGCTGTATGACTCGGGTGTGACGCTGATCGAGACGTGGCGGGTGCTTGAGCGGTTGGTGGATGAGGGGCGCTGCAAGTCCATCGGGTTATCGGACATCACCCTGGATACGTTGCGGGAGCTGGTGGCGGTGGCGCGGATAAAACCGGCGGTGGTGCAGGTTGAGTCACATCCTTATCTGCCGGAGTGGGAGTTGCTGGAGTTCTGCAAACAGCACGGGATTGTGGTGCTGGCGTTTGCGCCGCTGGGGCATGGGATGAGGCCGCGGGTGCTGGATGAGCCGGTGATTACCACGATTGCGCGGCGGGTGCAGAAGACGCCGGCTCAGGTTGCGCTGGCGTGGTCGGTGCAGCGTGGGGTGGCGTTTTTGACGTCCTCGGTGACGCCGGCACGGATTCAGGAGGATGCGGATATTTCCACATTGCCTCAGGCGGCGATGCGTGAGATCGAGAAGGACATCACGACCCGGGTGCGTTTTAATCCGGTGATGGATACCGGGGTGTTGGGGTTTATTTCGCGGGAGAAGTTTTGAGTTCAATCGGGGGGGGAGGGGGGGCATATCCGTTATTTAGGTAACGGCCGCTTATGGTTTCGCTCTTACAGCGAGTCACTTTGGAAAAGCCCCAAAGTAACCAAAGGGCTCTGCCCCGCCTGTCGGCACCTCGCCCAGGCTCGGTGTTCCCTCACTCCGGCATTGCTCCGCGGGCCGCCGCGACGGGGCGTCCCTGCCCCGTCGCGGCTAAACCGGCGTCCTGCCGGTTTACCCGCTCCTCAATCCCTGCGTTCGGCCTCGGGCTTATTGGGGCAGTCAGAGCCAGATCAAGATCAAAAGCAAGAGCACAGCGGCCTACAGGCCGGCTTGAGTGGTAGAAGCCAAATCAAAAGCGAAAGCCAAATCTGAAACTGCTGCGGCTCTGCTTTTCTGTGGGAGCTGGCTTGCCTGCGATGCAGACAACTCGGTCTCTCAGGTACACCGAGGCGATGCTATCGCAGGCAAGCCAGCTCCTACAGTTGGACCGTGCCCGCTTTAGATTTTGATTTTGCTTTTGCCTTTGCTTCACACCACTCAAGCCGGCCTGTAGGCCGCTGTGCTGTTGATCTGCTTTTGATCTTGATCTTAGGCGCCCCGTTAAACCACGCTGGCCGAACGCAGGCTTTGGAGCGTGGGTAACCCGGCAGGACGCCGGGTTAGCCGCGCTGGGCCAAGGATGGCCCATCGCGGCGGCCCACGGTCCAAAGCCGGAGTGAGGGCACACCGAGCATTAGCGAGGTGCCGAGTGGTGGGGCAAGAGCCTTTTGGTTACTTTTGGGCTCTTTTCAAAAGTGACCCGCTGTAAGAGCGGAACCAATACCAGCCATAACCGAAGAAACGGATATGCCCCCAATCACCCACCCTTACCCAACAACGCCCGAGCAAACTCATCAGACGCAATAAAGTCCATGGCCTTGCGCAACTCGCAAGCCGCCTCAGCACCAAACACCTCATCAAACCTCACCGCCATTTGCCGAGACACCACCCGCGCTTCCTCGTACTTGTGCTGCCCCGCGTCGGTCAACAGCACCCGCCGGCTGCGACGATCCAGCTCGTCCACCTGCAACACCACCAACCCGTCCCGCACCAGCGGCTTGAGCGTATGCCCCAGGGCCGAAAGGTCCATCACCAACGAATGCGCCAGGTCGCGCATTTTGGGCGCGTCACCCTGGGCGATGTGGTTCATCAGCGAATACTGGGTAGCCTTCAGGCCAAACGGCACAAACGCTTCGTCATAGATCTGCGCCATGCGACGGGACGCGCGACGCACGGCTCCGTTGGAACAGGTGCTGGGGCTATTCAGGGTGGGCGGTGCGCATTTCACAGGCGGGTCACTCGCTACAGGCCAAGGGTTAACCGAACGTTAATCCGGCAAGATGAATATTGACACATGTAGCAACAAATTAGTTGCGTATGCCTCTAAACGCTATATCGTGGCATATGCCTCTATTTTGACCGGATGTCAGTGCAGTTGGCCCGGATCACAGACGGGCGGGGCAGGAGGGAAGCGCTGTTTGGTACCTCCTTCAGTCATCAACTTCCTGTCTGGATCAGACCTATGCTCAACCTTGTGCGCATCGCATTGCGGCGCCCCTATACCTTCCTGGTATTGGCTATTTTCATTCTGATTGTGGGCCCGCTCGCGGCCTGGCGTACCCCGACCGACATCTTCCCCGAAATTCGCATCCCCGTGATTGCCGTGATCTGGCAGTACACCGGCTTGCCTCCGGACCAGATGGCCGGCCGTATCACGTCACCCTTCGAGCGGGTGCTGACCACCACGGTCAACGACATCCGTCATATCGAAGCGCAGTCGTTGAACGGCTTCGGCATCGTCAAGGTGTACTTCCAGCCGGGGGTCAATATCAGTACGGCCAACGCGCAGGTGACCTCGGTGTCCCAGGCCATCCTGCGCCAACTGCCGCCCGGCACCACACCGCCGCTGGTGCTCAATTACAGCGCCTCGACGGTGCCGATCGTGCAACTGGCCTTGTCCGGCAAAGGGCTCACCGAGCAGCGGCTGGGCGATCTGGGCCTCAACACCGTGCGCCTGATGCTGACCACGGTGCCCGGTGCAGCGCTGCCGTACCCGTTCGGCGGCAAGACGCGCCAGGTGCAGATCGACCTCGATTCGGCGCGGATGCAGGCGCGGGGCCTCTCGGCGCAGGACGTGGCCAACGCCCTGGCCACCCAGAACCTGATTACCCCGGTGGGCACGCAAAAGATCGGCAGCTATGAGTTCAACCTGCAACTGAACAACTCGCCGACGGATTTCCACGACCTGGAAAACCTGCCGATCAAGACCGCCGACGGCACCACCGTATTAATTCGTGACGTGGCCACGGTGCGGGACGGCAACCCGCCGCAGACCAACATCGTGCACGTCAACGGCAACCGTTCCGTGTTGCTGCCGGTGCTCAAGACCGGTTCGGCCTCGACCCTCGGGGTGATCGCCGGCATCAAGGACAAACTGGCCGACAACAAGGGCGCCTTGCCGCCCAACCTGAATATCGACCTGATCGGCGACCAGTCGCTGTTCGTGCGTTCGGCCATCAGCGGTGTGGCCCGTGAAGGGGTGATTGCAGCGGCACTGACCAGCCTGATGATCCTGTTGTTCCTCGGCAGTTGGCGCTCGACGGTGATCATCGCCACGTCGATTCCGCTGGCGATTCTGTCGTCGATTGCCACGCTGTCGGCGCTCGGTGAAACCCTCAACATCATGACCCTCGGCGGCCTGGCACTGGCCGTGGGGATCCTGGTGGACGACGCCACGGTGACCATCGAAAACATCAACTGGCACCTGGAGCAGGGCAAGCCGGTGGAGACGGCGATCCTCGACGGTGCGTCGCAGATTGTCACGCCGGCGTTCGTCTCCTTGCTGTGTATCTGCATCGTGTTTGTGCCGATGTTTTTCCTGGAAGGCGTGGCGCGTTTCCTGTTTGTGCCGATGGCGGAAGCGGTGATCTTCGCGATGATCGCCTCGTTCATCCTGTCGCGCACCCTGGTGCCGACCCTCGCCAATTACCTGCTCAAACCGCATGAACACCATGCGGACGGCACGCCGGTGGTGGCGCCATCGAGCAACCCGCTGGTGAAGTTCCAGCGCGGGTTCGAGCGCCAGTTCGAGGCGTTTCGCGGGGTTTACCACGGTGCGCTGGAAAGTGCCTTGCTTCACCGCCGTATCGTGGTGATTGCGATGCTGGCGTTTGTCGCCGTGTCGTTTGCGCTGGTGCCGTTCCTGGGCCGTAACTTCTTCCCCGAGGTGGATTCCGGGCAGATCCTGCTGCATGTGCGGGCGCCGATCGGCACGCGGGTGGAGAGCAATGCGCGGCTGGTCTCGCAGATCGAGGACACCCTCCACAAGGTAATCGAGCCGCAGGAACTGGCGGCCATCGTCGACAACATCGGCCTGGCCATCAGCGGGATCAACGTCGCCTACAACAACACCGGCACCGTTGGCTCCCAGGACAGCGACATCCAGATCAGCCTGAAAGAGGGCCATCGCCCCACCGCCGACTACATGCGCGAACTGCGTGAACGACTGCCTCGTGAATTCCCGAATGCGGTGTTCTCGTTCCCGGCCTCCGACATCGTCGGGCAGATCCTCAACTTCGGTTCTTCCGCGCCGGTGGATGTGCAAATCGCCGGGAATAACCTGCCGGCCAACTTCACCTATGCCAGCACCCTGCTGCGGGACATTCGCCGGGTGCCGGGCGTGGTGGATGCGCGTATCCAGCAGTCACGGCAACTGCCCACGTTCAAGATTGATGTGGACCGCACGCAAGCGCAGTTGGTGGGCCTGAACGAACGCGATGTGACCAACAGCCTGGTGGTCAACCTGGCGGGTTCCAGCCAGGTGGCGCCGACTTTCTGGCTCAACCCGGCCAACGGCGTGTCGTACCCGATTGTGATGCAAACCCCGCAGTACGGCCTCGACACCCTGGCGGCCCTGCATAACCTGCCGTTGAGCGGCAGCGGCAGCGGCAGCGCCGGTGCAGCGTCAGACCAGACCCTGGGTGGCCTGGCCTCCATCGAGCGTACTCACAGCAACTCGGTGGTGACCCAGTCGGATATCCAGCCGGTGGTGGAAGTATTGACCGCGATCCAGGGCCGCGATCTCGGCGCGGTGGCGGCGGACATCCAGAAGATCATCGCCGCCCACGCCAGCGAGGTGCCCACCGGTTCCAAGGTGCTGTTGCAGGGCCAGGTGCAAACCATGAACGCGGCCTTCAGCGGCCTGCTGTTTGGCCTGCTCGGTGCGGTGGTGCTGATCTACCTGCTGATTGTGGTCAACTTCCAGTCCTGGGCCGACCCGTTCGTGATCATCACCGCCTTGCCGGCGGCGCTCGCGGGCATTGTGTGGATGCTGTTCGTCACCCACACGCCGCTGTCGGTGCCGGCCTTGACCGGGGCGATCATGTGCATGGGCGTGGCCACCGCCAACGCCATCCTGGTGGTGAGCTTCTGCCGCGAACGCCTCGCGGTGCACGGTGATGCGGTGCAGGCGGCCCTTGAAGCCGGCTTCACCCGTTTGCGCCCGGTATTGATGACCGCCATTTCAATGATCATCGGCATGGCGCCGATGGCCCTGAGCCTGGGGGAGGGCGGCGAACAGAACGCCCCGCTGGGCCGTGCGGTCATCGGCGGGCTGGCCTTCGCCACCATTGCCACGTTGTTCCTGGTTCCGCTGATTTTCAGTCTTGTGCACGGGCGGCGTCAGCACGCCACGCTTGCGACCACCGCCACTCAAGGGGTTTGACATGTCCATTTCCGTTTCCAATCCGGGTTCACCCCGCCGTAAATCCCGTGGTCTGCTCTGGCTGGTGCTGGGGCTGGTGGTGCTGGTCGCCGTGGTGGTATTCGGCATCGGCGTACGCGCCAGCGAATCCCGCGACCTGAAAACCTGGACCGACACCCAGGCCTTGCCCAGCGTGATCCTGATCACCCCGAGCGTGCAGCCCCAGGGCCCGGTGCTGAACCTGCCGGGACGCCTCGAGGCGTACTCCCGGGCGTCGATCTTTGCCCGGGTCAATGGCTACCTCAAGACCTGGAACGTCGACATCGGCGACCACGTGAAGGCCGGGCAACTGCTGGCCGAAATCGACACGCCGGAGCTCGATCAGCAACTGCTGCAAGCCAAGGCCGTACTGGCTTCGGCACAGGCCGACGAGTCGCTGGCACAAACCACCGCCAAGCGCTGGCAGGCGATGCTTGCGTCGGACTCGGTGTCGCGCCAGGACGTGGATGAGCGCACCGGCGACCTGACCGCCAAGCAGGCCAAAGTGGTCGCGGCCAAGGCCAATGTCGACCAGTTGATTGCCACCAAGGGCTTTCAGCGCCTGACCGCGCCGTTCGCCGGCGTGGTCACCGCGCGCTCCACCGATGTTGGGGCGTTGATCAGTGCCGGTGGCGCCACCGGCAAAGAGCTGTTCGCGGTCTCTGACGTCAGCCGCCTGCGGGTGTATGTGCAGGTGCCGCAATCGTCAGCGCCGCAGATCCAGGTGGGCACCGTGGCGCGTCTGAGCGTGCCGGAATATCGCGGCGAAACCTTCACGGCCAAGGTGATCGCCACCGCCGATGCCGTGAATGCCGCGTCCGGCAGCACCCTGGTGCAACTGCTGGTGGACAACCCCGGCAGCCGCCTGTTGCCGGGCGCCTACACCAGCGTGCAGTTCACCTTGCCGGTGCAGACCGACGTGCTGCGCCTGCCCGCCAGCGCCCTGGTGTTCGATGACAAGGGCATGCGCGTGGCGACCCTTGATGGGAACAATCATGTGCACTTCAAGACCGTGACCATTGCCCGGGACTTCGGCGACAGCGTGGAAATCGGCAGTGGCCTGGCTGCCACCGACCGGGTGATCGACACCCCGCCCGACGGCCTGGCCGACGACGATTCGGTGCAACTGGCCGCCAACACCCCAGAGGCCAAACCCCATGGCTAAGCGCACTTGCCTGGTATTGGCCGCCACCCTGGGCCTGGGCGCCTGCCACCTTGCGCCGCCGCTGGATGTGCCGGATGTGCCCGTTGCCGCGCAGTTTCACACCCAGGGCCCGTGGACCGTCGGCACGCCGAACGACCAAGCGAGCCGCGACGGTTGGTGGCACATTTACAAGGACCCGCAACTGGATGGGATGGAGCAGCAGTTGCTGCAAAACAACCCGGACTTGAGTGCGGCACTCGCTCACTATTCCCAGGCCCAGGCGTTCGTGGCCCAGGCGCAATCCGGGCTGTTTCCGAAAGTCATCGGGTCCAGTAATGCCCAGCGTATTCGCCAGTCCGACACGCGTCCGTTGCGTTCGGCCAGCCCGCCGAATGTCTACGATTCCGGGACCGTGGGCGTGGAGGTGGACTATGAAGTCGACCTGTGGGGCCGGGTGCGCGACACCGTGGCCGCCGGCACCAGCGATGCCCAGGCCGCCAAGGCCGACCTGGCTTCGGTGCGCTTGAGCTTGCAGGCGCAGTTGGCCGACAGCTACATCCGCCTGCGTGGCATCGACCGGCAAGACCAGTTGCTGCAGGAAACCAGCGATGCCTATGCCAAGGCTTTGAGCCTGACCGAAGGCTTGCACGGCGGCGGTATAGTCTCCGGGCTGGACGTGGCACGGGCGCGTACCCAACTGTCGACGGTCAAGTCGCAGCTGAGCCAGAATTTGGTGCAGCGTGCAGTGCTTGAACACTCGATAGCGGCGATGCTGGGTGAGTCCGCATCGACCTACGCGATTGCCCCCAGCGTCGCGGATATCGCCTTGCCCGGCGTGCCTACCGGTGTACCGTCTACGCTGTTGCAGCGCCGGCCGGACATTGCCGCCGCTGAACGCCGGATCGCCTCGGCCAACGCACGCATAGGCGTGGCCAAAGCCGCCTGGTTCCCGGCGGTTACCCTGAGTGCCCAGGGCGGTTTCCAGAGCGACGAGTTCGCGCATTTGCTGAGCGCGCCCAACCTGTTCTGGGCGATTGGCCCGTCGCTGGTGGGGACAATCTTTGACGGCGGCGCGCGTCAGGCCGGGGTCGACAGCGCCAAGGCGGCCACCGATGAAGCCGCGGCCAAGTACCGTGGTGTAGTGTTGACCGCGTTCGAGCAGGTGGAGAACAACCTGTCGATCATTTCGGGGCTCGACACCGCCCTGGTAGACCAACGCGACGCGGCGGCTGCCGCGCAGTACGCCGAGGACTTGTCCCTGGCGCGGTATCGCCAGGGCGGCGCGGCGTACCTGGACGTGGTGACGGCGCAAGTGGCGTCGTTGCAGGCACAGCGAACGGTGCTGGATCTACAGACTCAACAGTTAAGTGCCAACGTAGGGCTGATCAAAGCATTGGGTGGCGGCTGGAACCTGGCCCAGTTGGCCGACACCTCGCAATTGAACCCCAAGGAGTAATAAGCATGACTGATTACGTACCGCCAAAAGTCTGGACCTGGAAGACCCAAAACGGCGGCACCTTCGCCAGTATCAACCGGCCCATCGCGGGTGCGACCCACGACAAGGAATTGCCGGTAGGTCGTCATCCGTTGCAGCTGTATTCCCTGGCAACGCCCAATGGCCAAAAGGTCACGATCCTGCTGGAAGAACTGTTGGCCCTGGGGCACACGGGGGCGGAATACGATGCGTGGTTGATCAAGATCGGCGACGGTGACCAGTTCGGCAGCGGCTTTGTCGGGGTCAATCCGAACTCGAAGATTCCCGCATTGCTGGACCGCAGCGGGCCCAAGCCGATTCGGGTGTTCGAATCCGGGGCGATCCTGCAGTACCTGGCCGAGAAGTTCGGCGCGTTCTTGCCCACCGAGCCTGCGGCCCGTGCCGAGTGCCTGTCGTGGTTGTTCTGGCAGATGGGCAGCGCGCCGTACCTGGGCGGTGGTTTCGGGCATTTCTACGCCTACGCACCGACCAAGATCGAATACGCCATCGACCGTTTCGCCATGGAAACCAAGCGTCAACTGGACGTACTGGACAAGCAGTTGGCCGAGCGCGAATACATCGCTGGCGACGAGTACACCATTGCCGACATGGCGATCTGGCCGTGGTACGGCGGCCTGGTGAAAGGCCGCTTGTATGAGGGTGGAGAGTTTCTCTCGGTGCAGGATTACACGCACGTGCTGCGTTGGGCCGATGCCATCGAAGCGCGGCCTGCGGTGCAGCGTGGGCGCCGGGTCAACCGCGTTTCGGGCGAGCCGTCAGAGCAACTGCGCGAGCGTCATGACGCGTCGGACCTCGACTGACCCCAGCGCTCCCTGTGGTGAGGGAGCTTGCTCTCTCACCACAGGTGTCAGCGGCGCCGTCACGGCGCTCCCACTTGGCGATCACCAGCGGTGCCAGGGCATTGCCCAGCACATTCAACGCGGTGGTCGGCATTTCCATCAGTCGATACACCCCGGCGATAAAGGCGATGCCTTCCAGCGGCAAGCCCGCACTCGCCAGGGTCGCCGACAAGATCACGAACATGAACCCCGGCACCCCGGCCGCGCCCTTGGACGTCAGCACCATGGTCACCACCAGCAGTGCCTGGTCGCCAAGGCTCAGGTCGATGCCATACAACTGCGCCACAAACAAGGTGCCGATCCCCAGGAACAGCGACGCGCCGTCCAGGTTGAACGAATACCCCACCGGCACCACAAAGCTCACCAGCGAAGGCGGCACGCCGTAGGTTTCGAGCTTCTTCATCAGTTGCGGCATCACCGCCGCGGAGCTGGCGGTGGAGAACGCCAGGATCAGCTCATCCTTGATATGCCGCATCAACGCAAACAGGTTGATCCCGCACAGCCGCGCCACCAGATTGAGCACCACCAGCACGAAGAACGCGATGGACACGTAGCTGACCAGGATCAACTTGGCCAACGGCAACAGCGAGCTGAAACCGAAGTTGGCCACGGTGACCGCGATCATCCCGAACACGCCGATGGGCGAGTAGGCCATGATCATCGACGTCACCTTGAACATCGCCTCCGACACCCCGCGCAGCACGGCAATCACCGGGTCCTTGCGCTCGGCCGGCAAACGCGAAACCCCCAGGCCAAACATCACCGCAAAGAACAGCACCGAGAGCAAGCTGCCTTGGGCCATGGCGTTGACCACGTTGTCCGGGATGATCCCGACGATGATCTGCCCCAGGCTGTGGCCACCGCCGGCGCTGCTGGTGGGCAAGGTCATTGCACTGGCTTGCAGGCTGGACAACTCGGTGCCGGCGCCGGGCTTGAGCAGGTTGCCCATCACCAGCCCGACGATGATCGCCAGGGTGGTGATGCAGAAGAAATAGCTCAGGGACTTGACCCCGATGCGCCCCAGGGACTTGCCGTCACCGTGCCCGGCAATGCCCACCACCATGCAGGAAAACACGATGGGCACGACGATCATCTTCATCAGCTTGATAAAGATATCGCCCGCCGGTTGCAGCAGGTTTTCAATCAGCCATGGCCGGGATTCGGGGAACCGGTGCAGCAGGGCGCCGATGGCGATGCCGGCGAGCAAACCGATCAGGATCTGCCAGACCAGCGCGATGCGGGGCGTATGCATGGGAATGCCTCATTTATATCAATGATTATGAGTGTTGTTCTAGGCAGTCAAGAGCGGCCATCCGTGGCCGCCGGGTGGGGCGGGAATCCGTCAGCGCAATCGATGGCACGCTTCATTCAGGCGACGGCAACCTTCTTCAATCACGTCAAGGGAGCTGGCAAACGACAGGCGGATATACGGCGACATGCCGTACGCCGCACCACTCACCGTCGCCAGGCCGTGTTCACGCAGCAGGTGCTCGGCCAGTTGGGTGTCGCTGGTGATCCGTTCGCCGTGCCCGGTGGTTTTACCCATCAACCCGGCGACGTTGGCGAACACGTAGAACGCGCCGTCGGGTGGGGTGAAGGTCACGCCGGGAATGTCGTTCAACAAGCTCAGCATGCGTTCGCGACGTTGCTGGTACACCTCGCGCATCCCGGCGATGGGCGCCTGGTCGCCGGCGAATGCGGCCACCGCAGCGGCCTGGCTGAGGGAGCTGGGGCACGTGGTGGTTTGCGAGAGCAACTTGGCAATGGCTGCGATCAGCCAGGCCGGGCCGGCCCCGAAACCCAGGCGCCAACCGGTCATGGCGTAGCCCTTGGAGGCGCCGTTGACGATCAGCGTGCGCGCCTTCAAGTCCGGTGCGAGTCGGGTCAGCGATACATGCCGTGCCTCGTCGTAGACGAAGTGCTCGTAGATCTCGTCGGCCATGATCAACACGTGGGGATGACGGCGCAGCACGTCGGCCAGCGCGAGCAGTTCGGCCTCGTTGTACACCGCGCCGCTGGGGTTGTTCGGGCTGTTGAGGATCACCCATTTGCTGCGCGGGGTGATCGCCTGTTCGAGGGCATGCGGCGACAGCTTGAAACCCAGTGATTCGTCGCCGGGGATGATCACCGGCGTCGCGTCATTCAGCCGCGCGATGTCCGGGTACGACACCCAATACGGCGTGTGCACAATGACCTCATCGCCGCGATTCAGGGTCGCCGCCAGGGCGTGATAAATGATGTGTTTGCCACCGCAGCCGGCGACCACTTCGTCGAGGCCGTAGTCCAGCTGGTTGTCGCGTTTCAGCTTGAGGCAGATGGCCTGGCGCAGGGCGAGGGTGCCGGTGGTGGCGGTGTAGTGAGTGTCGCCGCTGTGCATTGCGGCGCTGGCGGCTTCGAGGATATGCGCCGGGGTATCGAAGTCCGGCTCGCCCACGGTGAAGTTGACGATGTCCCGGCCCTGGGCGCGCAGTTCGGTGACCAGCGCGTTGGCCGCGATGCTCGGGGAGGGCGCGATGCCCAGCACCCGGTCCGACAGAAATGCAGTGCTCATGATGATCCCCTTCAATCCGCCAGGCCGGCCTGTTTCAACACCTTGTCCATCCAGCTCTGGCGCACCGCACCGGTGGCGATTTCGGCTTTCACTTCTTCTTCATGGGCGGCGTGTTGGGCGGCCTTGCGCAGCACCTCGGCGGCGTCGGCCTGGGAGAAGGCGACCAGGCCGTCTTCGTCGCCCACCAGCAAATCCCCCGGGTTGATCAACATGCCGCCGATGGACACCGGCACATTCACCTCGCCCGGGCCGGTCTTGTAAGGGCCGCAATGCACCACGCTGCGGGCGTAGCAGGGGGTGTCCTCGAAGCTCGCGACATCCCGAATCGCCCCGTCAATCACAAACCCCACGCAGCCGCGTTGCTGGGCGTAGAGCTTGACCAGTTCGCCGATCACCGCGTTGTTGGTGTCGCCCTGGGCGTCCACCACCAGCACATGGCCCGGCTGCAGCATGCTCATGGCCTTGTAGATCAGCAGGTTGTCGCCGGGGCGGGTTTTCACCGTGAGCGCGGTGCCCACCAGCTTGCCGGTGCGGTTGTAGCGGTTCAGCCCCCGGGCGCCGATGTGCCGGCCGAGGTTGTCGCTGATGTGCGGGGTGACCACCTGGGCAAACGCTTCAAGCACCTCGGCAGAAGCCAGGGGCGGGTTGGGCAGGATGCGGGAACCGGGCAAGGACATGGCGTATCTCCGATTGATCTTGTTGGACTGTGGCTAGATCTTAGGAGCGATGAACATACAGTTTTAGCGATATTTTATTATCTGATAGGATCGCTTTTTCTCATGGGAGGTGGCCGATGATCACGTTCAAGCAAATCGACGCGTTGTACTGGATTGCCGAGTTGGGCAGTTTCGAGGCCGCGGCGAACAAGCTGAATATGTCGCAGTCGGCGATTTCCAAGCGCATCCAGGAGCTGGAAGAAACCTTCGATGTGCAGGTCTTCGACCGCAGCAAGCGCAATGCGCGGTTGACCGAAAAAGGCGCCGAGCTGCTCGACTACGGCAAGGACCTGCTGGAGCGCCGCGACTACCTGCTGGAGCGGGTCAGCGCCCGGGAAGTGCTGGTGCGCAGGTTTCGCCTGGGGGTCACCGAGCTGACCGCACTGACCTGGTTGCCCGCCCTGGTCGAAGCGCTGCGCGAGGCTTATCCCAAGGTGCAGATCGAGCCGTCGGTGGAGTTGAGCAGCGAGCTGTTTCGCAAACTGGAGAGTGATCAACTGGACCTGGTGATCGTGCCCGATGCCTACAGTGATTCGCGGTTCCTGAGTACGCCGCTGGGCAGTGTGGAGAACGCCTGGATGTGCGTGCCCGGGCTGATCCCTGACAACGACCCGGTCAGCCTCGGGGTGCTGGCGGACTACACCGTGCTGACCCAGGGCTCGCAGTCGGGCACCGGCTTGACCTACGAGCGTTGGCTGGCGGCTCACGAGGTGCAGCTGCCCCGGACCCTGACCAGCCATAACCTGCTGGTTCAGGTGGGCCTGACCCTGTCAGGCGTCGGCGTGAGCTACCTGCCCACCGCGTGCCTTTCGCACCTTGTGGAGGCGGGGGCATTGCGGGTGTTGGTCACCGAGCCGGCCTTGCCGAGCATCCGTTATGTGGCCCTGCACCGCTCGGACCGCCAGCTCGGTTTGAACCGCAACGTTGCGCAACTGGCCCGCCGATGCTGCGATTTTTCCCGGCTGTTGCTTCAGCGGTTTGTGTGAGCCGCCGCGCACTGGCTGGCCAGCTCTGCCAGGGAGGCAGTCAGGCCGAGGTGGCCATGCTTGAGGAAGGCCAGTTGATAGTTGACCGGCTCGGGCGGGGTATCCAGGAGCATTTCCTGGAGTTCGCCACGCCGGATCTCATCGCCAAACAGCCCTCGGGGTAAGCAACTGACCCCGACCCCGGCGCGGATCAACGCCACCAGCGCGAACAGGCTGTTGCTGCCATACACCCGGTTGAACTCGATCCCCGCCCGGGCAAACAACTGCTCGCAACGCTGGGTGATCCCCGAGTGCGCGCCCTGGACAATAACGGGCCACTGCGCGAGCTCCTTGAGGGACAGCGAGCGCGCATGCAACGCCAGGCCCGCCGGTGCCAACCAGGTGAATTCGACGGATTGCAAATCGATCGCCGCCATTGCCGGCGTCACGTAGTCCTGCGGGATCACCACCAGGTCCAGCTCGCCATCCAGCAACTTCCTTTGCAGCGACGCCGAAAGGTCAACATCCGGGTGCAAGGCCACCTCCGGGTGAACTGCTTTCACCCGCGCCGCAAAGTCCGAAAACCAGGTCACCGTCACCAGTTCCGTGAGCCCCATGCGCACCGTGCGCAGGGCGTGCCGCGATGCTCCGCGCAGTCCGTCAAGCCTGGCCAGGCTGTCGATCAAACCTTCACAGGCCTCCAGCAATTCGGCGCCTTTGGCACTCAAGTGCGCCTTGGGCCCCGCGGCTTCGAACAGCGGCAGGCACGCCTGTTTTTCCAGCGCCTGCAACCGCTTGGTGACCGCCGACTGGGTGAGGAACAACTGCGTGGCCGCACGCTGCAACGTGCCGAGTTTCAAGGTCCAGTAGAACGCTTCAATCTGCTTGAGGTTAATCATGCTCAAGGCCCTCCCGCTGATAGGGGTGGTGCAGGTCGCAATGGGTCCGTATCAACTCGATGACATGCCGCTGGAACGGGCTGTAGCTGTCGGCCCGGGCGAGCGCCACATAGGGTGTCGACGGCAGCGGCGGCTCGACACACAGCCGCACCAGTTGCCCGCTCGCCAGGTAGGGCGCCGCGGTGGAGTCGGGCAGGTAGGTGACGCCGAGCCCCGAGACGGTCAGGCCGACCAGCGCGGCCAGGCTGCTGCAGGGAATATGCGCCTGGGGGCTGGCGTGCCGGGTGGCGAGCCAGCGGTCTACCAGCAACCCCGAGCCTGAGAGTTTGCCCTGGGTGAGCAGGGTGTAGCGGGTCAGGTCTTCCAGGGCCAGCGGGCGCTGGTGGTCGAGCAAACCCGGGGCACAGAACCAGCTGTTGTGCACCTCATCCAGCGCAACCTTGACCAGGCCGTTCGAGCTGAAGGCATCCGGCACCACGATCACGTCCACCTGGCCCGCCATCAGCAACCCGTGCAGGCGCACGCTGAGCTCCACTTCCGGCTCGATGCGGACCTTGGGATAGTGGGTCGAAATTGCCTTGATCAGGCGCGGCAGCCAGGTCAGGGCGCTCAGTTCGGTGATGCCGATACGCAGTTTGCGGCTCAACACCTCGGGGCTGATCAGGCAACTGCTGACGATGTCGCGTTGCAGCAGCACCTGCCGGGCGTGGGTCACGACTTCGGCGGCCATCAGGGTCGGTTTGGCGTTGCGCCCGCTGCGGTCGAACAGCGGGAAACCCAGCCAGTGCTCCAGTTCCTGGATCTGCCGGGTGATCGCCGACTGCACCAGCCCCAGGCGCGTGGCAGCACCCTCGAAGGTGCCGTGATCGACCACGGCAATCAATGCTTCCAGCTGTTTGAAGGTGGCCACAGGTGTTGTCTCATCTGCTTTTGGAATATTTTTAGTTCACGGAATATCCCTATGTCTACTTAAATTTCCTCGGCACTATTTGGCTCACGGCCTACTGGCGTGAATGACCCTTCACGAAGTTACCGACCATAAATCCAATAAAATCGGTGAAGAAATGAACGCGGATTCGAAGCCTGCCAGCGGCTTTCGCTGGGTTGTGGCGGCCCTGTTTTTCCTGGCCTATATGGTTGCCGGCGCCGACCGCGCGAACATCGGTGTGGTGGTGCCTTTCATCAAGCAGGAATACCACCTCAGCAACACCGACATCGGTGCCCTGGCCAGCCTGTTTTACCTGACCTACGCCATCGTGCAGATTCCCGCCGGCTACCTGTTCGGCAAGTACGGCATCCGCAAGCTGCTCACCGGCTCCCTGGTGCTGACCTCACTGGCCACGCTCTTGATCGGCTTCACCAGCAGCGTGCTGCAACTGAAGCTGGCGCGGGCCTTGTTGGGCGCGGCGGAAGGGCCGATCAATATCGGGATCGTGTCGATCATCAACCGCTGGTTTCCGCCGAGCGAGAAGGGCCTGGCCACCGGTATTTTCATGTCCTCGATCAAGTTCGCGCCGGCCTTTGTACCGCCGTTGTGTGCCTGGATCGTGCACCTGTATGGCTGGCGCGAGGTGTTCTACTTCTTTGCCGTGCCGGGGTTCTTTGTCGCGCTGCTGTGGTGGTGGCTGGTCAAGGATGACCCGGCGGACAGCCCGTATGTATCGCCCAGTGAAGTGCGGCATATCCAGGGCACCGAGGTGCACGGGCAGGTGGTGGCCAGGCCCATGGTGCGCATGCCTGCATGGGTCGACAGGCTGATTCGCAGCCGCGACGTCAAACCCCTGGCCGACAACAAAAGCATCCTGGCGTCGTGGAATGTGTGGGCCTGCGCGTTCGGCTATTTCATGATGGTGGGCATTACCTATTCGATCATGACCTGGATCCCGACCTACCTGATCACCGTCAAACAGTTTTCGGTGATCACCATGGGCGCGGTGGCGTCGGCCCCGTGGGTGGGCGCGGTGATCGGCAACCTGCTGGGTGGCTGGCTGTCGGACCGGGTCTTCGACAAGCGCCGCAAGCCGGCCATGCTGATCAGTTCGCTGGCCACGGTGGTGATGATGTTTGTGCTGCTGCATTCACCGAGCGATCCGGCGTTGCTGGCGGCAGTATTCCTGCTGGCGGGCGTGTTGCTGAATATCGGTTTCTCGACCTTCCTCGTGTACCCCATGGGCCTGGCGACCAAGGACCGGGTGCCGTTTGCCGCCTCCATCGTCAATACCGGCGGCTCGCTGGGCGGGGCCTTCGCGCCGTTCGTGGTCGGCCTGCTGCTGGACAACTTCAGTTGGGACTACGTGTTCGGCTTCCTGGGTGTGTGTTCGCTGATCACCTTCGCCACCGTGCTGACCATGATCGAACCACGGCCCGCTGCGCGTGCGCATGACCACCGCGAGCCCTTGGCATCGCCCCTGGCTCACGCCAAACCCTGAACCACTCACTTTTTTTGAAGGATCCCGGATGAACGATTCGTCGCGCGTCATGCAGGTTTGTCGGCTCGATTTATGGATCAGCCCCGTGTTTGACGAGCTCGTTTGCAGCGAGGCCAACCTGGCGCTGCAGGTGCTGGCCCATCAGGGCGAGGACCCGCGCACCCTGGCAGCCCTGAGCCGGGCCCATGCCTACCATGTGTCGGCGGCCAAGGACGAGTTGCCCCGGGCGTGGTTCGTCAACGAGGCGTTGATCGCGCAGTGCCCTGATCTGCTCTGCGTGTCTTCCGGTGGCGCGGGCTTTGATACGGTGGACGTCGATGCCTGCACCCGTGCAGGCATCGCGGTGGTGAACCAGGCGGGCGCCAATGCGTTTTCGGTGGCGGAGCATACCTTCGGTCTGCTGCTGGCAGTGGTCAAGCGCATCGTCGAGTCCGACAACAAGCTGCGCCGCGAACGCGGTTTCAGCCGTGAAGACCTGATGGGCGAAGAGATCCATGGCAACACCTTCGGGCTGATCGGCCTCGGTGAAATCGGCCGGCGCACGGCGCGCATCGCCCAGGGTTTTGGCCTGGAGGTGCTGGCGTACGATCCGTACCTGAGCGCTGAACAAATCCGCGAGCGGGGCGCACAGCCGGTGACCCTGGAGGCGTTGCTGGGGCGCAGTGACTACGTGTCGTTGCACTGCCCGTTGAACGCCACGACTCACCACCTGATGGGGGCCGAACAGTTCGCGGCGATGAAGCCGGGCGCAGTGTTTGTCTCCACCGCCCGGGGCGGCATTCATGACGAAGCGGCGTTGTTCCAGGCCTTGAATAACGGCCACCTCGGTGGCGCCGGCCTCGACGTGTGGGCCTGCGAGCCGCCGGCGCAGGACGCGCCCCTGATGACGCTGCCCAATGTGGTCGCCACCTTCCACACGGCGGGCGTCACCCACGGCGGGCGGCGCAATGTGGCGAGGTCATCGGCGCAACAGATCGCCGCGATGCTGCGGGGCGAGCGCCCGGCGCACCTGCTGAACCCCGAGGTGTGGGAACGGTTCTGTGAACGGCTCAGCCAGGCCAGGGGCTGAGCGTCATATGTTTAAAGTATTCAAGTCGCATTATCTGGATATTTTTCAGGGGGCAACCGTGCTGATAGGCTTCTGAAAAACACGAGAACTGCCGACATGAAGTGCAGCAGCACCTTCGCCACTGTGCTGATCTTCTTCGCCTGGATGACGGTGGGGACCCGTTGCACCAAAGTCGACCTCCAGGCCGGGGCCAACGCCAGGCACGACACTGATGCTCGCCAGGTCCTGCGCCTGGGCCATGACGCCCAGGCCTACCCGTTCCTGCTCTATGCCAACGCCGATCTCTACAACCCGCCCAAATCCGTCGAGCGCGCCGTGGTGATCATCCGCGACGAACACACCAGACTGGCGGGCGCCGCCGAGTTCTCCGGCGAACGCACCCTGTTGCTGGCCCCCGACTTCCTCACCCCGGAGGATGCAGGCGCCAGCGACGACATGCCCCTGTGGCCCCGGGACCAGTGGGCGCAAGGCATCGAATCGCAATACGGCCACAAGGGCATCCCCGCCTATCAGGTGCTCGACGATGTGGTGCGCTACCTCAGCGACCGTCAGCGATTCCCGGTGCTCAAGGAAATCGTGATCGCCAGTCAGTCGAGTTCCCTGGAGTGAACATGGATTTGTGTGTCCGGTGCTGGTAAACAGTGAGGGATAATCCTTAAGCCGATACCCGGTGTAATCAATCATGAAGCGCCATTTCGAAGACTTGCAGTTGGGCAGCATCGAGCTGTTCTGCCTGGCCGCCGAGGCCAGCAGCTTTACCGCGGCCGCCCAGATAGCGGGCGTGACCCCGGCAGCGGTGAGTCGCAGCATTTCGCGGCTGGAAGAGCGCCTGGGCTCCCGGCTGTTTGTGCGCACCACCCGCAGCATTCGCCTGACCGATGGCGGCCGGACGTTTTTCGAGCAATGCCGCCAGGCCCTCACGCAACTGGTGGAAGCCCAGCAGGAAATGATGGGCGCGCAGTCGGTGCCCTCCGGGTTGTTGCGCATCAGCATCCCGACCACTTACGGCCATCACCGCATCCTGCCGCTGCTGCCGAAATTTCGCGCGCTGTACCCGCAGGTCACCGTGGATATTCACATCAGCAACCGCAACATCGATTTTGTCGCCGAAGGCTATGACCTGGCGATCCGCGTGCGCGCCCAGCCGGACTCGACGCTGATCGCGCGCTTGCTCGAAGACGCCAAGCTGGTGGTGGTTGCATCGCCGGCGTATCTGCAGCGCGCCGGCACGCCCCAGACCCTGGAGGATTTGCCGGCCCATGAGTGCATCCAGTACGAATTGCCGAGCAATGGGCGGCGCATTTCCTGGCTGTTCCAGGCCGATGGCAAGGAGCGGGAGTTTGCCGGCGAGGCCGGTTACAGCTGCTCCGACGATGTGCTGGGGGGCGTGACCCTGGCCAAGCATGGCGCCGGGCTGTTCCAGACCTACAAATTCATCGTCGAGCAAGAGCTGGCCAACGGCAGCCTGGTGGAGGTGTTGCAGCCTTACGGCGGACGTTCGCGGCCGTTTACCTTGCTGTATCCCCACGGCCGCTACGTGCCCCATCGGGTGCGGGCGTTTGTCGATTTTCTGCTGGAGCACCGTGCCGAGTGGGCGGCGCTGTAGCGGCGGACACATCCCAGGTCAGCATCAACTGGCCGATTGCGGCGTCGATGGCGCTGGCCTCCACGCCATCCCGGGCGAGGATCGACACGCCCTGCAGAAAACTGTCGTAGACAGTGGCCATCGCGCGGGCGTTGGTCTCGGCGGGTAACTGGCCGGCACTGATGCCGCGCTCCACGCAATGCACGATGCCCGCCCGGGTGCGCTCCCGCGAATGGGTCAGCGCATGGGTCACTTGCGCGCTCTCGGGGGAGGGTGCGCTCATCACGCCCAAAGCCACCATGCAGCCCTTGGGGTGGCTGTCTTCACACTGCATGCGCGCCGATTGGCGCAGCGCGGTCTCGATGGCCTGGCGCGGCGGCAGGCTGTCATCCCACAAGCATTCGGTGACCTGGGCGAACGTCGCCAGATAACGCTGCACGCACTCCTGGAACAGCGCGTCCTTGGAGCCGAACGCGGCGTAGAAACTCGGCGCGGAGATGCCGCCACCCAATCCGGCTTTCAACTGGCTCAGGGACGTCGCGTCGTAACCGTGCTGCCAGAACAGGTGCATGGCCTGTTCCACGGCCTGGTCGCGGTCGAAGGTGCGGGGGCGGCCCATCTGCGCCATGGGGAAATCCTCTCGGGTGATGAGATAAATACTAGTCGATACATAAGTCGTTGACAACGCTGCGTGGGGCGCCCAACATTTGTATCGATCGGTATTTAAGTCCTCTTCTTCAAGGAGTTTCCCTGTGACCCCCTCAACCACCTTATCGGCAGACGCCGTCCCCGACCGCTTGCCCATCGGCGCCTTGCTCGCCCTGGCCATGACCGGCTTTATCTGCATCGTCACCGAAACCCTGCCGGCGGGCCTGTTGCCGCTGATCAGCGACGGCCTGTCGATTTCAGCGTCCATGGCCGGGCAGATGGTCACCGCGTATGCGCTGGGCTCGGTGCTGGCGGTGATCCCGCTGACTATCGCTACTCGCGGCTGGCGTCGGCGCAATGTGCTGCTGCTGACCATCGTCGGTTTTCTGCTGTTCAATTCCATCACCGCGCTGTCCTCCCACTACGGGCTGACGCTGCTGGCGCGGTTCCTCGCCGGGATGGCGGCGGGGCTGGCCTGGAGTTTGTTGGCCGGGTATGCGCGGCGCATGGTGGCGCCGCATCAACAGGGCAAGGCCTTGGCGCTGGCGATGGTGGGAACTCCGATTGCGTTGTCACTCGGGGTGCCGCTGGGCACCTGGCTGGGCGGGCTGGTGGGCTGGCGCACGACGTTCGGCATCATGTCGGCGCTGACGTTGGTATTGATTGTGTGGGTATTGGTGAAGGTGCCGGACTACCCCGGCCAGTCGGCCCATCAGCGCATGCCCCTGCGCAAGGTACTGACCACGCCGGGCGTGCGGCCGGTGCTGGCGGTGGTGATTGCCTGGATGCTCGCCCACAACATTCTCTACACCTACATCGCCCCGTTTGTGGCCCCGGCGGGGTTGGTGGACCGGGTGGACCTGGTGCTGTTGGTGTTTGGTGTGGCGGCACTGGTCGGGATTTGGATGACCGCCAGGTTGGTGGATGCAGCGCTGCGCAACACGGTGCTGGTGAGCCTGGCGGCCTTTGCGGCGACGTGCCTGGCGTTCGGTTTTCTGGCGCAGGTGCAGGGCGTGATTTACCTCGGCGTGGCGGTGTGGGGCTTGAGTTTCGGCGGCGCTGCGACGTTGCTGCAAACCGCATTGGCGGACGCGGCAGGCGATGGAGCAGACGTGGCACTGTCGCTGAACGTGGTGGCCTGGAACAGTGCGATTGCGGGAAGTGGTGTGGTCGGCGGAGTGTTGCTCGATACCTGGGGCGTGGCTTCTTTCCCATGGGCAATGTTGGCGCTGCTGGCGGTGGGCTTCGCGATTGTGTGGTGTGCGCGATTCCATGGCTTCAAGCCGGGGCACAGGGCACACGGCAAGCCTGCAGTGGGCGGGCACTGATATTTCCAGAGTCTGTGGAAAAACCGCTGCTAACATCAGACAAATCTTAAAATAACCCGCCACTCGGCCGATATCCCTGGGCATAGGCTTTATCACCCAGGGAGTATCGGCATGCGCATCACGAGAATGTCTGCAATCCATGTTGGCCTGTTGTTCAGCCTGTCCGGTGCCTGCATGGCCGCGAGTCCGGCGGGGCAGGGTGTCATCTCGTTTCACGGCAGCATCGTCGAGGCGTCTTGCACACCGCTCGCCGTGGCCAACGGGATGAAACTCAACAATTGCCCGACGTCCGCACGCGGCAGCGCCATCAGCGTGCGCAGCGTGGCACCGGTGGGCTCGGTCACGGCCCTCGATCACAGCGCCGTGAACGTGAAGCTGGTCGCCGACAGCGGCCGGGGAGACCGCTATTACCAGCAGCAATACGCGTTGGTGGATGGCCAAGGGAAGCCTGTGACCTCGGGGCAGTATCTGATTACGCTGACCTCGCCTTGAGGAAAGAAAGCCAGCTTATTCAGGTGCCTTGACGAGCATGTACTGGCTGAAATTATTGATGTGATCATCCAGATTATCCTCAAGCATCATCCGGTACTGATCACAGAAATACTTCAGCATCGCCTCACGCGCCTGGGCCATTTCTTCGCCGGATTTAAAGCTGCGTGCGCTGACCCAGGCATTGAAGCGTGTGGTGCCGAACATCATCGAGGCGCTGACTTTGCCCAGGTCGGCGAACGCCCTGAACTGCTCGTTGGACAGCTCGATGTGCGCGTCCGCGCGATCATAGAAGCCGTTGTCGGTGGTGTCTGGCATTGCGGTTACCTTCCTGTTCGTGAGTGCGGCGAAGGTACCGCCGCGCTCCATGGGAAGGCAACCACGTTGGCCGCTTCAGGCCTTATTTATTGCGCGTCACCCGCCACACCGTGTTGGCCAGGTCATCCGCAATGATCAGCGCACCCTTCGGATCAACCGTGACACCCACCGGCCGGCCGCGAGTCTTGCCGTCGGTTCCACGAAAGCCCGTGGCGAAGTCCAGCGGTTCACCCGCAGGCCGCCCGTTGCTGAACGGCACGAAGATCACCTTGTAGCCCACCGGATTGTCCCGGTTCCAGCTGCCGTGCTCGCCGACGAAGACGCCGTCGGCATATTTCTCGCCCATGGCCGGGATGGAAAAATCGACGCCCAGCGCGGCGACGTGGGAACCCAGGCTGTAATCCGGCTTGATCGCGGCGGCGACCTTGGCCGGGTTCTGCGGTTGGGCGCGGGTGTCGACGTTCTGGCCCCAGTAGCTGTACGGCCAGCCGTAAAACTCGCCCTCGCGCACCGAAGTCAGATAATCCGGCACCAGGTCCGGGCCCAGTTCATCCCGCTCGTTGACCACCGCCCACAACTGCCCGGAGCCCGGTTGAATGGTCAATGCCGTCGGGTTGCGCAAGCCGGTTGCATAAGGCTTGTGGGCGCCGGTGGCGGCGTCGATCTGCCAGACCATCGCCCGGTCAATCTCGACCTCCATGCCGCGTTCGGTGATGTTGCTGTTGGAGCCGATGCCGACATACAGCGAGCGGCCGTCGGGGCTGATCGCCAGGGATTTGGTCCAGTGGTGATTGATGGCGGCGGGCAGGTCGGTGACGGTGGTGGGCGGGCCGCTGGCTTTGGTTTGGCCGTCTTCGTAGTCGAAGCGCACCAGCGCATCCTGATTGGCCACGTACAGCTTGCCGTCGGCAAAGGCCAGGCCGTAGGGCGCGTTGAGGTTTTCGGCGAACACGGTTTTCAACTCGTAGGTGCCGTCACCGTCGGCATCGCGCAGCAGGGTCAGGCGGTTGCCGCCCTTGACCTTGGTGTTGCCCTCGGCCTTGATCACGCTGGCGATCACATCCTTGGGCTTGAGTTTCGCGGCACTGCCGCCGCGGCCTTCGGCCACGAGGATGTCGCCGTTGGGCAGCACCAGGGTCTGGCGCGGGATTCGCAGGTCGGTGGCGATGGCCGTGACGCTGAAACCCTCAGGCACGGTGGGTTTCTGCTCGCCCCAGGCCACCGGTTCAGCAATCTTCATGCTGGGCAACAGGCCGCGTTGAGGTTCCGGCAGCTTTGGGTCGGGGCCGCGGGCTTGAGTGCTGTCGGCTTCGCCACCGCAGGCACTCAACAACAGCGCCATGCTTAACAGGGTCAGCGTGCTGGAATGCTTCATTGGTCACCTCCCGAACGCAGGTTGGTCAGCCCGACCCACGTGGTCACGCAGGCCAGCAGGGTCACGATCGCGGACAGCCCCAGGCCCGACGGCATCACCGCCCAGGCATCCTTCGCATGTTCAAAGGCATTGACCAACCCCAGCCCCCAGGTGATCAGCAATAGCAGGAAGTACAGGGTAGGGCGCCCGGCCTTGCGGTCGGCCCGCAACAGGTTGACCAGCGCAAACAGCCACGCCAGTCCGCAGAACACCAGGCCACCGGCGATCAGCCAGGCGGCGAAGTTGCTCCATTGGATCTGGTAGGTCTGGTAGTAGGCAATGTCACTCAGCAGGGCGCCGAAAAACAGCGGGACAGTACCGGCAAGCAAGGTCGCGTGAAGCGGGCCTGGCGTGCTGCGGCGGGTGAGGGCGGGGGTGACGGTCACGGGCGGCTCCTTATCGTTGAGCGGCCCTGATGCGGTTCATCAGGGCCGCGCTGACTGCGCTTAAGGAGGGAGCCTGTGGCTTGCGCGTTAGTTCACCGTCTATTCGTTTCTAAATATGTTGCGTCAGTTGATGCGCGGATGCTGCTGCACCAGGTTTTCGCGCTTGGCTTCCAGCTCGGCGATTTGCGCGTCGATGTCTTCGATCTTCTGCTCGATATTGTCTTCATGCTCCTGCAGCAGCTCTTTGGCTTCCTCGATATCCGAAGCCGCCGGTGCCGCGCCGCGCAGGGGTTTGTTGGCGGTTTCCTTCATGGTCAGGGCGGTGAAAAGCCCCAGCACGGCGAACACCATCAGGTAGTAGGCGGGCATGTACAGGTTGTTGGTGGTCTCCACCAGCCAGGCCATGGCGGTCGGCGTCAGGCCGGCCACCAGGATCGAGATGTTAAAGGCGCTGGCCAACGCGCTGTAGCGGATGTGCGTGGGGAACATCGCCGGCAGGGTGGACGCCATCACGCCGATAAAGAAGTTGAGCACCACCGCAATGATCAGCAGCCCCGAGAAAATCAGCCCGAGCTTGCCGCTGTTGATCAGCATGAACGCCGGAATGGCGAGGAAGAACAGCGCAATGCTGCCGAAAAGAATGAAGGGTTTGCGCCCGATCTTGTCGCTGACAAAGCCAATCATCGGCTGCACGAACAACATGCCGACCATGATCGCGATGATGATCAGCACGCCATGGTTTTCGCTGTAGTGCAGGTTGTGCGACAGGTAGCTCGGCATGTAGGTGAGCAGCATGTAGTACGTGACGTTGGTCACCACTACCACGCCGACACAGGTCATCAGGCCGCGCCAGTGTTTGGTGGCGACTTCCTTGAACGACACTTTCGGGCCGCCCGCCAAGCCTTCGCGATCACCCTGCTCAAGTTGTTCCACATGCTGTTGGAAGGCCGGTGTTTCTTCCAGTGCATGCCGCAAGTAGAGGCCGATCATGCCCAGCGGCAGCGCGAGGAAGAACGGCAGGCGCCAGCCCCAGGACTGGAACGCCTCTTCGCCGATCACTGCAGAAATCAGCACCACCACGCCCGCGCCGAGGACGAAGCCGGCGATGGAACCGAAGTCCAGCCAACTGCCGAGGAAACCGCGCTTGCGGTCCGGGGCGTATTCGGCGACGAAGATCGAGGCGCCGGTGTATTCGCCGCCCACCGAGAAGCCCTGGGCCATCTTGGCCAGCAGCAACAGGATCGGCGCCCAGATGCCGATCGAGTCATACGAGGGGATCAGCCCGATGGCGAAGGTGCTCAGGGACATGATCACGATGGTCGCTGCGAGGACCTTTTGCCGGCCGTATTTGTCCCCCAGCCGGCCGAAGAACAGGCCGCCCAACGGACGGATCAGGAAGGGCACCGAGAAGGTCGCCAGGGCGGCGATCATCTGTACGCTGGGGGACGCCTCGGGGAAGAACACCTTGCCCAGCACATAGGCGACAAAGCCGTACACCCCGAAGTCGAACCATTCCATGGCGTTGCCCAGCGCAGCGGCGGTGATCGCCTTGCGCATCTTGGCGTCGTCAACGATGGTGATGTCATCCAATCCAATCGGATTGACGGTTTTCTTGCGTGATTTCATGGGAATTACTCAGCCGCGGGTCCATTTCGATGCCACTGTTTTGGTGGCATGCGCTTAATGGGTCAGATACATGCGGACACTGAATAATTCACCACTGGCCGGTTTTTTTTGTTATCGGCCCGGCAAGGATCAACTGATCCGGTCGCCACCCAGGGAATCACGCTGCATCGATTGCAGGTTTTTCTCGATGGTCTCGCACAGGGCTTCCATCTGGATCTGGTGCTCGCTGTCCCGGAACGGGCTTTGCAAATCGGTGCCGATGCGTTCGATGGCCAGCAACATAAAGCCCACCACCGTGGAGGCCAGCGGGGTGAACCAGCCCAGGGATTCCACCAGGCCCACCGGCACGATCAGGCAGAACAGCGAAATAAACAGCCGCGGGAAATACACGTAAGGGTAGGGCAGCGGCGTATTCGCGATACGCTCCATGCCGCCCTGGCTGTTGGACAAGTCCACCAGGGTCGACTCCAGCCGCGCCAGGCGAATGCTGTCCAGGCGCCCGGCCTTGTATTCCTGGGCCAGCAGGGCCGCGGAACCGTTGAGGATGTCGTTGGCAAAGTTATTGGTGGTGGTGCTGCGGGTGAACTCTGCGGCCGGCAGAAACGCCCGAATCTCATCCGGGCACGGCTGGCCTCGCAGGTGCGCCGCGAGGCAGTTCACATAGGCCACGTGACGGCGCAGCAAGGTCGCTTTTATCGGGTTGATCTCGTGGCCCGGGTCATCCAGCAACGTCAGGACCTGCCGGGCGAAGCTGCGGGAATTGTTGACCATCGCACCCCACAGCGTGCGCGCTTCCCACCAGCGGTTGTAGGCGCTGCTGTTGCGGAAACTGATCAGCACCACCAGCGCCGAGCCGAGCAGCGTGAGGGGCATCAGCGGCAGGTTGATCTTGCTGTTGAGGAACAGCATGAAATCCACGGTGACGGCGATATCCCAGAGCAGCAGCCAGAACAGCGCCCAGCCCACATAGCCCATGGTCTTGATGATCAGGCGGTATTTTTTGATGATGGCAGCTTTCAAACGGAAACCTCGTGGCGAGCGGTAAGCATCAGTGCCCTAGCTCGGACGGTATTTTCCGGGTAAAGGTTCGCGTCTTCAGGTCTGGAGTGTCAGGACGAAGCGCTTTTCGGCAGGAGCCTGGTCGTCCGGTGCAGGCTGTTCAGCCACGAATCCGCAGCGCTGCAGCACTTTTTGTGAGCCCACGTTTTCCGGGAATACATACGCCACCAGTTGCGTCAGCGCCCAACGTGCCTGTGCCTGCTGGATAAGATGCTTGAGTGCCTGAGTGGCCAGCCCTTGCCCGCATGCTTGCTCACCCACGCGATAACCGACTTCGGCAGAACCCTTCGGTGAGTCGATGCTTTTCAGATTGGCGCGGCCGACGATTTCGCCGCTGGCGTCCTCGATCACAAACGGGTGCCAGGCGCCCAGGGCGAAGTCGGCCAGGTAGGCCTGGATGTGCTCGGCCACACCCTGCACGGAATAGAACGAAGGCTCGCGTGCATCAATATGCGACTCGAACCACTCACGGTTGCGGGATTCGAAGGCCAGCAAGGCTTCAGTGTCCGTACTGCTCAGCTCGCGAACCTTAAATGACGTCATCGATCACCTCTTCCTGGCAATTTGTGCGGTGAGCAAGCATACCCCATCAGTTATCCTGAGCAGACGAGCCCATTCGTGGCAAAAAGGAACGGCAGTTGAACGAACACACATTGTCCATGCGCCTGGAGCGGGTGGCAGCCCATGTACCCGCCGGTGCGCGCCTGGCGGATATCGGCTCCGACCACGGCTACCTGCCGGTGGCGTTGATGCGTCGCGGCGCCATCGCGGCGGCGGTGGCGGGCGAGGTGGCGTTGACGCCGTTTCGTGCGGCCGAGCGTACGGTGCGCGAGAACGAACTGGAGCCCTATATCAGCGTGCGCCTGGCCAGTGGCCTGGCGGCGATCGAGCCGGGCGACGGGATCACCGCGATCAGTATCTGCGGCATGGGCGGCGAGACCATCCGCGACATCCTCGACAGTGACAAGGGGCGCCTCAACGGCCAGGAGCGCCTGGTCCTGCAACCCAACGGCGGCGAGCAACCCTTGCGGCAATGGTTGATGGAAAACGGTTACTCCATCGTCTGCGAGGAACTGCTGCGGGAGAACCGCTTCTTCTACGAGATCATCGTGGCCGAGCGCGCCGAGCCTGTGAGCTACACCGCCGAACAACTGTACTTCGGCCCGCTGCAAATGCAGGCCCGCAGCCCGGAGTTCCTGCTCAAGTGGCAGCGCATCCTGCGCCACAAACACCAGACCCTGAACGACTTTGCCCAGGCGCGGCAGGCGGTACCCGAGGACAAGGTGCAAGAGGTCGCGCAACAAGCCCGGTGGATTACCGAACTGCTGGCGTGAGGGTCAGCCCGCGAGGGTGTTCAGCTCGGCCAGCACTTCATCCGAAAGCTCCAGTTCGCCCACCGCGAGGTTTTCACGCAAATGGGTGACCGAGGATGTTCCGGGAATCAGCAGGACGTTGGGCGAGCGATGCAGCAACCACGCCAGCGCCAATTGCATCGGTGTGACGCCAAGCCGCTGCGCAACGTTCGACAACACCGCTGACTGCACCGGCGAGAATCCGCCCAGCGGGAAGTACGGCACATAGGCAATGCCTTCCAGGGCCAACTCGTCGATCAGCGCGTTATCGTGTTGATGGGCGATGTTGTAGAGGTTCTGGACACACACGAAACGCACGAGTTTTCGCGCTTCGGCCACCTGGGTGGGTGTGACGTTGCTGATGCCGATATGGCGTATCAGCCCCTGTTGTTGCAGCTCGGCGATGGCGCTCAGGGGTTCTTCGATCGAGCCTTCGGCAGTGCCCATCACGCCGTGCATGGCCCGCACATTGACCACGTCCAGCACGTCCAGGCCCAGGTTGCGCAGGTTGTCATGCACAGCCTGCGTCAGCTCGGCCTTCGACGACGCGTTGAACCAGCCGCCATCGGCGCCACGACGGGCGCCCACCTTGGTGACGATCGTGAGGTCGTCTTTATACGGGTGCAACGCCTCGCGGATAATCTGATTGGTGATGTGCGGTCCGTAGAAGTCGCTGGTGTCGATATGGTTCACGCCGCAGGCGACGGCCTCGCGCAACACAGCGAGCGCTGCATCACGGTCTTTTGGCGGGCCAAATACCCCAGGGCCAGCCAATTGCATGGCGCCGTAACCGACGCGGTTGACGGTGCGATCACCGAGAGTGAAGGTGCTGCGGTTTTCTGGGCGGGTCATGGCGGTGGCTCTTGCTTGACGGGAGGAAGCCTATAATATGAAGGATCCTTCAGGTTTAGAATTCGCATTCCATGAGCACTCCCAAAGCCTCCCTAAAGCCAAGAAAATCAGCGGTCCAGGCGCGCTCGGCGGCGACGGTCGAGGCGCTGCACACAGCGACCCTTCAGGTTCTGACGGCTCAGGGACTGGTCCGCTGCACCACGACCCGCGTGGCCGAGCGTGCGGGCATGTCGGTGGGCAGTCTCTATCAATACTATCCGAACCGCGATGCACTCCTGGCGGCAGTCATGGAAAAGCATCTGGTGCACGTGGCCCAGACCGTTGAGCAGGCCTGCGATCAACATCAGGGCACCACGGTGGCGGAAATGGCGTCGGGGTTTGTCACGGCTTTTCTGGCGGTGAAACTCATGGACCCGACGGCGTCCAAAGCCCTCTATGCCATTGCGGCCGAGCGGGGCGGTGCGGAGCTTGTGGCGCGGATCAACAAGCGGATGGTGGGCGCCGTGGCGGCGATGTTGGGGACGGCATCGGATGCCCGTTTTGACGACCCGTTTTTAACCGCGGCCATCTCGATCAGTGCCGTGGTGGGCCCGGTGCGGACGCTGCTTGAAGGCAATGCAACGCCGGCCTATGAAGCCGGCCTGGAACAGCAGGTGACCCGGCTGCTGCGGGCTTATCTTCAAACGTTTCAGTCGCCGCCAATTGACCGCGAAAGGGCGCCAAAGTAGCATGAGGCCATTATTTTGATATCACTCTCGATTCAAGGATTGAACATGCTGTCCAGAGCCCTCACGGCAGGCCTGCTACTGGCCTTGGCCGGGTGTACCAACGTCAAGGTTGAGCCTGTCGCGCCTCAATACAACATCTCCCGGTTGTGCATCGAAGAGAACCCCAAAGTCGTGGTGGGGGACTTTGTCGATGGCCTGCAAACGCTGCTGCGCAAGCACCACATTGAAAGCCGGCTGTATGCCGCGCCGGTTCCGGGCAATTGTGAATACCGTCTGACCTACACCGCCATTCGTTCCTGGGACTTTTCTGCCTACCTGTCCGATGCCAGCGTCCGGCTCTACAAAGGCGACCAGTCCATTGGTTTTGCGCAGTACACCATGGCGGGCGGCGGGGGCTTCGATTTGTCGAAATACAACACGATCGAGGAAAAAATGGCACCGGTGATCAACCAGCTATTGGGGCAGGCCAAGTGAGCACATTCATAAAAAGTATCCCGGTCCTGTTGCTCCTGTTGCTACTGCCAGGGTGTGGTCATACCAGCACCAGCGAACCTTATTTCGAACCGCCGCCGCCACCTCCAGGCAAGGCGCTGGTTTACCTGATGCGAACCCAGGTTATCCAGGGCAGCTTCTATGACAGCGTGTTCAGTATCGATGACAGCGCAATCGTGGGGCTGAGCAGCGAGACCTATTCCTGGGTGCTGGTCAGCCCTGGCGTGCACAAGGTTTCGGCCGGACAGCAGCCGCATCCCCGAAACGTATTCCTGACGCTCTCAGTTGAGCCGGGCAAGGAATACTTCGTTGAGTACACCCAGGAGAACATGTTCGAGAAGATTCGCAAGCGGGAGCCGAACGAAGGGAAAACCATGGTGCGCGGGTATTCGTATATACCGGTGAAGTGACGGCGCGGTTGCAACGACTGCGCAGGTTAACCCCGGTGCCCCGGCACTAATGTAAGGAGTGATGGTCAATAACCCCCGCACGACTGTGAGCGGTCGTGTGGCTCGGAATAGAGCCTCGCGGTACGTTTTTTCCTCCCTCCCATTTGAAGATTTAACCATGCACCTTCGCAAAATTGCAGTTGGGCTGTCGGCCCTTGTTTTGCTCTCCACCGGGGCGCAAGCCCGGGGCCTGCTGGACCTCATCACGCCGCATCAGCAACACACCTCCCGCTCGGGCTCCATCAGTCAGGGCGCAGCCCTGGACCTCTATTCAAACCAACAGAAAAAGCCGTCGTTCGACAGTTGCGCCGACCTGTTCCCGGCCGCGCAACCGATCAACACCGCCACCGTGCCGGCCACCATGAAACCCCTGGCGCTGTGTTCCGATAATTTTGCGGTGCTCTACTCGCAAACCAGCAAGACCCCGCTGGTGGTGGTCGAGCGCCTGAATGCCGGCCAGTTGCAGGACGCCAAAGGCGAGGAGCGCACCAACCAGTTTTACCCGGACCCGCGCATTCCCAAGGGCGCGCGCGCCGAGTTGAGTGACTACCGTGGCCAACACCCGGCGGTGGACCGTGGCCATCAATCGCCGGCCGCCGATGCGCCGAGCACCAACGCCATGGCCCAATCCTTCGCGCTGTCGAACATGGTGCCGCAAGACCCCACCAACAACCGCAAGATCTGGAGCAAGGTCGAGGCGGACGTGCGCAAGTTCGCCAAGCGCGCCGACGGCAATGTGTTTGTGTTCACCGGCCCGCTGTTTGACCCGGGCTACAGCACCATCGGCGACAACAAGGTCTGGGTGCCGACCCGCCTGTTCAAGCTGGTATACGACGTATCGTCCCAGCGTGCCTGGGCCTACGTGCTGCCCAACGCTGAAACCCGTATCGAGAAACCGATGGACTACGCGACGTTTGTGAAGACCACCGGGCTCAAGCTGTTGGGTAACCTGCCGGTGACGGGGTCTGTCGGGCGCACTTGACGGCCTGAAACCGGGTGCGTCACTTGCCCTTTTTCAACGTCTTCAACCGCAGCGTTGCTCGCTGCACAGCGGCCATCTTCTCTGGCCGCTTCATCCTTTTCCATTTGCGAATATCGTCCTTGGTGCGTCCACAACTCACGCACAGCTCACCACTGAGCTGGCAGGTGGAGACGCACGGATTCTCGATATCTTTAGCCAAGGCTTTACCCCTTTACGGCATACAGTTTGAGCAGGCGCAGGCGCCAATCGCCGCCATGCTGCAGGTGGCATTCTTCCTCGGAGTCGAAGCGCACGTAGCGGTCCGAAGAAGGGCGATCCACCCCGGCATCCTCCAGCGCCGTGGCCGTCAGCTCGCGCATGCGCCGGTCCAGCCCGCTTGAAAGGGCCAGCTCCCGGTTCGCCCGTGTATCGAACACCCAGATGACGACCAGGCTTTGGGCAAAGGCCAGGTAGTCGACTTCGTGGGTCAGCCAGTCGAAGCCGGTGATTTCGGCCTTGGCGATTTCACAGGCCTCGGTCAGGGCCGCGACCAGGCGACGTTCAATCCGGGCGCTGTCGCGTGTGTTTGAAGGCATGGTGATTCCTGGATGGGTGATGGCTGGGATGATACCCGAGAGATCAACGGTGGGAGCTGTCGAGCTTCAGCGAGGCTGCGAAGGCGGACTGACAGGCGACATCTTTATCGGCAGGCAGGGCCTCTTCGCAGCCTCGCTGGGGCTCGACAGCTCCCACATTGGATTGGGTTTGTTTATGGGAACGCGGCTTCCTGAGCCCGTCAGCCAGGCGAACACATTGTTCAATGCTGCGAAGATCAACTGTGGGAGCTGTCGAGCTTCAGCGAGGCTGCGAAGGCGGACTGGCAGGCGACATCTTTATCGACTGACAGGGCCTCTTCGCAGCCTCGCTGAGGCTCGACAGCTCCCACACTGGATTGGGTTTGTTTGTGGGAGCGCGGCGTTCTGAGCCTAGTCAGCCAGGCGAGCACATTGTTCAAGGATGTGGGAGATCAACTGTGGGAGCTGTCGAGCTTTAGCGAGGCTGCGAAGGCGGACTGGCAGGCGACATCTTTATCGACTGACAGGGCCTCTTCGCAGCCTCGCTGGGGCTCGACAGCTCCCACACTGGATTGGGTTTGTTTGTGGGAACCCGGTTTCCTGAGCCCGTCAGCCAGGCGAGCACATTGTTCAAGGCTATGGGAGATCAACTGTGGGAGCTGTCGAGCTTTAGCGAGGCTGCGATGGCGGACTGGCAGGCGACATCTTTATCGACTGACAGGGCCTCTTCGCAGCCTCGCTGGGGCTCGACAGCTCCCACACTGGATTGGGTTTGTTTGTGGGAACCCGGTTTCCTGAGCCCGTCAGCCAGGCGAGCACATTGTTCAATGCTGCGAAGATCAACTGTGGGAGCTGTCGAGCTTCAGCGAGGCTGCGAAGGCGGACTGGCAGGCGACATCTTTATCGGCAGACAGGGCCTCTTCGCAGCCTCGCTGGGGCTCGACAGCTCCCACATTGGATTGGGTTTGTCTCCCACACTGGATTGGGTTTGCCTGTCAGATTTTCTTTGGCCGATCCAGCTTGCGCGTCATGGTATAGACCGCCACCCCGGCGGCCAGGATGCCCGAGGCCGCGCCGACGGCCAGCGCCCAACGCGGGCCAAGATGGTCGGCCACCCACCCCACAATCGGTGCGCCAATCGGCGTGCCGCCAAGGGCCACGCCTACCCGCAGGGCGATCACCCGGCCGCGCATGGCGGGTTCGGTGGTGAGTTGCATCAGGCTGTTGGTGGTGTTGCTGAAGGTCAGGGCGCCCACGCCGATGATCACCAGTGCCCCGGCGAACAGCCAGTAGTTCGGAGCGATCGCCGCCAGCGTGCAACCCACCCCGAACACCAGCGCGCCGTACAGCAGCGACTTGAAGTGTGGCCGCTCGCGGCCGGCGGCGAGCAGCGCCCCGGCGATGGTGCCGATGGCCAGGGTCGACGTCAGCAGGCCATAGCCACGGGCATCGGCATGGAACACGGTGACGGCCATGGTCGAGATGAAAATCGGGAAGTTCATGCCGAAGGTGCCGATCAAAAACAGCATGATCAGGATCGCCATCAGGTCCGGTCGGGCCCACACATAGCGCAAGCCTTCGGTCAGGCTGCCCTTGGTGCGCAGTGCCCGCAGGCGGGTGTGCAGGCCGGAAACCCGCAGCAGAAACAGCGAGGCCAGCACCGCGAAAAAGCTCGCGCCATTGAGCAGGAACGCCCAGCCGGTGCCCACCGACGCGATGGTCACCCCGGCCACGGCCGGGCCAATCATGCGGGCCATGTTGAACGAGGTGGAATTGAGCGCGATGGCGTTGGACAGGTCCGCTTCGCCCACCAGGTCCGCCACGAAAATCTGCCGCACGGGGGCGTCGAATGCAGAGGCGCAGCCCGACAAAAACGCGAACGCATACACGTGCCACAGCTGCACGATGCCGGTCAGGGTAAACACCCCCAGCATCAGCGCCAGCACGCCCATCACGCCCTGGGTGACGATCAGCAGCTTGCGCTTGTCGTAGTGGTCGGCGGCGAAGCCGGTCCAGGGCAGCAACAGCAATTGCGGCCCGAACTGCAACGCCATGACGATGCCGACGGCCGAGGCGTTATGCGGCGTGAGCTGGGTCAGCACCAGCCAGTCCTGGGCCGTGCGTTGCATCCAGGTGCCGATATTCGACACCAGGGCACCGGCGGCCCAGATACGGTAATTGACGCTGCGCAGCGAGCGGAAAATGCCCATCGAACTCACACCGGCCTTGAGGGATTACCACCGTTGAAGCGCCCGAAATGCTGCGCCAGGAACACACTCAGCACCAAGGCCCCGAGCCCGAGGGCGAGCACATCAGGCGTGTTGTCGAGCGCGAAATCCCCGACCCGGCAGACCAGCACATAGCCGATCACCAGGTTGAGAAACCCCCAGAGCACATTCAGCGTCGAGGAAGACCGCCCTTGGCCGCGCGGCTTGGCAAATGGCGTCTGGAATGACTGGCCCATCAAGCCACTGACGCAATGCGGCACCGCGTTGGCGAGCAACACACCGCCGAAGAAGTAAGACACCAGTTCATGCCACTGCATCGTCACGCACCCCTTGTTTCAAGCAAGCCGATGATGTGTTGCGCCGTACCGGTTTCGCCCAGCTTCGGAAAGATCTGGTTCAGGCTGTAGTGGTGGGCTTCGGCGTTCGCATCGGTCATGGCGTCGATGGCCAGGGTTACGTTGAAACCCGCTTCATAGGCCTGGCGGGCGGTGGACTCGACGCCGGTGCCGGTGGCCACCCCGGTGATCACCACTTGGGTCACGCCGAGCGCCTTCAACCGCGCCTCAAGATCGGTGCTGGCGAAGGCGCCCCAGGTGCGTTTGGTCACCACAAGGTCGCCGGGTTGCTGACCGAGTTCAGGCAGCAGGTCGGTCCATCCCGGTGGAAACACATCGCTGCGCCGTGGCCGCTCGGTGCGCCCGGGTGCAAAGCCTGTGACGTTGACCAGCACCACCGGCAAGCCACGTTCACGGAACGCATCGAGCAGTGCACGGGAGCGTTCGACCACACCGCCGATGGGGTGGATGAACGGGTACTCGGCGATGCCTTTTTGCAAGTCCACGATGATCAGCGCGGTGTTGGGATCCAGCGAGGTGACGGCCATGGAATGTCCTCAAACGGGAAGGGGTGGCTCAAAAATCGGCGAGGCGCTCCAGCAGCTTTACGGCCGCCGCGAGTTCGGCTTGTTCGTCGGCAGACAGTTGCTCCTGCAGCGCCCGCAACAGCCAATCGTCCTTGGCGGCCCGGCTGGCGATCAGGTGTTTGCGAAAGCCGGGTGTCAGCTCGATCAGGGTTTGGCGCCCATCGCTGGGGTCGGGTTTGCCCGTGACGGCTTTCATCGTTTCAAGCCCGGCCACGGTGATGCGCATGGACTGCGGGCGCACGCTCTCGGCCCGGGCCAGGGCCGAGACGGTGCTGGGGCCGTCACGGTCCAGGCGCAGCAGCACCGACTTCTGGGCGGAGGTGAAATCATTCGGATGGGTTTGTTCCCGCAGCCGGCGGATCAGCTTGCCCAGGGAGATGCGCAGTTCGGCGGCCAGGGCGGCGGCGGAATGGGTTTCTGGGGTGTTGGAGGATCTGTTCATGCCCGGACACTAGCATGCGTGCAGAAAAACTGTACAGTTTAGCTGTATGAAATTTTTGTCAGAAAACCCTGCATCAACCGTCCTTGACTGACCCTAATTTTGCCTTGCGGTACTCATCGGGTGTCTCGCCCGTGAGCTTGCGGAACATGCTGATAAAGGCCGAGGAGCTGCTGTAGCCCAGGTCAAGTGCGAGGGTCTCGACGGTAACGCCACTTCGCAACAGGCTCAGCGAGTGCATCACCTTGAGCCGTTGTTTCCAGTGGTTCAGCGACATCCCCAGGTCACGCTGGCAGCGCCGCAGCAGCGTGCGCTCGGTGGCGTTGACCAGGCGCGCCCAGTCGGCCAGGGAGCGGGCGTCTGCCGGGTTCTGTTCCAGGGCTTCAAGGATGGGCGACAGCACCGGGTCATTGGAGCCGGGCAGGTAGGAGCCGACGCGGGAGGTTTGCTTCAGCTTGTCCAGCAGCACGTAGAGCAGGCGGCTGTCTTCCTCGGTTTGCACCGGCGCGGGCGGTGAGGCCCGCAGGTCGTCGAGCAAGGCGCGGATCAACGGGGTGATCGTCAACGCGCAGGCCGTGTCCGGCAAGTGTTCACACAACGGCTGCGCGATATACAGCGAAGAGTGATAAGCCTCCTGGCGATTGAGCGCCAGGTGCTCGGCCTCGGGCGGCAGCCACAGGCCAAACTGCGGCGGCACGATGAAGTGCTCGTCGGCGAGCTTGATCTCCATCACACCACTGAACGAATACACAAACTCGCCCCAGGGATGGCGGTGCCACGGGTAGGTCGTCAAGGCCTGCATCTGCGCGGCACGAAAGTACAGGGGGGCCGGCAGTTCATCGGTGAACGGCGCAACGACCCGGTGGGCAAATGGCTTGTTCATCAGGATCACACCGCTGCGGCCAGTCGAATGGCTATTGTGCGCTATCGCTTGTCGTTTTGGCGCTATATCCAGCCGTTCCGCAGATCGCAGACTCCGCCCATACAAACGTGAGTGGGAGCGTGTCGTGGAGAAGCGTCAGCCGATTGATGGGCCCGCTGCGGTCACCATGACGGTGATGTGCGCCATCTGGGGCCTTCAGCAGGTGGCGATCAAGGTCGCCGCGCCGGATATTGCGCCGATCTTCCAGATCGCCCTGCGCTCCGGCATTGCCGCTGTGCTGGTGGGCCTGATCCTGATCCTGCGCCGGAACAAAATGACCCTGAACCTCGACACCTGGCGCGGCGGGCTGTTGGTGGGCGCGCTGTTTGCCCTGGAATACGTGGCCGTCGGCGAGGGGCTGCGTTACACGTCGGCCGCACACATGGTGATTTTCCTGTACACGGCGCCGATCTTTGCGGCCATCGGTTTGCACGTTCGATTCCCCAGTGAACGGCTGACAGGGGTGCAGTGGGGCGGCATATTGCTGGCGTTTGTCGGCGTGATCGTCGCGTTTTTCGCGCCGGGTGAAAGCCATGCCTCGATGGCCGATCAGCGCCTGGGCGATGCGCTGGGGTTGTTGGGCGCGGCGGCTTGGGGCGCCACCACGGTCACCATTCGTTGCTCGCGGCTGGCCGAAGCCCCGGCGCCACTGACGTTGTTCTATCAGCTGGCCGGGGCGTTTGTAATCCTGGCTGCATTGGCGTGGGCCACCGGGCAAACCGGGGTGCATTTCTCGGCTATTACGGTGGCCAGCCTGGCGTTCCAGACCGTGGTGTTCTCGTTCCTGAGCCTGCTGGTGTGGTTCTGGATGCTGGGCCGTTACCTGGGATCGCGGTTGGGTGTGCTGTCGTTCATGACGCCTTTGTTTGGCGTGGTGTTCGGTGTGTGGTTGCTCGACGAGACCTTGCAGTCATCGTTCATTGTGGGCTCGGTGTTGGTGCTGGTGGGGATTGTGGTGGTGAGTGGGCATGATCTTTTGCGGCGGCGCAGCGGGGTGATGGCATAATAATGCTACTGATGATCATCACAAGCACAAGGAAAGGCGTCTCTTGCAAGCTGCATCCACACATCACCGCCTGCGACTCTTCGCACTGGCCTGCGCACTCATAGCGGGCTGCTCCAGTTCGCACACGCACACGCCCACACCGCTCGAGCTCGAGCCGTGTCTGGCACAGGGGCCGGTTAACAGCCAGGGCTACGATAACTGTCTGGCCGACCGCGCGGCGCTGCTCAGGGAGTTGCTCAAGTCGCTTAACGAGCCGGGCAGCCTTCGTTACTTAGAAGTTCAGCCAGCCGGCACCCCTACGTTCCAACTCTCCGACTATCCGGATACGCCCACTCCCATGACCTACAGGGGAGCTGATTCACTTACCGCGACTGAAAGGCGCGAGCAGCCATTCAAGATCAAAGTCACCTGGAAATACCTTTCCAAGCGGTTCGGCCCGGAGCCCAGGGACCGTGTTCCCATGGAAGACATGGAGAGCCTGCTGCTGGCGGCGGCGAAGGAAAATGGCCTGGCGAAGTGGGCCTGCACGGTGACCGGTGGAAAGCAGCGGCAGTGGATCTTCTACACCCGGGATGACGCGGTGTTTATCGCACGAATCAAGTCGGTGCTGGCACCGACCGGGCCGTACCCGATCGAGTTCAGCGCACGCAGGGAGTCAGGCCTGGGCACCGACGTGGACACTGCGCAAGACAGTCGTCTGACGCCGAAAAAGTGCATGGAATGATGGCGGGAGGGTTGTGGTGGTCAGTGGGCATGATGATCTTTCAAGGCTGCGCATGGCCAGGCTCGTCAAGGACTGATACGTTCACGGGGCCGGACATTCCTGCCCCTACTTTCTCCTGCACAGGCGCTCTACCGTGATACCAAACACTGAAGAAGAACGCCGCCAACTCAAGGCGGCCTGCACGGTCGAACTCAGCGGCTTCGCAGAACCCACACCGGCCCAGTGGTTCCAGGAAATGGCGGAGTGGGCCCAGGCCAACAACGTGTCCCATGATCATTATGGGGGCGGTGCGTTGATTGAAAGCTTTGAAGCCAAGGTGGCCGAACTGCTGGGCAAGCCTGCTGCGGTGTTCATGCCCAGCGGGGTGATGGCGCAATTGATTGCGGTCAACATCTGGAGTGAGCGAGGCAGGCTGCCGCGCTTCGGGATCCATGCGTCCTCTCATTTGCAGCTCCACGAAGAGCAGGCATTCCAGGCCTTGCTGCACTTGCACGGGGTGATGGTGGGGCACCGGTTGCGACCGATCCTGGCCGATGACCTGTCAGCGGTGGCCGAGCCACTGAGCTGCCTGGTAGTTGAGCTGCCGGCCCGTGAGATCGGCGGGCAGTTGCCTGAATGGGATGAGTTGGAAGCCTTGAAAGCCACCGCTGCCGCCTCGGGTACACCGCTGCACATGGACGGTGCCCGCCTATGGGAAACCCGGGCCTACTACCAGCGCTCCTACGCGGAAATTGCTGAAGGCTTCTCTTCGGTGTACGTCTCGGCCTACAAAGGCCTCGGTGGCATCGCCGGCTCGCTGCTGGCAGGCGATACCGACTTTATCCAACAGGCCCGCTTGTGGCGCCAACGGCTGGGGGGCACCTTGATCAAGCAGAGCCCCATGGTGGTCTCGGCGGCCATGCGCTTCGATCACCGCCTGGGGATGCTCGAGGCCTGCTATCAGCGAACCCTGAGGCTGGCGAGCTGCCTGCAGGCGATTCCCGGTATTCGTCTTCTGCCGCGCACGCCGCAGGTGAACATGCTCCACGTGTATTTCGACGCAGACCGGGCGGCACTGCTCAACGCTCGCGATGAGATTGCCCGAGAGCACGGCTATTGGCTGTTCACCCACCTGGAACCCACCGAGGTGCCGGGGTGGTGCAAGACCGAGTGTTATGTGGGTGACCGCTTATTGGGCGTGGAGGATGAGCGGGTTCTGCAACTGTTCACAGACTTGATGCGGCAGGCGACTCAAGACCGCTGACACCACGCCGGCGCGGGGCTGTCCGTCGCCGGCGGGCGGTTGCGCTAAGGGCGCTTAAGCATGTTGATACCGGTACTCCTGAGTCACCCCTGCATACCCATAGGCACTGGCCCGGCAGTCGATGATGTGCACATTGGAGTGCGGGTGCAGGTTGCCGATCAATTCGGCCAGCAGTGTGTAGGCCTCGCGATGGAAGCGCGCTTTTTGCGCTTTGGTGTTGGTCTCGTCGGTGACGGTCACTTCCAGGCGGAAGGCGTTGCGCCCATGTTCGACCAGCGAACGGTCATGAATGAACCACTGTTCATGGGGCACAAAATCGAGAATCAGCAATGTCTGCTCCGGACGCTTCTCCAGCACTTCACAGGTCAGCGCGGTGAGCTGCGGGACGAGTTGGCGAACCAGCTCGGGATTGCGTTCTCCGGAGATTTTCAGGGTGATGCCTGGCATGGGGAATTCCTCGTAAGGGTAGGGTGAGGTGCCAGCGTAAGAAAATTATGCTGATCTGAAAAACGGGAAGATATAATGATATCTATCGGAAAAAACGCAGGATAGATATGCGCCCCTTTGACCTTGAGCAACTGCGCTCCTTCGTTACCATCCTGGAGTCCGGCAGTCTTTCGGCGGCCGCGCCCAGGCTGAATCGTTCACAGTCGGCCCTCAGTGAGCAGCTTCGAAAGCTGGAAACCTTTACCGGTGTGACGCTGCTGGAGCGCGGCAAAAAAGGCGTGAGCCCGACACCTGCCGGCGAGCGGTTGCTGGCACATGCGCGTGGGTTGCTCGCACAGAGTGATTGTGTGCTTGAGGACATGCGCGGGGTGACCTTGAGCGGGGAACTGCGCCTGGCCATCACCGACTATTTTTTGCCGAGCGCCATCGCCGGCATGTTGAAGGGGTTGCGCACCCGCTATCCGCAGCTTCGTTTGCATGTCTCGGTGCGCAAAAGCCTGCAAATCGAAAAGGGCGCCAACAGCGGCGAATTTGATATTGGCCTGTCGATGCGGATCCTCGACGGGCGCAGCCTTCCCGAAGGCATTCCTGTGCGACGGGAGGCCCTGCGGTGGGTGGCACTCAGTGGGTTCGAAGCGCAGCACGAGCACTTGGCGCCGCTGCCGTTGGTGGTGCTTCCTCAGGATTGCAGTTTGCAGCGGTTCACCATCGACCTGCTGGAGGCGCGTGGCGTGCCGTATGTGATTGCGCATTCAGCGTCGGGTGTCGGCGGCTTGCAATCGGCGCTGCTGGCGGGGCTGGGGGTGGCGTGCCTGAACAGCTCGGCCGTGCCTGCCGGGGCCGAAGCCTGCCGGTCGATTCAAACGCTTCCGGCGCTGCCCGATGTCGAGTTCAGTCTGTTACCGCCACGCCCTGGTGAAGCGCCGCTGGTCAGCGCGGTTCGAGAGATGTTGGTCACGCACTTTTCCTAGCGGCTCAAGACCCGCCGGCTGGCTCCCGGCGGCTGCCCGGTGACGCGCTTGAACGCCCGGCTGAACGCCGCTTGGGAGTTATAGCCGAGGCGCTGCGCCACGGTTTCGATTGGCAACCGCTCCAGCGTCAGCCACTGGCTGGCCAGGCGCATTCGCAGTTCGGTGGCGTAGCGCAGCGGTGGCAGGCCGAGGGTGCTTTGAAAGTGCTGGGCGAACACCGAGCGGGAGGTGTGACATTGCGCCGCCAGTTCCTCCACCGTCCAATCGCGCCCCGGCTGTTGATGCAACGCCAACAGGGCCTTGGCCAGGCGCGGGTCGCGTAACGCGGCCACCAGCCCGGACGCATTCCCGCACGCACATTCAACCCAGCCTCGAACCACCATGGCCGCCACCACGTCTGCCAGGCGCGCAAGGATGCCGGCGAAGCCGATGCGGGCGCTGCTGACTTCACGCTCCATGGCCGCCAGGATCGGCATCAGCCCCGGATAACGCTGGCCCTTGGCGTCGATCAACATGAGGTCCGGCATCAGGCGGCCAAGGCCCTGCAAACTCCCCAGCTCAAACTCCATGCAGCCGCTGAAGAGCAGGGTGCTTCGATCCTCGCCCCCATCGAGCCGGGTATCCACCGCACACACCGCATCTCCGAGGGACGCTGCGTCGAAGCTGTCGATGGCTTGCACCGGCACCTCCGGGCTGGACAGCAACTGGTGGGCGCCTCCATGGGAGATGAACACCGCAGTGCCCGGCGTCAGCTCGTACGGGGTGCCGTCCTCGGTACGCAGGGTGACGCAGCCGGCGGCGATAAGGTGGAAGTAGGCGTGCCCGGGTTTGGCCGGGAAACCCAGGCCAAACGCCGGCCCGGCCTGGATACGCCGGTACTCGACACCCCGCAGGCGCATGCCGCGCAGCAGCTCGTTGATGAGGTCAGAGGACACGTCGAACGGTTCTGGAGGCATCATTTCCGGGGTTTCGGTAAAAGATTCAAGATTTTGCATCATAGATCATCCTGCTCTTCGTACCTAGACTTCCGGTCGCGATAACTTTTAGAGGATGTCTGGTGATGAGCAATAGTGTGTGTGAGGCAGTATCCGGTGTGGAGGCCGCCCCTGCGGCACCCGCCTGGATGGCGGTTTTTTCGTTGGCGATGGGCGTGTTCGGATTGCTCACGGCGGAGTACCTGCCGGCCAGTTTGCTGACGCCGATGGCGGCCGAACTCGGCGTCTCGGAAGCGTTGGCCGGGCAGGCGGTGACGGTCACGGCGGTGGTGGCGTTGTTCGCCGGGTTGCTGGTGCCGGGCCTGACCCGCGGCGTCGATCGGCGTGTGGTGCTGCTGGCCTTCAGCGCGCTGATGATCTGTTCCAACCTGCTGGTGGCGGTCTCGTCGAGCCTGACGGTGCTGCTGCTGATGCGGGTGTTGTTGGGCGTCGCACTCGGTGGCTTCTGGAGCATGGCGGCGGCGGTGGCGATGCGGCTGGTCCCGGCGGCGCTGCTACCGCGTGCGTTGTCGATCATCTTCAGCGGTATCGCGGTGGGCACGGTCGTGGCCGTACCGCTGGGCAGCTTTTTGGGCGGTCTTTATGGATGGCGCAGCGCGTTCCTGGCCGCTGCTGCCGTGGGGGGCGTGACCCTGGTTTTCCAGCTGTTCACATTGCCGTCCCTTGCACCCCGCAGGACCGCACGCTTGAGGACAGTGCTCGACGTACTGCTGCGCCCGGGCATCGCCGTGGGCATGCTGGGGTGCGTGTTGGTGCACACCGGGCACTTCGCGTTGTTCACCTATATCCGGCCCTTCCTGGAAAGCACCACCGGTGTCGACGCCGAAGAGCTGGCGCTGATGTTGCTGGGCTTCGGTGTGGCGAACTTTGCCGGCACGCTGCTGGCCGGATGGCTACTGGTGCGTCTGCCCCGCGGCACGCTGGTGCTGATGCCGGCGCTGGTCGGCGTGGCGGCACTCGCCCTGGCACTGTTGCCGGCGACCGTGACGGGCCAGGTGGGGTTGTTGATGCTCTGGGGCCTGGCGTTTGGCGGTGTACCGGTGGCCTGGTCGAACTGGGTGGCGCGGGCGGTGCCCGATCAGGCCGAAAGCGCCGGCGGCATGGTGGTGGCCTCGGTGCAGTCGGCGATTGCCGCCGGGGCGGCGGCGGGCGGCGCGATGTTCAGCTTCAGTGGGATTGACGGGGTGTTTGTTGCGGCGGGGGTGTTGATGCTGCTGGCGGCGCTGTTGATTGCGTTGAAGGTGAAGGTTGATGCGCCTGGGCAAGGCGCAGAGGCGGGAGCAGCGTTTCATCTTTGAAAAAATACCTGGGGGAAAGGGGCGTATGGACAGGGTCGAGGTAGACCGATCCGTTCGCCCCTTTCCATCAATCAACCCTCGGGGCGGGCAGCACCATTGGTGGGGTCTCCTTCAGCAAGCATCTGACCAAGGCGTTCACGTTGTTCAGCACTGGGCAGCACACCCGTCGTTGTCGCCTCCAGTACCGTGATGCCTTCTGCGTTGACTATCCGCACTTCGGCCTTTGCATGCCCTTGCTCATCGATGCCTGCGATGAGCCAGTGGCAGGTGATCAGGTCGCCCGCGTACACGGGGCGCTTGAACTCGAAACTCATGCCTGTCGCCAGCCAACCCATTTGCCCACCCACTTCGGTGACGAGACTGGCTGTCAGCAGGCCATGGGCTATGGGCCTCTTGAACCCGCGCAACGCAGCGTACGGGGTGTCGCAATGCACCGGGTTGTAGTCGCGGGAAATCTGCGCAAACTGACGAATGTCATCTTCTGAAAAACAACGCATGACCGTGAACTGGTCTCCAACCTGCAGACCTTCGGCGGCACGTTCTCTTGGGCTTGTCATACAGGCTCCTTGAAAGGTGAGGGCGGGAAGCTAAAACGTATGCTCGGGGCCTGGAAACGCTCCTGTACTCACCTCGAGTGCAAAGTCCTTTGCCGCATTGTGCAGTACCGAACGCAGGTCAGCGTATTGCTTGACGAACCGCGGCAGTCGATCAGTGCGGAGTCCGGCCATGTCCTGCCAGACCAGCACTTGTGCATCGCACTGGTTGCCAGCGCCAATCCCGACGGTTGGAATCGAAACCGCCTCGGTGATCGCTCGACCCACATCACCGGGCACCATCTCAATCAAAATGGCGAATGCACCGGCGGCTTCAAAGGCCTTGGCAACGTCTATCAGGCGCTGTGCATCTTCGTCACGACCCTGCACACGATAGCCGCCCAGTTGATGCTCCTGCTGTGGCGTAAAACCGATGTGCGCCATGACAGGTATGCCTGAACGGGTGAGCATCTCGACCTGAGGCAGCACCTCGGTCCCGCCTTCCAGTTTCACCGCGTGTGCACCGGCCTCTTTCATGAAACGAGCAGCCGTATGAAAACACTGCTCCGCCGACGCCTGGTAAGAGCCGAAGGGCAGATCGGCAATGACCAGTGCCTGCCGGGTCGAACGGCTGACCGCGCGAACCAGAGGGATAAGTTCGTCAACGGTGACGGCCAACGTGGATTCGTTGCCGTACACATTGTTGGAGGCGGAGTCACCCACCAGCAGCACCGGTATTCCGGCCTCTTCAAAAATAATGGCGCTGTACATGTCATACGCAGTGAGCATCGCCCATTTCTGGCCCTCTCTCTTCATCTGTTTCAGATGGGGAATCCGGACTCGGGTCTGTCGGGCGAGCGGTGCGCTGCCGTACGGCGAAGGTTGGTTGTTCATGGTGTCTGTCTCGCTGATGGAAAGTTAGTCCAGCACTTGTTCGGTAAGCAACGTCACTGCGATAAGGAGCATGGCTGTCCCGGAGAACCGGCTGACCCAGTGCGCTGCGGCGGGGCGTGTGCGCAGTACGACGTGTGAGCCAAACCCAACCAACAGATAAACAACGCCACAACTGAGGGTGTGTACGAGCCCCAGCACGATCATCTGCATCGGCACGGGCCAGGGCACCGTGGCATCGGCAAATTGAGGCAGGAGCGCCAGGAACAGCAGGAAGACTTTCGGGTTCAGGCCACTGATGCAAAGCCCCTTGAGCATCCAGCGCGTCCATGAGCCGGACGCTTGAACGTCATCCGCCCGGGGCGCGGCGGGGCGAAGGAGCATATTGAGGCCCAACCAAAACAAGTAACCCGCACCGGCCACCGTCAGCACTGACAGGGCCACCGGGTGGCTGGCGACCAGCGTGCCAACACCTGCGGCAACCACCAGCGTGGCGATCAAATGACCGGACAGCAGGCCCGCCACGGCGGGTACGACGACTCGATGTTTCAGCCCCGCAGAAATCGCATAGGCCCAATCCGCACCGGGCGTAATGACGAACAGAATCGACATCGCCCAGAAGGCTGCAAAGGTACTTAAACTCATGCCGTCCCCCGCGCCCATTCGTGACTCACCGCTTTATTCATCATCCTGCCTGTCCTTTCAAAAGCCGTCCCTCGGGTTTTTTAATGCGGGGCACGGTGGTTAATGACGGGAGGAAGATTAGTGAAATATGGTTAGAATTAGCTCTCAAAGCATGCTGTTATTGTGTCTTGTAAGGGGAGAAAGTTCTGATTGGACAGAATAGACCGGAAGATTCTTGCTGAGCTGCAACGGGATGGGCGACTTTCCGTCACGGAATTGGCCGAGCGCGTAGGGTTGAGTCTCTCTCCTTGCCATCGGCGGGTGCGGGCACTGGAAGAGTCTGGTGTGTTGCTCGGCTATCGGGCGCAGCTTGATCCCGTTGCGTTGGGCCTGAACTTTTCCGCCATGGTGTTTGCCACGCTCCGAGACGGCAACCGGCAAGCAGTCGAGGCGTTCGAGACGGCACTCATGGATATCCCGCAGGTGGTCGATGCCCAGAGGCTGTTCGGGGAGCCGGACTACCTGCTGCACGTGATTGCCCAGGACTTGCCCGCCTTCCAAAGACTTTACGACGAGAGACTTTCCACACTGCCCAATGTGCAACGGTTGACCTCCACCCTGGTGATGAAGCGGGTCATTCAAGACCGGGCGCTACCGTTGTAACTGGCGCACTACGTGCTCTTTACTTCAGCGGCCGCGCAGCGGTTACGCACACAGTCGGTGACAGCACTATTCCATCATGAAGAGGGCTAAAGAGTTGGTGAAATCAATTCATTATTACTTACTCAATGGCTCAGCCTAAAATACCTCTTAATTATAGATAATATGAAGACTGCCGGGTGCAAGCCAGAAAAGTGCTAGATAGTTTCAGGTTTGCCCCGGAAAACAGGGTGTCAGATTATAATGAATAAAGAGTTTGTATTTACGATCAAGAGCATTTGTTTTGACGAGAATTATCATCCCTCGGAAAATACGCGCATCACCACCAACTTTGCTAATTTGGCGAGAGGGAAGAACCGTCAGGAGAACCTGCGCAACACGTTGAGAATGATCGACAACCGTTTCAATGCGTTGGCCCACTGGGATAATCCCAAGGGGGATCGTTATACCGTCGAGCTTGAAATCATCTCTGTTGAGATGGACATTGACGCTGAAGGCGGCAGTCATGCCATTCCGTTGATTGAAATATTGAAAACGAATATCGTTGATCGAAAAACCAATGAGCGATTTGAAGGCATTGTAGGGAATAACTTCTCCTCCTACGTCAGGGACTATGATTTCAGCGTGGTGTTGTTGGGGCATAACAAGGATCAGCCAACGTTCAGTACGCCAGATGATTTTGGAGACTTGCATGGCAAGCTGTTCAAGTGCTTCGTGAACTCAAGTGCTTACAGGGACAACTTTAAAAAGTCGCCGGTCATCTGCCTGAGCGTTTCCAATACCAAGACTTATCACCGGACTGAAAACCAGCACCCGGTGCTGGGTATTGAGTACGAGCAGGATGAGTACTCGTTGACGGATAAGTACTTCAAGAAAATGGGGTTGAAGGTCCGCTATTTCATGCCTTCAAACAGTGTTGCGCCCTTGGCTTTTTATTTTTCCGGTGACTTGCTCAGTGATTACACAACTCTTGAGCTTATCAGCACCATCAGCACGATGGACACTTTCCAGAAAATTTACCGGCCCGAGATTTACAATGCGAACTCCACCGCAGGAAAGTCCTATCAGCCGAGTTTGAAGCACCAGGATTATTCATTAACACTCATTGTTTATGATCGAGAGGAACGTAGCCGGCTGGCGATTGAGCAGGGCAAATTTGTTGAGGAGCACTTCATCAAACCCTACCAGGCCACGCTTGAGCGGTGGTCCGCCCACTGCGCCTTTTAAATCATTAATAATACAAGGTCATCTATCATGAAAAAGCTATTGCCCACTTCAACGGCTGGCAGCTTGCCAAAACCCTCCTGGCTTGCACAGCCCGAGACACTTTGGTCGCCCTGGAAGTTGCAAGGCGAGGAATTAGTCGAGGGCAAACAAGATGCCCTGCGTTTGGCGCTGCAAGAACAACAGCACGCCGGCATTGATATCGTCAGTGATGGTGAACAAACCCGCCAACACTTTGTGACTACGTTTATTGAACACCTCAGCGGCGTTGATTTCGAGAAGCGTGAGACCGTAAGAATTCGTGATCGCTACGACGCGAGCGTGCCGACGGTGGTGGGTGCGGTTACTCGGCAAAAGCCGGTGTTTGTTGAAGATGCCAGGTTTCTCCGTCAGCAAACCGATCAACCCATTAAATGGGCGCTGCCTGGCCCCATGACCATGATCGATACGCTGTATGACAACCATTATAAGAGTCGCGAAAAACTGGCCTGGGAATTCGCCAAAATTCTCAATGAAGAAGCCCGGGAACTGGAGGCTGCCGGCGTTGATATTATCCAGTTTGATGAGCCCGCCTTTAACGTTTTCTTTGATGAAGTGAATGAGTGGGGCGTTGCCACCCTGGAGAGGGCCATTGAAGGCCTTAAATGCGAAACGGCCGTGCATATTTGTTATGGCTATGGCATCAAGGCCAACACGGACTGGAAGAAGACGCTGGGCTCGGAGTGGCGTCAATATGAAGAGGCGTTTCCTAAGCTGCAGAAATCCAGCATCGATATCATTTCGCTGGAATGCCACAACTCCCATGTTCCAATGGACCTCATTGAGCTCATCCGGGGTAAAAAAGTCATGGTGGGGGCCATTGATGTGGCATCCGATACCATTGAAACCCCGGAAGAAGTCGCCAACACGCTACGCAAAGCCCTTCAGTTTGTGGACGCCGACAAGCTCTATCCTTGCACCAACTGTGGCATGGCTCCTTTGTCTCGTGGTGTCGCAAGAGGCAAGCTCAATGCGTTAAGCGCAGGCGCCGAAATCGTTCGAAGAGAACTCTTGAACCTGCGCTGAAATACAGGCGGAAGGGGCGCGGTAGTTTAAAAAAAACCGCGCTGCTTCAGACCCTTTTTGGAACCTGGGGGAAAACAGTCGCCCTGAGCGTGAATTCAAAGCGCCGCATAGACCAGGGACGATAGGCGGCCAGCGCGGGGATCAATCATCGTATGGCTGCCTGAGGTCGTGGTAACAAAACCAAAGCTCACGCGCTTTTCGGGATCGGCGAAGCTTATCGGGCCGCCAAGCCCGATATGCCCAAAGGTGTTCGGGCCCATTGCGTGGGAAGCCATCGGGTCGCGTTGCTGCTCCAGCATGCAGCCCAAGCCATAACGCATGGGGCGCATCCATACCCGATCCATACCATGGCTGTGCTCTCGCGTGAACTCACTGAGCAGCTCGCGACCGATATAGTGTCCCGCCAGTAACGCACTGTAGAAACCGGCCAGGCCGTGAGCCGTGCCATGCCCGCACACACCCGGTTGCCGATAGGCCCACCAGCGCGGGTCACTGGTTCGCCTGGGCACCATTCCGGGGTTGGTGAAGGCTAATGTCGCGATGTGCGATGGCTGGTTTTTCAGCACGGTGCGCAACGCTTGCGAGTAAGGATCACCGACTCGCCCCGTGGCGTTGTCGAAACGGGCGATGCGATGAAAGTGTTTTTCGTCCACGCCAAGGTGAACGTCCAGGTCATGGGGCTCCAGAATCTGTTCGTGGATAAACACACAGGGATCTCGTCCGTCCACCCGACGAATCAACTCACCGAGAATCCAGCCAAACGTGGTGGTGCCATACCCCAGGTCTGTTCCCGGTTCCCACCAAAGCGGCTCGGCCGCCAGCACCCGCACCATATGCTCCCAGTCATACATCATGGCGTTATGGTCGGGTGCCCGCAGCGCCGGCAGGCCTGCGGTGTGGTTCATCACCTGGCGCAAAGTGACCTTGGCTTTCCCGTGCTGGGCGAACTCCGGCCAGTAGCGGGCCACTGGCGCATCCAGCTCCAGCTTGCCCGCTTCAACCAGCATCAGAACGGCCACCGCGACATAGGGTTTTATAACGCAGAAGGTATTGGCCAGCGTATCGCGTGCCCAAGGCTTCGTGCCTGCCTGATCTGCCATGCCGGCCCACAGGTCGACAACCCTCTCGCCGTCTACCTGCACACAAAGCCCGGCCCCACGCTCCTGCGGATCATCAAACATCTCCTCGAAAGCCTGCCTGACGGCGTCGAACGGCGTCGCACACATCCCTTGCGCGTTCATGAACTCACCCCCGCGACCGAGTTTGAGAGTGCCCCAGGGAAAAACGGTTCGCACGTTTATAGGTACCGAAGTCATTGAACCTGACACCGGCCTGCGCCATGACTTTATGCGCATAAGGTGCCGTCATCTGACGAAGATAGAACGGGTCTCTCACCACGAAATGGTGAATGCTGTGAGTGCTGCCGAAGTTGAAACAGAACATCTGGAATGGCCACAACCACCAAGGGTTCATTACCTGTGTTTGTTGTAGCGCATTGCGCGGGGCAACATCACCGTAATAGTGCATGTTTGAACTTATAAAAAACAGGCAGAACTGCCGGATCATATTGGGCGCGATCAGGATAACTACCACGCTATTGATGACATTCATGAACTCCAGCGTCGCAGCCGAACTCTGAATGTCCTGGCCCATGAATGACCCCGCCCACACATACAGGTGGTAGCCGAGGAACACATACCAACACCCCCAGTACAAAAGCCCGAAAGGTGTATTGAGTCGGATAATCTTGCCTAACAATCTGACCTTTTGCCGCCATCCCGGCGCAAAAACCGCGTTTAGAAAACCAAATACAAAACCGTCGATCAGTTTCAATAAGCGGAGTATTCCCCAAGGGCTGCCACTGGTTGTGATCCACGCCTCCACATCCGTATCCGTTCCGGACTCCTTATGATGATGAAAGTGCAGATTGCGTCTTAACCAGGGACTCGGCATTCCCGGCCGGGCCAGCCAGCAGAAAAACATCATGGCATTATGCGCCAGCGGCTGCTTTCGGAAATAAAGCCGATGAATCAAGTCATGTTCGATTTCATGAATGAACGACGTGAGCAGCGCATTGATCAGGATACACGTCCAGGCGGGGATGAAACCCTTTAGGTAGAGCCCTCCCGTCACGACCATCCCGACCAGGGAAAATACCATGACACTCGCCCCCAGAGCATTCTGGTGTTGCAGGATCGGATAACGTTTGCGCAGGTAATTCCCATGTTCGGTAATGCTGCGGGTTACATGCTCAATCTTTTCCTGATCGGTAGTCAGGCGATCAATGTCTATCGCGTTTTCCATGACGTTCATCAATTCATCCTCTGCTTGCTTCGGGCTATAAAACAGCGGGCATACGAATTCACTGCGTGAATTCACGCGGGTCATTCGGTAAAAGTGAAATCGACTGTTTTTCTTGCACTTGTTAGGAATATTGCAGGTTTTAAAATGATAAGGTAAGTTCAAGTCTTTGCAACTGTGTATTTTGGGTGGGTTCAATGTTACAGGTGTAAGGAATTAATGGTTTAGTTACAGTTTGTACAAGTACAAAACGACTTTGTACAAGTATTGCCAAGGAGGCACCATGAGATTGCATCGCATCAAATATTTCCGGCTTTCTTTACAAGAACCTGAGGGCGCGGTAGAGGAAATAACAAGCCCTGATGTATTTGACGCAATGTTTTGCGATGAGCGTGCAGACAATGCCGCGAATCGCGCAGGCCTTGAGCGGCTGATTCGCTACCTGCAGCCCGGGGACACTGTCGTCGTGGACAGCATGGCCTCGCTCACCTCCAGTACCGAGCAGCTGTGCAGCATCATTCGCCGGCTGATTGAAAAGCAGGTAACGCTGGAGTTTTCCAACGAAAACCTGATTTTCCGGCATGACTGCCTTGAAGTGGTGGAACCCATCATTGCGGTCATGGAACTGGTCGCGCAGTTCGAGCGCACTGCGGCGAGGGAAAAACAGGCCGCTGGAATTGCTACCGCCAGGAATCGCGGGTCCTACGGTGGTCGCAAGAAAAAACTGTCTGACACTCAGGTTGTCAGTTTGATTGACCGCGCCTGCGCTGGAGAAAGCAGATCCAAATTGGCGCGCGATTTTGAGATCAGTCGCCAGACGCTTTATCGGTACTTGAGATCTACGTAGGGGCTTCTATTGACCGTTATCCAGAGACTCGCTTATCCGATGCCGGTAGAGGAGGTCATCAAGTAACTGCCCATTGATGTGATAAGCGTCGCAATGACGTTGCTCAAACAGGAAGCCGCACTTCTCAAGAAGGCGGCAAGAGGCAGCATTTCCCTCGGTCACGACGGCCGTGAGCGTGTTCAGCCCAAGCGTTTCGCGGGCATAGTTCATCAACTGTTGCAGGGATTCAAAACCATAGCCCTTTCCTTGATGCCCGGCGAGGAACAGGTAACCGACTTCTGCCGTCGCCTCTTCATCGGTTGCCAGCTTTAATCCCGTGACCCCAACGGCACAACCGCTGTGCCGGTCGAAGACGACGAGGCACAACCAATGGCTGGCGCCTGGCAGCCATTGCGGCAACCGGGATTCAAATTTCTCTCGGGTTTCGGTTTCGCAGGGGGCGTCGCACACGTACTGGATCACTGACGGGTCGGTGTGCAACGCGAGGAAAAGGTCCCAGTCGCCGGCTTCCAGTTGCCGCATGTAAAGCCGTTCGGTGTATAGCTCCATTATTTGACGCTCCTTGTTGATCTGCTGTTGGCCCTCAAGCCTCGGTAACGGGCGCCTTTCCCGTTTTCTGATCCACCCAACCTTGTGCCGCGCCGGCGCGCTGGAGAACGGCCTGTTACTGCCGGTCTCTGTTGCAATGAAGAGCGAGGTGACGATCTTCCTTGAGAATTATGACCGCGTCGTGCGCACCGTCAATGAAGCCTATAACGTACGTGGTAGTGACTTGGCCAACCTTGCGATGATGTGTCTGACCAATAACGGCACAGTCTCGAAGAATTGCCGTAAGCAGTATCAATACTCGGTTCAGTCTGAGGTATTTGATTACATTGAGCAGGTCACACAGGCTCTGTTGGGAAGGCGATTAATTACTGCGGTCAGCTGTCGGGTCATTCAAAAACCGCCGTTCATGATCCGGGTCCGGCAACAGGCAGGTATCGTACTTTCCGAACAGCCGATAGCGATTGCGCGCGATGCGATCGTAAGCCCAATCCCGAACGAAGCGCGGGATGGCCCGCAGCACCAGCAAGGGGCGCCAGCGCGCAGGCAGTTGCGCGATGATGTCGAACACCGCCTCCGAACGCTCCCAATAGTGTCGGTCGCGGATCACCAACAGGGTGTCGAACTGATCCAGCGGCAGCCCGGCCCAGGCCAATAGCGCCTGACCTTCGGGCGATTGCACCGCCGCCAACCGCACGTGGTGGTCGCGGTCATGGCGAATCAGGAACCTTGCCCAGCCGTTGCACAGCTTGCACACGCCGTCGAACAACACCACGGTTTCGCCGGGCTTGAGCAAGGGCGCGGGGGTGGGGCGGGTTTGGGAGGCGGGCATGAGGGTGGGTCCAGTCGGGCCGGGTCAGCCTGGATCATACCCGCGTTCGTTCGCACTGTTTACTCAGGGAGTGGAGATCCAATAAACCAAGAGACTCCAGTGTGGGAGCTGTCGAGCTTTAGCGAGGCTGCGATGGCGTCGGCACTGCCCACATTGCTGTTGCCTGAGCCACCGCTATCGCAGCCTCGCTAAAGCTCGACAGCTCCCACAGGGGATGTTTGTTGTCTTGGGTATTGTGTTTACTTAACGCGACAAGACTGCCGCTGCGCCTTTTTCCTCGGTGCCCACCTCATGCAGCGATATCCGCGACGTCTCCGGCAACGCCAACCCGCCCGCCAATGCCAGCAACGCCACCGCAATCAGGTAAAACGCCGGTGACAGGTTGCTGCCCGTGGTACTGATCAACCACGTTGCCATCAACGGCGCCGTACCGCCGAAGATCGTGTAAGCCATGTTGTAAGTAATCGCCGAAGCCGTATACCGCGTGCGGGTCGGAAAGGTCTCCGACAGCAACGCCGCCGTGACCACCCCACACAGCACCGCGCCCACCGCCAGCAACATCACCCCGACCACAGACGCCGCGAACGAGCCGGAGCTGGCCATCAGGAACGACGGATAGACCACCACGATCAACAACACACACGCCGTCATCACAGTGACCCGACGGCCCACCCGATCCGAATACAACCCCGCCAGCGGGCAAATCGCCGCTGCGAAAATCAGCGCAATCAGCGACACCAGCAACGCCATCGCCCGGCTCAAACCACCGGCCACTTGCAGGTACGTCGCGAAGTAGGTGGTGAACATATAAAACGACAGCGCCGTGAGCGACACAAAAGCGCCCAGGCAGCAGATCGCCGCACCATGGTTGCGCAGGGTTTCCTTGAGCGGGGAGTGCGCGACCGCGTGTTCCTGCTTCACCGCCTGGAAAGCCGGCGTCTCATCCAGCTTCCAGCGCAGGTAAAGCCCCACCAGGCCCAGCGGTGCGGCGATCAGGAACGGCAAACGCCAGCCCCAACTGCCCATCGCCTCGGCCGACAACGACGCTTCCAGCGCATAAGCCACCACGGCCGCTGCGGCGAAGGCAGAGAAGGTCGACACCGGCACAAAGCTGCCGTACCAGGCGCGTTTGTCACTCGGCGCGTGCTCCATCAGATACGCACAGGCGCCCGCGTATTCACCGCCGGCGGAGAAGCCCTGGGCGCAGCGGATCAGCGACAACAGAATCGGCGCCGCCACGCCGATGGCGGCGTAGGTGGGCAGCAGGCCGATCAGCGTGGTGGCGCCGGCCATCAGCAAGATCGTCATGGCCAGCGTGCGTTTGCGCCCGATCCGGTCGCCGAGCATGCCGAAGAAAATCCCGCCCAGAGGCCGGAACGCAAAGGCCACCGCGAATACCGCGAAGGTCTTGAGCAGCGCCGCGCTGGCGTCGCCGCTGGGGAAGAACTGTTGGGCAATGGTGGTCGCGAGGAAGCCATAGACAGCGAAGTCGAACCACTCGACGAAGTTACCGATGCCGGCGGCGATGATCACGCGTCGCAGGGTTTGGGGGCTGACCTGTTCGGTGGAGGGGCTCGTCATGGGGGAAGGCCTCGGCGGTGGTAGGGGGATGATTGATTATCGGGGGCAGGGGTTGGGCGGCGGGGCTCAAAAGAGTCGTCCGCGTAGTCAGTAGCGACTTGGCGGGTGTGGAGTACGCAGGAATTGGGCCAGGTAATGCGCGGGGGACTGTCGACGGGCGGCGCGGGTAACCCGCGGTTCAGCCTTGGTATTACTCAACCCGGCCCCATAACTAGGGCTGTATCCATCCAGGGGAAGAACACCATGACCAACCACACCGAAACCGCCATCCTCGCCGGCGGCTGCTTCTGGGGCATGCAAGACCTGTTGCGACGCTACCCCGGCGTGCTGCAAACGCGCGTCGGCTACACCGGCGGCGACGTGCCGAATGCCACCTACCGCAACCACGGCAACCACGCCGAAGCCATCGAGATCGTCTTCGACCCGGCGGTGATCACCTATCGGCAGATTCTTGAGTTCTTTTTCCAGATTCACGACCCGAGCACGCCCAACCGCCAGGGCAACGACCTGGGGCCGAGCTACCGGTCGGCGATTTATTACCTGAGCGAACAGCAGCGCGACGTGGCGCAAGACACCGCGGCGGATGTGGATGCTTCAACGCTGTGGCCAGGCCGGGTGGTGACCGAGATCGAACCGGCGGGGCCGTTCTGGGAGGCGGAGCCGGAGCATCAGGATTACCTGGAGCGGATTCCCAACGGCTACACCTGCCACTTTATTCGACCGAACTGGAAGCTGCCGAAACGCGGTTAAAACTGTGGGGGCGGGGGTACCTGATGAACACAGGTATCTACGCAACTCTTGCAAGCTGACACAAAACCCCTTTGTGGTGAGCGGACTGTGGTGAGTGGACTGTGGTGAGCTGGACTGTGGTGAGCGGGCTTGCCCCGCGCTGGGCTGCGAAGCGGCCCTAAAACCAACCACCGCATGGTGCCTGACACTCTGTGGTGGCCTTATTGGGGCCGCTTCGCAGCCCAGCGCGGGGCAAGCCCGCTCACCACAGGCCTGCTCACCACAGGCCGCTCACCACAGGTCCGCTCACCACAGGCCTGCTCACCACAGGTCCGCTCACCACAGGCCTGCTCACCACAGCCCGCTCACCACAGGGAGGGCACCATACCCCTCAACGCATCTGCAGAATGATCGGGCTGCTGCTCGCCGGGCCCGTGTGCTCACGCAACTTGCCCACCGCCTTCGCATCCACCGCTCCGCCCTGATTGCCCCAGGTGCCGCGCACAAACGTCAGCACTTCGGCAATCTCCTGGTCCGACAACTGCTCCCGGAATGCCGGCATGCGATAAGCATCCGCCACATTGGCCGCCACCACGCGCTGCGAGCCGTTGAGGGTGATGTTGATCGCCGAAGCATTCTCCTTGGCCAGCGCCGAGGTGGCACCCGCCAGCGGCGGCATCCAGTCCGGTTGCCCTTTGCCTTCCAACCCGTGGCACGAGGCGCAGCGGGTCACGTAGGTATGGGCGCCCGGGACATCCAGACGTGCCGCAGCCGACACAGCCTGATACTGCCAGGCCGCCCCATCACGCTGCTCGTCCCCCGGCAACGACCTGAGATAGCGCGCAATCGCGGCCAGGTCATCGTCGCTCATGAACTGCGTGGAGTTGTTGAACGCCTCGGTCATCGAGCCATAAACCACCGCATGTTTATTGCGACCGGTCTTCAGGAACTGCACCACTTCCGGCTCGGTCCAGCGCCCCAGGCCGGTGTTGTGATCGTCCCGCAGGCTTGGTGCGTACCAACCATCCAGCAAGGCACCGGCCAGGAACGGCTTGCCGCTTTCATCCAGCGCCTTCTCGTTAAAGGCCAGGCCCCGCGGCGTGTGGCAACTGCCGCAATGCCCCGGGCCCTGCACGATGTAGGCGCCACGGTTCCACAGCTCATCCTTGCCAGCCTTGGCGACGTACGGCTGGCTGTCGGTAAACACGCCATTCCACAGCGCGATGGGCCAACGCATATTCAGCGGCCACGGGATCGAACTCGGCTCATTGGCCTGCCGCACCGGCGCCACGCCCTTCATGAAGAACGCGTACAACGCCTTCACATCATCGTCGCTGAGCTTGGCATAAGACGGATACGGCATCGCCGGGTACAGCCGACGCCCACCCGGCGCGACACCGTGGCGCACCGCGCGGTCGAAGTCCGCGAGGCTGTAGCGGCCGATACCGGTTTCCGGGTCTGGCGTCACGTTGGTGGCATGGATCGCCCCCAGCGGCGTGGCCATCTCCAGGCCTCCGGCAAAGGGCGCGCCGTTGGGCACGCTATGGCAGGCCACACAGTCGCTGACCCGGGCGACGTACTCGCCTCGGGCGACCAGCGCCGGCTCCGTGGCGACGGGCCCGGCGGACAGCGATGAAGCAGGCTCTCGGGTGACATACCAGGCCAGCAGGCCTGCCGCGACCAGGCACGGCAGCGCCAGCCAGCCAACGGTTCTTGCGAATCGGCGGTTGTTCATAAGTGCTCAGGCCCCGGTCAGGTAAAGGAGTGGCGGCTTAACGGCATGCTGCGCACGCGCTGCCCCGTCAACGCCGCAACGGCGTTGGCCACGGCGGGTGCCACGGCCGGCAACGGCGGTTCGCCAATGCCGCCCATTTTTTCCCCGCTCTCGATCACGCGCACGTGCACCCGCGCCATCCGCGACGGCGGCAGCACCGGGTACAAATCGTAGTTACGCGCCCGAGGCAAGCCGTCCACATACACCGCCTCTTCCAACAGCACCTGGGACAAGCCCAGCGACACCGCTCCATTTACCTGCGCCTCGACAATCGCCGGGTTGACGATGCTGCCCGGGTCGATCGCCTGCCAGATGTCATGGACCTTCACCTGCCCGTTCTCGATCGACACCTCGGCAATCACCGCCGTCTGCGTGCCGAACGGCGACGCCATCGCCACCCCACGCGCACGCTTGCTGCCGTCTTCGGCGACAAACGGGCCGCGTTTCCAGCCACCCGACAACTCGCCCACCGCCTTCAGCAGCGTGGTCAGCCGCTGGTTATCCCGCAGCAGATGCAGGCGCAACTCGAACGGGTCTTTGCCGCCCTTGTCGGCCAGCTCATCCAAAAACGACTCGTAGAAAAAGTCGTTCAGCGAGTTACCCACCGACCGCCAGTAGCCCAGCATCACCGGGCCCTTCACATAAATCTGCGCGATGCGCTTGTTGGGAATCGCATACGACTTCCCGGACAAGCCCTCCAGCGCCGTCGGGTCGAGCTTCTCGCCCTGTTTACCGGCCAGGGCCTCGGTCGGACCCTCGGTGGCACTCACCGCCTCAATCGCCACTGGCCAGCCGTCACCGTCCAGCGCTCCACGGAAATTCACCGCCGCCACCGGGCGCAGCACATCCCGCAGGAATTCTTCTTCACGGCTCCAGATCATCTTCACCGGACGCCCGACCGCCTTGGCCAACTCAATGGCCTGCGGGTAAGGGCTGGCCGAGTCATACAGGAAATGCCGCCCGAAAAACCCGCCCAACAACGGCGAATGCAGGGTAATCCGCTCCGGCGCCAGGCCAGTGCGCTTGGCGATATCGGCCCGGAACATATCCTGCGCCTGATTCGGCAACCAGATCTCCAGCGAACCGTCAGCATTGAAACTCGCCAGTGCCGAAGGCGGCTCCAGCTGGGCATGGTGCAGATACTGGTTGTGGTACGTGGCCTCGACCTTGGTCTTGGCATTGGCCAGCGTGCCGGCCACATCACCCTCGTTTTCATCATCCCGGGCCGGGCCGGTTTCTGCAGCGAGGCGCTTGAAATGCTCGTCGCTGGAAAAGTCCTTCGGCATCCCGCGCACTTTCGAGTCGGCCGCAGGCTCCAGCCAGTCGACCTGAATCGACTCCACCGCACGCTTGGCATGCCACCAACGCTCAGCCACCACCGCCACCGCGCCCGGCAGGCGATGCACCGAATGCACCCCCGGCATGGCCTTGACCTGGTCCTCATTGCGCAGGCTGCCCACCGTCATGCCCAGGCGGGGCGCATGCTGCACCGCCGCGTGGAGCATGCCGTCCACCTTCATATCAATGCTGTACAGCGCCTTGCCGGTGGACTTGTCATACGCATCCAGACGCTTCACCGGCTTGCCGATCCAGCGGAACTGGCTCGGGTCGCGCAGCTTCACACTGGCCACGTCCGGCACCGGCAGGTCCATCGCCCGCCCGGCCAACTCGCCATACGTGAGGGAACGCCCGGAGGCCGCGTGCACCACCTTGCCCGGCTCGGTCGACAACTCGCCCACCGGCACCTTCAACGCCTGCGCCCCGGCCTCCAGCAACATCGCCCGGGCCAACGCACCCAGCCGGCGCATCGTCGGGTAACTCATGCGCACCGACATACTGCCGCCGGTGATACGCATGCCATTCTCCATCACCACAAAGGCTTCACCGGGCGGGGCACACTCCACCAGGAACGTGGCCGGGTCGGCGTCCAACTCCTCGCCGACAATCTGCGCCATCGCCGTGAACGTGCCCTGGCCGCCTTCGATGAAGGGGCTGAGCAAACGAATCGTGTTGTCTGGCCGAATCTCCAGGAACGCCGGCACCTGCGTACCGCGCTCACCGGTGGCGGCCGCAGTGGCCGCCTGCACCCGGCCAGAACCCAGCGGCAGACCAAAACCAATCACCAACGCACCCACGGCCGTACTGGCCAGGAAACGCCGGCGCGACAGGTTCACCGGATCAGTCAACGCCGCGACCAAGGGCAGGGCAGCGGGATCAATGCGAATGTTCATCAGGCCTCTCCCTTCGCAAGGTCATGCACCGCCGCATGAATGGCGTTATAGGTGCCACAGCGGCAGAGATTGACCATCGCCGCCTCAATCTGCGCGTCGCTCGGCTTGGGCGTGTGCTTGAGCAGCGCCGTGGCCGCCATCACCTGGCCGGACTGGCAGTAACCGCACTGAGCGACTTGATACTCGACCCACGTGGCAACGACCCGCTTGCCCACATCATCCGACTCGATGGCTTCGATGGTCGTGATCTCCCGGCCAACCACACCGGAGACCGGCGTGACGCAAGAGCGCACCACGTTGCCGTCCACCAGCACGGAGCACGCACCGCACTGCGCCAGGCCGCAGCCGTATTTGGTGCCGGTCATGCCCAGGTTGTCGCGGATGACCCAGAGCAGAGGCGTGTCGGGTTCTGCGTCGACTTGGTGGGTCTGCTGGTTAATTCGTAATTCCATGGCTCACCCGCTGATCATCGGTTGGTGTTGCATTTTTTTAGTATTTTTCAGGCGGCGAGGCTGGGCTCCGCCGCTGGGCATCGATGGCCCGTTTGGTTCGAACGCACGTAGCTTGAGTAGTGTAGAGGGATACTGGATTGACTCTAGACCGTAGGTCCGGGGGGCGCTATGCGAGGGGGTGAAAGGTCGGAGGATTAGGCAAGTATTCGACAGGAATGCGATAGGGGAGGGGGAGCGGTCGGTGGTTTTCGTTGGTGACCTTGCAGAAGCAGGATTTTTTACGAGACGAATGGGGTAGTGGATTTTGGACGACCGCTATGGTTGATCGGTTGGCCAGCTAGACAGAATGCTGACGCTTGGCTAGCGTTTTGATGGCACATCCGTGCAAAACACGCCTTGCCCCAGTTGTCGCGGGCTGCGCAGTACGCGGTCGTAGGAGGGAAGCCCAAACCAAGTCAAGGAGATTCACCGATGCAATTCATCAAAATAGCGGTGTTTATAGCGCTCCTAGGGGCGCTCGCTGGCTGCGGCGCTGTTTCCTATCACACAATTGACAGGCCAGACCTGGACGGTCTGACCAAATTCGAGCTTCAGTCATCGGCCTTACGACTGGATATTGCCAAGGCTGATCCGGCTGCGCCAGGTGGTGGTAAGCAAAAGGCACTAACTGCTATAGCAAGTGGAGACCTCGTGCTGACGTCCGTCCCCACAGCATCATCGAGTCACCGTTACGCAATCGAGGCAACAGACCATTGGTGGTGGAAGACCACCCACCTAGGAGTTACGAAGAGGCCTGATACCGATTTAATACAGCAATTGACGGTTGATACTGAAGACAATCGCGTGAAGCTCATAGAGAGCGCCGGGGCGATAGGGGTTGCTGCAGTAGGCATACTCTTTACTGATGGCAGCATCAAAGGCTCCATTCCTGACGCACAAGCTCTTGAATCCGAGCTTGCAGCGACAGACGGGCACGCAAGCGATGCCATCTCACTGAGTTTCGCGGGGGGCGATATCAAGGGGGATCTTGCTGTAGAAGCAGTGCCAAAAGACGCGGTAAAAACGAAGACATTTGTCGACAACTACTTCAGCAAGAGAAGTGACGTTCTAATCTACTCGGCATGCCGGAAAGGGACGGTAACACTCACGGTCGCTGGCGAACGAAAAACATGGTCTGTGGTTGTCGCCGACCCAAGCTATGTGCAGACGATCAAAATCCCGGAGAAAGGAAAGCTAAGCAGTCACGCTGGTTGCGGCATGGATTCATCCAGCGATCCATCCTCCGTTGCCTCGGGTGCAGAAGTGGTCAATAAGCTTGTGGCGCAAACGAAGGCGATTATCGACGCGAGGAAGTAAAAAGGCACAGAGTAGGCAGGGTAAGTTTGCCTGGTTATGGAGCGACTTAACGATGCTCTGTGGCTTTCAGTGTCAGGTTAGGTCAGTCGTAGGGCAGCTAACCCCGCCCTACGAGCTGGCTCTGGCGATGGTTCGCGCCGTGATGATATACGTGTCAGTCAGTGCCGATATCGCTGGTCCGGCCAGCCGCGTAGCGATTAAAGGAGCAAAAAAATAGTGTCCGGCTACGATAGGAAATAGTGGAGCGTGACCTGATCCGGTCTTTCTATACTGGCCATCCCAGGACGGTACGCAGAGCGCAACCTATGCCGATCAAACCCAATCAACACTCCCTCGTGACGTTAGTCCGCGCTCAACAAAGCGACCTGGACGATCTTGTCGCCATCCGAATCGACGCCATGCGCGAAAGTCTCGAGCGCGTCGGGCGATTTGATCCAGTACGGGCGCGCGAGCGGTTTGTTAGCGGTTTTGAGGCCCACAACACCCATTACATCGAGGTATCTGGAGAGAGGGTTGGCTTTGTAGTGGTCAAGCACCACCCCACTGAACTCGTGCTCGACCACTTCTACGTGAGGCCGAGCGCGCAAGGTTCGGGGATCGGCTCTGCTGTGCTCACTCAGATTTTCAAAGCCGCAGACGCAGCCGCACTCCCTATTAAAGTGGGAGCCCTCAAAGAAAGCGCCTCGAATCGGTTTTACATTCGCCACGGCTTCCAGTTCGTCGAAAGCAGTGAGTTCGACAATTATTATGTCCGTCAGCACCTTACAGCGAGCAACACACCTTGCCCGGCAGGTGAAATAATTTGAGGAAAAACAGGGTCAGACCCTGAGGGATCCGTCGGGCGATTTGATCCAGTACGGGGGCGCGAGCGGTTTGTTCGTGGTTTTGAAGCCCACAACACACATTACATTGCAGTCAAAAGGGGACGAACCTCTTTGAAAATAGATCCGTCCCCCTATCCGTTACGCCTGCGGGCCTACGCCACCTGAGCCTTGACTTCCGGCCGGGGCGACTTGCGATACGTCAGCAACACAATCCCCGTCACCACAATCACCCCGCCCACCACCTGCCCGGCGCTGAGCATTTGATCGAGCACGATCCAGCCCATCAACAACGTCGCCAGCGGCTCAATATTCATCACCGGCGCATTACGCGGCATATCCAGGCGCGGCACCGAAATGAACAGCACGATAAACCCCGTGCCATACAGCACCACCAACGTCGCCAGTGCCAGCCAACCGGTACCGGTGGCCGGCAGGTTCAGGCCATCTACAAGCGCACCGCTCAAGCCCGCAAGGTTCACGCTGCTGAACACAATGAAAATCGTCAGCAGGCTGCGCACCGAACCGCGTACCTGAGACAACTTGTGGTCGGTGATCCACAGCGCACAGGCGAACACGAACGCCGCGCAAAAGGCCAGAGAGACGCCGAGCAGCCATTCCGGGCCGAGGGTGGTGTTGGCGGAGAGGCGGCCGGGTACGTCCAGCACGAACACCAGGCCCACCAGAATCAGGCCCATCAGCAAGGCAGTACGCGCGGTGGGGCGTGGGCCGCCGAGTGTCCAGGTGAGCAGGGCCAGCAAGATGGGGAACACGTTGGCGACCAGCAAGGCCAGCGCTACCGGCACACGGGCGACGGCAGAGTAGAGGCAGAGGCTTTGGGTGGCGATGAGCAGGCCCAGGAGCACTTGCCAGCGCCAGGCGCCTGGGGGGAGGCGCAGGCTTTGGCGTTGGTATAGGACCAGTATCGCCAGCACTAAGAGGGTGCCGCCGGAGCGCATCAGGATGGCCAGCAGGACGCCGGCGCCGTCGTCGAAGGCTACGCGGGCGGCGATGTGGTTGCCGGCGAAGGCGCAGCCCATGCAGAGAAGGATCAGCACGGCGATGTGGCGGGGGAATTGGGTGGGGGCAGGGGGAGTCATGGTGGGGGCTCGGGGAGTTGGCGCCATCGTCGGGGATGGGGGATTATTATTGGGTTGTCGTACAACTTGGTAGTGGGATTTGTAGCGGGTTTGGTGGGAGGGGGCAAGGGGTTGTTTTAGAGTGGTGGTCGAAGAGTGCCTTTCTAAAGCAGATCTTGCCGAAATTCATAGGGGGGCTGTGCCGGGACGGATAGCTATGATTCAGCTGGTCATTAGGGGGAGGTCGTATGAGTTGCTTGGCGGAGGCTTTCCAGCGCGCTTTTGGCTGGGAGGGATTTATTGATTTGGAATAGGCCCCTTTTGTCAATGCAATATGGAGATAAGCGCAGTTACTTTTGATGGTCGATAGTTGCCCTTCGTAACAGGCAGCTATCGGCCGATTCTGTTGAAAAGTCGACCATGGTTTCCGCAGCAGAAAAGTATGTGTCCGAGATTGAAATCTTTATTTTCGGCAGAGGCTTCCGGACTCAGACTTCAAGTAGCAGTGTGCAAAAAAGGCGTTTTAACCAGTCAATGACTAGGCCGTTTGGGCGAACCGACTTTTTCAACAGAATCGGCCAAGAGCGGTCGTCGGAGGTGCCTACAAAACCAGGAGCAATTCAGTAGGGCGCGCGACGTTTGCTTTCGTGACACTACTTCTTTGATCTAGAGCTAAGCAGCCTCAAACGGTGTGGGCGGTTGGCTCATAGCCTATTGAGATCGACCTCAAGTCCAGCCCCCTTCAGTTCCTTCGCGAGCGAGTAGCGCCAAGCTCCGCCATTGTCTAGCTCGATATAAACGACTCCATAGTAGTCCGAAGGCAGTTCCACCCCTTTCTCATAGAGAACGCAGACGCGCCTGCGATTGATCTTGCCCATGAAGTACCCCAGTTCGAGGACCACGTTCTGTCTCGCACGATCTTGCAGCGTTTGGTCCGCTACATTCTTCTTACCGCCTACGTCGTCAGCCGTCATGAGCACCACGGCGAAATGGACATTGGCATATCGTTCCAACTTCTCAATAACGGTGTCGCTGGCGCTAGCCTGCTCATTGAGAATAATGACCTTCAGGCCCAGCTTTTCAAGCAACCGGGCCGACATCTCGCGGATAGCCTCGTTGTGCCCGTGAACCAAGAATACTGTGCTCGGACCTTGAAGGTGCTGGGCTGACGCTCCTGCTGAGAGGTCATCGCGAATGACGTTTTTTAGAACTTCGATCTCCATAATCGGAGACTTGGGTGTTACCTTGTCACCGATCTTTACGAACATCTTCACTACGCGGCCAGATAGCGGTGACGGCAGTTCGATTGAAGCCTTGTCGCACTCAAGCGTGACGTACGTATCTCCCTGCACTAGAAAGTCCCCAGCACTGACGGGAATTTCGATCACCACAAGGTCACCGATGCCTAAATCCGTACCAGGCAAACAATCGGCCTCCAAGTCAGGACACAACACAATCTGCGTCTTATCGCTCACAACTCGCCCTCCTAAATTTAAAATTAGCTTTGCATCTTCACAAGGACTGTACGCGTTCAGAGAGACTGGACACAATCCACTGCTGTGCGTAAGCACAAGCACGATTGGGAAGTTGTACTCTACTTGACCACCCGTTTTACCACTGATCAGGTACCTCTTAAGTCAGTCCCCAGCTTCAACGGTTGGTAGTTGCCCGGCCTGGCCCGGTTTTTTGCATTCGCTCTGACTGGCCATCTTCATCTGATTTAACCATGATGATCGAACCCATTACCGGCCGAAATCGGTCTAAAGCAGAAAGTGACGTTGAGGTACAGGACCCATATCTTAGCCTGAGACGGTTTAGCATTGCGGGTGATAGACACGCAACTGGCCACATAGTAGCATCGGGTAAGAAACTCATAATAATGTCTTAGAAAGGAGTCTAATGTGGCGTTAACTAACTCTTACGTGCAAGTGTACGGGCAATTACCTGATCTTTTCAGCCGTATACGCGAAGCTGGCGCGCCGGACAAGTTTACTACTCAACATTTGAAAGACTGGGGATACACTTCATCAAATTTCCGCGCGGTTATTCCTTTATTAAAATCTTTGGGTTTTCTAGCGCCCGATGGCTCTCCCACAACCAGATATCACGACTACCGTAATAACGCACAATCGGCAAGTGTAATGGCGGAAGCATTAAGAGATGCTTATGGTGATTTATTCAATATCAAAGCTAATCCAACGCAAAGTGATAGGACCCTAATAGAGGGGAAATTTAAAAGCTCGCACAATGTCTCACCTAATACCGCAAAAGTGATGGCGAACACTTTTTATTCTTTATTAGGCCTCGCCGACTTATCGAGTTCTACAAATCAGAGCAGTAGTCCACTGGAAAGCACTCGGGCACAGTCTGCGGATCCACAACCAACTCAACTAAATGAACAACAGCACAAGTCCGCAAGACCTTCTCTTCACTATAATATCCAGATCCACCTGCCCGCGACGAAAGACATCGAGGTTTTCAACGCAATTTTTAAATCCCTAAAGGAGCATCTACTTGACTGACCTCAAAAAAGATCTGCGGGATTTTATGTTTCGGGGGATTATGTTTGAATCTGAGGCTGGCCAATTTCAATCGGCTGGCATTCAGGTCGGAGCCGATCAAGGAGAGGCAGAAGAAAGGCTGTTATCCGAGGGTCTGTCTGTTTTCGGTATTTCCAGAAGAAATAATGCGTTAGAAATGGCTAGACTATATGCAATTTTGCACTGCTTTGAAAACGAAGTTCGCTCATTGATTAGTGAGACCCTAGAAGAAAAAGAAGGGCCTGACTGGGCAAATAAGCTGCCCTCTAAAGTCCGCCAACATGCTACATCTAGGCAAAATACTGCACTCACTGATTCTTGGCTAGAAGGAGAGAAGTCAGACATTCTAGGCTTCGTTGATTTTGGGCAGCTATCCTCAATAATTTTAGAGAAATGGATCTATTTTGAAGCCCTAATGCCTTCTCAGCATTGGTTAAAACAGCGTATGGAGGAGCTGGAAAAGTCAAGAAACTTTATAGCTCATAATCGCATGCTCTTACCGAGTGAGTTCCAACGAATTTACATGTATATAGCTGACTGGAATAAAGTTATTGGGCTATAAAACAGGGTCAGACCACTACTATTTAAATGTGGTCTGGTCCCGATTTTCCTTGTTGTTCACTCCATGTACGCAATTTCGTCCTTGTACGGTAGCACTGAATCATATAGTTGATGATACCCTTTACCCACAGCTCCATAAAATTGTAAAAGTTCAGGCGGGTTGTTTCCAACCTCTAATATATGATCGTTAGCAATTCCAGGATAAGGATCAATAAAGATAATCTCTTTCAAACCCAATTGGTAAGCTTTCTTAGCGCAAAGCTCGCATGGGCTGGCTGTGGTAAATAGCTTTCCTCCCTCAATTGCCGCACCACCATATTTCACTATTTGCAAAAAAGCGTTTTCTTCCGCATGAAGCGATCTGGTATGAACTTGATTGCCGCGGGTTCTTTCGCTGCTTTCTAAACTATTACGTATGTCTTTGAAGCAATAAGACAGATTTCGGCCACTTGGCGCCAGTGTGTCCGTTAGCTTGATAAGCTTTTTGCCTGCGCTTAATCTGAATTCAGTATTAGTTCGCTCATATTTGCTGTAGGCAACAGCGTCAAAGTCATTCATTAAACCATCAAGGGAACGTAGTGAACATGGTACTTGACCCTTGGCTACATCATTCCATCCCACGGCTTTGACAGAGAAGTCGGCATCAGTAACCACGGCGCCAACTTGCCTGGAAACGCACCCTGAGTTACTTTTTGCTGAGTAGGCAATTTGCATAACTCTTTCCATAGAGGTCGGCGAAACAAGGCCCGGATGGAGCATTAGAGCTACATACCAAGCTAGTTGAGCTTTGAGTATGTTGCTATTATCAAGCTCCCCTCTCGGATTGAATAGGTGTATATCGGATATTTCTATGCACTGTTTAACATTTTGGCTGATAAAGTCGGCGTGGGTGATTTTTTTTTCCCCGACTCGTGATTGTCAATTTCATGAAGTTTATCGGCAGTAAATTTGTGAACGCTATGTAGATAAGCTGCGCGGTCTTCATCCGGGGCATTAATAGACACAAGATAAAATGCTGAATACCTATCTTTAAAAAATCTGGCCTCATAGGGATTTCGAATAGCATCCACAACAATGAGAGCCTTATCCTTTATGCTTCGAATTCCCTTCACGACCCTGTTTATGGTTTCAGGCAAGTGGAAGACGCTGGTGGGCATAAAATCAACAGATTTGTAATCTTTGTCAATACAGCCAATTTTTCTTATTGAATTCCCAGCTGACTGATATATTGAAACATAAAGTGCGTTGTCAACTTTTTTTAAGTCGTTTTTAAAGTCATTGGTGAACTTTCTCATGAGTCGTAAAAATGAAATGAATTTGTCCTTTTCTTTGTCTAGGAGGACGAATTTTTCATCGTGGTTCAATAGTTTGTTCATGATGGACGCAAATTTTAATTTTATTTTGCTTTTTCCGTAAGATCCAATCTCTAAAACCTCAATCAGTTTGGCGTTATCAATCGGAACTTCGAGCGAACCTATAATGAATGACAGAAGGTCTTCAACTTCCATTGATAATAGATACGCAGATATAAGATCGCTTACCTTTATTGAGTAGAATTGTACAATGTTGCGCTCTGCATAATTTTTTAATATTTCGTATCGTCTACCATTCAGGCGCTCGAAAAAAGGTTTTCCTTTGTACTGAATAGCGTCTAGGCGAGGAAAATTTGGCTTGGCGCTCTCGAGAATATTTGCCGCTGTGGTACAACCTGAGCCGGTCCTGCCGGTCAGACCTATTACGACGAATTTACTGCGCTCTTTAAAAAGCGAAGAAACCATTTCTCTATTGTGGTTCAAAACATAATCTCCATATATAATGCTCACATCGTACCTGATAAAAAAGGGCCTGGTTTATTTGGTTTTTGAGTTTGGCTTGTCCAAATAAGTCAGCCCCCTCTCGATTTATTGGTTACGTTTCAAGTTTCTTTTCAATCCTGTCTTGGTAATGAAGTGCGTCTACATCTTGTGCGGAAAAGTCGATGTTTACTTTTGCAATGCGGAGATCGATGCTATTTATTTCCATGCTAGAGACAAGGCTGATAAAAGAGTTGTCGGTATCAGTGCGCTTTTCCTTAATTCCTAAATACGTGGATCTGTTTATACAGAATGCCAAGAAGTCTGCTATTTGCAGTAGCGGTTCGGACTCTGAAGATTGGTAGGTACCTATAACGTGAGTGGTCCTGCCTGAGAAAAAGCTTTGCCCGAATGGAGTGCCTGCTTTCCCTTTTCCTTCGTCCATGATCAATGTTAGCGGACCTTCAGGATATCGGGTTTTGATTTTTATAAGTAGAAGTGCAAGAGAGAGATCTGAGCGTTTTGAAAGATCAAGTTTATCCACTTTACCCAAGATACCAGAAATCTTATGGTCGGCAAGCGTCCTGTCATCGACGGTTTGGATGTGAGTAGCCCATTTGTAGTGTTTGTATATTGAGGCGAACGCTTCGAAAATAGCAAGGTTTTTCATTCCTTCAAGATGCTTCCACGGTCCATTCTTATTGTATATATCTACGAAGTGAAATTCTTTTGCTGGGATGTTGTGTCTTTGTTGGATGACGTCAAGACAACCTTTGATTTCTCTCCGCACATAATCAACCTCCTCATCTGGGAACGCAACAGCGACGTGAGTTTTACGTTTGCCCGTTACATACTTTGATTGCGGCGAGTTCTCGGGGCCGTATGTATCATCGATGACTATGTGCATTTATTTTTCCTGTGAATAGTGATGTGAGATATTGCGTCGTTTAATCGAAAGTAGGTGTGTCTACTTTTGTGAAGATATTCATAGTTGAGTTATACAAACTTTTCGTTGGTATTTCTTCGATTCGCGCCAAACTTCGATACGAAATTGTTGGTTTATAGGTTGTTCAGGTTTTGGGCGAGGTGCGCAGGGCGGCTGTATTTTATCGGTTTTCGGTATTATGAATTCTTTTTGGTAACTGCTCAGTGGTAGTGTTAGTTGTTGCCCTTGCGTAGGTATTTCGTCAAACGAAGTTTTGAGTTTTTGCGTTAGCTCTGGAGTGGTCTGCGCGTCATTATCGAAAATGAATTCAGCCTGAACCATTGCCTGCTCAGTCGTAATTTTGCCTTGCTGGACTTTCGTAAATAGCTTTTGTAAGCGATATAATGAGCCTTCGTACTTTTTGATTTTTGGTTTCGTTTTATTAGTAGGGAAAGGTGTGGTGGCTCTTTTAGCTAAAAAGTTTTCAATTGCGCTAATTTGACCTTGTATTGTTTGAACTCCGGAAACAAATGAGCCATATTGAGCTATACCTATGTAAATGACGCTGAGGGCGGCCGCTATTTTACCTGCTCCCTTTATTGAGCCCTCTTCGATATGAAGGGCAAGATAGTAATCCTGTATTTTTAATGATTTTTCGACATATGTTTCCCATTCATCGAAAAGTTGGGTCGAATATTTTTCGAATTCATGTCGCGGTAGGCTAGGTATACCTATATAAAAGTCTGTGATTCCGAGATTTATCATGTCTCATCCGTGAATATAATTCATTAAAAAGGGGGCGGATTTATTTGATTGAAAATAGATCCACCCCCTTTTTATACGTCCCTTTTTATAGAGCTCATGTCTTGCTACTCTGCGACATAGAGGCAGTATGCTACTACTCCTTGGCTGTCGGTGTCGATCCGCATGACATTATCGAGTTAGGCATACTAATACGATATTGAGCCCGCCATTCCTGTGGCTAGCGCTAGTGTTAAGAACGGACGTCTGCTTTTTGGCCGAAACCACCCCTTTAATTCCTATACCGGTCTACCATGGCTCTCCCAGCGTGGTTCCACGCGCTACCGACTTCATCTCAAGGTATCACCAATGAGCATCGATCAAATCAGCCTCCCAAAAGGCGTAGGCCCTCAAGCCATCAAGCTCCTCGACGCCATCACCGGTGCTGACACAAAAGAAGACCTCAACCGCGCAGGCGGCAAGGCCGAAGGTTTTGTATTGGGTCTGGAAAGCGCCAAGGCCATCAAAAGCCAAATCGCCGAGTCGTTGTACGTTGCATACGACGACGCGGCGAGTAATCGGTTGGGTGAGTTGAAGGGCTAATCCCGCAGGACCGCGTTGGGCTCTATGCCCGAGGTGTTTCGCGGTCCATCAGTCTGCCGATCAGCAATACGCTCGACTCGCTCAGCGGGTGAATGGCCTATTCCACGTCGCGATCTTTATAGATCAACGACCTTTGTGGTTTTGCCATTCACTCCAGCAATTCTCCGCAATCAAATCCTCATAGCCGCGCTGCCTTTCCATATCAAGCGCAACGCTGAAGGGAAGGCTGATACAAACCGCCCGGTCCCGAATATCACAGACCTCAGCCTCAGTAAGAGGTGAGCCCTTTCTGTCTTCAGCGGCGGTGAGAACGGCCACGAGGGCGGGTACAAATACCAGGCATAGCGGATCAGCTTCCATGAATCACCTTTTGGGTTTCGACTCGGCTCATTACAACGAACCAGGCGGGGTTCAGCAATGGCTGAATGCACCGTGCACCTCTCGCCGAGTCGCTGTATGTGGCATACGACGACGCGGCGAGTAATCGGTTGGGTGAGTTGAAGGGCTAGTCCCGCAGGACCGCGTTGGGCTTTATGCCCGAGGTGTTTCGCGGTCCATCAGTTTGCCGATCAGCAGGACGCTCAATTCGCTCAGTTGGTGTATGGCCAATGCCACGTCGCGGTCTTTGCCGGTCAGTTGGTCGGACAGGTCGAGCAGCAGGGCGCTGACGGAGGAGACGGTTTCGTAGCTGTTGGCGATCAGGGTTTCGTTGCTGGCGCCGGAGCTGACGCTGAAGAGAGCGCTTGAGTCTGAGGTGCTTTCAGTGGCGGGATTCAGATAGTGATCAAGGGCGCGTTCGGCCGCTTGGTAGAGCTTTAAATCCGGTTGTTTCGGAGGATTCGGCGTTACTTTGAACATGGTGCAATTCCTGAGTCGGGCCGACACCCTTTCGCTACTACACAAAAGGGTGGCAGCTGTACGCAGGTTAGTAGACCGGGGAATTACACAAAGCCGGCGCGCCCGAAAGCGCCCTACGCACAGCCACCATCAAGCACAGACAGGAACGTCTGATAGATGTAGCTCATGCACTATGTGTAATTGACCCTAGGGCTACTAAACCCGATCACTGAGTTTTCAGCGACCGAGCAACCTTAGAGATGACCACCCAGGTGCACAAGCCGGCGGATTCTGACGCAAGCGTAGGCAATGGAGCAAGGTGCTGCGGTCAACGCAATGGCTCCCTCACCCCGCAAACGGAACCACCAGCCGATACGCCCTCAGGCACTTGTCGTAGAATGTGACAGAACCTGCGCAGCTTTCAAAGGAATGCCCCCCTGGCAACCCGCGCAACGACCTGCCGTGCCCGTTATGGAAAACCTATGCGCTCTTATCGCCTGTTGTTCGTGTTACTGGCCCTGATCCTCAGCGGCTGCAGCATTCCGTATCAAACCCCCGAAGCCCGCCAGCAAATCGAGCGCGACCTGCAGATTGCCCCCGGCTCGGTGCGGGCCTTGAGCCAGACCAACTGGTGCTACCTGCCCTACGGCTCGGAGAATGGCGGCGATGGCCAGTGCCGTGCCACTCAGGGCCTGGGCGTTCTGGTGGACGATGGCTTGATTCTGAGTACCTATTCCGGTGGCAGCTATAAGCGTTTCATCACGCTGCGTACCCGCGATGTGCTGTGCGTCAAAACCTTCCGCAGTCGTGAAGCCGCCGCGGCGTTTTTCGCCTTCACGCGGGCGGGCGCTGCTCAGATCATTCCGCTGACGGCCGAAGGGCAGTTCAACACGCCGGTGAAGATCCAGTTTCTGGATTACCTGTTGGGTGAGAATCAGCCGGGCGATCTGACCACGGATAAGACCTATGTGCGCGAAACCGGCAAAAATGCCTACTCCGTCGGTATGGTCCCGGGTACGAAAATTCCGTATGTGTCTGCGGTGGCGGCGACGGAAGTGTTCAATCCCTGCCCGGAAAAGTAATCGCGCCAGTAACCCGGCGCACATGAATCACTCTCAAGGAGAACGACATGGCAGGTGGCGATATCGGGTGTGGTTCGTTTCAAGGCAGCGACAAGTCAGGGTCGGCCTTTGAGGCGGTGCTGGACGCGCTTCCGTTGCAGGCGCGTGACTGGGTCGAGGCGGCCAGGCAGCAACTCGATACGGCAGACGTTGTGCTGCTGGAGGTTGAGCATGCACAAGGCTTGCTTCCCTTTTTGCAGGACTACCAAACACGCTTGATCGCCGAGATCGGCCACGATGATTGGGAGCGGGCCGCGCGGGATGAGGCGGCATCCCTTGATGATGTGGCCGCCAAGTGGGGCGCGGGGCAGGGCTGGCGACTTTACTGCGTGCGGGATCTGGTCCGTGCGTGTGAGCACGCGGCGGTGGAGCAGCAGCCTGTGTATATCGCGTTCAGCTAGCGCATGTGTGCCGGCGTGCGGAGCAAAGAAAAATACACTTTTTGCTTCGCGGAGCGTCCAACCCTGAAACCGCCGTCATGGCTTTCATCTCCAGGTAGCTGCTCCCAGCTAAGGACCGATTATGCTGACGTTGTGCATTTTTCTTCTGGCCTGCGCCGCCGCCGCGAGCACCGGCATTATCTTCAAACCGGGCGAGTGGTACGCCACCCTCGTCAAACCCGGCTTCACCCCACCCAACTGGCTGTTCCCGGTCGCCTGGTCGATCATCTACCTGCTGCTGGCCTGGGCCGGCTACCGCCTGACGCTGATCCCCGGCAGCGAAATCGTGCTGGCGCTATGGGCCGCGCAGATTGCGCTGAATACCCTGTGGACGCCCGTGTTCTTCGGCGCCCACCGCATTCTCGCGGGCATGGTGATTCTCGCGCTGCTGTGGCTGGTGGTCGCCGCCATGGTGCTGCTGACCGTGCGGCTGGACCTGATCACCGGGCTGATTCTGTTCCCTTACCTCGTGTGGCTCAGCATTGCGGCTGCGTTGAATTTTTCCATCTTGCGCAATAATCGCTGAAGAGGAATTTCGAATTGGCGAACCACAAGCAGTGGCGGGCGGGCGAGGGTGAAGTGGCGCAAATGCAGCGCTTCAACAAAAAGCTCGCCTGGTTGCCGCGCTTTCGCATCCGCAATCGCGTCACGCCCCGGGTGATTCAGGCGCTGCTGCGGGCCAGCCAATTGGGCGGCGCGAATAAATTGCTCAAGCATGGGCTTCAGGCGCAAACACGCGTGGTCGGTGTGGGCGGTGCTTCAGTGCCGGTGCGGATTATTCGGCCGAATGGAAAAGCCAAGGGCGTGGTGCTGGATATCCACGGCGGCGGCTGGGTAATCGGCAATGCGCAGATGGATGATGACCTGAACGTAGCGATGGTGAAGGCGTGCGACGTGGCGGTGGTGTCGGTGGATTATCGGCTCGCCGTCAATACGCCGGTTGAAGGGCTGATGGAAGATTGCCTGGCGGCGGCGCGCTGGTTGCTCGGGGACTGCGAGGAGTTTGCCGGCCTGCCGGTGATCGTCGTTGGTGAATCCGCCGGTGGGCATCTGGCGGCGGCGACGTTGCTGGCGCTGAAGCAATGGCCAGCGTTGCTGGCGCGGGTGAGCGGGGCGGTGCTGTATTACGGCGTCTACGATTTGACCGGCACCCCCAGCGTGCGCGCGGCGGGGCCGGACACGTTGTTGCTGGATGGCCCGGGCATGGTTGAGGCGCTGCGCCTGCTGACGCCGGGCCTGAGCGATGAGCAGCGTCGGCAGCCGCCGTTGTCACCGTTGTATGGCGACCTTGCCGGGCTGCCGCCGGCGCTGATGTTTGTGGGGGAGCTGGACCCGTTGCTCGACGATACGCTGCAGATGGGTAATCGCTGGGCAGAGTCCGAGGTATTCCTTTTACCGGCGTCTGCCCACGGGTTTATTCATTTCCCGACGGCGATGTCCAGCCGCGTGCTTGCTTACAGCCGCGAGTGGATAACGGCCCGGCTCAACGCTTCATAGCCTCACACTGGTTACGCAAGTCATTGTTCCTGATGGTGTTGCAGCCTTCGCCTTTCGTTTGTGCATAGCAAAAAGCACGTTGATCGCTGTCGCTGATACTGCCGCAACTCTCGCCCTTGGTTTCGGCAAAGCAGGTGTGACGCAGGTCGCTGTTCCCGATTGAATTGCAGCTTTCGCCCTTGGTTTTGGCGTAGCAATAAATGCGTTGATCGCTGTCGCTGATACTGCCGCAACTCTCGCCCTTGGTTTCGGCATAGCAGGTTTTACGAAGGTCGCTGTCCCCGATCGTGCTACAGCTTTCGCCCTTGGTTTTGGCGTAGCAATAAGCGCGTTGGTCGCTGTTACTGATGGTGTTGCAGTCGGCATAAGCGTAACCACTAAGCATCAGTAGCATTGCAATGATAATTCTCATCACTCTCTCCATAGGTTGTCAGGAAGTCGCCTGACGCTGATTGATCCAAGATGATCGTGTGCTGTAATGAGCTATCAAATTGACATCATTTTTTGGGAAAGTTCAGTGATTGAATATCCAGTAAGCCCATCACGCACCAATGGCGCCCATTGGTGCTTCTGGGCGATCGTTGCAGCCAAGGACGTCTCGAAGGAAAATGTTCGGGTATCGGATTTCTACAACAAGGCCACAAGGAAAGATGAGCATAAGAAAATCATTCATCGCGTCGTTGGGGATTTTATCGCTGGTTCAACCATCACTGTCCTTTGCGGACAATGTAAACGGGAAGACCATCTATGTGCAGAGATGCGCCATGTGCCATGGAGCGGATATCAAAGGCACAGGGCCCTTGGCCAATAAAAGCAACCCGCATACGCCTGACCTGACAACGGCCACTTTCAAGAAGCGACTGAGTGATTATCCGGGCGTTATCGTGTCATCCATCATTCTTCGTCCAAATGGCGACCTGATTCCCAGAACGTTGCGCGAGAACGGTGTGAAGCTGTCGCCGTTCACCTGGAAGGTTCAGGACTTTCGTGATTTGAACGAGTACATGAGTGGAGTGATTTCAAAAAGCCGATGATGTTGAGAGGAAAGTCTCGCGGCAGGTGTTGGGGCTCTCCAAGGCTTTTCGCGAGGGCGGGCCTTCCCCTGTAGGAGCCGGCTTGCCGGCGAAAAATCCGAGAGCGCTGCGTTCATCCAGCGTACCAGCGTCATCGTTGACGACCATCGCCGGCAAGCCGGCTCCTACTTGCGCACCAGAAACTCGGCCAGGTCTTTGGCCGCGTCCTCTGCCAGCAAACCGACCTCCACGGTAATCCCCGCATCCTGCAGCATTTTTACGCCTGCTCCCGAGTTTCGCGGGTCGGGATCCAGCATCGCAACAAACACTTTCTCGACGCCGCTTTTGATCAAGGCCAGCGCACAGGACGGCGTGCGGCCGTGAAAGGAGCAGGGCTCCAGCGTCACAAATGCAGTGACCCCGGAGCAATCACCGGACACGTTGCCCAGCGCCATTGCCTCCGCGTGATGCAGCCCCGGCGGCTGTGTATGGCCTTGGCTGATCACCGCGTTATCCCTCACCAACACGCAACCCACTGGCGGGTTTGGCAGGCACTTGGGCAGCGCCAAGCGGCCCTGGGCGAGGGCGAGGCGCATGAAGTCGGCGTTGGAGGACGGGTTGGTCATGTCGTCGTGATCCTGCTAGTCGTGCCTTAGCACCCGCTCAACGCCACTTGCGGCCGTTCACCCGCAAAGAAGAACGGCCGCAACCGCACGCCCACGCTGTTGCCGACAAACGCCGCCACCAACCACACCCAGCCGTGCAGGCTGCCCGACGCGATACCGCTGAAGTACGCACCGATGTTGCAGCCATAGGCCAGGCGCGAGCCGTAACCCAGCAGCAGGCCACCGATCACCGCCGCGAACAGCGAGCGTGCCGGAATCTTCAGGCTGGGGGCGAAACGCCCGGCCAGGCCCGCAGCCAACAGCGCACCGAGGATGATGCCGATGTCCATCACACTCGTGACGTCTTCCCACACCGGCGCCGCCAGGGCTTTGGCATTGCCCGGCATCTGCCAGAACGCCCAACTGGCGACGTCCACGCCCAATCCGCTGGCGACCTTGGCGCCCCATAGGGCAAACGCCGAGGTGATGCCCCATGGCCGTCCGGCCAGTGCCAGGGTGGCGTAGTTGAGCAGGGCCAGACCAATCGCGCCCCACACCAATGGCCATGGCCCGCGCAGGAAGCGGCGCAGGCCCTGGTGTTCGCTGGTGACGCCGGTTTCGAGTTGCCCGTGACGGCCTTTTTCCAGGCGCACGGTGACGGCTGCGATGATCCCGAACACCGCCAGGCTCAGCAGCAAGGCCGGCACGACGCCGAAGCTTTTGACGATGGAAACGGCCGGGAACGACGGCAGCGAGAACCACCAGTCGACGTGGTGGGTGGCGATCAACGAACCGCAGATAAAGAACAACAGGGTCACCAGCATGCGCGCATTACCGCCGCCCACGGTGAACAGGGTGCCGGACGCACAGCCGCCGCCCAGTTGCATGCCGATACCGAAGATGAATGCCCCGAACACCACCGACACCCCGGCCGGCGCCACCAGCCCGACCACCGGTTGGCCGAACAACGTGCCGGCTCCCAGCGCGGGGAAGAACAGCACCACGGCAATCGCCAGCATCACCATCTGTGCACGCAAACCCGCGCCGCGCCGGTCGGTGATGAATACCCGCCAGGCCGAGGTAAAGCCGAACGCAGCGTGGTACAGCGTCAGGCCCAGCGCGGCGCCGACCACCAGCAACAGCACTTGGCGCGCGCCCACGCTGTTTTGCAGGAAGGCGGCGCCCAGCACCAGGATGGCAAACGCCAGCAGTGGCGCGACCGGTTTGCGCGCAGGGGTTGCAGAGAGAGAAAGGCTCATCGGGTATCTCGTTTCGAAGGCTGTGAGTTAAGTGCGAGGGGGCCGAGTATAAACCTCGCACTCTTGCACGGGTGCCTCGAATCCTCCGATGAGGGGCATTAGCCCAGACGTACGGAAAGCTCGACGTCGTCGCCGATCGGCACCGACAGGTAGCCGTGTGCCGGGGAGCGCACGCGGGCCAGGTAGTCGGGGCAGTAGTTGGTGTTGTCGGCGACGATCAACGCGCCGGGCTTGAGGCGGCTTTCCACCAGGCTGAGTACATCGCCATACAGCGCCTTGGCGCCGTCGAGCAGCAGCAGGTCGACGCTGTCGGGCAGGCCGCTCGCGAGTGTGACCAGGGCATCACCTTCGCGAATATCCACCAGGTCGCTCACGCCGCCTTGCACCAGGTGCTCCCGCGCCAGGACGATCTTCGACGGTTCGAACTCGCTGGTGATCAGCGTGCCGCCGCCGTTGTCCCGCAGGGCGGCTGCCAGGTGCAGGGTGGACAGGCCGAACGAGGTGCCGAACTCGATGATGGCTCGGGCTTTTGCGCTGCGTGCCAGCATGTAAAGCAGGGTGCCGGTGTCGCGGGAGACCGGCAGCCACAGGTCTTTCAGCTGGCCGTAGAATTCGAGGTATTCAGTCTTGCTGTGCATCAGGCGGTTGCGTTCTTCGTGGGGCATGGTGGTGAAAGCAGGGCTCGAGACGGCATCGGCCTGTGTGTACAGTCGTTCAATCAGGGCCGCCATCGGGGCTGAGGTAAGGGTATTCATGGGGATGTCCTGTTGCAGGTTGAGCGCCGGGAGGCGCCGGGCTAGTATGCGAATGATTCGTCGCATTTAAAGTATGCGAACAATTCGTCACATTCGCTATTCGCATTCGCCCAGCCGCAGGAACGCGCCATGACCGACCGCCAGACCTCGCAGATTTCCTCACGCAAAGAGCCCAAACAGGCGCGATCCACCGAGTTGGTGTCGGCCATTCTGGAAGCGGCTATTCAGGTTTTGGCCAAGGAAGGCGCCAGCCGTTTCACCACGGCACGGGTCGCGGAAAAGGCCGGCGTCAGTGTGGGCTCGGTGTACCAGTATTTCCCCAACAAGGCGGCCATCCTGTTCCGGTTGCAGACGGATGAGTGGCAGCAAACCTCGCAAATGCTCAGCCGGATCCTGGAGGACGTGAGTCAACCGCCTCTTGAGCGGCTGCGCACCCTGGTGCATGCGTTTATTCGTTCGGAATGTGATGAGGCGCAGATGCGGGTCGCCCTGAGCGATGCGGCACCGCTTTACCGTGACGCGCCGGAGGCCCATGAGGTTCGGGCGGAGGGACAAAACATCTTCCAGACGTTCATGTTTGAATTACTGCCGCAGGTGCCGGACGCCACTCGCCTACTGGCGTGCGATTTGATCGCTACCACCTTCAGTTCGGTGGCAAAGGAGTTCTCGGGAAGCCCGCGCACCGAGGTGCAAATCATTGCCTACGCGGACGCGATGGCGGATATGTTCAGTGCGTATGTGACGGTGCTTAACCAATCTGGCCGCTAGCGCATCCAGTCACGCAGTACTTCGAATTCGCTGTGGACCGGGTTGCGCAGGGTGTCGAGTATCCGTTGTGCTTCGTCCTGGGAAATGAATGAGTCAACCATCTTCTGCGCGCTTCTCGGGCCCGGTCTGTAACTTCGGGAGGCGCGCGGGCTGGCAAACAGCTTTTGAAGAAACGCGTAGTCCTTGGGTGACAGTGCCGCGCGGATCAATTCGACTTCACTTGCCAGTGTGGCGCCGGCATCCGCTTGAGGTGCGAGCCATGAAAGATCGGTGGCGACGCACACGTATTCACTGGTCAGGAATGAGGAAATATCCGCATGCGCGAGTGAGGTGGTTTGCCCGTAATGGAGAATCTGCGCCACTCCCGAACAGCCATTCTCAAGTCGAACCCAGCAGTAATGCTCGCCGCCTCCGCTGGTGGCAAACGGCAGGAATGTGCGACCTGATTGCTCAACCGGGTTGAGCCACTCATCGATCTCCCGTTGGGCCTGCTCGACATCTATCCAGAAGAAATCAACAAAGTAGCTGAGGAGACGCGGGTTCAGTTCGGCCGCGTTCAAGAGCGCCAACAAGCGCTCAGGGAGTTCGATGCCGATGCTGTCTGCCAACCGTTGAAACGCTTCAGCCATGTTACCTACCGTCCCTGGTTTGGAATGAACGTGGTGGCGCCCTGCGATTGAATCTCTTCGCAAGACCCGGGTAGCGAATGCTACCTGGGTTCTCTTCCTGTGGGTGGATAGAGCAGGTGCTGAATTACTTGCGGTTAAGCCACACTGTCTGCGCGTTGCAGAATTCCCGTACGCCGAAGTGCGACAACTCCCGCCCGAAGCCGCTCTTTTTCACGCCACCAAACGAGACCCGAGGATCGGACACGCTGTAGGCGTTGATGAAGATGCCGCCGGTTTCCAGTTGGTTGGCAATGCTGCGCGCCTTTTCCGGATCGGTGGTGAACACGCTGGCGGTGAGGCCGAACTCGCTGTCGTTGGCCAGGGCCACGGCATGGTCCGCATCGCGGGCGGTGATGATGGAGGCGACCGGCCCGAACAGTTCCTGTTTGAACGAGGTCATCTGGTCGGTGACGTTGGCCAGCACGGTGGGGGCGTAGTAGTTGCCCGCGCCTTCGACTTTATGGCCGCCCAGCAGCAGGGTGGCGCCTTCGGCCAGGGTGGCCTGGACCTGGCCGTCGAGTTCGTCCCGCAGGTCGAAGCGGGCCATCGGGCCGATGTAGGTGTCGGTGGCGGTTGGGTCACCCATCACCAGGTTGCGGCTGGCTTCGAGGAATTTGGCGGTGAAGGCTTCCACCACGCCTTCTTCGATGATCAGGCGCTTGGCGGCGGCGCACACCTGGCCGGAGTTCTGGAAGCGACCGATCAGGGCGGCTTGCACGGCTTCGTCGAGGTTGGCGTCGTTGAGCACGATGAACGGGTCGGAGCCGCCCAGTTCCAGTACACATTTCTTCAGCGCGGCACCGGCCTGGGAGCCGATGGCCATGCCGGCACGCACGCTGCCGGTGAGGGTGACGGCGGCGATGCGCGGGTCGGTGATGGCTTTGGACACGCCGTCCGGGGTGACGTTGATCACTTCGAACAGGCCATCGGCGAAGCCGGCGCGCTGGAAGGCTTGTTTCATCAGGTACGCGCTGCCCATCACGTTAGGCGCGTGTTTGAGCACGTAGGTGTTGCCGCTGAGCATGGTCGGCACGGCGCCGCGCAGCACTTGCCATACCGGGAAGTTCCACGGCATCACGGCGAGGATCGGGCCCAGCGGGCGATATTCGATCTGGGCGGTGCCGTTGTCCACCAGGGTGGCTTCCGGGGCGAGCATGGCCGGGCCGTGGGCGGCGTACCACTCGGCCAGTTGCGCACATTTTTCGATTTCGCCACGGGCCTGGGCAATGGGTTTGCCCATTTCCAGGGTGATCATCCGGGCCATTTCTTCGGCCTGGTCACGCAGGGTACTGGCCAGCGCCAGCAGCAATTCGGCGCGCTGGGCGACAGGCGTATTGCGGCCGTTGCGGAAGGCATTGATCGAGCGGGTGAGGGCGGCATCCAGCTGCGCCTCGGTTTCATACGGGTAGCTGGCGACCGTTTCACCGTTGGCGGGGTTGATCGACAAGGCGTGGGTCTGGGAAGAAATCTGGCTCATGGCACCGTCCTGCGCAGTGAATGGTATGGAGGCCAGCGTACGGGGCTGTATCTTTTTCGGAAACTGAATAATATTAAGCAATACATTCACGTTTGGAGAATGACTTGGATCTGGTCCAGCTGGAAATTTTCAAAGCCGTTGCCGAGCAAGGCAGCATCAGCGCCGCCGCGCAGTTGATCCATCGGGTGCCGTCGAACCTGACTACGCGGATCAAGCAGTTGGAGCAGGACCTGGGCGTGGATTTGTTTATTCGCGAGAAAAGCCGGCTGCGGTTATCGCCGGCCGGGTGGAATTTTCTTGGCTATGCCCGGCGCATTCTCGACCTGGTGCAGGAAGCACGTGCGACGGTGGCGGGGGAGGAGCCCCAGGGCGCGTTTGCCCTGGGCTCGCTGGAGAGTACGGCGGCGGTGCGCATACCGGCGTTGCTGGCGGCGTATAACCAGAAACACGCCAAGGTCGAGCTGGACCTGACCACCGGGCCGTCCGGGACGATGATCGAGGGCGTGTTGTCGGGGCGGCTGGCGGCGGCGTTTGTCGATGGGCCGGTGCTGCACGCGACGCTCGAAGGCGTGGCGGTGTTTGAGGAAGAGATGGTGGTGATTGCACCGCTGCACCATGCGCCGATCACCCGGGGGCAGGATGTGAGCGGGGAGAGCATCTACACGTTTCGCTCGAACTGTTCGTACCGGCACCACTTTGAGCGTTGGTTCTCACAGGATGGCGCGGTGCCGGGGAAGATCTTCGAGATGGAGTCTTATCACGGGATGCTGGCGTGCGTGAGCGCCGGTGCGGGGCTGGCGCTGATGCCGCGCAGCATGCTGGAAAGCATGCCGGGGTTTACGACGGTGAGCGTGTGGCCGCTGACCGATACGTTTCGGATATTGAAGACCTGGCTGATCTGGCGCCGGGGCACGGTGTCGCAGAGTTTGAACAGTTTTGTGCGATTGCTGGAAGAGCGTGGACTGAAGGCTTAACAGGTTTTTTGTATTGAGGCTGCCTGACCCACCGCTATCGCGGCCTCGCTAAAGCTCGACGGCTCCCACATTTGATCTTTGTCGGCCGCCAAATTGCAGCGTGTCTGCTTGCACCGAGTTGCACCGGCCACAAGAGAGCGGACTGAAGGCGGGAGTAGATCCCCTGTGGGAGCTGTCGAGCTTCAGCGAGGCTGCGATGGCGTCGGCACAGTCGACATTGAGGGTGCCTGACCCACCGCCATCGCGGCCTCGCTGAAGCTCGACGGCTTCCACATTGGGTATTGGTCAGCCGCCGAACTGGAAGGTGCCCAAAGCCAGCTTGGCCATCAGGGCGCCGGCGCCCAGTTGCACCAGCCACAACGCCAGGCCACCGAGGAACACGCCGAGGGCGACTTGCAGCACCAGGCTTTTCTGGCGCTTGACGGGGGTTGGGCGCGGGGTGAAGTGGTCCAGTTCGTCGCGGTCGGCACGCAGGTCCAGGTCGTCGTTTCTCATAGGGTACTCATGGGGAAGGGACAGTCTTGCTGTCAGTCTAGGGGTAGCGGACTGAAAGCAGCGAATTTTTAAGGCTCACCACGCACTTCTCAAGGCAGCCACCCATCCTGTGGTGAGGGGGCTTGTCCCCCGTTGGGGCGCGAAGCGGCCCTGATTCAGGCACTGCATTCATTCAGAAAGTTCACGGTGGCAGGTTTTAGGGCCGCTGCGCAGCCCAACGGGGGACAAGCCCCCTCACCACAGGTTCGGTGTTCACAAAAGAGTGTTTCATGTCTAGTCCTGAAATAGGTTTACACCTGTTTTAGCCTCAAAACGCCCGATGCACCGCATCGGGCGTTTTGTATTTCAGCGACAGATGAGGCCGCTCGTTGTTATAGATCAGCACCGACTCGTCTACCATCCGGATGGCCTCTGCAAAATCTTTGGGGCGATGCAGCAATAACTCGTTTTTCAAAATCCCATTCACACGCTCAGCCAATGCATTTTGGTAGCAGTCGTAGCCATCGGTCATTGAGCAGGTGATGCCGTACTTGGCATGCAACCGCTGATAAAGCTCGGAGCAGTATTGGACGCCTCTGTCCGAGTGATGCACCAGGCGTTGTTCCGTTGTCCGCTGCTTGAGGGCTTTTTTGAACGCCTGGATCACCGATTCGGCGTGCAAGCTTTCATGGATATGGTGCCCCACGATTTTTCGAGAGTACGCATCGGTGATCAAACTCAGATAAGCCACACCCGTTTGCGTTGGTAAGTAGGTGATGTCCGCAACCCATACTTGCTCTGGCGCCTTGGCGACTACCTGAATCGGCCCATCTTTGAGCCGGTTTGGATGACGGCGAAAGCGATGATGGCTGTCTGTCGTTTTGTGATAGGCCCGTCTGCGGGGAACCAGTTCGCGCCGATCTCGCAAGATATCGAATAAACGGTCTCGACCAACCTTTACGGTCACTTCTGGCTCAGTGCGCATTAGATTGTGAAGTTTTCGGGTGCCAATGCGCGGTTGCCGAAGTCGCTTTTCCCTCACGAATCCCATCACTTCCTGGGCATGACGGGCCCGGGCATCACACGCCCGGTTGCGCTTGTAATAAGCCTGGCGGGAAATCCCCATGAACTGGCAAGCCCGACTAATGCTCAGGTCTTGGATCTGCCCCTGGGAGAGGACTTGCCGGATCGCTTTTTTACGACAGAAACACCGAAGTCGTTCTTCAAAACATCAACGACGGCTTCGAAAAACTGAGCTTTCTGGTTGGCTTGGGCAAGCTTTTCTTCAAGCTCTTTGATTCGCTGTTCGGGTGTCAGCGGTTTATCGGGCTCATCCATGGAACGAGGTCTCTTGGAGCGAATGGACGCGCCTTGACTCCAGTCCTGCCGACCATGCCTGCGTAACCAATTCAGTACAGTCGTTTTACCCTGAATGCCATAGCGCTCTTGAGCCTCTTTATAACTCAACTCGCCTTTTTCGACCTGATCGACGACCGACAATTTAAAGGTTAGCGTGTAATCACGCTGACTGCGCCTTTCTCCCGTATTCATTACTCCCTCCTGAGAATGGGTCAGAAGGTGTAAACCTTATTCAGGACGGAACATCAGCAACAAAAAGGGGAAGCCACCGGCTTCCCCTTTTTGTGCATCACAACAGGCTTACAGCACCTGAACGATAGCCTTGGTCACGGCATCGATGTTCTTCTGGTTCAACGCCGCCACACAGATGCGGCCAGTGTCCAGCGCGTAGATACCAAACTCGCTGCGCAGGCGGGTCACTTGCTCAACGCTCAGGCCGGAGTAGGAGAACATCCCGCGCTGGCGACCGACGAAGCTGAAGTCGTGGCCCGGAGCAGCCTTGGCCAGGTCAGCCACCATCTGCTCGCGCATGCCGCGGATGCGCAGGCGCATTTCGGCCAGTTCCGCTTCCCACTGGGCGCGCAGCTCAGGGTTGTTCAGCACCGCTGCCACGATCGCCGCGCCGTGGGTCGGCGGGTTGGAGTAGTTGGTGCGGATCACACGCTTGACCTGGGACAGGATGCGCGCGCTTTCTTCCTTGGAGTCGGTGACGATGGACAGGGCGCCCACGCGCTCGCCGTACAGCGAGAACGACTTGGAGAACGAGCTGGACACAAAGAAAGTCAGGCCCGATTCAGCAAACAGGCGCACGGCCGCGGCGTCTTCGTCGATGCCGTCGCCAAAGCCCTGGTAGGCCATGTCGAGGAACGGCACGAGGTTTTTCGCCTTGACCACGTCCAGCACTTGTTGCCAGTCGGCCGGGCTCAGGTCGACGCCGGTCGGGTTGTGGCAGCAGGCGTGCAGCACGACGATGGACTGCGGCGGCAGGGCGTTGAGGTCTTCCAGCAGGCCGGCGCGGTTGACGTCGTGGGTGGCGGCGTCGTAGTAGCGATAGGTCTGTACCGGGAAGCCGGCTTTTTCAAACAGCGCCTGGTGGTTTTCCCAGCTCGGGTCGCTGATGGCGACGACGGCGTTGGGCAGCAGTTGCTTGAGGAAGTCTGCGCCGATTTTCAGAGCGCCGGTGCCGCCGACTGCCTGGGCCGTGATCACACGGCCGGAGCTGATCAGTGGCGACTCAGCGCCGAACAGCAGCTTTTGCACGGCCTGGTCGTAGGCGACGATACCGTCGATCGGCAAGTAGCCACGGGCGGCGTGTTGCGCCACTCGAATGGCTTCCGCTTCGGCAACGGCACGCAAGAGTGGAATCTTCCCCTCCTCGTCGCAGTAAACGCCCACGCCAAGGTTGACCTTGGTGGTTCGGGTATCGGCGTTGAATGCTTCGTTGAGGCCCAGGATTGGATCGCGTGGTGCCATTTCGACAGCGGAGAACAGGCTCATTTTTGCGGCAGCTCTATAGAGAGTGGAGGGACGTGTCGCGCTCCAGCCGAATGCACTAGAGCGGTGCACAAACGGGGAGCTAGTATAGAGGCCATCAGGGCTCACGGCGACAGCCGAAACGGCTTTTCGGCCAAGTTTTTCGGTTTATTTACCGACCGTTAGTCTTATTGCAACATTGGTGGCCGAAGGCATGTAGGACGATTGCCTTGAAACCCGTCACATTCGCCTCCACTTCTACAGCTATCATGGTTTTTTCCTGCAACCTGCGCCGAACAGCCGCGGGTCGCGGTCTTTTTCGTCCCCGCTGCTTTTTCCGGCCCCGGGGTGACTCAAGAGGTACGTTATGTCGGATTTCCAGCTAGTCACCCGCTTCGAGCCCGCCGGCGATCAACCGGAAGCCATCCGCCTGATGGTCGAGGGCATCGAGGCCGGCCTGGCGCACCAGACCTTGCTCGGGGTGACCGGCTCCGGCAAGACCTTCAGCATTGCCAACGTGATCGCCCAGGTGAACCGCCCGACCCTGGTGCTGGCGCCGAACAAGACCCTGGCCGCGCAGCTGTATGGCGAGTTCAAGGCGTTCTTTCCGAACAACGCGGTGGAGTACTTCGTTTCCTACTACGACTACTACCAGCCGGAAGCCTACGTGCCGTCGTCCGACACCTTTATCGAGAAAGACGCCTCGATCAACGACCACATCGAGCAGATGCGGCTGTCGGCGACCAAGGCGCTGCTGGAGCGCAAGGACGCGATCATCGTCACCACGGTGTCGTGTATCTACGGTCTGGGCAGCCCGGAAACCTATTTGAAGATGGTGCTGCACGTCGACCGTGGCGACAAACTCGACCAGCGCGAACTGCTGCGCCGCCTGACGAGCCTGCAATACACCCGCAACGACATGGATTTCGCCCGGGCGAGCTTCCGCGTGCGTGGGGATGTGATCGACATCTACCCGGCGGAATCCGACCTGGAAGCGATCCGCATCGAGCTGTTCGATGATGAAGTCGAGAGCCTGTCGGCCTTCGACCCGTTGACCGGCGAAGTGATCCGCAAACTGCCGCGCTTCACCTTCTACCCGAAAAGCCACTACGTGACCCCGCGTGAAACCCTGATGGGCGCCATCGAGGGCATCAAGGGCGAACTGGTGGAGCGCCTGGAATACCTGCGCTCCAACAACAAGCTGGTGGAAGCCCAGCGCCTGGAGCAGCGCACCCGCTTCGACCTGGAGATGATCCTCGAACTGGGCTACTGCAACGGTATCGAAAACTACTCGCGCTACCTCTCGGGCCGCGAGTCTGGCCAGGCGCCGCCCACCCTGTTTGATTACCTGCCGGATGACGCCTTGCTGGTGATCGACGAGTCCCACGTCAGCGTGCCGCAGGTGGGGGCGATGTACAAAGGTGACCGTTCGCGTAAAGAAACGCTGGTGGAATACGGCTTCCGCCTGCCGTCGGCGCTGGATAACCGGCCGATGCGTTTCGACGAGTTCGAAGGCATCAGCCCGCAGACGATTTTTGTCTCGGCGACGCCGGGCAACTACGAGGCCGAACATGCCGGGCGTGTGATTGAACAACTGGTGCGCCCGACCGGCCTGGTGGACCCGCAAATCGAAATCCGCCCGGCGCTGACTCAGGTGGACGACTTGCTGTCGGAAATCACCAAGCGTGTGGCCCTGGAAGAGCGGGTGCTGGTCACCACGCTGACCAAGCGCATGTCTGAAGACTTGACCGATTACCTGGCCGACCACGGCGTGCGTGTGCGCTACTTGCACTCGGACATCGACACCGTGGAACGCGTGGAAATCATCCGCGACCTGCGCCTGGGCACCTTTGATGTGCTGGTGGGCATCAACCTGCTGCGGGAAGGTTTGGATATGCCGGAAGTGTCCCTGGTGGCGATTCTGGATGCGGACAAGGAGGGCTTCTTGCGTTCCGAGCGCTCGTTGATCCAGACCATTGGCCGCGCGGCGCGTAACCTCAATGGCCGGGCGATTCTGTATGCGGACCGGATCACCGGTTCCATGGAGCGCGCGATTGGCGAGACCGAGCGTCGTCGCGACAAGCAGATTGCCTACAACCTTGCGAACGGCATCACACCGAAGGGCGTGTTCAAGGACGTGGCCGACATCATGGAAGGCGCCACCGTACCGGGCTCGCGCAGCAAGAAGCGCAAGGGCATGGCCAAGGCGGCCGAGGAGAACGCCAAGTACGAAGCCGAATTGCGTTCGCCGAGCGAGATCACCAAGCGTATTCGCCAGCTGGAAGAGAAGATGTATCAGTTGGCGCGGGACCTGGAGTTTGAAGCGGCGGCGCAGATGCGCGATGAGATTGGCAAGTTGCGCGAGCGTCTGTTGGCTGTCTGATGTGCAGCGATGCAGCTTCTGTGGTGAGGGGGACAAGCCCCCTCACCACAGGTTTGGTGTACACAGTTATTCAGTGGGATTCCCCAGCCTTGAGCCCCGGCGGCAACGCCTTGGTCAACAAGATCGCCACCATGCTGATCCCCAGCGCCAACCCCACAAAGTGAAACGCATCGTTGTACGCCATGATCTGCGCCTGCTGATGCGCTATCTCGCTCAACTTGCCCAACGCCGCCGTCTCACTCCCAAACTTCTCGGTCAACGTCGCCATCCGCTCCGCCACCTGCGGATTGGTCGGCACAATCGCCTCCCGCAGATAATCAAAGTAGGTCTTGGTACGCGCATCCAGCAGCGTCGCCAGCAGCGCAATCCCGATCGCCCCGCCGAGGTTTCGCAGGATATTGAACAGGCTCGACGCCGACCCTGCGTCCTTCGGCAGGATGTACGCCGTGGCAATCAACGAAATCGTCACCATGATCAATGGCTGCCCCAGTGCGCGGATGATCTGGATGCGGTTGAACTGGTCGCCGGCAAAGTCCGGGTTGAGCACCCCCGACGAAAAACTCGCCAGCCCGAACAGCCCGAACCCCAGGGTGCACAGCCACTTGGGCGACACGTATTTCATCAGCTTGGGCACCAGCGGAATCAAAAACAGCTGCGGAACCCCCATCCACATGATCACTTCGCCGATTTGCAGGGCGTTGTAGTTCTGGATCTGCGCCAGGTACAGCGGCAGCAGATAAATCGAGCCGTATAACCCCACGCCCATCCCCAGGCTCGAAATACTCGACAGCCCGAAGTTGCGATTGCCGAGGATGCGCAGGTTGATCAGCGGGTTGGGCTTGGACATCTGCACGATCACAAAAGTGATCAGGCTCAGCAGGGCGACGGTGCCCAGGCTGAGGATCAGGCTCGATTCCAGCCAGTCTTTGCGATGGCCTTCTTCCAGGAACACCTGCAAACACCCAAGACCCACGGCCATGGTGACGATGCCGAGGTAGTCGGTGCTTTTGAGCAGGTCCCAGTTGGACGCCTTTTTTTCCAGGCCGTACAGCAGCCCGGCGATCATGATCAGGCCCGGCGGGATGTTGATGTAGAAGATGTATTCCCAGCCCCAGTTTTCGGTGAGCCAGCCGCCAATGGTCGGCCCGATGGAGGGGGCGAAGGTGGCGGTCATGGCGAACATGGCCATGCCTTTGGGGCGGTGATGTTCGGGCAACTTGATCAGGGTGAGGGTGAATGCCAGCGGGATCAGCGCTCCGCCGGTAAAGCCCTGCAAGGCGCGGAACACAATCATGCTTTCCAGGCTCCAGGCCATGGAGCACATCAGCGAGGCGATCAGGAACCCACCGGACACCCACACCGCCAGCCGGCGTGCCGACAACAGCTGCACCAGCCAGGCGGTGAGCGGGATCATGATGATTTCGGCCACAAGGTAGGAGGTGGAAATCCACGAGCCTTCTTCCAGGGTGGCCGACAGCGCGCCCTGGATGTCCTTGAGGGACGAGTTGGTGATCTGGATGTCGAGTACCGCCATAAAGGCGCCGAGCATCACGCTCATCACCGCGATCCAGTCGCGCCGAGTCGGTTCGCCGACCGGCGGCAGCAGTTGATCACCGGCCATCGTGCGGGTCTTGGATGTTCACTTTGACCGTCACCGACATGCCCGGGCGGATTTTGCCCTGCAGCGGGTTGTCAGCGGCGAAGGTCAGCTTGACCGGAATCCGTTGTACGACCTTGGTGAAGTTGCCCGTGGCATTGTCCGGCGGCAGCAGGCTGAATTGCGCGCCGGAGGCCCCGAACAGGTTGGCGACGCGGCCTTCGATCGGGGTGTCGCCGTAGGCATCAAAGGTCAGCTCGGCGGTTTGCCCGGGTTGCATGTGGCCGATCTGGGTTTCCTTGAAGTTGGCCTGCACCCAGATGTCCTGGTCGGGGACGATCGACAGCAGGTAGGCGCCGGCCTGTACGTATTGGCCATTGCGCGCGGCGCGCTGGCCGATCAGGCCGCTGATGGGGGCGTGGATTTCGCTGCGGGTCAGGTTCAGTTCGGCCTGGGCCAGGTCGGTCCTGGCGTTGGCGATCATCGCGTCGAGGCGCTTGATCTCGGCGTTCAGTGCGTTGACCTGCTGGCGCTGGCCCTGCAGGTCGGCCTGGGCCATGGTCACCTGGGAACGGGCGATGTGGTTGTCGGCGTCGAGGGTGGTCACCCGTTCTTCCGAGACGTAGCCGGGCTTGCGCAAGGTTTGCGCGCGGTTCAGGTCGATCTGCGAGCGGCCGAGGGTGGCCTGGCTGGAGGACACCTTGGCTTCACTGGCGGCAATCAGGCTGGCTTGCTGGGTGAGTTTGCTCTGGGCCTGCACGCGCTCGGCTTCGCGCATGGCCAGGGCGGCGTTGGCGCGGTCGACGGCGAGGTGGAAGTCGTCGCCTTCGAGTCTGACCAGCAGTTGGCCTTTTTCCACGTGTTCGTTATCACCGACCATGACCTCGACGATGCGCGCGCCCAACTGGCTGGAGACCCGGGTGATTTCGCCCTGGACGTAGGCGTTGTCGGTGCTTTCATAAAAGCGGCCCTTGAAGAACCACTGGGCGAAAAAGCCCGCGGCGATCAGGACCACGATAAACAGGAAGATAAACAGGCGGCGTTTGAGCGGGGCAGGCATGGCGATCATGTCGGTAACAAAAGGTAATGGAATATAGCCAGCGAACGGTCTGGCAAATAGCCATGTCGAGTCTTGAGACCGGAGCTTGTCTCATATGCCCTTTGTTCGCCTCCGCACGCTGGAGCCCAAGGGCTTGGGGCTGTTACCATTCGCCCCTTGTTTCATTTTCAGTTTTATCGCCAATTCGAGACCCGCCATGACCACCGTCCGCACGCGCATCGCGCCATCGCCTACTGGGGATCCCCACGTAGGTACTGCTTACATCGCCTTGTTCAACTACTGCTTTGCCAAGCAGCATGGCGGTGAATTCATCCTGCGGATCGAAGACACCGATCAACTGCGTTCCACCCGTGAGTCGGAACAGCAGATTTTCGATGCCCTGCGCTGGTTGGGCATTACCTGGGCTGAAGGCCCGGACGTCGGCGGCCCCCACGGCCCGTATCGCCAGAGCGAGCGCAGCGACATCTACAAGCAGTACACCCAGCAGTTGGTCGACATGGGCCACGCCTTCCCGTGCTTCTGCACCGCCGAAGAGCTGGACCAGATGCGCGCCGAGCAACAGGCCCGTGGCGAAACTCCGCGTTATGACGGCCGCGCACTGCTGCTGTCGAAAGAAGAAGTGGCCCGGCGCCTGGCCGCCGGCGAGCCGCACGTTATCCGCATGAAGGTGCCGAGTGAAGGCGTGTGCGTGGTGCCGGACATGCTGCGCGGCGACGTCGAGATCCCGTGGGACCGCATGGACATGCAAGTGCTGATGAAGACCGACGGCCTGCCGACGTACTTCCTGGCCAACGTGGTCGACGATCACCTGATGGGCATCACCCACGTGCTGCGTGGCGAAGAGTGGCTGCCGTCTGCGCCGAAACTGATCCTGCTGTACGAGTACTTCGGCTGGGAACAACCGCAGCTGTGCTATATGCCGCTGCTGCGTAACCCGGACAAGAGCAAGCTGTCCAAGCGCAAGAACCCGACCTCGGTGACCTTCTACGAGCGCATGGGCTTCATGCCGGAAGCGATGCTCAACTACCTGGGCCGCATGGGCTGGTCGATGCCGGACGAGCGCGAGAAGTTCTCGCTGCAGGAAATGGTCGATAACTTCGACTTGTCCCGCGTGTCCCTCGGCGGGCCGATCTTCGACATCGAGAAACTCTCGTGGCTCAACGGCCAGTGGCTGCGTGACCTGCCGGTGGAAGAGTTCGCCAGCCGTGTGCAGCAGTGGGCGTTGAACCCCGAGTACATGATGAAGATCGCGCCGCTGGTGCAGGGCAGGGTAGAGACGTTCAGCCAGGTGGCACCGTTGGCGAGTTTCTTCTTTGCCGGTGGCGTGAACCCGGATCCCAAGCTGTTTGAGTCGAAGAAGCTCTCGGGTGACCAGGTTCGCCAGTTGATGCAGTTGATCCTGTGGAAGCTCGAAAGCCTGCGCCAGTGGGAGAAGGATGCAATCACCGCGACGATCCAGGCGGTGGTTGAATCCCTGGAATTGAAACTGCGCGACGCCATGCCACTGATGTTTGCCGCGATCACCGGGCATGCCAGTTCGGTCTCCGTACTCGACGCGATGGAAATCCTGGGCCCGGACCTGACGCGTTTCCGTCTGCGCCAAGCCCTTGATTTGCTTGGTGGTGTGTCGAAGAAAGAAAACAAGGAATGGGAAAAGCTGCTGGGCGCTATCGCTTAAGCACGCTGTTGTAACGGCCAAACCCCGGTTTTCCGGGGTTTGCTCGGTAAGTGATTGTTATCTCGGCAAAAAATTTTGAAAATTGTTGAAAATAAATTTGACACGTTTCGAATACGCCATTAAGATTCGCCCCGTCCTCACCGACGAGGGGCTATAGCTCAGCTGGGAGAGCGCTTGCATGGCATGCAAGAGGTCAACGGTTCGATCCCGTTTAGCTCCACCAATTTACAGGTTCAAGGTCTGGCCACACCGTCCTTGAATCGATCAGTTCTCAGCGCTGATCATGTTGTACAGAAGGTTTGTGTCCCCTTCGTCTAGTGGCCTAGGACACCGCCCTTTCACGGCGGTAACAGGGGTTCGAGTCCCCTAGGGGACGCCAGTTTCAACAAGCAGTTCGAAAGGTCTGCTGCGCCGCGAGGCGAAAAATCCGGGGCTATAGCTCAGCTGGGAGAGCGCTTGCATGGCATGCAAGAGGTCAACGGTTCGATCCCGTTTAGCTCCACCAATTTACAGGTTCAAGGTCTGGCCACACCGTCCTTGAATCGATCAGTTCTCAGCGCTGATCAGTTGTACAGAAGGTTTGTGTCCCCTTCGTCTAGTGGCCTAGGACACCGCCCTTTCACGGCGGTAACAGGGGTTCGAGTCCCCTAGGGGACGCCACGATTACCCGCTCTGCGGGATTTTTAAGGGTCATTCAATTATTGAATGGCCCTTTTGTTTGTCTGGCGTTTGGCCAATCCCTCCTTTCTCTATCCGCTCTGTTCTTCTGACCAATGGTCATGCCGGTGGCTTGCGAAATATTATTATGGTAATAATATTCGAGGCATGAGATTCGGAGGCAACGATGAACGATAAAAAAGCACAAACCCGCGAACGTATTCTGCAAGCTGCCGGCGCCGCCTTGATCCAGCGTGGCCCGGCCGAGCCGAGTGTTGGCGAAGTGATGGGCGCTGCGGGGCTCACCGTCGGTGGTTTCTACGCGCACTTTGAAAGCAAGGACGCGTTGATGCTGGAGGCCTTCACCGCGTTGCTGGCCCGGCGTCGCGCCGCTGTTGAAGACATGGACTCGACGCTGACCGGCGAGGAGCGCCGTGCCCTGGTGGCAGCGTTCTACCTGTCGCGCAAACACCGCGACTCCACTTCCCAGGCGTGCCCTATTCCGTCCACCGTGGGCGAGATGAGCCGCTTGCCAGACGAGTTCCGCCAGGCCCTGAACGAGCATTGCGAATTGATGGCTGCCCAGCTGGCTGCCAGCCCCGAAGACACCGACAAGGCCTTGGCCGACATGGCGCTGATGATCGGCGGCTTGTCCCTGGCCCGCGCCCTGGGCCCGGGCGAATTGTCGGATCGTGTGTTGCGCGCGGCCAAGTCCGCAGTGCGTTAAGAACGGCTTCTGGCCTGAGGAATGAGCGATGGGCACGTTGAACTGGATTCGTGGCGTCAATGGCACCTTGGGCCGGCTGGCGCCGCAAACCGTCGCCAGCAAGATGCGTCGGGTATTCATGACGCCCCGGGATCTGCCGCCCCGTGACTGGGAGCTGCCGCTGCTGGCGCAATCGGAGCGCATCACCTTGCGTTTCGGCTTGTCGGCGCTGAAATGGGGCCAGGGCCCGGCCGTGTTGTTGATGCACGGTTGGGAAGGGCGCCCAACGCAATTCGCCAGCCTGATCACTGCATTGGTGGAGGCGGGTTATTCGGTGATTGCCTTGGACGGTCCGGCCCATGGGCGCTCGCCGGGGCGGGAAGCCCATGTGCTGCTGTTTGCTCGCGCCATGCTGGAAGCGGCCGCCGAGCTGCCACCGTTGCACGCTGTCGTCGGTCACTCCATGGGCGGCGCCAGTGCGATGCTGGCGGTGCAGTTGGGGTTGCGCACCGAGGCGCTGGTCAGCATCGCCGCACCTTCACGGTTTCTCGACGTATTGCGCGGCTTTGCCGGCATGGTCGGTTTGCCGGCACGGGCGCGTTCGGCGTTTATCCAGCAGGTCGAACTGACGATGGGTATGCCGCTCAAGCACCTCGACGTCGCTCACTATCAAATGAATATCCCGGGCCTGATCGTGCACGCCGAAGACGACACCTTCGTCTCGGTCAAAGCCTGCCAGGTGATCCATGACGCCTGGTTCGACAGCCGCCTGCTGCGCCTGGAGCAGGGCGGCCACCAGAAGGTGCTGGCAGACCCGCGCGTGATCGAAGGCGTACTGGCACTGCTGGCCGGCCGCCACGTGCCGGAGCGCCAAACCGCCTGAACCATGGGTTACACTGCTCCCCGCCGACATTAATCGACCGGGAGCACCGCATGGGCTGGGATTTGGCAACGCCGTTTATCATCGATCTTCAGGTCGGTACCGAAGACATCGACGGGCTTGGGCACGCCAACAACGCCGTGTACGTGTCCTGGCTGGAACGCTGCGCCTGGCGCCACTCCCAGCGCCTGGGGCTGGACCTCACCGAGTATCGCCGGCTGGACCGCGCCATGGCGGTGGTGCGCCATGAGATCGATTACCTCGCGGCGGGCTACGAAGGCGACGAGCTGCAGCTGGCCACCTGGATCGTCGACTGGGACCAGCGCCTGAAAATGACCCGCCGCTTCCAGCTGGTGCGCCCGCGTGACGGTGCCACCTTGCTGCGAGCGCAAACCACCTTTGTCTGCATCGAGCTGTCCAGTGGCAAGCCCAAGCGCATGCCGTCGGAATTTCTTGAGGGTTACGGCCCTGCGCTGCAAGGCGAATTACCCTCCGGCGCCTGAAACCCGTAAACTGCGCCACGTTTTTCGTTGAGTGTTTTCCATGCAAATTGCTTTGGCGCCCATGGAGGGGTTGGTCGACAACATCCTGCGGGACGTGCTGACCCGGGTTGGCGGTATTGATTGGTGCGTGACCGAGTTCATCCGGGTCAACGACCGCCTGCTCACGCCTGCCTATTTCCACAAACTCGCCCCTGAGTTGCTGCACGGTGCCAAAACCGCTGCCGGCGTACCACTGCGCGTGCAGTTACTGGGTTCAGACCCGGTGTGCCTCGCCGAAAACGCCGCCTTGGCCTGCGAGCTGGGCTCCCAGGTGGTCGACCTCAACTTCGGCTGCCCGGCCAAGACCGTCAACAAGTCCCGTGGCGGCGCGGTGCTGCTCAAGGAGCCGGAGCTGCTCAACCAGATCGTCGAGCACGTACGGCGCGCCGTGCCTGCGCATATTCCCGTTACCGCGAAGATGCGCCTGGGCTTCGACAGCCCGGACGGTGCCCTGGTGTGCGCCACCGCCCTGGCTGAAGGCGGTGCGGCGCATATCGTGGTGCATGCGCGTACCAAGACCGACGGCTACAAGCCGCCGGCGCACTGGGAGTGGATCCCGCGTGTGCAGGAGGTGGTCAAGGTGCCGGTGTTCGCCAACGGCGATATCTGGAGCGTTGAAGACTGGCGACGTTGCCGCGAGATCAGCGGCGTCGAAGACATCATGCTCGGCCGCGGCCTGGTGGCCCGCCCGGACCTGGCCCGGCAGATTGCGGCTGCTCGTGCGGGCGAAGAAGTGGTGGAGATGACTTGGGCGCAGATGCAACCAATGCTGCATGAGTTCTGGCGGCAATCGGTGGAGCAACTGACCGAGCGCCAGGCGCCGGGTCGTTTGAAGCAGTGGCTGGCCATGCTGACCCGCAACTACCCCGAGGCGGTGGAGTTATTTACGGCGATGCGCCGGGAAACTGACCTGGAGCAAGTGGGGCGATTGCTGGGGATGCCCGGTCAGCGGCCTGAGGCGTTGGTGTTGCAAGATTAAGTTTATATATATAGAAGTTTCATTGTTTATTTCAGGGGCGCTTCGGGCGCCCCTTTTTTTTGCTTGAAATTACCCTCGCGCATAAATTCTTGAAGTAACTGGGTGGTTGTCGGTGTGGCGAAAGTATTCTTTGTGTGGAGTGGTTTCTTTATATGTGTAAGTTGTTTTGTTTTTCGGGTTTTAGTAATGCCGGATTTTTACACGTAGTAGGTTGATCCGGCCGGGCTGAAGTATTTGCGCGCGTGGCAATTAACACAGGTTCGCCGTTTTATTTGGGATCCGTGATTTCATTAAATTGCGTGCGGTACTGACTGTTGCTCTATGTATCGGGCGCGTTTTCGTACAGGGTGAGGCTGGACACGACTTTTCTATGGATGTCCATAGGAGAAAGTCTCTGCTCGCCTTATGGTTTCCTTATGTGAAGCCCGATTATCGGAACTCAACCGCCTCACGCCCCACGAAAGTAGGGAGTGCCAACACTCGTGCATGTTTTTACTTCCCATTGAAGACACGGGTTCCCTGCACCGCCCGCCGGTTCAGAGGAACGCCGAATAAGGATGAGTCCATGTCTAATCTGTCGATTAACACTACTGTGCCCATGAATACTGACTATCGTCCATTGGATCGAGAGCAGGTGGTTAATAAGTCTCGCGATAACCAGGCGCTCAATGGTTTATCCACCACCGTGATCCGTAATAATGACTTAGCGCCAAAAGACAGTAACGTTACGGTAAGCAAGGATGCTCTGGAAAAGTTGTTTGAGATGTTTGATTATGCCTTCAAGGCCATACGCAGCATGTTGGCGGCCCAGGGGGGGCAGCCCAAGCGGGAGCTTGACGCTGCCCCTTTACCTAAAGTGCCGCCAGAGACAGGCCCGCAGTCGAAGGTGATGCCGGAAGCCAGCCCTCAACCCAAGGTAATCCCCGGCCCGGCGCCGAAAGATGTACCGGACGCCAGTGTCCTGCCGAAGGTGATGCCAGAGGCGAGTCCACAGCCGAAAGTAGTCCCGGGCCCGGCGCCCAAAGATGTACCGGACGCCAAAGTCCTGCCGAAGGTGATGCCAGAGGCCGACCCTCAACCGAAAGTGGTTCCAGCCCCTGCGCCCAATGTCAGGCCGGATGCCGAGCAGCAGAATAAGCTGACGAATGATATTAACCTGACCGTTCAGGTGCTTAACTGCCACTGCCCTCACCCTGAGACGAAAGTGGCCCCCCATGCGACAGTCACGCGAGACGTCGATGGCAAAACCGTGGTGGTGCCGCACCTGCCGGTTACACCCACGGTTGACGCCAACACCCCGGTGGTGCCTCAGCCGCCGTTAAAACCCGCCATCGATAACAAAACGCCAGTCATTCCACAGCCTCCCGTTAAGTCCGAAGTCGATCCAGAAACGCCAATAGTGCCGCAGCCCGAAGTGACGCCAGACGTGCGTCCTTCGCCGGAGACGGATTTGACGGCTCCGGGGCCCGCCGAAGACCGTTCGAACGAGGTCTTCAATCGGCGTAGCCGGAGCCGGTTCGATAACAGTTGGCGGGTTGATACCGGTCGCCGGACGAAGGTGTAAACCCCTGACAGATTCACATAACTAACTGAAAGCGGTTGCTCCCTGTGCTTGGTTACGCCGGGGAGCACTGTGTAAATAGAGGCGAGTGTATGACTGGTATGACGATTAGCAGTGGAGTGGTTCTAAAGTCTGAGTACTTGCAACGTGAGTCGGGTGTGGCAGTGACGATGAATAACGTTTCGAGGGGGATAGGTTTTTCGACCAGCAACGCTTTATCCCATGACAATAACGCTCAGGGCAGTGTCCGTGATACGGAGCAGAGTTCACAGCTACTTAACAACTTGCATGAAATGTTCACCCGGTTTTTTACCCAGTTACAAAGCCTGCTGTCGGACAAGAGCGCCAACGTTGCGCGTGACACAACGCCCGTGCCCCAGCCGCGAGTAGTGCCGAAACCGGACACGCCAATGCCTGATCCCCAGGCAACTCATCTTCCGGATCTTTCCAGCAAGCGGGGTGGGGCCAAGGCCGATGATATCTGGGGCGGGTTCCGCCAGGGGCCTGATGGTAACTGTGTGACGGTATCGGCTATCAAGGCGGCGATGGCGAAGTTTGGCCAGAGCCCGACGGATATTTATAAAGAGGTTAAAAAAATAGCCGAGGGTTACCGGGTCACCATGCGCGACGGATTTGCTCTCACGTTAAGCCGTCAGGAGTTGGCCGAGGGCATTCGCGGGGCAAAGTTTGTTGGCCGCGATAAGCAAATGCTCAAGGACGCCCACTTTTTGTTTGCGGTAAGCGCCAAGCGGGCACAGATGGAAAACAATGACGGCACTGCGAAGCGAAGTTTTAGTGCGGCGGTTCGCAGCCTCAATGATGGGGAAGATGAGAGGGGGGCGGGAGAGGGGTTCCTGCGGCTAGGTTTAAAGTCGCATATGAAGAAAGTGTCGGTCAGTACACTGGCAAAAGGCACTCTCGGCATGGTCAACCGCACCGGGCACTCCGTGGCAGTGATCAACGGTATTGAAGAGTTGTATGGGAAAAAGGGTGGCGCGCCAAGACGCGGCGATGCCATTGCGTTGGTGTGATACCAGTCAATGCGCTTTAGAACATTCTTCTAAATAAGGTTCTGTTTTTTGTGCAACACGAGCGGTGAGGTCGAGTCAATCTCCCCCGGCAGGGTCACTGTGCCTGTTGGTTGGCTCGATGCTGTCTCGCCGTGATCGCACGTTAATTATAAATGTGGAGAAGCAGGAGATGGTTTATTCAGTTTTGAGCGGTTTAAAGGGCAATGAGTTCTCACACGTTCCATTGTTGGAAAAGAGCAGCCAAGGACCTCTATCCGCCAGCAACACTTCGGGGCTTAACGTTACTTCTAATAAAAGTGTGTATGGCCCACGGGCGTCCGGGAATGATGCCTGGACAGATATATTAACGTCCCTGAATACAGTCATGGGCTGGATACGGGAGATGCTCGGTGGCGATGCAACAACCACAGATAAAAAAACAATAACCCCGGACACACAGCCTTCCGTAAAAGTGGTACCCGACAAGGCGATTGCGATAGATATTCCCAAACCCGTCATGCCCGATCCTTCGGCGGATTATTCACTGAGGAAACACAGCGCAAAACCTAAAGACATCGTTAACGCTTTCACTGCGACTGAGCGACGTTTTGGCGAGCACTTTGATGTCAGCACCCACGCGGCAGTCATCAAGATGATGATGCTCAAATTTGGTCAAAGCCCTGCCGATGTATTTGAGGAAGTAAAGCCGTCCGCCGAGGGATACGACATCACCATGAGGGACGGTTACACGGTGAGTGTGACCCACGACGAATTGAAGCGTGCGACGCAGGCATCAAGGTTTGCTGGTAACGACCCGAGTGCGATACAGGACGCCAATTTCATATTTGCCGCGTTTGTGAAGCGTAAACAGATGGAAGCCTTGGACGCCGGTGCAAACTCTGGCTTTAACGATGCGCTGACGAAGACCCTGTCCGGTGAAACAGTGCATCGGGCTTTAAAGGGACTGGGCATGATTGGCTTCATGCAATACGTCTCTTCGGATTTCCTGCAGGGCAAGGACACTGTTGGTGTCATGGATACACATTATCGTGGTGCATCCTTGGTACTCGGGGGAGTCAAGCATAACTATCAGAAGCCGGAGGGGCTCGACAGAGCCATGGGCTACAGGCTTACCGGCGATGAAACCCTGACGAATGAGGCACTCATTAATCCGGGCACAGACACCGTTCAGCTTTCCGGTGTGCCGGTAGGGGTCAAGCCGGCGAATATCTGGGGTGGGTTTTACCAGGGCGTAGAAGGTAATTGCGTGACCGTATCGGCGATGAAAGCCGCCATGATGAAGCTGGGGCAAAATCCCGCGGGTATCTACAAGCAGATCGGCGCAACAGAGAATGGCTACGCAGTCGTCATGCGCGATGGTTTCAGGTTGCGCATCAGTCACGAAGAGTTAAAAAAGGCCGAGCAACATTCCAACCTCAACGGTACGGACACGGTGTTGCTCAAGGATGCCAACTTTTTATACGCGGTGAGTGCCAAGCGGGCACAGTTGGAAAATCACGAGGACCGTGCAGCACAGGGTTTTGAGGTGGCAATGGACACCCTCAACAATGGTGAAGCCCCGGGAGAGGCATTCCGCCGTCTGGGGCTCTACGCCTATACGCGGCCGAGTACTGCCCGGGAGTTGGCCAACGGGGCATTGGGCACCCTGGCCAACTACCAGCATTCAGTCGTGGCCGTAAACGGCGTCATAGACCTCTATGGGGCCAAGGAATCGCTGGCGTCGTCGACCTGGAATAACCCGAACAGCTTCGCCATAAAGCTGGTCTAGGCACTACAGCAAGAGCTGTCGAAACCCCTCGGCGGGCACTGGCCGACTGTGCAGATACCCCTGGTATAGATGGCAACCCAACCCCTGCAGAAACGCCAGTTGCTCAGGAGTTTCCACGCCCTCGGCAATCACCTCCAGGTTCAGGCTGCGAGCCATGGCCACGATGGCGCGGATGATTTCTGCGTCGTTGGGGTCATGGGTCGCATCGCGCACGAATGACTGGTCGATCTTCAGCGCGTCCACTGGCAGGCGCTTGAGGTACGTCAGTGATGAATAGCCGGTGCCAAAGTCATCCATCGCAAAACTCACACCGAGTTTCTTCAGGCGGCGCATTTTACTGATGGTGTCGTCCAGGTTCTGGATCACAATGCCTTCGGTGATTTCCAGTTTCAGCAGCGTAAAGGGCAATTGGTGCGTACGCAGGCTGCGTTCCACCCGTTCGACAAAGTCGTTCTGGCGAAACTGCCGTGGGCTGATGTTGACGCACAGGCTGAAGTTCAACGGGTCCACCAGGCCCTCGGCGATCAGCCGGGCGAACGTCCCGCAGGCCTCGTCGAGGATCCAGGTGCCTACTTCCAGAATCAGCCCGCTGTCTTCCAGCACCTTGATGAATTCCGTCGGCGATTGCGCGCCCAGTTGCGGGTGCTGCCAGCGCACCAGGGCTTCAGCGCCGACGATCCGGTTGCCCCGGGCATCCACCTGTGGCTGGTAGTGCACGCTGAATTCACCGCGAGACAAGGCCAGGCGCAGGTCGGTTTCCATGCGCAGCCGCTCGCTGGCGGTTTTCTGCATGCTGTTGTGGAACATCTGGGTGGTGTTGCGTCCGGAATCCTTGGCCCGGTACAGGGCGATGTCGGCGCGCTTGAGCAAATCCGCCGGGGTGGAACCGTGATCGGGAATCAGTGCCACGCCAATGCTCGGGGTGACCTGCAGGCGGTGGCCGTCGAGAAACATCGGTTCGGATAACAGTTCGCGCAGGGTATCGGCCAGCTCCTGGACCTGAGCGCTGACTTGCTGGCGCGTACCTTCCAGGCCGCTGAGCAGCACCACAAACTCATCGCCTCCCAGGCGGGCCACGGTGTCTTCCATGCGCACGCTGGCTTCGAGGCGCGCGGTGACGATCTTCAGCACCGTGTCGCCCACCGGGTGGCCGAGGGAATCGTTGATGTGCTTGAAGTGGTCCAGGTCGAGAAACAGCAGCGCGCCCCGCAGGTTGTGGCGCTTGAGCAGGGCGATCTGCTGGCTCAGGCGGTCCATCAGCAAGGCTCGGTTGGGCAGGTTGGTCAGCGGGTCGTGATAGGCCAGGTGGCGAATCTGCGCCTGGGCGTTTTTCAGCAGGCTGACGTCCCGGGCGGTCAGCAGCAGGCACGGGGTTTCATTGAGGGTGATGGGTTCCACCGACACTTCAACCGCCAGCACGTCGCCGCGCTTGTTGTGCCAGAGCATTTCCAAGTGATGAATGCGGCCCTTGATCTGCAGCTCGGCCAGCAGTGCGGCACGCTGGTTTTCATCGGCCCAGATACCGATCTGGTACAGCGTCAGGCCAATCGCCTCTTCGGCGCGGTAGCCGGTCAGGCGGCAGAAGCCGTCATTCACTTCCACGTAGCGCCCGGTATCGCGCTCGGTGATCGACACGGCGTCGGGGCTGGAGTGAAAGGCCTTGGCGAATTTCTCTTCGCTGGCCTTGAGCGCCGCTTCCGAGCGTTGCTGCTGGGTGATGTCCCGCAGGGTGGTGACAATGCAGGGCTGGTCGCCGACCTGGATCAGACGGCTGGAAATCACGCACGTCAGCGTCTGGCCGTTTTTGTGATGGACGATGATTGCCACGTTGCTCAGGGCCTGTTCGCGAATCACCTGCTCGATGCGTTGCAGGCGCTGGCTGGACTCGTCCCACAGGCCGATGTGTTCTGCGTTGTTGTTGATCACCTCGGCGGCGGTCCAGCCGAAGGTTTGGGTGAAGGCCGGGTTGATCTCGATGAACTGCCCGGTTTCCAGGCGCGTGACGCAAATCGGGTCGGGGCTGGCGAGGAACAGGCTGGCAAATTTTTCTTCCGAGGCGATCAGGCGTTGCTCGCGCTCAACCTGGTCGGTGATGTCCAGCAGGGTCCCGGCCATGCGCAGCGGCACGCCCAGGTCATCGCGATAAAGGCGGGCGCGGCTCTCCAGGTAGCGGGAGCTGCCATCTTCCAGTTGCACGCGATAGGTCAGTTGGTAGTTGCCCGCCGGGCCTTCCCGCAGGGTGCGGTAGGCGTTGCGCATGTTCTCGCGCTCTTCATCGGGCATGCCTTCAAAAAAGGCGTCGAAGGATTCGTGGAACGGTTGGGGTTCCAGGCCGTGTAATTGGGCGGCGCGGGCCGAGCCGTAGAGCATGCCGCTGGGAATGTGCCAGTCCCAGGTGCCCAGCTGTGCCGAGTCCAGGGCCAGGTCGAGGCGTTCCTGGCTGTCCTTGAGGGCTTGCTCGGCATTCTTGCGCTCAGTGGTGTCGAGGAAGGTGCTGATCAGATAGTCCTCGCCGTCCAGCTCGACTTTTTGGGCGCTGAGGGTACCGTCGTGGATTTGCCCGTTGCTGGCGCGAAACTGCACCTCCATGGTGATAGGGGTGCCTTTGCGCTGGGTGGCCTTGATCAGCAGTGCGCGTTGCTCGGGATGCACCCAGAGGCCCAGGTCGAGGGTGCTGCGGCCGATGGCATCGGCCAGCGGCCAGCCGAACAGGCTTTCGAAGTACTGGTTGGCTTCGCTGATCAGACCGTCGGCCTGACGGGTCAGCAGTACCATCAGCGGGCACAAGTGAAACAGCGTGGCGAAGCGCTTTTCCGAATGGCTGAGGGCGTGCTCACGCTCGCGTTGCTGGGTGATCTCGCGGATCACTCCGATCATCCGGCGGCGACCGGTCTTTTCCGGCTGCAGGCTACCGTTGATTTCCAGCCAGTGCAGGCTGCCATCCGGCCATTGGATGCGGTGATGCATGGCCTGGGCGAACGGTTCGCCCGCCAGCACCGCGTGAAACGCCCGCACCACTTTGGCCCGGTCTTCGGCGGGCAGCAGGTCGAGGTATTCCAGGTCCTTGGGCAGCGGCTGGCGGGGATCGAAGCCAAACAATGCCTGCGTACCCCGGGACCAGCTGATCCGGCCGGTATCGATGTCCCAGCTCCAGGCGCCCAGCCTGGCAGCGTTGAGCGCCGCCAGCAGTTGCGGCGCGCTGTCCCAGCTTTGCTCCGCCTCCTGTGGGTCGAGGGCGTAGATGCGGGGCAGGGGTGGCACGGTATCGACGGGGTTGCGCATTATCAAAGGGCCTTGGCTCATTGGGCGTTCGGCGCGGGTTCACGGTCTACGGGCCACGGCGATTCAAGCCTGATTCCCTGGCAGATCGACCTGTGCATCCAATAGGCTCATGAAAGCCCGCGCAGCGTTCGACAGCGTCCTTTCGGTGTGCACGATATAGCCTAGCTGGCGACTGAGCTGTATGCCCGGCAAAGCGATGCGTGCCACTTGATCATCGAGCATGGTGCGCGGCAACACGCTCCACGCCAGGCCAATGGAGACCATCATCTTGATGGTTTCCAGGTAGTTGGTGCTCATGGCGATGTTCGGCGTCAGGCCCTGGGCCTCGAACAGCCGCTGCACGATATGGTGGGTAAAGGTGTTGCCTCCGGGAAACACCGCCGGGTGCCGGGCGATGTCCGCCAGGCTGACGCTGCCATTGCTGATCAGGCTGTGTTCCGGGGCCACCACGAAGTCCAGCGGGTCGTCCCACACTGGCGTTGCACGCACCAGGGTGTGCGGCTCCGGGGCCAGGGTGATCACTGCCACTTCTGCGCGGCCATGGAGGATTTCTTCGTAGGCCACTTCCGAATCGAGAAACTGAATATCCAGGGCCACGCTCGGGTATTCCCGGGTAAACGTGCGCAGCACCGGCGGCAGGCGATGCAGGCCAATGTGATGGCTGGTGGCCAGAGTGAGGCGCCCGCTGACCTCGCCGGTGAGGTTGGTCAGGGCGCGACGGGTGTCGTCCAGCACGTTGAGAATCTGATAGGCCCGGGGCAATAACGCGCGCCCGGCCTCGGTGAGGCCGACTTCGCGCCCCAGCCGGTCGAACAGTCGCACCTTTAATTGCTGCTCTAAACCGGCGATGCGCTTGCTGATGGCCGGTTGGGTCAGGTGCAAGCGTTCACCGGCGCCGGAGAAGCTACCGGTCTCGGCGATGGCGATAAAGGCATTGAGGTTGGCCAGGTCCATTGTCGTATTCCAGTTGGTAATCCAAAGCATAAAAAATATGAATTTGAGTTATTTAATGTAGCGCCATACCATCAGCCTCACAAGCCAAAGGGTTATTGAATCGTTCAAGGCCCGGGGCATAGAAACACCTGATGAGGACCGAGTGATGGCCGGCAAAACGCTTTACGACAAGCTTTGGGATTCCCATGAAGTGAAACGGCGCGATGATGGGTCGTCGCTGATCTACATCGACCGTCACATCATCCATGAAGTGACCTCGCCCCAAGCGTTCGAAGGCCTGCGACTGGCCGGGCGCAAGCCTTGGCGCGTCGACTCGATCATCGCCACCCCGGACCACAACGTGCCGACCACGCCTGAGCGTAAAGGCGGGATCGACGCCATCGTCGACACCGTGTCGCGCCTCCAGGTGCAGACCCTCGATGATTACTGCGACGAATATGGCATCACCGAATTCAAGATGAATGACGTGCGTCAAGGGATCGTCCACGTGATCGGCCCGGAGCAGGGCGCCACGTTACCCGGCATGACCGTGGTCTGCGGCGACTCCCACACCTCCACCCACGGCGCGTTTGGTGCCCTGGCTCACGGTATTGGTACGTCCGAGGTGGAGCACGTCTTCGCCACGCAGTGCCTCGTCGCCAAGAAAATGAAGAACATGCTGGTGTCGGTCGAGGGTGAATTGCCTTTCGGCGTGACTGCCAAAGACATCGTGCTCGCCGTGATCGGCAAGATCGGCACCGCCGGCGGTAACGGCCATGCCATCGAATTCGCCGGCAGCGCGATTCGCGACCTGTCCATCGAAGGCCGCATGACCATCTGCAACATGTCCATCGAAGCCGGTGCCCGTGTGGGCATGGTGGCGGCGGACGAAAAGACCATTGCCTACGTCAAGGGCCGTCCTTTCGCACCCACCGGTGCCGATTGGGACGCGGCGGTTGAAGCCTGGAAAGACCTGGTTTCCGACGCCGATGCGGTATTTGACACGGTGGTTGAACTCGACGCGACCCAGATCAAGCCGCAAGTCAGCTGGGGCACCTCGCCGGAAATGGTGTTGGCCGTTGATCAACACGTGCCGGACCCGGCCAAGGAAACCGACCTGGTCAAACGTGGCTCCATCGAGCGCGCCTTGAAGTACATGGGCCTGAAAGCCAACCAGGCGATCACCGACATTCAGTTGGACCGTGTATTCATCGGCTCCTGCACCAACTCGCGGATCGAAGACTTGCGCGCTGCGGCGGTGATCGCCAAGGGCCGCAAGGTTGCTTCGACCATCAAGCAGGCGATCGTGGTGCCAGGTTCGGGTCTGGTCAAAGCCCAGGCCGAGGCTGAAGGCCTGGACAAGATCTTCCTCGAAGCCGGTTTTGAATGGCGCGAGCCGGGCTGCTCGATGTGCCTGGCGATGAACCCGGACCGTTTGGAGTCGGGCGAACATTGCGCGTCTACCTCCAACCGTAACTTCGAAGGGCGTCAGGGCGCCGGTGGCCGTACCCACCTCGTTAGCCCGGCCATGGCCGCCGCCGCTGCCGTCAACGGTCGTTTCATCGACGTTCGCGAATTGATCTGAGGAATACCCGATGAGAGCTTTTACCCAACACACCGGTTTAGTCGCGCCGTTGGACCGTGCCAACGTGGACACCGACCAGATCATTCCGAAGCAGTTCTTGAAGTCGATCAAGCGCACCGGTTTTGGCCCGAACCTGTTCGACGAGTGGCGCTACCTGGACGTGGGCTACGCCTACCAGGACAACTCCAAGCGCCCGTTGAACAAGGACTTTGTACTCAACGCCGAGCGCTACCAGGGCGCCAGTGTGTTACTGGCCCGGGAAAACTTCGGTTGCGGCTCCAGCCGTGAGCACGCGCCGTGGGCCCTGGAAGAATATGGCTTTCGCAGCATCATCGCGCCGAGTTACGCCGACATCTTCTTCAACAACAGCTTCAAGAACGGCTTGCTGCCGATCATCTTGAGCGATGCCGAAGTGGATGAGTTGTTCCAGCAAGTGGAAGCCGATGTGGGCTACCAATTGACCATCGACCTGGCGGCACAGACCGTGACCCGTCCGGACGGCAAGGTGTACCACTTTGAAGTGGACGCCTTCCGCAAGCACTGCCTGATCAATGGCCTGGACGACATCGGCCTGACCTTGCAGGACGGCGATGCGATTGCAGCGTTTGAAACAAAGCACCGGGCCAGCCAGCCGTGGTTGTTTCGCGACGCTTGATTTGAGGTAGGCCGTGCGGGCCCATCGTGGGCAAGCCCGCTCCCACTTTTTGATCGTGAACTCGGTCAACTGTGGGAGCTGGCTTGCCTGCGATAGCGCCCGTACAAACACCCCAAAACCCAAGGAAAATCACCATGACCAGCACCGTCCACACTCAAGTCGTGCAAAAGCAATTCGGCGAACAGGCCTCGGCCTACCTGAGCAGCGCAGTTCACGCTCAAGGCACCGAGTTCGCGCTGCTCCAGGCCGAACTGGCCGGGCAAGGCGCTGCGCGACTGCTGGACCTGGGGTGCGGCGCCGGTCATGTGAGCTTCAACGTGGCACCGCTGGTTAAAGAAGTGGTGGCCTACGACCTGTCCCAGCAAATGCTCGATGTGGTCGCCGCAGCTGCCGTGGACCGTGGGCTGGACAATATTCGCACCGTGCACGGCGCCGCCGAGCGCCTGCCGTTTGCCGACGGTGAATTCGACTTCGTGTTCAGCCGCTACTCGGCCCACCACTGGAGCGACCTTGGCCTGGCCCTGCGTGAAGTGCGCCGGGTGCTCAAGCCGGGCGGCGTGGCAGCGTTTATTGACGTCTTGTCACCGGGCGGCCCGCTGTTGGACACTTACCTGCAAACCGTCGAAGTGCTGCGCGACACCAGCCACGTGCGCGATTATTCCGCCGGCGAGTGGATGCACCAGCTCAGCGAAGCCGGTTTGCATGTGCGTAACAGCAGCCGCCAGCGCCTGCGCCTGGAATACACCTCGTGGGTTGAGCGCATGCGTACGCCAGAGGTCTTGCGTGCTGCGATCCTGGCGCTGCAAAAGGCGATGGGCCAGGAAGTGCGTGATTATTTCGAGATTCAAGCCGACGGCACCTTCAGCACCGACGTGCTGGTGGTGTGGGCCGAACGCTGATTAATTTTTCCCGACCTGCCCGCGGGCAGGTCGCTTGATGAAATGAGGAACGCATGAGCAAGCAGATTCTGATTCTCCCTGGCGACGGCATTGGTCCGGAAATCATGGCCGAAGCGGTCAAGGTCCTGGAAGTGGCCAACACCAAGTACAGCCTGGGCTTTGAATTGAGCCACGACGTGATCGGCGGCGCGGCCATCGACAAGCACGGCGTGCCTCTGGCCGACGAAACCCTGGACCGTGCCCGCGCGGCCGACGCCGTGCTGCTGGGCGCCGTCGGTGGCCCGAAATGGGACAAGATCGAACGTGACATCCGCCCTGAGCGCGGCTTGCTGAAAATCCGTGCGCAACTGGGCCTGTTCGGCAACCTGCGCCCGGCGATTCTCTACCCGCAACTGGCCGATGCTTCCAGCCTGAAGCCGGAAATCGTGGCCGGCCTGGACATCCTGATCGTTCGCGAACTGACCGGCGGTATCTACTTCGGCTCGCCACGGGGCGTGCGCGAGTTGGAGAATGGCGAACGCCAGGCCTACGACACCCTGCCGTACAGCGAGAGTGAAATCCGCCGTATTGCCCGTGTCGGTTTCGACATGGCCCGCGTGCGTGGCAAGAAGGTCTGCTCGGTGGACAAGGCCAACGTCTTGGCGTCCAGCCAGCTGTGGCGTGAAATTGTCGAAGAAGTCGCCAAGGACTACCCGGACGTTGAGCTGAGCCACATGTACGTCGACAACGCCGCCATGCAGTTGGTGCGTGCACCGAAGCAGTTCGACGTGATCGTCACCGACAACCTGTTCGGCGACATCCTGTCCGACCAGGCGTCGATGCTCACCGGTTCCATCGGCATGCTGCCGTCGGCGTCCCTGGATGCCAACAACAAGGGCATGTACGAGCCGTGCCACGGTTCGGCGCCGGACATCGCCGGGCAGGGCATTGCCAACCCGTTGGCGACCATTTTGTCGGTGTCGATGATGCTGCGTTACAGCTTCAACCTGACTGACGCCGCGGATGCCATCGAGAAGGCCGTGAGCCTGGTGCTGGACCAAGGCCTGCGCACCGGCGACATCTGGTCCCAGGGTTGCACCAAGGTCGGTACGCAAGAAATGGGCGACGCAGTAGTCGCCGCGCTGCGGAATCTGTAATCTCTCGGGCCCGCTTGCAGATGTTGCTGCAAGGCGGCCCACTTTTGAACAAGGTGTAGTTGCGATGAAACGTGTAGGTCTGATCGGTTGGCGCGGTATGGTCGGTTCCGTGCTCATGCAGCGGATGCTGGAAGAGCAGGATTTCGATCTTATTGAGCCGGTGTTTTTCACCACTTCCAATGTGGGTGGTCAAGGGCCGTCTGTGGGCAAGGATATTGCGCCGCTCAAGGATGCCTACAACATTGAAGAACTGAAGACCCTCGACGTCATTCTGACCTGCCAGGGCGGCGACTACACCAGCGAAGTCTTCCCTAAGCTGCGTGAAGCCGGCTGGCAGGGTTATTGGATCGACGCCGCTTCCAGCCTGCGCATGCAGGATGACGCGGTGATCGTGCTGGACCCGGTGAACCGCAAGGTGATCGACCAGCAACTGGACGCGGGCACCAAGAACTACATCGGTGGCAACTGCACCGTCAGCCTGATGCTGATGGGCCTGGGCGGCTTGTTCGAAGCCGGCCTGGTGGAGTGGATGAGCGCCATGACTTATCAGGCGGCCTCCGGTGCCGGCGCGCAGAACATGCGTGAACTGATCAAGCAAATGGGCGCGACCCACGCCGCTGTTGCCGATCAACTGGCTGACCCGGCCAGCGCGATCCTCGACATCGACCGCCGTGTGGCCGAAGCCATGCGCAGCGAGGCCTACCCGACCGAGAACTTCGGTGTGCCATTGGCCGGTAGCCTGATCCCTTGGATCGACAAGGAACTGCCTAACGGCCAGAGCCGTGAAGAGTGGAAGGCCCAGGCCGAGACCAACAAGATTCTTGGTCGCTTCAAGAGCCCGATCCCGGTGGACGGCATCTGCGTGCGCATCGGCGCCATGCGCTGCCACAGCCAGGCGCTGACCATCAAGCTGAACAAAGACGTGCCGATCGCCGATATCGAAGGGCTGATCAGCCAGCACAACCCTTGGGTCAAGCTGGTGCCGAACAACCGCGACATCAGCATCCAGGAACTGAGCCCGAACAAGGTGACCGGTACCCTGAATGTGCCGGTTGGCCGTCTGCGCAAGCTGAACATGGGTACTCAGTACCTGGGCGCGTTCACCGTCGGCGACCAACTGCTGTGGGGCGCGGCTGAGCCGTTGCGTCGCATGCTGCGGATTCTGCTGGAGCGGTAATCGCTGCCTGCAATAAGAAACCCGCGTTCTGGTGACAGGCGCGGGTTTTTTATTGCGCTCTCGGGCCTCATCGCGGGCAAGCCCGGCTCCCACAGTGAACGGTGTTTGCCTGAACTACTCGGTCGAATGTGGGAGCGGGCTTGCCCGCGATGGGGCCATCCGCCACACCACAAGGCCCATCTCAATTGCCTCCCCCCCAGCCACCCGGTAAAGTGCCGCTCCCCCCGCAATGCCCGAGGCAGCCCCCATGACCCAGACCTTTGATATTGCCGTGATCGGCGCCACCGGCACCGTTGGCGAAACCCTGGTGCAAATCCTTGAAGAGCAGGACTTCCCGGTGGGCAACCTGCACCTGCTGGCCAGCAGCGAATCGGCCGGGCATTCGGTGCCGTTTCGCGGCAAAAACGTGCGGGTGCGGGAAGTCGACGAATTTGATTTCAGCAAAGTCCAGCTGGTGTTCTTCGCTGCCGGCCCTGCGGTCACCCTGAGTTTCGCGCCGCGCGCCACCGCCGCCGGCTGTATGCTGATCGACTTGTCTGGCGCCTTGCCGGCCGATCAGGCGCCGCACGTGGTCCCGGAAGCCAATCCTCAGGTACTGGATGGCCTGAAAAAACCGTATCAAGTCAGCAGCCCCAGCCCGTCCGCCACCGCCCTGGCCGTGGTGCTCGCGCCGCTGCGTGGCTTGCTGGATATTCAGCGCGTCAATGTCACCGCCAACCTGGCCGTTTCCGCCCAGGGCCGTGAAGCCGTCAGTGAGCTCGCTCGCCAGACCGCCGAACTGTTGAACGTACGTCCGCTGGAGCCGAAGTTCTTCGACCGGCAGATGGCTTTCAACCTGCTGGCCCAGGTTGGCAAGCCTGACGCCCAAGGCCACACCGCGCTGGAAAAGCGCCTGGTGCACGAATTGCGCGCCGTGCTGGAAATGCCTTTGCTAAAGATTTCCGTCACTTGCGTTCAAGCCCCGGTGTTTTTTGGCGATAGCCTGACTGTGTCCCTGCAATTGGGTGCAGCGGTGGACCTCGCTGCCGTCAACCTCGCCTTGGACTCGGCAACGGGTGTCGAGTTGGTTGAAGAGGGTGATTACCCTACTGCTGTTGGCGATGCGGTCGGTCAGGACGTGGTCTATGTGGGCCGGGTGCGCGCCGGTGTCGATGACCCGGCGGAACTAAATTTGTGGCTGACGTCAGATAACGTACGCAAAGGGGCCGCACTGAACGCCGTACAGCTGGCGCAGTTGTTGATAAAAGGCCTTGTGTAAAAGATACTTGGCGGCAATTTGTAGATTGATTCTAGCCAAGCGCTATGCTTGGCCCCAAGCTGGAAAAATTGCGCGTCGGTGACCTATCGGCTCGCCATGCCTAATGGCAGCGGTTACCCACCTTCTCGCAGGCCGGGGAGTGTTCAAAAAGGATGAGGCTATGGTTCAAGTTCGCAAACTGGTGTTAGCAATAGCGGCCGCCTCGGCGCTGTCCTCCGGTATGGCGCAAGCACTGCAACTTGGGGAGATGACCCTCAAGTCGAAGCTGAACCAGCCGCTGTCGGTGGAAATCGAGTTGCTCGACGTCGGTGGCCTGACCGCCTCCGAGATCACCCCCAGCCTGGCGTCGTCCCAGGCCTTCGTGGATGCGGGCGTCGATCGCCAGGCGTTCCTGAACGACCTGACCTTCACCCCGGTGATCAACCCCAACGGCCGCAGCGTGGTGCGTGTCACGTCCAGCAAGCCGCTGCCTGATTCCTACGTACGGTTCCTGCTGCAAGTGCAATGGCCCAACGGCCGGCTGATGCGCGACTACAGCGTGTTGCTGGACCCGGCCAAGTTCGATCAGTCGACCCCGGCGGCCGGTGCACCAGCAGCGGCGCCCGCGCCACGCCTGAACTCGCCAGCCACCGCGCCGACAATCAGCAAAGCCAAGGAACACACCACGACTTCCCGCGATACATTGTGGGAAATCGCCGCGAAGAACCGCAATGGCGCCTCGGTGCAGCAAACCATGCTGGCCATTCAGGCGCTGAACCCTGACGCCTTTATCGATGGCAACATCAACCGCATGAAAACCGGCCAGGTCCTGCGCCTGCCGGACTCGGGCCAGAGCACCAGCCTGCCGCAGCCCCAGGCGATTGCTGAAGTAACTGCGCAAAACGCTGCGTGGCGCGAAGGTCGTCGCGGTGGCAATCAGCTCGCCGGCAAGGCGCAACTGGACGCCACCAAGCGTACCCAGGCGGGTAATGCACCGTCCCAGGCCAATACCAAGGACAATTTGAGCCTGGTCTCGGCCGAAGCGGCCAAGAAGGGCGTAAAAGGCGGCGCAGGTGACAGCCGTGCCCTGAACAACAAGCTGGCGGTGACCCAGGAAAGCCTGGATTCGACCCGGCGCGAAAATGAAGAACTGAAAAGCCGCATGGCTGACCTGCAGAGTCAGTTGGACAAGCTGCAGCGGCTGATCGAGCTCAAGAACAATCAGCTGGCCAAGTTGCAGGCCCCGGGTGGCGCTGCGGCGCAGCCTGCTGCTCCGGCTGCAATGCCGGCCGAGCTGGCTGCACAACCGGCCGCGCCGGCGGCTGCCGCAACCCCGGTGGCTGCGCCGGTCGAGACGCCGGTCAAGGCTGATGCGGCACCGGCTACCACCGAAGGCAAATTCAACGACCTGCTGACCAACCCGATCGTGCTCGGCGTGATCGGCGGCGCGGCAGGTTTGCTGGTGCTGTTGCTTCTGCTGCTGTGGGCCCGTCATCGCAACGCGCGCCTTGAAGAAGAAAAACACCTGCGCATGGCGCGGGCCCTGGCTGAAGAGCCGGAGTTCGCACCGAACATCGATCATGATTTGCCGTCCGACAGTTTCGAAGGCCTTGATGTACCGCCGCCGAACGTCAAGCTGGCGCCAGCTCCAGCGGCAGTCGTTGCACCGGTGGTGGCTCCTGTCGTTGCGCCGGTTGTCGCCCCGGTTGCTGCCGAGCGTCCAGCCGACGCCCTGGCACAAGCCCAGTCGCACATCGATCGTGGTCACCTGAACCAGGCCGCTGAAGTGCTGGAAGAGGCGATCAAGCAAGAGCCTGCCCGCAGCGACCTGCGTCTCAAACTGATGGAAGTGCACGGTTTGCAGGGCAACAAGGACGGGTTTGTCACTCAGGAGCGCCAACTGGTCGCCAACGGCGACAATCACGCCCAGGTTGAACAGCTGAAAAGCCGCTTTCCGGCCATGGCTGTGCTCGCGGCGGGTGTCAGTGCTGCCGTTGCTGCGGCGGCCCTCGACGCCCAGTACGTCAAGGACCTGCTCAAGGACGAGCCCGCGCCGCCTGCACCCGCGCCGGAACCTGCGCCGGAGCTGGACGCGTTTGACACCGATTTCGACCTGAGCCTGGACGACCTGGAGGCTGCTTCCCCGGCCGTGGTCAACCCCGAGTCGGACGACCTGAGCTTTGAGTCCGTGCTGCAACAGCAGGCCGAGGCCAAGGCCAGCGAAGAAGACCTCTCGGACTTCGACCTGGACCTGCAACTCGATCCGCCATCGTCGACCCAGTCCGACGACGACTTCCTCTCCGGCCTTGAAGACCCGCTGAAGGACCTGCCACCGGTGGAGCCGCCGACCCTGACGCCGACCGACCTGGACGACCTCGACCTGCCGGAAGACTTCGACCTGTCCCTGGCCGACGAGCCCGAAGCGCCTGCAGCGGCCAAGCCGGACGCGTTCGCCTCGGAGCTTGACGACGTCAACGCCGAGCTGGATCGCCTGTCGCAAAGCCTGGAACATCCGCCGATCGAGCCGTCCTTTACCGCCGAAGACGCGGCGCTGGGTGGCGACGAGCCGGAGTTCGACTTCCTCTCCGGCACCGACGAAGTGGCGACCAAGCTCGACCTGGCCCAGGCCTACATCGACATGGGTGACGCCGACGGCGCGCGGGATATCCTGGCCGAAGTGTTGAATGAAGGTGATGACGGTCAGAAAGGCGAAGCCAAGGAAATGCTCGGCCGGCTGGCTTGATACATCCGGCGAACACCACGGCAGCCTTCGGGCTGCCGTTTTGTTTTCCGGGCACCAAACTCATGGCGTCCCCGGCGCGCGGCCTTATAATGGCCGCCTTTGCGCAACTCATCAGGCTCTCAGTTCTTGGCAAATATAGATAACGCGGCCGCCGAAATGGCGGCCGCAGGCTTTTTCAGAATCGCCCTGGGCGTGGAATACAAAGGCTCGCGCTATCGTGGCTGGCAACGCCAGGCCTCCGGCGTGCCGACGGTGCAGGAAACCCTGGAGAAGGCCCTGTCGAAAGTCGCCGACTCGCCGGTCTCGCTGATGTGTGCCGGGCGTACCGACGCCGGTGTACACGCTTGCGGGCAAGTGGTGCACTTTGACACCCAGGCCGAGCGCACGATGAAGGCGTGGGTCATGGGCGCCAATATCAATTTGCCCCACGACGTCAGCGTCAGTTGGGCCAAGGTGATGCCGGCGCACTTTCATGCGCGCTTCAAGGCCATCGCCCGGCGTTATCGCTATGTGATCTACAACGATCAGATCCGCCCGGCGCACCTCAACGAAGAAATCACCTGGAACCACCGCCCGCTGGACGCCGAGCGTATGGCTGAGGCGGCCCAGCATCTGGTGGGCATCCACGATTTCAGCGCGTTTCGTGCCGGCCAGTGCCAGGCCAAGTCGCCGATCAAGGAAGTTCATCACCTGCGGGTGACCCGCCACGGCAAGATGATCGTCCTGGATATCCGCGCCGGTGCCTTCCTGCACCATATGGTGCGCAATATCGCCGGGGTACTGATGACCATCGGTACCGGCGAGCGTCCGGTGGAGTGGGCCAAAGAAGTGCTGGAAAGCCGTGTTCGCCGCACCGGTGGCGTCACGGCGCATCCGTTCGGCCTGTACCTGGTGGATGTGGAGTACCGCGACGAGTTCGAATTGCCGCAGCGGTTCATCGGGCCACACTTCCTCACAGGTTTCAGCGAACTTGGCGGCTGACGCCCTCAAAAGCATTTGTTACCATCCGGGACTTTCCCGGACACGCCCTGAGGTTTCATCGACATGTCTGCCGTTCGCAGCAAGATTTGCGGGATTACCCGCATAGAAGACGCGTTGGCGGCGGTCGAGGCGGGGGCCGATGCCATCGGTTTTGTGTTTTATGCCAAAAGCCCGCGGGCGGTGAATGTGTTGCAGGCGCGGGCAATCATTGCCGCGTTGCCGCCGTTCGTGACCACCGTGGGGTTGTTCGTCAACGCCAGCCGCTGCGAACTCAATGAAACCCTCGATGCCGTGCAACTCGACATGCTGCAGTTCCATGGCGATGAAAGCCCTGACGAGTGCGAAAGCTATCAGCGCCCGTATATCAAGGCGCTGCGGGTCAAGGCCGGCGACGATATTGCGGCGGTGTGCGCTGCTTACACTGGTGCCCGCGGGGTTCTTCTCGACACCTACGTCGAAGGCGTTCCCGGCGGCACCGGCGAAGCGTTCGACTGGTCGTTGATTCCCGAAGGCTTGAGCAAGCCGATCATCCTGGCGGGAGGCCTGAACCCGGGCAACGTGGCAGGCGCCATCCGGCAGGTTCGGCCGTACGCGGTGGACGTCAGCGGCGGGGTGGAGCAGGGCAAGGGCATCAAGGATCACGCAAAGATTCGCGCATTCATGCAAGCCGTGCGCGACAGCAGCGGGACGATGTGACGGCTGGCAGTCTGCCGCCGTCCATAACTACCACTGTGTAAAACAGCCCGGCGCCGCCTGTGGGAGGCCCGGAAATGAAGTGGCAACCCTGCACGGCAGGTTGTCTGGAAGGCTGAGGGCGCAGGCAGGAAATGGCAGGTCGAACGTCTGACCCCGTCCAGCTTGTGTCATCGCCACATATGAATTTAGCTCAAGGGCATACGCGGGGCTGTGTTCAAGCCACCGGTACTGGAGAAAGAAAGCATGAGCAACTGGTTAGTAGACAAACTGATCCCCTCGATCATGCGTTCCGAGGTGAAGAAAAGCTCGGTTCCTGAAGGTCTTTGGCACAAGTGCCCTTCCTGCGACGCGGTGTTGTACCGCCCGGAGCTGGAAAAGACCCTGGACGTTTGCCCCAAGTGCAACCACCACATGCGTATCGGCGCCCGCGCCCGCATTGATATCTTCCTCGATGCCGATGGTCGCTCCGAACTGGGCGCCGACCTGGAGCCGGTCGACCGTCTGAAATTCCGCGACGGCAAGAAGTACAAGGACCGCCTGACCGCTGCCCAGAAGCAGACCGGTGAGAAGGACGCGCTGATCTCCGTCAGCGGCAAGCTGCTGGGCATGCCGGTAGTGGTTTCTGCCTTCGAATTCTCCTTCATGGGCGGCTCCATGGGCGCCATCGTCGGTGAGCGTTTTGTACGTGCCGCCAACTACGCCCTGGAAAATCGTTGCCCGATGATCTGCTTCGCAGCCTCCGGCGGCGCGCGGATGCAGGAAGCACTGATTTCCCTGATGCAAATGGCCAAGACCTCTGCGGTACTGGCGCGTCTGCGTGAAGAAGGCATTCCGTTCATCTCCGTATTGACCGACCCGGTCTACGGCGGCGTGTCCGCCAGCCTGGCAATGCTGGGTGACGTGATCGTCGGTGAGCCAAAAGCCCTGATCGGTTTCGCCGGCCCGCGTGTTATCGAGCAAACCGTGCGCGAAAAACTGCCGGAAGGCTTCCAGCGCAGTGAGTTCCTGCTGGAGCATGGCGCGATCGACATGATCATCGCCCGTTCCGAACTGCGTCCGCGCCTGGGTAACCTGCTGGCACAAATGATGGGCCTGCCGACGCCTGTGTACGTCGCGCCTAAAGTAGAACCGATTGTCGTGCCACCGGTGCCTGCAAACATATGACCCAACGTACCCTGGGCGAATGGCTCGCCTACCTTGAGCAGTTGCATCCGTCAGCCATCGACATGGGCCTGGAGCGCTCGCAACAGGTAGCGACCCGCCTCGGGTTGGGCAGGCCGGCACCGCGTGTGATCACGGTGACCGGCACCAACGGCAAGGGCTCTACCTGCGCCTTTGTCGCCGCCTTGCTGCAAGCCCAGGGCTTGAAGGTCGGCGTGTACAACTCGCCGCACCTGCTGCGCTACAACGAGCGGGTGCAACTCAATGGCGTCGAAGCCACTGACGAGCAACTCTGCGAAGCCTTCGCCGCACTCGATGCCGGGCGTGGCGAAATTTCCCTGACGTATTTCGAGATGGGCACCCTTGCGGCGTTCTGGCTGTTCGAGCGTGCGCAACTCGATGTGGTGGTACTGGAAGTCGGCTTGGGCGGGCGTCTGGACACGGTCAATGTGGTGGATGCCGACCTGGCGCTGATCACCAGCATTGGTGTCGACCACGCCGACTACCTGGGTAACACCCGTGAATCCGTGGCCTATGAAAAGGCCGGGATCTTCCGCCAGGGCAAGCCTGCACTGTGCGGTGACCTCGACCCGCCGCATACCTTGCTGGACAAGGTGCGTGAGCTGGATTGCCCGTTCTTCCTGCGTGGGCGTGAGTTCAATTTCGAGGTCGGTGACCAGTATTGGCAGTGGCGCGGGCTTGATGCGCGTGGCCAGACCGTTGAATTGCGTGACCTGCCGCTGCTGAACCTGCCGATGGAAAACGCCGCGCTCGCGCTGCAAGCCTACCTGTTGCTGGATTTGCCCTGGCATGCCGAGCAGATTGCCGCTACGTTGCAGGCTACTCGGGTGGTAGGGCGTCTTGATCGACGAGCCTTCGACTGGAAGGGCAAGCGCCTGAATCTGCTGCTGGATGTGGGGCATAACCCTCACGCCGCTGAATACCTGGCCAAGCGCCTGGCGCGCACGCCACCTGCCGGTCGCCGACTGGCGGTGTTCGGCTTGCTGGCCGACAAGGACCTGGAGGGCGTGGTTGCGCCGTTGCTGGGCAACGTTCAGGCCTGGGCGGTTGCACCGCTGGATACACCGCGCAGTCGTCCTGCTGTCGAGTTGCAGGTGGCGTTACAGAACCTTGGTGCGTCGGTGACGTCCCATGCAAGCGTGACAGCCGCCCTGGAAGCCCAGTGCGCGATTGCGACGCCTGAGGATGAGATTCTGTTGTTCGGATCATTTTATTGTGTTGCCGAGGCACTCGAGTGGTTGGCCCGGCGCTCCACGGAGGAAGCTGCACATGGCATTACTGGATAGCGCATACAAGCAGCGAATGGTCGGAGCCCTGGTTCTGGTGGCGTTGGCGGTGATTTTTCTGCCGATGCTGTTTTCCCGTCAGGACGAGCAACGCCAGGTGACCGTTGAAGCCCCGGCTGCGCCCCAGGCGCCGGCGGTGCCTCAGGTTCAGGTTGAGCCGGTGGTGGTTCCCGAGCCGCAAGCGCTGCCGGAAGAAGAGCCGGTACCGACCGACGATGAAGTCGCTGCACAGCAGGCGCCGTCGATGCCGGTTCAGCCGAGCGTACCGGTGGTCAAGCCTGCGCCTGCTGCTCCGGCGGTTGTGGCCAAGCCAGCAGTGCCGGCGCCAGCACCAAAACCTGTGGCGCCGCAGCCGGCGGCACCGGGCAAGCCGGACGTGGGTCAGAGCCGTATTGACCCGAATGGCTTGCCGATCAGTTGGTCTATCCAACTGGCCAGCCTGGCTAACCGTGAAAGTGCTGATGCGTTGCAGAAGAAGCTGCGCACCCAGGGTTACAACGCCTATATCCGCAGCGCCGACGGCAAGAACCGGGTCTTTATCGGGCCGTTGATCGAGCGCGCCGAAGCCGATCGCCTGCGGGACTTGCTGGATCGCCAGCAGAACCTGAAGGGTTTTGTGGTTCGCTTCCAGCCAGAGCGCGGTTAAAACAGTAGGAGCCGGCTTGCCGGCGATGGCGTCCTTGAGGCCGCCATCGCCGGAAAGCCGGCTTCTTCATTTATCTGGCGCAACTCATTGATTTCAAATGCACTGCCAATCACAGCTTACCGATAGCCCGGCGCTCTGCTAAAATGCGCCGCCTTATCCGTCTGTAGGCTGAACTGTGCCATTTACCTGGGTTGACTGGGCGATCGTTGCAATCGTCGCCATCTCCGCTTTGATCAGTCTAAGCCGCGGCTTCGTTAAAGAAGCTCTGTCGTTGCTGACATGGATCATCGCAGGGGTTGTAGCCTGGATGTTCGGCGGTTCATTGTCGGTTTACCTGGCCGGATATATCGAGACACCTTCGGCTCGCGTCATCGCGGGCTGCGCCATCATGTTCATCGCCACGTTGTTGGTGGGGGCAATGGTCAATTATCTTATCGGCGAATTGATACGCGTCACCGGCCTCTCCGGGACCGATCGATTTCTCGGCATGGCCTTCGGCGCCGCACGTGGCGGCTTGCTGGTGGTTGTGGCGGTCGGGCTGTTGAGCCTGGGGCCGGTACAGCAGGATTCGTGGTGGCAGGAGTCTGTACTCGTGCCAAAATTTCTATTGGTTGCAGATTGGTCCAAAAACCTCATTTTGGGGTGGAGCAGTCAGTGGCTGGCCAGCGGGATCAGCGTACCCGCTGATCTTCCGTTCAAGGAACACCTCTTGCCGGCCAAAACGCCTCAGTAAGTTGTGTTCAGTCAAGATTCATTAAGTAGGGGTTGCGTCGCATGTGTGGCATCGTCGGTATCGTCGGTAAGTCGAACGTGAATCAGGCGCTGTATGACGCGCTAACCGTCCTCCAGCACCGCGGCCAGGATGCTGCCGGTATTGTGACCAGCCACGACGGCCGGTTATTCCTGCGCAAGGACAATGGTCTGGTGCGTGACGTGTTTCATCAGCGCCACATGCAGCGCCTGGTCGGGCACATGGGCATTGGCCACGTACGCTACCCGACAGCGGGCAGCTCGACGTCGGCAGAAGCCCAGCCGTTTTACGTCAACTCGCCGTATGGCATCACCCTGGCGCACAACGGCAACCTGACCAACGTTGAACAGCTGGCCAAGGAGATTTACGAATCTGACCTGCGCCACGTCAACACCAACTCGGACTCCGAAGTACTGCTGAACGTGTTCGCCCACGAGCTGGCCCAGCGCGGCAAGCTGCAGCCGACCGAAGAAGACGTGTTCGCCGCCGTGACTGACGTGCACAACCGTTGCGTCGGTGGTTACGCCGTCGTCGCAATGGTGACCGGCTACGGTATCGTTGGTTTCCGCGACCCTCACGGCATCCGCCCGATCGTGTTCGGCCAGCGTCACACCGACGAAGGCGTCGAGTACATGATCGCCTCCGAAAGCGTGTCCCTGGACGTGCTGGGCTTTACCCTGATCCGCGACCTGGCACCGGGCGAAGCGGTCTACATCACTGAAGACGGCAAGCTGCACACCCGTCAGTGCGCACTGAACCCGAAACTGACCCCGTGCATTTTCGAACACGTCTACCTGGCGCGTCCGGATTCGATCATCGACGGTGTTTCGGTGTACAAGGCGCGTCTGCGCATGGGCGAGAAGCTGGCCGACAAGATCCTGCGCGAGCGTCCTGACCACGACATCGACGTAGTGATCCCGATTCCGGACACCAGCCGCACCGCAGCGCTGGAGCTGGCGAACCACCTGGGCGTGAAATTCCGCGAAGGCTTCGTCAAGAACCGTTACATCGGCCGTACCTTCATCATGCCAGGCCAGGCGGCGCGCAAGAAGTCGGTACGCCAGAAGCTCAATGCGATCGAGCTGGAGTTCCGCGGCAAGAACGTAATGCTGGTGGATGACTCCATCGTGCGTGGCACCACTTGCAAGCAGATTATCCAGATGGCCCGCGAAGCCGGGGCGAAGAACGTTTACTTCTGCTCCGCCGCGCCTGCCGTGCGTTACCCGAACGTGTACGGCATCGACATGCCGAGCGCTCACGAGCTGATCGCCCACAACCGTTCGACCCAGGACGTTGCAGACTTGATCGGCGCCGACTGGCTGATCTACCAGGACCTGCCGGACCTGATCGAAGCGGTTGGCGGTGGCAAGATCAAGATCGAGGAGTTCGATTGCGCGGTGTTCGACGGCAAGTACGTCACTGGCGATGTCGACGAGGCCTACCTGAACAAGATCGAGCAGGCGCGTAACGATTCCTCGAAGATCAAGACCCAGGCGGTCAGCGCGATCATCGACCTGTACAACAACTGAGTAGACACCGGCCCTGAGGGGCCGGTTTTGCATCTTTGATAAAGCATTCGAGTTGAGGAGTAGAGCATGAGTCAGGAATGGGATGCCGGTCGCCTGGATAGCGACCTCGATGGCGTAGCTTTCGATACCCTGGCTGTGCGCGCCGGCCAGCACCGCACCCCGGAAGGTGAGCACGGTGATCCGATGTTCTTTACCTCCAGCTATGTGTTCCGCACTGCGGCCGACGCCGCTGCGCGTTTTGCCGGTGAAGTGCCGGGCAACGTTTATTCGCGCTACACCAACCCGACCGTGCGCGCATTCGAAGAGCGTATCGCCGCGCTGGAGGGCGCCGAGCAGGCGGTCGCCACTGCCACGGGCATGGCCGCGATTCTCGCGGTGGTCATGAGCCTGTGCAGCGCCGGCGATCACGTACTGGTGTCGCGCAGCGTGTTTGGCTCGACCATCAGCCTGTTCGAAAAATACTTCAAGCGTTTTGGCATTGAAGTCGACTACGTGCCGCTGGCAGACCTGTCCGGCTGGGACGCGGCCATCAAGGCCAACACCAGATTGCTGTTCGTCGAGTCGCCGTCCAACCCGTTGGCCGAGCTGGTGGACATTGCCGCATTGTCCGAAGTGGCGCATGCCAAGGGCGCGATGCTGATCGTCGACAACTGCTTCTGCACGCCGGCACTGCAGCAGCCGCTGAAGCTGGGCGCGGACATCGTTGTGCACTCGGCCACCAAGTTCATCGACGGCCAGGGCCGTTGCATGGGCGGTGTGGTTGCCGGGCGCAGCGAGCAGATGAAGGAAGTGGTGGGCTTCTTGCGCACCGCTGGCCCGACCCTGAGCCCGTTCAACGCCTGGATCTTCCTCAAAGGCCTGGAAACCCTGAGCCTGCGGATGAAGGCCCATTGTGCCAATGCCCAGGCTCTGGCCGAGTGGCTGGAGCAGCAGGACGGTATCGAAAAGGTTCACTACGCCGGCCTCAAGAGCCACCCGCAACACGAGTTGGCCCAGCGTCAGCAGCGTGGTTTTGGCGCCGTGGTGAGTTTCGAGGTCAAGGGTGGCAAAGAGGGCGCCTGGCGCTTTATCGATGCAACCCGCCTGATCTCCATTACCGCCAACCTGGGTGACAGCAAGACCACCATCACTCACCCAAGCACCACCTCCCACGGCCGCCTGGCGCCGCAGGAGCGTGAAGCGGCCGGTATTCGCGACAGCCTGATCCGCATTGCGGTGGGCCTGGAAGACGTTGCTGACTTGCAGGCCGATCTGGCCCGTGGGTTGGCTGCCCTGTGATCGAGTGGTCCATGGAGGCGGCAACCGCCAGTAACGGACGGGTCGCGCTGGTGACCGGCGCGGCGCGGGGCATCGGCCTGGGGATTGCCGCCTGGTTGATCAGCGAAGGCTGGCAGGTGGTGCTCACGGACCTCGACCGTGAGCGCGGTTCCAAGGTGTCCAAGGTGCTGGGCGACAACGCCTGGTTTATCACCATGGACGTGGCCGATGAGCGGCAGGTCGCCCAGGGCGTGGCCGAGGTGCTCGGCCAGTTCGGGCGTCTGGACGCATTGGTTTGCAATGCGGCAGTGGCCGATCCACGCAATATCACGCTGGAAAGCCTCGACCTGGCTTACTGGAATCGCGTGCTGGCGGTAAACCTCAGTGGGCCGATGTTGCTGGCCAAGCACTGTGCGCCGTATCTGCGGGCCCACGGTGGCGCCATCGTTAACCTGGCCTCGACCCGGGCCCGGCAGTCGGAGCCGGACACCGAGGCCTACGCGGCGAGCAAGGGCGGTTTGCTGGCCCTGACCCACGCGCTGGCCATGAGTCTCGGGCCGGAAGTGCGGGTCAATGCCGTGAGCCCGGGCTGGATCGATGCCCGTGACCCGGCTGCACGGCGTGCCGAGCCACTCACGGATGCGGATCACGCCCAGCACCCGGCGGGCAGGGTAGGCACTGTGGAAGACGTGGCGGCGATGGTGGCTTGGTTGCTGTCGCGCAATGCGGGGTTCGTGACCGGGCAGGAGTTCGTCGTTGACGGTGGCATGAGCAAGAAGATGATTTACAGCGAGTAGGGCGGGTGACGGTCCTGAAGCAATTTTGTCTTTTTCAGAAAAACTTCAAGCGGGCTATTGACTTAGGTCCGCTACCTGCGTAAATTTCGCGGCCTCACGAAGCAAAGGGTGATTAGCTCAGCTGGGAGAGCATCTGCCTTACAAGCAGAGGGTCGGCGGTTCGATCCCGTCATCACCCACCACTTCTTGAGAGTTTTGCCTTCGGGCAAGACGTAACGTTAAAGGTTGCACCGACGCGCAGCGGTAGTTCAGTCGGTTAGAATACCGGCCTGTCACGCCGGGGGTCGCGGGTTCGAGTCCCGTCCGCTGCGCCATATTTTCCAGGTCTGATGTTTCAGATTTGAGATTGAACAGCCAAGGCTGCTCAGTCAGATGTTTGAAGGCAGTTGAAGGTGACACTTCAGCAGTCTGAGCGATACGCAGCGGTAGTTCAGTCGGTTAGAATACCGGCCTGTCACGCCGGGGGTCGCGGGTTCGAGTCCCGTCCGCTGCGCCATATCTGTTCCAGGGCCCACTGAACGCCCTGAGACGCCAAAGCAAGCCGCTGGCTTGGTTGGATCGATAGCAAAGACCCTGGTCGAAAGACCGGGGTTTTTTGTGTCTGCGATTTGGCTCGGTACCTGATGGACAGGGGCCGGCAAGCCAGCCCCGTGATCCGGGATCAGAACCCCAGCTTGTCCCGCAGCCCGTAGTACCAGGCGCCCAGCGCCGCAAACGGCGTGCGCAACAGTTGCCCACCCGGGAACGGGTAGTGCGGCAGGCCGGCAAACGCATCAAAACGCTCTGCCTGGCCTCTCAGGGCTTCCGCCAGGACCTTGCCCGCCAAGTGGGTGTACGTCACGCCATGGCCGCTACAGCCCTGGGAGTAATAGATGTTATCCCCCAGGCGGCCAACCTGTGGCAGGCGCGACAGGGTCAGCAGGAAATTGCCGGTCCAGGCGTAATCAATCTTCACGTCCTTGAGCTGCGGAAACGCCTTGAGCATCTTCGGCCGGATGATCGCTTCGATGTTCGCCGGGTCACGCGCGCCATACACCACGCCACCGCCGAAGATCAGGCGCTTGTCGCTGGTCAGGCGGTAGTAATCCAGCAAATAGTTGCAGTCCTCGACGCAGTAGTCCTGCGGCAGCAGTGTCTTCGCCAGCTCATCGCCCAGTGGCGCGGTGGTAATCACCTGCGTACCACACGGCATCGACTTGGCTGCCAACTCGGGTACCAGGTTCCCGAGGTAGGCATTGCCCGCGACAATAATGAACTTGGCCCTGACCTTGCCGTGTGCCGTATGCACCACCGGATTAGCGCCGCGCTCAATGCGAGTCGCCGCCGACTGTTCATAAATCGTACCGCCGAGGGATTCCACCGCCGCCGCTTCGCCCAGCGCCAGGTTCAGCGGGTGAATGTGCCCGCCGCTCATGTCCAGCAGGCCGCCCACATAGTTGTCACAGGCGACCACTTCACGAATGCGCCGCTCGTCCAGCAACTCCAGCTGCGTGTGGCCGTAGCGCTCCCACAGGCGCTTCTGCGACTCCAGATGGCCCATGTGCTTGCCGTTCAGCGCGGCGAACACACCGCCGTCCTTCAGGTCGCACTGGATCTGATATTTGGCCACGCGTTCCCGAATGATTCTGCCGCCTTCAAACGCCATGTCGCCCAGCAATTGCGCCTGCTTGGGGCCGACACTGCGCTCGATCACATCAATGTCACGGCTATAGCTGTTGACGATCTGCCCGCCGTTACGGCCCGACGCGCCAAAACCCACCTTGGCGGCTTCCAGTACCGTCACGCGAAAACCGTTCTCCAACAGGAACAGCGCGCTGGAAAGCCCGGTATAACCGGCGCCGATCACACACACATCGGTTTCGACTTCACCTTGCAGCTCCGGGCGAGCAGGTACCGCATTCGCAGACGCGGCGTAATACGACTGGGGGTAGGGGGTGTTCGCCATCCTGGAACCTCTGTTTTATATTTTTTACGAGTGCGCCGATCCTACCTGAGTTGAAAATCCGCTGCCAGCCACCGGAAAAATACGGCTGTGCTGCCCACAAATAAAAAATTCGCATATTCATAGGCTTAGCTGCAAAAAAGGTGTTGACACCCCTCGGGAATTCCGTAGAATGCCGCCTCACAGCAGGCACGTAGCTCAGTTGGTTAGAGCACCACCTTGACATGGTGGGGGTCGTTGGTTCGAGTCCAATCGCGCCTACCAAACAAAATCCGCTCTGCTGGGCGGTCTAGAAGGGCTCACCGAAAGGTGGGCCCTTTTTTGTTGTCTGCGATTTGCAAATCTTTTGCAAAACTCCCACCTTTTCGGGTCGGCTTTCACCTTCATGTAAACCGCCGCTTCAGAGTTATGCGGAACTAAAATCGGCAATACCGTCTACCTTTCAAGTGGGTATTCCCTTTTGGATAAGACGATCATGTTGAAATCTCGCTCGTTTGTAGCCGCTGTTACCTGCCTTGCTTTGGCCGTTGGCTCAGTGGCGGCGCTGGCCGACCCAGGGAATGGGAAGGGTCAAGGCAATGGAAAAGGCAACTCTCAGGGCGGCCAGGGCCATGGCAACCAGGGTAATAAGGGGAAAGGTTCCAGCGCAGATGATTGGGCGCGCGGCCCCAGCATTGACCGGGGCGGCGTACTGGGTGTGGTCGGTGGCTACCGTGACTATTGGCGCCCAGGCCCTTCACTGCCACCCGGAATACAAAAGAACCTGGCCAGAGGAAAACCTCTTCCTCCTGGCATTGCCAAGAAGCTGGATGGTCGCTTGCTCGGCAGACTGCCCCATTACGACGGCTACGAATGGCAACAAGCGGGCACTGATCTAATACTGGTCGCAATCGCTTCCGGCATAATTTACGAAGTCCTCAACGGGGCCTTTGATTGATGTGCTTACGGAGCCATGACCTCGTCGCCCGGGTCGCGTCTGCACTCACTTAAGCTGATATTCCGAACACTATCGTTTGGGGAAACAACCACCTGACTCCACGTTCTGGTATGTCTCTACAAACAGCCAGGCAACCCTTTCAGGCTCGGTCGGTATTCAAGAGGGCGTACATTTCAAAGTCCCCGGGCCTGCCACGCACCATACGGAACGACCTCAGCGTTCCTTCGTATTGATATCCGCTTTTTTTCAGGACGTTGGCCGAGCGAGGGTTCGTAACGAGAACGGTGCCTTGTACCCGGACAAAGCCATATATCACAGGCAAAGAAAAGCCCGCGATGGGGAGCGCGGGCTTGAGGGTTTCACCAGGAGCAGGGAAACCATAGATGTTTATCTGTGAAAGGAATGTGAAAGGGTTTCAGCGCCCAGCGTTGTCACCAGCCAGAGCCAGGTTGCCCAGCACCTCATCAATCAGCCCAAGCTGCCAGTTGAAGTACGGATTGAACGTCAACCGCGCGTGCATCTTGCCCGGCTCACGATAACCCCAGTCCGAATACCAGACCTCTGACCCTTGTTCGCAGGCGCGGGTGGCGTCTTCCGTCTGGCCGTTCCAGCAAAACCGCAGGCTGCCCTGTTCGCCGTAGAGCGGGTTGTCGGGTGAGAACAACAACCCCATGTGTGAGAACTGGCTGATCCGCAGTTCTGGCACGTAGTCGGTGCGCGCTTTTACCCGCGGCGTATCCCAGGCGCTCTCCGGCAGTGTTCCGTACCAGGCCAAGCGGCTGTGTGGATGACTGAAGCGCTGTTGGAAGGTCTCCAGCACATAGTTCGTATCGAGCACTGAGTCGTGTGCTGCTACGGCAATGAACACCGGTTTGTCGTAGGGACGACGCTCCAGGTCCTGGCGGGCTACTCGGCTGCTGCGGTAGAACTGGGCGAAGCCATTGGTGGGGACGGTCATGTAGCGCACCAGGCTCTGCTGTGGCCGGCTGGCGTCTGGCGCCAGCAGCCACGGGCGGGCCCAACTGATAAGGGGGGTCAGCCAGTCGTAGGTCATACTGGACTGGAAAGCGGGGGAGAACAGCAGCAGCCCGGCGACGTCGTCGTGTTTGTAGGCGTAGTCGAGGACCAGGTTGGCACCGGTGGAGAAGCCGCCGAGGTAAATCTCGCCCACTTCTGCGCGAAGTATCGCGGCCTGTTCGTCCACCACCCGGCGCCAGTCTTCCATGCGTACTTGCAGCATGTCGGCCGGTTGTGTGCCGTGGCCGGGAAGCAGCACGGTCCTTACCAGGAAGCCGCGCGCAGCCAGTGCGCTGCCGATATCGTGAAACGACCACGGAGAGTCGCCCAGGCCGTGCACGAGAATGATCCCGCGTTTGGGTGTTCCAGCCGGGCGCCATTCCTGCGGCGCGTTCCAGTTGAGTTCGGCTTCCTTGTCGGTGCCCTGGAAGTCGCGATACTTCCGCAGCCACTGCCAGGTATCGAGGCGATACGACTCGAACGATTTCTGGCCCAAAGGCATGGCCGATTCGGCGATGGCGGTATTGGCAAATAGAAGGGTAATGATCGCGAAGGCGGCGCTTCGCAGCATCGTGCGCATGGAGAAGGAGCGGGTGTTGTTCAAGGCGGGTTCCCGGCGTCGCGTAACCGTAAAGTCATGCACGATAATCACCGGGCTGCCGCTGCTGGTAGTGCAAAACAGTCGCAAGACATTTCGCCTGTAGCGCTGGCCGGCGTAGGAAAAGGCGCCACCGCAGCGGGCATGCTCACTGCTGGGAAAGGATCGCCTGGACCAGCCCTGGAAAACGGCTGTCCATTACATCAGTGCGCAACGAGTTCATATGGGTCGTGCCAACACTGCGGGTGTGAACAAGCCCCGCATCCCTTAACACCCGGAAGTGATGGGAGACACTGGATTTCGGCCGTCCGCCGTCCAGCTCGCCGCAGGTGGCCTCGGTGACGCCAGCCAGGCAGCGAACGATTTCCAGTCGAACAGGGTCACTTAACGCGTAGAGCACGCGTTCGAGAATCAGGTCTTCGGCATTGGGGTGTTTGAAGGCTCGCATGAAGCGAATGATAACAGGGCTATCGCTTAACACCATAGTTCGATTAGCATCGAACAATCGAAAATTATCCCACCTTCGCTTCAGGAGATTTTTCATGGCTGCATTGTTCGAACCCTACAAGCTGAAAGACGTGACGTTGCGCAACCGGATCGCTATCCCGCCGATGTGCCAGTACCAGGCTGACGACGGCATGGTCAACGACTGGCACCACGTGCATCTCGCCAGTATGGCCCGTGGCGGCGCGGGTCTGCTGGTGGTCGAGGCGACCGCTGTAGCGCCTGAAGGGCGCATCACACCTGGCTGCGCGGGGATCTGGAGCGACGCGCATGCGCAAGCCTTCGTGCCCATGGTCAAAGCCATCAAGGCCGCAGGTTCGGTCCCTGGCATCCAGATTGGTCACGCCGGTCGTAAGGCCAGTTCCAATCGTCCGTGGGAAGGCGATGACCATATCCCGGCTTCCGATGCCCGGTCCTGGCAGACCATTGCACCATCGGCCATCCCTTTTGGCACACACCTGCCGAATGTCCCACGCGCGATGACCCTGGAAGATATCGCGCGGGTTCGTCAGGACTTCGTCGATGCTGCTCGTCGTGCCCGTGACGCCGGTTTTGAATGGATCGAACTGCATTTCGCCCACGGTTACCTGGGCCAGAGCTTTTTCTCCGAGCATTCCAACCAACGCACCGATGCCTACGGTGGCAGCTTCGATAACCGTAGCCGCTTCCTGTTGGAAACCCTTGCCGCAGTGCGCGAGGTATGGCCAGAAAACCTGCCACTGACCGCACGGTTTGGCGTGATCGAATATGACGGTCGTGACGAGCAGACCCTGACGGAGTCCATCGAGCTTGCCCGTCGTTTCAAGGCCGGTGGCCTGGACTTGCTGAGCGTCAGCGTCGGTTTCTCCACGCCCGATGCCAACATTCCGTGGGGCCCGGCATTTATGGGGCCGATCGCCGAGCGTGTGCGTCGCGAGGCCGGTTTGCCGGTGACTTCTGCCTGGGGCTTTGGTACTCCGCAACTGGCAGAAGGTGCGTTGCAGGCCGGGCAGCTCGACTTGGTATCGGTAGGGCGCGCCCATTTGGCCGATCCACATTGGGCGTACTTTGCGGCCAAGGAACTGGGGATCGATAAGTCATCCTGGACCTTGCCCGCGCCTTACGCTCACTGGCTGGAACGTTATCGCTAAGTAGCGCCAACAGACGGGCGGCACCGAATTCGGGTGCCGCTCCTTTCAGAAACGGCTCAGCCGATAGGGCCCCAGCGCCGGCAAGTCCTGGCTGAAAAACGCGGGTGACACCAGTTGGCCAATCAATTCGGCTGTCACCGCGGCCTGCGTCAGCCCCAGGTGCTGATGCCCAAACGCAAGCAACACCTTGCCATCGCACACCTTGTCGATAATCGGCAGCGAGTCCGGCAGGGAAGGGCGAAACCCCATCCACGGCGTCGCGTCCTCCGCACTCAAATTACGCCGAAACAACCCATGACTCAGCCGGTGCAACTGCCAGGCGCGCTGCATGTTCGGTGGTCGATCAAGGCCCGCGAATTCCACCGTGCCCGCCAATCGCAGCCCGTCGGTCATGGGCGTCATGATGAACTTGCGTTCCAGTGAGGTGACAGCAAACGGCAGTCGCTCATGCTCATGGGGCAGCATCAGGTGATAGCCGCGCTCGGTGTCCAGCGGGACCTTCTTGCCCGTGAGTGCCGCAGTCAATTTGGCCGAATGCGCGCCGCAGGCAATCAATACCTGGCGCGCCGCCACCGTGCCTTGGTCGGTCATCAACGAGACACCGTGTGCGTCCAGCTTGCCACCTACGACTTGTCGCCTGAGAAACTGCACCCCGCTGGCCTTGGCTGCGTCCATCAGTTCGCAAACCACCCGGTAGGGATCGAGAAAATGACCGGTACGCGGAAAGAACAACCCGCCCTGAATGCTTTCGCTGAGTTGCGGCGCCACATTCTGCACCGCACGGGCTTGCCAATAATCCACCGGCACTTGTTGCTGACGCATGCGGGCCTGCACGGCGTCGATGGCTTGCCGCGACGCGGGGCGTTCGAAGACCAGCAGCGAGCCGTCTTCGCGCATCAGTTCGGTGCGATCAATACTGCCCAGCAGCCGGTGCCATGCGCCCAGGCTGCTTTCATTAAGGGCGCGAATGCCGGCGACCGTGCGCTGGAATGCCGCCGGGCGCAGGTTCAACAGCAGGCGGGTAAACCATGGCAGCGCGCGCGGCATGTATTTCCAGTCCAGGCGCAGCGGGCCCATCGGGTCCATGAGCATGGCGGGCAAGCGCGTCAGGATCGACGCGTCCGCGATAGGGAATACCTGTTCGGTCGCCAGGTGCCCGGCGTTGCCGAACGAGGCGCCATGGCCGGGTTCCTGCTTGTCAATGATCACCACGTGCCGCCCCTGGCGGGCCAGTTGCAGCGCGCAGGCAACGCCAATGATTCCGGCGCCCACTACGGCGATATCAGGCATGACGTTATCGGACATGGCCTAGGCTTCTCTCTGACCGTCGAGCAAGCGCCGCAACAGCAATGGATTGCCGTGTTGCAGCGCCGTCGGCAGCAAGCCATCCGGGAAGTCCTGGTAGCACACGGGCCGCAGGAATCGCAGGATGGCGGCCGTGCCCACCGAGGTGGTGCGCGAGTCCGAGGTGGCCGGGAAAGGCCCGCCATGCACCATCGCATCACACACTTCCACGCCGGTCGGCCAGCCGTTGACGAGCAGGCGGCCGGCCTTGCGCTCCAGGGTTGGCAGCAATGCGCGGGCGGTTTCCAGATCGTCATCATCCAGGTGCAGGGTGGCGGTGAGTTGGCCTTCCAGGTGTTCGCTGACCTGGCGGACTTCATCGGCATTGGCGCATTGCACAATCAACGAGGCGGCGCCGAAGATCTCGGCCTGCAGGTTGTGATTGGCGAGGAAGTCCCGGGCCTGGGTCACGAACAGATGGGCTCGGCCCTGGTTGGGGCCCGCTGCCGGCAAACCTGTACCCGCGACCTGAGCGTGCTTGGCAAACTCGCTGACGCCGTCTTCGTAAGCCTTGAAGATCCCCGGTGTGAGCATGGTCTGGGCAGCGCTGCGTTGAAGCCAATGGGTGGCGCTGTCGATGAAGTGGTCCAGCGCTTGTCCGGCAACGGCAATCACCAGCCCGGGGTTGGTGCAGAACTGGCCGGCACCCTGGGTGAGGGACGCGATAAATCCCTGCGCCAATGCTTCGCCCCGCGTGCTCAGTGCCGCCGGAAACAGATAAACCGGATTGATCGAACTCATTTCCGCATACACCGGAATCGGCTCGGGACGCGCCTGGGCTGCCTGGCACAAGGCGATGCCGCCGCTGCGCGAACCGGTAAAACCCACGGCCTTGATACGCGGGTCGCAGACCAGCGCAATGCCCACTTCGCGGCCCGAGCCGTACAGCAGCGAAAACACCCCTTCAGGCAGGCCACAGTGCTGAACGGCCTTGGCCACCGCGCGGCCCACCAGTTCGCTGGTGCCAGGATGCGCGCCGTGAGCCTTCACGATCACCGGGCAACCGGCCGCCAGTGCCGACGCGGTATCACCGCCGGCCACCGAGAATGCCAGCGGAAAATTACTCGCGCCAAAGACTGCCACGGGCCCCAGCGGCACCTGGCGCTGACGCAGGTCCGAGCGGGGCAGCGGTTGGCGATCCGGCTGCGCAGAATCGACCCGCACATCCAGCCATTCACCGGCGCGCACCGTGCGGGCAAAGGTACGCAACTGCTGGCAGGTGCGTCCGCGCTCGCCCTGGATGCGTGGGCGCGGCAGGCCGGTCTCGGCCATCGCCCGTTCAATCAGTTCATCGCCCAAGGCTTCGATTTCGCTGGCGATGGTTTCAAGGAATTCGGCGCGAGCCGCCAACGACGTTTCGCGATAGTTATCGAAGGCGCTCCACGCCAACGCACAGGCGTGTTCGACATGTTCGGCGGTGCCGCCGGCGTAGGCGGGTTCCAACGCAAGGTTGGTGGCAGGATTGATCGCCCGGATGGCCTCGCGGCTGCCTGGAATGGAGTGCTGACCAATCAGCATGGTGCCCTTCAGAGTCATGGCGTAGTCCTGAAAGTAAAGATAGGCCTGGCAAAGAAAATCCACTGTGGGAGCTGTCGAGCCCGAGCGAGGCTGCGATGCAGGCGCTGCGGTCTGGCAGGCACTGCGCGGTGATCCCATCGCAGCCTCGCCCGGGCTCGACAGCTCCCACATTTGATTTTTGTTGCCGACAGTAGTGTTAAGCGACGTTCTGCTCGGCCGACCAGTTGGCGTACCACTGGCGGAACAGCGCGTACTGGTTCTCGGCATAACGACGCTGGGCATCGCTCAGGGCATCGGTTTCGTTGAAGTGCAGGGTGTATTCCTTGTCGCCGTTGAGCACCATCAGGTGCTTGTAGAACAGCACCAGGTCGCAGCCTTCGTCGAAGGACGACAGTACTGCCAGCGCCGATTCCAACTCCCGGGCCTGGCGGCGTGCGGTGGCGTCGCCCTTGGCGGCTTTCTTGCTCAGGGCCACCAGTTGCAGCACTTCCCGCGGCAACGCGTTGCCGATGCCGGTGATTGCGCCGGTGGCGTTGCAGTTGACGAAACCGTGGACCACCTGGGTATCCACGCCCACCATCAGGGTCACGTCATCGTCCCTGGAGGTGATGTGCTCTGCCGCGTAACGCAGGTCGGCAGCGCCGCCGAATTCCTTGAAACCGATCAGGTTCGGGTACTCGCGGCGCAGTTCGAAGAACAGGTCGGCGCGGGTGGCGAAGCCGTAGTAAGGGCTGTTGTAGATCACCGCCGGCAGGTTCGGCGCCGCCTTGAGGATGGCCGCAAAATGCTCCTTTTGCGCAGTCGCCGAGGCGCCACGGGACAGCACGCGCGGGATGACCATCAAACCGTGGGCCCCGACTTTCGCTGCGTGCGCCGCGTGGGCCACGGCTTCACGGCTGTTGACCGCGCCGGTGCCGACGATGGTCGGTACGCCGGCGGCCACCAGGCGCGCCACGCCTTCCTGGCGCTCGGCCTCGGTCAGCAACGGCCAGTCGCCCATGGAGCCGCAGTACACCACCGCGCTCATGCCGATATCGATCAGTTCGCGACCCTTGGCGACCAGTGCGTCGAAGTCCGGTTTGCGCTCGGCGGTGCACGGGGTCATCAGGGCGGGGATGCAGCCGGTGAAAATGTGGGTGTTCATGGTTTCAGCTCCAGTTTGATTGAAGGGGCGGGGGCGGTTCAGATGCCCCACGCGAAGGGATCCTGTTCGTCGATCAGCAAGGTGCTGTCGGCGGTCATGTAGGCGCGGCCGGTGATGGAAGGGCGCACACGGTCGCCTTCCCATTCATAGCTGCCTTCGAATTGGCTGCCGGTGATGCTCGCCTGCACCCAGGGTTCACCGGCGGCGAGTTTTCCGTCGGCCGCCAGGCACGCCAGCTTGGCGCTGGTGCCGGTGCCGCAGGGCGAGCGGTCGTAGGCTTTACCCGGGCACATGACGAAGTTGCGGCTGTCGGCCCGGGCGTCGTCGGCGAACAGTTCGATATGATCGATCAGTGCGCCGTCTTCGCCGTGGACGCGCTGTGCCTCCAGGGCCTTGAGCATGGCCCAGGTGTAATCGGTCAGGGCTTCGACATTGTCCATTTGCAGCACGTGCCCGTGCTCGGAGACGAGGAAGAACCAGTTGCCGCCCCAGGCGATGTCGCCGTAGACCCGGCCATACCCGGGCACATCCACCGGCACCTGTTGGCGATAGCGATAGGCGGGCACGTTGCGCAGGGTTACCGCGCCGTCTGCATGCAGCGTGGCGCTGACCGGGCCGACGGGCGTGTCGATCTTGTGCACTCCCGGGGCGATCCGGCCCAGGTGATGCAGCGAGGCAACCAGGCCGATGGTGCCGTGGCCGCACATGCCGAGGTAGCCGGCGTTGTTGAAGAAAATCACGCCGCAGGTGGCATCGGCCGAGACCGGCGCGCAATACAGCGCGCCCACCAGCACATCGTTGCCACGGGGTTCCAGCAGGCACGCCCTGCGCCATGGGTCATGCTGCGTGCGCAGCGCTTCAAGCTTGTCGAGCATGGTCTCGCCGGCAAGCTCGGGGAAACCGCTCATCACCAGGCGCGTGGGTTCGCCGCCGGTGTGGGAGTCAATGATGTGGACTCGTTTCATATCGCTATCCATTCAGGAGTGGGCTGACGTTCAGGAAGCAAGCTGCGCCCGGCCCATGTCGGGCTCAGGGGCTTCGCTTTCATCGTCTTCGGTTTCCAGGCGAACCAGATGGGCCGGCACGCCGGTGGCCGCGCCCCAGTAATAAATACCCAGCGCGCAGGCGGCGACGACCACGGTGTCGAACGGATGGCTGAGGATGCCCAGGCCGCCGAAGCTGCCGAGTTTCGACAGGATGATGGTCACGGCGTAGAAGCCGATCAGCCAGGCGGAAGAGCGCACCTGGCGGCCCAGGCTGAGGTGCAGGGTCGGCACAAAACGGCCGCACAACAGGTACACCACAAACATCAGGATTTGCAGGCCAAGCAGCCACGACACGGTGCTCCAGCCCGACCAGTAGACGATCAGCGCGGCGATGATGAACGACAGTGGGCCGAGCAGACCCATCCACTTGACCCGGAACGGGCGCGGCAGGTCAGGCGCATTGCGACGCAGGGCGGCAACGGACACCGGCGCCACGGCGTAGCTCAGCACCAGCGCGGCGGACACCACGTTGATCAGCGCTTCCCACGACGGGAAGGGCAGGGTCCAGAACACCGACAGCCCAAAGGTCAGCCACAGCGCCGGGCGCGGGATACCGGACTTTTCATCGATGCGGGTGAAGACCTTGAAGAAGGTCCCGGTTTGCGCCCAGCCGTAGATCACCCGTGGTGTGGCGTTCATGTAGATGTTGCCGCAACCGCTGGGGGAGATCACCGCGTCGGCGACCACCAGATAGGCCAGCCAACCCACACCCAGGGCGAGGGCGATATCGCGATAAGGCAGGGCCAGTTCCTTGGCAACGCCGGCCCAGCCGTTGGCGAGCATTTCGGTGGGGATGCCGCCGAGGAAAGCGGTCTGCAACAGCACGTAGATCGCAGTGGAGAGCAGCACCGACAGAATCAGCGCAATCGGAATCGTGCGTTGCGGGTTTTTCACTTCGCTGGCCACCGAGATGATCGGCGTCAGGCCCAGGTAAGCGAAAATCACCCCGCCGGCGGACACGGCCATTTCAATCCCCGAGAGGCCGAACGGCGCAAAGCCCTGGCTGTGGAAATTCTCCGGCTTGAAGAAGGTGAACAGCACGCCGATCACCAGCAGCGGCACGATGAACTTGAATACGCTGACCAGGTTATTGGCCATGGCGAAGGTCTTCACGCTGCGGTAGTTGAGGGCGAAAAACAGCGAGAGCAGCGCAAACTGCACGAACCAGCCGAGGACGGTGGGGTTGCTGGAACCCGCTTGCGTCAACTCGGGAAACCACGCTGCGGCGTATTGGCGCGAGGCGACCACTTCAATCGCCACCAGGCTCGAAAACGCGATCAGCGTGATGAAGCCCATCAGGTAGCCCAGCAGTGGGCCATGGGAGTAAACCGGGTAGCGCACCACGCCACCGGCGCGGGGCAATGCCGCCCCCAATTCGCAATACACAATGCCCAGCAGCAGTACGGCGAAGCCGCCCAGCAACCAGGAAAAAATCCCCGCCGGACCGGCAATGGCAGAGACGTGACTGGCCGCGAACAGCCAGCCCGAACCGAAGATCGCTCCCAGTCCGATAAAGGTGAGGTCGATCAATGAAAGCTGTTTCTTGAACTTGCCTTGGGCTGACATAGCGGCGCCTTCTTGTGGGTTATTGGATAGGCATGCAGTGCCATACAGTGAACCCATCAACGGCGCCGCGATTGATGTTTTGCGCAGGCTGTGATGACGAAATCAGCACAGTTTCGAGTGCTCGACATGACCCCCTCCATGCGGCAATCTGCTCGCCAGGCACCGCCCGCCGGGCGCCTGGCCTGTCCGCAAAATGCAGGAGAGAGCGTCATGATGCAGAGCGCGTTCGCCACCCTATGCCAAGGGAGCGAGTCCCACCGCCCGCACACCATTGAAGAATTATTGGCAGGGGTGGGGCTGTTGTTGCCGATGCTGGACGTGATTCCCAACGCCGCGATTTTTATCAAGGACGTGCAGGCGCGCTACGTATTGGCCAATCGCACCCTGGTGCAACGGTGCGGCTTGAAGCACTTGCAACCGTTGCTGGGAAAAACCAGCGCCGAGGTGTTCCCCGCGCAATTGGGCCCCGGTTATACCGAACAGGATCGGCGGGTGCTGGAGCAGGGGTTTGTGCTGGAAGACCAGCTGGAATTGCACCTCTACGGCACCCGCGAGCCGGGTTGGTGCCTGACGCACAAATGGCCGCTGTACAACCGCGACGGAGCAATCATCGGCCTGGCGGGGATCTCGGTCGACCTGCAGACCGCCAGTGAAACCCACCCGGGCTATCAACGGTTGGCGGCTGTGGATGAGCACATTCGGGCGCATTTCAACCGGCGTGTCACGTTGGGTGAACTGACGCGAATTGCCGGGATTTCAGTGGCGCAACTGGAGCGCTACTGCAAGCGCGTGTTCCACCTGACGCCGCGCCAGATGATCCAGAAAGTGCGCCTGGAGCATGCGCACCGGCTGCTGCATACCGAGATGCCGATCACTGAGGTGGCGTTGCAGTGCGGGTATACCGACCACAGTGCGTTTACCCGACAGTTCAAGGCGTTGACCGGGTTTACGCCGCGGCAGTATCGGCAGGCGACGAGCGTGCAGTGATGTCTAATTGATATTGCCTGGGTATAATCGCCCATGGTCAACGCCGGCCTGGCTGGTTTACAGGGAGTTTGTCTTTGAAAAAGGTCTTATTGGCACTGTTCTGCAGCCTGGCGACAGGTTGTGTCGGTTTTTACCAACAACCAGCCCCCACCGCGCCTCATGCAACGCTTGAAGCTATCCCGGGCACTAACACCCTGTTGAACGGTGGCGTGCAAATGTATTGGGCCTACTACGACCCGGGCTGTAATGACACGGCCGAGACCGGCGTGCTGGGCACTCGCAAAGGCGAGGTCAGCGAGCGGTTTTTACTGATCCCCGACCGGCGCATCTACGTCAACGTCATGAGCAGCGGTGGCGCCAACAAGAAAGGCGAAAACTATTTTCGCAGTTGCGCCAACGTCGCCAGTTTTATCCCTGTCGTTGGCGCGACTTATCAAATCATCCAGGCGGTTCCCGTGAGTGGCTGCGTGGTGGAGATCACCGACAAAAATACCGGGCGGGCGCCTGACTCGTTCAGAAGAGAAGCGGTCGTCGGTGGGTGTTCGCCTTGATTCAATAGGGCCGTGTGACCTTGTTCAAATACCCTGGCCAGCCTTCAGCGTTTCAAACATCGCCTCCGCCGCCAGCGCATGCACCTTGCGCGTCGGGTGCCATTCATCCCAGTAGTAATGCGCGTCCGGGTTTTCACACGCAGGCTTGATGTCTGGGTAGGTGTGTTGGCAGGGCGTATCCAGGTCTTTCAACCCCGCAGCCTCGGGCGCCGCACGCAGCTTGTCGCTGAAGGCCAGATGGTCGAAGTAGCGGATGCTGACCTGGTGGGTTTTAGCCAATGTACTCAGCACTACCGGCAATTTCTGTTCGAGCGCCTGTTGGTAGCTTTTTGCATTCTCGACTTGATTGCCTTGCACCACGGCCGGCACATGACTCAAATCCGTGGTGCCGACTACCATCACGTGCTTGGCGCCTGCGGCAAGCAGCGTCTCGGTGGCTTTTTGAATGTTCGCCACGCTGTTCTGGCTGAGCACGGCAACTGACTCCGGGTGCGAGAAGTCGGCCCATTCAAAAAAGTCGTTGGCCGAGATGAAAATGAAATACAGCGCGTTCGGGTCTGCCTTGTGTGCCTTGACGGATTTCAGGTAGTCGGCGATCTGGCCCGAAACGCCGGTGTCGCGTGCCGGTTGCATCCAGGCGTAATAGTTGCCGTTGCCACTCTTGGCGCCGCCCACTGCGTAGTCGGTCAAGGGCGTTTTCAAGGCGTGAGCCAGGTTCTCGACGGCCGTCGGGCCGTTGCTCCAGCGGCCTTTCCAATACAGCGAGCCGGGCAGTTCCTGCGCATCCTTGACCTTCTGCGTGGCCAGGGTTTTGGTGAAGCGTTCACCTGCACCGTTGTCGGAGTAGCTGTCACCGAATGCATACAGGTGATCGTAGCGCGGGGCGGCAAAGGCGGTGGAGGCGGTCAGTACCAATAGAGCGGCCAAGCAAGCGCGTAGAGTCATTGGAAATCTCCCGGGTGATCATCCCAGAGTACCGCCGGCGATGTAGTTGCCCTGGGGCGGTTGCGACCTGCGTATAGCTGAGGGCGCAACGTCTGTCCCGCCCGCGACAGTCATCCCTCAGTTGATGACGGTGATCGCGCCAATCGCAATCGCGGCCAGCAACATCACCATCACCGTGCCCACGGTCCATTTCAGCGAGACGCGCTGGTTGTCGCCGTAGTCGATGTCCAACAGGCCGCACAGCAGGTAAGTCGAGGCTACCAGCGGGCTGAGCAGGTGCACCGGCTGGCCGATCAGCGAGGCAATCGCCATCTCCTTTGCATCAATTCCATAGTGGGCGGCGGTCTGTGCCCAGATCGGCAGCACGCCGAAATAGAACGCATCGTTGGACAGCACATAGGTAAACGGCATGCTCAGCAGCGCGGTGATCACCGACAGGTAAGGCCCGGACTGTTGCGGCAGCAGCGCGATCAGGTTGTCGGAGATCGCCTTGACCATACCGGTGCCGCCCATGATCCCGACAAAAATCCCCGCGGCGAAGATCAGCAAGGTCACCGCCATGACGTTGTCGGCATGCCGTGCGATGACTTCCTTCTGCTGTTTGATGGACGGGAAGTTGACCAGGCAAGCCAGGCCGAAGGCGATCATGAACAGGATCGGCAACGGCATCAGGCTGATCATCATGCAGGTGATCAGGGCGATGGTCAGCACCACGTTGAACAGAAAGCGCGGGTCGCCCAGGCGGATGTGCGCATAACCCTTGAGCACTTCATCCTCGCTGATGCTCACTTTGCCCAGGCGGCGAAATTCCATGCGTCCCAGCCACCAGGCGGCGAACAACACCCATACGGCGCCGGCCACCATGATCGGCACCATGCTCACAAACAGTTCGGTGATGTCCACGTGCATGGCGCTGGCCGCCCGGGAAAACGGCCCGCCCCACGGCAGGATATTCATCACGCCAATCGACATCAGCAGCACGGTGGCCATGACTTGCAGGCGAATGCCGGTCAGCCGGTACAGCGGCAAAAACGCAGCGGTGGCGATGATGTATGTGGTGGCGCCGTCGCCGTCCAGGCCCACACACAGGCCGAGCACGGCGGTGCCGACCACGATCTTGCGCGGGTCACCCTTGACCAGGCGCAGGATCACTTTGATCAGCGGGTTGAACAGGCCCGCGTCGGTCATCAGGCAGAAATACAGGATGGCGAACGTCAGCATGATGCCCGTGGGGGCGAGCATCTTCAGGCCGTCGTACATCATGCCGCCCAGTTGCGGGGCGAAGCCGGCCAGGCAGCCGAAAACGATCGGGACCAGCAGCAGCGCCACCAGCGGTGACAGGCGCTTGCTCATGATCAGGTACATGAAGCAGACGATCATGGCGTAGCTCAGGAATATCAACATGGGTGTGCCTTTTTGTTGGTCTTATAGGGCGCCAGGCAAGTGACTGCCGGCTTTTTTCAGGGCGAACGAAGCCCCTGCGTGCTGCTCGCAGCGTTCAGTGGCGGTTTAATTCAGCGGTGGGAAAACATTGGTTGGCCGGCGTGCTCCAGGTCGGCGACCAGGATCGAACTGGTCGATGAATCGGTGATGAACAGTTGCCGGTTGCCCTCGCCGCCGAACGCCAGGTTGGTCAGCGTGCGGCCGTCGGTGCAGCTGCGGAGGCGATAGAGCGGTACGGCGTGGGGGTCGAATACCCAGACGCAGGCATTGCCGGCATCGCACACGTAGAGGTTGCCGAGCACGTCGAGGGCCATGCCGTCGGCGCCGCTCACGCCGCCCGCCAGTGCGGTGAAGATCCCGACTTTGCTGGTGCCGCCGTCGCGCTGGATCGGCAGGCGCCACACCGCGTTGCCCCGGGTCATGGCGACGAACAGCGCGTTTTGCGCCAGGTCCATGACCAGCCCGTTGGGGCTCGGGCCGTTGTCGATCAGGCGGGTGAGCCTCTGGTTCTCCAGGTCGTAGGCGAACACACGACCGGTGGGATCCTGTTGGCCGGTCTGCCCCTGGTCGGTGAAGTAGAGCTTGCCGCCGGCATCGAAAAACAGGTCGTTCACACCCTTGAAGCCTTCGCTGCGGTGGTGAGTCAGAAACGGCGTGATGACGCCGCTGGCAGGATCCAGGGTCAGGATGCCGTGTTTGTAGTCGGCAATGAAAATACGCCCGTCGCGATGGATCTTCAGGCCGTTGGGCCAGCCGTCGTATTGCACCACCAGCGTCCAGTGGCCGTGCGGGTCGATGCGGAAAATTCGGCCATAAGGGATGTCCGTGACATAGAGATTGCCCTGCAGATCGAAGGACGGCCCTTCGAGGAAGCTTTTCACCCGCTGGCCGGGTTTGTTGGCGCGCACCCAGTCGGAGTCTCCGTCCTTCCAGAAAACCTGCGGCAATGTGCTGAAAACGCGAGTGGGCAAATCACGAGGCGGGGCATACAGGCTCACAGGATTAACTCCTACGGGGCGGGCAAGGCACTTCCCAAAAGGGTTGGGCCGCGCTGCGTTGTTGTTTTTGTTCTGCTGGATAGAACGATGTACTTTCTAATAGAACAAATGTCGAGGTTATTTTTGAGACTGTCAACCCTGTCTTTTGCCTGGCCCGACCCAGGTGATGGATTCGATCAGCCGATGACTAGCCTCATTCAAGTAAAAGTCGCCGGCTGCTTTTCGGACGTTGACAGCGAAAATCAACGCGCTCATTATTTATTTCAGAACATCGTTCTATCAGATAGAACAATTATGGATTGACCTTCAAAGGCCCGGTGATGACCCCTAATAAAAACATCGACATTCTGATCAGTGAGGTAGGCCCGCGTGACGGCCTGCAAAGCGTCGCCGCGACGATGCCCACTGCCCTCAAACTGCAGTGGCTGACGGCCCTGGCCGACGCCGGCCTCCAGGAAATCGAGATTGGTTCCTTCGTGTCGCCCAAGCTGCTGCCGCAGATGGCTGATGCCGCGCAGTTGGTGGTGCATATGCGTCAGCGTCCGGCCGTATTCGTCACGGCGCTGGTGCCGAACCTCAAGGGCGCGCAGGCAGCCTTCGACGCCGGCGTGCAGAAAATCACGCTGCCGATCTCCGTCAGCGAACCGCATTCCCTGGCCAACATCCGCAAGACTCATCAACAGGTGTTTGAGGAGGTGCGCCAGGTCGTTGCCTTGCGTAACGAGCACTTCCCGCAGGTGCAAGTGGAGGCCGGTTTGTCGACGGTATTCGGTTGCACGATCCAGGGCGAAGTGCCTGAAGACGATGTGATTCGCATGGCGCTGCGCATGGCCGAGCTCGGTGTGGATGAGGTCGGGCTGGCGGACACCGTCGGCTACGCCAACCCGGCCCAGGTGCGCCGGGCGTTTATCCGCTTGCGCAGCGAAATCGGTGCCAGGGCCGGCAGTGCGCATTTCCACAACACCCGCGGCCAGGGGCTGGCGAATGTGCTGGCGGCGCTGGACGTTGGCGTCACCACGTTCGATGCCTCCCAGGGCGGGATTGGCGGCTGCCCTTATGCGCCGGGCGCGTCGGGCAATATCGTGACTGAAGACCTGGTTTACCTGCTCGAATCCATGGGCCTGCGTACCGGTGTCGATATCGACAAGCTGGTGGCGGCACGTGAGTGGCTGCAAAAAGGCCTGCCTGGCGAGCCGCTCTACGGGTTCATTCCGGATGCCGGCGTGGGCAAGAACTTTCACTACGCAGGGGCCGCACGATGAGCACGCAGAATCAAAAGATCCAGGCGCTGCCGTTGGCCGGCATTCGGGTGGTCGAGTTTGTGCACATGGTCATGGGCCCGACCTGCGGGCTGGTGCTGGCTGATCTCGGCGCGGAAGTGATCAAGGTCGAGCCGACGCCGGCTGGCGACAACACCCGGCGTTTGACCGGCTCGGGCGCCGGTTACTGGATGACCTACAACCGCAACAAGAAAAGCTTCGCCGTCGACATCAAGACCGAGGAGGGTATGGCGGCGGTGCGCAAGTTGATCGAAAGCGCTGACGTGGTCACCGAGAACTTTCGTCCCGGTGCCATGGAAAAACTCGGCCTGGGCTTCGAGCAGGTCAAGGCGATCAAGCCCGACATTATCTACAGCTCCATGAAAGGTTTTCTGCCGGGCCCCTACGAACACCGCACCGCGCTGGATGAAGTGGTGCAGATGATGTCCGGGCTGGCGTACATGACCGGTCCCGAAGGCCGCCCGCTGCGCGCCGGAGCCTCGGTGAACGACGTGATGGGCGGCATGTTCAGCGCTATCTCGATCCTGGCCGCGCTGTGGCAACGCAAGGCGACCGGGGAGGGCCAGTTTGTGCAGACCGGGCTGTTCGAGAACTCTGCGTTCCTGGTTGGCCAACACATGATGCAGATGGCGACCACCGGCCAGCCGGCGGCGCCGATGCCCAGCCGTCTTTCAGCGTGGGCGATCTACGACGTGTTCAACACCCGCGATGACGAGCAAGTCTTCATGGGGGTGGTGAGTGACAGCCAGTGGCTGAGCTTCTGCCAGGCGTTTGGTTTTGAACAGTTGGGCAGCGATCCCGAGCTGGCACGCAACACCCAGCGTGTGCACGCCCGCTCGAAAATCCTGCCGCTGGTGCGGGAACGGCTGGCCACGCTACCCAAGCAGCAAATCATGGACATGTGCGAGCAGGCTGGCTTGCCGTTCTCGCCGATCCAGCGGCCCCAGGATCTGTTTGACGATGTGCACTTGAATGCCTCCGGTGGCCTGGCGCATCTGACGCTGGATAACGGCGAGGAAGTGAAGGTGCCGATGCTGCCGTTTGAAATGAATGGCCGGCGTTTCGATACGCGCCTGAACGTGCCGCAACTGGGCAGCCACTCGCAGGCGTTACTTGAAGAGCTGGGTTATGCCGCCAGAGATGTCGACGCCTTGCGTGCACGTGGCGTGGTCCGCTAGGCCCTTTTGTCGCCATTCCAATAACAATAATGTCGAGGAAACCCGTCATGGCAATTGTCACGACACCTGCATCAGGCACCCCATCCATCACCGCCGTCGCGCTGGATGCAGAGCAGACCCGCGTCCTGCACAAGGCTGCCTGGCGCCTGATCCCGCTGCTCGCCCTGGCTTACTTTTTCAACTACCTGGACCGCACCAGCGTCGGCTACGCCGCCTTGCAAATGACCGAGCAGCTGGGTTTGACCGCCACGCAATTCGGCCTGGGCGCGGGGATCATGTTCGTCGGCTATTGCCTGTGTGAGGTGCCGAGCAACCTGGCGATGTACCGCTTTGGCGCCCGGCGGTGGATGGCGCGCATCATGATTACCTGGGGCATTGCGGCGGCGGCCACGGCCTGGGTGGTTGGCCCTTACAGTTTCTACGCCATGCGCCTGGTGCTGGGAGTGGCCGAGGCCGGGTTCTTTCCCGGGGTGATCTTTTTCCTGACCCTGTGGTTTCCGGCGCAGTACCGCACCCGGGTGCTGGCGTGGTTTACCGCCGCCACGCCGATTTCGTTCCTGGTGGGAGGGCCGTTGTCGGTGTGGCTCCTGCAAATGCATGGCATCTGGGGGCTGGCGGGGTGGCAATGGATGTTTCTGATCGAGGGCATCCCGGCGTGTATCCTCGGCCTGATCACCCTGAAGGTGCTGACCAACCAGCCTTCCGAGGCCAAATGGTTGTCGGCGCAGGAACGTGCCGTACTTACCGGCTTGCTGGCTGAAGAGCAGAGCCAGGGCCAGCACCGCCACGGCTTCAAGGCGGCCTTGAAAGACCCGCGGGTGTGGATCCTCAGCTCGATCACCTTCAGCTTTACCCTGGGCTCCTACGGCATCGGCATCTGGTTGCCGCAGATGCTCAAGGGCCATGGTGTCGAGATCAGCATGATCGGTTGGGTAGCGGCAATTCCCTACTTTTTTGCAACCATCGGCCTGCTGGTGTGGGCAAAACATGTGGACCGCACCGGCAAGGGGATTCTCAACCTGACCCTGGCCATGCTGTTGGCCGGCCTGGCGTTATTGGTCGCCTTGCAGATGGACACACTGGTGGCCGCCTTGGCCGGGATCACCCTGGCGCTGGTGGGGACGATCGCCGGCAAGACCATTTTCTACACCTTGCCCGGCAAGTTCCTGCGAGGCCAGGCCGCTGCCGGCGGCATCGCCCTGATCAACTCGATTGGGGCCTTTGGCGGCTTTGTCGGGCCGTACCTGATGGGGTTTCTCAAGGACTACACCGGCTCGTTCACGGCGGGCTTGATGGTGATGGGGTGCATCATGTTTGTCGCGGCGGCGATGGTGGTGTCGCTGCGGCTTTTCCTGCGGGAAGCATAATGCGGTGGCTGCACCCCGGCGCAAAAGGGTATGTTACGGCGACTGAACGTGTCTGGCGCGACCGGGACGGCAATGATGCTGCCGCTCGCGCCGGCGATGAATACCCAACGAGTGGCCATGAGTACCGAACCCAACAACAGTCTTGCTGATCAAGCCGGCAGTCCGGAAGGCGGCGTTGCTGCAGTAGACCGCGCGTTTTCCATTCTCGCGGCCTTCAATATCGATCAGGAGAGCTTGAGCCTGGCGGAGATCGCACGGCGCACCGGCTTGTATAAAAGCACCATCCTGCGCCTGATCGCCTCGCTGGAAAAAGCCGGCTTCGTGCGGCGCTTGAGTGACGGCCAATACGCGGTCGGGCCTGAACCGCTGCGCCTGTCCCAGCTGTATCAAGCGTCGTTCCGCTTGCGGGATGTGATCCTGCCGCTGCTGGAATCGATCACCGAAGAGAGCGGCGAGACGTCGTCTTTCTACGTCTATGAAAACGGCAGCCGGGTGGTGTTGTTCCGTGTCGAGCCCAAGCGCGCGGTGCGGGTTTCGGTGCTGGAAGGCGCGCGGTTCCCGCTGCATGCCGGGGCTTCCGGCAAGGTCCTGCGCGCGTTCTCGCGCCAGGGGGACGCCACACTGCCGCAGGAGCGTGAGCGGTGCTGGGCCTGCTCGTTTGGCGAGCGCGACCCGGAAACCACCGCCGTCTCCGTTCCCGTGTTTGCAATGGGTGGTGAGCTTAAAGGCGCGTTGACGCTGTCGGGGCCTTCCGACCGGTTGCTCAAAGAACACATCCCTCACGCTGCGTCGATCCTGCTGCGCAACGCAGCAATCGCCACCAGCGCGTTGGGCGGCAACAATACCGAACTGCGAGCAGCCCTGGAAAAACTCAACCCTTGAGGGGGTGGCGCTTCTGTCGGGTGATCTGGAATTCAACACAGGACGATCAAGATGGACGTGGCAATGGAACTGTCGTTTGAGGTCACCGAGCAAGAGCGCCAGGCCATCCTCCAGCCACTGAGGGCCTACAACATCAGCCAATGCGGCGAGAACCCGTTTGAAACCTTCGGGTTGTTGCTGCGTGATCCCGTCAGCCAGGACGTGGTGGGCGGTCTCTACGGGAAAATCTCTTATGGCTGGATGTTCGTTGAGCTGTTGAGCGTGCCTGAATCGATGCGCACTCAAGGCACCGGTTCAAAGCTGATGCAGGCGGCCGAGGACCTGGCGCGGGAGAAAAAGTGCACCGGGATCTGGCTGGATACCTTCAGCTTCCAGGCTCCCGGGTTCTATCGAAAACTGGGCTTCAGCGAGTTCGGGCATATCGCCGACTACCCGTCTGGGCACACGCGTCACTTTTTCCAGAAGCACCTGGCCTGAGGGCTAGCGGGTCACCGACCGCCAGGTCACCAGGCCGTCCAAACCCTGATCGGACTTCAAGTACCTGAGCACATTCTGCGCCTGGGCCTTTTCTTCAAACGGGCCGACAAAGGCGTGAGGCAGTTCATCGCGAACCCTGGGCACATCGAGCTCTTTCAATTGCGCCACCAGCAGGCCAAACCCTTCATCGGTATCGGCGGTGATACGCACGACCCAGCCGCTGCGGTCTTTCAGGGCGATGGGTTGCACATCGGCGCCACAGTGTTTGCATTGGGCTGCGGCGGCGTTGATGGGGGTTGTGCAGGCAGGGCAGGGCCGCAGGTCTTCGTGCACCAAAGCGTCAACACCGGTCTTGGGAATGCGTGGCAGCAGCAGGAGGACAATCAGCGGGACTACGGGCACGAATACGGCTATCGCAAACCATCTTGGGCCTGATCGGCCGCGCTGACTGGCCACGTAGGCGGTCACAATAGCGAGTGCCAGCAAAAGGGCAGGGTAGATGCTCATTCATTCGTCCTTGTATTTATTTTGCGAGCGCAATGCCGACGCTGGGCCGGTATGGCCCCGCGTCGGCACCCGCAGCGCTGACTACAGGGATACCCGCCAGGGGGTTACTGCGCCTTGGCGTTCTTGATGTCCGCGATTACTTGTTTGGCAATCGCCTGGACTTGCTTCTGGGTCATGGCCGACGCCACGCCTTCCCAGGCCGACGACTCGGTTTCATAGGTGCGCGCGCCCAACGGTGCGCCGGATTTCAAGTCGGAAAAATCGGCTTTCGAGAAGACCCAGGCGTTGCCCACCAGCGCACCGGCGGCGTAGCGGGTGCCCGCGGTCAGGTAGCGGAACTTGCTGACGTTGATGGTAATGCCCACGCCGTCGGCACTGCCGGTGTTGAGGGTTGGCGTTTCCTTGAGGCTATAACCGGCCTGCTGCGCTTCGGTTTGCAGGGCCGCGCCCCATTGTTGCTTGAGCAGTGGCCAGTCCTGGTTTTGCTCGACCGTGGTGTTGCCTTTAAAGCTCACCACCAGGTTTTGTTTGGCCGATTCCGGAATGGCCAGCGCGTCTGTACCGCCGCTCTTTACCTTGGCTGCGCAACCACCCAGCATCGAAAGGGCGACAGCGAAAGACAGGGCGTACAACGCCTTGGAGGTTTTCATTGAATTTCCGTATCCACAGATTAAGAGAGAGGGGGAGCCACCGCATCGGATGGGGGCGCTACGATGCTTGAACACCCCGCTCCCTAGCAAGCGGCTATGCCTCCCGCCCCGGAAAAAAAAGCTCAAAGCACGTTATGCCGTCTTCACTGCTCACGCTGTATCGGCCGTTATGCAACTGCATGATGGTCGCGACAATCGACAACCCCAATCCATTGGAATGGGCCGAGCGCTCCCGGGACTCATCCACGCGATAAAACCGCTCGAACAATCGGGGCAAGTGCTCGGCCGGGATGGTCGTACCGTGATTGGTCACGGTCAGGCTGATGCCTTCGGCGCTGGGCGTAGCCTGGATCAACAGTTCAGAGCCTGGCGCGCCGTATTTGATGGCGTTGGCACACAGGTTGGCCAGGGCGCGGCGCAGCAGCATCGGCTCGGCCCAGATCACACCGGCACCTTGGGGGAGTATGTTGATGTCGACATCGCCCGCCAGCCCTTCGAAGTAGTCGGCCATGCGTTCCACCTCGTCGGCCGCGTCCAGTTCCTGGCGTTGGCGCAGGGCGCTGGCAGGGTCGGTGCGGGCCAGGAACAGCATGTTGTCGAGCATGCGCGCCAGGCGTTCGAGTTCTTCGACGTTGGAGGCCAGCAGTTGCTGGTAGGCCTCGACGCTGCGGTGTTGCTGCAACGCCACCTGGGTTTCCCCGAGCAAATTGTTGATCGGCGTACGCAGTTCGTGGGCCATGTCGGTGGAGACCTGGCCCAATTGCACAAAGCCCTTCGCCAGGCGTTCGAGCATGGTGTTGAACGAATCAATCATCGGCAGCAGCTCTTTCGGCGCACCGTGGCTGTCGAGGCGTGCGGCGAGGTTGCCGACGCCAATGCCCTGGGCATGCACCGCCAGGCGCCGCAATGGCAGCAAGCCGCGATGCACCATCAGGTAGCCGACCACCGCCAGTACCAACGCCGCGATGCTGGCGAGGATATACACACTCAGCCGATAGCTGGCGAGCACGGCGGTGCGCTCGGTCATCAGCCGCCCGGTGGTGACTTGCAGGCTGCCCAGGTCGCCCGAGTCGATGGTGGCGGCCAGGGTGGAGAAGGGCACGCCATTCACGCCCGGCAAGTGCTGCACGTCGGCGAATTCCAGGGTGTGGTCCCTGGGCACCGGTGCAACGTCGGGCATATCGATGTTGCCGGGGTTCACTTCCAGCAACGGCTTCTGCCCGGGCGCGGCGATGCTCAGCACCGACTCGCGGTTGCCCAGCATGTTCTGGAACAGCTCCGGCTTGGTCTTGATCAGGTCCAGGGTGTTGCTGTCGTTCAGCAGGTTGCGCAGTTGGTCGACGCGGTAGATCAGCGCGGCGTCGTCCCGGTGGATCAGTTCGCGCTCAAGCTCGCGGTACAGCGCCACGCCGAGGGTGGCGAGCAGGGCAAACGCCAGCAAGGCGAAGATCAGCGCCAGGCGCAGGGTCAGGGAGTAATGCCGGGGCTTGCTCATGGTTGGGTATCGAAGCGGTAGCCGATGCCGCGCACGCTGTGGATCAGCTTGAGCTGGAACGGGTCGTCGATTTTCAGGCGCAGGCGGCGCACGGCCACGTCGACCACGTTGGTGTCGCTGTCAAAGTTCATGTCCCACACCCGCGAGGCGATCAGCGAGCGCGACAGCACCTGGTCCTGGTGGGTGGCAAACAGGTGCAACAGGGCGAACTCCTTGTTGGTCAGGGTGATGCGCACGCCGCCGCGGGTGACGCGGCGTTTGAGCACGTCGATCTGCAGGTCGGCGATCTGCAGTTGTTCTTCTTCACGGCTTGGCCCGCGCCGGGTCAGGGTGCGCAGGCGCGCCACCAGTTCGGCGAAGGAAAACGGCTTGATCAGGTAATCATCGGCGCCCAGCTCCAGGCCCTTGATGCGGTCGGCAATGTCGTCCCGGGCGGTGAGGAACAGCACCGGGGTGTCAGCTTCCTTGCGCAGGCGACGCAGCACTTCCCAGCCGTCCATCTTCGGCATCATCACGTCCAGCACGATCACGTCGAACGGGGTTTCGAGGGCCAGGTGCAAACCGTCCACGCCGTCGCGGGCGAGGCTCACGGAGTAGCCCAGCTCCTGCAGGCCGTTAAGCAGGTAGTTGCCCGCCTTGGGCTCGTCTTCGACTACGAGGATATTCATGGGGTTTGCCCTGGTGATGTGCAGGTCTTTGGTGGCGCAAGTGTAGCCCGATCAATTGTCATTGGGGCAGCCGATGCCTTGTACCTGGTAGTCCAGCACGTGTTCGCGGCCCTGGCTGTCCAGGTAGTCGAGGCGGGCCGGGACGATGCCGCACTGGCCGTAGGTGTCAGTGCTGGACAGCACCTTGGCCACGTCCATGTGCATGAAGAAGCCGGGGGTGTCGTGGATCACCGAGGTAGCTGCGGTGGTGCCGGCAAAGGCCGAACCGGTGGCGAGGAGGGCGGCAAAGCCGAGGATAAACAGTTTCATGGCGGTATCTCTCTTTAAGGGTTGGCTGCCGGTCTTCGGCAGTGAGTTCACAGTAACCAGGCGACACAAACAGCCAACCAACAGGATGATGACAAGGTTGTAATGAAGGGCTTAAGGCTGGCGGCCGGATGCTTCGAGGATCAGGTCGGTGATTTCCTTGGCGTGGGAAACCAGCGACAAGTGGCTCGACGGCACCTCGATGGTGGTGGCGTTCATGCGCTTGGCCAGGAAGCGCTCCAGGTCCGGGTTGATGGTCTGGTCGTTGCTGGACACCGCATACCAGGACGGCTTGGTGTGCCACGCGGCGTTGACGGTGCGGCCGCTGAACAGGGTCTTGGCGATCGGTTGTTGTACGGCGTACAGCTCCATGGCCTTGGCGCGGGGCACGTCGGCGGCGAAGTACTTGAGGAAGGCATCCTGGTTCAGGGTCAGGTAACCGTCATGCTCCACCACACCGGCGCGTACGGGTGTGGTCGGATACTTGGCAGACAGCGCGACGAAGTCTTCGTTGGTGTCCGGGGCGCGAGCGGCGACGTACACCAGGGAGCTGACCTTCGGATTGACCCCGGCGTCGCTGACCACGGTACCGGCGTAGGAATGACCCACCAGAACGGTAGGGCCGTCCTGTTGATCGAGTACGCGGTTGGTGGCGGCGACGTCATCTGCCACCGAGGTCAGCGGGTTTTGCACGGCGGTGACATGCAAACCGGCGGCCTGCAGGCGGGTGATCACTTCGGACCAGCTGGAACCGTCAGCCCAGGAACCGTGTACCAGGACCACGTTATTGGCTTTCACCGGTGCAATCGGGCCGGCCACGGCGGCGCCGGTGCCCAGCATCAACAGGCTGGCGGCGATCAGGCAGAGTTTGCTTGCAGGTTTCATGGGGCGGGCTCGCTTCATTGTCAGTGGGAAGTTGAGTCACCCGCTGTGGGTGACTGACGACTTCACTGTATGAAGTGAGGGTGCTGGCAACACTGACAGCTTAATGACAAGTTTGTAATGCAATGGGCAGCCTGGAGGCTGCCCGAATTCAATGTGGGGCAGTGATGCATTACACCGTGCGGGCTTCTCGTACGCGTTCGGCGCCACCTTCCGCCAGGCCGAGTTCATGCAGGCGATCAGCACCGCCTTCAGCGACCCGGTTTTGTTGCAGGCGATCTGCGCCGCCCTCGACGAGCAGGTGTGACGGTTGGCTCTTGACCACGGCGGCATGAGGGTTGGCTGACGCCACGGATGCCAGCCCGAGCCCTGCGACTACAGCCAGGCCGAATACCAGAGACGACGCTTTCGAGAAATTGAACATGGTGGTGCTCCTGCGAGTGAGTCAGCCGGATTGGCTGGTGGCTGTAGTTAATCGCCGGGGTGTATCCGCCATGTGTGCCCGTGCGTAGTGAAATGCCGGTTCGCGTATCCGGGGAGGGTTTCCATACAGTCCGATACAAAACCACGGGAAGGTTTACAGCGTTTGGGCTGATCCGTAGATTGCACCAGGCACGTGATTCGTCAGCACCCAAGACCGGGTGACGAAAGCAAGAGGAAGCCGAGCAGTGTCCACCCGCGATTCAGCTGTATTCGCCAACCGTTACCGCGCCTTCCTGTTCGACATGGACGGCACACTCCTGAACTCCATTGCCGCTGCCGAGCGCGTCTGGGCCACCTGGGCTGAACGCCATGGGCTGGATGTCGCGGCGTTCCTGAAGACCATCCATGGCGCCCGGGCCATCGATACCATCACCCGCCAGGCGTTGCCCGGTGTGGATGCAGAGGCTGAGGCGCAGTGGATTACCGAGGCTGAACTCGACGATGTGGAAGGGGTGGTGGCCATTGCCGGCGCGGTGGAGTTTCTCAACGCGCTGCCCGGCGACCAGTGGGCACTGGTCACCTCTGCGCCCAAGGCGCTGGCCTTGCGCCGTATGCAGGCCGCCGGCATCAACCCGCCGGCGGTGTTGGTAACGGCGGAGGATGTCGCCAGCGGCAAGCCGGATCCGGCGTGTTATGTGCTCGGTGCGCAACGGCTGGGCGTGCCGGTACAGGACTGCCTGGTGTTTGAAGATGCCAGCGTCGGGATTCGCGCCGGTGAGGCGGCGGGTGCCGATGTGATGGTGGTGACGTCGACGCACCTGACGCCCATGGTCACAGAGCACCCGTCGATTGCCGGGTACGAGCATCTGCAGGTTCGGCGGGATGAAGCCGGGCTGTTGCACCTGCAGCGCCTGCCGTGAAAAAAAGGCCGATCCGGTTAAGCGGATCGGCCTTCTTCGTAAACGGAGGGTTCAGCAGGGGGATTGTCATCAGCCAGCGCCTGGAGGCGGGTGCCCTTGATCCCCTGGCGAGACAACACCATTTCCTTGAGAATTTCGCTGGCGAGCCTGGCGATCGCTTCCGGCCCTCGATGGTGCGCCCGGACGATACCGGTTATCGCAAAGTGATCAGCTTCAGGGCCGCTGAGGATCGCGGAAAGCGTGCCGTCGGCATGCAGGGTGCAGACGATTTTGTAGCTCGGCAGGCGCGCTGCCAGTGCCGCTTCGATTTCGGTTTTACTCAGAGTGTCCATCCGCGCTACAACCTTTCACTGACCGTGCATGCCCTAGCATAGGTTGTGGTGCGCGGCTGTAAATACCGGCGATCTGATAGCGATTAAGCGGGGGGTCACGGGTGCCCTGCCTGGGATCAGGAGGACGCTTTCCGGCGCTCGCCGCGAGGAGCACGCCGGCACAGTTTTCGATGAATGGCGGCCTGGATCGGCTTGAGACAGAAGAAAAACAAATAGGCGCTCAGGAACAGCGTCAGATCCAGCCAGGAGTAGGCCGTGTCGGAGATGCCCTCCATTTTGTACCGCAGACCATATTCCAGCCCAAAAAAGACCACGGCTATCAGCACGGCGATCATCCAGGACTTGGATAAGTGGGGTTGTTTACCAGGTCGCCTCATCAACGTGCTCCTTGGCGCGCTGCAGACTGTGAAAGGTTTGTCACGAGATTCGGCTCTGTAACATTCAACAAGTTCCCTTTGTTTGCAGGTTGTTTCATGCGTGTAACGCAGCCAGCGGCTATTACTGAACAGGGTTCCTGCCATGTGTCAGACAGAAGGGAGTACGCCTTATGTTCATCCAGTGGTTTCTTGCAGCCGTCCATTTACTGGCATTCGCCATGGCGTTATCAGCCGTGCTTGCGCGGGGCAAGGCCCTGCGCGGTGTTTCTGATAGTGCCCCATCCACCGTACGCAGCGTGTTGATCGCGGACAACATCTGGGGGATCAGTGCTCTGGTGCTCCTGATAACCGGTAGCCTGCGGGCCTTTGGCAGTTACGAAAAAGGCAGTGAGTATTACCTGCACCAGCCGTTGTTTCACGTGAAGATGACGCTGTTTGCATTAATTTTGTTACTTGAGCTCGCGCCGATGATCCGTTTTATCAAATGGCGTATCGGCTTGGTTCGGGGCACGCGTCTGGATCTGCACCAGGCAGGTCTTTTTGCACGCATCAGCCACCTGCAGGCGCTGCTGGTTGTGCTGATGATGATTGCGGCGACGGGGATGGCGCGCGGCGTCGGCCTGGGGTGACGCTAGCCTGGCGCTGGGATAAGGGAATAGGGCGCGCTGGCCGCGGAAAGCCGCGAGCAGGCCAAAGAGGTTTTCGCCAGCCGTTACAGTGAACGAAAGGGCTGGCTACTGGAGGCGCTTCAAGGTGTCTGGTTTTTATCCGGAGCCGTCAGGCCCGCCTGGATACGTTGGTAGATCTCCTCGCGATGCACGGCAACGTCCTTTGGAGCATTGATGCCGATTCTTACTTGCTGGCCGCTAACGCCCAGAATGGTGATCGTGATGTCATCACCGATGTTTATGCTTTCACCGACTTTGCGGGTGAGTATCAGCATGGACTTCTCCTTGATTGCTTTGAAAGGCACATGTTCAGACAGGGCAGATGTCGGATGTGTGTAGCTTACTGCGAAGCGCTTCCCTGTGGCTGCCTCTTTTAGGACGCATAGAGGCAGCATTAATTCCCATGACGCCATCATACAGGTCTGCGATACATCATTCGCATTGTTTAAGCCAACGTTTATGACGGCCAGAATAGACAGTGAATGATAAAGTCGCCTCTTTGATCCTCTAAGGAGCAGGGTAGTGCGTAAAGTAGCGATGGCAATTGCGGTGTTGGCATTGGCCGGTTGCGGTGAAGGCAAAAACGTCGATGCTCCCAAGGCCAGGCCCGCCGTTGCCGAGGCGCCCGCCCAGGCCCAAACTGCGGTCGGTGCGATCGCCTCCCAGGAGTGGGATGTATGGGTGGGACCGCCGGATCACAAGCTCCAGGCGATGACTGACCTGACCGCGTGGTTGCTCGAGCACGGTTTCAGTTTCTATCTGGTGAAGGAAGACGGTAAGGACCAGGTACTGCTGGGGCCGTTCAGCACCAAGGCCGAGGCTGAAGCGAAGCAGGCGCAGTTGACTCAGAAGCTGGTCACCGCGAAGAAAAATGACACCGTGTCCGAGGTCATCGAACACAAGGTTGCACAGTAAGATACCGGCCAGCGGGAGGCAGTAGCGCTCCCGCTTTTTTATTCAGCCGCAGGCTTTCAAGTTCACCGGGCCGACAAACTCATTGCCGCGGCCCATCACGCACGCCACGGTTTGATTGCGCTGGCGCTCCCAGGGTTGTACCGGGTAAGTCTTGTTCCAGGCTTCGTAGAGTTGGCGATCCTGTTTTGACAGGCGCAAGCCATACTGCTTGCTCATATAGAAGTACGTGCGGGCGATCATCCCGCGAATGGACGGGCGGGGCATGACCTTCTTGGCCTTGAAGTCCACCTGGGTCAGGCACGAGCCATATTGCCCGCTCTGCACCGGCAGCCAGCCAAAACTGAAGTTATTACGGTCGCCATTGACCTCGCCGATGCTCGGCACCAGGTTGTGCAGGTCCGCCTCGGCGCGCTTGTATACCGCGTCCTTGCGGGTGCAGTTCTTGCGTCCGCCGTCCTGCCAGCACTGGCGCTGATGGCCGATCTGCCAGGCAGGAACAATGTGCTCCCACTCGATACGCGCTGCCCGGTTGGCGTTCTTGCGCGGGATATAGCCGCAGGCTTTCAGGTCCACCCGGTTACCGCTGTATTTGCAGCCGCAGTAAAACTCCGTGGATTGCGGCTCGTATAGCTTCCAGGCGATTTTCTTGGCTTCACTGAAGGTTCTGGGGGCTTGCGCGTGAGCGGTAACAGCAAAAAGCAGAAACAAAACACTGATAAAACGGACACTCATTGACTCAATCTTCCTTCGGCACAACCCAGAAAATCTGCACGCCACCGTCATCGCGATAGGCGAGGGTGACGTTATCGTTTTCTGCAATTTCCTCCAGTAGTCGTGCCCACTCGTCTTCCGGTTCCTCCGGCAGACGAAAAATCAACGCCGCCTTGTTTTTTTGAGCGTTAGTGGAATTGATGATTTTCTGCACGCGAACGGCCAGGCGTTGGTAGGCGTCGGGAGCTGTGGGTGCTGCGGAAGAGGGCTTTGCCACGGAGTATTCCTTATTAGGCTGTACGTGCATACAGTATTTAACTGTGGGCAATTTCGCAACTGCTTAAAATTAAAGAAGTTCTTCTGACAATAATTTTGCTGGTTTGGTGTAGGAGGGCTTTGTTTTTCAAGGACTTTTTGCGCGGGGGGAAAGCGGGGGAGGCTGGACCCGCTCGCGGTGCGCCACGAGCGGGATGGCCCGACCGTTACCGGTCAGGCCTGGGAGCGATCAATATTCCCAGAACATCCGTTGCAGCTCTTTGCTGTCCTGGGTCTTGGTCAGGGCGACCATTGCCAGGATGCGGGCTTTCTGCGGGTTCAGGTCGTGAGCAACCACCCAATCGTATTTGTCGTCTGGTTGTTCGGCGTTACGCAGAACGAAACCGCCGGCATTCACGTGGGAAGAACGAATGATCTGCACGCCTTGCTTGCGCAGTTCCTGCAGGGCTGGCACCACCTTGGAAGACACCGAACCATTGCCGGTACCGGCGTGGATGATGGCTTTGGCGCCGGCCTGGGCCAGGGCTTTGTAGGCGGTGTCGCTTACGTTGCCGTAGGAGTAGGCGATTTCGACGTCCGGCAGGCTTTTGATGGTCTTGATGTCGAATTCCGAGTTCATGGTGTGGCGCTTGGCTGGCAGGCGGAACCAGTAGGATTTGCCTTCAACCACCATGCCCAGCGGGCCCCACGGGCTCTTGAACGCTTCAGTCTTGATGTTGATCATCTTGCTGACATCGCGACCCGACTGGATCTCGTCATTCATGGTCACCAGTACGCCTTTGCCGCGAGCGTCTTTGCTGCCGGCTACGGCAACGGCGTTGTACAGGTTGAGCATGCCGTCAGCCGACATGGCGGTGCCTGGGCGCATCGAGCCGACCACGACGATTGGCTTGTCGGTCTTTTCCACCAGGTTGAGGAAGTAGGCGGTCTCTTCCAGGGTGTCGGTACCGTGGGTGATCACGATGCCATCGACGTCCTTGCTGTCTGCCAGCTCGGCGACGCGGCGACCCAGTTGCAGCAGGTTTTCGTTGGTGATGCTTTCGGAGGCAATTTGCAACACTTGCTCGCCGCGAACATTAGCGATCTGGCTAAGCTCAGGAACACCGGCGATCAATTGTTCGATGCCGACTTTGGCGGCCTGGTAGGTCGCACTGTTGGCCGCGCTGGCGCCAGCGCCGGCGATGGTGCCACCGGTGGCGAGGATCACCACGTTGGACAGTTTTTGTTTGGTTTCAGCTTCTTTTGCCTGAGCGGCAACAGGGAACAACAGCAGGAGGGCTAACGCGCCCGGGACGAAAGTTTTCAACGCAGATTTCATTATTCTTCTCTCTAGTTTTTGATGAGTGCTGATGCAGGTTCATCTAGAAACACCCGGGCGGTTCTGAACGCCACGAGGTGCTGAGTAAGAGCAGGATTTGTACCAGCGGTATTTTGTTATTCAATAGAATTTAACTTATTGATTTATATCTATTTATATTTGATTTTCAGGTGTGGGTTTCCGCTTTGTGTCCGGCTTTCCGAACAAAGCGGCGGGTTGGTGTTCGGTTGTCCGAAAAGGATGACGGAAAAGCGATGGAGTAATACGTGGCAGGCACACCGCGACCTGTCGTTTCAGAGAACGATCAAACGGTGTCGATGTTTAATGAGGGCAGCCAATGGGCGCGAGGGCAGGGCGTAGAGCGGATTCATCAAAAGGCTGTTTTCTCCCGTTGACAAATCTCGACAAGCTTCTCATAGTTTGACCTAACGCAAACGTTTGCGAGATGTTTCACGGGGTGCTCCTTGAGTGTCGTGAAAGCTCGTATCAGTCGCCCGGGTGGGATGGCTGCCGAAGCGTTCTTCGGTGCAAGCGTTGCTCACAATAATCATAAGATCGGAGTGAACCCATGAAGCTGCCATTCGCTGGACGTCTTCTTGCTGTCGCTGTGCTTGCTGCCGCATCCGCTGCCCTGCCTCTTTCCTCTGCATTTGCCGCCGAGACCGCCGCCAAACCCAAGGTCGGCCTGGTCATGAAATCCCTCGCCAACGAATTCTTCGTCACCATGCAAGACGGTGCCAAGGAATACCAGAAGGCTCACGCCGCCGACTTCGACATGATCACCAACGGGATCAAGAACGAAACCGATACCGCTGCTCAGATCGATATCGTCAACCAGATGATCCTGTCCAAAGTTGACGCCATCGTCATTGCTCCGGCTGATTCGAAAGCCTTGGTCACCGTGCTGAAGAAGGCCTCGGACAAAGGCATCAAGATCGTCAACATCGACAACCGCCTCGACGTCGATGTGCTGAAAAGCAAATCCCTGAATATCCCGTTCGTAGGCCCGGACAACCGCAAGGGCGCACGCCTGGTGGGCGAAGAACTGGCCAAGCACCTCACCAAGGGTGATCAGGTTGGCATCATCGAAGGTGTGTCTACCACCACCAACGCCCAGCAGCGTACCGCGGGCTTCAAAGACGCGATGGACGCCGCCGGCATGAAGATCGTCTCCACCCAGTCCGGCGAGTGGGAAATCGACAAGGGCAACGCGATTGCCGCTGCGATGCTCCAGGCAAACCCGAACATCAAGGCGCTGCTGGCCGGTAACGACAACATGGCACTGGGCGTAGTCTCCGCTGTGCGTGGCGCTGGCAAGGCGGGCAAGGTGCTCGTGGTCGGCTACGACAACATCGAAGCGATCAAGCCGATGCTTCAGGATGGCCGTGTCCTGGCCACCGCCGACCAGGCCGCTGCCCAGCAAGCCGTTTTCGGTATCCAGAACGCTCTGAAGCTGGTCAAGGGTGAAAAAGTCGATGCCGTGGATGGCATGATCGAAACCCCGGTCGAACTCATCCTCAAGAAGTAATTCCCGGCAGCACAAAACAGCGTCCGCTCACCCTGAGCGGACGCCTGGAGACGTTCCTATGTCATCTTCCGCACCGAACGCTGTCCTCTCGGTCAGCGGTATCGGCAAGACCTATGCCCAACCGGTTCTATCCGACATCACCCTGACGCTCAATCGTGGGGAAGTGTTGGCGCTTACCGGTGAGAATGGCGCGGGGAAAAGCACCCTGTCGAAGATCATCGGCGGGCTGGTCACACCGACCGACGGCCACATGCAGTTCAATGGCCAGGCCTACACGCCGGGCAGCCGGACCCAGGCAGAAGAGCAGGGCATCCGCATGGTCATGCAGGAGCTCAACCTGCTGCCGACCCTGACTGTCGCCGAAAACCTGTTCCTCGATAACCTGCCCAGCCACGGTGGCTGGATCAGTCGCAAGCAACTGCGCAAGGCCGCTATTGAAGCCATGGCCCAGGTTGGCCTGGACGCCATCGACCCGGACACGCTGGTCGGCAGCCTCGGCATCGGCCACCAACAGATGGTCGAGATTGCCCGCAACCTGATTGGCGATTGCCATGTATTGATCCTCGACGAACCCACGGCGATGTTGACTGCCCGTGAGGTCGAGATGCTCTTTGAACAAATCACCCGCCTGCAGGCCCGGGGCGTGGCGATCATCTATATTTCCCACCGGCTCGAAGAACTCGCCCGTGTCGCCCAGCGCATTGCGGTATTGCGGGACGGCAAGCTGGTGTGTGTCGAGCCGATGGCCAACTACAACAGTGAGCAACTGGTCACACTGATGGTGGGTCGTGAGCTGGGCGAGAAAATCGACCTGGGCCCGCGCACCATCGGCGCGCCGCTGTTGACCGTAAAAGGCCTGACCCGCTCGGACAAGGTCCGCGATGTCTCGTTTGAAGTGCGTGCCGGCGAAATCTACGGCATTTCCGGCCTGATCGGTGCCGGCCGTACAGAATTGCTGCGCCTGATCTTCGGCGCCGACCTGGCCGACAGCGGCACCGTGGCCCTGGGCACACCCGCGCAAGTCGTCAGCATTCGCTCGCCCGCCGACGCGGTCGGTCATGGCATCGCCCTGATCACCGAGGACCGTAAAGGTGAAGGCCTGCTGCTGACCCAATCCATCGGCGCCAATATTGCCTTGGGCAACATGCCGAAGGTGTCCAGCGCCGGCCTGGTGAACAGTCGTGACGAAACGGCCCTGGCCAAGCGCCAGGTCGACGCCATGCGCATACGCAGTTCCAGCCCGGCGCAGTTGGTGTCCGAGCTGTCGGGCGGTAACCAGCAGAAGGTGGTGATTGGCCGCTGGCTGGAACGCGACTGCGCGGTGATGCTGTTCGATGAGCCGACCCGGGGCATCGACGTCGGCGCCAAATTCGATATTTATGCCTTGCTCGGCGACCTGACCCGCCAGGGCAAGGCGCTGGTGGTGGTGTCCAGCGACCTGCGTGAGTTGATGCTGATCTGCGACCGTATCGGCGTGCTTTCCGCCGGGCGCCTGATCGAGACCTTCGAGCGCGACAGCTGGACCCAGGACGAATTGCTTGCCGCTGCTTTTGCCGGCTATCAGAAACGTGATGCGTTGCTCAACGATGCAGCGCCTAGGAATACCCCATGAAAACCACTTCCTCCCCCGCAAAACGTGGCGGCAACTTCTACGGCCTGGGTACTTACCTGGGCCTGGCCGGCGCGTTGCTGGCGATGATTGCGCTGTTCTCGTTCCTGAGTGACCACTTCCTCTCGTACGACACCTTCAGCACCCTGGCCAACCAGATTCCTGACCTGATGGTGTTGGCGGTCGGCATGACCTTTGTGCTGATCATCGGCGGCATCGACCTGTCGGTGGGCTCGGTGCTGGCCCTCGCTGCATCAGCTGTCAGCGTGGCGATTCTCGGTTGGGGCTGGAGTGTGCTGCCGGCCGCCGTGCTGGGCATGGGCTGCGCCGCGCTGGCCGGTACCATTACCGGTTCCATCACCGTGGCCTGGCGCATCCCGTCGTTCATCGTGTCCCTCGGCGTGCTGGAAATGGCCCGTGGTGTGGCCTACCAGATGACCGGCTCGCGCACCGCCTATATCGGTGATTCGTTTGCCTGGCTGTCCAACCCGGTGGCCTTCGGTATTTCCCCCTCGTTCATCATCGCGTTGCTGGTGATCATCGCCGCGCAGCTTGTGCTGACGCGTACCGTGTTCGGTCGCTACCTGATCGGCATCGGTACCAACGAAGAGGCCGTGCGTCTGGCGGGGATCAATCCAAAGCCCTACAAGATTTTGGTGTTCAGCCTGATGGGGCTGCTGGCCGGCGTGGCGGCCCTGTTCCAGATTTCGCGCCTGGAAGCGGCAGATCCCAACGCCGGTTCCGGCCTGGAGCTGCAAGTGATCGCTGCCGTGGTCATCGGCGGCACCAGCCTGATGGGCGGGCGTGGCTCGGTCATCAGCACGTTCTTCGGCGTACTGATTATCTCGGTATTGGCGGCAGGGCTGGCGCAGATTGGCGCCACCGAACCGACCAAACGTATCATCACCGGTGCCGTGATCGTGATCGCGGTCGTGCTGGATACGTACCGCAGCCAGCGCGCCAGTCGGCGAGCCTGAGCCATGGCAACGATCAAGGATGTGGCCGCGCTGGCGGGGATCTCCTACACCACGGTGTCCCATGTGGTGAACAAGACGCGCCCGGTCAGCGAGCCTGTACGAATCAAGGTCGAGGCGGCCATCAAGCAGCTCGACTATGTGCCCAGTGCGGTCGCACGGTCACTGAAGGCCAAGACCACCGCGACCATCGGCCTGTTGGTGCCCAACAGCCTCAACCCGTACTTTGCGGAGCTGGCCCGGGGCATCGAGGATTATTGCGAGCGTAACGGCTATTGCGTGATCCTCTGCAACTCCGATGACAATGCCGAAAAGCAGCGCAGCTACCTGCGGGTGCTGCTGGAAAAGCGCATCGACGGTTTGATCGTGACCTCGGTGGGCGGCGATGACAGCGGCCTGGCAACGGGCCTGAAAGCGGTGCGTACGCCCATGGTCATCGTCGACCGTGCACTGGACGGAATCGATGTCGACCTGGTGCGCATCGACCACGAACAGGGCGCTTACCTGGCGACCCGGCACTTGCTTGATCTGGGCCACCGCGACATTGCCTGCATTGGCGGCCCGAGCCACACCCGTGTGGCGCAGATGCGTATGGCGGGTTACTACCGAGCCCTGGCCGAAGCCGGGGTTGAGGTGTCGGCCGGGCGGGTACTGGAAAGTGATTTCACCAGCACCGGTGGCTATGCGGCTGCAGCGCAATTGCTGGCGGATAATCCCCCCAGCGCGATTTTTGCCGGCAACGACATGATCGGCTTCGGCGTATTACGCGCGGCTGCCGAGCGCAATATCCGCGTGCCCGGCGAGTTGTCGGTGATCGGCTTTGACGATATCCAGATGAGCCAGTACGTGTACCCGGCGCTGACCACGGTGGGCCAGTCGATCCTGCAACTGGGAGAGATGGCGGCCGAGCTTTTACTGCGACGAATTGCGACACCCCAATTGCCGATCGATCAACGCATCGTGACGCCGAGTATTGTTCTGCGCGAGTCGACGGCGCCGTTGGCCGGTGTATTTGCCCAATACCGCTGAACCGAATTGATGAGTACTGATGTATGCCAGCAAAAGTAGTGGTAATAGGCAGCCTGAACATGGACCTGGTCACCCGGGCCAGCCGGCTGCCCCGCGCCGGTGAAACCCTGATCGGCCAATCATTTTCCACCGTCCCGGGCGGCAAGGGCGCGAACCAGGCGGTCGCTTCGGCGCGTCTTGGGGCCGAGGTCGCGATGGTCGGCTGTGTAGGCACCGATGCCTATGGCGTGCAATTGCGCGACGCGTTGGTGGTGGAAGGTATCGATTGCCAGGCCGTCAGCACCGTCGACGGTTCCAGCGGCGTGGCGCTGATCGTGGTGGATGACAGCAGCCAGAATGCGATCGTGATCGTCGCCGGCGGCAATGGCGAATTGACCCCGGCCAAATTACAGACATTTGACAGTGTGCTGCAGGCTGCCGACGTCATCGTCTGTCAGCTTGAGACACCGATGGACACCGTCGGCCATGCCCTCAAGCGCGGCCGCGAACTGGGCAAGACGGTGATCCTCAACCCGGCACCCGCCAGCGGTCCGTTGCCTGAGGACTGGTATGCCGCCATCGACTACCTGATTCCCAACGAAAGCGAAGCCTCGGCCCTGAGTGGTGTGGTGGTCGATTCACTGGACAGCGCTAAGGTCGCCGCTACGCGCCTGATCAAGGCCGGTGCCGGTAAAGTGATCATTACCCTCGGCTCCGAGGGCGCGTTGTTCGCCGATGGCCAAGGCTTTGAGCACCTGGTGGCGCCCAAGGTCAAGGCGGTCGATACCACGGCTGCCGGTGACACCTTCGTCGGTGGTTTTGCGGCGGCGCTGGCCAACGGCAAAAGCGAGGCCGAGGCCATTCGTTTTGGCCAGGTGGCGGCGGCGTTGTCCGTGACCCGCGCCGGTGCGCAACCCTCCATTCCTACATTGCATGACGTTCAAGGTTTTGTGCCCTCATGAAAAAGACTCCCTTGCTCAATATCGCGCTGTCGCGGGTGATTGCATCCCTTGGCCATGGCGACATTCTGGTGATCGGCGATGCCGGCCTGCCGGTGCCGCCGGGCGTCGAGTTGATCGACCTGGCGCTGACCAAAGGCATCCCGGATTTCGTCAGCACCCTGCGCATCGTGCTCAGCGAAATGCAGGTGGAAAGCCACGTGCTCGCTGAAGAAATCCTGCTCAAGCAACCGCCGGCCCTGACTGACCTCAATGCCCTGACCGAACAGGCTGCCCTCGGTGAGCGCCGCCTGGTCAGCCATGAAGAGTTCAAGCAGCTCAGCCGCAAGGCGAGGGCGGTGGTGCGCACGGGCGAGTGCCAGCCTTACTGCAATATCGCGCTGGTTTCCGGCGTAACGTTCTAGAATTTCCCAACGACAAGGAGTGCGTCATGCAACGTGGTACCCAAACCCTGCGACACCTGTTCCGGAGTGTGCTGCTTTTGTCCGTGCTAACCGCTGCAAGCGCCCACGGGGCGGAAAAAATCGACCTGATCATCGATACCGACCCCGGTGCCGACGACGTAGTGGCCTTGCTGTTCGCCATGGCTTCGCCCGATGAGCTGAAGATCCGTGCGCTGACCACCGTTGCCGGCAACGTGCGCCTGGACAAGACCTCCCGCAATGCGCGGCTGGCCCGCGAGTGGGCAGGGCGCGAAGAAATCCCGGTGTACGCCGGTGCGCCTAAACCGATGCTGCGCACGCCGATCTATGCCGAAAACATCCACGGCAAGGAAGGTATTTCCGGCGTTACCGTGCATGAGCCGAAAAAAGGCCTGGCCGAAGGCAATGCCGTTGATTACCTGATCAAGACCCTCAGCACCGCCAAGCCCCACAGCATTACCATCGCCATGCTCGGCCCGCAGACCAACCTGGCGTTGGCATTGACCCAGGCACCGGAGATCACTCAAGGCATCAAGGAAGTGGTCGTGATGGGCGGCGCACACTTCAACGGCGGCAACATTACGCCGGTGGCCGAGTTCAACCTGTTCGCGGACCCTATCGCGGCCGAGATCGTGCTCAAAAGCGGCGTCAAGCTGACTTACCTGCCGTTGGACGTGACCCACAAGGTCCTGACCAGCGACGCACGCCTGAAGCAAATCGCAGCGTTGAACAACAACGCGAGCAAGGTGGTTGGCGACATTCTCAATGAATACGTCAAGGGCGACATGGAGCACTACGGTATTCCAGGCGGCCCGGTGCATGACGCTACCGTGATTGCCTACCTGCTCAAGCCTTCGCTGTTCAGCGGCCGCGAGGTCAATGTGGTGGTGGACAGCCGTGAAGGCCCGACCTTCGGCCAGACCATCGTCGATTGGTACGACGGCCTGAAACAACCGAAGAACGCGTTCTGGGTTGAAAACGGCGATGCCCAGGGCTTCTTCGATCTGCTGACCGAACGTCTTGGCCGCTTGAAGTAAGCGGTTTACCGGTCGGCGTTCGTCGGCCGGGTCTTATTCGCGCTCGGGGTCTGGTGCCCCCATGTGATCGGCCGGGTATTTCTCGAATACCTGGCCGATAAATGCCTGCGCAGCCTGTGTCCCCATCTCCTTGACCAACAGGTCGATACCGATGATTGCCAACTCCTCCGGGCTGCCCGGGCTGTAGGAGCTCTGCCCGTGGGGCCACTTGGCTTTGATGTCGGCGTGGATCGTCACGATGGTCATGGGTGTCTCGCGAGGCTGAAAGGCGGCTGGTGCGTTTATCTGGCGTGTGGAGTTAACCATTTTGCGCGGCGTTTGGCACTGCTACTTAGGCATGAGGGGAGGGCTGTGCGACACTGTCCGCCTGTTTAATTGCCAGGGCAAACTGCGTGCAGATCGATTTGAACAACCCCGAGAACCTGACACTGGACGCTGTGCGACAGCTGCTTGCCTCCGCCAGTGACAACGTTCACACCCAATTGCGCGTCACCAAGGCCGGCATTGCCTACATCTCTTCCGGCGTGGTGGGCGGCGTTGATATCGACGGCCTGTTATTCCGTCTGGAGACCTGGGCGGCGGGTTCCGGTTACGTCGGCAACGTCGCGGCCAGCGATGAGGTGTGGGTGATGCAGATTTTCAACGCACTCAAGCAGAACTGGCCAACGCCGCCGTTTGATTACATCGACATTTACTGAGTGCGTTCATATCTGGTGACGATTGATTCGCCAGTGTGAAGGGTCGACTCAGGCAGACTGGCCCACGGCCAATTGTGACAATTCTGAAACCAATCGGCCAAACCACGGTCGCACGATCTCTGTCCATTTTTTCTCAAAGGAGGCTTCATGCCTTGGAAGCTCGCATCATTCGGTACTTTGTTGGCTGCGCTCGCCTTGACGGGTTGCAGTACCCCGGGTACCTCTGAGCCAGCCAAAGACACTGCCGTGGCCGATGCTGGTCACAGCCGCTGTGAGGCGAAGGCTGCCGAGTTCGCAATCGGCCAGAAGGCTTCGCCGCAACTGCTGGAACAGGCCCGTAGCCGCGCCGGTGCGCAGAACGCACGCATTCTCAAGCCAGACGACATGGTCACCCTGGAATACCGCTCGGATCGCTTGAACCTCAACACCGATGACAATCTGGTGATCAACCGGGTTAATTGCGGCTGATTGCTTCAGCGCTTTTATCCAGGCCATAAAAAACCCCGTCACATGGACGGGGTTTTTTAGATCAGCGCAGAAATTACTCTGGGCGAACCTGTGCAGCTTGCATACCCTTTTGGCCTTTCTCAGCCACGAAGGAAACGGTTTGGCCTTCTTTCAGGCTTTTGAAACCGTCGCTTTCGATAGCTTTGAAGTGTACGAACAGGTCGTCACCGCCACCTTGAGGAGTGATGAAGCCGAAGCCTTTTTCATCGTTGAACCATTTAACGGTGCCGGTTTGGCGATTAGACATGGTGTATCTCCAAGAAACATATATTTTCAGTAGTGCTGTGCTGCTCAGGCCAACTGGGCACACCGAGCTATCATAGTCGAAATGTTCGGCTTGGGAGCCCCCCCAAGGCATTGTTTGCTAATCAAACGCGTTGTGTTTCATGCTTTGGCTGGCTGAAAGCCCCGATCTACGGGGCTTTCAGGTGAAATATCAGCTGTTAAAAAAAGCCGTAAAAGCTGCGTAATTTGTGAGAAATGGCAGTTTTCGGGGCGTTTTTTGGCCCTTTAGCCGGTCTGGCGGGGCGTAAAAATTACTTTTTCTTCACGACCTTGCAAGACGAAATAGCGGCGACGGCCTTGTTCTTAAGCGCAGGATCCGCGTTCTGGTTGGTCATCAGCTCTTTGATCTCGGCACTGCTCAACTCGGCATTGATCTTGTCTGCGCCACATTCGCAATGGTCTTTGGCGGTTTTGGCATCAACACTTTGCTGGGCGGCTGCGCTGCAATCCTTGATGAAGCTGTCCCGGGCACCGGCAGGCCAGTTCGAAGGGGCTGCGGCGTGCGCGCCAAGGGACATGAGGGTCAGGGATGCAGCGAGGGCGAAAGTCGAGGTAAAACGCATAATTAAATGCTCCTGGAGTCGTGGACGAACGGCGATTCTCGATGTGTTTGAGGCCCGCCGTACAGTTCAAGTTCACTTTTGCCCCTAAAATCCGGGAATTTGCGTTTCGTGAAGCTGAGCCGGCGCCATGACCGTTCATCTGTGCTAGCATCTTTCGCTTGGCTATTTTCCGGCGCGCCCTTTGCCGCCTTGCCAAGGTCTTTTTTGTTTAACTCCAGTCACTCTGGTTCGATTATCGGTTGGCCGAAAGGCTCCTGCCGCTGTAAGGCAGGCGTTCATCACTGAACGGCCTGGTATTGGATCTTGTACTGGCTCATCCCAACCCACGTGACCTTTGGTAGGGGTCACCACTAGGAGAGGAGGCGCCATGCCAACTATTACTCTTCCCGACGGCAGTCAACGTTCATTCGATCATTCGGTTTCCGTAGCCGAGGTCGCCGCATCCATTGGTGCCGGCCTGGCCAAGGCCACCGTGGCCGGTAAAGTCGACGGCAAGCTGGTGGACGCCAGCGATCTGATCACCGGCGATGCCAGTCTGCAAATCATTACGCCCAAGGATCAAGAGGGGCTGGAGATCATTCGCCACTCTTGCGCGCACCTGATTGGCCACGCGGTCAAGCAGCTGTACCCCACCGCGAAGATGGTTATCGGCCCGGTCATCGACGAAGGCTTCTATTACGACATCGCCTACGAGCGTCCTTTCACTCCGGACGACCTGGCGGCCATCGAGCAGCGCATGCACGCGCTGATCGAGAAAGATTACGACGTCATCAAGAAAGTCACTCCGCGTGCCGAAGTGATCGACGTGTTCACTGCCCGCGGCGAAGACTACAAGCTGCGTCTGGTGGAAGACATGCCGGACGAGCAGGCCATGGGCCTGTATTACCACGAAGAATACGTCGACATGTGCCGTGGCCCGCACGTGCCGAACACGCGCTTCCTGAAGTCGTTCAAGCTGACCAAGCTGTCGGGTGCCTACTGGCGCGGTGACGCTAAGAATGAACAACTGCAGCGGATCTACGGCACTGCCTGGGCTGACAAGAAGCAGCTGGCGGCCTACATCCAGCGTATCGAAGAAGCCGAAAAACGCGACCACCGCAAGATCGGCAAGCGCCTGAACCTGTTCCATCTCCAGGAAGAAGCGCCGGGCATGGTGTTCTGGCACCCGAACGGCTGGACCCTGTACCAGGTGCTCGAGCAGTACATGCGCAAGGTTCAGCGCGACAACGGCTACCTGGAAATCAAGACGCCGCAAGTCGTTGACCGCAGCCTGTGGGAGAAATCCGGGCACTGGGCCAACTACGCCGACAACATGTTCACCACCCAGTCGGAAAACCGCGACTACGCCATCAAGCCGATGAACTGCCCGTGCCACGTACAGGTGTTCAACCAGGGCCTGAAGAGCTACCGCGAGTTGCCGATGCGTCTGGCCGAGTTCGGTGCCTGCCACCGTAACGAGCCGTCGGGTGCACTGCACGGCATCATGCGTGTGCGTGGCTTCACTCAGGATGACGCCCACATCTTCTGCACCGAAGAGCAGATGCAGGCTGAATCCGCTGCGTTCATCAAGCTGACCATGGACGTGTACCGCGATTTCGGCTTCACCGAAGTCGAAATGAAGCTGTCCACTCGTCCGGAAAAACGCGTCGGTTCCGACGAGCTGTGGGATCGCGCCGAGTCGGCACTGGCTGCAGCGCTCGACAGTGCGGGGCTTGCGTACGACCTGCAGCCGGGCGAGGGCGCGTTCTACGGTCCGAAGATCGAGTTCTCGCTGAAAGATTGCCTTGGACGTGTCTGGCAGTGTGGTACCCTGCAGCTCGATTTTAACCTGCCGATCCGTTTGGGAGCCGAATACGTCTCCGAAGACAACAGCCGTAAACACCCGGTTATGCTGCACCGGGCGATCCTCGGCTCGTTCGAACGGTTCGTCGGGATCCTGATCGAGCACTACGAGGGTGCATTCCCTGCGTGGCTGGCTCCGACCCAGGCAGTGATCATGAATATCACTGATAAACAGGCAGATTTTGCCGCTGAAGTTGAAAAAACTCTCAATGAAAGCGGGTTTCGTGCCAAGTCCGACTTGAGAAATGAAAAGATCGGCTTTAAAATCCGCGAGCATACTTTGCTCAAGGTTCCCTATCTTTTGGTTATCGGAGATCGGGAAGTCGAGATGCAGACTGTCGCTGTGCGTACTCGTGAAGGTGCTGACCTGGGCTCGATGCCCGTCGCCCAGTTCGCTGAGTTCCTCGCGCAAGCGGTTTCCCGGCGTGGTCGCCCAGATTCGGAGTAATTATTATTAAGCGTGAAATGAGACAAGATAAACGAGCTGCACCGAAAGCCCCGATCAACGAGAATATCTCGGCACGCGAGGTTCGGTTAATTGGCGCTGACGGCGAGCAGATTGGCATCGTCTCGATTGATGAAGCGCTTCGTATTGCTGAAGAGTCCAAATTGGACCTGGTGGAAATCTCCGCCGATGCAATCCCGCCCGTTTGCCGGGTGATGGACTACGGCAAGTCGATCTTCGAAAAGAAGAAGCAGATTGCCGCGGCGAAGAAGAACCAGAAGCAGATTCAAGTAAAAGAAATCAAGTTTCGTCCAGGGACGGAGGAAGGGGATTACCAGGTAAAACTGCGCAACCTGGTACGTTTCCTGAGTGATGGGGACAGGGCCAAGGTATCCTTGCGATTCCGCGGCCGTGAGATGGCCCACCAGGAGCTGGGGATGGAACTCCTCAAGCGGGTTGAAGCTGACCTGCTCGAGTACGGTTCGGTCGAACAGCATCCTAAGATGGAAGGACGCCAGCTGATCATGGTCATCGCCCCGAAAAAGAAGAAGTAATCAATAGGGCACGGCAGGCCTTCTGATTATGTTTATCAACTGAATGCGGAGTATCCGAACATGCCAAAAATGAAAACTAAAAGTGGTGCTGCTAAGCGGTTTCTGAAAACTGCTAACGGTATCAAGCACAAGCACGCTTTCAAGAGCCACATCCTGACTAAAATGTCGACCAAGCGTAAGCGTCAACTGCGCGGTAGCAGCTTGCTGCATCCGTCTGACGTGGCAAAAGTCGAGCGCATGCTGCGCCTTCGTTAATTTTAGTCAAGAATAGAGGAAGTAACTCATGGCTCGTGTAAAGCGTGGCGTCATTGCCCGTAAACGTCACAAAAAAATTCTGAAACTTGCTAAAGGCTACTACGGCGCGCGTTCACGCGTATTCCGTGTTGCCAAGCAAGCGGTAATCAAGGCTGGCCAATACGCCTACCGTGACCGTCGTCAGAAAAAACGTCAGTTCCGCGCTCTGTGGATCGCCCGTATCAACGCTGGTGCACGTGTTAACGGTCTGTCCTACAGCCGTTTCATCGCTGGCCTGAAAAAAGCGTCCATCGAGATCGACCGTAAGGTTCTGGCTGATCTGGCAGTGAACGAAAAAGCGGCGTTTGCTGCGATTGTCGAGAAAGCTAAAGCCACCTTGGCTTAAGTACCCCCGACAGTCACCCTGGGCCGCTTTCGTGGCCCAAGGTGTTAAACGTCTTAAATAGGGGAAGAGCCTTCAAGCTCTTCCCCTATTTTGTATCTGGAGTCTGTACATGGAAAACCTGGATGCGCTGGTCTCTCAAGCACTAGAGGCTGTGCAAAGCGCAGAAGATATCAATGCCCTGGAGCAAATCCGGGTTCACTACCTTGGCAAAAAGGGTGAATTGACTCAGGTGATGAAGACCCTGGGGAATTTGCCGGCTGAAGAGCGTCCGCAAGTCGGCGCGCTGATCAACGTGGCCAAGGAGCGTGTTACAGAGGTTCTCAATGCGCGCAAGGCGTCGCTCGAGGAGGCCGATCTTGCGGCCAAGCTCGCTGCCGAGTCCATTGACGTGACCCTGCCTGGCCGTGGCCAGACCTCGGGCGGCCTGCATCCGATTACCCGGACTCTGGAACGTATCGAGCAGTTCTTCACCCACATCGGCTACGGCATTGCCGAAGGCCCTGAGGTCGAAGACGACTATCACAACTTCGAGGCGCTCAACATCCCAGGCCATCACCCGGCCCGGTCGATGCATGACACCTTCTATTTCAATGCGAACATGCTGCTGCGCACCCATACCTCGCCGGTACAGGTCCGCACCATGGAATCGCAGAAGCCGCCGATCCGCATCGTCTGCCCAGGCCGTGTGTACCGCAGCGACTCCGATATCACCCACTCGCCGATGTTCCACCAGGTCGAAGGCCTGCTGGTTGATCGCGACATCAACTTCGCCGACCTCAAAGGCACCATCGAAGAGTTCCTGCGGGTGTTCTTCGAGAAAGAGCTGGCGGTGCGTTTCCGTCCCTCGTTCTTCCCGTTCACCGAGCCTTCCGCTGAAGTCGACATGGAATGCGTGATGTGCAGCGGTAAAGGCTGCCGCGTCTGCAAACAGACTGGCTGGCTGGAAGTGATGGGTTGCGGCATGGTTCACCCCAACGTGCTGCGCATGTCCGGGATCGACCCGGAAGAATTCTCGGGCTTTGCCTTCGGCATGGGCGTTGAGCGTCTGGCCATGCTGCGTTACGGCGTGAACGACTTGCGTCTGTTCTTCGACAACGACTTGCGGTTCCTCGCGCAATTTCGCTAGTCGTAACGGATCTTTAGGAGAGCAGGATGAAATTCAGTGAACAATGGCTGCGTGGCTGGGTAAGCCCGCAGGTAAGTCGCGACGAGCTGGTTGCCCGTCTGTCGATGGCCGGCCTTGAGGTCGATAGCGTTACGCCGGCCGCCGGTGTTTTCAGTGGCGTGGTAGTGGGCGAGGTGCTGAGCACCGAGCAGCACCCGGACGCCGACAAATTGCGTGTATGCCAGGTCAGCAATGGCGCGGAAACGTTCCAGGTCGTGTGCGGAGCGCCCAACGTGCGCCCGGGCCTGAAAATCCCGTTCGCCATGATCGGTGCCGAGCTGCCGGGCGACTTCAAGATCAAGAAGGCCAAGCTGCGTGGCGTTGAATCCAACGGCATGCTGTGTTCCCAGGCAGAGCTGCAGGTCGGTGAAGGCAATGATGGCCTGATGGAGCTGCCGGCCGACGCGCCAGTGGGCCAGGACATCCGTGTCTACCTGGAGCTGGAAGACGCCAGCATCGAGGTCGACCTGACCCCGAACCGCGGCGACTGCCTGTCCCTGGCTGGCCTGGCGCGTGAAGTCGGCGCCCTGTACGCCGCAGCCGTGACCCGCCCGGTGGTTGCAGCGGTACCTGCCGTGCACGACGAAGTACGTTCCATCGAAGTGCTGGCACCCAACGCCTGCCCACGTTATCTGGGTCGTGTGATCCGTAATGTCGACCTGTCGAAGCCAACCCCGCTGTGGATGGTTGAGCGTCTGCGTCGCTCCGAAGTGCGCAGCATTGATGCTGCCGTCGACATCACCAACTACGTGATGCTGGAGCTGGGCCAACCGCTGCACGCATTCGATCTCGCCGAAATCAATGGCGGCATCCGCGTGCGCATGGCCGAGGAAGGCGAGAAGCTGGTGCTGCTCGACGGCCAGGAAGTCAGCCTGCGCGCCGACACCCTGGTGATTGCTGACCATTCCCGCGCCCTGGCGATTGCCGGCGTGATGGGTGGCGAGCACAGCGGCGTGTCCGCAACCACCCGCGACATTTTCCTCGAAAGCGCCTTCTTCGATCAGATCGCCATCGCTGGCAAGGCCCGTTCCTACGGCCTGCACACCGACGCCTCACACCGCTACGAGCGTGGCGTGGACTGGCAATTGGCCCGTGAAGCCATGGAGCGCGCCACTGGCCTGCTGCTGGAAATCACTGGCGGCGAAGCCGGCCCGATCATCGAAACCGTCAGCGAGCAGCACCTGCCGTCGGTTGCGCCAATCGTCCTGCGTGCCAAAGCCGTTGAGCAAATGCTTGGCCTGGTGATCGACCCGGTTGAAATCGAGCGCCTGCTGTCAGCACTCGGCCTCGGCATCTCTGCAGGTGAAGCAGGGCAGTGGCACGTAGAAGTGCCAAGCCATCGCTTCGATATCAGCCTGGAAGTCGACCTGATCGAAGAGCTGGCCCGCCTGTACGGCTACAACCGCCTGCCGGTTCGTTACCCGCAAGCGCGCCTGGCGCCGCAGCCGAAAGCCGAAGCCCGTGCACACCTGCCGGAACTGCGCCGCCTGCTGGTTGCCCGTGGTTATCAGGAAGCGGTGACCTACAGCTTCATCGATCCAAAGCAGTTCGAACTGTTCAACCCAGGTGTCGAGCCGCTGTTGTTGGCTAACCCGATCTCCAACGACATGGCCGCCATGCGCTCGTCGCTGTGGCCGGGCCTGGTGAAAGCGCTGTCCCATAACCTGAACCGTCAGCAAGACCGCGTGCGTATGTTCGAAAGCGGCCTGCGTTTTGTTGGTCAGCTGGATGGCCTGAAGCAAGAGCCGATGCTGGCTGGCGTTGTCTGCGGCAGCCGTTTGCCGGAAGGCTGGGCACAAGGTCGCGACACCGTCGACTTCTTCGACGTCAAGGCCGATGTGGAAGCGGTGCTGGGCTTTGCCGGTGCGCTGGATGCCTTCACTTTCACCCCGGGCAAACACCCTGCGTTGCACCCGGGCCAGACCGCGCGTATCGAACGTGAAGGTCGCCTGGTGGGCTTTGTTGGCGCGATTCACCCTGAACTGTCGAAAACTTTGGGACTGGACCGTCCAGTCTTCGTTTTTGAGCTAGTCTTGGCTGAAGTCGCTTCGGGCAAAATGCCTAAATTCAGCGAGTTGTCGCGTTTCCCTGAAGTACGACGTGATCTGGCGCTGATTGCCGATCAGGGTGTTGCGGCCAGTGCTGTTCTGGACGTAATCCGTGAAAATGCAGGGGAATGGCTGACAGACCTCAGGCTATTTGACGTTTATCAGGGTAAAGGCATTGATCCGCATAGAAAAAGCCTTGCAGTTGGCTTGACCTGGCAGCATCCATCGCGCACTCTTAATGACGATGAGGTGAATACGACGACGCAAAATATCCTCACCTCGCTCGAACAAAGGTTGAACGCCACGTTAAGGAAGTGACGTATGGGGGCTTTGACGAAAGCTGAGATGGCGGAACGTCTGTATGAAGAGCTGGGCCTGAACAAGCGCGAGGCCAAGGAATTGGTCGAGCTGTTCTTTGAAGAAATCAGGCACGCTCTTGAAGACAACGAACAGGTCAAATTGTCCGGTTTCGGCAATTTTGACCTGCGGGACAAACGCCAGCGGCCTGGCCGCAATCCAAAAACGGGAGAAGAAATCCCGATCACGGCTCGCCGTGTGGTCACCTTTCGTCCAGGGCAGAAGTTGAAGGCCCGAGTTGAGGCTTATGCTGGAACCAAGTCATAACGACGAACTGCCCGTCATCCCAGGCAAACGCTACTTCACCATTGGTGAAGTCAGCGAGCTCTGTGCGGTAAAGCCGCACGTGCTGCGCTATTGGGAGCAGGAGTTTCCTCAACTCAACCCCGTCAAACGCACCGGGAACCGTCGGTATTATCAGCGCCAGGATGTGCTGATGATCCGACAGATCCGTGCGTTGCTTTACGACCAGGGGTTCACCATCAGCGGCGCGCGTCAGCGTATGTCCGGTGATGAAGCCAAAGACGACACCACCCAATACAAGCAAATGATCCGCCAGATGATCTCCGAACTCGAAGATGTGCTGGTGGTTTTGAAGAAGTAATTCCGGCTTTTAAAATACTTCCACATTTCAAAAGCTTGCGGTATATTCCTGATCGCTTCGTTGCGAAGCGAACCCAGTAACACGCCTAGTCGGGGCGTAGCGCAGTCCGGTAGCGCACTAGCATGGGGTGCTAGGGGTCGAGTGTTCGAATCACTCCGTCCCGACCATATTTCTGATCAAGCCCAACCTGAAAGGTTGGGCTTTTTCATGCATGAAGATAAACCCAAGCATCCCTCACTCCCCAAAAAACACCAACGCCCGCACTTCAATACTCCTCCTGGATGGCGCATCCACCGGCGTAGTCGGGTCATCAAACGCGGTATGTGCGCTGCGCCTGGCAACATCGCCACGCGAGTCATGAATCTTCAGCAACAACACCTCATCCGGCCGCAGCTGCGGGTAGTAATACCAGCGATGCGCCGGGTTGGCCTTGACCGAAAAAGTCTCGCCAACCTTGTCCCGGTACACCAGGTCGCTGGGCAGCAAGTCGCTCTCGGCCATGCTTCGCGCATCGCACAAGGCGAGTGGGGTACTCAGGACCGGTGCACCAATCGGCCGCCAAACGTTAATAATCGCAAACCGTTTCAGCAGTCGCTGTTCCGCCTCATCCGCAGGCAGATGATCACGTACCCGGCGAATCGCCGAGCGCTCGGTCTGGTCGTTGTGCACGTAACGCACCGGCTCACGCAGCCCACGATCCTCGCGTCCGTGCTCGTCCACCCGGATGGTGTGGTCGAAGATCACCACCTTGACCGCACCTGTCTGTTGCTTGAGCAAGGCTTCGGTTTCCGGATGGTAATGCTCGCGAACCTGGTCCTCGTTTTCCAGGTTCAGCACGCCACTGGTGTGGTCGATCTTCTCGAAGCCCTGAAGATCAAGATGGGCCGGTTCGTCGAGCAGCCGGGCGTTGTGGATGCTAACTTGAGTCGGGTCCAGCACGCCGCTGCGCTTGGGGCTGCCGTCTGGCTGCGGGAAGGTGTAGTTCACCGGCCGCTCACCGGTATCCAGCAGGTAGTTGAGTTCACCGATAACCGATGGCGGGGCGAGATGAGTCTGATGCGTTCCCATGAACAATCCTCCAGGCGTGAGGCGGTTTTCAGAAGGGTTCCTTGAAGGGCCGCAGGTCCAGCTCCTGGGTCCAGGCGCTGCGCGGTTGGGTGTGCAGGTACCAATAGGCGTCGGCGATGTCGTCGAGTTTCAGTGCGCCGTCTTCCCCCAGTCGCGCCAGGTAATCCGGGGCCCGGCTTTGCACGCGCTCACCGTCGATGGCGCCGTCGATGACCACGTGGGCGACGTGCACGTTTTGCGGGCCGAACTTGCGAGCGCCGCTCCCAGGCCCGCCACAGCACCCACACCGGCAATCCAGACCACCGGCTCGGATCGAGACTCAGACATTAGCCACTTCCTCAATGAGATACGTGGCTAACAATTTACCCATCGGCGGGCGCGAGGAATAAGAACATCGACAGCTAAGGTTATGCGCTGACTCAATAGCGCATTTCCACCGCCACATACGCCCCAATCCCATCCCCCGGATACAACGACGCCGTATCCTGGCCCTTCGCGTCATACAGCGGTTGCACCGCCGTCACGTATTTCTGATTGGTCAGGTTCTTCACATCCAGCGACACCTTCCAGTCTTTGCTCGGCGTTTCATACCCCACATTCGCCCCGAAGATGGTGTAGGAGGGCGCATAGAAGCTGTTGGCATAGTCCACCGCCGTACGCGAGGCCGATTGCACGTTCACCCCGGTATAGAAGCCCGCCGGGTGCTGATACTGCAGCTCGCCCTGGTAGATATGCTTCGGAATCCCCGGCAACTGGTTGTCGCCGAAGGTCGGGTCGTGCCGGTAGTAGAAGTCGTTGTAGGTGTACACCTGGCGCAAGGTGACCTTTTCACCCGAGGTGTTTTCCCACAGGCGCGTATTCAAGCCGGCCTCGATGCCTTGGTGGATCGTCGGTGTCGCGTTGAAGGCACCGGTGATCGCCGCGGCAGTGGAGGTGGCCGGGATGATCTGCACGTTGAGCAATTCATTTTTCACCCACGAACGGTAGAGCGCCAGGCTGCCGTCGAAGATGCCTGATGAACCCTTGATCCCAATTTCAACGGTATTGGCTTTCTGCTCCACCAGCGGCCTCACGTACGGCGTGGTCGGCCCGGAGCCGGAGTATTCCCACGACGCCGGTGGATCGACCGAGCGGCTGACGTTGGCGAACACTTGCAGTTGCGGGGTGAACTCGTAACGCACGCCCAGTCGCGGGGCCAGGCTCCAGTTGTCGTAGGTCACGTCGCTCGGGTAAGTGGTGGTGTTGGCCACCAGGGCGTCCTTGACATCGGCGTGGCGGCGCACGTTGATCGCCGATACGCCGCTGGTCAGCCACAGGCCGTCCACCAGTTCCAGGTCGTTGCCCAGGGAGAACACATGATCGAACGAGGAGCTGTAGTCGACGAACTTGCGCGTCTGTTTGTTGGCGAAGGTGGAGTCGACCTGGCCCTTGAGGTGTTCGGTGGAGGTGAAGGCCAGGCTGGAGCGGCTTTCGTGGCCGAACAGGGTGTCGCGCCGGTCGTAGTTGATCACCGCGCTCAGGTCATGCCAGTCCCAGTAGCTGGGGTTGCTCGGGCTGTTCGGGCTGTTGTTGTGGGCGTACTGGTAGTAGACGAAACCCACCGACAGGGTGGCGTCGTCCTCAAAGGTGTAGGTGGTCTTGCTGCCCAGCCATACGCTGCCGGGGCGACGGCTGCCGGCGCCGCTGCTTTCGGCGGTGGCACTGGCGCGGTCGGAGTGGTGCTTGACCGCATCCAGGGTGGTGGCGCTCGGGTCGTTGTGGAACTCGTCGCGGTAACGCAGCATCACCCGGGTTTCGAGTTGCGGGCTGAAGCGGTAGCCAAAGTTGGCCACCACGCCCTGGCTCTTCGACAGGCTGTAGTCGCGGTAGCCGTCGCTGCGGTAGTTGTCGGCATTCAGGTAGTAATCGAACGCACCCTCGACGCCGCCGACGCTCAGGCTTTGCTTGTTGTAGCCGTAGCTCCCGGTTTCCGCCCGCACCCGCAGCCCGGGTGCGGTGTAGCCGGTCTGGTTGACGAAATTGATGGCGCCGCCAAGGCTCAGCGCGCCGTATTGGAAGGCGTTGGCACCCCGCAGGATTTCGGTGTAGTTCACCCCCGAACCGTTGAGGAATTCGTAAGGTGTGCCGCCTGGGCCGGTGATCGGCAAGCCGTCGAACAGGAACTTGATGCCCTCACGGAAATACCCCGGCGAGGTGTTGGCCCCAGATCCACGAATGGAAATCTTGGCCGCGTCGTTGCCGCCGGTGGACTGCACGAACACACCCGGCTGATAGGCGAGGGTGTCCTGCAAGGTGGCGGTTCGTCCCTTGGCCACCTGTTCGCTGTCGACCACGCTGGTGCCGCCTGGCACTTCGGACAACTGACTTTTGGCTGCCTCAACGGGCGTGATTTTTTGTGCCTCTACTGTCACCGTCTTTAGCCGTGTTCCGGTCGTCGGTGTGACCTCGTCATCTGCCTGCACACTGGCGGAAAAAACCAGGGCTGAGCCCAGCCCGACCATCGCCAGCCAAGTTGCTTGCCGCACGGCAAGTGTCAACTTTTGCAACTCTCCCCGAAAGATTGGATCCATTAAGCGTGTTCCTTGTGAATAGATAAATGAGCCCCAGCTTTCTATTCGAATAGTCATGCCTGTTTCGCTCTGAGCAGTTTCTATGCCAAGACTATTGGCCAAGGATTACGGGCGCTTAGTTCAGGTTAAGTGTTCTGCGAGATACTTTGTTTTGAATCGGTGTTTGATTCTCAACAGTCAACTTTGATGGCCGGGATTACTGCAACTGTCGCGAACGCAACAGTTGATAAGCAGTGTGTAAGGCTACCAACAATTCCGGGATGTATAACGGGTATAACCATATAAGTGTTTGGTAGTGTTCGCCCCGTTTTACAAGGGTTTTGCGCTGGTTTTGTGGTCAATATGGCGTTTCTTGAAGACTGGCATGCTCACTGCATTACATCCCGTAATTGCAAACTTTCAGTGTTCATCGAGTTCCTCTAAGGAAGCGTCATTGACAACCATCCTGAAACTTTCGGCGGTTATTTCACTGTCCCTGGCGATCAATGCCTGCTCACCGGCTGCGGCACCGAAACATGAAATTTCTGCGGCCGATGGCACGATCACCAACGGTGTAGTGACTTATTCGGCGACAGACTTTCATGAGACGTCACCGGGCCGCTACGGCGGAACTTTGCGAGTCTCAGCCGCCTCCGACGCCGGCAGTTTCGATGTTCACGCACTGTCTAACGGCAACATCCAGTGGATGGGCCGGATTCTCTTCGATTGCCTGGTGTACCAGGACGAGCAGGGCAACATCAGCCCATGGCTGGCCCGCTCCTGGGACATCTCCGACGACGGCAAGACCTACACCTTTCACCTGCGCGACGACGTGACCTTCAGCGACGGCGAGAAATTCAACGCCCAGGCGCTGCAAACCAACCTGGAACACATGCGCGATCCAGCGACCAAGTCCCCACTGGCAGCGGCCTATATCGCGCCGTACCTGGATGGCAAGGTCATCGACGACTACACCTTCGAAGCCCATTTGCGCGAACCCTATACGCCTTTCCTCGACGTACTGGCGCAGTCCTGGCTGAGCATGATCTCCCCCAGGCAGATTCGCGAAGCGCCGAAGACCATCGCCGAGCATCCCATCGGCAGCGGCCCGTTCCTGTTGCAGAGCTATACCCGTGACCAGGGTGCAGTGTTCACCAAGCGCCCCGGCTACAACTGGGCGCCGCCGGTGACCCGTCACACGGGTGAGGCATACCTGGACCGTATCGAGTTGAGCTACGTCCCTGAAGCCATGATCCGCTTCACGGCGCTTGAGTCCGGCCAGTCGGATTTCGCCCTCGATGCACCGGCCCAGAATGCTGCCGCCATCCGCGCCAACCCCGATCTGGTGATGCGCAGTCGGATTCGCAAGGGCAACCCGAGCCGTGGCATCGTGTTCAACGTTGAGCAGGCGCCATTCGACGATGTGCGAGTACGTCGCGCCGTGGCCAAAGCCGTCGACCGCGAAGGATTGGCGTGGATTTCCGGCTTCGGCGAATACATCGCCAAAGCCGATTTCCTGGCGGCGAATACCCGGTTTTATCAACCCAACAAAGAGGCCCTGGCCTACGACGTCAAGGCGGCCAATACCTTGCTCGACGACGCCGGCTGGACAGGGCGCGACGCCCAGGGCTATCGGACCAAGGCCGGGCAGCGCCTGAAGGCGACTTTGTTGGCCTATAGCAGCCCGGCCTTTCCCGGCAGCGTATCGGTGGCCATCCAGGCCGACCTGAAAAAAGTCGGCTTTGAGATGACCGTCGAGATGCTGCCGCTGACCCGGGTGATCGAGAGGCGCTATGCCGGGAAGTTCCAGGCGATGGCGGACGGTTACTGGCACACCAACACACCCGACGGCATGTTCGTGCTTTATCACAGCGAGTCCATCAGCACCGATAAAAGGATCGGCCAGAACGTTGGACGCTTCCGTGATGCCGAACTGGATCGCGTGCTCAGCGCCGCTCGCCAATCCCGCGATCCGGTTGAGTTGCAGGCGCTCTATGGCGAAGCACAAAAGCGCCTGACCGAAACCGTGCCGTCGGTGCCGTCGGTGGAAGCCCAGGTGCTCACCGCCTATGGCCGACAAGTCCAGGGCGTGATTTTCGACACCTCCCACAACGTACCGTTCTTCACCAGCATCTGGCTGGACCGGGGGCAACCATGAGCCTGTTCAAATCCATCGCCTGGCGCCTGCTGGCGGGCATTGGCGTGCTCTGGGGCGCGGCGACGCTGACCTTCCTCGCCGTCAACTTCAGTGGCGGTGACACCGCGCTGGCGATCCTCGGCGGCCCGGATGCGATGCCCACGCCGGAGCTGTTGGCGCGGGTGCGGGCCGAGTATGGCCTGGACCAACCCTTGATCGTGCAATACGGCAATTATCTGCTGCGCCTGGCCCACGGCGACCTGGGTGAATCCTACCGCCTGCGTATCCCGGTGCAGCAGGCGATTGCCGAACAGATCGGCGCAACCATTCAACTGTCCCTGAGCGCCGCGTTGCTGGCGGTGGTGTTGGCGCTGGTGTGCGCGATCCTCACTGCCAATCGTTCGCGCTGGGTTCGCTCGGTTGTTTCAGGCGGCGAGCTGGTGCTGTCGTCGGCGCCTTCGTTTGTGATCGGCATGCTGCTGTTGCTGGTGTTTTCGTTTCATTGGCACTGGTTGCCGCCGTCCGGCTCAGTGGGCTGGCGTTCGTTGATCCTGCCCTCCGTCGCGCTGGCCTTGCCGGTGGCGGCGGTGCTGACCCAGCTGCTGCGCCAGTCCCTGGAAGACACCCTCGAACAACCCTTTATCGCCATGGCCCGTGCGCGTGGCCTGTCCGAAACCGCCGTGCGCCTGCGCCATGCCTTGCGCCATGCGCTGGTGCCGTTGGTGACGCTGGCGGGGTTCGTGTTCGCCAGCCTGCTGGGCGGCGCGGTGGTGGTGGAATTGCTGTTTGCGCGCCAGGGCATCGGGCGCCTGATGCTCGACGCCACCAGCAACAAAGACGTGCCGATGGTGTTGGGCGTGACCCTGCTCGCGGCCACGGTGTACGTGCTGGTGAACCTGGCCGTCGATTTGATCAACCGCTGGATTGACCCCCGGGCTAATCAAGCGTGAGTGCCTTTGAAGAAGGAAAAACCATGAGTGCTTCGATCCCCGTTGAAGTGAGTTATGCCGACTTGCACCAGCGTTTCGCCGACGTATTTGCACGGATAGCCGATACCGCCGTCGCCCGCGAGCAGCAGCGCGAGCTGGCCCACGATGCGGTGGCGTGGCTGCGGGAGGCCGGCTTTGGTGCGCTGCGCGTGCCGCAGGCCCAGGGCGGCCTGGGTGCCAGCCTGCCGCAGTTGTTTCGCCTGTTGATTGAACTGGGCGAGGCCGATTCAAACCTGCCGCAGATCGTGCGCGCGCATTTCGGTTTTGTAGAAGGCCGGCTGTCCAGCCGCGACAGCGAGTCCCAGGCGTACTGGTTCGCCAAAGTCGTCGACGGCGAACTGTGGGGCGCCGCCATGGCGGAGCGCACCGACACCACCCGCAACTCGGTAACCCTCAGCGCGGTCGATTCCGGCTGGCAACTGGACGGCGAGAAGTACTACTGCACCGGCACGCTGTACGCCAACTGGATCGCCGCCGTCGCCCTGGATGGCGAGGATTTTGTCAGCCTCGCGGTGCGTACCGATGCGCCAGGCGTCACTGTCGAGGACGACTGGGACGGCTTTGGCCAGCGCCTCACCGGCAGCGGCACCACCCGCTTCAAGGCGGTCGACGTACCGGCCCGGCACATCGTGCGGCGCTTCAAGAAAGACGAGCTACGCGCCGAGTCCTACCTGAGCGCGTTCTACCAGCTGTTCCACCTGGCGACCCTGGCCGGCATCGCGAATGCGGTGCTGCGTGACGCCACCGAATTCGTCAAAGGCCGCACCCGCGCGTTTGGCGTGCCGGGGCAATCGAGCCCCAAGGACGATCCGCTGGTGCAGCGGGTGATCGGTCGCCTGTCGAGCCTGGCCTATGCCGCCCGCACCCAGGTGCTGGCCGTCGCCGAGGTGCTGCAGGAGGCGCACGAAGCAGAGCAGGGCGGCTACGCCAACGAACAGCATTACACCGAGGCCGAGATCCGTGCGTATCAGGCGCAACAGATCGTGCTGGAACAAGTACTGGAAGCCACCACGCTGCTGTTCGAGGTCGGCGGCGCATCCGCCACCAGCGAGTCGCGGCGCTTCGACCGCCACTGGCGCAACGCCCGCACGCTGGCCTCCCACAACCCGGCGATTTTTCGCGAACGGGCCCTGGGCAATTACTACCTCAACGACGTCACCCCCAACGCCGCGTGGCGCGGCCTGCAAGCCGCCGACGCCGAGCAGCAGGCCGCCCGCGACGAAGCGAGTGCGGTATGAGCCTTCAACCCTTCACTACAAAAGGATCACCCATGCGTTACCGCCAACTGGGCAACAGCGACCTTCAAGTCAGCGTGCTGGGCCTGGGCACCATGACCTGGGGCCACCAGAACACCGAGACCGATGCCCATCAGCAGATTGATTTGGCGCTGGCCGAAGGCATCAACTTCATCGACACCGCCGAGATGTACCCCACGCCGACCAAGGCCGAAACCTGGCGCACCACCGAGCGCTATATCGGCAGTTGGCTGGCGGCCAGCGGTCGACGCGACGAGGTGATCCTGGCAAGCAAAATCGCCGGCCCGGCCCGTGACCCCAGCAGCCAGCAGCACATCCGCGACGGCCTCAGCCATCACGACCGGCGCAACATCGTCGAAGCCCTGGACGGCAGCCTCAAACGCCTCAACACCGACTACCTCGACCTCTACCAACTGCACTGGCCTGACCGCACCACCAATATCTTCGGCCAGCGCGAATACCCGTATCAGGCAGACACCCAGACCGTCGCCATCGAAGAAACCCTGGCGGTGCTGGCCGATCAGGTCAAGGCCGGCAAGGTGCGTCACATCGGTGTGTCCAACGAAACCCCGTGGGGCGTCGCCGAGTTTCTCAAGCAAAGCGAACGCCTTGGCCTGCCGCGCATTGCCAGCGTGCAAAACCCCTACAGCCTGCTTAATCGCCTGTACGAAGGCGGGCTCTCGGAGTTCAGCCACCGTGAAGGCGTCGGCCTGCTGGCGTACTCGCCACTGGCCTTCGGTGCGCTCACCGGCAAGTACCTGGGCGGCGCACGTCCCGAGGGCTCGCGGTTGTCGGCGGTGTACCGCACCTTCAATCGCTATGACAGCGCCTCGGCCCAGGAGGCCATCACCGGCTACGTGGAGATTGCCCGGCAACACGGCCTGACACCGGCCCAGTTGGCGCTGGCGTTCATCATCGACAAACCCTTCGTCACCAGCGCGCTCACCGGGCAAACCAGCCTGGCGCAATTGCGCGACAACCTCGGCGCGCTGGACGTGAGCCTCAGCGACGAGATCAAGGCGCAGGTCCAGGCCATCCACCAGCGCATTCCCAACCCCGCGCCCTAGAACGAGGAGCCTGGCATGACGCAAAGCATTGAAACGTTGAGCCGCAGTCACCCGTTGCGTCTTGCCGGGTTTACCCAACTGCGGCCCGGGCTGTTGCTCGCCGGGGTATTTGTCGGGCTGTTGCTGCTGGCCGCTGTTTTTCCACAGTGGCTGGCCCCGTATGACCCGCTGGATGCCTCGGCGCGCCTGGCGTTCCAGGCACCGGGCAACGTGCATTGGCTGGGCACCGATGAGAATGGGCGTGACGTGCTCAGCCGGCTGATTTATGGCGTGCGCTCGTCGCTGTTCATGGGCCTGGCCGCCACTGCGCTGGGGCTGGCCTGGGGCACCTTGCTCGGGTTGATCGCCGGCCTTGGCCCGCGCTGGCTGGACGGCGCCTTGATGCGCGGGATTGATGTACTGCTGTCGTTTCCCGACCTGTTGCTGGCGCTGGTGATCATCACGTTTTTCGGCCAGGGCACGGCCAATCTGATCCTTGCCGTGGGCATCGCCGGCGTGCCGCGGTATGCGCGGCTGGTGCGGGCGCAAACCCTCACGGTGCGCAACGCCGGCTACGTCGAATCCGCCGTCACCCTCGGTCAATCGCAGCTGGCCGTGGTGCTGCGGCACATCCTGCCGAATGCGTTCAAACCGGTGCTGATCCTCGCCACCATCGGCATCGGCGGTGCGATCACCGCCGGTGCCGCCTTGAGTTTTCTCGGCTTTGGCGCACCGCCGCCCGCGCCGGAGTGGGGCGGGATGATGGCCATCGGGCGCAGCTTCCTGGCCAACGCGCCGTGGCTGGTGGCCTGGCCGGCCCTGATCATCACCCTGACCGTTGTCTCCATCAGTGCCATCGGCCGCGAACTGTTGCGCCGCAGCGAAGGAAAGCCTCTATGACGATGAATATCCATACCCTCGGCCCGCTGGTCGACATCCGCGACCTGACCGTACGTTTCGGTCAGGCCGAACCGGTATTGCACGGTGTCAGCCTGCAGTTGAACCGTGGCGAATGCCTGGCGTTGGTGGGCGAATCGGGCTCCGGCAAAAGCGTCACCGCCCGCACCCTGGCCGGCCTCACGGGCAAGGAGGCTCGCGTCCAGGCCGCCAAGCTGGCCTTCCAGGGCGTCGACCTGCGCCAGCTCAATGAACGGGCCTGGCAGCAACTGCGCGGCGCGAGCATCGGCTTTGTGATGCAGGACGCACTGGGCGCGCTTGACCCACTGCGCCGTGTGGGCGCCGAGATTGAAGAACCGTTGCACCTGCACACGTCATTGGGCCTGGAAGCGCGCCGCCTGCGGGTGCTGGAGCTGCTGCGGGATGTCGGCGTGCCGGAACCGGAACTGCGCGCCAGCCAATACCCGTGGCAACTCTCCGGTGGCTTGCGCCAGCGCGCGCTGATCGCCTCGGCCATTGCCTGCAACCCACGGCTGATCATTGCCGATGAGCCCACCACGGCCCTGGACGCCACGGTGCAGGCCCAGGTCATCGCGCTGCTGGAAAGCCTGCGCGGTGAAGACAACGCACTGCTGATGGTCAGCCATGACCTGTCGGTGGTCTCGCGCCTGGCCGACCGCGTGGCCGTGATGCGCCACGGGGTGATCGTGGAGGAGGGCAGCACCGAACAGGTCCTGCAAGACCCGCGTCATCCGTATACCCAATTGCTGTTGCGGGCGGCCAAGGCGGTGCACTTCCAACCCACCCGCCGGCTGCTCACAGCGGTTGAACCCGAGCCTGCGCCCCAGGGCGAAGTGCTGCTGGAAGCCCGCGAGCTATCCAAGACTTTTGTCGGCCCCGACGGTAAAACCCGCACGGTGCTGAACCAGGTGTCGCTGCAACTGCGTCGCGGCGAGACACTCGGCGTGGTGGGCGAATCGGGCTGCGGCAAGACCACCTTGACCCGCCTGATACTCGGCCTGGAAACCGCCGATGCCGGCGAGGTATGGATCAAGGGCCAGCGCTGGTCCGACCTCGACGCCCGGCAAAAAAGCGAAGCCCGGCGTGCGGTCCAGGTAGTGTTCCAGGACCCTCTCAGCTCCTTCGACCCGCGCTACACCGTGCAGCGTGTGTTGTTCGAAGCGCTGGTGGTGGCCGGCGTACCGCGTCACGCACGGCGCGACCGCGCGCTGGAACTGCTGGAACTGGTGCGCCTCGATGCCAGCGCCTTGTCCCGCCGCCCCATCGAACTTTCCGGTGGCCAGCGACAGCGCATCGCGATTGCCCGGGCGTTGGCTTCCGAGCCACAGGTCCTGATCTGCGATGAGCCGGTGTCGGCGCTGGACGTGTCGGTACAGGCACAGATCCTGGAGTTGCTTGACGACCTCAAGCGCCGCCTCGGCCTGGCTTGCCTGTTCATCTCCCATGACCTTGGCGTGATCAACCACGTCAGCGAGCGCGTGCTGGTGATGAAGGCCGGCGAAGTGGTGGAGTCCGGCTCGGTGCGCGCGGTGTTCGACCGCCCGGCCCATGCCTATACCCGCGCGCTGATCGACGCGATTCCGATCCTTGAAACCGACGACACGCCGATCCCGTTCTACCTGAACGTAGCGATCTGACGTATTGGAAACAGTATCTACAGAGGAGTGTTCCTGGTGCCCAAGCAGCTGCACGTGAATTTGTTTGAGATGAACTGCGTCAGTCACATCGTCCATGGTTTGTGGGTGCACCCGGACAACAACCGGCACCGCTTCAACGACCTGGACTACTGGACCGAGCTTGCGCAATTGCTGGAGTACGGCACCTTTGACGGTGTGTTCCTGGCCGACGTGATCGGCACCTACGACCGCTTTCGCGACGGCCCCGAAACCTCGCTGCGTGAAGGCATGCAGATCCCCAGCAACGACCCGCTGCTGGTGATTCCGGCGATGGCCGGGGTGACCAAGAATCTTGGTTTTGGCGCGACCTTTTCCACCACCTACGAACCGCCGTTCGCCTTTGCGCGGCGCATGAGCACCCTCGATCACCTGACCAAAGGCCGGGTGGGCTGGAACATCGTTACCTCGTACTTGCCGAACGCCGCGCGCAACTTCGGCCACGACACCGAGGTGGTCCACGATCACCGCTACGAGATCGCCGACGAATACCTCGACGTGCTCTACAAACTCTGGGAAGGCTCGTGGGACGACGACGCCGTGATCGTTGACCGCGAGCGCCGGATCTACACCGACCCGGATAAGGTGCGCTACATCAACCACGTCGGCGAACACTTCAAGGTTGCCGGGCCGCACCTGTGCCAGCCTTCGCGGCAGCGTACGCCGGTGCTGTTCCAGGCCACCGGGTCGCCTGCCGGCATCGAGTTTGCCGGGCGGCATGCTGAAGTGGTGTTCACCGGTGGAAGTGATGCGCCGGAGGTGCGTGCGAATATCCAGGCCATGCGGCAGAAGGCGGTGGAGCATGATCGCGATCCGGCGGGGTTGAAGTTTATCGTCATGGCCGGGGTGATCGTGGGGCGGACCGATGAGGAAGTCAGTGCCAAGCTCGACAGTTATCGCAAGCTGGTGAGTGTCGAGGCGTCGCTGGCTCATGGGCAGTCGGCGATAGACTTGACGGCGTATCCACGGGATACCTTGATCAGTGATCTGGTGAGTCGGCAGGTCAAGGGGTGGGAGAGTTTGAGTCGGTACAAAGCGGACTCCACTGTTGGGGCGGTATTGGCGCAGCTTGGTGGTTTTAATCGCGAGCGGTTTTTTGTGGCGGGTACACCGACGGTGGTGGCGGATGCGATTGAGAAATGGCTGGATGAGGATGGGATCGACGGGATTAACCTGAGGCAGTATTTGTCGTTTGAGACAGCGCGGGATTTCATTGAATTGGTGGTGCCGGAGTTGCGTCGTCGTGGGCGGTTTCGTGAGCGGTATAACGAGGGCGAGACGTTGCGGGAGCGGTTGTTCGGGGCTGGGCAGGCGCGGTTGCCTGGGGACCATTTTGGCGCGCGTTATCGGGATCCGGCGGCGTTGCTTCAGCCGGCGTTGCCGTTGCGGTTTTCGTCGTGAGTTGAGAGTACATATCCGTTATTTAGGCAACGGCTACTTAGGGTTTCGCTCTTACAGCGAGTCACTTTGCAAAAGCGGCAAAGTAACCAAAACGCTCTGCCCCGCCTGTCGGCACCTCGCCTAGGCTCGGTGTTCCCTCACTCCGGCGATGCTCCGCGGGCCGCCGCGATGGGCCATCCTTGGCCCAGCGCGGCTAAACCGGCGTCCTGCCGGTTTACCCGCTCCGCACCCCCTGCGTTCGGCCTCGGGCTTATTGGGGCAGTCAGAGCCAGATCAAGATCAAAAGCAAGAGCACAGCGGCCTACAGGCCGGCTTGAGTGGTAGAAGCCAGAGCAAAAGCCAAAGCGAAAGCCAAATCTGAAACTGATGCAGCTCTGCTTTTCTGTGGGAGCTGGCTTGCCTGCGATGCAGACACCTCGGTTTTTCAGGTGCACCGAGGCGATGCTATCGCAGGCAAGCCAGCTCCCACATTCGACCGTACCCTGCTTTAGATTTTGATGTTGCCTTTGCTTCACACCACTCAAGCCGGCCTGTAGGCCGCTGTGCTGTTGATCTGCTTTTGATCTTGATCTTAGGCGCCCCGTTAAACCACGCTGGCCGAACGCAGGTAGTACGGAGCGGGTAAACCGGCAGGACGCCGGTTTAGCCGCGACGGGGCAGGGACGCCCCGTCGCGGCGGCCCGCGGAGTAATGCCGGAGTGCGGGCACACCGAGCATTAGCGAGGTGCCGAGTGGTGGGGCAAGAGCCTTTTGGTTACTTTTGGGCTCCTTTCAAAAGTGACCCGCTGTAAGAGCGGAACCCATAGCGGCCGTTACCGCAGCAACGGATATGTACTCGGTCCACCTCATCCCCAAGCTGTTGCCTGACCAACACTTCCCACACACATTGTCGTTTTCCCCAATCTCCCGCCCGCCCAATGTCCCGTATTTACGGCCCCTGAAACCCGGCATGCCTTGTGCAATGACCCAATCCCCGGACTTCAGGCCTCACTCATCATGCAAGAACCCGCCCCTTACCCGCGACGATCCAGCCCGCTGCTCCTTCTGGGCACCGCCACACTCTGCGGCCTGCTCCTGGGCTGCGGCCAAAGCGGCTCGACCGTCACCCGCAGTGACCAACCGGTAAAAGGCGGCACCCTGGTCTACGCCACCGACCGCGAACCCACCTGCCTCGACCCCCACGTAGCGGGCGACATGCCCCAGGTGTTCGTCGCCCAGCAGTACCTGGACTCCCTGGTCTCGATGGACGCCGACGGCCGCATCGGCCCCTGGCTCGCCAAGACCTGGGAAGTGTCCCCGGACGGCCTGACCTACACCTTCCACCTGCGCAACGACGTGCACTTCACCGACGGCACCCCGTTCAACGCCGCAGCGGTCAAGGCCAACCTCGACCACATGGCCAACCCCAAGACCCAGTCGAGCACCGCAGGCGGCTACATCCGCCAATACCGCAGCACCGACGTGCTCGACGAGTACACCGCCGTGGTGCACCTGGCCACGCCTTACGCGGCGTTCCTTGAGGTGTTGGCCCAAGGCTTCCTGGGAATCGAGTCCCCGACCGCACTGCTGCGCTCCCGCGACGTGAACTGCGAGAGCCCCGTGGGCAGCGGCCCGTTCAAGGTCGTGCGCTGGGACCGCCAGAGCCAGGTCGAGCTGGTGCGCAACCCCGACTACAACTGGGCGCCGCCCACCGCCAAACACCAGGGCCCGGCCTGGCTCGACCGGATCGTCTGGAAGTTCATCCAGGAACCTTCGGTGCGCTTCGCCTCGTTGCAGGCCGGTGAGGTCGATGTGATCGAAGCGTTACCGCCCGAATCCCACGAGGCCGCCCGGCGCAATCCGGACCTGACCCTGGTGATCGCCCAGCGCCCCGGCAACCCCACCAACGGCACCCTGAACATCACCCGCGCGCCGTTCGATGACTTGCGGGTGCGCGAAGCCTTTGTGCGCAGCTCCGACATCGAGGGTGCGTTGAAGAGTGTGTACTTCAACGAATTCCCCCGCGCCGGTGGCCCGTTGAGCCCGGCCACGCGCTTCTACAACCCGGAGTTCCAGCACGCCCAGGATTACGACCCGGCCCGGGCCGCGCAATTGCTCGACCAGGCCGGCTGGACCCAACGCGACAGCGAGGGCTACCGCACCAAGGACGGCAAGCGCCTGCAAGTCCATGTGGTGATGGGCAACCGCACGCCACCGTCGGAATACACCCTGTGGGAGCAGGTACAGGCCACCACCCGGCAGGCCGGCTTCGAGCTGATCGTCGACCAGATGAGCGACGTGCAGGCCACCAAGCGCCAGGCCGACTGGGACTACGACATTCGCCTCGGCTACTGGAACACCAACACCGCCGACGTGCTGCGGATCATCTTTGGCAGCGAGTTCATTCGCCCCGCAGGTGTGGGGGGCTACCACCAGAACACTGCTGGCTTCAGTGACCCGGCTTTCGACACGCTGATCCAGCAGGCCCTCACCACCCAAGACAGCGAGCAGCGCCGGGCCCTGTATTACCAGGCGCAGAAAATCGCTTCCAGCCAGTACCTGCAATTGACCACCTACCCGCAAAGCACGCGGCTGGGTATCTACAAGACCACCCAGGGCGTGCGGCTGGAGCCGTCGCTGGCGGTGACCTATCTCTATGACGCATGGGTGAACAAATGAGCAGTCCATCACTTGCCAACCCACGGCGCGAGCGCCTGGCCCGGCTCGGCAAACGTGCGCTGTGGCGCCTTGCCGGCGGGGTGCTGGTGCTCTGGGCGGTGGCCACGCTGACCTTCTTTGCCTTGCGCCTGATGCCCGGTGATCCGGTGCAGGCGATCCTTGGCGGCCCGAGCGGCAACCCCACCCCGGAGACCATCGCCGAGGCCACCCGCGAGTACGGCCTCGACAAGCCACTGGCGGTGCAATACGCGCTGTACCTCGGGCGCCTGGTGCAGGGTGACCTGGGGGTTTCCTATTCCCAGCATCTGCCGGTGACCCGAGTGCTCGCCGAGCAATCCTGGCCGACCCTGGAGCTGACCCTGACGTCGCTCGCGTTGGCCTGGGTGCTGGTGCTGGCGCTGACGGTGTTGACCGCCGGGCGTCGACGCTGGGTGGCCAGCCTGGCCTCGTTGGCCGAAACCCTGGCCGCCGCGTTGCCGCATTTCTGGTTGGGGATTCTGCTGCTGGCGGTGTTTGCGTTCGGCCTGAAGCTGTTCCCGCCGGCGGGCAGTGACGGCTGGCGCACGCTGGTATTGCCGTCGTTCGCCCTGGCGATTCCGCTGGCGGGGTTTATCGCCCAGGTCACCCGTGAATCCCTGGATTTGACCCTCGACCAACCCTTCATCCTGACCGCCCGAACCCGTGGCCTGAGTGACTTCAACGTGCGCTTCAAACACGCACTGCGCCACGCGGTATTGCCGGGCATCTCGCTGTCGGGCTGGGCCATCGGCGCGCTGATCAGTGGCGCGGTGGTGATTGAAGTGATCTTTTCCCGCAAGGGCCTTGGCCGTCAGCTGTACCAGGCGGTGCAGGCACAGGACCTGCCGCTGACCATCGGCATCAGCCTGGTGGTCGCTGCCGGTTATGTGCTCGCCAACATTCTGGTCGACCTGCTGTACCTGTGGGTCGACCCTCGCCAACAGGAGATTCCAGCATGAGCGGCCTGACCCTCGAAGCACCGCTGCCCGCGCTGCGGATTCAGCGCTCCACCCGCACGCTACGGCCCGGCCCGCTGTTGGCGATTACCTTTCTGCTGCTGGTGATTGTCGCGGCGCTGGTGCCGCAGTTGTTCGCCTACAGCGACCCACTGGCCATCGTGCCCCGCGACGCGTTTCATTCGCCGAGCCTGGCCCACTGGTTCGGCACCGATCAGTCGGGGCGGGATATCTTTTCCCGGGTGATCTACGGCACGCGCCAGTCGCTGTTTATCGGGCTTGCTGCAACCGCTATCGCCATGAGCATCGCCATCGTGCTCGGCCTGCTGGGCGGGCTCGGCGGCGCGCGGGTGGACCGTGGCGTGGGTTGGTTGCTGGAAGTGCTGTTTGCGTTCCCGAGCCTGATTCTGGCGCTGCTGTTCGTGGCGATCTTCGGCAGCGGCATTGGCCCGCTGATTGTCGCCACCGGGCTGGGCAGCGCACCGGGTTACGCACGGATGGTTCGCGGCCAGGTGCTGGCGGTGCGCAACGCGGGCTACATCGAAGCCGCCCGGGCCCTCGGGCATCCGCCGCTGCGCATCATCCTGCGCCAGTTGCTGCCGAACGCCATGCGCCCGTTGATCGTGACCCTGACCATGGGCGTGGGCCAGGCGATTGTCTGGGCCTCGGCCCTGAGCTTTCTCGGCCTGGGCGCACGTCCGCCGGCGCCGGAGTGGGGGACCATGTTGTCCATGGGCCGCGACTTTATCGCCAACGCCTGGTGGCTGACGTTCTTCCCCGGCCTGTTCATCGTATTGACCACGCTGTCGACCACGGTCACTGGCCGTTACCTGCAACAACGCCTGGAGGGCCGTCTTTCATGAGCGACCAGAAACGCTTGATCGTTGAAGGGCTGTCCATCGAGTTTGCCGGGCAGTCGGTGGTACGCAATCTGTCTTTCACCCTGGAGCCGGGCAAAACCCTGGCGCTGGTGGGTGAGTCCGGCTCGGGCAAAAGCGTCACCGCCCGCAGCCTGATCGGCCTGGCGGGTGCGGGCGCCAAGGTCACGGCGCGCACCTTGAGTTACGACGGAGTGGATTTGCTCAGCCTGTCGGAGCGCGGCTGGCGCCGTTTGCGCGGCAACGGCATCGGCTTCGTATTGCAGGATGCATTGGTGTCCCTCGACCCGTTGCGGCCGGTGGGCAAGGAAATTCTCGAAGTGCTGGAGACCCATCGTTGGGGCGACCGTCGCAGCCGTGGCGAACGGGTCATCGAGCTGCTGGACCTGGTCGGTGTACCCGAGCCGCAACTGCGTGCCCGCCAGCGCTCCGATCAACTCTCTGGCGGCCTGCGCCAGCGTGCGCTGATTGCCAGCGCACTGGCGTTGAACCCCGGCCTGGTGATTGCCGATGAACCCACCACTGCGCTGGATGCCACGGTGCAGGCGCAGATTCTGCAGGTGTTGCAGCAGATCAAGGCCCGTGGCGATTCGCTGCTGATCATCAGCCATGACCTGGCGGTGGTCGCGCAACTGGCGGATGAGGTACTTGTTTTGCGCCACGGTGAAGTGGTGGAGCAGGGCCCGATGGATCAGGTGCTGCTCAACCCGCGCCACGCCTACACGCGCTCGCTGCTGGATGCGGTGCCCGCCGAGCATGCCCGGGGCACACGCCTGTCGCCGGAGCGCAGCAATGCTGTCGCTCAACCACGGCCGGGCGCGGACTCGCCGGTGTTGCTCAAGGCCTCGGGCCTGGGCAAACGGTATGTCGGCCCCGATCAACAGTCACGCCAGGTGGTGGACGGCGTCAGCTTCGAGCTGCGCGCCGGCCGCACCCTGGGCATCGTCGGTGAGTCCGGCTCCGGCAAAACCACGGTGGCGCGCATCGGCCTCGGGCTGCTGCAACCGGATGCCGGCGAGGTGCGTTTTCTCGATCAACCGTGGGCGGCGGCAGGGCCGGAGCGCGTTGAGGAGAAAACCCGACGTTTGCATCGCCGCGACATCAGCGTGATCTATCAGGACCCGCTGAGTTCATTCGACCCGCGCTGGACGGTCGGGCAGATCCTCAGTGATGCGCTGGACGTCGCAGGCATCGACGCCGAGCAACAGGCCGCCCGAGTGGCGCAGTTGCTCGACCAGGTCCGCCTGGCGCCGCAACTGGCCGAGCGTCGGCCGCTGCAACTGTCGGGCGGGCAGCGCCAGCGCGTGGCGATTGCCCGGGCAATTGCCAGCAACCCCAAAGTGATTATCTGTGACGAGCCGGTGTCGGCGCTGGATGTGTCGGTGCAGGCCCAAGTGTTGGACCTGCTAGCCGATCTGCAAGCCTCGCTGGGCCTGGCCTACCTGTTTATCTCCCACGACCTCGGCGTGATTCGCCACGTCAGCGATGAAGTGTTGGTGATGCGCCACGGCCAGGTGGTGGAAAGTGCGAGTGTCGAAACCTTGTTTGAGTCACCCCAACACGAATACACCCAACGCCTGCTGGGCGCAGTCCCGCGCCTGCCCGGCAGCGGCACGCAGTTGGTGGTGCCGGCGCTGGAACCGGAACACCCCGGCTGGCTGTTTGATGAATCGCGCCTGTGGAAAATCGCCATCTAGACCTGAATCAAGGAAGTGCCATGAGCAAGTTGTCTGCTGTACCCACGCCACCGGTTGTGACGGTGGCCGAACTGAACGCCCGCGCCGACCGCATCCTGCCGCAGATCGCCGCCGGCGCTGCGCAACGCGAGCGCGACCGCCAGCTGCCGTACGAGGCGGTGGCGCAGATCGCCCAGGCGGGGCTGTTTACCGTGCGGATTCCCAAGCGTTTTGGCGGCGCCGGTGGTTCGGTCAAGGATGTGATTGCCTTGCTGATTCGCATCGCCTCGGCCGACTCCAACGTGGCCCAGGCCCTGCGCCCCGGTTTCGGGTTTGTCGAAGGCTTGCTGGCCTCCCGCGCCGAGGGGGCGGAAGAGGAGCGTGAGCGCTGGTTCGAGCGCTATCGGCAAGGCGCCGTGATCGGCAATGCCGGCTGGGAAGTCGGCGGTGCCAACGGTTCGATCAGTGCGCGCATCGTGCGTGACGGCGAGCATTTCCGCGCGTCCGGCAGCAAGTACTACAGCACCGGTTCGTTGTATGCCGATTGGGTCAGCGCGGTGGCCCTGGACGAGAATGACCAGCCCGTATCGTTCATCCTGCCCCGGGACCGCCAGGGCCTGGAGCTGCTGGATGATTTCGACGCCATGGGCCAGCGCCTGACCGCCAGCGGCACCACCCATCTGCATGACGTGCAGGTGTTGGCCAGCGAAGTCCGCACCCGCACGGTCGAGGAGGGCAAGCGCACGATTGTCACGCCGTTCCTGCAGGTGTTCCTCGCGGCGGTGCAAGCTGGTATTGCGCGCAATGCGCTGAATGATGCGGTGACCTTCGCCAAGGACCATGCGCGGCCGATCAAGCACAGCAGCGCCACGCGCTCGGTGGATGACCCGTATGTGGAGCTGAGCGTGGGCGACGTTTCGGCCCGGGCGTTTACCGCCGAAGCGGTGGTGCTGCATGCGGCCGACTCCATCGACCGCGCCTGGGCTGCCGATCTGGACGCGGTGGCCGTCGACCAGGCAGCGGTGGATGTGGCGCAGGCGCAATATATCGCCGCCGAATCGGCACTCAAGGCCGCCGAGCTGGTGTTCGACGTGGGTGGCGCGTCCACCACCGGCCGCGCCCATAACCTGGACCGCCACTGGCGCAACGCGCGCACCGTGGCCAACCACAATCCCCGGCACTGGAAGGCCGCGGCCGTGGGCGCCTGGCAACTCAAGGGCACGCCGCCACCGACCTCGGGGCTGTTTTGAACAAAGCCCTCGACCTTTCACACCCCGTGGGCGAAGTGGGCACCGGGCACGCGCGCCGGGTGCCGATGATCATCGGCTGCGCGCTGTTCATGGAACTGATCGACGCCACGGCGGTGCTCACGGCGCTGCCGCAGATGGCCCAGGATTTCGGCGAGCCGAGCGTGCGCATGAACCTAGTGGTGTCGCTGTACCTGCTGGCGGTGGCGCTGTTTGTGCCGGTCAGTGGCTGGGCGGCCGACCGGTTCGGGCCGCGCCGGGTATTTATCAGCGCGATCGTGCTGTTTACCCTGGCGTCGGTGGCGTGTGCCGGCTCGGGCTCGCTGTTGCAACTGTCCCTGGCGCGGTTGGCCCAGGGCGCTTCGGGGGCGATGATGGTGCCGGTGGGGCAGGTGATACTGCTGCGCTGGTCGGCGCGGGAAAACCTCCTGCGCGCCATGTCTTACCTGACGGTGGCGGCGCTGGTGGGGCCGCTGCTGGGCCCTCCGTTGGGCGGGTTGCTGGTGACGGTGTTGTCGTGGCACTGGATCTTCCTGATCAACGTGCCGATCGGCGTGCTCGGGGTCATGCTGGTGCTGCGCTACATCCCGGACTATTCCGGGGCGCCTGGCCAGCCATTGGACGTTCCCGGCCTGTTGCTCAGCGGTGTGGCACTGGGCGGGCTGGTGTTCGGTTTCGAGGTGCTGGGCCACGGCCTGTTGCCTCGCCAGTGGGCGTTGCTGCTGATTGGCGGCGGTCTGTTGAGTGCCTGGCTGTATGTCCGGCATGCGCGGCGCACGGCCCACCCGTTGATCGATTTCTCATTGTTGAAAATACCGACCTTTGCGGTGAGCTTCTGGGGCGGCAACCTGATGCGTATCGGCAGTGCTTCACAGCCGTTTTTGCTGGTGCTGCTGTTCCAGCTGTGTTTCGGGCTTAACCCGTTGCAGGCCGGGCTGCTGAGCGTTGCCGGCGGCGTGGGGGCGTTCCTGATGAAGATGCTGGCGGTACGGATTGTCAGCCGCTTCGGTTTCCGGCGCACCTTGATCAGCAACGCCGTGCTCACCGGTGCAACCATCCTGGCGTGCAGCCTGTTCGAGGTATCGACGCCTTACTGGATTGTAATACTGGTGTTATTTGGCAGCGGGATCATTCGCTCGCTGCAATTCAGCACCCTGGGGGCGTTGACCTATGCCGACGTGCCACCGGAGCAATCCAGCCGTGCCAGTAGCCTGTCGGCGATGACCATTCAGTTGACGTTGAGTTTGTCGGTGGGCATCGCGGCGGGCCTGCTCGGCTTGATCATGGCCGTGCGCGGGCATGCCACGGTCGAGCAGAGTGATATCGCCTGGATCATAGCGGGTGCCGGATTGCTGTGTGCATTATCGGGGCTGGTTTATCGCAGGCTGTCGCCGCAGGCGGGCTCGGCGATTTATGCAAAACGCGCAGAGGGAATTTGATGATTCGTGCAGCACGTGTCGAGGACGCGGGTGACATCGCCCGGGTGCATATCCGCAGTTGGCAGGAGGCTTACCGTGAGCTGATGCCCGTGGATTACCTGGCTTCGCTGGAGGCTACTCAGCCTCGGCGCGAAGCTGCCTGGCGGCAGTTGATCGAGCAGGGACGCGAAGCGGTGTTTGTGGCAGAGGTCGATGGGCAGGTGGTCGGCTGGATTGCCGTGAGCCCGAGCCGCGATGAGGACGCTGACCCCGGCGAGACAGGTGAAGTGCAGGCGCTGTATGTGCTGGCCGAGCATTGGGGAACCGGGGTGGGGCGGGCGCTGTGGCTCAGAGGCCTGGAGCATCTCGCCAGACAGGGCCTGGAGACGGCGACGTTGTGGGTGCTTGCCGGAAACCGCCGGGCCATACGTTTTTACCAGAACGCCGGCTGGACAGCGCAGGCCGAATCAAGCCGCACCCTCACCCGGGGCGGTTGTGAGTTGGAGGAAATTCGCTACCAATCTCAAAAACAACACTGAACCTGTGCCGAGGGCGCTTGCTGTGGCGAGGGAGCTTGCTCCCGCTGGAGTGCGAAGCGCTCCCAGGATTTTGGGGCCGCTGCGCAGCCCAGCGGGAGCAAGCTCCCTCGCCACAGCAGCTCCCTGCCACAGGTGATTCGGTTGTCTGTTCCATTTGCTGACCATCAGGCACCGACGGTGCCATTTTTTGCCTGAAAGCTGCGCGGCCACAGGCGTCATTCAGGAATGCCATTGGCCATGAGCTCGTCTTTTTCATTGTTTCGCACCTGGAATGTCCAGCACTTGCCGTCGACTCCGGCGGCCTTTGTGCGGCATTTCATCGGTCATTTCAAAGGGTGGTACCTGGCGATTCTGCTGCTGCAGATTGCCGCCGTGGTGTGTTCGATTCTGACGCCCTGGGGGCTGGGGCAGATTACGCGTACCGTCAGCAACGGCCTGGAGGCGGAGCGTGCGTTTGAGGTGTTGCAATGGCCGCTGACGCTGCTGAGTCTGCTCCTGGTGTGCCAGGTACTGTTTACCCGTGCATCCGCAGGCTGCCATATCCATGTCTTGCCGTTGCAGCGGCGCACGGTGACGCATGTGGTATTCGCCTATCTGCAACAGCATTCCCACCGTTTTATCAGCAATGAGTTCGCCGGGGCGCTGGCCCATCGGGTGGCGGAAATTACCCTGGGCGTGAATCAGACCCTGAGCATCTTGTTGTTCGACCTGATCCCGCTGCTGGTGACGCTGAGTCTGGCCACGGCGCTGCTGTGGACCGCGTCACCGCTGTTGGCGTTGTTCATGGCGGGTTGGTCGGTGGCGTTCATCGCTATCTGCTACGTGCTCGCACGCCGCAGTCATCCTCTCGCCCAGCAGTATTCGGCAGCGCGCAGTACCAGCACGGGAAAGGTGGTGGATGCGGTCTCTAACCTGGCCAATATCCGTCTGTTTGCGCGCCACGCGTTCGAGCACAGTTACCTCGGCACCTTCCTGGACAAGGAGGTAGCGGCTGCTTATCGGTCCTTGGGCTACATGGAGAAAATTCGCTGGTTTCAGGCCAGCTGTGGCGTGGTGCTCAAGCTGGGGCTGTTGTTGCTCGCGCTTTACCTGTGGCGCAGTCACCGCATCGATATCGCCGCGTTTGTGATGTCCACCAGCCTTTCGCTATTGATCATCAGCGATGTCGAAAACCTGTCGCGGCGCTTTCTCGAATTTTTCGAAGCCACCGGCAATATCGCCAACGGCGTACGCACCCTGATTCGCCCCCACGAAGTCATCGACCAACCCGGTGCCAAGGCGCTGCAGGTCAAGCGCGGGGATATCGAGTTTCGCGACGTGGGTTTCAGTTACGGCGCCGGCCGGCCGATTTTCGAGCAGCTGAATATCGTCATCCCCGCCGGCCAGAAAGTCGGCCTGGTGGGCGCGTCGGGCTCCGGCAAGTCGACGCTGCTGAGCCTGCTGCTGCGCCTCTACGACGTGCAGCAAGGCCAGGTGCTGGTGGACGGCAAGGACGTGCGTGATGTGACCCAGCATTCGCTGCACCAGCAGATCGGTCTGATTCCCCAGGAGCCCGGTCTGTTCCACCGCAGCATTCGCGAAAACATCCACTACGGCCGCCTGGATGCCTCGATGGACGAAGTCGCCGAGGCGATCCATCGCGCCGGCGCCAGTGAGTTTATCGACAGCATGGAACACGGCTACGAGTCGTTGGTGGGCGAGCGCGGGGTCAAGTTGTCCGGCGGCCAGCGCCAGCGCATTGCGATCGCCCGGGTGTTGCTGAAGAACGCGCCGATCCTGGTGATGGATGAGGCCACCTCCAGCCTGGACTCGATCACCGAGCGTTTCATCCAGGACAAGCTCGACGAAATCATGGAAGACAAGACTGTCTTGGTGGTCGCGCATCGGCTGTCCACCGTGGCCCATCTGGACCGGATCCTGGTGTTCGACAATGGCCGGGTCGTCGAGGACGGCAGCCACGAACAACTGCTGCGCCAGGGCGGCCACTATGCGCGGTTGTGGAGTCGCCAGTTCAGCGATGCGCTGGACGAAGCGGTGCTGTGATCAGGCGGCGTACCGGGTACGCCGCGCACTGCCGCTCAGATCGACAGGTGCAGCACCCGCTCATCCTTGGTGTTGGCCAGTGGGCGGCGCTTGTTGACCTTCAGCTCGCCCAGGTTGATCAGTAAGGTGCGGGTCACGTTGCGGCTGAGCCCCAGCAACTCGGCGGTGTGCACCTGATTGTGCTGGCAGAGCCGGTAGGCGGCGGTCAACAGGCTGCGCTCGACCTGTTCGTGGAGGTTCTCGATCTGCTCTTCGAACAGTCGCTGGAAGGCCTGGTCGAGCAGGTCATGGGCCGTGGTGCTGTCTTCCTGGCGTTCGATGCGCAAGTTGGACATGCGCAGGTCATCGGCCTGAATCACGCCGTCGCGGCAGATCAGCAAGGTGTGGTGAATGACGTTTTCCAGCTCGCGGATATTCCCCGGCCAACTGTACGTGGCCAGCCGTTGCTCGGCTTCCTTGCTCAAGATGATCTCGCCGTACCCCAGGCGGCGGGTGTAGGTGTCGATGAAATACTGCACCAGCGGCAGGATATCGCCGGGGCGATCGCGCAATGGGCTGAGTTCCAGGTTGACCACGTTCAGGCGGTAGAACAGGTCCTCGCGAAAATGCCCGGCGTTGATCGCTTTTTCCAACTGTACGTTGGTCGCCGCCAGCACCCGCACATTGATCGGAATGCTTTTGCGCGAGCCCAGGCGCACCACTTCACGCTCCTGCAACACCCGCAGCAGCTTGACCTGGATCGACATCGGCAGGTCGCCGATTTCATCCAGGAACAGCGTGCCGCCGTTGGCTTCTTCAAACCAGCCGGCCTTGGCGCTGAGGGCGCCGGTGAACGCGCCTTTCTCGTGGCCGAACAGTTCGGCTTCCACCAGGGACTCGGAGAACGCGCCGCAATTTACCGCCACGAACGGCTGCGCCTTGCGGCCGCTGAGGTTGTGAATGTGGCGCGCCACCAGTTCTTTGCCGGTGCCGGTTTCACCGATGATCAGCACGCTGGCTTCGCTCGGCGCGACTTGTTGCACATGCTTGAGCAAGGCCTTGGACCTGGGGTCTTCAAACACCTGCGCGGTGGCGCGGATAGAGGTGGCAAGGGCGGGCGAGGGCGGTAAGGTCAGCAGTTGCATGGTGATCCCTTTGAATAAAAGATCAGGAATAAAAAGTCGGGATGGGCGGGGTACCGTTCAGTGCCCACTCCCCCAGTTCATGGAGTTTGTAATCCAGTGGGTCATGCAGGCTTTGGGTGCGCAAATTGCGCCAATGCCTGTCGAGCGCCACCGAGGCGTTGGTAGCCCGCGCGCCGGTAACCTCGAAGACCTTGCTACACAACTCCAGGCCGTTGCGGCTGGCGGCGACTTTGGCGGTGGCGATGGCAATGGCCGCTTCCCCGCGCTCCTCGCTGGTCAGTGCCGGCCCCTTGGCCCACGCCGTGTCCAGCACCTGGCCGGCGCGCTCCACCAACAGGCGGGTGCTTTGCAGCGCCACCCAGAAGTCGCCGTAATGGCTGAGGATGTAAGGGTCCTGGGTGCTGTGGCTGGCGCTGGAGCGGAACCACGGGCGGGCTTCTTCCAGGGTGTATTGGCGCGCCTCTTCGAACGCGCCTTCGGCGATACCCAGGAAGATGTTGGCGAAGTGCAGTTGCGCAATCAGCGGGCGCAGGCAGGCGAACGGCGTGCTCAACGGGCCCGGGTCCAGCAGCAGGTCGGATTCTTCCACGCGTACGCGCTTGAAGGTCACGCTGCCGCTGTCGGTCTGGCGCTGGCCCATGTTGTTCCAGTCGTTGTGCAGGATGATCCCGCTGCGGGCACTGGGAATGGCCGCGATCAGCAACTTGCCGCCGGCGCTTTCATCGATGGCCGAGGCGATCAGCATTTCTGAATCGTTGGCGCCGGAGCAGAAGTTCTTCTGCCCCGAGAATTCCCGCCAGCCCGTGTGGCGCTTGACCACCGTGCGGGTGTCCAGCGGGTTCAGGGTGTTGCCCCAGAACCAGTTGTTGCTGGCGGTCAGGCTGAACCAGGTTTGCCACTGCGCGGGCGTGGCGAACAACCGGACGGTGGCAAGCATCAGGTGATGAAAACCGAATACATGGGCGATGGAGCTGTCGACCCGGGCAAATTCGCGCACCACCTCGAAGGTTTCCGACCAGTTGGCGTCCAGCCCGCCGAATTGCCCGGGAATGCTCAGGGACAGCAGGCCGCTGCTGCGCAGCTTGTCGCGCTCGGCTTTGGGTGTGCCGCCGGTGGCGTCCCGGTCGACGGCGGTGCGGGCGAACTCGCTCGCCAGGTCACGGGCAATCTCCAGTGGGGTCCTGCGGGTGCAGAGTAAGTTGACCGTCACGCGTGAATACCTCGTTGCTTAATAGTCGCAGATGCTTGAATTGATTGATTGATTGATTGACTGGCTAGAGCAAGAGCCATACCAAGTAACGATAAGCCGATAACTTGCACCTTCTTAGAGGTGTGCAGAAAAAGAGAGTGTCGAATACACAACTTTTGTTGGTCAGCTGTTGGGATTTGCACAGTTGTGACGGAGCCCTGTAGGCCGGGGCTTTGGTTATGCCTTTATCGATTAAACATATAATTGAATGTGTTTTTTTTCGCATTGTTGTGAATCGAACATTTCACCAGCAAAGTGTTGCGCCTGTGGCGATTAAACAGGGCGATGGGCCCGTATTTGTTGATGTTTTGACGTGGCACGAACCCTGCAAAGTTCGAAGCAGAGCGCGACTATACGAATAGATGCTCCAACTAACTAGAGACCCCAGGAGTATTGAGTCCATGCGGCAACTGTTTGAACCACGCGCTCGTCGTTTTGAGTCACTGGCCACCGCGTCCAGCCTTGGCGTGCTGTTGATGCTGATACACGGTGCGGCGTTTGCCGCCCCGGCCGACCCTACCCTGGCCACGGTGGTGGTCACCGGCGCCGAAGCCACCGAGGCGCAAAAGGCCGAAAAGCAGTTGGCCAGGGTGCCCGGCAAAACCGCGGTGATCGACAACCGCAAGATCGAACAGGGCCGTGCGGCGAATGCCGAGGACGTGCTGGCGCTGCAGCCGGGAGTCTTCGCCCAGGCCACCAGCGGCTCGGGCGCCAACAAGATTTCGATCCGTGGTTCGGGCCTCAACACCTTCTATCAAGGCTATGTGCTGGGGATTAAATTCCTTTACGACGGCCTGCCGTTGACCGGGCCGGGCGGCACCCAGGAAGACATGCTGGACATGGCCTCGGTGGACCACACCGAGGTGCTCTACGGCGCCAACGCCTTCCGTTATTCGGCCTTGTCCCTGGGCGGCGCGATCAACTTCGTCAGCAAGACCGGGCGCACCGACCCGGGCAACTACGCGCGCTTCGAAGCCGGCAGTTTTGGCTACCGCAAACAGCAACTGAGTACGGGTGGCGTGGAGGGCGACAACGACTACTACGTCAGCATCCAGCACAACGAGCGTGACGGTTACCAGGACAACACGCCGAACAAAGGGCAGGGGATCGTCGCCAACTTCGGCCACGTGTTCAGCCCGCAACTGGAGACGCGCTTCTACATTCGCTACAAGGAAGAGACCCTCAGCCAGGGCAACACCCTGACCAAGTACCAACTCAAGCACGACCCCACCAGCAACCTCGTGCCCATCGGGCGCAAGAAGGACGGCTCGACCCTGCTGGGCAGCACCACCACCTATACCTTCGACGACAATGCCAAGCTCGAAGTCGGCCTGGGCTACAACGATTACCCGCTGGACAACGGCTGGCGCTATTCGCCAACGCCCCAGGAATGGCGCTCCCAGGACGTCAACCTGACCCTGCGCTACCTGCGCACCGCCGACACCTTCTTCGGCCTGCGCAGCGACAGCAGCGTGACCTTCAGCAACACCCTGGCGTACCTGGCCGATGTGAAATCCCACAGCAAGGCCACCGGCATCACCCAGCAGAAAACCAACTACACCGGCTCCCGGGACACGGTGTTTTCCCTCGGCAACGAACTGCAACTGAATGACCGTACGTGGCTGTCCACCGGGCTGTCGTTATTTGATATCAAGCGCAAGGCGCAGATCGAATACACCACCGGCACCAATACCAGTGCGTTCCCCAGTGGCGTCGAATACGACGAGACCGACGTCGCCCCGCGCATCGGCCTGCGCTATCAACTGACCCCGGAATTCGAAGTGTTCGGCAACGTCAGCCGCTCGGTGGACCCACCGGTCACTTGGCAACTGGGCAGCACCGGCACGCCGTATATCCGCGATGTGCGACCACAAAAAGCCAACACCGTGGAGTTCGGGATTCGCGGCGGCCACGGTATTTTCGACGGCAGCCTGACGGTGTACCGCTCGTGGGTGCAGAAAGAACTGCTGTCGGTGGTGGTGCGCCAGGCAACGGCGACCCAGGATCAACTGGTGGCCACCTCCAACGGCAGCGCGACGATTCACCAGGGCATCGAAGCCGGCTTGAATGCGCAACTGTGGGACGGCGGCAATGGCGACACCGTGACCTTGCGCCAGGCGTACACCTTCAACGACTTCCACTACCGCAATGACTCGGTGTTCGGCGACAACCAACTGCCGGGCCTGCCGCGCCAGGTCTACCAGGCCGAGCTGGAGTATCGCCAGGGCAGCGGCTTCTACGCGCAGCTCAACGCCCGGGCGGCGTCCAGTTATTACGTCGACTTTGCCAACTCACTGAGTGCGCCGTCTTACACGTTGTGGGGCGCGAAGGTGGGCTACGAGGCCCCGAGCAAGAAGTGGGAAGTGTTCGTCGATGCGCGCAACCTGACCAACAAACGCTACGCCACGGCCACCAACACCGCGTATGACGCCAAGGGCCAGGACTCGGCCAACTTCTATGTGGGGGATGCGTTCAACGTGACCACGGGGGTTGCGTTTCACTTCTGACCGCAGGCCGGCGCTCTAACAAACAAAGGAAATCCTGTGGGAGCTGTCGAGCTTTAGCGAGGCTGCGATGGCGTCAGCACAGTCAACATGGATGTTGCCTGGCCCACCGCTATCGCAGCCTCGCTAAAGCTCGACAGCTCCCACATTTGATTTTTGTTGCGTCCAGAAACCTAGTTCTGCGGCCGTTGCTTGGTCGAGTCCAGCTCGGCCTTTTTGCCGGTGCTGATCTCGGTGATCTGCGCCGACTTGGCGATCGCAAAATCGAAGGTGTCCTGCATCTTGGCGATCGCATCGGTCGCGGTGCCGTTCAGGCCACCGTTGGCGGCCCAGTCGAAGTTCCACACGCCGGACAGGTTGTCGGCACCGGCCACGTCATGGGTTTCGATCGCGGTGAACACGTCGGGATGGCGCTCCATGTACTGGGCTGCAGCGCTGACATCCGCCGGCACCTTGCCCGAGGCGTTGCTGGCCAGTTGTGAAAGCTCTTGCTTGGTAATGGCCGACTTGCCCGTCTGGCGCATGTAATCAGCGACTACCTTGCTCGACTTGGCAATGTTCAACTTGTCGTCGAACACCGACGTTGAGGCTTTTTGAGTAGTCGGTCCGCCACCGGCGGGTGTTACGGTAGTAGACATCGGCGCTGCTCCCTCAATGGATTGGATGACATCGACGCCGACGTTAGCATGGGCAATTGGCCATTTATCGCCGGCTTCACAACAATTCGCAGCGGCCGGAAAATTTCACAGCGTTTCGCACAGGGAAGGGATGGTGTTCAGGACGACTCAAGGGAAAAGCCGGTTTGCCGGGTTTTTCATCAGCCGCAATTTTTCACTGTTATGGCTGGGCCAGGCGCTCTCGTCCTTTGGCGAATTTGTGTTGGAGAGCACGATCATCGTCTGGCTGGTGACGGACCTGTTCCGTGACAGCGCTTTTCTACCGAGTGCCGTTGGCCTGGCGGTGGCGGCATCGGCGATTCCGCGGGTGCTGGTGGCGCCATTGGCGGGCGCCTGGGTCGACCGCATGACGCCGCTCTACGTGATGATCAGCGCAGACGCTATCCGGGTGATCAACTTCCTGGTCTTTATCCTGATCTATTCACTGTCCGGCCTCGGCCAGATGCAGGTGTTCACCGGCGTGCTGCTGTTGCTGGTGCTCAACAGCAGCGCCGCGCAGTTCTTCAACCCGTCCCGCCAGGCGATCATGCAAGTGATCATTCCCGCTGAGCGGCGGGTAGAAGCGTCGGCCAAGACGATGTTTTCCCTGACGGGCATTTCGGTGCTCTCAGCTTCCGTGGGCCCGGCCTTGTTTGTGTGGGTGGGGCCGATCTGGGCGTTGATGATCAATGTGCTGGCGTTCAGTTGTTCGGCGTTATGCATCGTGGCTACCCGAGGCCTGCGTACAGCGTTGCCGGTAGCGCACACATCGTTCTGGCGTGGGCTGTTGGAGGGCCTGCGGTTTTCCTGGGGGCACCCGTCGATTCGGACCCTGCTGACCGGTGTGGCGTTGTACGGATTTTCCCTAGGTATCAATAACGTCGTTTTGTCTTTGTACGCCTTCAAGACCCTGGGCCTGAGCCCGCGTGAATATGGCCTGGTCCTCGCCGCGTTTCCCGTCGGTGGTCTGGTGGCGGCATTACTGGTGCGGCCGCTGTTGAAGGCCTTGAGCATTCGCCGGGCGTTTACCGTTGCGCTGCTGTGCCTGGGGCTGAGCTACCTGGGCTACGCGTCGCATCCGCCGTTTTACCTGACCTGGGCGCTGATGTTTTGCTGTGGGGTGTGCTTTTCGGTGTTCGCCATGGTGCAGGGGCCCATGCTGCAAGAGGCCGTGCCGTCGGGCTACATGGGCCGGGTCTCGGCGACGGTGACGCCGGTGCTGGCCATCGCCTCGTTGACCGGCACGCTGGTGTGTTCCCAGACGCTTAACCTTGCGCAGGGTGTTATCGGGGATGTCTACGGCGGTTACATCGTTATCGCGGCGGGCTTGCTGCTGACGGGCGGCGGATTGATGCTGCTCGGCGAACGGGCCGGTAAACACCGGGCCGCGTTGTCAAAGTGATTCCCCCGCATCCAGTCTGGCCAGCAGCATCTCGCCCCGTTTCCACAGTGCGTCCTGTTTGGATTCAGGCATGCGGTCGAGGTTTTTATACAGCATGGCCATGCGCTGATTGCCCCGCAACAGGTCGCCGTGACGCATCAGGAAGTGCCAGTAAAGCGAATTGAACGGGCAGGCATTGTCCGCGGTGCTTTCAGTGACGCTGTAGGCACAGCCTCGGCAGTAGTCGGACATGCGCTTTATATATTGGCCGCTCGCGCAGTAAGGCTTGGAACCGAGGTAGCCGCCATCGGCATGCATGACCATGCCCAGGGTGTTGGGCAGTTCGACCCAGTCGAAAGCGTCCATGTAGATCGCCAGGTACCACTCGCATATCTGGCTGGGCACGATCCCGGCCAGCAAGGCGAAATTGCCGGTGACCATCAGCCGCTGGATGTGATGGGCGTAGGCGTGTTTCAGGCTTTGGCCGATCGCCTGGCGCATGCAGTTCATTTGCGTCTCGCCCGTCCAGTAGAACTCCGGCAGCGGGCGGCTGTTGCCGAATGAGTTGCCGGCGGCGTAGTCCGGCATTTTCAGCCAGTAGACGCCGCGTACGTATTCACGCCAGCCAATCAGTTGGCGGATAAACCCTTCGGCAGCATTCAGCCCGATGCTGCCCGACCAATACGCCGCCTCCACATCGCTGCACAACTGGCGCAGGTCCAGCAGGCCGATGTTCAGCGCGGCACTGATGCGGGCATGAAACAGAAACGGCTCGTCGCTGGCCATGGCGTCCTGGTAGTCACCGAAGCCCGCCAGGCCGTAATCCAGAAAGTAATCCCAGAGTGCCTGGGCGTCGGCGTCGGCGTGGGTCACCGGGTAATCGAAGGTGTCCAGTGCGCCGTAGTGGCTGCTGAAGTGTTTACCGACCAGCGCCAACACGTCCCGGGTGATTGAGTCCGAGCTGAAGCGCGCCGGGTAGGGCGCCTTGGTACCCTTGGGCAGTGCCTTGCGGTTGTCTGCATCAAAGTTCCAGGCGCCGCCGACCGGCGTGCCGTCACCGTTCAGCAACAGCCCGCTCTTGCGGCGCATCTCACGGTAGAAGTACTCCATGCGCAGCTGTTTTTTGCCGCTTGCCCAGGCCACGAATTCGTCACGGCTGCACAGGAAGCGACTGTCGGCGTGCCACTGGATCGGCAAACCGCAGTCTTTCAGGGATTGCTCCAGGCGCCAGTCCCCGCATTCAGTCAGGTGCAGCTCGCGCGCGTGCAGCTGCGAGTACCAGCGCTTTAACTCGCCGGGCACGGAGCCGGTGTTTTGCGGGTCATCCAGGCTGACGTACTGCGCCCGAACGCCACGCTGGCGCAATGCCTGGGCAAAATGGCGCATGGCGCTGAAGATCAGGGCGATTTTCTGCGGGTGGTGGGGCACATGGCTGGCTTCCTCCATCACCTCGACCATCAAGACCGCGTCGCGCTGGCTGTCCAGCCCGTTTAACGAGGCCAGGTCAAACGATAACTGGTCGCCCAGGACCAGGCACAGCCGATGAGTCTCATGCATTGATTCAATGGGCCTCTTGGGCGGACTGGCGGCGGAAGAACAACGTCACCTGACCGACCTCGACGCCCAACTTGGACATGCTGGAACGATTGATCAGCGTGTCTTCGTCCATCAGGTACATCCAGTCGTCGAGGCTCACTTCGTAAACGGAGCCGTCAACCGGCAGGTTCAGGATGTAACGCCAGCGCAAGGCGTTGCCGGCCACTTCGCCCTTGGCTTCACCCACCACATCGTCGGCACGGCCGCGCCAGTGGCCCGGGCCGTCGGGCGTCAGGGTCCAGACACGCCGCTGGCGCGTGCCGTCGCTGTAGAGAAAGCGCTCGTCGAGAATCAGGTTTTCACCTTCGCGGCGGCTGGCGATATTCACCTCGAAACGCTTGGCCACTTCGCCCGAGCGTTTCTCGAATATCCCCCAGGCTTTAACCGGCTTGCTGAAGAAACGCACCAGGTCGAGTTGCGGCTGCTGGTCGGCATAGTGTTTGACGTCAACGCTGCCGCAACTGCACAGGCCGAGCACCAGGGCCAGTGAAACCAATAGACGGGTCATTGCATGTCTCCCTGAGCGGGCGTGATACAGCGGAAGCTTCGATACCTGATACTTGTACAAAATTATAAACTTGTACAGGTATTTAAAAGGCACCTGGCTGTATCCGCTACTGACCTGCATATTGATGGGCCGCTCACTGAGCCGTTTGATCATTCCCACGCTCTGCGTGGGAATGCCGCCTCGGACGCTCCGCGTCCCGCTGCCGACGCGACATTGAAGCCTTGCGCGAGGGTGACGCGGAGCGTCACGGTATGCATTCCCACGCGGAGCCTGGGAACGATCAACAATGGGCATACGCCGGCAGCGGTATCGCCCGTTCCTACGCAGACCGTTCCCACATAGATTTCAGGTTGCTTCCAGTCCTTCTCGCCGCTAACCTTCGCGGGTCGCTGCCAATTCAGCGAACGGGTGTGGTAGCCCGGCTATTTCATAGATCCCAAAACGCTCAAGGGCGTTTTTTTGTGCGGGCTGCTTTGTGGCGGCTGTGCATGGGAGGCTTCGGCCTGCCGGGTTTCTATGACCGGTCTACCACCCCGTGTACAGTCGCCTCCTTAATCGTGTGGTAGCGAGCGTGGAGGTGCTTACTCATAGAGGAGCTTCACCATGAAAAAGGTCTCGCCCAACCCGCCGCATTACTTGAACGACCAGAAATTCCACGATGCTGCCCAGCGCGCATTCAAGCACTACGACCTCAACTCAGAACCTGCCGCTTCGCCTCCGTCCTCCAACAAACTATTCTCCGTACGTGCCGGCCTCAGCACCGAAGTCGCCTTGTGTAATGCCAGCGAGATTCTTGAATCGGCGGCTGTCAGCGCCTATGACTGTGCCGAGCATCTTGATGGGGCCAGCCGCAAGCAAGTGTTGGCAGTGGTGCAATTGGTGGAGATGGCGCAGTTGTTGGTGGATGAGGCGCTGAACCGGGAGTGTCCGGTGGCCTGATCACATCCGAAATCCAACTGGCAACATAAATCCAGTGTGGGAGCGGTTGGTCAGGAGCGCGGGTTTGTCAGCAGGCTCGCGATCACTCCCACGCTGATCGTTCCCACGCTCTGCGTGGGAATGCCGCCTCGGACGCTCCGCCCCGCTGCCGACGCGACATTGAAGCCTTGCGCGAGGGTGACGCGGAGCGTCACGGTATGCATTCCCACGCGGAGCGTGGGAACGATCGGTCGCCCGGTTTATCAGTAGCGAATCATCACCGACTTGAGCTCGGTGTAGTCCTCGATAAAGGCCCCGCCAAACTCACGCCCCACCCCCGAAGACTTGTTGCCGCCAAACGGCACCGCCGGGTCGAGCATCGTGTGCATGTTCACCCATACCGTGCCCGCGTTGATCGCCGGCACCATGCGCAGGGCCTTGCTCAAGTCGTTGGTCCAGAGGCTGGCGCTCAGGCCGTAGGGCGTGTTGTTCATCAGTTCCAGCAGTTCTTCCTCGGTGTCGTAGGGGAAGAACGTGGCGATCGGGCCGAAGGTTTCTTCGTTGAGCAGGGTGTCGTTGATCGTGTTGGCGAGAATCACGGTGGGCTCCACATAGCAGCCCGGGCCCTCGATCAGCTTGCCGCCGTGGACAATCGTATTGTTCTCGGCGCGGGCCTTGGCGAAAAACCATTCGAGTTTCTTTTGGTGCTGGCGGTTGGTCACCGGGCCGAATTCGGTGCGTTCGTCCAGTGGCGAGCCGATGTTCAACCGGCTCAGGCGTTGCGCCAATTTCTCCATGATCGGCTCGATCTGCGAGCGGTGGGCGAAGAAGCGTTCGGCCGCCGCGCAGATTTGCCCGGAGTGCAGGAAACCGGCTTCGATGATGCCGTTGACCGCCTTGTCGAGGTCCACATCCCGCAGGAATCCGGCGGAATTTTTGCCGCCCAGCTCCAGGGTTGCCCGGGTCAGCCCGGCGCCCATGGCGCTACGGCCCACGGCGATGCCGGTGGGCACCGAGCCGGTAAACGAGACCTTGTCGGTGCCCGGATGCTCCACCAGGCCCTGGCCCACGTGCCCGCCACCGGTCAACACGTTCAGCACGCCCGCCGGCAGGCCGGCGTCGACGGCCAGTTCGGCGATGCGCAGGATGGTCAGCGGGGTGAATTCGCTGGGCTTGATGATGATGCTGCAACCGGTCACCAGCGCCGAGGCGAGTTTCCAGATGGCGATCATGGTCGAGAAATTCCACGGCACGATGCCCACCACCACGCCCACCGGTTCGCGCAGGGTGAACGCGGTGTAGCGTTCGCCGGCGAAGGAGGGCAGTGACGGGGTGATGGTCTGGCCGCTGATCTTGGTGGCCCAGCCGGCGTAGTACCGCAGGAAGTGCGCGGCCTGGTCCACTTCAAAGGCCCGTGAAATCTGGATGATCTTGCCCGACTGGCAGGTTTCGATCTGCGCCAGTTCTTCGCGATGTTGCTCCAGCAGCTCGGCGAGTTTCAGCAGCACATTGCCGCGTGTCGCCGGTGCGGTTTGGGACCATTGCCGGAAGCCGCGCCGGGCGGATTCCACCGCCGCGTCGATATCCGCAAGGTCGGCGTCGGCCACGTGGGCGATCACTTCGCCGTTGGCCGGGTTGGTCACCTCCAGGGTCTGGCTGGAATGGCTCTGGACGTAACCGCCGTCGATGAACAAGGCATGGTTTCGACCAAGGAAGGCGTGGACTTCAGGCAGCAGCGCAACATCGCTCATGGGATTTTCCTGCTCGCAAAAGCCCGAGGTTAACCAGCCTGGGCGGCCCGGGCTTGTCTCTGTCTGCCGGACGATATGCCTGTGGCTGCCAGGCCTGTGGAAAGTGCAATCTTGGCTGTGGAAGGTGCATTTTCCAGTGGTGTTGCCCGTTCCATACTGGCCCCACATCCAGCGCCGTTCGTTGAGTTTGAACGCCAGCCGGACATCCAATAATAAGCAGGGCCGTCCATGAAAAAGCCAAACCCGCTCCTCGAAGACCTCAAGGCGATTCTGCCGACCATCGCTGCCAACGCCTTCCAGGCCGAGCAGGACCGCAAGGTTCCCGACGAGAACATTGCGCTGCTCAAGAGCATCGGCATGCACCGGGCCTTTCAACCCAAACCCTTTGGTGGCATGGAAATCTCCCTGCCGCAATTTGCCGACTGCATCGCCTTGCTGGCCGGCGCCTGTGCCAGCACCGCCTGGGCCATGAGCCTGTTGTGCACCCACAGTCACCAGCTGGCGCTGTTTCCCGCCAAGCTGCAGCAGGAAGTCTGGGGCGATAACCCGAATGCCACTGCCAGCAGCAGCATCGCGCCGTTTGGCCGTACCGAGGAAGTGGAAGGCGGCGTGCTGTTCAGCGGTGAGATGGGCTGGAGCAGTGGCTGCGATCATGCCGAGTGGGCGATTGTCGGTTTCCGTCGCAAGAACGTCGAGGGCAACCAGGACTATTGCTTCGCGGTACTGCCCCGCAGCGACTATCAGATTCGCGACGACTGGTTCGCCGCCGGCATGAAAGGCAGCGGCACCAAGACCCTGATCATCGACAACGTGCTGGTGCCCGAACACCGTATCCAGAAAGCCAAGGACATGATGGAAGGCAAGTCCGCCGGCTTTGGCTTGTACCCCGACAGCAAGATTTTCTACTCGCCGTACCGGCCGTATTTCGCCAGTGGTTTCTCCACGGTGAGCCTGGGCGTGGCCGAGCGCATGCTTGAGGTGTTCCGCGAAAAAACCAGGACCCGCGTGCGTGCCTACACCGGCGCGGCGGTGGGCGCTGCGACTCCGGCGCTGATGCGTCTGGCCGAGTCGACGCACCAGGTGGCGGCTGCCCGGGCCTTCCTGGAAAAGACCTGGCAGGAACACGCCGAACACAGCGAGCAGCACCGTTATCCCAGTCGCGAAACCCTGGCTTTCTGGCGCACCAACCAGGCGTACGCCACCAAAATGTGCATCCAGGCGGTGGACCGCTTGTTCGAGGCCGCCGGCGGCAATGCGTGGTTCGAGCACAACGAAATGCAGCGCCTGTTCCGCGATTCCCACATGACCGGCGCCCACGCCTACACCGATTACGACGTGTGCGCGCAGATCCTGGGGCGTGAGCTGATGGGGCTTGAGCCTGACCCGAGCATGATTTGACGCCGACCCGGCCATCACCACAATCAGGACTGCGCGTTGATGCAGTCCGGGAGTCTTGCATGTCTGATAACAGTTTCGACCCACGGGCTTTTCGCCGGGCCCTCGGCAATTTCGCCACCGGCGTCACCGTGGTCACCGCCGCTGATGCCAGCGGGCGCAAGGTGGGTGTCACCGCCAACAGCTTCAACTCGGTGTCCCTGGACCCGCCGCTGGTGCTGTGGAGCATCGACAAGCGCTCCAACAGCCACGAGGTGTTCGAGCAGGCCAGCCATTTTGCGGTCAACGTGCTGGCGGCCGACCAGATCCACCTGTCGAACAACTTTGCCCGGCCCAGGGATGATCGTTTTGCCGAAATCGAATTCGAACCGGGGGAGGGCGGCTCGCCGGTCTTCGCCGATTGCTCGGCGCGGTTTCACTGCGAGAAATACCAGCAGGTGGACGGCGGCGATCACTGGATCATGATCGGCAAGGTGGTGGCGTTTGATGACTTTGGTCGTTCGCCGTTGCTCTATCACCAGGGGGCGTATGCGCGGATTGAGGAGCGGCAACCTTAGGGCGAACACCTCTCTTGAAGGTTGACGCAGCCTACATGTGGGAGCGGGCTTGCTGTGGTGAGGGGGCTTGCCCCTCGTCGGGTTCACCACAGATTGATGGGGCTGCTTCGCAGCCCAACGCGGGGCAAGCCCGCTCACCACAGCAAGCCAGCTCCCACATTTGATCTCGGTCGCCGATTGGATCTGCGCTAGAACGGCACGGCCACGGTGACCTGGCTGTAGACGTTGGTACCGTTGCCCCCCACCTGATTCCCGCCGTTGCTCTCATCCTTGTTCGGCTTGTACAGCCCCAGCAGCGGCGTGATGATCAGGTGTTCGTTCACCGCCCATTCCGCGTACAGGTCCAGTTCGCGTCCGTCCAGATCCAGCATGCCGCCCTTGCTCAAGGTCTTGTAGTCGAAGAACAGCGCGCCGACGGTCACGCTGTCCAGCGGCTTGACCTTCAACGCCACGTGTTGCACCTCGGTATTGGTATTGAACGGCCCCGAGTAATTGCCGGCCACTTCGCCCTGCACCCAGGTGCCGTAGCCCCGGTTGAAGCCCGAGAACATCGCGTCCCAGTTTTTTGAATAGCGGCTGTAGCGGTACGTCAGGTCCGGCGACCAGGGCAGTGCGGCGAAGGTATAGCCGCCTTCGGTGTACCAGGCCTTTTCCGGGCCGGCGTCCTTGTCCTGCCAGGCGTATTCAAAGGAAAAGTGCGCGTTCTCGATCCCGGCATTGCCGGCGCCCCGCAGGCTGTAGATGTTCATGCCGGCGCGCTGTTTTTGCAGGTCATTGGCATAACGGTCGTCGACGCTGATGCCGTGGATATAGGTCAGGCCCACGGTGCCCGGCGCGGTGGTGTAGTCCAGGGTGCCGGCAGCCATTTCGGTGTTGGCCTGGGCGCGGTTGTCGGACTTGATCCACATCACGCTGCCATGCACGCCGTCCTTGCCGCCCAGGCGCAACACGGCGGTTTGATCAAAGGCATGGCGCGCGGCGATGTAATAGGCGCCGCCACGGTTGAACTTGCCGTCGTCCACGCCCTTGCCGAGGTTCGGGCCGTCGTCGTTGATGATGAAACCGTCGCCGAGCATGATGACCTGGCGGCCGAACGACAGGTCCACGCCATCCTTGCCCAATGCAGGAAACAGCTCCCCCGAGCGCCAGCCGGCGAAGGCTTCGTCGAACTTGGTGGTGCGCTCGCGGCCGGTGGTCACGCCAGACGCGTCGCCGTCGCCCCAGGTGCCGGAGCTGACCAGGTTGGCGGTGCCATACACGCTGCCCAGGGCGCCGAAGCGCTGGTCGATGCTCAAGCCATACTTGATGAACCCTTCGCGCCACGTTGAGCCGCCGGTGGTGCCGTCGTAGTTCTTGCGGCTGTTGAACAGGCCGTACACCGCCAGGAAGTTGCCGGTGACGTGGGTGTCGTCATCGGCATACAGCTCGAAGGCCTGGGCCGATGACTCGATGATCATCAGCGCGATGCCCAGGCTGATGGTCCTGTACAGGTGACGGGTTTGTTGTGTGTGCTGCATTGTTATAGTCCCCAACAAGCTGAATTGAGGGAGCATTAGGGCGAGCGCCGCCGGGCCAAGTCTTTCCCCTGCGTGCCAGGCAATTGACCCAGGCCGCCAGTGGCAGGGCGGTGGCAGGCAGCAACAAAACCGGCGGCAGCCAGGAGCAAGACGATCAGCCAGGGCGGGGCGCAGAGTGCCAATACTTCTAAAAATCCGCTTCTTGAGGATCCGCACCATGTCGATCAACGACCGGCTCACCGAACATTTGAAACGCGGCACGGTGGGCTTTCCAACCGCGCTGGCGAGCACTATTGGCTTGATCATGGCCAGCCCGGTGATCCTCACCGCGACCATGGGGTTTGGCATCGGCGGCAGTGCCTTCGCGGTGGCGATGTTGATCGCGGTGGTGATGATGCTGGCCCAGGCGACCACCTTCGCCGAGGCCGCCTCGATCCTGCCCACCACCGGCTCGGTCTACGACTACATCAACTGCGGCATGGGCCGGTTCTTCGCGATTACCGGCACCTTGTCGGCGTACCTGATCGTGCATGTGTTTGCCGGCACCGCGGAAACCATCCTCTCCGGGGTGATGGCGCTGGTGAACTTTGAACACCTCAACACCCTGGCAGAATCCGCCGGCGGTTCGTGGTTGCTGGGGGTGGGTTTCGTGATTGTGTTCGGGGTGCTCAATGCGTTTGGCGTCAGCGCGTTCGGCCGGGCCGAGATCATCCTCACCTTCGGCATGTGGACCACCTTGATGGTATTTGGCGTGCTGGGCCTGATCGCGGCCCCGGCGGTGCAGCTGGACGGCTGGTTCGGTGAATCCCTGGTGGGCACCGACCTGGTCACCATCCTGTCGCTGGTGGGCATGGCGATGTTCATGTTTGTCGGCTGTGAGTTCGTGACGCCGCTGGCGCCGGACCTGCGCAACTCGGCCAAGGTGATGCCCAGGGCGATGGTGCTGGGGCTGCTGGGCGTGGCCACCTGCATGTTCATCTACGGCGCGGCGATGAAGCGCCAGGTGGAAAACGTATTGATCGACGCGGCGGGCGGCGTGCACCTGCTGGACACGCCGATGGCCATCCCGAAATTCGCCGAGCAGGTGATGGGCAGCATTGGCCCGATGTGGCTGGGCATCGGCTTCCTGTTTGCCGGCGCTGCAACCATCAACACCCTGATGGCCGGTGTGCCGCGAATCCTGTACGGCATGGCGGTCGACGGCGCGTTGCCCAAGGTTTTCACCTACCTGCACCCGCGCTTCAAGACGCCGTTGCTGTGCATCCTGGTGGCGATGCTGATCCCGTGCCTGCACGCGCTGTACCTGGGGGGCAACACCGACAACATCATGCACCTGGTGTTGGCGGCGGTGTGTGCCTGGAGTTTTGCTTACCTGCTGGTGACGTTGTCGGTGGTGATTTTGCGAATTCGCCGTCCGGATTTGCCTCGCGCCTACCGCTCACCGTTCTTTCCGCTGCCGCAGATTCTGTCGAGCATCGGCATCCTGCTGGGCATGTGGTTTATCACCCCGCCCGGCATGAACCCCGCCGACATCTACATCCCCTTTGGCGTGATGCTCGGGTGCACGGCGGCGTACGCGCTGTTCTGGACCCTGGTGGTGCAGAAGGTCAATCCATTCAAGCCTGCCTCGGTGGAAGAGGTGTTGGCCAAGGAGTTCGCCCATGAGCCGGGTCCGTCGCACAACGGGTATGTCAGCCATGCTGCAAAAACTGTCTGAACTGTTCAGCGCCGGGCGTGCGCCTGCCGGGTATCGGCCCGGGGTTACGCTGGAACACCTGCGACGTAACCTCGGCCTGGCCGGTTACGAGGCATCCGGCCCGACCACGGCCCGGGTGGCCCTGGACGCACTCGGGTTGCAACTGGAGATCGTCGAGCGCACCGAATCGCAGTTGTTGATGCACCTGGTGATGACCGAATTCGTACTGCGCATCCCTGCCTCGCAGCAGGGCACGGCGAGCTTCGAACTGCACCACACCGGGGCTGTTCGACGCACCGGAATCCGCTGTCGGCAGCGGTCGGGAGACAGGGACGTTTTAACGCTTCTGCAAACCGAACTGCAGGAGGGCAGCGCGTTGCATCGCGCCCTGATGCCGCTGGATTTCAAGCGCCTGCGCATCGACCTGCAGGATCACCAGTGGTGCGTACGGCTTGAGCATATGGGCGGCAGCGAGGTGGTCAACCGCATGCCGGCGTTCCGGCGCTACATCGCCTTGAGCAGCACTCAACGCGCCTGGCTGCTGGACGCGCTGGGCGGTTTCCAGCGCGCGTTGCACGCTCACTGATCGCAGGATTTGGCATCAATAGTGCTAACACCTTGGCAGACACGTACTTGTTGCGCGCATATAGATAACATGTTAACTATTGCCCGACAAAAACAAAAAGCCAAGGTGGAAACAACCATGAGCATGCAACAGATTGGGCAAGACGGGCTGGACCGCTGGACCCGGGATCTGCGCGCGGTTTGCGGTCACTTCGACACAGAACTGGCCTTCAACCGCTCGCTGTTCATCGGCAGCATCACCACCTTTTCCCGTGGCGGTTTGCCTTTGGCCAACCTGCGCACCAACGCCGGCCTGATCAAACGCCCCAAGGCCCGCGCCGACCACGATGACGACCAGAACTGCTTCCTCGTCAGCCAGCGCAGCGGCTACTGCCAGATCACCCAAAACGGCCAGAGCGTACAACTCGCCCCCGGCGAATTACTCCTGATGGACTCGGTGGGCTCCATCGACATCACCCCGTTCGGCCTGATCGAACACGCGTCCCTGTCCTTGTCCCGCGCAGAGGTGTGCAAACAGTTTGGCAACCAGCCCAAGACCTTCGGCAAAATCTCCTCAAGCAAAGCCTGCGGGCGCATGTTGCACGTGCTGATGGACCAACTGTGCAAAGACGCGCTCAACGGCGAAGGCGCGGTCGGCGAGGGGCAGGCGTTGCAGTCAGCGTTTGTCTCGCTGCTGGGCTCGGCGTTTGAGCAGGAAGATGACGAGCGCGATGACTGCGGCGGATTGCAGGGCAGCAACCTGCGCAGCTATGTGCAGAAGGTCATTGATGAATCGCTGACCCAGCCAGGGCTGAGCCCGGTGGGGTTGGCGAGTCGATTGAACATCTCGGTGCGGCATTTGTACCGGTTGTTTGAGGAACAGGATGACAGCGTGTGCCGGTACATCCAGCGAGCGCGGTTGAAGCGCAGTGCGGATGATTTGACCAACCCGTTTTTGCGCAGTGAATCGATTACGTCGATTGCGTATAAGTGGGGGTTTACGGATTCGGCGCACTTTAGTCGGTCGTTCAAGAAGCAGTTTGAAGTGTCGCCGAAGGATTTTCGGGCGGGGCGGTTGCAGCAGGTGGGGTGAGTGGAGAGGGGCTATCCAAGCGGCTTCTCCACTATAAATATCTTAAAAGATCGCAATCATTCGGCTCTTCGGCCTAAAAGCGCATCAATGTGCTCCAGCCACGACTTCCCGCTTTTCCAATCGTGAGGATAATAGTAACCACAGCCAATATCAGAGAATAAAAAATGCTGTAACTCTTGCTCCGTCATGTTGGCATGTAAAAGGGCTTTTAACCCAAGGTGTGCGGCTTTAAAAGTCTCTGTTGAGGATTCAGCTATAAAACTGAAGATCACATCGTCCGCACTGTCATACTCGTCAACCCAGTCCTGATTGAAGTAGCCTGCGAGAAGTTGCTGTAGCTGTGAATAATCGTTATTCATGGATTCGGATATCCGGTCTGAATTCTATAGCCATCGGGCATGCTTTTATCTCTGTATAAGATCAAGTACACCTCCCGTCCGGGAACGGTTGTTTTTGCACCTCGCTTCAAACTGGTACCAACGGGCTGCGGGGACTTTTGAATAATAACGATCTTTTTGTCTTTTCCTTTTACAAAGGAATCTATTTGGGTTTCGTTGTCTGCTATCACTGTTGATATAGCTGACTCGGCTGTCGCACGATCATGGAAGGTAGACGCCGTGGGCACATGAGGCTCATGTTTAAGACGTGTTGCCAGTTGTTGATCAGTTCTACCAATGTGCTTTTGCATCAAATGTCCCCCGGCAGCTTCGTGAGCAGCTAAACCGCCACCAGGAACAATTTCGCTGTAAGGCCCATCAGTGACTATCTGACCTGGGCAGGCTGTAGCTTTACAGCTTAACCCCAACGGATCCACCCACCCCGTCGGGTTGGGCACGTACTGGTATCCGTTCAGCCCACCCGCCAGTTTCACCGGATCAGGCGTCAGATATCGACCAACGTCCGGATTGTAGTAGCGATGGCGGTTGTAGTGCAGTCCGCTTTCCGGGTCGAAGTATTGGCCCTGGAAGCGCAGCGGGTTGGTGACGGTATTGACGTCCAGCTTCGCGATTTGGCCGTAGGCGCGGTAGTGCGCGGACCAGACGATTTCGCCGTCGGGGGCGGTGAGTTCTTGTGGCGTGCCGAGGTGGTCGAGTTGGTAGTGGAAGGGTTCTGCTGCTTCCGGGCCGTAGCCTTTCAGCAGCGCTAACGGGCGGAAGCTGTTGGGTTCGTAGAGGTAGCTTTGGTGGTGATCGGCGCTGTGCTCGGCGACCAACATGTCGCCTTGCCAGAAAAATTCGGTGGTTTGGCCGTCGAGAGTTTTGGCGATGCGTCGTCCAAACGGGTCGTAGCGGTAACTGGCCTGAGTACCATTGGGTTGGATGACGGCGATCAGGCGATGCTGGCAGTCATATCGATATTCGGTAACTAACTGCTGGTCGCGGCCCCGGCGTTCCCGTAGGAGGTTGCCGAAGGCGTCGTAGTCGTAATGACGGTCGCCTTGCATCAGCAGGCGATTGCCTTTGATCACGCTCGGGCCAACGCGATCCTGCATTAGCAGGTTGCCAGCTGGGTCGTGGGCGAAGCGTTCCTGCAGGTCGTGCGAGTGGTTGGCGCGGGTCAGGCGGTCGAGTGGGTCGTAGTGGTAGTCGTGCTGGCCTTTGCGGGTGTCGAGGATGCGGGTGAGGTTGCCGCGTTTGTCATAGTCGTATTGGCGGCGCTGATGGCGCTGTTCCTGTTGGGTAATGGCATGGGCATGCAGGCGGCCCTGGTCGTCGTAGTGGTAGTGGCTGAGAAGCTGGCCCTGCTGGCGCTGGTGTTCGCGGCCGGATTTGAACAGGTGTGAGGTGAGTGGGTTGCCATTCAGCTCGATGGTGGCAAGGTCGCCACCTTTGTCGTGATGGAAGGCCAGGCGGTTGTTGTCGGGCAGGCGCAGGTAGTTGAGTTGGCCGCATTCGTCGTAGCGGTAGCGCAAGGTTCCCCAGCCTTGGTGTTCGGCGGTGAGGCGGTTTTGCACGTCGTATTCGTAGTGCAGCGGCCAATGACCATCATCGACGCTGAGGAGATTGCCGAGGCGGTCGTAGGTGTAATCGACGATGCTGCGGTCGGGCAGGGTTTTTCGTACAAGGCGACCGGCGCTGTCTCGCTGATAACCCGTAACCAGCTGACTGCCATCGTCGCCGTATTCGGTCTTTTCCAGCAGATGCCCGGCGAGGTCATAAACATAGGCGGTGCGGCGCCCATCAAACCCGGTTTCCTGCTGGATCAGGCCGTTGGTGTGATAGTCGAGCCGATAGGTTTCCCCGACCTCGTTTTCAATCTCGGTCAGTAGCAACCGGACATTGTCGTAGCGGTATTTGAGCTGTGTGCCGTCGGGGTTGATGCGACGGCTGATCAGGTGCAGGCCGTCGGCATATTCGTAGCGAGTAACCCGCCCCAGTTCGTCGCGCTCAGCGGTGATTTTTCCGTACGGGTTGTAGCTGAATTCGCGAGTGGCGCCGCCCGGCTGAATCACTTTCAGCAAACGCCCTACGGCGTCCCACTGATACTGGGTCAGCGCACCGTGCTCATCCTCGCAAGCCACCTGCCGTCCCAGGTCGTCATAGCGAAAACGCCGCACGCCGCCATTGGCCAGCTTCTCTTCGGTGAGCTGGCCACGCTCGTTCCAGATAAATCGCTGACTGCTGTTGTCCGGGTGCCAGACGCCGGAGAGTTTTCCGTGTTGGGTGTAGGTGTATTCGGTGTAATTGCCGTCCGGATCAGTCTTGCGGGTGATATCGCCTTGATCGTTACGCTGGTATTTCCAGACCGCCTCACCACGGCGCACAACCCGTACGAAACCGTTGTCATGCTCGTAGGACGTGGGCGCGTCATCCCCGGGAAACAGCGCAATCAACCGACCCGCTTCGTCGTACTGATACGCCGTCACCGCGCCGAGCGGATCCTGCTCGACTGTCAGCCGGCCTTTGTCATCGTAGGATTTGAAGTGCTCGGCACCGTCCGGATCAATCCGTTGCACCAGCCGTGCGCGCTGGTCGTGGACGTAGACTTCCTGGCTGCCATCGGCGTTGTGGACGGTGACAGTGCCGTTGTCATCCCACACATACCGCGTGTCCATTTGGGAAAAGCTGGCCCAGTGGCGGATACACCTTGCAGATTTACCGGACCGTTCCCACTCCCAGAAGAAACTCGCCCCACCGGCCAGTTGTCGTTCCAGAATCACCTGCTGATCGTCGTACCGATAACGCTCGCTTTCGCCTACCGCATTGGTTGCCTCAATCAACCGCCACGCTTCGTCGTACCGGTAGGAAACAACGTTCTGTTCGGTAACCCAGTCCAGTTCCCGCTGCACCTGATAGTCGACGGCAACGATATGTCGGCGGTCATACCGCAGCAGCAATCCCTGGCCGACGTGGTTATCGATCCGCTGAATCCGCCCGGAATAGTCGCGGGAAATGCGCAGCCGGTTGTCGTACGCGTCGCTGATCGACGTCAGCACACCGCCGCGGAAGTGATAGAAAAGGGACGCCTGAGCCAGTACCCACTCATCAGGCAAAGCGCCCAGATAAATCGCGGCTTCCGCCAGGCTATTGGTGATGGCTGGCCGCGTAGCAGAGGGCAGGGGAAACGTAGTGCTGCGGTTTTCGTGATCGGTCCAGACCACTGTTTCACCGCTAACCACCAACCGCTGAGCCAGCGCATGACTCCAGCCAAGCCCCAACCCGCAATCCACTTCCACCGCACTGCTGCGATACAACCGCGTCCAGGCAAAGGGCAGCACGCCCTCCAACGAGCCGTCGGTAAGCGTCAGCAGTTCCTCGCCGGTAACCATCGACACCGGGCAGCCATTGGTTGCGGTCTTGTCTGCGGGAGCGGCCGCATCGCCGCCAGGGTTCTTGGCAGAGGCGGGCACATCATCCACAAGCTCCTGCTTCACCAGCGCTGTGCGCGCCGTCTTCGGCTCCCGCACCATCGGTGCCGGATTCGAAACCTGATCTGGACCCACCTTCAACGGCACCGCCGCCGCCTTGACCGGCACAGCATGACGCTGAAGCGCTACCGGCTTAAGCACCTCGGCATGCCCATCCATCCGGGCCGTGCCGCCCAGCGTGGCCATCTGTTCCAGCCATTCCCGTGCCCGCTCGGACTTGACCTTGCCCAGCACCTGCGCCCCCAGCCGCACGGCCACACCCATACCGCCGGTGGCCCACAGCAACAACAGGTTGAGCAGCACCTCGGTGGTGATTTCCCCCAGCAACTCAAACAGGTAATGCGGCGGCAGCATGCGCATCCAACTGACCATTGCGGACAGGTAGATAAACAGCAGCGGTTCATCGCTCAGAATCAGCAGTCCTTTGGCAATCGCCTCATGACTGAGCTTCAGCAGCGCTCCAAGCTCGGCCTGGGAGAGGTACTGCAGCAGCTTTTCGCTGTTGGGCTTGATGTCTGCCAACCATTGGTACAGTTGCGCAATACCGTCCCAGAGACCGTAAAGCACGTTGCCAAACCCTTGCGCATAGGCCATTTGCAGCGAGGTGTACCGATCGACATAACCGGCCTTGGCATAGCTCTCCCATATCGGCTTGAACGTGCTCGTCCACTCGCCGCGCAGGCGACCTTCCAGCGAGCTGATCTCGGACTGATAGGAGGTATACAGCGCCTGGATGTGGTCCCTGGACACGTCGGGATAAAAGCTGACCCGGTACTGCCGGTCGACGGTGCACTCGGTGACTTCGAGAATGCCGCTGGGGCCGATGGTTTTATGGAGGGGGGCGCCGAGCGGGCCACCGTCTTGCGCGATTTCCTGGAGCATGACCGGCGTATTGCCGATGGGCACGAACCGTGTGCTCTGGAACATGTGCACCAGGGTCAACGGTGAGTTGGCCCTGCAGGTCGCGACGGTGCTGCTGGGGTAAAGAGAACGGGTGATGGGCGCGACCAGCGACACCTCATCGCCGACCTTGAACACCTGCTCGACATCCAGTGCCGAAAAACTCCAGAAGCTCTCGGCCCACGCGTCGTAGGTGTTCAGGCAGTGTGTGAAGTCGTTGAGAACCGCATTGACGTCGCGCGTCTTCGGGTCCATCGCCGCCACGACTAAAAAGCCAATGGCGGGAATCAAGAGGCAGCCCCACTGGGCAGTGCAGTAATCGAAAAAGACATCGGCGTTCCCTCGCGCTGTGTGATCAGGCGAGGGACTTTGCAGCGGTTCTCAAGGCGGGGGAGTAGAGGTTATCTGGCCGTTCAGTAGGACGTTTCGTTAAACCTCCGGCAAGGTCGAACCGCCATCCACCACCAAGGTCTGCCCGGTGATATAGCCCGCCAGGTCCGACGCCAGAAACAGCATCGCCCCGGCGATATCTGCCGGCGCACCCAGCCGTCCCAGCGGCACCCGGCTGGCGATCTGTGCGTTCACCTGGTCATCCCCCAGATTGCCCATGGCCGGCGTGGCGATCATGCCGGGCTCCACGCCATTGACCCGCACATTCAGCCCGGCCAGTTCCAGCGCGGCATTGCGGATGAACCCGTTGACCCCGGCCTTCGACGCCGCATAGTGACTCAACCCCGCAAATGCGACCCTCGGCCCGGTGACTGAAGACGTGACCAGCACGCAGCCCCGGCCCTGGCGACGAAACATCGGCAGCGCCGCCTGGGTCAGCCAGAACAGCGCCGATAAATTCACCGCCAGGGTGCGCTCGAGTATCGCGGGGGTGATGTCGGCAAAGGGCGTCAGCGGAAAATACCCGGCGTTATGCACCAGAATGTCCAGCCGGCCCCACCCTTGCTCCAACCCCTCAATCAGTTTGAATACCGCTTCGGCCTCCGCCAGATCTACGGCCACCGCTTCCACCTGACAGCCGCGCCCGCACAGCTCCACTGCCAGCGCTTCGGCCAGTTGCAGGTCGGCGATCATCACTCGCGCACCTCGCAGGGCAAACGCCTCGACGATGGCCCGCCCAATGCCCTGGGCGCCGCCGGTTACCAGTACGCTGCGACCGCTGAAATCCAGGTCTTCATCCATGACTCGCCTCCATATGCGCATACGCCAGCGTCGGTACATCGACGATGCTTGAACCGCCATCCGCCACGAGCGTTGCCCCGGTAATGATCGACGCCTCGCTGGAGGCCAGGAAGCGGCACACCCTGGCGATTTCCTCGGCGCTGGCCGGGCGGCGCAAGGGTACGTCGGCGCACACCCGGTCATAGGCGTGTTGTAGCGTCTCGCCATGAAAGTCCATCAACGGCTGCATCTCCTCATCCGCCATCGGCGTGCGCACCCAGCCCGGGCACACAGCGTTCACCCGCACGCCACGCGGGCCGTAATCCCGGGCCAGTGAGCGATTGAGCCCGAGCAAGGCATGCTTGGCCGTGGTGTAGCCGCACACTTCAGGCCCGGCGGCCAGGGAGGCAATCGAACCCATCAGCACAATATTCCCGGCACTTTCCAGCAGCAGCGGCAAACACGCCCGGGCACTGTAGAAGGCACTGTCGAGGTTGCTGCGCAGCGCCGCTTCCCAGGTCTGCTGGCTGGTGTCGGTGGCGCTGCCAACGCCATGCCCGCCCGCGCAGGCCAGCAGCACATCGATCCGCCCATAGCGCTGGCGAATCTGCGTGACGAAACCCTCCCACGTCTGCGGGCAGGCCGCATCCCCCACCAGCACGAGGCCGCCGGTGTCCCGGGCAAGCTGTTCCAGCGGTTCGCGACGACGGCCGATCAGTACCAATTGCGCACCGTCGGCGGCGTATAGCCGGGCGCAGGCGGCACCGATGCCCGTGCCGGCACCGGTAATCACAAGGGTGCGCGGTTCAGTCATCAGGATGCTCCGTGCGGTTGAGCACCTGGCAGTAGGAGCTGATGGGAAAGTTCGACAATTCATCGAAAGAGGCGTCGGCATAACCAAAGATCTTGCCGTCGCTGCGGTGCTGCTGCAGGTCGATCAGCACCAGGCCGAGGGTGGGGATGATTTTTTCGCGCCACACGAACAGGTACAGTTGGTCGGCGATCTTGTAGTAGTCGCAGCGGTCGGTGTCGCACAGGCCTTGCTCCACACCCTTGAGGCATTGCCAGGCGTAGAACTGGTGGTTGAGGTAGATGTGCTCGTAGACCTCGCTCGGGCTGTAGCGGTACTGGTTGCGCAGGCCGGTGAGTTCGGTGGTGGGGGCGTGTGGGCATTGGCCGGCTTGCCAGGGGCGGTCGAGGCTACCGTGGAGGAATTCCACTTCCACCGAGGTCAGCGGCTTGCCGGCGAGGGCGCGGCTGTAGAGGCCTTCGCGGGTTTGTTCCTGGGTGGGCATGCGCCCGAGCACGGCGGTGAACGAGGCGCTGGCGGTGTCGAGCACCAGGCTGACCGACCAGGCTTGCGCACCTTCGCGCTTGATGAAATCCACCAGGTACAGGCCGGGACGCACCGAGGTCGCGCGGTAGCTTGCGCTGCCGCTGGAGTGGCCGTCAGCCGCGACCCAGGCCAGGCTGTCGCGTTCGAAACGGTGTTCGATCTGCCAGCCATTGGCAAAGTGCAGCGTGAAGGTTTTGCCGCTCAGGTCGGCCAGGTTCGGCAGGATGAAGGCCTCGGGGGCGAAGCCGTCGGCCAGGGCGCCCACGGTGATCCAGTCAGTAGGGGTGGTCATTGCGATGCTCCGGTTGGGTGGGTGAACACCACGAATCATCGCGCCCGGGAGCAGGCCCGACCATCAACCGGATGGTTGAGGCCGGCTACAGGAACAGGCTGCCCACCAGCTCCGTACGGCTGCTGACGCCGGTCTTGCGAAACAGGTTGATCAGGTGGGTCTTGACGGTCGGCAGGCCGACTTCAAGCTCCCGGGCCAGCTGTTTGTTGCTGGCGCCCTGGCGGAGTAAAAGAGCGATCTGGCGCTCCTTGGGTGTCAGCCCGGCCAGTGCATCCTCAGCGGGCTGCATGTTGGCGACGGCCAGTTGCAGCAAGGTTTGCAGGGCATTCAGTTGGGTCAACTGCTCGCCGGTGAACGCGCCCTGGTCGGCGGTGCGCAGCAGCGAGATCGCCGCCTGGGGCTGGCCGCCGCGCTGGGCGAAAATTTCCACCACGTCGACCACGCCGTATCGCCTCAAAAAATCCCCATACCGCCGGGTATCCCGCGCCGGCTGGCGGGCCATGGCAAGGCCCAGTGGCACTACTGCGAGTCCACTGGACAAGCAGTTGCGCGGTTGAAGGGGATCGAAGTGGCGGTAGTTGTCGAGGTAGTCGCGGTGCATCTCGCCGCTCATGCCGTGCAGCTGGAAATCCCGCGCTTGCAGGTGGCGGTCGACACAATAGAACGCGGCCTGGCTGACCGGAATCAATCGGGTAAAAGCCTGCAGGCACTGGCCGGCGACTTCGTGGGCGGGGAGGGTGTGCATGGGGGCACCTGCGCCATAGGGCTGCCGGCGGGGGCCGGCAGCCGGGGCTGTCACACCACGGCGAAGTAGTGTTTGACGAAACTTTCGCTGACCACTTCCCACAGCACGGGCGTGCCCTTGGTCACGAACCAGCTGTCACCGGCCTTGTAGCGGGTGCTCTGGCCGGTGGACTCGTCGGTGAGTACCACCTCGCCAGTGACCACGGTGGCCTGTTCGGCAAACGGGTAGACCATGCGGAACTTGCCTTGGGTGGTGCCGAAATACGCGCTGCTGACCGGGTCGGTCGGGGCGCCGAAGGTCATTTTGCCGAAGGCCCGGACTTCGCCTTCGAGGATGGTCGAACCGAGGTCGGCGACGGTGCCCCAGGCGTCGAGTTCCGACAGCTGGATGTCTTTCTTGAGGGTAACGAGGGTCATGGCAGTTGCTCCTGATGAGAAAAAATAGGCGGCAATGTGGGCGCTGGCGTCCTGGATGAACGCGGCGCCCTCGGGTTTTTCGCGAGCAAGCTCGCTCCTACAGGTGTGTGTCAGCGGCGGCCGTTCCAGTAACCGGAAAGCTGGTGCCAGGACTTGCCGGCGGTGAGCAGCAGCGGGCGGATCGTGTCTTTGCCGATGATGGTCGGGCGATGGATCGAGCTGACCAGGTCATACCGCGCCGAGCCTTCGCTCATGCCCTCGGCCAGCACCTTGCAGATGATGTGGCTCGGGGTCACGCCGAAGCCTGAATAGCCCTGCACATAAAACGCGTTGCTGCGCCCGGGCAGGGTGCCGATCTGCGGGAACAGGTTCGGGCTGCAGGCCATCGGGCCGCCCCAGGCCAGGTCGATTTTCACGTCCTTGAGGTACGGGAAAATCTTCAGCATCAAGTTGCGGTTCCAGGCTTTCAAATCGCCGGGAATGTGCTCCACCAACGGCGTGGCGGCACCGAACAGCAGGCGGTTTTCGTTGGTGACACGGTAGTAGTCGATCACCGGGCGAATGTCGCTGTAGGCCCCGCGAATCGGGCTGATGCGGTTGATCAGCTCTTCAGGCAATGGCTCGGTCATCATCTGGAACGCATAGGTGTTGATGGTCGATCGGTGCAGTTCCGGTTCCAGCTTGTTGAGGAAACTGTCGCAGGCCCACAGCAGTTTGCTGGCCTTGACCGAACCGCGCCCGGTGCGCACGGTGATGCGTTCGCCGTAGCTGACTTCCAGCGCCGGGCTGTTCTCGAAAATCCGCACGCCGTAGCCGGCCAGGGCCTTGGCTTCGCCCAATAGCAGGTTCAACGAGTGCACATGCCCGCCGCCCATGTGCAGCAGGGCGCTGCTGTAGGCGTCGGAGCCGATGATCTGCTTCACGTCGGAGCCGCCGAGGAAGCGGATTTCATGTTGGGTGTTGATGGACTTGAAGTCTTTTTCCCAGGCGCGCAGGGTCTTTTCCTGGCGGGCGTTGAAGCCCATGTAGCCGTAGCCGTGGCAGAAATCGGCATCGATGTCGTACCTGGCGATGCGGTTCTTGATGATGTCGGCGCCCAGGTCGCTGATCTCGAAGATCTGGCGCAGGCCGTCTTCACCCACGTCCTTCTTGATCTTTTCCAGGTCGTGACCGATGCCGGCCATGATCTGCCCACCGTTGCGCCCGGTGCCGCCAAAACCCAGGTAACGCGCTTCCAGCACGACGATGTTGGTGATGCCTTTTTCGGCGAGTTCCAGGGCGGTGTTGATCCCGGAAAAGCCGCCCCCGATGATCACCACGTCGGCTTCCACGTCCTGTTCCAGGGTTGGGAAGCTGAGGTTGTATTTTTTGGTCGCCGTGTAATAGGTCGGCGTTTCGATATTGATCATTGCGCTGCCTGACAGTGAAGAGCTAATGAGTGTATTAAGGGCGCTGGCACGCTGGATGTCTTGATTCTGTGTGCCGCAGGTTTTGATCCTGCGCGCCAGAGCCCTCGCCGGCTTCACAAGTTATAGCGTGAGGCGGGGAGGAGAGTGTTAGAGTTTCGTTAAAACATTAACTAAATCTATCGTGACCCTGAGCCTATGTTGAAACCCAGACAATCCCTGACCTTGACCCTGTTGCAGGCCCGTGAAGCGGCCATGAGTTTTTTTCGGCCTTCGCTGAATGAACATGGGCTGACCGAGCAGCAATGGCGGGTTATCCGAATTCTCAGCCAGCATGACGAGCTGGAGATTTACCAATTGGCCGAACTGGCGTGCATTCTCAAGCCGAGCATGACCGGCGTGCTGGTGCGCATGGAGGCGGCGGGGATGGTGCACCGGCGCAAGGCCGAGCAGGATCAGCGGCGGGTGCTGGTGACGCTGGCGGAGAAGGGCAAGGCCAGTTTCGAGTCGATGAGCCAGTGCATGGAAGAGAATTACCAGCGCTTGCAGGGGCAGTTTGGGGAGGAGAAGTTGCAGGTGTTGCTGGGGTTGCTGGATGAGTTGAAGACCATCAAGCGTTGAATCACGGTAGATGAGTAACAGGTGATCAAAATGTGGGAGCTGGCTTGCCTGCGATGCAGGCGCCTCGATCCTTCGGGTACACCAAGGTGATGCTATCGCAGGCAAGCCAGCTCCCACAGTTGATCTCTGTTGTTTGACGGGGTTAGTACACGCCCCCGGTAATGGCCGGTGCTGCGGTGTCTTTGAACTTCGCAGCCAGCCCCTGCAACCCGCGCATCAACACCGTCGTATCCACACCCACCGCCACAAACGCCGCCCCCAGTTCGATATACCGCCGCGCCAGCTTCTCATCCGCACTCAAGATTCCTGCCGCCTTGCCGGCTTTTTGAATCCGGACGATGGCGTCTTCAATCGCCGCCTGCACCTCGGGATGCCCGGGATTGCCCCGATGCCCCATGGCCGCACTCAAATCCGCCGGCCCGATAAATACCCCGTCGACGCCTTCAACCGCCGCAATCGCGTCCAGATTCTCCAGGCCTTCACGGTTCTCGATCTGCACCAGCAGGCACATCTGCGCATCGGCCTCGTCCAGGTAACCGGGAATGCTGTTCCAGCGCGACGCCCGCGCCAGCGCACTGCCCACGCCGCGTATGCCCTGGGGCGGATAACGCATCGCCCGCACCAGCTGCCGGGCCTGTTCAGCCGTCTCCACCATCGGCACCAACAGCGTCTGCACACCAATATCCAGCACCTGCTTGATCAACGCGGTGTCGCCGATCACCGGGCGAATCACCGGCTGGCTGTCGTACGGCGCTACGGCCTGCAACTGGCCGAGCATGCCGCGCAGGTCATTCGGTGCGTGCTCGCCGTCGATCAGCAGCCAGTCGAACCCGGCATTCGCCGCCAGCTCGGCGCAGTAGGCGTCGGCCAGGCCGAGCCATAGGCCGATCTGGGTTTCGCCACGTTGCAGGCGCTGCTTGAAGCGGTTGATGGGCATGTCCATGAACAGTCCTCCAGGGTCAGACAAAGCGGCAGGAGATGGAGCCCAGCATGTCGTAGTCGACATGGAAGGTGTCACCCGGATTCGCCGCCACCGGGCGGGTAAAAGAGCCGCCGAGAATGATCTGGCCGGGTTGCAAGGTGACGTCGTAGGGCGCCAGTTTGTTCGCCAGCCAGGCCACGCCCTTGGCCGGGTGGTTGAGCACGGCGGCCGACACCCCGGACTCCTCGATCACCCCGTTGCGGTACAACACCGCCGGCACCTTGCGCAGGTCGATCTCGGTCGGGCGCACGGCGCGGCCACCCATCACCACGCCGGCGTTGGCGGCGTTGTCGGAAATGGTGTCGAACACCTTGCGGGTGGCGTTGGTGTGCGGGTCGATCTGCTGGATGCGGGCGTCGATGATTTCCAGCGCCGGGATCACCCATTCAGTGGCATCGAGCACGTCGAAAATCGTGCAGTTCGGGCCCTTGAGCGGCTTGCCGAGGATGAACGCCAGTTCCACTTCCACCCGTGGGACGATGAAGCGCTCGAACGGAATATCGGTGCCTTCATCGAAGAGCATGTCATCGAGCAGCGCGCCGTAATCCGGCTCGGTGATGTTCGACGACACCTGCATGGCCCGGGAGGTCAGGCCGATCTTGTGCCCGACCAGCTTGCGCCCGTCCTTGATTTTCTGTGCCACCCAGGCGCGCTGGATGGCATAGGCGTCGTCGATAGTGATGTTGGGGTGGTCCAGGGAAAACTGGCGCACCTGCTCACGGGAGCGCTCGGCCTGGTCGAGGCGGGCGGCGGCTTGCTGGATTTGGGCTTGATCAAGCATGACAAACTCTCTACTGGGGATTGACGATGGCCGCATGGGTGCGCAGCACCAGCAGGCCGCCGAGGGCGATAAGCAGCGCCAGCACGTACAGGGCCAGGCTCGCGCTTTGGGTGGTGTCGCGCATCCAGCCGATCAGGTACGGCGCGAGGAACGACGCGATGCTGCCGAACGAGCTGATCAGCGCGATGCCGGCCGCCTGGGTGCTGTTGGACAGGAACGCCGGCGGCAGTTGCCAGAACATCGGCAGTGCGGCGCTGGCGCCCATACCGGCCAGGATCAGGCCGCCGAGCACCAGGGTCGGGTTGGTGGGCGAAAGCCCGGCGACGGCGATACCGATGGCCGACATCAACAGCGGTACGCACAGGTGCCAGCGGCGCTCGCGGTTGCGGTCCGATGAGCGCCCGCAGCCGATCATGAAGAAGCATCCGGCCAGGTACGGCACGGCACTCAGCAGGCCCACCTGGCTGTCGCGGCCGATGCCGGCGCCGTGGATCAGGGTGGGCATCCAGAACGCCAGGGTGTTCACCGCCAGCATCACCGCGAAGTACACCGCCACCAGCAGCCACACCTGCGGGTCACGCAGGATGCCGCCAAAGGAGGTGATGGATTTGCGTTGTTCTTCAGTGCTCAGTTGCTCGCGCAGTTGTTGCTTTTGCGCGGGCGCCAGCCACTTCACGGTTTCGAAGCTGTCGGGCAGGTATTTCAGGACGACCAAGCCGAGCAGTACCACCGGCGCGCCTTCGATCAGGAACATCCACTGCCAGCCGCGCAGCCCGCCGAAATCATGGAAGTTCTCCAGGATTGCACCGGACAACGGGCCGCCGACCACACCGGCCATGGGCACCGCAATCGCAAACAGCGCGGTGACTTGCGCCCGGCGTCGGGCCGGGTACCAGCGGTTGAGAAACACCAGGATCCCCGGGAAGAACCCGGCCTCGGCCACCCCCAGCAAAAAGCGCAGCACGTAGAAACCGGTGGAGCTTTCGATCCACAGCATGCTGGTGGACAGCACGCCCCAGACCACCATCAGGCAGGCGATCCAGCGCCGTGGGCCGACCCGGTCCAGGGCCATGTTGCTCGGCACGCCGAACAGCGCGTAGGCGATGAAAAACAGGCCGGCCCCGAGGCCGTACACCGTGTCGCTGAAATGCAGGTCGGTACTCATCTGCATCTTGGCGAAGCCGATGTTGATCCGGTCCAGGTGGGCAAACAGGTAACAGATCAGCAGCAACGGCATCAGTCGCCAGGTGACGATGCTGTGGGTGCGCTGATGTTCGATCAGGGTGGTGCTGTCGGCGGTATTGGCTGTGCTCATGATGTTGTTCTTTTTGGTTTGAGTGCCATGGGCGGAAAGCGGGCTGTGCTCAGCCCGCCTGGTTCTTCAGGAATGCGTGCACGTTGTTCTGCTTGAAATTCAGCTCGGGGTGCAGCTCGATCATCTCGAACGACAGCGCCAGCAGCCGTTGGGACTGCAGCTCGGCGAAGTGCTCGGTGATGACCTTGAACAGCGCTTCGGCTACCGTCTTGCGGGTTTCCAGGTCCCGCCCGTGGCCGACCTTGAGGGTCATGTGGACGAAGGCGTAGTCATGCTTGCCGTCGGCCATGCGCCAGGTGTCCAGGCGCACCCCGCGACTGCGAATGCCTCCCAGGGGAAACACGCCGCTGGCCCCCAGCACGGCGTGAACCTGTTCGAACAGGGCCGGCAGGTTGGCTTGCTGCTCAATGTTGTCGGTGTATTCGGCGATGAAGTGCGGCATGTGCGTCTCCTCTCAGGGTGAGGTGCAGCGAGTTTCTTGTGGGAGCTGGCTTGCCTGCGATGGCATCAACTCGATGAGACAGTTACACCGAGGTGCGTGCATCGCAGGCAAGCCAGCTCCCACATTGATCCTCACCAAGGCTCATAATGGGAAAACGGCATTGATCTGCCCGGTGCCCGAGCTGCCGAATGGCGGGGTGATGATCTCGGCCGGCTGGTTGTAGTCCGGCCCGCCCAGCAGTCCCAGGAGCATCGCGGTGTCGTGCATCTTGCCTTCGCCAAAGCAGTGCTCGGCGTAGTCCGGCAGCATCGCGCAGAACTCCTTGAAGCGGCCTTGCTTCCACATTTCAACCACGTGCAGGTCCATCTGCTTGTCGAATTCACGGGTCCAGTTGTGGATGTTGGCTTCGGCTTCGCGGTCGTCCGAAAAGCGGTGGGAGAGGGAGCCCGAAGCCAGCACCAGGACTTTGCGGTCGCTCTTCTCGATGGCCCGGCGCACGGCGGCGCCAAACGCGAAGCTGTCTTCCAGGCGGTGCCAGGCGCACCACGCGGCAATCGAAATCACGTCGAACTTCTGCGCGTCCGGTACGCCCATGTGCATGTAGCGCATCGGTACCAGGGTGCCGTATTCCAGTTCCAGGCTCGGGATGTTGTGGGCCATGGTGCGCACACCGGCCAGGTTGGCCTCGGCGGCGATCAACTCGCCCAGCTCGGGGCAGCCCGGGTATTCGTACTCCATGTTCTTGATGAAGTGCGGCAGCTCGTTGCTGGTGTAGGTGCCCTTGAAGTGCTCGCCGCAGTTGACGTGATACCCGCTGTTGACCAGCCAATGCACGTCGAACACCACGGCGGTGTCGGCCCCCAGTTCACGGGCGCGCCGCCCGATTTCCTTGTGCCCGGCGATGGCTGCTTCACGGCAACCGTGGTGCTTGCCGGGCAGTTCCGACAGGTACATCGAGGGAACGTGGCAGATCTTTGCTGCCAGGACGACTTCGCCCATGATGATTCTCCTGAATAATTGTTTTTGTCTTGGAAGCGTGTTGTCAAAGATCAAATGTGGGAGCTGTCGAGCCCCGGCGAGGCTGCGATGGGATCACCGCGCTGTCTCCGGCAGACCGCAGCGCTTGCATCGCAGCCTCGCCAAAGCTCGACAGCTCCCACAGGGATCACTCAAACACCCCAGCGCGGAATGTGATGACTGCCCATGGAAATGCACACGTTCTTGATCTCGGCGAACACTTCGAAGCTGTACTGGCCGCCTTCACGGCCGGTGCCGGAACCTTTTACCCCACCGAACGGCTGGCGCAAGTCCCGCACGTTCTGGCTGTTGATGAACACCATGCCGGCTTCGATGCCGTAGGCCAGACGATGCGCCTTGCCGATGTCCTGGGTCCAGATGTACGACGCCAGGCCGTACTCGGTGTCGTTGGCCAGTTGCAGCGCCTCGGCTTCGTCCTTGAACGGGATCAGGCACACCACCGGGCCGAAGATCTCTTCCTGGGCGATGCGCATCTGGTTGTTCACATCGGCAAACACCGTCGGCTGGATAAACTGCCCGCGGCTCAAGTGCGCCGGCAGGTTGGCCGGGCGCTCCAGGCCGCCGGCCAGCAGGGTGGCGCCTTCTTCGAGGCCAATTTTGATGTAGCCGGTGACCTTGTCATAGTGGGCCTGGGTGATCATCGAGCCGACCTGGGTTTTCGGGTCTTGCGGGTCGCCAACGATCAGGCGCTTGGCCCGGGCCGCAAACTCGGCGACGAACTGCGGGTAGACGCTCTCCTGAATGAAGATCCGGCTGCCGGCGGTGCAGCGTTCGCCGTTCAGCGAGAAGATGGTGAACAATGCCGCGTCGAGGGCGCGCTCCAGGTCGGCATCTTCAAAGATCAGCACCGGCGACTTGCCGCCCAGTTCCATGGAGTACTTTTTCAGCCCGGCGGTCTGCATGATTTTCTTGCCGGTGGCGGTGCCACCGGTGAAGGAAATCGCCCGCACGTCCGGGTGGCGCACCAGTGCATCACCGGCTGTGGCGCCGTAGCCCTGGATCACGTTCAGCACACCCTTGGGAATGCCCGCCTCGACCGCCAGGCGCCCCAGTTCATTGGCCGTCAGCGGCGACAGCTCGGACATTTTCAAAACGGCGGTATTGCCCAGCGCCAGGCACGGCGCGGTCTTCCAGGTGGCTGTCATGAACGGCACGTTCCACGGCGACACCAACGCGCACACACCCACCGGCTGGTACAGGGTGTAGTTGAGCATCTGGTCGTCCACCGGGTAGCTGTGGCCGTCCATGCGGGTGCAGACTTCGGCGAAGAAATCGAAGTTGTGGGACGCCCGGGGAATCAACACGTTTTTGGTCTGGTGGATTGGCAGACCGGTGTCGAGGGTTTCCAGTTCGGCCAGGTGCGGCACGTTCTGTTCGATCAGTTCACCGAGCTTGCGCATCAGGCGGGCACGTTCCTTGGCCGGTGTTCCCGCCCATTTCGGAAAGGCTTCCTTGGCCGCCGCTACCGCCTGCGCCACTTCCTCGGCACCGCCGCTGGCGACTTCACCGATGGCTTCGCCGGTGGCCGGGTTGTAGTTGATAAAGGTGTCTTTGCTTTCGACCTCACGGCCGTTGATCCAGTGTTTGATCATGTTGCTCATGCCTCTTGACCGGCGGCAAAAAAGTCCGCCTCGCTGACAATTCGATTGACCAGGCGACCAACGCCTTCCACTTCCACGACCACTTCATCCCCCGGCACCACATCGGCCAGGCCTTCGGGCGTGCCGGTGGCGATCATGTCGCCGGGTTGCAGGGTCATGAAGCTGGACAGGTATTCGATCAAATACGGGATGTCGAAAATCATGTCTTTCGTGCTGCCTTCCTGGCGCAGTTCACCGTTGATCCAGGTGCGCAGCTTCAGGTTGCTCGGGTCGGGCACGTCGGCGACATCCACGATCCACGGGCCTACCGGCGTGGTGGCGTCACGGTTTTTTACCCGCAGGTTGGGGCGGTAGTAGTTTTCCAGGTAGTCGCGGATCGCGTAGTCGTTGCACACCGTGTAGCCGGCCAGATACTCCAGGGCGTTCTCGCGTTTGACGTTGCGCGCCGGCTTGCCGATGACCGCCACCAGCTCGCACTCGTAGTGCATGTAGGCGACGTTGTCCGGGCGCCAGGTCACCTGGTTGTGGCCGGTGTAGGTGCCGGGGGACTTGATGAAGGCGAGCGGTTCGGTGGGCGGCTTGAAGGCCAGTTCGGCGGCGTGGTCGGCGTAGTTCAGGCCGAGGGCGAACATGCTGCCGGTGGCCGGTGGCAGCCACTCGACCTGGTCTTCGGCCAACAGGCGACCGTCGGCCAGGCGCACGGCGTTTTCAGCTTCGACCAGCACCTGGTGGGCTTCACCTTCAAAGCGAATACGGGCGTGTTTCATGACAGCTCCTCTGCCTTGATGTGGTTGACCAGGCGGCCCAGGCCGCTGATCTCGACTTCAACCGTGTCGCCGGGTTGCACATCCACCCGGCCTTCGGGCGTGCCGGTGATCAGCACATCGCCTTCGTGCAGGGTCATGAATTCGCTGATCTCGGCGATCAACTGCGGGATGCTGCGCACGAAATTGGCGGTGGAGTTTTGCTGGCGCAGCTCACCGTTGACGAACAGCTTCACGCTCAATTGGTGCGGGTTGGCGACCTGGTCACGGGCCATCAGCTCCGGGCCCACTGCGCAGAAACCGTCCCGGCATTTGGCCTTCACCGCCGGGCGGTAGTAGCTGTCTTCCGGCAGGCTGAACTCGTTGACGATGGTGTAGCCCGCCACATGTTCCAGGGCGTTTTCGACGCTGACCCGGCTGGCGCTCTTGCCAATCACCACCCCGAGGGCCGGGCCTGGTTGCAGCCGTTCACCCTGAGGGTGCAGCACCACGCCGTCGTGGTGGTTGCGGGTGTTGGGCGTCTTGATGAACAGCACCGGCTTGACCGGTGGTTTCTGGTAAGGCGCTTGTTCGAATTCGGCGAGACGTTGGTTCAGCAACCCCTGGTAGTTCAGCGCAACGCCGAACAGGGTGCCGTTCGCAACATCGTGCAGGGCACGGCTCATGCTTTTCTCCTGGCAGTGGCGGGGCAGATTGGGGTCTGCTTCGCGAGATATTCGTTAACCTGTTAACGTTATAATTAAGATGTTAACTATCGTCAAGCGTGGCAATATTTCAGGGCAGTCAAAACAACAAAGAGAATGCAGCGATGAGCGATCGTCAGCCGATCCCCAACATCAACATCGGGCAGGTCTACGACCAGCGTTACAGCGACGCCGAGGTGCACTACGACAGGCTCGGCAACCTGGCGGGATTTTTTGGTCGCAACATGCCGGTGCACCGCCACGACCGGTTTTTCCAGGTGCATTACGTCAAGACGGGTGCAGTGCGGGTCTATCTGGATGACCAGCAGTACCTCGAATCCGGGCCGATGTTTTTCCTCACACCGCCGACGGTGGCGCATTCCTTCGTCACCGAAGCCGATGCCGACGGCCATGTGCTGACGGTGCGCCAGCAACTGGTGTGGGCCTTGATCGACGCCGACCCCAGCCTGGCCCCCGGCGCGCAATTGCCGGCCGCCTGTGTGGCGCTGGCGCGACTGGCGCCGGAGTTTCATCCCGAGGTGCGCCGCCTGGAGTTCCTCTTCGACGAGCTGTGCAGCGAGATCAACGCCCAGGCCTGCGGGCGTAGTTCGGCGCTGGACAGCCTGACGCGCCTGATCATGATCAGCCTGCTGCGCCTCTGCGCCAATTCCCTGGAGGCCCGTCCGGCCCGCCATGAAGACCTGCGGATCTTCCATCGCTTCAACGAACTGATCGAAGACCACTACCTGCAACACTGGCCGCTGTCGCGCTACGCCGACGGTGTGGGCGTCACCGAGGCGCGCCTCAACGAGGTGTGCCGGCGGATTGCGGACCTGCCGTCGAAACGCCTGATCCTTGAACGGCTGATGCAGGAAGCCCGGCGCCTGCTGCTGTTTACCGGCAGTTCGGCGAATGAAATCTGCTACCAGCTGGGGTTCAAGGACCCGGCGTATTTCAGCCGGTTCTTCCAGCGCTACGCGCAGATGACGCCGGGGGAATACCGCCAGCGTCAGTCGGGGTTGCGTTGAGGCGCCCGGCGTTACCACAGGGCCACGGTGTAGCCGATGATCACCCGGCTTTCGTCGATGTCGCTGGTCAGGCCGTTGCTTGAGCGCAGGGTGGCGTTGCGCAGCCGTACGTTGACGTTCTTCAGCGGGCCGCTTTGCACGGTGTAGACCAGGTCGGTGTCACGCTCCCATTCCCGGCCGTTGCGCACCGTGGCGGTTTGCGCGTGGCTGCCGTCGACATAGCGGGTCATGAAGGTCAGGCCCGGCAGGCCGAGGGCGGCGAAGTTGTAGTCGTAGCGCGCCTGCCACGCATCGGTGTTGGCCTTGGTGAAGATATTGATGGTCACCAGGTTGACCGAATACGGGTCTTGGCCGGGGAAGGCGAAGTCGCCATCGCCGGAAAGGTTCTGGAAGCCCAGGCCGAATTTGTGCGCGCCCACCGACAGGCTGAACATGCCGTTGAAAAACCGGTTGTCGATCCGCCCGCCGTCCACCCGGGTAGGGCTGCGCAGCAGGGCGCTGCCTTGCTCGCGGGTGTCGAAGTAGCGCAGGTCGGTGCGCAGGTTCACGCCCTCGGCCAGCGGCAAGTCATGCACCAGGCCGATAAAGTTCTGGCGGTAGATGTCCTGCATCTGCGCGTAGTAATAGGTCGCCGCCAGGTGCGGGTTGATCGCGTAGGTGCCTCCGGCCAGGTCCAGGTGGCTGCTGTTGACGCCGCCGTAGCTCATGGACTCGTTGTTGGAGGAGTCCCGCAGGTTTTGTTTTTCCAGGCGGCCGACGTTCAACGTCAGGCCGTCGATGTCCTGGGAGGTCACCAGCTCGCCGTTGTAGGTCGACGGCAGCAGCCGGGTGTCGTTGTAGGCAGCCACCGGCAATATCGGTTGCAGGGTGCCGAGCTTGAGCACGGTTTTCGACAGGCGCAACTTGGCGGTCAGGCCGAGTTCGCTGTAGCTGTCGGCCGGCTCGCCGCTGGCGCCGGATGGCAGCAGCCCGGTGCCCCGGCGGTCGCGGCTGGAGTCGAGCTTCAGGCCCATTTCACCCAGGGCGTCCACGCCAAAACCGACCACGCCTTCGGTGTAGCCCGACTCCAGGCGCAGCACAAACCCCTGGGCCCACTCATCGGCCTTGTTCTGCGGCGCGTTGGTCTGGCGAAAGTCGCGGTTCATGTAGAAATTGCGCAGGTCCAGGCTGGCTTTGCTGTCCTGGATAAAGTCGGCGTGGGCGACCAGGGGGGTAAACGCGGCGCACAGGCCAGCGCTTGCCGCCGTGCGAAAGAGGCACGAATGCATGAGGGGCGTTCCTTTTGTTGTTTTTGTTGGTAGAGCCCGCCACCGGGGCAGGGGCGGGCATATTGTTAACATGTTATCTTTAAGCTGAATAGCTGGATTAACAGGTTTTTATGAATTCGTTTCGAAATTAACGACTTGCTGCGTGCCCCGGGTTGCACGCACGTGACACCGACTCTAAGCTTCGACGCTTCGACCTCTACTGCGCGTGAACCATGCCCACCCCCAGACCGTCCCTTACGCTCACCTTGCTCCAGGCCCGCGAAGCGACCATGGCGTTCTTCCGGCCTTTGCTCAATGAACATGACCTGACTGAACAGCAGTGGCGGGTGATCCGCATCCTGCGCCAGCAGGGCGAACTGGAAAGCCACCAACTGGCGCACCTCGCGTGCATCCTCAAGCCCAGCATGACCGGCGTGCTGGGGCGGCTGGAGCGTGACGGCATCGTACGCCGGCGCAAATCAGCCGAAGACCAGCGCCGGGTGTTCGTCGCCCTGACCGAGCAGGGGCAGCAGTGTTTTGTCGACATGAGCGCCGGGATGGAAAGCAACTACCAGAAGATTCAGGAACAGTTCGGCGAGGAATCCCTGGAGCAATTGATGGAGCTGCTGCAAAAGCTGAAAGGCATCAAACCGTAATTTCAAAAAATATTGGCTGAAGCCTGTCCCCTTTTTTCACCTGGCTGGTCATTCCAGGTAAGTGAACAAAATCGAGAGCTTTTGCCAATGCCCGCCCTACGTCCGTTGCTGAATTTCAGCCTCATGCTGAGCCTGAGTGCCAGCCCGTTGTTCGTCCCCATCAGTTACGCCGAAGACGGCGCGTCCCGGCGCAGCTACCAGGTGCCGGCCGGCAGCCTGAGTGCCGCGTTGACCCGTTTCGCCGGCCTGGCCGGGGTTAACCTGTCGGTAGACCCGGCGCTGGTCAGCGGCCGCAACAGTGCCGGCCTGTCCGGCGAATACGGCGTCGAAGAAGGGTTTGCGCGCTTGCTCCAGGGCTCGGGCCTGCAACTGCAGCCTATGGGTGAACAGGCCTACATACTGACCCCGGTTCCCGAAGGCGGCAGCCTGCAACTGGCGCCCACCTCGATTCTCGGCACCACCGGCGATGCCGGCAGCGAGTCCTTCGCCGGTGGCCAGGTGGCGCGCCGTGGTTCCCAGGGATTGCTGGGCTCGCGGGACTTCATGGAAACCCCGTTCAGCATGACCACCTACACCAGCGAGGCGGTCAAGAACCAGCAGGCGCGCACCCTCGGCGACCTGATCGCCAGCGACCCCTCGGTGCGTGCCACCAACCCGGCGGGCGGGCGCTATGAGCAATTCACCATTCGCGGCTTCAGCCTGTTCAACAGTGATGTCGCCTACAACGGCCTCTACGGCGTGCTGCCGACCTACACCATCGACATGGAAATGGCCGAGCGCGTCGACATCATCAAAGGTCCCAGCCAGTTGATCAACGGCATCTCGCCACGGGGCAGCGTGGGCGGCGGGATCAACGTGGTGCCCAAGCGCGCCACCGACACACCCATCACCTCGTTCACCGGCAGTTGGGCCTCCGACAGCCAGGCGGGCGGGGCCGTGGACATCGGCCGGCGCTTTGGCGAAGACAATAAGTTCGGCCTGCGTTTCAACGGCGTGAAGCAGTCCGGCGACACCACCTGGGATCACCAGAGCGTCGACCGCGAAATGGCCGTACTCGGCCTGGATTTTCGCGGTGAACGCCTGCGACTCTCCACCGACATCGGCCGCACCGAGCGCGACACCGACGCCCCGCAAGAGCGCGTGCAGGTCGGCCCCAAGGCCAATGTGCCGAGCGCCAACGACGTGCGCCACAACTACGCGCAGCCCTGGAGCAAGGCCAGCACCAACGACACCTTCGGCACGGTCAACGGTGAGTTCGACCTCAGCGACAACGTGATGCTCTACGGCGGCGTCGGCGCGCGCAAAAGTAACCATGACTTCCTGCGCCATGCGGTATCGGTGACCAACAACGCCGGCGATTTCAGCGTGCAGCCCCGGGACTTCACCCGCGACGAAAACGTGCGGACCGCCACGGCAGGCGTGCGCAACTGGTTCCATACCGGCCCGGTGAGCCATGAGGTCAACCTGGCGGCCAGTTACTTCTACATGGACTTTGAAAACGGCGGCGCGCGGTATGCGTCGGGTTCGAGCAATCTCTACAACCCGGTGGAAATCCCTGCCCCCGGCAGGCCGACGCGACTCGACTCGAAGGTCTACACCGAAAACCGCTTCAGCGGCGTGGCGTTGTCCGACACCCTGGGCTTCTTCGATGACCGTCTGCTGCTGACCCTCGGCGCGCGCTGGCAGCGGGTCAAGGTGGACGACTGGACCGATGACGTCAAAGGCGACACCGCCTACGACGAAGAGAAGATTTCACCCTCGGGCGGCATCCTGTTCAAGGCCACCGACAAGCTGTCGCTGTACGCCAACTACATGGAAGGCCTGAGCCAGGGCAAGGTGGCACCGTCGACCTCGGTCAACGATGACGAAATCTTCCCGCCGTTCATCAGCCGCCAGGTCGAAGTCGGCGCCAAGTACGACGCCGGTGCGTTCGCAGTGACGGCGGCGGTGTTCCGGATCAAGCAGCCGGCCTACGAGACCAATGCCACCACGCTGGTGTTCGGCCCCAATGGCAAACGCCGGAACGACGGCGTCGAACTCAGCGTGTTCGGCGAGCCGCTCAAGGGCTTCCGCCTGCTGGGCGGGGTGATGTACATCGACAGCGAGTTGACGAACACCACCAACGGCACCTACGACGGCAACCGCGCCCCCGCCACGCCCAAATACAACGTCAACCTGGGGGCCGAGTGGGACGTGCCGACTGTTGAGGGCCTGACCCTGACCAGTCGCGGGATCTACTCCAGCTCGCAGTACCTGGACCAGTCCAACGTCAAGGAAATCGACGCCTGGACCCGCCTCGACGTCGGCGCGCGCTATGCCTTCAAAGTCGACGACAAGCACATCACCCTGCGGGCCAATGTCGAGAACGTGGCCAACCGGCGCTACTGGAGTTCGGCGGGCGCCTCGGATGACAGCGAGCCGGGCTTGACCTTGTCGACGCCACGTACTTACTTGCTGTCGGCCACCGTCGACTTTTGAGGGGAGGCATCGGCGGCCTGCCACACAGCCTTCTGTACATCGATGGGCTTGGGCAACAGGCGGTTCTGGTAGAACAGGTCCGCCGTCTCCTGCTGCGCCTGGATGATCTGCTGATCAATCGGCAGTACCGGCGATGGCGGTCGATTGTCGACATAACGGGCAATCACCCCGGCCGGCAGACCCATGGAACGGGTCAGCACCTGCAGGCTGTCTTCGCGCTGGCTGCGGGTCAGGGCTTCGGCAGCGCTGAGTTCATCGAGCAGGGCGTGGATGAAGCCGCCATTGGCCTGGGCGTAGTCGCGCCGCGCGGTATAGATCGGCCCCGAAAGTTTCAAGCCTTCGCCATTGGCGAGCACGTGGCTGGGGCTTTGGCTCAGGGCCAGTGACGAGTAGGGCTCCCAGATCGCCCAGGCGTCGACACTGCCTTGCTCGAAGGCCGCCCGGGCGTCGGCCGGTGGCAGGTAAACCGGCTGGATGTCCTTGTAGCTCAAGCCGGCTTTATTCAATGCCCGCAGGACCAGGTTGTGGGAGCTGGAGCCTTTCTGGAAGGCGACTTTCTTGCCCTTGAGGTCGGCGATGGTGTGCAGCGGGCTGTCCGCCCGCACCAGGAGGGTTTCCGCCGTCGGCTTGGGCGGTTCGGCGCCGATGTAGACGAGGTCCGCGCCCGCCGCCTGGGCGAACAATGGCGGGATATCACCGGTGGACGCCACGTCCAGCGCGCCCACGTTCAAGGCTTCGAGCATCTGCGGGCCAGCGGGAAATTCGATCCATTGCACCTGTGTCTGGTCGAAGCGTTTTTCCAGCAGGCCATGTTCCTTGGCCAGCACCAGGGCAATCGAGCCTTTCTGGTAGCCGATTCTCAGGGTGGCCGGATCGGCCGCCAGCGCGGTTTGCGTCAGGGCAAACAGCGCAAACAACAGCCCAGGAATCTTCATGCTTGTTTCTCCGCAAAGCGATTGCCCGGCCGCGCCAAGCCAAGGTTTTCACGCAGCGTGGAGCCTGCGTATTCGGTCCGGAACAGGCCGCGCCGTTGCAATTCCGGCACCACCCACTGGGCGAAGTCCTCGAGCCCGCCCGGCAGGTGCGGCACCAGCACATTGAAGCCATCGGCGGCGCCGTTTTCGAACCAGTGCTGCAGCTCATCAGCGATCTGAACGGGCGTGCCGATCAGGCTGTAATGCCCGCGGCCACCGGCAATTCGGCGGCCCAGCTGCGCCAGGCTCAGGTGTTCGCGGCCCGCCAGTTCGGTCAGCAGTTGCTGGCGGCTGCGCTGGCCGCTGTCGGTCAATGGCAGTTCCGGCAGCGGGCCGTCCAGCGGGTAGCCAGACAAGTCGAAATTGCCCAGCATGCGCCCCAGCAAGGCGACGCCCACTTCGGGTTCGACCAACTGCTGGAAGGCCTCGAATTTGTCTCGCGCTTGCGCTTCTGTCTGCCCGACGACCACAAATACCCCCGGCATGATCTTCAATGCATCCGGCTCGCGCCCGTATTGAGCCAGGCGACCTTTGAGGTCGGCATAGAACGCCTGGGCGTTGGCCAATGAAGTCTGGGCGGTGAACACCACCTCGGCGGTTTGCGCCGCCAAGTCACGGCCCGCCTCGGAAGAACCGGCCTGGACAATCACCGGCTGGCCCTGGGGCGAGCGCGCCACGTTCAGCGGGCCCTTGACCCGAAAGTGTTCACCGACATGGTCGAGCACATGCAGTTTTGCCGGGTCGTAGTAGCTGCCACTGGCCTTGTCGCGCACAAAGGCATCGTCTTCCCAGCTGTCCCACAAGCCGGTCACCACCTGATGAAACTCCCGGGCACGGCTGTAGCGTTCGCCGTGGCCGAGGTGTTCGTCTCGCCCGAAATTCCGTGCTTCGGCGGCATTGTCCGAGGTCACCAGGTTCCAGCCGGCGCGCCCGCCGGACAAGTGATCCAGGGAGGCGAATTTGCGTGCCACATGGTAAGGCTCGTTGTAACTGGTGGTGGCCGTGGCGATCAGGCCGATGTGTTCGGTCACCGTGCTCAACGCCGAGAGCAACGTCAGCGGCTCGAAATGGTCCGAGCGCGCCATGCGGCTGGCGATCTCGCCGGTGGCGGCGGCAATGCTGTCGGCCACGAACAGGGCGTCGAACTTTGCCGCCTCGGCAATCTGCGCCAGGCGTTTGTAGTGGGCGAAATCCAGCCCGGCGTTGGCCGGTACATCAGGATGGCGCCAGGCGGCCACGTGGTGCCCGGTGGCCATGAGAAAAGCGCCGAGTTTCAGTTGACGGGGCATGCTCAGAAATCCTTGCGCAGTTGCACGCCGAAGTAACGTTCATCGTCACGGGGTACGGCGCGGTAGATGTAGCTGCCACCACTGGCCAGCAGCGGTGAATAGGACTTGTCGGTGAGGTTCTTCGCCAGCAGCGCCACGCGCCAGCCGTTGTTGTAGTCGGCGAGGGCGACGCTGGCGTTCCAGATGCCGTAGGCGCCTTGCTTGGTGTCGACATTCTGGCTGATGTCGTACTGCACTTCGCTCTGCCAGCTGTAGTCGGTGCCCAGTTCGATATCCAGGCCATTGTCCAGCGGGATGCTGTAGTCGGCGCGCACGTAGCTTTTCCAATCCGGGCTGAAGGGCAGTGGCTTGCCGTTGACGTTGCACGATGCCGCTGCGCCCGGCGGGCAGGCGAACTCATCGATGCGGGCACGGGTGTAGGCCAGCGCGCCGGAGAGTTTGAGTTGTTGGGTGGCCTGCAAGGCGTAGTCGAGTTCGACGCCTTCGGTGCTGACACTGCCGGCGTTGATCAGGCGCGTCACCACTTGCCCGGCGACAGTGTCGAAGAAGTTCGCCTGGTAGTTGTCGTAGTCGCTGTGGAAAATCGCCAGGTTGGTGGCCAGGCGGTTGTTCCAGCTGGTGGCCTTGATCCCGACTTCCCAAGTGTTGGAGGTTTCCGGCTTGAGCGCGTCGGTGTCCCGTGGTTGCATGTTGAAGAACACGTTGTAGGCCGGGCCCTTGTAGCCACGCGAGTAGGTCAGGTAGCTGGTGACGGTGTCGCTCAGGTCGTACTGCACCCCCAGCCGGCCGGACCAGCCGTCTTCATCCACCGAGCCGGAACTGCTGGTGGCCGGTTGAATGCCGCTGACGGTGGTGGCCGAGGTGGACACACGGCGGTGATCGTACTCCAGGTCGTCGTGGGTATAGCGCAGGCCGGCGATCCCGCGAAAGCTCGAGGTGAAATTCAGCGTGGTCTCGCCGAACACCGCGTAGCTGTCGCTGGTGGTGCCGTAGTCGGCGATGCCACGGTCGGTGCGCGTGGGGGTGGTGAGGGTGCGCTGGTAGGTTTCCTGGTCCTTGCCGTGCATGTAGAACAGGCCGCCGACGTATTCGAGGAATTCGCCTTTGGGCGAGGCCAGCCGCAGCTCCTGGGAATATTGGTCGAACGCCAGTTGGCCTTTGTCGGCGGTGCCGGGGAAGGCCGCGGTCACGGTGCCCAGGCGGTCGCCATCCTGGTACTGGGTGTTGTCCCAGCCGCGCCAGGCGGTGATCGAGGTCAGGGTGTAATCACCCAGGTTCCAGTCCAGTTGGGCAGACAAGCCTTTGTTGGTGTCGTCGACGCGGGTACGGGTGTCGGTGTTGATGTCGCGGTTGTCGCTGGTCCCGCGCACCGGGTTCAACGCGTTGGCGAACGCCGGGGTCAGGGATTTGCTCACCACGCCATTGGGTGCGTCGTCGTGGGACTGCATGTAGTCGGCAATCAGGGTCAGTTTTATGTCGTCGTTGGGGGTGAACTCCAGCTTGCCGCGCACGCCCTGGTGGTTGTAGCCGTTCACTTCCTGGCCGTTGTGCTTGTTGTCGACGTTACCGTCGTAGGTGCCGAACAGGCCGCTGATCGAGCCCTTCAGCGTACCGGGAATCAGGCTGCCGCCAAGGCCGAAGCGGGTGCGGCTTTCATTGCCGCTGTAGTACGACTGGTCGATATAGCCGTGGGTCTCGGCCGTCGGCGCCTTGCTGGTGATGTTGAGCACACCGGCCGAGGCATTCTTGCCGAACAGCGTGCCCTGGGGCCCGCGCAGCACTTCGACGCGCTCCAGGTCCAGCAGGTCGAGAGTGGCCTGGCCGGGGCGGGCGTACACCACGCCGTCAATCACCGTGGCCACGGTGGGTTCAACCCCGGGCGAGGTGGAAATCGTGCCCACGCCCCGCACGAACAGCGAGGTGTCTTTGTTCGACGCGCCGGTACGGAAATTCAGTGACGGCACTTGCTGGACGATGCTGCCCACACCGTTGCGATTGTCACGCTCCAGCTGTTCGCCATCGAGCACCGAGACGGCCACCGGAACCTTTTGCAGCGATTCTTCGCGGCGGGTGGCGGTTACCGTGACCGGCTTGAGGGTGGGTTCCTGCTCGTCGGCGGCAAATGCACCGGGCACGGGCAGGGCGGCGAGCCCCGCGAGGAGCCAGCCCAGATGGGGGCGGCGCGCGGTGGCGGCGCGGATGGATTGCGAAAGTTTTTGAGGTTGCCCCGAATGTGTGTGCATGCTCTGACCGCTCGAAATGTGCCCTGAACCGCTGCCGTTCTGCGACGACAGCGCCGTTGAAACTGTCTTGGGCATTCGCTCGAGCGAGTAGCAGACAAAACGCTTTGGTAGCGCTAACATCGGCATTATTGGTAGCTGTGACATAGAGCGTCAAATACTAAAAAATTAGTTTTATATTCTTTTAGGTTTTTAACAGGATCGTCCCTTGAGCGAAGACAAACCCCGGAAACGCCGTGGCGCCGGCCGTGTCACCTTGAACACCGTGGCGCGCCAGGCCGGTGTGTCAGCGATTACCGTGTCGCGCTATTTCAACCAGCCGGAGCAGGTCTCGCCTGAGCGCCGCGAACGCATCGCGGCGGTGGTCGCCGAGTTGGGCTACGTGCCCAACCTGGTGGCGGGTGGGTTGGCGTCCGCGCGGGGCAGAATCGTCGCGATGGTGATCCCGAACATCTCCGGGCCGATCTTCGCCAATACCATCCAGGGCTTCAGCGACACCCTCAGCCGGCATGGCTACCAACTGCTGCTGGCGTCCAGTTACTTCAGCGCCGAGCAGGAAGAAAACGCAGTGCGCGCGTTTCTCGGTTGGTCGCCGGCGGCGTTGGTGCTCACCAGTCGCTTCCACAGTGCGGGCACCGAGAAGATGATCGCCGAGGCCGATATCCCGGTGGTCGAAACCTGGGACTACCAACCCGGGCGCGAGCCGTTGCAGATTGGCTTTTCCCATTACGAGGTGGGCGTGACCGCCGCGCGCTACCTGCATGGCAAGGGTTATCGGCGCATCGCCTTCGTGCAGAACAGCGCGCCGGGGGACTTCAGTGCACTGGAGCGCCGGGACGGCTACAGCGCGACCCTGCTGGAGTTGGGTTTGCAGCCCTGGGTGTTTGCCCCGGACGCCGATCGCGCACCGTTTGAGGCGGGCAAGCAAGCCATGCAAGCGTTGATGAGCGCTGCCATACGGCCTGACGCGATCATCTTCGCCAACGACAACCTGGCCGCCGGTGGCTTGCTGGCCGGGCAACGGGCCGGGCTGAAAATCCCCGAGGAGTGTGCGGTGCTCGGCTTTGGTGATTACCCATTTGCCGAAATGCTCTTGCCGAGTCTCAGCACCATCAAGCCGCCTGCCCTGGAGATTGGTGTGCTGGCGGCGACGCGGGTGCTTGAAAGCCTGGGCGTGCTGCCGGTAGAGGATGAAGTGCAGCGCTTGAACCTGTTGGCGTGCGGCTTGATGGAGCGTGAGAGCGCCTGAGTCTGATTGCGGCTTCTCAGGGCTCTGTGACATCGAGTTATTCAAAGTCGGGCGCCGAAACATGCGTTGGGTGGTGCGCGTTCGTCAGTTTTTTACCGGTGCTAGTTCGTCTTTGGTGAGGTTTTTGGGCGATGGCTAATTGCAATTAGCACAGCGAATTTCACAATTTATAAGGTGTAATGATTGAGTGGGTTGTTCTGGTGAGTAGTGTCTATGTGATATTGCGAAATGGCATTTTTAATCGATAAATTGCGGTAAGTGGGTCAAATATTGCCGTTAAGCATCAAGCTGCAGCTGGATTCTGCGTAAGCTGGGCAATATTTTCCTGCACTAATGAACTTAGTTTAAACATGTTAGTCGATTTTTTAAACGACGTTTCCGGGGTCATGGCCAACTAGTGGCTTCTTTCAGTAGTTCTAAATGGCCATAAATTAAGTTGGCTGTAATACAAAATGTTTTGGTGTAGGGTCTTTACCTTGTCAGGACATCGCCTGCGCCAAATACCTCTAACTAAGTTTGGATGCACTTGTTCCAGCGCGCGCCGCACGTGCCACGGAACAGGTTTTTAAATAGCCCCTCAGATTTGTACAAATGCCCCAGTCCATATCGGCAATACCCATCGATGCGTGCCGAATGCAAATTCCGGACGCCGAACAGGTGTGCGCGTGGCTGATGCGAAAAGCCGGTCTGAAAACCGTCGACCTGGAGCGCGCGCGACGGTTATCCCTGGGCGCCGACGACAGCGGTTTGCTCGGCCTGCTGACGCGCCTGGGGCTGGTCTCCGAAGTGCAACTGGCGCGGGCCTGGGCTGATTTGCTCGGCGCCCCGTTGTTGCTGGCCGACGCCGCGCCGCCCGTACTTGACCCGCTGCCGGCGCTGACCGAGCGTTTCATGCGCCATTATCAGATGGTGCCGGTGGGCTGGAGCCACGGTGGTGTGCGGGTGCTGGCGGCCAATCCGGCGCTGTTGTATCCGTTCCAGGCACTGGCGTATGCGTGCGGCGTACCGGTATGGCTGGCAGTCGGGCCGCGCAATGAAGTCGAAACCCTGATCGAGCGCTACTACGGCCAGGGCCGTTCCGCCATGGGCACCCTGATCGAAAACCTCGACGAGCAGGGCGGCGCCCTCGAAGACATCGAACACCTCAAGGACATGGCCTCCGAAGCCCCGGTGATTCGCCTGGTCAACCTGATCCTGCAACGGGCCGTGGAACAGCGCGCCTCGGACATCCATATCGAGCCCTTCGAAAACCAGCTCAAGGTGCGCTACCGCATCGACGGTGTGCTGCACGAAGCCGAAGCACCGCCGGCGAGTTCTTCGGCGGCGGTGATTTCCCGGGTCAAGATCATGGCGCGCCTCGACATCGCCGAGCGCCGACTGCCGCAGGACGGCCGGATCATGTTGCGCATCCAGGGCAAGGAACTGGATTTGCGGGTGTCCACGGTGCCCACCAGTTTTGGCGAGTCGGTGGTGATGCGCCTGCTGGACCGCCAGACCGTGCAGTTCGATTTCCCGAGCCTGGGCTTCGACGGCCGGCGGCTGGAAACCTTTCTGGAGGTGCTCGAACGGCCCCACGGCATCCTGCTGGTCACCGGGCCCACCGGCTCGGGCAAGACCACCACGCTGTACACCGCGCTATCGCGGCTCAATACCGCCGAGCGCAAGATCATCACCGTCGAAGACCCGGTGGAATACCAGCTGGAAGGCATCAACCAGATTCAGGTCAAACCGGCCATCGGGCTGGACTTCGCCGGGGCGCTGCGCTCCATCGTGCGCCAGGACCCGGACGTGATCATGATCGGTGAGATCCGCGACCTCGAAACCTGCCGCATCGCCATCCAGTCCTCCCTGACCGGCCACCTGGTGCTCTCGACCCTGCACACCAATAGCGCGGCGGCGAGTATCACGCGCCTGTTGGACATGGGAGTTGAGAGCTACCTGATCGCCTCGACCGTCAATGGCATCCTCGCCCAGCGCCTGGTGCGCCGCCTCGACCCGGCGACCCGCGAGGCGTTCGAAGCGCCACCGGAATTGATCCGGGAACACGGCCTCGACCGCTTCACCGACCAGCGTCCGATCCTGCTGTACCGGCCCCGCGCGAACACCCCCGGCGGCGGTTACCACGGTCGCAGTGCAATCACCGAATTGCTGGTGATGAATGACGAACTGCGCAGCCTGTTGATGCGCCAGGCCGACGCCGCCACCCTCGAGCAGGCCGCTCGCCGTGGTGGCCTGCGTACCCTGCATGAAGAGGGCCTGCGCCAGGCGCTGGCGGGTGTCACGTCCCTGGAAGAAGTGCTGCGCGTCACCCGTGGAGAGGGCGCGTGAACCTGTTCAAATACCGCGCCCTGGACAGCCAGGGCCTCGCGCAAAACGGCACCGTCGAAGCCAGGGACCAGGCCGCTGCCATCGCCGCGCTGCACAAGCGCGGCCTGTTGCTGTTGCAGATCGATGCCGCCGGTGCCCAAGGACTGCGTAATGCGTTCGGGCGTGGCCAGTTGAATGGCGCGGCGCTAGTCAGCTTTACCCAACAACTGGCCACGCTGCTGGGGGCGGGCCAGCCGCTGGAACGCTCCCTGGGCATCCTGCTCAAGCAGCCCGGCCAACCGCAGACCCGTGCACTGATCGAGCGCATCCGCGAGCACGTCAAGGCCGGCAAGCCCTTGTCGGCGGCGCTGGAGGAGGAGGGCAGCCAGTTCTCGCCGCTGTATCTGAGCATGGTCCGCGCCGGCGAAGCGGGCGGTGCGCTGGAGCACACCCTGCGCCAGCTCAGCGACTACCTGGAACGCAGCCAGTTATTGAGGGGCGAAGTGATCAACGCCCTGATCTATCCCGCCTTCCTGGTGGTCGGCGTGCTCGGTTCGCTGGCGCTGTTGCTGGCTTATGTGGTGCCGCAGTTCGTGCCGATCTTCAAGGACCTGGGCGTGCCAATCCCGCTGATCACCGAAGTGATTCTGGACCTCGGGCAGTTCCTCGGCGCCTATGGCCTGGCGGTGCTCGCCGGGTTGATCGCGGCGAGCTGGGGCCTGGCGGCGTACCTGCGTAACCCTCTGCACCGCGAAACGTACGACCGGCGCGTGCTCGGTATTCGCCTCATCGGCCCGTTGTTGCAACGGGTCGAAGCCGCACGTCTGGCCCGTACCCTCGGCACCTTGCTGAGCAACGGCGTGGCGCTGCTGCAAGCCCTGGTGATCGCCCGTCAGGTCTGCACCAACCGTGCGTTGCAGGCACAAGTCGCCCGGGCCGCCGAGTCGGTGAAGGGCGGCGGCACCCTGGCCAGTGCGTTTGGCAGCCAGCCGCTGTTGCCGGACCTGGCCCTGCAAATGATTGAAGTCGGCGAACAGGCCGGTGAGCTGGACAGCATGCTGCTCAAGGTCGCCGACGTGTTCGACGTCGAAGCCAAACGCGGCATCGACCGCCTGCTGGCCGCGCTGGTGCCGTCCCTGACCGTGGTCATGGCGGTGCTGGTGGCGGTGATCATGCTGGCGATCATGCTGCCGCTGATGAGCCTGACCAGCAATATATGAAGACCCAAGGAAGCAAGCCGATGCGCCATACCCGTTTCAAACCCGCCCCCCGCCAAGGCGGGTTCACCTTGCTGGAAATGCTCGCAGTGATCGTGCTGCTGGGCATCGTCGCCACCATCGTGGTGCGCCAGGTGGGCGGTAACGTCGACAAGGGCAAATACGGCGCAGGCAAGGCGCAACTGGCCAGCCTGAGCATGAAGATCGAGAGCTACGGCCTGGACGTCGGTTCGCCGCCCAAGAGCTTGCAGCAGCTGGTCGACAAGCCCGGCAACACCGCCGGCTGGGCTGGGCCATACGCCAAACCTTCAGACCTCAAGGACCCGTTCGGCCATGCCTTTGGCTATCGCTTTCCGGGTGAACATGGCGCCTTCGACCTGATCTTCTACGGTCAGGACGGCCAGCCCGGCGGCGAAGGCTACAGCGCCGACCTGGGCAACTGGGAATAATGCCTGCTCTCCAACGCGGTTTTACCCTGCTGGAAATGCTGGTGGTGATCATCTTGATCAGCATCGCCGCCGGGTTGGTGGGATTTGGCCTGCAACAGGGCCTGCAGGTTGCCAAAGAGCGCCAGGCGGTCGGGCAGATCGTCGATGCCTTGCGCAGCACGCGGGCGCGGGCGGTTATCAGCGGCACGCCGGCCAAAACCGTATTTGACTTGGCCCACCTGAGCTTCCAGGCGCCGGGCCGACCTGCCAGGCACTGGCCGGCCGACCTGCACGTGACCCTGCACACCGCCGAGCATGCAGGCTCGGCAGTGGAGTTTTACCCCGACGGCAGTTCCACCGGCGGCAACCTCTTGTTGGCCAATGGCACGCGGCGTTGGCGCATCGATATTGGCTGGCTGACGGGCAGCGTGCAGTCCGAGGCAGTGCGATGAATCGCCAGTCGGGTTTCACCTTGTTGGAGATGCTCGCCGCACTGACCCTTATGGCGATCTGCAGCACGGTGTTGCTGGTCGCATTCGGCCAGAGCGCGCGCGCGTTGTTGCAGGTGGCCCACAGCGACCGTCTGACCCATGCCGCGTTGAGCGTGATGGATCAGGAAGCGTCGGGCCCGCTGGCCAGCGGCACGCGCCAGGGACGTCTGGACGAGGGTATCGATTGGCAACTGAGCATCGCCCAGCAGCCGACCGGTATCGGTCAGCCGCGCTTGTTTCGCCTCGACCTGACCGTCAGCGAGGCCCGGCGCCAGGCGCGGTTCAGCACCTTGAAGCTGCGCGCCGCCACCGACGGGGCCGGCCTGTGAATCAGCGTCAACAGGGCTTTACCTTATTGGAAATCCTGGTCGTGCTCGGCTTGCTGGGCGTGTTGCTGGTGCTGGTGGGCGGTGCATTGCTGGGCGCCAACCGCGCCGTGCTCAAGGCCCAGCGCTACACCGTCAGCCTGGATGAAATGCGCGCCGCCCAACAGTTTCTGCGCACGGCCATCAGCGAGGCGCTGCCACTGGACGTGACCGAGGACGACAGCCAGACCAACGGCTTTTTCGTCGGCTCTGCCCAGCGCCTGCAATTCGTCGCGACGTTGCCGGGCGTGCTCGGTGGCGGCATCCAGCGCTTCACCTTGCAGTTGGCGGAGCGCCAGTTGCAGGTGGCGTTCGCGCGGTTTGAGTCCAGCGCCCAGGTGAGTGTGCCGGCCACCCGCAGCGAGCCGCAGGTGTTGCTGAGGAACGTCGAGGCCCTGCAATTCAGCTATCGCGGCGTGTCGCCCAAGGGCCAGGCCACGGGCTGGATCAATGACTGGCCGTGGACCAAGCGCCTGCCGTACGCGGTGCGCATTGCGGCGCGGGTCAACGGGCCGGTGCCGTGGGTGACCCAGGTGGTCGCCCTGCGGCTGAATCTCTCCAGTGCGGGGGCAGGCGAATGAAGCACCAGCGCGGCGTTGCACTGCTGCTGGTGCTGTGGGTGCTGGCGTTGCTCAGCCTGCTGCTGGGCGGCCTGGCCGGTTGGGTGCAGTTGGAGACTCGCCAGGCCCTGTGGCATCGCCAGCACACCCAGGCGCTGCTGGCGGCGGAGGCGGGCGTGGCGTTGGCCCTGCAGGCGCTGGCCGATCCCTTGCAGCGTAAACAGTGGATTGCCGATGGCCGGGAAATGCCCCTGGTGTTTGATGACGCGCAGTTGCAGGTGAGCCTGCACAGCGAGCGCGGCAAGTTGTATTTGAACAGCGCCGAGCCCACCGATTTTGCCCGCCTGGCCCTGGCCTGCGGCGCCACCCAGGCCCAGGCCAACCGGCTGGCCAAGGACCTGGAGGCGCGGCGCAACGAAGGCCTGGCACCGTTTCGGGTGGTGGAGGAAGTGCGGCAATTGCCTGGCATGACCCAGGCGCTGTACAGCCGGCTCGCCCCGGAAATCAGCCTGTGGAGTGGCCTGGACCGGCCCGATCCCGCCTTCGCCAGCCCGTTGATGGGCCACGCCCTGGATCTGCCCCGGCAGAGCGCGGTGGGCGCCGACCCCGGTGACGTGCTGGTGATCGACAGTCGCGCGCAACGCCCCGGCGGTTACCACGCCCGGTTACGCACCACCGTGTTATTGAGCCCATCGGAGGGAAGCGCACAACCTTATCGGGTGCTGCGTTGGCAAGAATGAATCCAGACCTTTCAGCGCCCGTGGCGCGCCTTCAACAGCTGGCAGCACCGCTCACCCGGCGCTGGCACGGCAGTTTGCTGCAATTGGGCTGGCGGCTGTGGCTCAAGGAGCTGCGTGGCTGCCTGCCGGCGTGGCTGTCGCTCCACGACATTCCCGAGCACCGCTACCACTGGCCCTTGACCGAGCCGGTGGCCAAGCCCCCCGGCGAAGTGCGCCAGGTGCTGGTGCTTGCGCCCTCGGCGGTACTGCTGCAAACCCTGCAGTTGCCCCTGGCGGCGGCGCGCAACCTGTCGACGGTGGTGGGTTACGAGCTGGACCGCTTTACCCCGTTCGAGGCCGGGCAGTTGTACTTCGTGGCCCGTCAGGAGCGGCGCACCGCCACGCACGTGCAGGTGACCCTGGTGGCGATCCTGCGAGAGCGTCTGGACCAGATCCTGGTGGACTGCGCCGGCCTCGGCTTGCAGCCCCACGCGGTGGATGTGAACGCAATGGGCATCGATTTGCTGCCGGCTCCGCTCCGCCCCCGCCAGCGCCCGGCCGGGAAGGGCTTGCAACGCAGCTTGCCGTGGCTGTGCGGCGCGTTGCTGATTGCGGCGATGCTGCTGTGGCTCAACGACCGCCAGCGGGTGCTCGACGTCATGCATGAGCAGGTGCAGCAGCAAAAAGCCCAGGTCGCGGAGGTCCAGCGCCTGCGCCAGCAATTGCTCAACACCCGTGGCGCCGCGCAGTACCTGATTCGCCGCAAGTCGGCACAACCGCCGCTGGCTGCACTGCTCAATGAACTGACCGCGTGCCTGCCCGCCGACACCTGGATCGACCAGTTGGACGTCAGCCACGGCGCCGACGTGTCCTTCTCCGGGCAGAGCGCCAAGGCGAGTGCCTTGATCACCCGGATCAAGGCCTGTCACAGCCTGGAAAACGCCCAGTTCGAAGGGGTGATCCAACCCGATGCGCAAACCGGCAAGGATCAGTTTTCCTTGAGCGCCCACTTGCACCAGGAGGCCGCCGATGCGCCGACCACTGACACCCCGTGAACGTCGCGGCGCGGCCTTGCTGCTGCTGGCGCTGGTGCTCGGCAGCGCTTACTGGCTGCTGATCGACAGCTGGTTCGCCGGGCCATTGCGTGCCATGGGCGAGCAAGCCGAACAGCTGCGCGAACAACAGCAACGCTACGCCGGCCTGCTGCACCAGGGCGCCGCCTTGCGCGAGCAACTGGAGCAAGCCCGCCAGGACCCGGCCAGCAGCACCAGCCTGTTGCCCGGGGATGACCCCAGCGCCGTGGCGGCCGACCTGATGCAGCGCATCGCCGACCTGATCAGCAGCCGCGCCAGCCTCGGCGGCGGGTGCAGCCTGACCCAGCGCATGCCCATCACCCCGGAGCAGGACGACACCGAGCCCTATCGCCAGGTAAAAGTCAGCCTGACCCTCAACTGTGCCATCGAGCCCCTGACTGCGATCCTGCATGAGCTGGAGTACCAGCGGCCGTTCCTGTTCGTGGATGAGATGAGCATCCGTCGTGGGCCGAATGCGCCGGCCAGCGGTGGCGCCGGAAAGCTGGTGGTGCACCTGCTGGTGCGCGGCTATCTGCAACCGGCAAACGCCACGCAGGCCCGCCGATGATCAATGCATTGCGCCCCCTGGAGTGGGGCTTGCTCGGTGTGGCGGGGCTGCTGGGCCTGCTGATGGTGGGCATCCTGAGCAGCATCGGCGATGCGCCGCAGTGGCTGGATGAGCCCGCCGGTACAGCGCGCGCCAATGCCTCGGCCAAGGTGCTTGTCGCCCCGAGCGCGACCCTGGAAAGCCTCGCCGGCACCTGGCAGGCGCCGCTGTTCAGCCCCGACCGCAGCCCCGATGCCGCCGTTGGCCAGGCCGAGATTTCCAGCCTGTCGAGCCTGAAGCTCAGCGGCGTGCTGCTGGATGGCGACCTGCGGGTTGCGCTGTTCACGCGAGCGGAAGGCCCGCCACTCAAAGTCCATCAGGGCCAGACCTTGCCCAATGGCTGGCGCCTGGAACACCTGACACCGTTGCACGCCCGTTTTGTGCTGGATGGACGCACGCAGCTCCTGAGCCTCAGTGTCCTGCGTTTGCCGCCGCCGTCCACCACGCCACCGATTTCCCTTCCTCACGAGCCCGCCCCTTGATCGATACTTGCCCCGGCGCCTTGCGCACCACTGTGTTTTGCCTGGCCACCGCCGTCTCCCTGGGCGGCTGTGGGTCATTCCCCGATCGCCTCGACCCGGACGACGCCTTGCTCCACGAGGCGATGCAGGGCACTGGCTCGCAACGGCCGCCCGTGGACCCGATCAGCGAGCCGCCTGCTGCTGACAGTCGCCAATCCCAGAGGCCCACGCCGCCCCAGCGCCAGTTGATTCGCGGCAACCAGCAGTTTGTGCGCCAGCCCGCGCCGGCGCCGGCGGTCAAGGATGAGGCCAGTGGCGACATCGTGTTCAACTTCGCCGACCAGCCGATTGAAGCGGTGATCAACAGCGTGATGGGCGACCTGTTGCACGAGAACTACAGCATCGCCCAGGGCGTGAAGGGCAACGTGAGCTTTTCCACCTCAAAACCGGTGAACAAGCAGCAGGCGTTGTCGATCCTCGAAACCCTGCTGTCGTGGACCGATAACGCAATGATCCGCCAGGGCCAGCGCTACGTGATCCTGCCGGCCAACCAGGCCGTGGCGGGCAAGCTGGTGCCGGAAATGAGCGTGTCCCAGCCTTCCAGCGGGCTCTCGGCGCGGCTGTTTCCGCTGCGCTATATCTCGGCCACGGAAATGCAGAAACTGCTCAAGCCGTTCGCCCGGGAAAACGCGTTCCTGCTGGTGGACCCGGCGCGCAATGTGCTGAGCCTGGCCGGCACGCCGGATGAGTTGGCCAACTACCAGGACACCATCGACACCTTCGACGTCGACTGGCTCAAAGGCATGTCGGTGGGGGTGTTCGGTTTGCAACGGGCCTCGGTGGCCGAGTTGATGCCCGAACTGCAGAAAATGTTCGGCCCCGACAGCGGCATGCCCCTGGCGGGCATGGTGCGGTTTTTGCCGATTGAGCGGACCAACTCGGTGGTGGCGATCTCGTCCCAGCCGCAGTACCTCAGCGAAGTCGGCGACTGGATTCACACCATCGACGAAGGCGGCGGCAACGAACCGCAGATGTACGTCTACGACGTGCGCAACATGAAGGCCACCGACCTCGCCAAGTACCTGCGGCAAATCTACGGCACCGGCGCGATCAAGGATGACACCCCGGCCAAGGTGGCGCCGGGGTTGCGCACCGCGACCTTGTCGTCACTCAACACCGGTGGCAGCACCCCGGGTGGTCTGGACAACAGCGGCAATAACCCGCCCGCCAGTGAGGCTGAAGCCCCGGCCCCGGCCGCCAGCGAAGACAGTGAAGGTGCGGAGCAGGGTGCTGCCAACAAAAGCCTCGACGCCGGCACCCGGATCACCGCGCAAAAAAGCAGTAACCAGTTGCTGGTGCGTACCCGCCCGGTGCAGTGGAAGGAGATCGAGTCGGCGATCAAGCGCCTCGACAACCCGCCGCTGCAAGTGCAGATCGAGACGCGCATCCTCGAAGTCAAACTCACCGGCGAGCTGGACCTCGGGGTGCAATGGTACCTGGGGCGGCTGGCGGGCAATTCCACCAGCACCACGGTGGCCAACACCCCCGGCAGCCAGGGCGCGCTGGGCGGTGGCGGGGCGGGGTTGGGCGCCGATTCGCTGTTCTATTCCTTCGTCAGCTCCAACCTGCAAGTGGCCTTGCACGCCCTGGAAACCAATGGCCGCACCCAGGTGTTGTCAGCGCCGTCGCTGGTGGTGATGAACAACCAGCCGGCGCAGATCCAGGTGGGCGACAACATCCCCATCAGCCAGACCACGGTCAACACCGGCAACTCCGACACCACCTTGAGCAGCGTCGAATACGTGCAGACCGGGGTGATTCTGGACGTGGTGCCGCGCATCAACCCGGGCGGCCTGGTGTATATGGACATTCAGCAACAGGTCAGCGACGCCGAGAGCCCGACCACCAACAGCAGCGATACGCCCAACAACCCGCGGATCTCCACGCGCTCGGTGTCGACCCAGGTGGCGGTGCAAAGCGGCCAGACCGTGTTGCTCGGCGGGCTGATCAAGCAGGACAACGCCGAGAGTGTCAGCGCCGTGCCCTACCTGGGGAAAATCCCCGGGCTGCGCTGGTTGTTTGGCAACACCAGCAAATCAAAAGACCGCACCGAATTGATCGTGCTGATCACGCCCCGGGTGATTACCAGCAGCGGCCAGTCGCGACAGGTGACGGATGACTACCGCCAGCAGATGCAGCTGTTGCGACCGGCCAACTAAGGGTGGGTCAGCCCTTGCGTTGCAGGGTGTGATAGCCCAGCGCTGCCCGCGCTTCGCGCAACGATTTGCCTTCATCCAGCAGCGCCCGGATACGCGCTTCCACCGCTTCAATCGAGCGCGCGCAGGCCGCCACTTCATGGGCGCGCTCGCGGGGTACGATCACCACGCCGTTGGCGTCGGCGACCACGATGTCGCGGGCGCATACGCGGGCCTGGCCGATGGAAACCGGCTGGTTCACAGACGCCACTTCAACCCGGTCCTTGCCGGTGCGCATGAACCGGCCCTTGGTGAACAACGGGTAGCCGTCGCCCAGCGCCTTGCTCACGTCGCGGCACACGCCATCGATCACGGTCGCGGCGATCCGTTGGCTGCCGGCGTACTGGGTCATGATGTCGCCCCACACGGTGCAGTCGGTGCGCCCGTCATTGTCGATCACCACCACATCGCCTTCGGCCACGTCATCGACAAAGTCGCCGACGGTGCCCGGCGGGGTGCTGGCGCTGACGTAGCGCACGGTGAAGGCCGGGCCGACCACCACCTGGCGATAGTTATCCAGGGGCATGATCCCCAGGCATTGGCCGGGCAGGCCGAGTTTGTCCAGGGCGTCGGACACGCCCGGGGTGTCCAGGCCTGCAAACAGGGCAACCAATTCTTGGTCTTGGGGCGACATGGGTAACTCCTTGTGGTGGTGACAAATCAGTTCGGGTGGGGGGAGGCCGGGCGCGGCTCGGCGATGGTCAGCAAGATGATGAAGCTGATGAACGAGCCGATCGCCAGCCAGGCGAACACGTAGTTCCAGCCGTAGTTGTCCAGCAGCAGGCCGGTGATGAAGGGCGTTGCAGCGGCGCCGAGCTGGCCGATCATGTTCACGATGGCGTTGGAGATCGGGAAGGTCTTCTTGGTGGTCAGGCCCATCGGGTAGACCATGTAGGAGGAGAAGCCGAGGCTCAACACCACGCCGGTCAGCATCAGCAGCAAGCCATAGGGCAGGGGTTCGGCCGGTGAGTTGATCAGCAGGTACATCATCAACGAGGTACCGACCGCCGACAGCAGCATGCCCGGCTTGCGGCGCCCGCCCATCAGGCGGTCGGAGCACCAGCCACCCAGCAGGTTGCCCAGCACCGCACCCACCCAGGGCGCTGCCGAGACCAGGCCCATGTTCATGATCGAGAACTGCTTGACCGTCATCAGGTAGGTCGGGATCCATGCCAGCAGCACGCTGGAGACGCCGAGCTGGAAGCAATAGCTGGTGGCGCAGCCCCAGACGTTCCAGGATTTGAACACCTCGCGGTTGGTTTCCAGGCGCTTTTCATCGCGGGTGCGAATCATCCGGTCGAGCTTTTCCACCCAGGCCGGGGTCTTGTGCACGCGGGCGGTCTGGGTGATTGCCGTGTCTTCGACGATGTACTGGAGTTCGGCTTGATTGACGAAGCGGCTGCGGGACGGGTGGTCGGCGACCATGAAGTACCAGACCACCGCCAGCACGATGCCGGGGATGGCAAAGAAGTAGAAAATCTCGCGCCAGCCCCACACCGAAATGATCACGGCACACAGCGGCGGCACGATCACCGGCCCGAACTTCACCGCCGAGAGAAAGATCCCCGACGCAGTGCCTTTTTCCCGCGCCGGAAACCAGTTGTTGATGGTGGTGGTCATGCTGATGGGCAACGGGCCTTCGGCGACGCCCAGCCCCAGGCGATAGAGTTTCAGCGCCAGCAGTGAGCTGGCGGTGCCCACCAGGCCGGTCAGCAACGAGGTCAGCACCATGGCCCCCGGGAGGATGCGGCTCACGCCAAAGCGGCCGAAGGCAAAGCCCGAAGGCAATTGCGCCAGGGCGTAAGCCAGCAGGAACAGGCTGACGAGACCGCCGGCCTGGGCGTTGCTCATTTCAAATTCCTGGCGAATAAACGGCAGCGCCACGCCGAGGTTGGCCCGGTCGGCCGCGGCCACGGTGTAGATCAGGAAAATCAGCGCCGCGACCACCCAGCGGTATTGGCTGCGCACAGCGGGTTTTATGACTTCAGGCATAGACATGGGGCGGACCTTGTTGTTGTGAGTGTTGTCCTGTTCGGCCCTAATCTTATGAAGGGCCGAACGCCACCATTAGCGATATTTATTTATGTGAATTCATCACTTTTCCTCTTCAGTCAGCAGGCTGCTGCAGAAGCCGCGGATTGCCTCGCACGCCTGGCGCAACGAGGCATCATCCAGTGCATAGGCGATGCGAAGGTACGGCCCCAGGCCAAAGGCGCTGCCGTGGACCACGGCCACATTGGCCTCATCGAGCAGCGCCAGGGCCACGTCTTCATCGCTGTGCAGCACGCGCCCGCCCGCCGAGGTACGCCCGATCAGCGCCGCGCAGGAGGCAAACGCATAAAACGCGCCGGCGGGGCGGATGCACCCCAGGCCCGGGGTGTCGTTCAGCAGGTCGACCATCAAATCCCGACGCGCCTGGAACGCCACGCGGCTGTCGCGGATGAAGTCCTTGGGGCCTTCCAGTGCAGCGAGGGCCGCCTGTTGCGAGATCGAGCAGGCGCCGGAGGTTTGCTGGCCTTGCAGTTTTTCCATGGCCTCCAGCAACCAGCGCGGCCCGGTGGCGAAACCGATGCGCCAGCCGGTCATGGCGTAGGCCTTGGACACACCGTTCATGGTCAATGTGCGCGGTGCCAGCTGCGGTTCAACCTGGGCCAGGGTGTGAAATGCCTGGCCGTCGAAGATCAGGTGCTCGTAGATGTCATCGGCGAGGATCAGCACCTGCGGGTGGGCCAACAACACCGCTGCGAGTGCCCGCAACTCGTCCTCGCTGTACACCGCACCCGTGGGGTTGGAGGGCGAATTAAGGATCAGCCAGCGGGTCTGAGGGGTGATCGCGGCGGCCAGCGCCTCGGCTGTCAGCTTGAACCCACTGTCGGCATCACAGGTGACGATGCGCGCTTCGCCGCCGCACAGCTGCACCATCTCCGGGTAGCTGACCCAGTACGGCGCGGGCACGATCACCTCGTCGCCGTCGTTGAGGGTGGCCGCCAGGGCGTTGTAGATCACCTGTTTGCCGCCGTTGCACACGAGGGTGTCCTGCCAGGACACGTCCAGGCCGTTTTCACGCCGGAACTTCGCCGCCACCGCTTCGCGCAGGGCGCGGGCACCCGCCACCTGGGTGTAGCGGGTATGGCCGTTTTCAATGGCCTGGATCGCGGCTTCGCGGATGTGCGCCGGCGTATCGAAATCCGGCTCGCCGGCGCACAGCGAGATGATCTGCGCGCCTTGCGCACGGCGTTCTGCCACGCGGTCCATGATGCGATAGGTGGCAGACGGTTGCGCGCTGGCCAGGCGCGGGTTGAGCCGCTGGATATCGGTGCTCATTGGGTGATTGCCTCGAACTGTGCGTCGTGCATCACCTCGACCACCGAGCGTCCGCTGCGCACCGCTTGCACCATGCCGTCCTGGCGGCGGGCGATGCGCTCGCCGAGGTCCAGGACCTTTTCGATCATCGCCTGGGGCACGAACACCGTGCCGCACACATCGGCGATCACATAGTCGTCCTCGCTGACGCTGACGCCCGCGACGCTGAGGGTCACGCCGGCATCGAGCTGCACCACGCGGTTGCGTGCGCTGATCATGGTCACGCCACGCCCGTACACCGGGTAGCCGATGGCCTCGCTGCCGTCGATATCACGGCTGAACCCGTCGATCACCGTGCCGCGTATGTGTTTGCGCGACGCCGCGTTGGCGATGATGTCGCCCCAGCAGGAAATGCCCTCGATGCCGCCGGCAATCACCAGCACCCGGTCGCGGGTTTCAACCTGTTCAATTACCGGCGTGATCAGGTGCACCGTGGGGGCCACGTCGGACTTGGGGCCGAGCAATACGGTACTGGCGCGGCCGACGATTTTCGGGCAGTTCCACAGCGGGCGCAGGCCTACGGTGGCACCGGACAGGCCGAGGAAATCGAGGGCGTCGGACACGGTGTTGGTGTCCAGTGCGGCCAGGCGGTCGAGCAAGTGGTCAGCGGTCATGGGCAAGCCTCGGGTGACGGAGGCGGCCAGTGTCAGCGAGTCGCTTTGATAGGTATATTACGAAGTACAGAAGCCTTGCATACGCTTAACCTATGGATAAAACCATGATCAACTTTCGCCTGATTCGTCACCTCTGGCTGTTCCTCGCGGTGGCCGAAGAGCAGAACTTCGGCCGCGCCGCCAAGCGCCTTGGCATGTCCCAGCCGCCTCTGAGCGAGCAGATCCAGGTGCTGGAGCAGGCGCTCAAGGTCAAGCTGTTCGACCGCTCGCGACGCGGGGCCCAGCTGACCCCGGTGGGCGCGGCGATCCTGCCGGCGGTGCGCAAGTTCGCCGAGCAACTGGAGCGCCTGGAGCTTGCGGTGGAGGAGGCGGTGGCGGGGCAGTCGGGGATGTTGACCATTGGCGCGATCTCCACGGCGATGTTCGATGTGTTGCCCGGCCTGATCGAACAACTGAAACTCGATTACCCCCAGCTCACGGTGTCGGTACGGGAAATCGACAGCGTCGAGGCGCTGCCGGCGCTGGAAGCGGGGGACATCGACCTGGCCTTCGCCCGTCTGGACGGCGACCTGGGCGCCTCGGTGCAGTCGCTGCCGCTGACGGAAGACCGGTTGGTGGTGGCCTTGCCGGCCGATCACCCGTTGGCGAGCCGCACGCGCATCAGCCTGTCGAGCCTGGCCAATGAACCGTTGGTGATGTTTTCGCGCAATGTCAGCCCGGTGTATTTCGACAACCTGATCGCCACCTGCCGCGCCAGCGGTTTTTCCCCACGGGTGCTGCATGAGGTGCGTTCGGTGGCCTCGCAGATCGCCTTTGTCAGCTATGGGCAGGGCATTGCGCTGGTGCCGGCGTCGCTGAAAAAACTGGCCCCGGCCAATGTGGTGTTTCGCGGGTTGAGCCAGAAACTCAATGTCGTGACCACGGCCATCGCCTGGAACACCCAGCGCCCCAACCCGGTGGTGGAGGCGGTGATCGCGCGGTTTCGCTAAGGGTTGCGCTGGCTCAGGTACTCGAACAGCTTTGCTGCTTCCGGTGCCAACTGCGCCTGGCTGCTGACCCCGACAAACAGGGTGCGCTGCGCCCAGTCGTCGTCCAGTTCCACCGCGATCAACCGGCTGCCCAGCAATTCGTCACGCACCGATGACAACGGCAGGATACCGATGCCCAGCCCGGCTTCGATCATCCGGCAGATCCCGTCGAAACTGCTGACCTGGATCCGCACCTTGAGTACCTTGCCGGCGCTCGCGGCGGCGTCGGTGATCCGGCGCAGCAGCGAGCTGCCCTGATTCAGGGCCACGTAGTCAAAGCCCAGGGTGTCGCTGAAAGAAACACAGCGCTGCGCCGCCAGCGCATGGCCCACAGGCACCAGCAACACCAGCCGGTCTTCACGATACGGCAGCTTGTACAGCCCCTCGGCCGGGACGTTATCGGCAAAGATCCCGATATCGGCGCGGCCACTTTCCACCGCCTGGATGATCGGCTCGCTGAGGGCTTCTTCCAGGCCGATGCGCACGTGGGGGTTGTCCCGCAGGAACGCCGCCAGGTCGTCCGGCAGGAACTGCACCACCGCCGAAGTGTTGGCGAACAGCCGCACATGCCCGCGCACCCCCACCGCGTAGTCACTGGCGTCGCAGGCCATGCGGTTGACGCCTTCCAGGATGATTTTTGCGTGTTCAACCATGCCTTGTCCCGCCGCCGTCAGCTCCAGCCCCCGTGGCAGGCGCACGAACAGCGGGCACTCGGTGGTGCGCTCCAGTTCGGCCAGGCGCTTGCTGGCCGCCGAGACGGTCATGTTGGCCTTTTCCGCGGCGCGGGTGAGGTTGGCGGTTTCGGCGGCGAAGATCAGCAAGCGCAGGGACAGCAGGTCGAAATGCAGGGGATTGATCATCAAGGGTGTCCGAGGGTTTCCAATCTGGAAAGGATAGTGGCGAAATCCGAAATTTTCATCCGCCCGGTTTGTGTCGATTATCCAGGGCACACGCACTCAACAAGAACGGAAAACGTCATGGGCTTACCGCTGCAAGGTCTCAAGGTCGTGGAGCTGGGTCAACTGATTGCCGGACCCTTTGCCGCCAAGATGCTCGGCGAATTCGGCGCCGAGGTGGTCAAGATCGAACCGCCGGTGACCGGCGACCCGCTGCGCAAATGGCGACTGCTGCACGACGGCACGTCCGTGTGGTGGGCCGCGCAATCACGCAATAAACGCTCGCTGACCCTTGATTTGCGCCAGGCCGAGGCCCAGCAGGTAGTGCGCCAACTGGTGGCCGACGCCGATGTGCTGATCGAGAATTTTCGCCCCGGTACCCTGGAAAGCTGGGGCCTGGGCTGGGACACGCTGCATGCGCTGAACCCTAAGTTGATCATGCTGCGGGTTTCCGGCTACGGCCAGACCGGCCCTTATCGGGACCGACCCGGCTTCGGCGTGATCGGCGAAGCCATGGGCGGCCTGCGCCACCTGTCCGGCGAGCCGGGGCGTACGCCGGTGCGAGTGGGCGTTTCCATTGGCGACTCGCTGTCGGCGTTGCACGGAGTGATCGGCATCCTGCTGGCCCTGCGGCACCGCGACCAGAACGGCGGCGAAGGCCAGCAGATCGACGTGGCGCTGTACGAGTCGGTGTTCAACATGATGGAAAGCCTGTTGCCCGAATACTCGGTGTTCAACACCGTGCGCGAACCCGCCGGCAGCAGCTTGCCGGGCATTGCGCCGACCAATGCGTACCGTTGCCGCGATGGCGGTTTTGCGTTGATCGCGGGCAATGGCGACAGCATCTATCAGCGCCTGATGGAAGTGATCGGGCGCCCCGACCTGGCCGCCGACCCGGCGCTGGCGCAGAACGACGGCCGGGTGTTGCAGGTTGAACGCATCGACGCCGCCATCTCCCAATGGACCGCACACCTGCCGCTGGAAGAAGTGCTGTCGATCCTCACCGAAGCGCGCATCCCCGCCGGCAAGATCTACACCGCCGCCGACATCGCCCACGACCCGCATTACCGGGCCCGCGACATGCTCCTCGACAGCGTGCTTGGCGACGGCACGCCGGTGACCTTGCCCGGCATCGTGCCCAAGCTCGGCACCACCCCGGGCCGCGTCTTGCACCCGGCGCCCACCCTGGGCCAGCACACCACCGAGATCCTCGACGGCCTCGGCATCGCCCCCGCGCAGCAAGCCGACTGGCGCCAGCGCGGCATTATTTGAACCGGAGGAACAGCCATGCAACGCCTGTTTTTGCAGGAAGTCGCCACCCGTGACGGCTTCCAGAACGAAGCACGGTTTATCGAGACCGCCGACAAGATCGCCATGATCGACGCCCTCAGCCAGTGCGGTTTCGCCAAGATCGAAGTCACCTCGTTTACCTCGCCCAAGGCCATCACCGCGTTGCGGGATGCCGAAGCGGTGATGCACGGCATCCGGCGCAACCCCGCGGTGGAGTACACCGTGCTGGTGCCCAACGTGCGTGGCGCCGAGCGGGCGCTGGCGTGCAACATTGATGAAGCCAACCTGGTGATGTCGGTCAGCGAACCCCACAACCGCTCCAACCTGCGCATGAGCCGCGAGCAGTCGTTCGCTCAACTGCGCGAAGTGTTCAGCGTGATCGGCGCCAAGGGCCCGGTGGCGATCAATGTGTCGCTGTCGACGGTGTTTGGCTGCCCGATGCAGGGCGATGTACCGGTGGGGGAGGTGCTGCATTGGGTCGAGCGCTTCGCGGAATTGGGTGCCCGTGGCGTGACCTTGTGCGACACCACTGGCATGGCCTACCCGAGCCAGGTCGAGGCGCTGTCCCGGGCTGTGCGTGAGCGGTTCCCGGCGCTGCAACTGACCCTGCATTTTCACAACACCCGTGGCATGGCCCTGGCCAACGCCCTGGCGGCCATCGACGCCGGGGTTGACCGCTTCGATTCATCCCTCGGCGGCCTCGGCGGTTGCCCCTACGCGCCGGGTGCCAGCGGCAATGTGTGCACCGAAGACCTGCTGCACATGCTGCAACTGATGGGCTTCAGCACCGGCGTCGACCTCGACCGCGTGCTGGCGGTTGCCCGGCAACTGCCCGGCCTGATCGGCCACGAGATTCCCAGCCAGGTCCTCAAGGCCGGCAAACGCCTGGACCTGCACCCGATTCCCGCCCATGTCGCCAGCCTGGAAAAGCAGGTGGCCAACACCCTGGAGCTGCGCCCATGATCGACCATCTTGACCACCTGGTACTCACCACCATCGACCCGGTTGCCGCCGAGGATTTCTACGTGCGCGTGCTGGGCATGCAGGTGCAGACCTTCGCCGGCGGGCGCAAGGCGTTCGCCTTCGGCCAGCAGAAAATCAACCTGCACGTGCGCGGCCACGAGTTCGAACCCAAGGCGCATTTGCCGGTGCCGGGGGCGCTGGATCTGTGTTTTATCGCCTCGGTTCCACTGGATCAGGTGATTGCGCACCTGGCCAGGGTCGAGTGGCCAATCATCGAAGGACCGGTGATGCGCACGGGCGCCACCGGGCCGATCCGCTCGGTGTATGTGCGCGACCCGGACCTCAACCTGATCGAGATTTCCGAGCAGGTACAGCCATGAACGTGGTGTTCCTCGACAGCGACAGCCTGCCCCTGCACATTCCCGCGCCGGCCTGGGTCACCGACTGGCAAGACCGCCCCGATACGCCCGCAGAGCAGGTGGTGGAGGTGTCCCGGCATGCCCACGTGCTGATCACCAACAAGGTGCGCATCGGCCGCGTCGAACTGGAACAACTGCCGAACCTGCGCTTCATCTGCGTCGCGGCCACCGGCTATGACTGCGTCGACCTGGCCGCCTGCCGCGACGTTGGCGTGACGGTGTCCAACGTGCCGGCGTATTCGGCGCAAAGCGTTGCCGAATCAGTGATCACCTCGATCTTCGCCCTGCGCCGGCAGCTGTTTGCCTACCAGCGCGCGGCCCGGCAGGACTGGCCGGACTCGCGACACTTTTGCGTGCACCGCGCGCCGATCCAGGATGTGCAAGGCAGCGTGCTGGGCATCGTCGGCAAAGGCGCGATTGGCCTGGCCACGGCGCGCCTGGCAAGTTCGTTGGGCATGCGCCTGCTGTTTGCTGAACACCGGGGCGTGACGTCGGTGCGCCAGGGTTACCAATCGTTTGAAACCGTGCTGGCGCAAAGCGACGTGATTTCCCTGCATTGCCCGCTGACCGAGCGCACTCGTCACCTGATAGGCGCCGCTGAATGTGCACAGATGAAACCCGGCGCCTTGCTGATCAACACCGCACGCGGGCCGCTGGTGGATGAGTCCGCTGTGCTCGTGGCATTGGAGCGCGGCCGCCTGGGTGGCGCCGCGCTGGATGTGCTGTGCCAGGAACCGCCGCCGGCCGATCACCCCTTGCTCAACAGCCCGCATCCCAACCTGATCGTCACGCCCCACGTGGCCTGGGCCAGCCAGAGCAGCCTGCAACGGCTGGCCGACGGCATCCTCGGCAACCTTCAGGGTTACCACAGCGGGAGCCTGATCAACGTCGTGTCGTAGAGGTTTCACCCTCCCACAACAAGGTCCACTCATGAAAACAATAACAAGCATGATTTCGGAAAAATCCCCGTCACGCCTGCGCCGCGTACTGCGCCATCTGTATGTGCAGGTGCTGCTGGCGATCCTGCTGGGCGTCATCGTCGGGCACTTTTACCCTGGCGTGGGCGAACAGATGAAGCCCCTGGGCGACACGTTCATCAAGCTGATCAAGATGCTGATTGCACCGATCATCTTCTGCACCGTGGTCAGCGGCATCGCCAGCATGCAGAGCCTCAAGCGCATCGGCCGGGTCGGCTTCAAGTCGCTGCTGTACTTCGAAGTGCTGACGACCCTGGCGCTGGTGATCGGCCTGATCGGCGTCAACCTGATGCAGCCCGGCGCGGGGATGCACATCAACCCGGCGACCCTCGATGGCCAGGCCGTTGCCGGCTACAGCAAGCTGGCCCATGAGCAGAGTGTGGTGGGGTTCCTTACGCATATCGTGCCGAGCACGGTGTTTGGGGCGTTTGCCGAGGGCGATATCCTGCAGGTGCTGTTTATTTCCATCCTGTTTGCGTTCGCCTTGCAGATGCTGGGGGCGGCGGGCAAGCCGTTGCTGAACCTGATTGACCTGGTGGCGCAGGCGTTTTTTCGCATGGTCAAGATTGTCATGTACGTGTCGCCGCTGGGGGCGTTTGGGGGGATGGCGTTTACCATCGGCAAGTATGGTGTGGGGTCGTTGGGGGCGTATGGCAACTTGCTGATTTGCTACTACGTGACGGCGGTTTTCTTTGTGTTTGTGGTGTTGAACCTGGTGGCGCGGTTGGCCGGGTTCAGTCTGTGGCAGTTTCTCAAGTACATTCGTGATGAGTTGTTCCTGGTGCTGGGGACGTCGTCTTCGGAGTCGGCGTTGCCGCGGTTGATGGGCAAGCTTGAGCGCCTGGGGTGTGAGAAATCGGTGGTGGGGTTGGTGGTGCCGTCGGGGTATTGTTTCAACCTGGATGGCAGTTGCATCAACATGACGGTGCTGGCGATTTTCATTGCCCAGGCGTTGGATATTCCCCTCGACCTTTGGCACCAGGTCACGTTGTTGCTGATTTTGCTGCTGACTTCCAAGGGCGCGGCCAGTGTGACGGGTGGGGCGTTTATTACGTTGGCGGCGACGCTGGGCAGCCTGGATGTGATTCCGGCGGCGGGGTTGGTGTTGGTGCTTGGGGTTTATCGGTTTATTTCTGAGGGTGGGGCGTTGATTAATGTGATTGGCAATGGGGTGGCGACGCTGTTTATTGCCAAGTGGGAGGGGGCGTTGGATGAGGGGAAGCTGGCGGCGCAGTTGCGGGATGGGTGTGGCAGGGAGGGGCGGGTGTGAGTGGGTGTATATCCGTTATTTAGGTAACGGCCACTTATGGTTTCGCTCTTACAGCGACTCACTTTGGAAAAGCCCCAAAGTAAGCAAAGGGCTCTGCCCCGCCTGTCGGCACCTCGCCTAGGCTCGGTGTTCCCTCACTCCGGCGATGCTCCGCGGGCCGCCGCGATGGGCCATCCTTGGCCCAGCGCGGCTAAACCGGCGTCCTGCCGGTTTACCCGCTCCGCACCCCCTGCGTTCGGCCTCGGGCTTATTGGGGCAGTCAGGGCCAGATCAAGATCAAAAGCAAGAGCACAGCGGCCTACAGGCCGGCTTGAGTGGTAGAAGCCAGATCAAAAGCCAAAGCGAAAACCAAATCTGAAACTGCTGCAGCTCTGCTTTTCTGTGGGAGCTGGCTTGCCTGCGATGCAGACACCTCGGTTTTTCAGGTACACCCAGTTGATGCCATCGCAGGCAAGCCAGCTCCCACATTTGGACCGTGCCCGCTCTGGCTTTAGATTTTGATTTTGCCTTTGCTTCACACCACTCAAGCCGGCCTGTAGGCCGCTGTGCTGTTGATCTGCTTTTGATCTTGATCTTAGGCGCCCCGTTAAACCACGCTGGCCGAACGCAGGTAGTACGGAGCGGGTAAACCGGCAGGACGCCGTTTTAGCCGCGACGGGGCAGGGACGCCCCGTCGCGGCGGCCCGCGGAGTAGTACCGGAGAGAGGGCACACCGAGCATTAGCGAGGTGCCGAGTGGTGGGGCAAGAGCCTTTTGGTTACTTTTGGGCTTTTCCAAAGTGACCCGCTGTAAGAGCGGAACCCATATCAGCCCTGACCGCAACAACGGATATGTACTCCAGCAGGTCAGAAATTCTGCCCCATGGAGAACTGGAACACCTGCCTGGTCGCATTCTCCGGTGTGCGAACCGGCAGCGCCAGGTTGATACTCAACGGCCCCAGCGGGCTGTACCACGTAGCCCCGACACCCACAGAAGCGCCCAGCTGACTAAGGTCAACCCCGTTGCACCCCTGGGTAGTACTCAGGGCGCACTTGTTCGAGTAAACGTTGCCCACATCCCAGAACACCGAAGTACGCACCGATTTGTTGTCCTTGAGAAACGGCATCGGAAACAGATACTCCGCCCCGCCCGTGATCAGGATATTGCCCCCCAGCGCCTCAGCATCCCGGTCGGTGTAGTACTGCTGACCCGCACTGGCATACGCGCCAGTGGCCGGCGTACTGCGCGGCCCAAGCGTCCCGCTCTCAAACCCACGCACCGAACCCTCGCCCCCAGCGGTGTAGTTTTCATAAAACGGCAATCCGTCAGTCGAACCGTATCCGTTGGCATAACCCAACTTGGTATGAAAACGCAGCGTAGTAGAGGTAGTGACCGGCACGAACGTCTGCCCGGAGTAGTCGAGTTTGTAGAAGCTCAAGTCACTGCCCGGAAGCGTCACCGTCAGGTTCAAATTCTGCGAGTAGCCACGAGTCGGCATCACGCCTTTGTTCAACGTCGACTCCGACCACCCCAGGTTCGCCTTGAAGTTGGTGAACTCGCTGCCTTCACGCTGCAGAAAGTCGTAGATCTCATCAGAGCTGTAGATCCCCGGGTCGATGCTGTCGTGTTGCACGGTCAGGCCGAAACTCAACCGCGAGGTTTCATTGATCGGGTAGCCGATCGTAGCGCCGAGGCCGTAGCTGTTGATGGAGTAGTAGGAAACCCCGCTGCCATCGTCGTAGTAGTTGTTGTAATCGGTGGCGCTGTAGAACGCGTTATAGCCCAGGCTCACCCCGTCCGGTGTGAAGTAGGGGTTGGTAAACCCGATGTTGTACTTGCTTTGATACTGCGAGCGGGTCAAGCCCAGGCTGGCGTAATTCCCGGTGCCCAGGAAGTTGTTCTGGGTGATCGAACCGCCGAGTATCAGGCCGGCATCCTGGGCAAACCCGACGCTGGCGGTGATCGAGCCGGACGCCTGTTCTTCGACGGCGTAGTTCACATCCAGCTGGTCATCGACACCCGCCACGGCCGGGGTTTCGACGTTGACCTCTTTAAAGAAACCCAGGCGCTCCAGGCGAACCTTGGACTGGTCGATCAGGTAGGTCGAGGCCCAGCCGCCTTCCATCTGGCGCATTTCCCGGCGCAGTACCTGGTCGTCGGTCTTGGTGTTGCCCCGGAAGTTGATGCGGTTCACGTAGGCGCGCTTGCCCGGGTCGACGTTAAAGGTGATGTCCACGGTGTGGTCGTCATCGTGGGGCGTGGGCACGCCGTTGACGTTGGCGAAGGTGTAGCCGTCGTTACCCAGGCGCCGGGTGATCAGGTCGGAGGTGGTGGTCATCAGCTTGCGCGAGAACACCTGGCCTTTCTGCACCAGCAGCAGGGACTGGACCTGGTCCTGGGGCACTTTCAAGTCGCCGCTGAGTTTCACCTCACGCACGGTGTACTTCTCGCCCTCGTTGACGTTGACGGTGATGTAGACGTGCTTCTTGTCCGGGGTGATGGACACCTGGGTCGAGGTGATGTCCATGTTGATATAGCCACGGTCCAGGTAATAGGAGCGCAGGCGCTCCAGGTCGCCGGTGAGTTTTTCACGGGCGTACTTGTCATCGTTGGTGAAGAACGATAACCAGTTGCTGGTCTTGAGGGTGAAGGTCGTGGCCAGTTCCTTGTCGGTAAACACCGTGTTGCCCACCACGTTGATGTGCTGGATCGCCGCCACCGCGCCTTCGTCAATCTTGATCTTCAGGCCCACGCGGTTACGCGGCTGTGGCAACACTTCGGTGTCGACGGTCGCCGCGTAGCGACCCTGGGCCACGTACTGGCGCTGCAGCTCGTTGCGCATGCCTTCGAGGGTGGCGCGCTGGAAGATCTCGCCCTCAGCCAGGCCCGACTGCTTCATGCCTTTGAGCAGGTCTTCGGTGGAGATAGCCTTGTTGCCTTCGAACTCGATGCTGGACACCGACGGGCGCTCGACCACATTGATGATCAATACATCGCCGTCGCGGCTCAGCTGAATGTCCTGGAAGAAGCCGGTCTTGAACAACGCGCGGGTGGAATCCACCAGCCGTCGATCATCCGCCTCGTCCCCCACGTTCAGCGGCAAGGCACCAAACACGCTGCCCGCAGAGACCCGTTGCAGACCGTTGATACGGATATCCGAGATTTTGAAGGCTTCAGCGTGTGCAAGTGTGACATTGAGCAGCAGCGCAACCGAGCAGAGCAGGCGCGAAAAATTCATCAAGATCTTTTCCAGAACACATCGACAAGCAGCGCAAGCGCGCACGGATGACTCGCCGCAGGCGGGTCACCACGACGCGGCCAGACGGGTGGACGGCAAGCATAAGAGCGCCGGGGGTTTGGTGCGGTTAACCAAGTGTCAAGTTAGGTAAAGGTTGGCGCCGGGGCGGTGACGCTGGGCGATACTGTGGCCAGACCCCTTCACGAGCTCGCCATGATCCGCGTATTGCTAGTCGACGATGACCAGGAACTGACTGAAATGCTCGGCCAATACCTGGAGCATGAAGGCTTTGAGGCGACCTGCGTGCACACCGGCGAGGAGGGTGAAGTGGAGGCGTTGTCGGGGCGCTACAGCATTGTGGTGCTGGATGTGATGCTGCCCAGGCTGTCGGGCATAGAAGTGCTCAGGCGCATCCGCGCCAGCAGCCAGGTGCCGGTGGTGTTGCTCACCGCCCGTGGCGACAACATCGACCGCATCACCGGGCTGGAGCTTGGCGCGGACGATTACGTGCCCAAGCCCAGTTCCCCGGGTGAACTGGTGGCGCGCCTGCGCGCGATCATGCGCCGGGTGCAACCCGTGGGCCAGCCGACCGGGGAGGTCATAACGACCGGCGCCCTGATGCTGTGGCCCGGCAAACGCCAGGCCCGTTGGAACGGTTGCGAGCTGGGGCTGACCAGTACCGAATTCAGCCTGCTTGAAGTGCTGGCCCGGTGCGCCGGCCAGGTGGTGAGCAAAAAGGACCTGTCCCTCAATGCCCTGGGCTGCCCGTTGACCCGTTATGACCGACGCATCGACGTGCACATCAGCAGCATTCGCCAGAAGTTGGGCCCGCGCCCGGATGCCAAGGCCTGGATCCAGAGCGTGCGCGGCCTCGGTTACCTGTTGATCGCCGAATGATGAAGCCCAGCCGGCTGTTCTGGAAACTGTTCCTGGCCTTTTGGCTGGCCACCAGCCTGACGTTCCTGGTGGGGTTGAGCATTCTCGTGGCGGGCAGCCTTGGCCCCGGGGATCACCATCTGGACGCGATCCTGGCCAGCGAAGAACAGTTGCTGGAACAGTACGGTGTCGATTCGGGCCGCCAGCTCCTGGCGGTGTGGCAGCCAGCCCACGGCCAAGCCATTGGCGTGTATGACAGTGCCGGTCAATTGCTGGCCGGCACGCCGGTCTCGCAGGTGGCCTATGAAAAGTCGCTGATCAGCAAGGACGGGGCCGCGCTGTCGCTCAGGTCTTCCCAGCCTCCCCACGAACCCGGCCGGCTGGGTCATTGGATTCCGTTGATCATCGGCACCGTAATGAGTGCGCTGTTCAGCGGGTATATGGCCTATTACCTGGCGTGGCCGCTGGCGTACCTGCGGCGGGCGATGGGTGACGTGGCCCGGGGGCACTTCGAAACCCGGGTGCGGCCGATGATGGGCAAGCGCCGTGATGAAATCGTTGACCTGGCCGAAGACTGCGATCGAATGGCCAACCAGCTCAAACTGCTGGTGGAGGCCCAGCAACAGCTGCTGCACGACATCTCCCACGAACTGCGCTCGCCGTTGACGCGCATGCAGGTGGCCATCGGGCTGCTGCTGCAAGACCCGGCACGCCAGGAAATGCTCGGGCGCATCCAGCGTGAGTCGGCGCGCATGGACACGCTGATCGAGGCGCTGTTGACCCTGGCGCGCATGCAGGGCCGCCCCGAAAGTATCGAGCGCGAGCCGGTGGATATCATCGAGCTGCTGGCCGTGATTGTCGAAGACGCGCAGTTCGAGGCGGGCATCAAAGGCTGTCGTGTCAGCTTGCAGGCGTGCCCTGACTTTGTCAGTCGTGCCAGCGGCGAGCTGTTGTACCGGTGTTTCGAAAATATCGTTCGAAATGCGGTGCGCTACACGCGACCGGATACGACGGTGCTGGTCACAGCGCAGATCAACCCCTACACACCCTGGCTGAGGGTCTTGATCAGTGACCAGGGGCCGGGGGTTGAACCGCTGCGGTTGCCGCGTATTTTCTGGCCCTTCGAGCGCGGCCCGAATGACGCCGATAGCGGTTTCGGACTGGGCCTGGCGATCGCCTTGCGGGCCGTGGAAATGCATGGCGGCACCATCGTGGCGTACAACCAGCCACCCGGCGGGTTGACCGTGGAGATCAACCTGCCCCGGGTGGGATCTTTACACGATATTACATTGGCTTGACCGCCCTGTACGCCCTGCGCCTTTAGACTTTCCCCCTGCGTGAGCTGATGTTCAGTGACGCCATTGGCGTGGAGGTGGCGATGTTTCAGGTGCATAAAAAAGGCTTCGTGGCCGGTAAGAAAATGGTCAACGGGCTGGTGCCTTACGATTTCTTCTGCGAAGACAGCCCGGCGATCAACCTGTTCGTGTTTACCGGTTCTGCCGCCCTCGGCGAAACGGTGGAGGAGCAGACACTCTGGGGCTTTACCCGGCTGGAACGGTTTGAAGCCATGACCGGCGCCCTGGTGGCGAACCGGAAGAACGACGGCTGGTTTCAAAGTGTCAGCGTGCTCACCGGGCCCAACCAGAACGGTACTCAAAGCGTGAAATTCCAGCGGGTGCTGAAAATCATCCGGCATGTCACCGCCAGCAAGTTTGAATACGAGATCCATACGGATGAAGGCGACACCTACTTCACCCGCCGACCCGCTGCACCCGACAGCGCACAAACCGTCATTTATGCAGCGGATCAATAGCCGCACACCGGCCCTGGGGCTCAGGCCGGCAGCACCTGCGGGCTGCCACTCTCCACCACAAACTGCTTGAGGGTCGAGACCGTGGCATTCGGGTCCAGCCGATCCGAGATCGCCTGCATCCGCACCTCCAGCCGTTCCGGCGTCAGCTCCAGTGACAGGTACCCGCGCGGGCGGCTGTCGTAGAAGCGAATCTGCGGGTTGTCCGGCAGGATCGATTGCACCGCTTCATAGCTGGGCCCGTTGGAGGTGATGGAGGTGCCGACAAACTCCGCGGCCACCAGCCGTGAGTCGGGGTCTTCAGGCCGTTCGTAGAGATGGTTGGCCCAGAAGGAGTGGTAGTCGCCGCTGAGCACCACCGGATTGGCCGCGCGGCTGTCCCGCAGGTTGTCAATCAGGCGGCCCCGCGCGGCCTGGAAACCATCCCAGCTGTCGGTCCAGTAACGGGCGTCATCGCTGCCGGGTTTTTGCGCCCGCAGCGGGGCCACCAGCAGGTCCTGGGCCAGCAGGTTCCAGCGGCTGTCGCTGCGGCGCAGGCCGTCATACAGCCAGCGCTCCTGCTCGAAACCCAGCAGGGTGCGCCCGGGGTCGGCGAGGTCGACGCAACGGCTCAATTCCATATGGCCCTTGCCGAAGTTCGGTGCCTGGTAGCACGGCTGGCGCGAGCGATATTGTCGGCCATCGAGTACCGGGATGGCGGCCAGGTCGCCGTAGGTAAACCGCCGGTAAATCTGCGGGCTGCCATTGCTGCCTATGGGCGGGCGACGCACCGGCATGTTTTCCAGGAACGCTTGATACGCCGCCGCTCGCCGTTGCTGGAACGCGGCCACAGTGACGCTTGGGTCCTGGGAGGAAAGGCCCGAGTAGTCGTCCTGTACTTCATGGTCGTCCCAGGTGGCGATCCACGGCGCGGCGGCGTGCAGTTGTTGCAGGTCCGGGTCGGTCTTGTGCAGCGCGTAGCGATAGCGGTAGCCGGCGAGGTCCGTGGCCTCGGGCGCCCCATAGCTGCGGGCCAGGCCCGGGGTACCGGGCTTGTTGGTGTATTCGTAGATGTAGTCGCCGAGAAACAGCACCAGGTCGGGCCGTTCATTGGCCATGTGCCGATAGGCGCTGAACAGGCCACGCTCGTAATGCGCGCAGGAGGCCACGCCGAGTTTCAGGCGGTCGACCCTGGCGTTGAGCGCCGGCAGCGTCAGCGCGCGGCCCGTCGGACCGCGTTCGCCCAGCGCGATAAAACGGTACCAGTATTCCCGCCCCGGCTGCAGGCCGTGCAGTTCCACATGCACCGCGTGGCCATTGATCGCCAGGGCCTGGGTGCGACCGCGCTGGGCGATGCGGCTGAAGTTTTCGTCCAGGCCCACTTCCCAGTCCACCGGGATGCTCGCCGGTAACGCGTACTCGTTGCCGGGGAACAGCGGCAGGGTGCTCAGGCGGGTCCAGATGACAAAGCCGTCCGGCCAGGGATCGCCGCTGGCGACCCCCAGGGTAAACGGCGTGGCCACGCCGGCCAGGGCACTGCCGTAGCGCAGGATTAGCGGGGCGGCAGCCGCCCCGGCCAGCAGGCGCAAGGCCTGCCGGCGATTGAGATCAAACGTCATGACAGGTCCTCAGAATGTGTAGCTGGCCTGGACTCCCACGGTGCGTGGCTCACCCGGTGTAGCGATCTGTGCGTTGGACAGGAACGAGCCGTGGTACAGGTCGTACTGCTTGTCGAACACGTTGCGGGCCCACAAGGCACCCGACCAGTGACTGCCTTTGGGCGTGATGCCCAGGCGCGCATTCGCCAGCCAGTATTTCTGGGTGGTGGTGCCGTTGCTGCCGACGATGCGGTCGTGGAACGAGTAATCGCTCTCGGCACTGAAGGTGAAGCCGCCGACATCCCACACATATTGCAACTGGCCGCCGTAACTGATTTTCGGGAAGTTGGTCAGGCTGGAGCCGGAGAAGTCGGTGTACACCGGATAGGCAAAGCCCACGGCCCGGGTGGCGGTGCTATCAAGGCCCTTGTAGTCGAGGTATTTGCCCTTTTTGGTGCCGAAGTATTGGCCCAGCGTCAGGCCTGGCAGCGGCTCCCATTGCAGCTCGAATTCATAGCCGTAGATTTTCGATTTGGGAATATTCACCAGTCGCCCGACGTTGCCGATCTGCTGGCTGATCCACACTTGGGATTGGTACTGCTGGTCGCGGTAGTCGTAGTAGAACGCCGAGCCGTTGATGCGCAGGGTGTCGCTCAAGTCGCTTTTGAAGCCCAGTTCATACGCCAGCAGTTTCTCCGGTTTGACCGGCGCGATCTGCTCGGCGTAGCTGGAGTTGTAGGCGGTGAAGCCGCCGGATTTGATCCCGCGGCTGATCGTGGAATACAGCAGGGTCGAAGGCGTGACCTGGTATTCCAGGCCCAGCTTCCACGAGGTGGAGTTGCTGTCGAGGTCGCTGTCGGCGGCCGGGAAACTCAGTTGGCCCAGGCTGTAGACGCCGCTGTTTACCAGGATCCGCTGGGTGCTGAAGTCTTGCAGTTCGCGGTGTTCTTTTTCCTGGCGCAGGCCGACGATCAGTTTCCAGTCGTCGGTCAGTTGGTAGTCGCCCTGGGCGAAGGCACTGTAGGTGTTCGACTTCTGGGTGTACGAGGTGTAGGTGCCGTAGCCGAGGTTGGCGCTGAAGTCCGAATAGAAGTTTTCGTCGAGGCGGTCCTGGGCGAAATACAGGCCGGTCTGCCAGTTGAAGCGCTCGTTGTCGTGGGACGCCAGGCGCAATTCCTGGGAGAACACCTCGATTTTCGAGTCGAAATATTCGTCGGATTGCGGGATCACCGAGGCGTCCCAGTCGATGTATTCACGCCGGTGGAAACGGTCGGAGGCGGTGATGCTGGTGACACTCAAATGGTCGTTGAGGTCGAAGGTGCCGGTGAGGGCGAAGCCGGTGTTGTCGTTGTCGCGATGGGGTTTGTCACCGACCGACAGGCCCGTGAGCCTGGCAAAACCCGGGGTCAGGCCCCAGCCGGTTTTGCTTGGGTCGCTCTCGGCACCGATGGCCGAGTAGCCCCGGCCATTGGTCGCATTGGGCTTGAGGCCCTGATACAGGTAGGAGCCCAGGCTGTCGGACTTGTCCTGGCCGGCATGCAGGGTCAGGTTGAAGTTGATGTCGGGGGTGGCGTCCCAGTCGAACTGGCCGCGCACCGAGGTGTTGTCCTTGTCCCCGAGGCTTTGCCCGGTCACGCGGTTCTCTTGCCAGGCGCCGCCTTGTTCGGTGATGACGGCGAGGCGGGCGCGCAAGGTGTCGGTCAGCGGACCGGAGAGAAAGCCTTCGACGTTGCTGGCGTTGTAGGAACCGTAGTTGGTGGTCAGCCCGCCGTGGAATTCCCGGGTGGGTTTGTTGGTGATGAAGTTGATCGCGCCGGCGGTGCTGTTGCGCCCGTACAGCGTGCCCTGGGGGCCGCGCAAGACTTCCACGCGCTCCAGGTCGAAGAGTTGGCCCTGGGTCTGGATCGGGTAGGGCAACGCCACCTGGTCGAGGTACACGCCGACGGTGGAGGTGTTGTTGCTGCCGTAGTCCTTGAGGCCCACACCGCGTATGCGGAACAGCGGGTTGCCGCCGCCGTACTGGGGCGCGATGTCGAGGTTGGGCACGTAGTTTTGCAGGTCGTTGACCTTGGTCACGCCCTTGTCTTGCAGGTCCTGGCCGCTGAGGGCAGTGAGGGCGATACCCACGTCCTGGGCAGATTCTTCGTGGCGTTGGGCGGTCACCGTAACTTGGGGCAGGGCGGTGGTGACAGGTTGTTCCGCGCCTAAGGCGTCCCCCGCCAGCAGGACCATGAACGGCGCACTGGCGAGGATGAATGGGCGCGTGGGTTTGGTGGGGCGCGGGTAACGGAGCAGAGGGTGCATGGCAAGGTCCCTTAAGAAATTCGATTCTTGAGCGTGGGGCCGGCGGGGTGCCGTCCCGTCACGCAGGGGCCGCTCTTTGAAGAGTAAGCTGAAGGGTTGATAGCAAGCTATATGCCATCATTTTGTCATAATTAAGTATTTGATTTTATTTATGTATTTTTTGGTGGTGCGAGAGGTTCGCTGAAAAAGCAACAATCAGAAGGCAGGTTGTTCGGGAATCAACAGGGTGCGTACCCGCTACTTGAATAACGGATACGCACCGGCACTGGCGGCCTTTACCGATGCTGAAACCTTGGCAACGAAGCAATCCGCATCTTCGGCTCCTGCAACCTGGCCAGGTCACTGGCAATCTGTGCCCGCCAAAAATGCGCGCCGGCCAACTGCGCATCGACCCAGGCCTGGCGCAGCAGCACCTTGGCCTTGTCCACCGCGCCGAACTGCGCCTGGCGCAGAATCAGCTGCGCCTTGATCCGCAGCATCTGCGGCACGAACCAGCGCTCATGCCGGCCCAGGGCCAATTGCAGGGTGTCTTCCAGCACTTCCAGCGCCAGTTTCTCCAGCCCGAGCCGTGCCAGGCCCAGGGCGTATTCGCAGCGCAACAGGCTATACAGCTGGCTATCGCCCTGCCCATGCAAGTGGTGCAACGCCTCACCCAACAGCGGCACGCCTTCCTCGGGCGAGCCCTGGCGGATCAGCAGGATGCTCTCGAAACACAGGCGAAACTGACGCCAAATGTGCAGGTCTTGCTGTGTCGTGCTGTCTTGCAGCAGCCCCAGGTAATAGCGCACCTTGGGCAGGTTGGACGCCAGCAATGCCAGCGGAATCGCCCCCAGGCACAGGGTGTACCAGAGGGTTGCCGGATGATCGAGGGTGATGGATTCATCGACGCAACTGCCGATCAAGCGCAGCGCCGGGTCAACATCGCCCTCCAGCAACTGCACCTGCGCCTTGAGGCAGCGGGCGGCGATGCGCTGGTCAAAATGCACATCGATAATGTGCGAACGCGGTGCCGAGGGTGACCCCAGCGCCTCGTCGATATTCTGCCGGGCACCGGCCAGGTCGCCCATGTGGAACAACGCCAGGGCGCGCATGCGTTTGCCCAGCAGTTGCTGGTTGCCGCTGTGGCTCAGGGTGATGTAGCGCTCGGCCAGTTCCAGCGCCTCGGCGTATTGGTTGCAGCCGCAACGGTCGCTCCACAGGCCCCACAGCGCCCGCAGCTTGTGTTCGGCGTCGCCCAGGTCGCGGGCGTCTTCGCGCACCTGGCGCCAGGCTTCACGCATCGGGCCGCCGGTGCCGTAGGTCAGCATCAGCACACTGGCCAGGGCGGTTTGCAGCAGCATGCGCTGGCGCAGCGGCAGCGGGGTGGTGGCGGCGCTGGCCAGGCCTTTGTCGACCCAGGTGCGGCACTCGCTGACCAGCGACAGGCGCAGCCACAATGGCACGCCGCCCAGGGTCAGTTCGATGCCGGTGGGCAGGTCGCCCGAGGGTGAAAAGGCCCACTCCAGTGCCGCGCGGACCGTGTTGATTTCCGGGCCGTAGAGGCCGACCCAGGTCTCGGGGGAAAGCCCGTCGAGGGTCTGCCCGGCTTCCTGCAAAACCCCTAGGGCAAACAGTGCATGGCGCTGGCGGGTGGCATCGGCTTCGCCGTGTTCGTTGAGTTTCTCCAGGGCGTAGGCGCGGGTGGTTTCCAGCAGGCGGTAGCGCTTGAGCAACCGGGATTCACCGGCGATCAGCAGCGACTTGTCCATCAGGCTTTCGAGCAAGGGCAGGGCGTTGCGCCCATCGAGGGTGCTGCTGGCGGTCATGGCCTTGACCGCGTCCAGGGTGAAGGAACCGGTAAACACCGCCAGTTGGCGCAACATCGCCTGTTCGTCGCCGGAGAGCATCGAGTAGGTCCAGTCCAGGGTCGCGCTCAGTGAACGGTGGCGCGCCAGGGCGGTACGCCGGCCGGTCATTTGCAGGCGGAAGCTGCCGTCGAGCAAGCCCACGAGGTCCTGAATGCCGAAGGTACGCACCCGCGCCGCAGCGATTTCGATGGCCAGGGCATTGCTGTCGAGCTTACGGCAGATGGCGCTGGCAGCGGCGACGTCGGCGTCCTTGAACACGAAGCCGGGGTCGAGGGCCTTGACCCGTTCGATAAACAACGCGATGCCGGACCAGGTCATGGCTTGCTCGGCACTCAGGCTGGCGTCTTCATCCGGCACCAGCAGCGGTGCCAGGTCGTGCACCCGTTCGCCGTCGGCCCGCAGCGGTTCGCGGCTGGTGGTCAGCACGCAACACTGGGGCGCGCAGCGCAGCAGCACTTCGACCGCGTCGGCAGTGGCTTGCAGTACGTGCTCGCAGTTGTCGAGCACCAGCAGCAGCGGGCTGTGGGCGAGCACCGAGGCCACGCTTTGCAGCGGCTCGTCACTTACGCTCTGGATGCCCAGGGCGCTGGCGAGCATGCCGGCCACCCATTGGCCGCTGGTGGCGGGGGCCAGGTCGACGAAGCACATGCCCTGGGGAAAGCGACCCTGCAGCAGTTGCGCCACGGCCAGGGCGACGGTGGTCTTGCCGATGCCGCCGGGGCCGGTGATGGTCACGAAGCGCTGGCTCAGGACCTGGTCGGCAAGGCTCAGGATCAGTTGCTCACGGCCAATCACCGTGCCCGGCGTCGCCGGTTGCAGGCTGGGTACGTCTGCCGTCAGGGCCGGCATCATGGCTTGGGGCACTGTGCTTTCACTCACTGCCTGCATCGTCACCGGTGCGACAAACCGGTAGCCCCGGCCCGGCACGGTGACGATGTAGCTGAAGTTGCCGTCATCCCCCAGCGCCCGGCGCAGCGCCACGATCTGCGCGCGCAGGTTGCATTCCTCCACCACCACCTTGGGCCAGGCGAAAGAGATCAGCTCGGACTTTTCCAGCAACTCGCCAGCCCGGCTGGCGAGGGCGATCAGCAAGTACAAGGCGCGGCTGCCGAGGGTCACCGGCTCGCCGTTGCGCAGCAATACATGCTGGCGCGCCAACAAGAGAAAGGGGCCAAAACCGATAGCGTTCTCGGTGTGGTCCGGGGCCTGGGGGGCGAGGTCCATAAAGGACGCTGCGGGGTATTTGCTCGAACTCATCAATTTGTCCTTTTTTGTAGTCGGGCTTGTTATTGGCGATCAGGCCATTCGCCCTTTTGGGTGCTTACGTGCGGCAGCAGGCTTGGAGAGTTGAAGTCGATCAAAAGGTGAGAATTGCCGCCCTCCTTTGGGGCATGGACATTGTTATAGGGCGCGGGGCCGTAGGGTTTCAGGCGATGAGACTGTTTCAGATTCGAAACATTTTATTACTAGAAAACCTGATGTAGCAGAATGTATGCCAGTTGGCATGTAACAAAGATGACAACAACCGTATGAAATTTATGGGGATTTCTGCGGTCGTCGGCGGCGAAGCAAGGAAGATGTTCGGAAAGGCGAATATTTCTAATTGTGTCGTTCGGGAAGCCGAATAAAACGGCGGTGGTCTGTGGCGAGCGGGATTGTTGTGGTGAGCGGGCTTGCCCCGCGCTGGGGCGCGAAGCGGCCCTGAAATCGGCTGTCGCGTTTTGCCTGTTGATATGCGGTGGTTCTCTATTGGGGGGCTGCTTCGCAGCCCAGCGCGGGGCAAGCCCGCTCACCACAACAGCCCGGCTCACCATAACAGCCCGGCTCACCACAACAGCCCGGCTCACCACAACAGTCCGGCTCACCACAACAGTCCGGCTCACCATAACAGCCCGGTTCACCATAACAGCCCAGCTCACCACGATTGGGGCTGTGTATCAGACTGTGTCTCAGCACCCACCTGATACACCGGCATGAATAGAAGGCGGGAACGCGACACAGACGGGATACACGCCTGGCTTTAAATCTGTCTACCAGATGGCGCAGGTGGTCACCCACCGCACAAGCGCCCTGGCCACATTCAGTCAAGCCAGGAGTTCCACACCATGAAGCGCCATTACGCGGCCCTTGCCGCCACCCTCGCACTGTCTCTCGGTGCCTTCGCCGCCACCGCCCATGCCGATGAGGCCAAGCCCCAGGAAAAATGCTTCGGCGTGTCCCTTGCCGGTGCCAACGATTGCGCCGCCGGTGCCGGGACTTCCTGCGCCGGTACCGCCAAGGCGGATTACCAGGGCAACGCCTGGGTGCTGGTGGACAAAGGCACCTGCACCCAGATCAAAACCCCCAAAGGCTTCGGCAGCCTGACGGAACAACCATGATTGTCCTGGCCCCTGCGGTGCTCAAGCGTGTGCTGCCTGAGGCGCTGCTGTTGCTGGTGGCTCGCGTGGGTATCGCTTCGGTGTTTTTCCTCTCGGGCCGCACCAAGGTGACCGGTTTTCTGCAGCTCAAGCCGTCGACCTACACCTTGTTTCGCTCGGAGTACGCCTTGCCGCTGGTGCCGCCGGATTGGGCGGCACACCTGGCGAGCTACGCCGAGCATCTGTTCCCGCTGTTGCTGGTGCTGGGCCTGCTGACCCGCCCGGCAGCCGCTGCGCTGTTGGGCATGACCCTGGTGATCGAGGTGTTTGTGTACCCCGACGCCTGGCCAACCCACCTGACCTGGGCGGGGCTGTTGTTGCCGCTGCTGGCGTATGGCGGCGGGGCCTGGTCGCTGGACCGCGTGTTCTCCGGCCAACGCCGTTAACCCTTTCACAACAATGATCAGGCCCCAAGGCCTGTGGAGAGTCGCATGCGTATTCTTTCTTCCCTGGCGATCGCCATGGCACTCGCTACACCGTTAGTAGCCTCGGCCGCCGATGCAGCCAAGCCTCAGCCGGGCACCGGTAAAAGCGTGGTGATCGTGCCCGGTTCCTTCGTCGACGGCTCCGGCTGGCGAGTGGTGCACGACATCCTGATTCACAAGGGCTACAAGGTCACCGTGGTGCATCAGGGCCATGAAAGCCTCGCCGCCGACGTGGCCGAGGCCCGCGAAGTGCTGGAGCAACAGGTCGGCCCGGTGGTGCTGGTGGGTCACAGTTCCGGTGGCGGGGTGATCTCGATTGCCGGTGACCGCGACAAGGTCAAGTCGATGGTCTATGTCTCGGCCCTGCAACCGGAAGTCGGCGAGAACATGAGCCAGTTGCTGTCGTCGATGCCGGCGCCGAGCAATGACGTGATGCAGACCCGCGACGGGCATCTGTTCTTTGATCGCACCAAGTTCAATGCCGACTTTGCTGCCGACCTGACCACCAACCGCACCGACTTCATGGCCGCCTCCCAGGTGCCGGCCACCACCGCGCTCTTCGGCGGCACCGTGTGGGCCGCGGCCTGGCACAAGAAGCCGACCTACGCCGTGGTGTCCACCGAAGACCGTGCCCTGAGCCCGGATCTGCAGCGCTGGATGTACAAGCGCGCCGGTTCCAAGGTCACCGAAATCAAGGCCAGCCACTCGGTGTACATCTCCCAGCCTGAGGCTGTGGCGAAGGTCATCGAAGACGCTGCATCCGTCATCAAATAAACCCCACCCCGAGGAGTAACACCCATGAGTACGTCCATCAAATCCCGTTTGAGCCTTGCCACTGCTGCCGCCCTGATCGCCATGGCGTCGGCCTCTTTCGCCGCTGCCGCGAGCGCCGCCGACCAGCCGGAGCAGCCAGGCCGCTGCTACGGCGTGAACAACTGCAAGGGCGAAAGCCTGTGCGCCACGGCCAAGAACGATTGCAAGGGCCTCAACAGCTGCAAGGGCCAGGGCGTGGTCGTGAAGACTCCGTCCGAGTGCCTGAAGCTGGGCGGCACCACCACTGAGCCGAAGTAAGGCCGTAATGACCACGCGGGGTGCCTGGCGCCCCGCGTTGTTCTCCGGTTTTTCGCGAGCAAGCTCGCTCCTACAGTTTTATAACGGAGACCCCAAGATGCCGACATCCAACCCGCGTTTCCCGGGCTATGGCCTGGGGCTGCGCAAGGAACACTACAGCGAGTTCCTGGAGAACCCGGTGGCGGTGGATTTCGTTGAAGTGATCTCCGAGAATTTCATGGTCGCGGGCGGCCAGCCCCGGCATATCCTGCGCCAGATTCGTGCGCGGTATCCGGTGGCGCTGCACGGGGTGTCGATGTCGATCGGCACGGCCGAGGGCCTCGATCGCGATTACCTGAAGCGCCTCAAGTCGCTGGTGGACGAGATCGAACCGCTGTTTGTGTCCGACCACCTGAGCTGGTCCCGCAGTGGCGGCTTCAACTCCCATGACCTGCTGCCGGTGCCTTATACCGACGAGGCACTGGACCGGGTCTGCGCCAATATCGACCTGGCTCAAGAGGTGTTGGGCCGCACGATGCTGTTTGAAAACCCGTCCAGCTACCTGGCCTTTGAAGGCGCCTCCATGAGCGAGTGGGAATTTATCGCCGCCATGTCCCGGCGCACCGGCTGCGAGCTGTTGCTGGACGTCAATAATGTGTTTGTCAGCGCCAGCAACCACGGCTTTGACGCCCTGGCGTTTCTTGATGGAATTCCCGCCGAGCAGGTCCGGCAGATTCACCTGGCCGGCCACAGCCAGGGCCGCGAATTACTGATCGACAGCCATGACAGCCCGGTGTGTGACGGGGTCTGGGATGTGTATGCCAAGGCCATTGCGTTGCTCGGCCCGGTCGCCACGATGATCGAGCGCGACGACGAGATTCCCCCCTTGGCTGAGCTGCTGGAGGAACTGTCGATCGCCCGGATGCTCGGGGCTTCCGAGGCCTTCAAGCGTGCGCAGGTGCGCCCATGAACCTCGCGCAATGGCAGCAGGCCTTTCACACCTGGCTGGTGAGTGCATCGGACGAATCCGCCCAAGTGCTCGGCAACAACACCGCCGGGCTGGCGGTTTACCAGAACAACTACCGCGCACAACTGGTGGGTTGCCTGGAGCAGGCCTTTCCCAACCTGCGGCGTTGGGTCGGGGATGAGGCGTTTCTGGCCGCAGCCATCAGCCATATCGACCGGCATCCGCCCCATGCCTGGACGCTGGACGTCTATCCCGAAGGCTTTCACCTGACCTTGGGTGAACTGTTCCCCAACAACCCCGACGTGCATGAGCTGGCGTGGATTGAGTCGTCGCTCAATGAGGCATTTGTGGCTGCCGATGCGAGCCCGTTGCCCATGGACGTATTGGCGGCGGTGGATTGGGACACCGCACACCTGCAGCTCACGCCGTCGTTGCGATGCCATGGGCTGACCACCAATGCCGAGGCGATCTGGTCGGCGTTGTGGCAGCAAACCCCGGCACCCGAGGCGGTGATGCTGGCCGAGGCTGGCGGGCTGCTGGTGTGGCGTCGGCAATTCACTTCGCGTTTGCGCCAAGTCGACGCCTTGGAGTACCAGGCGCTGGTGCACCTGCAAGGCGACGGCAGTTTTGTCGGGCTGTGCGACTTTCTGGTGGAGCGCCTGGGGGTAGAGGAGGGCGTGGAAAAGGCCGGTGAATGGCTGGCCGGCTGGATCGGCAGTGAGTTGATTGTGGGGGTCGTTGACGACCTGCCTGTGTCACATTTTTCGGAGCTATAACCGCATGTCTTATTTCAATCGCCGTCGTTTTTTGATTTCCACTGCCATTGCTTCCGTCGCGCTGTCCCTTCCGGTAATGGCTGCGCCCGCGAGCCGGCAGATCCGCCAGGTCAGCACCGACCTGCTGGACATCGGCTACTACGAAGCCGGCCCGGAGGAGGGCAGGCCGATCATTTTGCTGCATGGCGCGGACGGTGATCTGGAACGCTTCGCCGGGGTCGCGTCGCAGCTGGTGTCCCAGGGCTTTCGGGTGGTCGCACCGTACCTGCGGGGCCATGGCACCACCACGCAACTGGACAAGGCTGCACTCGCCAGCACTCAGGAAGTGGTGCTCGGCCAGGACGTGCTGGACCTGATGAACGCCTTGCACATCCCCGAGGCGGTGCTCGCCGGGTTCGACCTCGGTGGCCGCGCCGTCACGGCAGCCGCCACCTTGCGGCCCACCCGTTGTGTGGCGCTGGTCACCGTCAACAGTGCGCCGCAGCCCGCCCTGGCCGAGGTGCTGGTGCAAATGGCGCGGATGGGCACCTGGCGTACCTGAACATGAATATTTGGACAGCCGCGCATTTGTCCGCTGAAAAAAAAGGCCGCAGCCCTTACTCTTAACGCCTTTGCCACGTGTGCGGATTGTCCATGTCTTCTGTAGCTGATGGGTTGCCCAGTGATAAACGTTTAGCGGCGGTGGTCGCGATTTCCCTGGGGATCGGCATGGCGACCCTCGACACCGCCATCGTCAACACGGCGTTGCCGACCCTCGCTGAAGGCATCGGCACCGATTCGGCCTCGGTGATCTGGGTGGTCAACGCCTACCAGTTGGCGACCATTGCTGCCGTGCTGCCCTTTGCCTCCCTGAGTGATGTGGTCGGCCACCGCCGGGTGTTCCTCGGCGGCTTGCTGGTGTTCGTGGTGGCGTCACTGTTTTGCGGCCTGGCCTGGTCGCTGCCGACGCTGACCGCGGCCCGGGTGGTTCAGGGCCTGGGCGCAGCGGCGATCATGAGCGTCAACATTGCGCTGTTGCGGCACATCTACCCGGCAAAAATACTCGGCCGGGGGCTGGGGTATAACTCGCTGGTGGTGGGGCTGGCCTTTACGCTGGGGCCCACCGCCGCGTCGGCGATTCTGTCGGTGGCCACCTGGCACTGGTTGTACCTGATCAACCTGCCCCTGGGCGCTTTGGCCTTGTGGCTGGGGGTGCGTGCGATTCCGGTGATCCCGATTACCGGGCATGCCTTCGACCGGCTGGCAGCAATTCTTTGCGCCGGGTTGTTTGCCCTGCTGGTACTGGGGCTGGGGTCGGCGGTGCACGGTGCGCAGGCGGTGTTGACCCTGGGGCTGATCGCCGTGGCGCTGCTGTGTGGCGTGTTGCTGATCCGGCGTCAGGCCGGGCACCCGGCGCCGATGCTGGCGGTGGATCTGTTCAAGCGCCCGCTGTTCACCCTGTCGGCGCTCACCGCGATTTGCGCGTTCAGCGCCCAGGGCCTGGCGTTTGTGTCGCTGCCCTTCCTGTTGCAAACCGTGCTGGGCCACAGCCAGGTGGCCACCGGTTTCCTGATGACGCCATGGCCGGCGGTGGTCGCGGTCATGGCGTTGATTGCCGGGCGCCTGGCGGATCGGATCTCCCTGGCGTTGCTGTGTGGCATTGGCCTGGTGATGTTGAGCGCAGGCATGGCGTCGCTGGCGACCCTGGGCAATGACGCGTCGACCTTTGATATCGGTTGGCGCATGGCCTTGTGTGGCGCCGGGTTCGGTTTCTTCCAGTCGCCCAACCTCAAGGCGATCATGACCAGCGCGCCCATCGCCCGCAGTGGCGGGGCCAGCGGAATTGTGGCCACCTCGCGGTTGATGGGGCAGACGCTGGGGGCTTCGCTGGTGGCGTTGTGTTTCCACCTGTCCCTGAGCAGCGGCCCGCAGTACGCGTTGTGGCTGGGGTGCGGGTTTGCCCTGGTGGGCGCGGTGGCCAGCGGCTTGCGCCTGATGCAGGACGGCGCCAAGGTTTAATCATTCGGGCCTTGTAAAACAGGGCGGTAGACGGCTACCGTGGCCGTCTAAATAATTCTGAATGTTTCAGCTTTTATGTCTGATCTGGCCCAACGCAGTGCTGATGCCCACTCCCGCCGTGCTGCGCTGACCCTCGGCCTGTGCCTGCCCAGTGACGTGTTGCTGTACCTGGTACTGCCAATGGAGTCCCAGGCGTTCGGTATCACCCTGGCCCAGGCCGGGGTGCTGCTGGCGGCCAACCGCCTGGTGCGGATCTTTGGCTACAAGCATGTTCTGAATTTCTACGCCCGTAACGGCGATCGCCTGACCTGCTCCATCGCCGCCGGTGCGGCGGCGGTGTGTGCCCTGGGCAACTCGATGTTGTCCGGCTTTGCCGCCTTGCTCGGGCTGCGGCTGATTTGGGGCCTGTGTTTTGCCGCGTTGAACCTTTCCACTCAAGTGTTGGCCACCTCCGAACCGCTGGGTGCGGCGCGGCGGGCGGGGCGCTCACGGGCGTTGATCGCCCTGGGGCCGATGCTGGCGTTACCGCTGGGGGGATGGCTGACATTGCATGTCGGCCCGCGTCCGATTTTCCTGATTCTGGCGGGGTGTTGCCTGGTGGGATTATGGATGGCGCGGGGGCTGCCCACTGCCGGTCATAATTTGCACGGCACGCCGGGGCGACGCTTCCGGTTGCCCGACAGTGTGGCGACCTGGTCGTTTATCGAAGGTGTGGCGCTGGACGGGCTGTTTATCTTCGGCCTGTCGATTCAGGCGCAGAAGATCCTCGGTGGCAACGCGGTGCTGATTGCGGGCGGCTTGATGGCCCTGCGGTATGTCTCGGAACTGCTCCTGAGCCCGCTGGGTGGCCGCGCGGCGCAGCAGTTTGGTGCCACGTCGATGTTGTTGCTGTTTTCCTTTCTCAGCGCGTTGGCGCTGGGGGCGTTTGGCAGCCACTGGGTGATTGCGGGTGCTGCGGCGGTGCTGGTGTTGCGGGCGTTGCAACTGCCGTTGGTGACGACGCTGGTGGCGGAGCGCAACCCGGGGGCGATGCGGGTCTCGGCGTTGGCCTCGAATGCGGTATGGCGTGATGTGGGCGCGGGGCTTGGGCCGTTGTTGGCGGGGTTGCTGCTGCCGGTGGCGTCGGCGCCCTGGGTGTTTGGTGTGGCCGGGGCGGCGATTGCGGTCAGTGCGGTGTTCTGCTGGCGGGCGAAGATTTCGACGTGATGATGTGAGGCTGGTTGTGTCTTTTGACGAACATTTTGTGCGTTTGCTGGATGAGGCTTACCGGCATTGGACCGGGCAGGGGTTGCCGGCGCCCGAGGGGTTGGGGGGGGAGCAGCGGCTGACGTGGTTGCATGAGCAGGCGCCCTACAGCTTGCTGGCCCATGACGGGGCGGTTGATCCGCGTTTTACCTATGTGAATGAGTGTGCCTTGCGCTGCTTCAAGTATCCGCGTGAGGATTTTATCGGGATGCCTTCGCGGTTCAGTGCCTCGGAGCTGGATCGGCCGGCGCGGCAGGTGTTGATGGAGCAGGTTGGGGCCAAGGGGATTGCTCATGGCTACAGCGGGTGGCGGGTGGATGCGCAGAATCAGCCGTTCATGATTCATGACGGGGTGGTTTGGAATTTGTTGGGCGGGGTGGGGCAGGCGGCTTTGTTTTGGTTGGATGAGGGGGCGGGGGCATATCCGTTTCTTCGGTAACGGCCACTTAGGGTTTCGCTCTTACAGCGAGTCACTTTGCAAAAGCGGCAAAGTAACCAAAGCGCTCTGCCCCGCCTGTCGGCACCTCGCCTAGGCTCGGTGTGCCCTCACTCCGGCATTGCTCCGCGGGCCGCCGCGACGGGGCGTCCCTGCCCCGTCGCGGCTAAACCGGCGTCCTGCCGGTTTACCCGCTCCTCAATCCCTGCGTTCGGCCTCGGGCTTATTGGGGCAGTCAGATCAAGATCAAAAGCAAGAGCACAGCGGCCTACAGGCCGGCTTGAGTGGTAGAAGCCAGAGCAAAAGCCAAAGCGAAAGCCAAATCTGAAACGGATGCAGCTCTGCTTTTCTGTGGGAGCTGGCTTGCCTGCGATGCAGACACCTCGGTTTTTCAGGTACACCCAGTTGATGCTATCGCAGGCAAGCCAGCTCCCACATTTGACCGTGCCCGCTGTAGATTTTGATCTTGATGTTGCCTTTGCTTCACACCACTCAAGCCGGCCTGTAGGCCGCTGTGCTGTTGATCTGCTTTTGATCTTGATCTTAGGCGCCCCGTTAAACCACGCTGGCTGAACGCAGGCTTTGGAGCGTGGGTAACCCGGCAGGACGCCGGGTTAGCCGCGCTGGGCCAAGGATGGCCCATCGCGGCGGCCCACGGTCCAAAGCCGGAGTGAGGGCACACCGAGCATTAGCGAGGTGCCGAGTGGTGGGGCAAGAGCCTTTTGGTTACTTTTGGGCTCCTTTCAAAAGTGACCCGCTGTAAGAGCGGAACCCATATCCGCCATCACCGAAAAAACGGATATCCCCCCAATCAGCGAGCCTTCACCGCCTCAACCCACCCCGGATCCAACCGCGTCTGGTCAGGTTCAATCCCCAACCCCCGCATCCTCTCCAGGTGCTCATCAACCTCGCGCACCAACTGCGCCTGAGCGCTCGAGTTGGCGTCCAGTTCGTGCATCTGCATCAACCCAAGGTGATAAAACCGCAGCAATTTGATCGCCACCGGATCATTCGCTTTCACCCGGTCAGTCACCTTGTGCATCACATTCGTCACACTCATCAAACTGCGCTTGAGCTGCCAGCCATACACCGCCGGCGCCAGCCAGGCCTGGTTCCAGAATGGCCCCCGCACCAGCGCCAGTGTGATCAATACCCCGGCAAACACCCCGCCCACGTTAAAGCGAAAGTTATCGCCCCCAGGCGTACCAAACACCATCACCGCCAGGCTGGACAGCCCCATCGCCAGCGCCACGAACAGCACCGCGACTATCAGCGTGCTGCGTCGCGTCTGCTGGCGAAAAACAATCGGGTCGCACGGTTTAAGCTCAAACATCCGGGTGCAGTCTCCATGGGCTGAGTAGGGGTATAACGCCGGCCGGCATCTTCTCATGGTTCGCCCGTCGGAGTGACGGTAATCCGGTTGAACGATGGCCCACCGCGTTTTCTCTAAACCTCGTAGGCAATCGACCCCAAGCGAGGTGAACCATGACCCGGTACCAGCAACAGCCGCCCGGCACACCCAACCCCGACCGCACGCCCGGCGAAGAGGAGCGCGACAACGACGCCCTGCGCCCCAACGACCCTGCCGAGCGCGAGCACAACGAGGAGCGGGTCGAGGAAGACCTGGAAAACCTGCACGACAAGGCCCGCCCGCTGTAACCGGCGCGCGAAGGAGGCAGTGATGAGTAACAGTAAGAGTGGCCCGCATTCATCGGAGCATTCCAGCGGCAAGGACGAATTGGGTTTCGACCCCGATTCCCCCGATGTTTCAGACCCGCAGGTCGACCCGGTAGGCCCTGCGATTGCCCCGTTGGACAAGCCGGAAAAAACCGGCAAGAAGCCGGCCTATGATCCCCTTGGGGATCTGAAGCAGTGAAACAAGCCCCGCCGTTGTGCGGGGCTTTTTTTCAGCCAAGCCGTTTCGGGGCTGTCCATGTCACCTCGGTGATGCCAAATTTCTCCGCCCAGGGCCGAGTGGTCTTTTTCACCCGCTCGTGACCCGGTCGGCCAATGCGCCCCACATGGGCAATGTCGGCGTCAACGGCCGCCCAATGCCAGGCTTCGGCGTTGTTCATGATCTCGGCACGCACCACAAAGGTTTTCGGTTCGCCGTGTAGCAAGTAGTGGATGGTGTAGATCGTCGCGGTACTCATGATGCCTCCCTGTCTTGTAGTGAATGGATATGAAACCGTTCAGAAAGGTTCAGAAAGTTTCTGCATCACAGGGCTTGTGTTTGATTCAAATCACAATTGGCAAACAACCGCCTTCGGGGTATTAGTGATGTCTTTGCCACCCACGCCAGGATCGCGTCATGCCAGAGCTGACCCACAGCCTTTTGTACCTGCAACGTTTGGGCTACGACACGCCGCCACCGCCGACCCTGCAAACCCTGCAGGATTTGCAGTTGCGCCACGTCAGCACCTTCGCGTTTGAAAGCCTGTCGACCCTGCTGCATGCCCCGGTGCCGATCGACTTGCCGAGCGTCGAGCAGAAAGTCCTGTTCGACGGGCGGGGTGGTTATTGCTACGAGTTGAACCAGATGTTCCTGGCCTTGCTGCAGGAGTTGGGCTTCGACGCGCGGGGCATTACCGGCCGCGTGGTGATGGGCGGCCCGCCGGATGCACTCACGGCGCGCACCCATCGCCTGAGCCTGGTGACCCTGGACGGTGTGCGTTACATCAGCGATGTCGGCTTTGGTGGCATGGTGCCTACCAGCCCGCTGCAACTGGACACCGACGCCACCCAGGCCACCGCCCATGAACCCTATCGCCTGAGCCTGAACGAAGGCAGTTACACCCTGTGGGCGCAGGTCGCCGGTGAGTGGCGCGGCTTGTATGTGTTCGACCTGCAGGTGCAGTCACGTTTCGACTACGAAATCGGCAATTGGTACGTCTCCACCCACCCTGATTCGCCATTCCTCGGCCAGTTGAAAGTCGCACTGATTGGCCCGGGATTTCGTCGCACGTTGAACAACGGCCAGTACGCGATTCACTACCTGGACCGGGCCAGTGAAAAGCGTGCAATCGAGGACGTGGATGAGCTGCTGGGCCTGTTGCAAGCCAGCTTTGGCATTCGGCTGCCGGAGCATCCACAGTTGCGGCCCATTCTCGAGCGTTTGCTGGCTCCCGTCCAAGAGGCTTGATATAGAGCCTTCGCTGAACCGTTTTACCTCGAAAAAAGGTGCAAATTAATTCGAACCTTTCGCCAAAGCGAGGGTTCGAACCGTTTCCTGAATAATTTGCCACCTACAATGGAGACGTAAAACGATGTCCAAACTATTCGGAAAAATCCTCAAGAATTCCTCGGTCCTGGCCCTGATCGCTGCACCGGGTGTGGTGTTCGCGGCGGCGCCGACTGACCCGATTTCCACCTTCGGGATCCTTGGCAGCTACAACGACTTCAAGCTGGAAGGCGGTAGCGAAAGCGACAAGGACCACATGCCTGAAGCCGGTCTGTTCTACAACTTCGGCAACAAGCTGACGGCCGAGTCGGGCTTTATCTATCAGGCCGGTATCGAAGCCAAGTACGGCGAAAAGAGCGACAACAAGCTCAAGGAAGGCCAGGCCGACCTCGACCTCGGCTGGCGCGCCGCGCTGGATGCGCGCAACTTCGTCGACGTGCTGGTGGGTGGCGGCTACAGCTGGACCCGCTACGAGCCGGACTCGGGCGACTACGACATGAAGCTCACCAACAAATCGCCGTTCGCCAAGGCTGCACTGGGTTACAACCACCAGTTCGATGACATGACCATGCGCGTTGAACTGGGCGCCCGCCGTACCATTGATGGCCGCGCCAAGCTCAAGGTCGACGGCATCGGCAGCGACACCGTGGACCTCAAGGACCGCACCAACCCGTACGCCGAAGTCAGCCTGCTGATGAACCAGAAAGGCGACCTGCCGGTGATGGCGGGCCTGTACTACACCCGCACCGAGTACAAGCTCGACGGCGACTCCTACGTGGCCGACAACACCAAGCTCAAGCGTGACGAGTATGGGTTCAAGGTCGGTATAGCGTTCTAACACCTGTTGCGCGGGTGGGGGGCCAACCCCCACCTTTGACTGTCCGCCCAAGCCCCCCTTTCTGTCCCCCAATACCCTCAACGCCGCGCCCTGGCTGCCTTAGTGTGGATCACGCTTTCACACAATAAGAGAGAGGGTGGCTATGCGGGCAATCAACCCCCGTCGCATCAGTCTGCTGCTGGCCGTGACCTGCCTGCTGACAGCCTGCGGCGACAAACCGAAACATCCCCCCGAACGCGCCACGGCGGCCAATGCCATGCCCGGCGACGCAGCCCTGGCCCAGGTCTACGACACCAGTTGCAAGCTGTGCCACGCCAACCCGGCCTCCGGCGCGCCGCTGACCGGCGACGGCCCGGCCTGGAGCCCGCGCATCGCCCAGGGCCCGGACACCCTGCTGGACCACACCATCAACGGTTACAACGGCATGCCACCCATGGGCCTGTGCGTGCAGTGCTCCGAAGAGCAATTCCTGGGGCTGATCAGTTTTATGTCGGGTCAACACATCCAATAAGAATAACGGGGTAGGCGATGGGGCTTTCACGGCGAGAATTATTGCAACGCGGCGCGGTAGCCGGCGCGTTCATGGCATTGACCAGTAACCCGGTGCTGGCCCAACTGGCCCGGGCACCACGGCTGATTCCGTGGCGCAACTGGTCGGGGGCGCAAACCTGCCTGCCCCTGGCGCGGCTGGCACCCAAGACCCTCGACGAACTGGTGCAGGTCATCGGCCAGGCACCGGGAAAAGTGCGGCCGGTGGGCTCGGGCCATTCGTTCAGTGCCCTGGTGCCCACCGACGGCACGCTGCTGTCCCTGAGCTATTTCAACGGCCTGCTGGAGCATGACCCGCACACCTTGCAGGCGACCTTCGCCGCCGGCACACCGATGTCGCGCATGGGCCAGGCCTTGAAAGACGTCGGCCAGGCGCTGCCGAACATGGCGGATATCGATTACCAGACCTTGGCCGGGGCGATCTCCACCTCTACCCATGGCACCGGCGTGGGCTTCACCTCTTATTCCGGTTGCGTCACCGGCCTGCAACTGGTGACGGCCCAGGGCGAGGTTCTGGATTGTGACGCCCACCATCACCCTGAAGTGTTCAGCGCCGCCCGGGTATCCCTCGGCGCCCTCGGCGTGGCCACCCGGGTGCGTTTGCAAAACCGCACGCCGTACCGCCTGCGGGAGCGCCAGTGGATCGCCAAGACCGAAGAATTGCTGGAGGACGTAGGGAAAAACACCCGGGAAAACCAGCACTGGGAAATGCTCGTGGTGACCCATTCCGACTACGCGCTGTCCATCGCCCTGAATGAAACCACCGACCCCGAAACCCCGCCCATCGACCCGGCCGAGGCGGGCGGCAACGAGTTTGTGTCGATCATCGAAAAGCTCGACAAATACGGCAGTGATTTCCCCGACGCCCGGCGCACCTTGCTCAACAGCCTGCGGTTTTTCGCCAGCTTCGAAGACCGCGTCGCCGAGTCGTACCAGGTGTACGCCAACGTGCGCAATGTGCGCTTCAACGAGATGGAATATTCGGTGCCCGCCGAACACGGTCCGGCCTGCCTGCGGGAAATCCTCAAGTTGATCAACGACAAGGACCTGCGTACCTGGTTTCCCATCGAGTACCGCTACGTCAAGGCCGACGACATTCCGCTGAGCATGTTCGAGGGCCGCGACAGCTGTTCGATCTCCGTGCATCAGCACTACACCATGGACCACCACAACTTCTTCGCCGCCGTGGAACCGATCTTCTGGAAATACGCCGGCCGCCCGCACTGGGGCAAGTTGCACACCCTCAATGCGCGCACCTTGCAGCCGTTGTACCCGCGCTGGGAAGAGTTCACCCGGGTGCGCCGCGAGCTGGACCCCAGCGGCAAATTCCTTAATGCGCACCTGTCATCGATTTTGGGAGTGGCCTGATGAACCGCAGACATTTCATGCTCGGCACCGGTGTGTTGCTGGTAGGCGGTGCGATTTTGCTCCGGCCGGGCGACCGGGGCAGCCCGTACACCGAGTACTTTCGCAGCCTGAATCAGGAACTCAAGGCCCATGGCCCGATGCGCCCGGTGATGCTGATTGACCTCGACCGGCTGGACCACAACATCGATGTGGTGATGCAGTCGGTACAACGTGGCGGCAAACACCTGCGGCTGGTGGAGAAATCTTTGCCCTCGCCAGGGCTGCTGGCCTACATCGCCAAGCGTGCCGGCACCCAACGCCTGATGTCGTTTCACCAGCCGTTTCTGAACCACGATGCCCAGGTCTTTCCTGATGCCGATATCCTGCTGGGCAAGCCGTTGCCGGTGCGTTCGGCCGAGCTGTTTTACCAAACCCACAAAGGCCCCTTCGACCCGTCCCGGCAGTTGCAATGGCTGCTGGACACCCCCGAACGCTTGCAGCAATACCTGGCGCTGGCCCAGGGCCTGGGCACGAAGCTGCGGGTCAATATCGAGCTGGATGTGGGCCTGCATCGCGGCGGCATCAGCGACAACGCGGTGCTGGGGCAGATGCTGACGCTGATCAGCGCGCATCCGCAGCAGCTGGAATTCAGCGGGTTCATGGGGTACGACCCGTTTGTGGGCATGGGAGTGCCGGGCATTCTGGGTTCGCCCCAGGATTTGTTCGAGAAGGTCATGCAGCGCTACAACGGCTATGTGGATTACACCCGCCAGCACTTTGCGCCGCTGTGGCGTGACGGGCTCACGTTGAACACGGCGGGCAGCCCAAGTTATCGCATTCACGAGCAGGAAAAACTCAGCAGCGAGGTGTCGGTGGGCACGGCGCTGCTCAAGCCGACCCACTATGACTTGCCGTCGCTGAGTGAACACCTGCCGGCGGCTTATATCGCCACGCCCGTGTTGAAAAGCGCCGGGCCGGTGGACATTCCGGCGCTGGATGGCAAGTCGCGGTTGTTCTCGTGGTGGGATGCAAACCAGCGCGCCACGTTCTTTATCTACGGGGGCAACTGGATGGCTGAATTTGAATCGCCCAAGGGATTGCAGAGTAATGACTTGTACGGGCGCAGCTCCAATCAGGAGATGGTCAATGGTTCGCCCAAGGTGGGGCTGAACGTGGAGGACCAGGTGTTTTTGCGCCCGACCCAGAGTGAGTTTGTGCTGTTGCAGTTCGGCGATTTGCTGGCGGTACGCGGCGGAAAAATCGTCGATACCTGGCCGGTCTACAGCTGAAGAAACCCGATCAACATGTGGGAGCGGGCTTGCCTGCGATAGCATCACCTCGGTATCACTGAAAACCGAGTTGCCTGCATCGCAGGCAAGCCAGCTCCCACATCTTTAATCGGGTTTACAGGGCAAACGGAATCGTCAACTTCGCCCACAACATGTCGCCTTCCGGGCGGTTCTGCACATCAAATTCCTTGGCCCAGCGCACTTCCGCACTGGCGTACTTGAGGAAGGTGAAATACACCGCAGGACCTATCGCAAACACCTGGCCCTTGACCCCGTCGTCGACGTCTTCGCCGTAGATATTCACCACCGTGTGCCCGTACTGCTTATCGTCGGTGGTCTGCTTGAGGTAGTAGCCGTTGACCCCCAGGCTGAGGTTGTCGGTGACCTTGTAGCTGGCGGAATAATCGAAGTGGAAAATCTGCCCCGAACGGTAATGGGTGTCGGGGTTTTCCTTGTTGAAGCTGTAGGTGGTCTTGATCGACAGCTCGGTGCGTTCGTTGGGCATCCAGGTCGCCGACACCAGCGGCTTGTAGGTGTAGAAATTGTTGCTGGTATTGGCCAGGCGCGAGGCGTCGTATTCGCCGGTGGGCAGGGTGATTTCCAGGGCGGTACCCACGGTCAGGTTCGTGCCCAGGTCCCAGAGAATGATCGGCGCCAGCGTGGTGTCGCCCATGCTCTCGCGGGTGTCGGACATGCCGAACAGCGACACCTGTTGTTTCAGGTACGGCTGGGCGATGTAACCCCCCAGGCGCCCACCGAATACCCGCAGCGGGCTGAGGTAATCCAGGCGCGGGATGATCGCGTCGGACTTGATCTTCACATCCGGCACCTTGCCGCCCAGGGAGCTGATATCGAGCTTTTTGGCTTCGTAATGGTTGTAGTAAATGTTGAAGGCGAACATATGGTCCGGCAGGTTGTTCACGTCCAGCGGCAGGATATAGAAGCCGTCGGTGCCGGGGCCGATGTTGTCGACGCCGCCTTCGGTGGCCTGGGCCGGCAGGCTGATGAGGGTCAACAGGGCGAGTTGCACGGGGTAAAACGCACGGGTCGTGTTCATGTCTGGGCTCATTATTATTATCAGGGCGACGCTGCCTATAGAAATAAGCCCTGAGCGCCCGGCGGGGCAGGGTATTGGCGGCCATATAGGGGGACTTTGGCGGACAGCTTTCATCCAGAGTGCAGCGCCTCTTGCAAGCGCCTATGATTGTCAGGATGTTTCAAAAACAAGAACTGAAGCACTCAGTCGGGAATCGAAGATCCATGCAAAGGAAAGCCGTTGATCCGCACTATGACCTGGCCCTGGTCTCGCCATTTTTGCTGCAAACCCTCGGACAAGTGGTCGCGCAAAAGGGTGCGAGTGCCGAGCACCTGTGCCGTGGCCTGGGGTTTACCCTGGCTGACCTGGACGACCCGGCCCAGCGGATTTCCTATCGCCAGGCGGTCGCGATGATCCAGCGTGCCCTCAAGGTGTTGCCCGATCAGGGGCTGGGCCTGTGGGTGGGCCATCAGAACGTACTCGGTACCCTGGGCCTGCTCGGGCATGTGATTTCACTGTGCAAGACCCTGCGCGATGCCTTTGCCATTGGCGAACGCCATCAGCACACCTCCGGCGGCATCGCCACCTCACGCACCCATGAGGGCGCCCAGGAAGTTTTCGTCGATATCGAATGCCTGCTGCCCTACGCCGAAGTACAGGTGTTTGCCGCAGAGGAATTCTTCGCCAGCCTGATGGTGTATGGCCGGGCCTTGGTGGGCGAGGGCTTCATGCCGCTGCGCGTCGAATTTATCCACGCTGCGCCCACCTATGTCGCCGACTATCACCAGCTGTTTGGCGCGGATGTGCGCTTTGGCTGCCTGCATAACCGTATGGTCCTGGCCAGCCACTGGCTGGACGTGCGCTTGCCCAATCACCATGCGCTGGCCTTGCGCCAGGCCCTGGAATTACTCGAGCTGGAAAGCGCCCAACTGCACCAGAAAATGGATTTGATCCAGGCGGTGGAGCGCGCGATTTCCCGCGATCTGCAAGGTAGCCAGCTGGAAAAGGTCGCCGGTGACTTGAACATGAGCGGGCGCACCTTGCGGCGGCGGCTGACCGAGCACGGGCTGACGTTTGAAGGTTTGCTGGAGCAGGTACGGCGGGCACGAACCATGGGGTTGCTGAGCAATCCGGGGTTGTCCATCGAGCGTATTACCGAGGAAGTGGGCTATAGCGATGTGCGCAGTTTTCGGCGGGCATTTAAGCGCTGGACCGGGCTGAGCCCCAGTGCGTTTCGGGGGGAGGGAAGCGGGCTGGCGTGATCCCTGGGGTGGTCCCTTCAGGACGCCATGGAGGTGTTGATTACGCGTCTGAGCGAGCGCGCAAAGGTTTGCTTTTCGGCGAATCAAAAAGCGCGCCGATCGCCTGACGCGCCCGCGACAACCGGCTCATTACGGTGCCGATCGGCAATTCGAGCATTTCGGCGGCTTCCTTGTAGCTGAAGCGTTCCACGCCCACCAGCAACATCACCTCGCGCTGGCCTTCGGGCAGCTTGTGCACGGCCTCGAGAATCTGCCGGTGCATCAGGTCGGACTCCGGGTTGGGGGCTTCGGGGTCGCTGACGGTTTCGAGGAACTCGTCGTTCCAGTCCATGCGCGAGCGGCTGCGCACCTTGCGTGAACGCAGTTCATTGATCCAGGTGGAGTGGACAATCGAAAACATCCAGCTCAACACCGAGGTGTCGGGCTGCAATTGATGGGAGCGTTCCAAGGCACGCACACAGGCAAGCTGGACCAGATCCTCGGCATCGTGTTTGTCGCCCGAAATCCGCAACGCGAACGCCCACAGGCGCGGCAGCAGTTCTGGCAGCAGTGCGGGTAAATCTGCACCGGTGATCGACATATTTCCTCTTATTATTTCGTGATGCCTAAAATGGAGCGGTCAGGCTACGAGGTCATGCCGTAGCGGATGCCAATGTCTGGGCGTCCTTTGCGTTGCTGAGGATCCTGGAAAGCGCGTGCAGAACAGCGATATTGGGTGCATAGCACAAAGCGGGCCAACAAATTATTGTGCCATTGTCACGGGAAAGATACAGACACAAGATGAAACATATAATATTTAAACGACCGAGGGAATATTTTCGAATTCCAAGTGTTGTCTTAGAGTATTTGCTCCTGTTTTAAAGTATTTTCGGTTTGCCTTTTAGTGTTTCCAGTTGTTGCAAGGCGATGATTGATATCAATATGATGGCTTCTAGCTACCCGCTGACCAGCCGCATTGGCCCACAAGGCCGAGATCACGTAACGTAGTCATGATGAATAAATGGAGTGATGACCCAATGGTAGCGGACGATGCCCTGCTTATGGCCTATGTTGACGGCGAACTGACGCCGCAACAGAACCAGGAGCTTGAGCGGCTTATGGACGCTTCGCCGGATTTGGCCCAGCGCGTCTCCCGGTTGATGGCTTCCTGCCTGCCTTATGAGGAAGCGTTTGCCCGGCAGAAACTGCCGCCGGTGCCCGAGAGCCTGAAGCTCAATATTGCGGCCCTGGCGGCTCAGCATTCGGCTGCCCAGACCACCGCGCCGGCGTCTGCCCCCGTGGCTGCTAGAAAAGACAGCGTTTTTGCCCGCTTGTTCGGCCAGTCCCGACCTAAATTTGCATGGATGGCCCTGACCTTCGCCGCCGGTGCCGCCTGCTATGCGCTGGTGCTGCAAGTGGGTGTGCTCAATGGCGTGCTCAAGCCCGGTTTTGACGCCACCGCGCCCGCCGTTGCCCAGACCTTGCCATGGGTTCAGCAGGCGGCTGCCTACCAGCATCTTTATACCCGTGAGACCGTGGACTACGGCGCCCAGCCGACCGATGTGGTGACCAAGACCCTGGCCGATATTCGCGAGGTCGACGGCCTTGCGCTGCGCGTGCCGGACCTGAGTTCCGCCGGGCTGACCTTCAAACGTGTGCAACGCCTGCGCTTCAACAACAAGGCGCTGATCCAGCTGGTCTACCTGCCCGAGAACGGTGCACCGGTTGCCCTGTGCGTGATGAAGGAACCCAAGCCGGACCAGTCCCTGACGCAGCAAAGCGTGGCACAAATGAACGTTGTTACCTGGCGCCAGTCTGAGCTGGGCTACGCGCTGATCGGCGAGCCAGAAGGCGTGGACCTCAAGGCTGTGGCGCGGCTTGTCGCAGACCGCACGGCCGGCCAGTTGTTCGCGGTTTCCCGCACACCACTGTGGGTCGCTGATATCCAGAAATGACAGTACCGGGATCGAGCATTGGATCCCAATGCTGCGGTTCCAGGTAGTTTGATGAAAAAGCGCCATCGTCTGATGTTCCCCCTCGCAGCTGTCACCCTTGCCCTCGGTACCTGGGGCTATCACGCGGGGTGGCTGGCCTCCACGTTTTCCCCGTCACCCACTGCGGCACAAATCGTCGATGAGATGGAAGCGGCGGCCGGTCGGGCCCATCCCGGATTCCGGCGCAACCATGCCAAGGGCTTGTGCATCACCGGCAGGTTTGAAAGCAGTGGTCAGGCGGTAGAGATCTCCAGCGCCCAGGTGTTACAGCGCGGCAGCGTACCGGTGCTCGGCCGGCTGTCTGCCGCCGGGGGCGACCCGGCCCAGGCCGATGCCCATGGCATGATCCGCAGCATGGCCCTGAGCCTCACCGGCGCCGACGGCCAAACCTGGTACACCGCGATGAATTCGGTGCCGGTGTTCCCGGTCAACACGCCCGAAGGCCTCTACGAGCAGTTGCGGGCCTCGATGCCGGAGTACGGCGGCAGCGGCCCCGACCCGCAGAAGATGAACGCCTTCAAGCAGGCGCATCCGGAGATTCAACCGTTCGAAGCCTGGCTGGCAGACCATCCCGCATCGTCCGGTTTCGACAACACCGCGTTCTATAGCGTGAATGCGTTCCGCATGACCAACGCCCACGGTCAGGTGCGGTTTGTGCGCTGGAGCATGGTGCCCGAAACGGCCTACACACCGATGACCGCAGCCGAGGGCAGCGACCCGGACTTCCTGGCGTTTGGTTTTGCCCATCGGGTCGCGCAGTCGCCGGCGCGCTGGCACCTGATGATCACCCTGGCGGAACCCGGCGACCCCACCACCGACGCCACCCTGCGCTGGCCCGAAGAGCAGCGTCGGCAGATCGACGCCGGCGTGCTGGTGATCGACCGCCAACAACCGCAGATCGACGGCGCCTGCCGCGATATCGACTTCAACCCGCTTGAATTGCCGGCAGGGATCGAACCCTCCGACGACCCTTTGCTGCTGGCCCGCGAGGCCGCGTATGCCGAGTCCCACAAGCGGCGGGTCGCGGAGCAAGCCGGGCACTGAGATTGGCTACCTGATCTTCCCCCGGATTGGCTATTTGTCCAACGCGCCCGGCTCACTACTCTAGACACCAATCCCCACTGCTCTGGAGTACCACCATGCAAACTCGCACCGACTTCTACACCGCCTCCCCGGACGCCATGAAAGCCATGCTCGCCCTGGAAGCCGCCGTCGGCAAACTGTCCATCGAACTGCCGCTGCTGGAACTGGTGCGCCTGCGTGTGTCGCAGATCAACGGCTGCGCCTTCTGCCTCGACATGCACACCGCCGACGCCCGCAAGGGGGGTGAAACCGAGCGTCGCCTGTACACCGTCTCGGCCTGGCGTGAAACGCCGTTCTTCACCCCCCGCGAACGCGCCGCGCTGGCCTGGGCTGAAAGCCTGACCCTGATCAGCCACACCCACGCGCCGGATGAAGACTTCACCGAACTGGCCGCCCATTTCAGCGCCCAGGAGCAAGTCGACCTGAGCGTGGCGATTGCCACCATCAACAGCTGGAACCGCCTGGCGGTGGGCTTTCGCAAGATGCCCAAGTAATCAAAAAACGAAGCAGATCCAGTGTGGGAGCTGTCGAGCCCCAGCGAGGCTGCGATGGGATCGCTGAGGTGTAGCAGGCAGACCGCGCTGCCTGCATCGCGGGCAAGCCCGGCTCCTGCAAGCCGCTTTAGAAGTTAACTGTTGCACTCAAGCGCGCCGTCAACGGCGCGCCCTGGAACAGGTAGTCATCCCCCAGGTATTCGCCGGTATCGCGCCAGTAACGCTTGTCGAACAGGTTGTCGACGCTCAGGCGGAACACCGTTTCATAGCCATCGAGCCTGGTGGTGTAGCGGCTGCCGACATTGACGATGGCGTAGTCGCCCACTTCCACATCACCGGTGCGATTGGCGTACTTGCTGGCGCTGTATTGCACGCCGCCCAGCAACGCCAGGCCGTCGACCCAGGGCAGGGCGTAATCGGCATACACACTCGCCCGCAGCTTCGGCACGTTGATCGCCTGATGGCCTTCGTATTCCGGTGTACCGCTGCCCGTCACCCGCGCGCGAATTGCTGCGACGCTGGCGGCAATCTGCAAGCGTTGGGTGGCCCAGCCGTTGGCCGATAATTCCAGGCCGGTGTTCTTCTGTTCGCCTTGTTGCACGTAGGTGAACGTTCCTGCGTCGTCGGGCCTGGCGTATTGATAGGCCTGGCGCGTCTGGAAGAGGGCGGCGGCGAAGCTGATGCGGCGCCAGTCGTATTTCACACCGGCTTCGATCTGGCGAGAGACGGTTGGAGCGAGGGTTTCGAAGGGGTTGCTGGCGAACCACGGAGCGGTGCCGCCCAGGGACAGGCCTTTGCTGTAGCTGGTATAGAGCGACAGGTTTTCGATCGGTTTATAGATCAGCGCCGCCTGGGGCAGGAACACATACTGCTGGGTGTGGCGCGACTCATCACCATTGGCGTCGTAGGCGTGCTCATCAAGGCGAACTTCACGGCCGCCCAACACGGTTTGCCATTGTTCATTGAAACTGATGTTGTCGGTCAGGAACAGGCCGTATTGACGGCTGTCGAGGCGTCGGTGGCTGGGGTTGAGCGGGCCGTCGTAGGCTGGAAATTGCTCAGGATCATTGTCGATATTGCCCGTTCCCAGTACGGTGCCGTCGGGCAGTATGTTCCGGGCAACGTTAATCGGATCGCGCTGATCCACTACCCGGCGAAACGCACTGCTGCCGAACGTCAACTCATGCCCCCATCCACCGGTGTTGAACAACCCCGTCATCGCCGCCTGAATTTCATCATCGCGCCGAGTGTCATCTGGGCTGCGGAAGTCATAGATGTCGTAATTGCCTTCCGGGCTGAAGTAGTTCGGCACCGTGGCGCCGGCACAGCTCGTGGACCCATAGCAGCCCCACGCAAACGAACTGTAATCATCAATCACCACCTTGCTGCGCGCCGCGCTCACGCTGCCTTTCCATTGGTCATTGAAGCGGTACTCAAACTTGCCATTGAGGTTCAGCGAATCGATCCCCACCTGGTTCGCGCCGCTCTGATGCCCCAGCAGTTTTTTCGGCGATGCGTTGTGCGGCACCTCGGTCCCGCCCAGTAACTGATAGCCCGGCACCGAGCGCTGCTGCTTGTTCTGATACTCCGCGTCCAGTTGCAAGACCGCGTCGGGGCTGATGTTCCAGTCGAACGCCAGGGACAGGAAATCCCGGTGGCCATTGGCATGTTCGACATAGGAATTGAGGTCTTCATGGGCCACGTTGGCGCGCAGGCCGAACTGCTGCTCGCTGCCAAACCAGCCACCCACGTCGGTGGCCAGGTAACCACTGCCACGGTCATCGGTGGACACCGTCACCGAGCGCACATCCTCCGGGCGCTTGGTCACGTAATTGATCACGCCACTGGGCTCGGAAATCCCGCTTTGCAGACCCGACAATCCCTTGAGCAGCTCCACGCGCTGCTTGTTTTCCAGGGCAACGTTCTGCTCGCCGGTGATGGTGCGGCCGTTGATCTTGTAGCTGCTGGCGGCATTCAGCGAGAAGCCGCGCACCACGAAGTTTTCGTAGTAGCCGATGGGCGCGTAGCTGTCGCCCACCGAGGCGTCGTTGCGCAGCACTTCGCTGAGCAAGCGCGCCTGTTGATCCTTGATCAGCGACTCGTTGAACACCGCGATCGAGGCGGGCGTATCAAGCAGTGGCGCCTCGTTGAAACCGCCCACCGACGCGGTGTCGGTGTTATAGCCGGACTCATCCTGGCCCTGAACGTTCACTTCCGGTAGTTCAATGTCAGCCGCCTGGCTGCTACCGATACCTGCACTGAGCAGCAGGCCTAGGGCGAAACGTGAAGGGACAGCGGGGCGAGGACGCAAAACCATGGGGGAAGGCCTGAGAGCGCAGAGCGGAGGGCGCATAAGCTAGGCATAACGGCGGCGTTTTACAAGTTTTCGAGAATGATTCGCTTTGAGACATCCCGTCTCAGCCCGCACACCGATCCTGCTGCCGCTCGACAGCGGTGCCTGGCACCTGCGATAGACAAGGCTTCTCTCACCGTTGAAGGAGATCGTCATGAGTATCGCTGGAAAAGTTGCGCTGGTGACCGGCGCCGGGCAAGGCATCGGCCGGGCCATTGCCCTGCGCCTGGCACGGGACGGCGCCCACATCGCGTTGGTGGACATCAACAGCGCCAAGATCGAAGCGGTGGCGGCCGAGGTCGTGGCACTGGGGCGCAAGGCCTCGGTGTTTGTCGCCGATGTCTCGCAGCTGGAGCAAGTGGTCGCGGCGGTCGAACACGCCCACCAGGCCCTGGGCGGCTTCGACATCATCATCAACAACGCCGGCGTCGCGCAAATCGACGCGCTGCTGGACGTGACCCCGGAACAGGTCGACCGCACGCTGCGTATCAATGTGCAGGGCACCCTCTGGGGCATCCAGGCCGCAGGCAAGAAATTCAAGGCCCTTAAGCAGAAGGGCAAGATCATCAACGCCTGCTCGATTGCCGGCCATGAAGGCTTCGCCTTGCTCGGGGTGTACTCGGCCACCAAGTTTGCCGTGCGCGCACTGACCCAGGCGGCAGCCAGGGAATTGGCCAGTGACGGGATTACCGTCAACGCCTATTGCCCGGGCGTGGTGGGCACAGACATGTGGGTCGAGATCGACAAGCGCATGGCCGAGATTACCGGCGCCGAGGTGGGGGCGACGTACAAGAAGTATGTGGACGGGATTGCCTTGGGCCGGGCGGAAACGCCGGAGGATGTGGCGGGGTTGGTATCGTACCTGGCGGGGCCGGATTCGGATTACATGACCGGGCAAGCGCCGTTGATTGATGGCGGGATTCTGTACCGCTGAGCCAAATGTGGGAGCTGGCTTGCCTGCGATAGCGGTGCAACAGTCGCCAGATGTATTGACTGAAACACTGCAATCGCAGGCAAGCCAGCTCCTACATTTGAAGGTGTTGGGTCAGTGCTTCCCGGGCATATCGATCCCCAGCTGGTTAACCCGTCGATACAACGTCGCCCTGGAAATCCCCAGCGCCTGCGCCGCCGCCAGCGGCTTCCAGCGATGCCGAATCAGTGCATCCAGCACCCACTGCCGCTCCGGGCTGGCGCTTTCCGATGCTTCAGCCGCAACCGCCTCACCGCGAACCTCCACCGGCAAATCCGCCAACTGAACCGTCCCTCCGTCACACACCGCACACGCATACGCCAGCACATGCCGCAGCTGCCGCACATTCCCCGGCCAGGCGTAACCCAGCAGCAACTCCAGCGCCGCGGATGTGATCCCTACCGAAGTACCGCTGTGCCGCGCTTCCTGCGCCAGCAGCCGGTTGATCAACGCCAGCTTGTCCGTCCGCTCCCGCAATGGTGGTATGCAGAACCGCGCACAACCCAGTCGGAAATACAGGTCCTCACGAAAACCTCCGGCACTCACCAGCGCCGCCAAATCCCGATGGCTGGCGCAGATCACCTGGATGTCCACCGCGCGGGTTTTTGCCCCGCCCAGCGGTGCCACTTCACCTTCCGCCATCACCCGCAGCAGGCGCGTCTGCAAGGCCAGGGGCATGTCGCCGATCTCGTCGAGAAACAACGTGCCGCCATCGGCCTGCAACAGCAACCCGGTCATGCCCTTGCTGGAGGCGCCGGTGAACGCCCCGGCCACGTAGCCGAACAGCTCGCTTTCAATCAGGTTCTCCGGGATTGCCGCGCAGTTCACTGCCACAAACGGCCCGTCACGGCGGGCACTGCGTTCATGCAACTGACGGGCAAAAACCTCTTTGCCAGCGCCGGTCTCGCCCTGCACCAGCACCGGCAGGTTGCGGTCCTTGACCCGCAGGGCCAGGCGCAGGTGCTCTTCCACACGCGGGTCTGTCTGTTGACTCAAAGAAGCCGCCGCAGGCGCCGCTTTGCGCCGTGGCGCACTGACCCGCACCTGCAGCGCGCCGGGCTCGCCGAGCCAGTGCAGCTGTTGCGTCGATTGGTCGGTCACGGCGCGCAACGCGTCCAGGTCAAACACTTCACCGATATGCTCCGGCAATTGCCCGAAGCGCAATCGCAGCGCCTGCCGCGCCTTGCTGTTCAAGGCTTGCAGCCGTCCGTCCTGGTCCCACGCCAGCAACATGTCTGGCTGGCTATCGACGTAACCCGGCGTGCTGTGAGCCTGCAACACCCAATGTTGCCGGGCGCTGTGCATGAAAAACGCGTTCTCGATGGCCCGGGCGCTCTGCGCCACCATCTGCCGTACCAGGTGCTGGCTGCGCCGGTCATCCGGGGACTTGAGGGCCGACGCGTCCATCACGCCGAGCAGGTTGCCCTGGGGATCGAAAATCGGGGCGGCGGAGCAGGTCAGGCCGATAAACGCCGCGCGAAAGTGGTCGCGCTTGTGCACGGTGACCGCCGCCTTGCTGGTCAGCACCGTGGCCACGCCGCAGGTGCCTTCCTCGGCTTCCGACCAGCAGGTGCCGAGGTACAGGCCGGCTTTGCGGCAGTCATTGCGAATGCCGGCGTCCACACGGTGGTCGATGGTCTGGCCCTGGGCGTCGGTGAGCATCACGCAGTAACCGGCGTGGCGTACCCGGTTGTGAATCTGCCCGACTTCCTCGCTGGCGATGCGCATGAACAGCTCGGCGCGTTCGCGGCATTCCTTGAGCAGGGTGCTGGTGAGGATGCGCGGCCCTTGCAGGGAACCGGGGTCGAGGTGGTGCTGCTCCATGGAGCGGCGCCAGGAATCAAATATCAGCGACGGCACCGGGGCCTGGGGCAGGCGGTCGGCATTGCGTACCACGCGGCTGACACAGTCGACATGGTCCTTGGAGTTCACGGCGAGCATTGAAGCCTCCGGTTCTCGATCCTTGTTGTTATGCCCGCCATTAAGCGCCCATGGGCCGGGACGGACAAGGGCGGCCTGACCAACTGCCCGGGGTGAGACGCAGCGTCTCATTGTGCCTGAGACGCTGCGGGCAGGTTGCAACGGTGCGTCTCATTGAACGGGCCATGGTGACCTGGCCGCGACTGCGGGCAGCTGCTCTGGATCAAGGCTTTGCCGGATTTATCGACAGATTGGCACAGGCCGTGCTGAGAGCCTTGCAGCTGGCCTGATCCAGCCTTTTGTGTGTCGAGACAACCTGGAGAACAACAAGATGTCCACTCACCTGTCCACCGATCAACTGCTTCATGCCTACACCGTGATGCGCACCATCCGTGATTTCGAAGAACGCCTGCACGTGGAATTCGCCACCGGCGAGATCCCTGGTTTCGTGCATTTGTATGCCGGCCAGGAAGCCAGTGCCGCCGGGGTCATGGCCCACCTCAACGATGAAGATTGCATCGCCTCCAACCACCGTGGCCACGGGCATTGCATCGCCAAGGGCGTGGATGTGTTCGGCATGATGGCCGAGATCTACGGCAAGAAAACCGGGGTGTGCGGCGGCAAGGGCGGCTCCATGCACATCGCCGACCAGGAGAAGGGCATGCTCGGCGCCAACGGCATTGTCGGCGCCGGTGCACCGTTGGCAGCCGGCGCGGCCCTGGCGGCCAAGCTCAAGGGCAGCGCGGGCGTGGCGGTCGCATTTTTTGGCGACGGCGGCTCCAACGAGGGCGCGGTGTTTGAAGCGATGAACCTGGCGTCGATCATGAACCTGCCGTGCCTGTTCGTGGCCGAGAACAACGGCTATGCCGAAGCCACCGGGTCGGGCTGGTCGGTGGCCTGCAAGGACATTGCCGAGCGCGCCGTGGGCTTTGGCATGCCGGGCGTGATCGTCGACGGCAACGACTTTTTCGCCGTGCACCAAGCCCTCGGTGTCGCGGTGGAGCGCGCCCGCAGCGGCAAAGGGCCGACCTTGGTGGAAGTCAAACTGAGCCGCTTCTATGGCCACTTCGAAGGTGATGCGCAAACCTATCGCGGCCCGGATGAAGTGAAGAACCTGCGGGAAACCGGCGACTGCCTGAGCCTGTTTCGCCAGCGCTGCACCGCTGAAGGCTGGCTGGACGCGGCGCAGTTCGAGCGCATCGACGCCGAAGTCGCGCAATTGATCGAAGACGCCGTGCGCCTGGCCAAGTCCGATCCCAAACCCCAGGCCGCCGACCTGCTCAGCGACGTCTACGTCGCCTACCGCTAATCGCCACCCACTACAAAAACAATCCGTGGAGAAGTCATCATGGCTCGAAAAATCAGCTATCAGCAGGCAATCAACGAAGCCCTGGCCCAGGAAATGCGCCGTGACCAGAGCGTGTTCATCATCGGTCAGGACGTGTCCGGCGGCACCGGCTCGCCCGGTGAGCAGGACGCCTGGGGCGGCGTGCTGGGTGTCACCAAAGGCCTGTACCCGGAATTCCCCGACCGCGTGCTGGACGCGCCACTTTCCGAAGTCGGCTACGTGGGCATGGCCGTCGGCGCCGCCACCCGCGGCATGCGCCCGGTGTGCGAGTTGATGTTCGTCGACTTTATCGGCTGCTGCCTCGACCAGTTGCTCAACCAGGCGGCGAAGTTTCGCTACATGTTCGGCGGCAAGACCACCACGCCGCTGGTGGTGCGCGCCATGTACGGCGCCGGCCTGCGTGCGGCGGCCCAGCATTCGCAGATGCTCACCTCGATGTGGACCCATATTCCCGGGCTCAAGGTGGTGTGCCCGGCCACGCCCTATGACGCCAAGGGCATGCTGATCCAGGCGATCCGCGACAACGACCCGGTGATTTTCCTCGAACACAAATTGCTCTACAGCCTCCAGGGCGACGTGCCGGAAGAGCTGTACACCGTGCCGTTCGGCGAAGCCAATTTCGTGCGTGAAGGCAACGACGTGACCCTGGTGACCTACGGGCGCATGGTGCATGTCGCCCTGGAAGCGGCGGCCAACCTGGCGCGCCAGGGCATCGACTGCGAAGTACTCGACCTGCGCACCACCAGCCCGCTGGACGAAGACAGCATCCTCGAAAGCGTGGAAAAAACCGGGCGCCTGGTGGTGATCGACGAGTCCAACCCGCGCTGCTCCATCGCCACGGATATCAGTGCATTGGTGGCGCAACGTGGGTTCCGTTTCCTGCGCGCACCGATCGAAATGGTCACCGCGCCCCACACGCCGGTGCCGTTCTCTGATGCCCTGGAAGACCTGTACATCCCCAACGCAGCGAAGATCGAAGCGGCCGTGCTGAAGATCGCCGACAAGAGGAACGCCGCATGATCCACACACTGACCATGCCCAAGTGGGGCCTGTCGATGACCGAAGGCCGGGTTGATGTCTGGCTCAAGCAGCCGGGCGACCGGGTGGAGAAGGGCGAAGAAGTGCTGGATGTCGAGACTGACAAGATCTCCAGCAGCGTCGAGGCGCCGTTCAGCGGGGTGCTGCGGCGGGTGTTGGCCCACAGCGATGAGACCTTGCCGATAGGGGCATTGCTGGCAATCGTGGTGGAGGGCGAGGCCAGCGAGGCCGAGATTGATGCGGTGATCGAGGCGTTCCAGGCCGGGTTCGTTTCCAGTGCCGCCGAGGCGCAAGCCAGCGGCCCGTCGGCGCAGAAGGTCGAAGTGAGCGGGCGCCTGCTGCGCTATCTGGAGTTGGGGGAGGGCGGCACACCGCTGGTGCTGGTGCATGGTTTTGGTGGCGACCTGAATAACTGGCTGTTCAACCACCCGGCGCTCGCGGCTGAACGGCGGGTGGTTGCCCTGGATTTGCCGGGGCATGGCGAGTCGGGCAAGTCCCTGCAAACCGGTGATCTTGATGAACTGAGCCAGGCGGTATTGGCGCTGCTGGATCACCTGAAGATTGACCGCGTGCACCTCGCCGGGCATTCCATGGGTGGGTTGGTGTCCCTGAACGTCGCCCGCGTGGCACCGCAGCGTGTGGCTTCCCTGACCTTGATCGCCAGCGCCGGCCTGGGTACGGAAATCAACGCTGATTACCTGCAAGGCTTTATCGAGGCGAGCAACCGCAATGCGCTCAAGCCGCAGCTGGTCCAACTGTTCAGCGACCCGGCGCTGGTCACCCGGCAGATGCTGGAGGACATGCTCAAGTTCAAGCGGCTGGAAGGTGTGGATCAGGCACTGCGCCAGATCACCGGGACGTTGTTCAGCGGTGGTCGGCAGTTGGTGGATCTGCGCAGTGTGGTGGGGCAGCAGCCGAGCCTGGTGATCTGGGGCAGTGAGGATGCAATCATCCCGGCGGGCCATGCCCAGGGGTTGGAGGCTCAAGTGGAGATACTGCCGGGGCAGGGGCATATGGTGCAGTTGGAGGCGGCGGAGCGGGTGAATCAGTTGATGCTGGCCTTTCTCAAAAAATATTCCTGAAAAATAAGGGCGCTTTTGTGGCGAGGGGGCTTGTCCCCCGTTGGAGTGCGAAGCGCTCCCGCTTTTTTTTGGGGCCGCTTCGCAGCCCAACGGGGGACAAGCCCCCTCGCCACAGAAATCCCATCATCAGAAAGGTCAGCGGTGTTTTTGGTGGCGCTTCAGGGTCTCGCTGGGCAACTCCTGAAACAACGCCCGGTAACTGTTGGAAAACCGCCCCAAATGCCAGAACGACCAGTTCATCGCCACCTCCGCCACAGTGGTGTCCGCTGACGGTGGGTTCAGCAACTCCCGCCGTGCACTGTTCAGCCGGCGCAACCTCAACCACTGCGCCGGACTCATCCCGGTATACGTCTTGAACCCGTGCTGCAACTGGCGCAACGGCACCCCGGCGATGCGCGCCAGTTCCAGCAGGTTGACCGTTTCATCCGGCACATCCGCCGCCCATTCGCCAATGCGCGCCATGAGGGTTCGCTCCTCGGTACGCCGCTGCAATGAGCCCTGGTCCAGGCACACGCAGGCGTTGTCGAGGATGAACAGGCAATCGTCCAGCAACTGTTGAGTGAGGGCATCGCGGCTCGGCGGGTCAAGCGTCGCCGACAGTCGCGTCAGCGTGCCGCTGAGCCAGCGGCTGAACAACGGGTTTTGCAAGGAGTTGAGCGGGGCCATGAACAACCCCTCCAGCTTTGCCACATCCAGGCCATGGCGCTGGACAAACTGCGGCCCGAACACCACGGCCACTTCGCGGTAGTTCTCCGGGGTGATCCAGGTGTTGCGGCTCTCGCCATTGAGCACATACAGCGCGTTGTCGCTGCCATCGAAACAGAACGCCAGGGAGCCCGGCGGCGCGTTGAAGTTCTGCTCCACCCGGGTGTTCATCCGCTCTTCATACACCTCGACCCCTTGCAGGTCGAGGTAGCGAATCTGCCCGGCAAAATGCCCCGGGGACATCTGCTGGTACTGCTGCACCCAACCGGGTGTCGCACTGCATTGAGCGACCACATCACCGGTGGTGAAGGCCTGTACGCGCAAAGCTGTTGCCTGTGTCATGGGTAACCTGGGCGCACTCTATTGGTGCGTTGTGGTTGGTACAAAGTGGATAGATGCCGTTGGACGGCTGGCCCAAGATAGACCTCAATGCGCCGCGAGGGAAGCCCGTCGGTGCATCATCCAACCCATGACGAGGTCCTTATGAACGCCCCCTTCGATCAGCTGTCCGCCTGGCTGAAAGAACACAAGATTACCGAAGTCGAATGCGTGATCAGTGATTTGACTGGCATCGCACGCGGCAAGATTTCGCCCACCAACAAGTTCCTGCATGAGCGAGGCATGCGCCTGCCGGAAAGTGTGTTGCTGCAAACGGTAACCGGGGACTTTGTCGACGATGACATCTACTACGACCTGCTGGACCCGGCCGACATCGACATGATCTGCCGCCCGGTGTCCAACGCTACCTACGTGGTGCCGTGGGCCATCGAGCCCACCGCTATCGTGATCCACGATACCTTCGACAAGCAGGGCAACCCCATCGAACTGTCGCCGCGCAACGTGCTGAAAAAGGTCCTGCAGCTGTACACCGACCAGGGTTGGCAGCCGATTGTCGCACCGGAAATGGAGTTCTACCTGACCCAGCGCTGCGAAGACCCGGACCTGCCGCTGAAGACCCCGCTGGGCCGTTCCGGGCGTGCCGAAAGTGGACGCCAGTCGTTCTCCATCGACGCCGCCAACGAATTCGACCCGCTGTTCGAAGACGTCTACGACTGGTGCGAAGCCCAGGGCCTGGACCTCGACACACTGATCCACGAAGACGGCCCGGCGCAGATGGAAATCAACTTTCGCCACGGCGATGCCCTGGACCTCGCCGACCAGATCACCGTGTTCAAACGCACCCTGCGCGAGGCGGCGCTCAAGCACAACGTGGCGGCTACCTTCATGGCCAAGCCCGTGGCCGACGAGCCCGGCAGCGCCATGCACCTGCACCAGAGCGTGGTGGAGATCGCCACCGGCAAGCAGGTGTTTGTCGATGAGCACGGCAACAAGAGCCAACTGTTCCTGAACCACATCGGCGGCTTGCAGAAGTACATCCCCAAGCTGTTGCCGATGTTTGCGCCCAACGTGAACTCATTCCGGCGCTTCCTGCCGGACACCTCGGCACCGGTCAACGTCGAGTGGGGCGAAGAAAACCGCACCGTCGGCCTGCGGGTGCCGAGTTCCAGCCCCGACGCCATGCGCGTGGAAAACCGCCTGCCGGGCGCCGACGCCAACCCGTACCTGGCCATTGCCGCGAGCCTGCTGTGCGGCTACCTCGGCATGATCGAAAAGGTCGAGCCCAGTGCGCCGGTGGAAGGCCGCGCCTATGAGCGCCGCAACCTGCGCCTGCCGATCACCATCGAAGACGCCCTGGCGCGCATGGAAGAGTGCGACACCGTCAAGCAGTACCTGGGGGACAAGTTTGTACGCGGCTACGTCGCGGTCAAGCGGGCCGAACACGAGAATTTCAAGCGGGTGATCAGTTCCTGGGAGCGTGAGTTCCTGTTGCTGAGCGTCTGAGAAACCACACTAAAAAAACCAAAGGGGTGTCGATATGCGTCTGGTGAAAAAGCTTCTCCCGCTGGCCTTGGCGGCGTTGTTCAGCAGCGCGGGCCACGCCGCGCAGACGGTCAGTGTGTACAACTGGACCGACTACATCGGTGAGACCACCTTGGCCGATTTCCAGGCCAAGACCGGGATCAAGGTGATCTATGACGTGTTCGACTCCAACGAAACCCTGGAGGGCAAGCTGCTGGCCGGCCGCACCGGCTACGACGTGGTAGTGCCGTCCAACCACTTCCTGGCACGCCAGGTCAAGGCCGGGGCATTCCTGAAACTGGACCGCTCCCAGTTGCCCAACTTCAAGAACCTCGACCCCAAACTGCTCAAGCTGCTGGAGAAAAACGACCCGGGCAACGAGCACTCGGTGCCGTACCTGTGGGGCACCAACGGCATCGGCTACAACGTCGACAAGGTCAAGCAGGTGCTGGGCATCGACCATATCGACTCCTGGGCGGTGCTGTTTGAACCGGAGAACATCAAGAAGCTGCACGAGTGCGGTGTAGCGTTCCTCGACTCGGCGGATGAGCTGTTCCCGGCGATCCTCAACTACATGGGCAAGGACCCGCGCAGCGAGAATCCCGAAGACTACAAACAGGCTGAAGCCAAGCTGCTGACCCTGCGGCCGTACATCACCTACTTCCATTCTTCCAAGTACATCTCGGACCTGGCCAACGGTGACATCTGCGTGGCCTTCGGTTATTCCGGCGATGTTTTCCAGGCCGCCAACCGCGCCAAGGAAGCCAAGAACGGCGTGAATATCGCCTACTCGATCCCCAAGGAAGGCAGCAACCTGTGGTTCGACCTGCTGGCCATCCCGGCGGATGCCGCCAACCCGAAAGCGGCCCACGCCTTTATCAACTACTTGCTGGACCCTGAAGTGATCGCCAAGGTCAGCGCCAGCGTCGGCTACGCCAATCCGAACCCGGCGGCCAAGGCCTTCATGGCGCCGGAACTGGTGAACAACCCCGAGATCTACCCGTCCCAGGAAGTGCTCGACAAACTCTACATTTCCACCACCCCGACGCCTGCCGTCATGCGCTTGATGACGCGGTCCTGGAGCAAAGTGAAGACCAACAAATGAACCGTTCCCCGTCCGACCATGCCCGTTCCTATTACCTGGCTTCGGCCAACGCCATGCCCCGGCGCCCAGCGCTGGGGGCTGACCTGACGGCCGATGTGTGTGTGATCGGCGGTGGATTCACCGGGGTCAACACCGCCATTGAACTGGCCCAGCGCGGGCTGTCGGTGGTCCTGCTGGAGGCCCGGCGGATTGGCTGGGGCGCCAGCGGGCGCAATGGCGGGCAGTTGATTCGCGGGATCGGGCATGACGTGTCGGGGTTTGCCAAATACGTGGGCGAGGAGGGTGTGCGTTACCTGCAGCAGGCCGGTATTGATTCGGTGGCGCTGGTGGGTGAGCGGATCCGCGAGCATGGGATTGACTGCGACCTGCGCTGGGGGTTTTGTGAGTTGGCGAATACGCCGGCGCAGTTCGCAGCGTTTCAGGGAGAGCTGGAGAGCCTGGCTGCCTTGGGGTATGCGCCTGAAACGCGGTTGGTGGCGCCGCAGGATATGGCGCACGTCGTGGGCTCAGGTGTGTATGCCGGTGGCTTGGTGGACATGGGCTCCGGGCATTTGCACCCGCTGAACCTGGTATTGGGGGAGGCGGCGGTAGCCGAATCACTCGGTGTGCGGATCTTTGAAAACAGCCCGGTGCTGGAGTTGATCCATGGTGACACGGTGCAGGTGCGTTGCGCGTCTGGCACCGTGTGGGCCGGGAGCCTGGTGCTGGCGTGTAATGCGCATCTGGAGGAGCTTGAGCCGAAGTTGAGTGGCAAGGTGCTGCCGGCGGGGAGCTACATCATTGCGACTGAGCCGCTGCCGGTGGAGGTGGCCAACCAGTTGATCCCGGACAATCTTGCTTTGTGTGATCAGAAAGTCGGGCTGGATTACTACCGGCTTTCGGCGGATCGGCGGTTGTTGTTTGGCGGGGCTTGTCATTATTCGGGGCGTGATCCGGTGGATATCGCGGGGTATATGCGGCCGAAGATGCTCAAGGTTTTTCCGCAGTTGGTTAATACCTCGATTGAGTTTCAGTGGGGGGGGAAGATTGGGATTACGGCTAACCGGTTTCCGCAGGTGGGGCGGTTGAAGCAGCATCCGAATGTGTTTTATGCCCAGGGGTATTCGGGGCATGGGTTGAACGTTACCCACTGGTGTGCGCGGTTGTTGGCTGAGGGGATTCAGGCTGGGCAGAGTCGGGGGCTGGATATTTTCAGCCAGGTGCCGCATATGACTTTCCCGGGGGGGAAGGTGTTGCGTTCGCCGCTGCTGGCGTTGGGGATGTTGTGGTATCGGGTGCGGGAGATGGTGGGGTGATTGATTGTGTACATATCCGTTTCTTCGGTAACGGCGGCTTATGGTTTCGCTCTTACAGCGACTCACTTTGGAAGAGCCCCAAAGTAAGCAAAGGGCTCTGCCCCGCCTGTCGGCACCTCGCTAAGGCTCGGTGTTCCCTCACTCCGGCATTGCTCCGCGGGCCGCCGCGACGGGGCGTCCCTGCCCCGTCGCGGCTAAACCGGCGTCCTGCCGGTTTACCCGCTCCTCAATCCCTGCGTTCGGCCTCGGGCTTATTGGGGCAGTCAGGGCCAGATCAAGATCAAAAGCAAGAGCACAGCGGCCTACAGGCCGGCTTGAGTGGTAGAAGCCAGATCAAAAGCCAAAGCGAAAACAGAGCTGCTTTTCTGTGGGAGCTGGCTTGCCTGCGATGCAGACAACTCGGTTTTTCAGATGCACCCAGTTGATGCCATCGCAGGCAAGCCAGCTCCTACAGGGGGACTGTGTCCGCTTTAGATTTTGATTTTGCTCCACACCACTCAAGCCGGCCTGTAGGCCGCTGTGTTCTTGATCTTGCTTTTGATCTTGATCTTAGGCGCCCCGTTAAACCACGCTGGCCGAACGCAGGCTTTGGAGCGTGGGTAACCCGGCAGGACGCCGGGTTAGCCGCGCTGGGCCAAGGATGGCCCATCGCGGCGGCCCACGGTCCAAAGCCGGAGTGAGGGAACACCGAGCCTAGGCGAGGTGCCGAGTGGTGGGGCAAGAGCCTTTTGGTTACTTTTGGCTGGGCCGGCATTCCGGCTCCTTTCAAAAGTGACCCGCTGTAAGAGCGGAACCAATTTAAGCCATCACCCAAATAACGGATATTCACCCCCAAAGCCTACCGCTCAATCGACCGACTCCACCGCGCATTCCACTCCGGCCGCGCCTGGTTCACCTGGTCCCAATCAATCGAAATCGCCGTCTGCAAATAACGGTTCATGGCCTCCACCCGCGCCCGGGTTTTGTCGGTCGTCGGCGTAGTAGGGTTCGAAGGAATCTGATCCCCCAATTCCAGCGCCGGTGCCTGCGCCTCAGCGGTCAACAAGAACTGCGCCAGTTTCTGCGCCAACTCCGGCTGGTCATTCCGCGCAATCACACACTCCGCCACGTTCAGCACCACCGCACCTTCCTTCGGCTGCGCATACTCCATCGGCACACCCAACAACTGCTGGGTGGTCACCTGCGTCGGCGTCAGCGGAAAGATCGCCGCCTCATCCGTCTGCACCATCTCGGAAATCTTCGCCGAACTGGCGATGTATTCCAGCACGTTAGGCCCAACCGTTTTCGGCCAGGCCTTGAACCCCGGCTCCACGTTGGTCTCGCTGCCGCCCTGAATCCGGTTGAACATCAGGAACCCGTGCAGCCCAAAGGTGGAGGAGGCCAGGGACTGGAACACTACCTTGTCCTTGAAGCGCGGGTCTGCCAAATCCATCCACGACGTCGGCGCCGCCCAGCCCTTTTCCTTGAACATCTTGGCGTTGTAACCCAACCCGGTCACCCCGAGCGTCACCGCAACTGCCTCTTCCTTGATTTTGGCCTTGGCCGGAATCTGGTCCAGGGTCGGGTTGGGCGTGAGCTTCTCGCACAGCCCCATGGAGATCGCGCGGTACATGATGCCGTCATCGAGGAACATCACGTGCATCTGCGGGTTGTCCTTGTTGGCCTGCACCTTGGCGAGGATGTCCGACGAGGTGCCGGGCACGATCACTACCTTGACGTTGTTGGCCTTCTCGAACGCGGGCAGCACTTTGTCGGCGTAGACCCGTTCCATGGTGCCGCCGTTCATGCCCAGGTACAGCGTCGGTGCGGCGTGTGCCGCCGTGCTCAACAGGGTGAGGCACAGGCAAGACAGCGCAGTACGTTTGATCATGTGCATAAATCTTCCTCTCAGACTTGGAAACGACGGATGGAAAACGCTTCGATGGGTTGCCGGCTGGCCCCCGCGCAGACGATCTCTGCCAGGGCTTCACCGACCGCAGGGCCGAGCTGGAACCCGGCGCCGGCAAAGCCGAATCCGTGGAGCAGGCCGGGTTGGGTGCTGCTGTCGCCGATCACCGGTTCGTGGTCGGGCAGGTAACCTTCGGTGCCGCTCCAGGTACGGATCGCCTGGGCACCTTTGAGGAACGGGTACAGCTCGCCGGCGTTGCGCAGGATCTCCAGCACCGCCGCCTGGCCCGGGCGGGCCTGTTGCGGGCCCAGGGCAAAGCCGCGACCGCCACCGAGGATGCAATTGCCCCGGGCGACTTGCCGCGCATAAATCCCGCCGCCTTCGACGCCGGTGCTTACGTCCATCACCACCGGCAGCGGCTCGGTGACCAGCATGGCCGGGTGCGCCGAGGTCATCGGCACCGGCTCGCCAAACTGCGCGGCCACGGTGCCGGCCCAGGCGCCGGCGCAGTTCAGCAGCCAGGGGGCTTGCAGCTGCAGCCCATTGGTACAGCGCAACTGAAACCGCTGGCCGTCATGTTCAAGATGGGTGACTTCGGTTTGCTCCATCACCCGGGCGCCGTGGCGTTGCGCGGCGCGGGCAAAGGCGGGGGAGACCAGGCGCGGATTGGCATGCCCGTCTTCTGGGCATAGCGAAGCGCCGACCGCCACATCACCCACCCACGGGAACCGGGCGCGCAGTTGAGCGTGATCGAGCATCTGCAGGCCCAGGCCAAATCCCCGGGTGGCGTCGGCGTAAGCTTGCAGGGCGGCCAGGTCTTCGTGGCTGCGGGCCAGTTTCAAATGCCCGGAGCGCACGTATTCGCCGTCGATGCCGATCAATCCCGGCAGGTCGGACCACAGTTCATGGGAACGTTGCGACAATGGCAATTGATGCAAGGGCCGACCCTGGCGCCGCACGCCGCCATAGTTCACGCCGCTGGAATGGGAGCCGCAGAAATCCCGCTCCAGCAGCACCACGCGCCGGCCTTTTTGCGCCAGCATCAAGGCCGCCGAAGCGCCGACAATCCCGCCGCCCAGCACGATCACTTCGCTGTCGATCATGGCTGCACCTCCACACCAAACGGCAAGGGTTTGATCGGGGCTTGGCCCCGCAGGCGGCCAACGTTTTCAATCTCGCGCCCACTGCGCTGGGCAATGATCTCTGCTGCCGCCAAACCACACATCCGGCCCTGGCAACGGCCCATGCCGACCCGGCAATGGGCCTTGACCCGGTTCACTTCCCAGTGGCCTTCATCCACCACCGCGCGCACTTCACCGACGCTGACTTCTTCACAGCGGCACAGGATCAGGTGATCCGGGGCTTCAGCGGCCCAGTTTTGCGGGAACGGAAAGGCGGTTTCCAGGCCATGCCGAAAGCGCTGGATGCCTGCCAGTTGCTGCTCCAACACAGGCCCGCGACGGTGGTCGATGGCAATGCCGGTATCTTCCAGCAGCGCCAATGCCGCTCGCTCGCCGGCCATCTGCGCCGCATCGGCGCCCATGATTCCGGCACCGTCGCCCGCCAAATACACGCCCGCGACACTGCTGCGCCCGGCCGCATCCCGCTCGGGCAACCAGGCGCGGTTCAACGCATTCCAGGCAAACTCACAACCGAGCAAATCCGCCAGTTGGGTCTCGCTGCGCAGGGCGTGGGCGAAGGCCACGGCGTCACAGGCAATCTCCTGATCATCCCAGTGGATGCCTGTCACTCGCTGCTCGCCCTCAACCCGCGACAGCGTTGCACCCTGATGCACCGGGATGCCATGGGCCGTGAGCCAGGCGCGGTAATACAGACCCTTGGCCAGCGTCACCGGTTGGCCAAGCAGCGCCGGCAAGGCCCGGCATTGGGCGCTGAACGGTGCACTGTCGAGCACCGCCACCACCTTCGCCCCGGCCTTCGCGTATTGATACGCCACCAGGTACAGCAACGGCCCGCTGCCGCAAAACGCCACGCGCTCACCGATGGCGCAGCCTTGGTACTTCAGGGCAATTTGCGCAGCGCCCAGGCTGTACACACCGGGCAGCGTCCAACCCGGCACCGGCAGGATACGGTCGGTGGCGCCGGTGGCGACGATGATCTGCGAATACTCGAGACTTTCGGCGTGGCCGTGATTGAGCATGTCCAGGCGACCGTTTTCGGCGTTCCACACCAGGGTTTCCGGCCGGTAATCGATCTGCGTGGCCAGCGCGTCCATGGTGCGATGCAGCGCCGTCGCCTTGTCCGCTTCAAAGCCATACAACTGCTTGGCCGAGCGCTGGAAATTCGCCGGTTGGCGCCGGTAAATCTGCCCGCCACCGCGCAGGCTTTCGTCCACCAAAACCGGGGTTACACCATGATCGAGCAAGGTCCGTGCTGCGGTAATGCCCGCCGGGCCTGCGCCCACTATCACCACTGGATTCATGCCTGGCGCCCCGGATCACGTCGAATCGCCTGGCCGTCTTCGAGCAACGTTGAGCAGGCGCGTACCCGCCGCCCATCTTCCAGCCGCACCCAGCAATCCTGGCAGGCGCCCATCAGGCAGAAGCCGGCGCGGCGCTCGGCGCTGAAATCACTGCCCCGCAGATGCTCGGCGCAGGTCAATACGGCGGTCAGCAAGGTGTCCCCGAGCAAGCCCGTGGCAGGCTGCCCGTCGAGGGTGAACGCCAGGGTGGGCCGCTCGGTTTCGGCCAATCGTTTGAACAGAGCCATCAATGCTTCCCTACCAACACGCGATCCAGGCCGTAGACCCGGTCCAGCAAAATCATCGCCGCCGCCGTCAACGCAATCACCAGGGCTGACACGGCCGCCATCATCGGGTCGATGGATTCGGTGGCGTATACGTACATGCGCACCGGCAAGGTTTGGGTGGCCGGCGAGCTGACAAAAATCGACAGGGTGACTTCATCGAAGCTGTTGATGAACGCCAGCAACCAGCCGCCGGCCACGCCGGGCAAAATCATCGGCAAGGTGATCTGGCGAAACAGCGTGAAGCGGCTGGCCCCCAGGGATTCGGCGGCCTGCTCGGCGCTGCGGTCAATGCCGATGGCGGCGGCCAATACCAGGCGCAGCACGTACGGGGTGATGATCACCACGTGGGCCAGCATCAACCAGGTAAAGCTGCCGTTGACGCCCATCATGGCGAACAGGCGTAGCATCGCCACCCCCAGCACCAGGTGCGGGATGATGATGGGTGACAAAAACAGTGCGCTGAAAAAGTTGCGACCGGGGAACTGGTAGCGACTGATCGCCAGCGCCGCCGGCACTGCAATCAATGTCGCCAGGGTGGCGGCAACGAACGCCAGGACCAGGCTGTTATAGAACGCCTGGATAAAATCCGCGCGTTCGAACACCGCATGAAACCAGCGCAGGGAGAAGCCCGAAGTGGGCAGGCTCAAGGTGTTTTCCGGGGTGAAGGCCACCAGGCAGACCACCACCAGCGGCGCCATCATGAACAGCACCACCAGGCCGTGAAAGCCCAGGGCCAAAGGACCGTTTCTGGACATCGTCTTATACTCCCAGGGACTTTTTATAGCGGCCTTCGACCATGCGGTTCCAGCTCAGCATGATCAGCAGATTGACCAACAGCAGCACCACCGCGATGGTCGCGCCCATGGGCCAGTTGAGTTCCGAGAGGTATTGGTCATAGACCACCGTGGCGACCATCTTCAGCCGGCGTCCGCCCAACAGGCCGGGGATCGCGAAGGAGCTGGCGGCCAGGCCGAACACGATCAGCGTGCCGGAGAGCACACCGGGCATCACCTGCGGCAAGACGATCTTGCGCATCACCGTTGCCTGGCTGGCACCGAGGGACAACGCCGCCTGTTCCGCCGACGGGTCGAGCTTTTGCAGGGAGGTCCACACCGGGATGATCATGAACGGCAGCATCACGTGCACCAGTGCGATGATCACCGCGAACGAGGTGTACAGCAGCTTCACCGGCTTGCCGCCGAGAGCCTGGATCATCTGGTTCACCAGGCCGTCGGCGCCCAGCAGCAGGCTCCAGCCAAACGCCCGCACCACCACTGAAATCAGCAGCGGGGTGAGGATCAGGATCAGGAAAATCGAGCGCCACGGCGTGCCCATGCGGCTGAGAATGTAGGCCTCGGGCACCCCGATCACCACGCACAGCAGGGTCACCAGGGCGCTGATCCAGAAGGTGCGCCAGAAGATTTCGTAGAAGTACGAATCGCTGAACAGCGACAGGTAATGGGCGAATGTCCACTCATCAGCCTTCACCCCCACCTGATAGTCGAACACGTTGAACGACAGCACCAGCGTCAGGCCCAGGGGCAGAATCAGTAGCCCGAAAAACAGCACCAGAGCGGGCAGCGACAACAGGTAGCCACGGCTCATGCGTGCACCTCATCGGCGGCCAGCACCCGCAGCAGGCTCGACTCCCAGTCCAGGCCCACCGCTGCACCGCAACCCAAAGGCGCGCTGCCGTCGTTGCGCCGCACCACGGTCAGCTCACCGATGTCGGTCTTGATGCGGTACAGCCATTGGCTGCCGAAGAAGTAGCTGTCGAGGATCTTGCCTTGCAGGCGACCGCTGCCTGCGGTCACCAGGTCGATTTTTTCCGGGCGCAGGCTCAGGGTCAGTTCGCCCTGGCCAGGCTCGAAACGCACTTGTGGGGTGCCGAGTTGATCGAAGTCGCCCGCCAGCAGGTTGGCCTTGCCGACAAAGTCCGAGATAAAGCGCGTGCGCGGGTGTTCATAGAGCTTGTAGGGGGCGTCGATCTGGGTGACGCGTCCGGCCTGCATCACCACCACGCGGTCGCTGATGGACAACGCTTCGGCCTGGTCGTGAGTGACCATCAAGGTGGTGATCCCGACTTCGCACTGGATACGGCGGATTTCGAACTGCATCTCCTCGCGCAGGTTGGCGTCGAGGTTCGACAGCGGCTCGTCCAGCAGCAACACCGGCGGCTCGATCACCAGGGCGCGGGCCAGGGCCACGCGCTGGCGCTGGCCGCCGGAGAGTTCCCGCGGGTAGCGTTCGGCGTGGGGCGCCAGGCGCACCAGTTCCAGCACAGTCTTGACGCGGCTGGCGATCTCGCCGGCGGGCACCTTGCGCATCTTCAGGCCGAAGGCGACGTTGTCGGCCACGGTCATGTGGGGGAAGAGGGCGTAGCTCTGGAACACCACGCCCAGGCCGCGGCTGGCGGGTTTGGCGTGGGTGATGTCGCGGCCATCGAGGAGGATCTGCCCACTCGTGACGTCGACGAAGCCGGCGATCATTTGCAAGGTGGTGGTCTTGCCGCAGCCCGAGGGACCGAGCAGGGACACGAATTCGCCTTTTTCCACCGCAAGATCAGTGGCGACCACCGCGTCGACGGCGCCGTAGCGTTTGCTCAAGGCGTTGAGTTGGAGAAAAGCCATGTCTGCGTTCCACCTTTTTGAGTCGCGTCGAAACGCGCTTTTTTGTTTTGGGCAGATGCGAAAAGGGTGTTGCGGGTGCGGTGGCGCTCGATCTTGAGTCGGCTGCCGTTAGTTGTTCATTTCGCCCCTGTGGACGCAGATTAGGGCGAAAGACTAGGATGGCGGAAGATGGAATTTCACTGAACAGAGTACTTTTTTCAGTTTCATTCACTGATCAGAATTTGGTGTGAGATATCGGCGTATGGATTCCACTGAGCGGAATGAAAGTGTCAAAGAAGTCGGCGCCGGTGGCGTCTCACGGCTGTTTGCGTTGCTGCGCATTCTGGGCGCGGTGCCGGACGGGGGGGAACGGGTGACGCAACTGGCGCAGCAGGTGGGGTTGTCGCAACCCACCACCCACCGGTTGCTGCGCAGCCTGATGGACGAGGGCATGGTGGAGCAGGATGGGCGCAGCAAGCGCTATCGCCTGAGCCTGGAGTTCTTTGCGCTGGCGGCGAATGCGGGCAACACCGGCAACCTGCGGGACCTGGTGCGGCCGAGCATGCTGCGGCTCAGTGCGTCGTTGGGGGATTCGTTGTTTCTGCTGGCGCGCAGCGGGTTTGATGCGATCTGCCTGGACCGCAGTGAAGGGCCGTACCCGATCCGTACGTTTACCGGTGACATCGGCGGGCGTGTGGCGTTGGGCGTGGGGCAGGGCAGTTTGGCGATCCTGGCGTTCCTGCCGGAGGAAGAGCGCGAGACGGTGATCCGCTACAACTTGCCGCGGCTCAAGGATTTTCACCTGTACGACGAGGTGTTTTTGCGTTCGGAGGTGGAGAGTGTGCGGCGGTTGGGGTATGCGGCGCGCAATACCGGGGTGCTGGAGGGCATGGCCGGGTTGGCGGTGCCGATCCTCGACCGCAATGGGCATGCGGTGGCGGCGCTGAGTGTGGCGACCATCAGCGACCGGCTGGGGCCGGGGAGGTTACCGACGGTGGTGGAATTGCTGAAGCGCGAGGCGGCGGCGATCGGGCCGAAGATCAATCCGTTTGACCCGACTTTGCGTCGGCCTTCGCAGATCTTTGGTGGGTAGCGGGTGTTGGCCGCAATTGAGATCAACGGGGGGGTGAGTACATATCCGTTTCTTCGGTAACGGCCACCTATGGTTTCGCTTTTACAGCGACTCACTTTGGAAAAGCCCCAAAGTAAGCAAAGGGCTCTGCCCCGCCTGTCGGCACCTCGCCTAGGCTCGGTGTTCCCTCACTCCGGCGATGCTCCGCGGGCCGCCGCGATGGGCCATCCTTGGCCCAGCGCGGCTAAACCGGCGTCCTGCCGGTTTACCCGCTCCGCACCACCTGCGTTCGGCCTCGGGCTTATTGGGGCAGTTAGAGCCAGATCAAGATCAAAAGCAAGAGCACAGCGGCCTACAGGCCGGCTTGAGTGGTAGAGGCCAGATCAAAAGCCAAAGCCAAAGCGAAAGCCAAATCTGAAACTGCTGCAGCTCTGCTTTTCTGTGGGAGCTGGCTTGCCTGCGATGCAGACAACTCGGTTTTTCAGATGCACCCAGTTGATGCCATCGCAGGCAAGCCAGCTCCCACATTTGACCGTGCCCGCTTTTAATTTTGATTTTGCCTTTGCTTCACACCACTCAAGCCGGCCTGTAGGCCGCTGTGCTGTTGATCTGCTTTTGATCTTGATCTTAGGCGCCCCGTTAAACCACGCTGGCCGAACGCAGGTAGTACGGAGCGGGTAAACCGGCAGGACGCCGGTTTAGCCGCGACGGGGCAGGGACGCCCCGTCGCGGCGGCCCGCGTAGTAATGCCGGAGTGAGGGCACACCGAGCCTAGGCGAGGTGCCGAGTGGTGGGGCAAGAGCCTTTTGGTTACTTTTGGGCTCCTTTCAAAAGTGACCCGCTGTAAGAGCGGAACCCATATCAGCCATCACCCAAATAACGGATATGTACTCAGCCCAGCACACACCAACAGAACCCTCAGCTCCCACATTAGACAGTCGCCATCGTTTGAGAACGCACCGGACTCATCGCCGCCATCGCCACCGAAGTCGCCGCCGTGCGCGTCTCCACCCCCAACTTCACATACACATGCTCCAGATGCTTGTTCACCGTCCTCGGGCTCAACCCGAGAATGTCGCCAATGTCCCGATTGGTCTTGCCACACGCCACCCAGCGCAGCACTTCCACTTCCCGTTCCGTCAATTGAAACCGCGCCGAGAGCAGCTTGTGCGCCGGCTCATCGTCCAGGGTGATCACGCTCGGCTGCGTCGCCGCCCGCGCCGACAGCAAAATCCGCGAGGTGCGCAAATGCGCCGCCACCCGCGCCAGCACCTCATCAGTCTGGATCGGCTTGGTCACGTAATCACTGCCACCCACCTCAAACCCCTGCACCACGTGCTTGCTGTCGGTCAGCCCGGTCATGAACACCACCGGAATGTCCGCGCTGGCCGGTTGCGCCTTGAGCCGGCGGCAGGTTTCAAAGCCGTCCAGGCCAGGCATCAGCGCATCCAGCAGGATCAGGTCCGGGCGCCGGCGTTGCACGCGGTTCAGCGCGCTGAGGCCGTCCAGCGCCACCAGCACCATGTAGCCGGCGTCGTCCAGTGCGTCGGAGAGCATCGCCAGGTTGTCCGGGGTGTCGTCGACAATCAGCACCACGCCGGGCTCAGCGCTGCGGGTCAAGGCATTCATCTTCGGCCTCCTTCAGGATTCGGTTGAGTTCTTCCAGGCGAAAGCTTTTCAGCAGTGCCCGAAGCTTGTTGATGAACGGCGTGGTGCCTGGGCTTTCCAGCACGATCGCGTCGAGCTTTTCATGCAGGCCACGCACGTAGCCGATGGCGCTCAGTTCGGCGAGCACGGCGAGGTCTTCGGCTCTCGGCAGCACGCCCGGTGTGGCGACCGGCGCGACGATCGGTGTTCTGCGCCGCAGCCACTGCAGATCCAGGTGCAGTTGCAGGCGCCCGAGCAATTCCGGGGTGCGCACCGGCTTGGCCAGGTAGTCGTTGCAGGCGCTGGCGATGCTGCGTTCACGGTCGTCGGTAAAGGCGTTGGCCGAGATCACGATGATCGGCGCGGTAGACAGCGCGTTACGCCGGATCATCCGGCTGGTGGCCCAGCCGTCCATGGTCGGCATCGACAGGTCCATCAGGATCAGGTCCGGCGACAGCAGCGCTACCTGGCGGATCGCCTCCTGGCCGTTACTCGCCTGTGACACCTCAAAGCCCAAGGGCGTGAGCATGCCGCTGAGCACCTTGCGATGGTCCACATGGTCATCCACCACCAGGATGCGCCGCCGTTCGCCGTGGTAGCCGATGATGTCGTGCTCCACATGCACCACCGCCTGCGGCACCCGGACCTGGGACAGGAACAGCCGCACCTGGAAGCAGGTGCCTTTGTCCAGCTCGCTGACCACCCGCAATTCGCCGCCCATCAGCGAGGTGAGCATGCGGGTGATGGTCAGGCCGAGGCCCACGCCCTTGTCCTGGCGCATCAGGTCGCCGCGTTCGAACGGCTGGAAAATCCGCTCGATCTGCTCGGGGTCAATGCCGATGCCGGTGTCGATAATCTCGAAGTTGGCGGTCTCGCGCATGTAGCTGACCCGCAGGCGCACCTCGCCGCTGTCGGTGAAGTTGATCGCGTTGCCCAGCAGGTTGATCAGGATCTGCCGCACGCGTTTTTCATCGCCGCGCACCACGGCCGGGATCTTGCCCACGCAGTCCAGGCGAAAGCGCAGGCCCTTGTCTTCGGCCTGGGGGGTGAACATTTGCTCCAGGTCGTGGATCAGCTCCGGGAAGGGGATTTCGGTGAGTTCCAGGCGCAACTTGCCGGCCTCGATCTTGGCCACGTCCAGCAGGCCGTCGATCAGCGACAACAGGTGCGAGCCGCTGCGCAGGATGGTCGCCAGGGCGTCCTGGTGCTGCTCGGGCATGGCGCTGTCGCGCTGCAGGATCTGGGTGAAGCCGAGGATGCTGTTGAGCGGTGTGCGCAGCTCGTGGGACAGCCCGGTGACGTAGCGGCTCTTGGCCGCGTTCGCCGCTTCCGAGGCTTCCTTGGCCTGTTGCAGGGCCTGGTCGGTGAGGCTGTGGGCGGCGATCTCCTGCATCAGCAGCGAGGTTTGCCGGTCGGACTCTTCCTGGGCGACGCGCCGGCTTTCACGGGTCAGCACCACCCACCAGGCGAGCACGGCAGCCAATACCGAGAGCGTGAGGAACGCCTTGAAAAACGCCTGGTACAAGGTTTGCGAATGGGGCAAGCCCTGGGCCGCCTGCATGTAGATCAGGGCCAGTGCCCCGGCCAGCATCAGCACCAGCGCCAGTAACAAGCCGAGGTAGTGCGCCAGCCGGGTATGCAGGCGTGGCACCAACGTGGTCGGCAGCAACCAGCGCAATACGCCTTCGAACTGGCTGGCGAGGCGGGCGTGGGGTTTGCAGCGGTCGCCGCAGCGCGCATCCAGGGAGCAACACAGCGAGCAGATCGGCGTGCTGTAGGCCGGGCAGAACGCCATGTCGGCGGTTTCAAACGGGTTGCTGCACAGCCCGCAGATCACCAGGCCGGTGCCGGGTTGCGGGTGAATCAATTGTGCCTCGCTGCTGCGCGCAATGTAGTAGCGGCCCTTGGTCAGCCACGCCAGCAGCGGCGCCATGACCAGCGCGGTGCCCAGCGCGACAAACGGCGGCGCCGCCTGGGACAGGGCGCCGAACAGGCCGAAGTGGGCGAGGATCGACAGCAGCGAGGCAATCAGCATCGACCCGACGCCCACCGGGTTGATGTCGTAGAGGTGCGCGCGCTTGAACTCGATGTGCTTGGGCGACAGGCCCAGGGGTTTGTTGATCACCAGGTCCGCCACCAGGGTGCCGATCCACGCGATGGCGATGTTGGCGTAGAGCCCCAGCACCTGCTCGATCACATCGAACACCCCCAGCTCCATCAGCATCAGCGCGATGGCGACGTTGAACACCAGCCACACCACGCGGCCGGGGTGGCTGTGGGTCACGCGGGCGAAGAAGTTCGACCAGGCCAGGGAGCCGGCGTAGGCGTTGGTCAGGTTGATCTTCATCTGCGAGATGAACACGAACAGCACCATCGCCCCCAAGGCCCATTCGGGGGAGGAGAACACATAGCCGAACGCGACGAGGTACATCTGGGTTGGCTCGGCGGCGCGCTCCATGGGGATTTCATGTTGCAGGGCAAGGAAGGCCAGGAACGCCCCTGCGAACATCTTCAGGGCGCCCGGCACGATCCAGCCGGGCCCGGCGCATAAGAGCGCTGCCCACCAGCGTTTGCGGTTGGCAGCGGTTTTTTCCGGGAGGAAGCGCAGGTAGTCCACCTGTTCGCCAATTTGCGTGACCAGCGACAGCGCCACGGTGCAGGCGGCGCAGAACGACAGCAGGTTGAAGTCGCCGCCGTCGCTGCTGCGGCCGACGAAGCTGGTCCAGTCGCTGAAGGCCTCGGGGTTTTTCCACAGTACGAAGCCGTAAGGCAGCACCAACAGCACCAGCCACAGCGGTTGGGTCCACAGTTGCAGGCGGCTGATCAGGGTCACGCCGTAGGCCACCAGCGGGATCACCAGCAGCGAGCAAATCACATAGGCGATGGCCAGCGGGATATGGAAATACAACTCCAGGGCCAGGGCCATGATCGCCGCTTCGAGGGCGAAGAACAGAAAGGTGAAGCTGGCGTAGATCAGCGAGGTGATGGTGGAACCGATATAGCCGAAGCCCGCGCCGCGGGTCAGCAGGTCCATGTCCACGCCATAGCGGGCGGCGTAATAGCTGATGGGCAGGCCAGTGAGGAAGATCACCAGGCTGATGGCGAGGATCGCCCAGAAAGTGTTGGTGAACCCGTAGCTCAAGGCCAACACGCCGCCGATGGCCTCCAGCGCCAGGAACGACACCGCGCCGAGGGCGGTGTTGGCAATGCGCAGTTCCGACCATTTGCGGAAGGATTTCGGGGTGTAGCGCAGAGCGTAGTCTTCCATGGTCTCGTCGGCGACCCAGGAGTTGTAGTCGCGGCGGATCTTGACGATGCGCTGGGTGCCGGGGAGGGGGTGCACGGTGGAGAACTCCTGCAAGAATAGGGAGATGGCAGCAATATTCGTGCCCCAGTCCTGTGGGGTGGGCTCTTTGTGGCGAGGGAGCCTGCTGTGGTGAGCGGGCTTGCCCCGCGCTGGGCTGCGAAGCAGCCCTAACCAAAGCCACCGCTTATCTTCAGACAAACCGAGCCGGCAGGTTTTGGGGCTGCTTCGCAGCCCAGCGCGGGGCAAGCCCGCTCACCACAGGCTGCTCGAAAATGGTGCGCAACGGCATACGTCAAATGACGTACTCCGTTACGTCAGGCTGCGTATACCCGCCGTGGCCACCTGCCGCCATGCTGAACCCCTCATTGCAGAGGAGTCGCCCCATGGAATCACGATTGATCCGCTCCAAACCGTTGTTGGCCTTATCACTGCTGGCGGCGAGTCTGTTCAGCCATGGCGTCATGGCCGATAACGATGGCCTGGCGGTGACGCCTACCGAAGTCACCGTCGGCCAGTTGCACTCGGCCACCGGCACCATGGCGATTTCCGAAACCGGTTCGATCCAGGCCGAACGCCTGGCCATCGAGCAGATCAACGCTTCGGGCGGGATTCTCGGGCGGCAGATCAAGGTGATCCAGGAAGACGGCGCGTCCGACTGGCCGACCTTCGCCGAAAAGGCCAAGAAACTGCTGGTCAACGACAAGGTGGCCGCCGTGTTCGGCTGCTGGACTTCAGCGTCGCGCAAAGCCGTGTTGCCGATCTTCGAGAAAGAAAACGGCCTGCTCTACTACCCGACCTTCTACGAAGGCCTGGAACAGTCGAAAAACGTGATCTACACCGGCCAGGAAGCCACCCAGCAGATCCTCGCCAGCCTCGACTGGATCGCCAAGACCAAGGGCGCCAAAACCTTCTACCTGGTGGGCTCGGACTACATCTGGCCGCGCACCTCGATGAAGATCGCGCGCAAGCACATTGAAAACGTCCTGCACGGTACCGTGGTCGGCGAAGACTACTACCCGCTGGGCAACACCCAGTTCGGTTCGCTGATCAACAAGGTCAAGCTGAAAAAGCCTGACGTGGTGTTCGCCGCCGTGGTGGGCGGCTCCAACGTGGCCTTCTACAAACAACTCAACGCGGCGGGAGTGAACGCGTCCAAGCAAACCCTGTTGACCCTGTCGGTGACCGAAGACGAACTGCTGGGCATCGGCGGCGAAAACATGGCCGGCTTCTATGCCTCGATGAAGTACTTCCAGAGCCTCGACAACCCGAACAACAAAGCCTTCGTGGAAGCGTTCAAGGCCAAGTACGGCAAGGACGCAGTCATCGGCGACGTGACCCAGGCGGCCTACCTCGGCCCATGGTTGTGGAAAGCGGCGGTGGAAAAGGCCGGCAGCTTCGACGTGGATAAAGTCGTCGCCGCGTCCCCAGGCATCGAGCTGAAAAACGCGCCGGAAGGCTACGTGAAGATCCACGAAAACCATCACCTGTGGAGCAAGTCGCGCATCGGCGAAGTGCAGCCAAACGGCCAGTTCAAGGTGATCTACGAGTCGGATCTGATCGAGCCGAATCCGTTCCCGAAAGGCTACCAATAACCTTAAGGGTTAACGCACCCCCTGTAGGAGCTGGCTTGCCGGCGATGCAGGCGACTCGGTCGGTCAGTTAAACCGAGGTGATGCCATCGCTGGCAAGCCGGCTCCTACAGGAATGTTTTTCACCAGGTCTCAGGAGACCATCATCATGGAATGGCTATCGGAATTTGGAGCCATCGCGGCGATGCAGGGGTTCAACGGCTTGTCCGTGTTCTGCGTGCTGTTGCTGATGGCATTGGGACTGGCAATCATCTTCGGCCAGATGGGCGTGATCAACATGGCCCACGGCGAGTTCCTGACCATTGGCGCCTATACCACGTACGTCTGTTCCAGCCTCACCGCGCACTTTGCGCCGAGCTTCCAGCCGTATTACTTTTTCTTTGCCATTGCCCTGTCATTCCTCGTCGCCGGCGCCGTGGGCTGGCTGGTGGAATGGGCGATGATCAGCCGTTTGTACAAACGGCCGCTGGACACCTTGCTCGCCACCTGGGGCTTGTCCCTGGTGATGCAGCAAACCTTCCGCTCGGTATTCGGCGCGCGTGAAGTGAGCGCCGAACCGCCGGCCTGGCTGATGGGGTCGGTGAACCTCACCGACGCCATCGAAATCCCGCGCAACGGCCTGTTCATGATGGGCCTGACCCTGCTGCTGACCGGGGCGATCTTCGTCATGCTCTACCGCTCGCGCTGGGGCCTGCAAGTGCGCGCCACCGTGCAGAACCGCCTGATGAGCCGCGCGGTGGGCATCAATACGCGCAAGGTCGACCGCATGACCTTCGCCCTCGGTTGCGGCGTGGCGGGCGTGGCCGGTGCGGCGTTCACCACCATCGGCTCCACCGGGCCGACCGCCGGTTCGCAGTACATCGTCGACACCTTCCTGGTGGTGGTGTTTGGCGGCGCGCAAAGCCTGTTCGGCACCATCGCCTCGGCGTTCGTGATTGCCCAGACCCAATCGCTGTCGGAGTTTTTCCTAAGTGGCTCGATGGCCAAGGTGCTGACGCTGTCGTCGGTGATTCTGATCCTGATGCTGCGCCCGCAAGGGTTGTTCTCCATCAAAGTGCGCAAGTAGAGGCGAACCGATGAAGGCTTTAGACAAGCTGCTGGGCGGCCAGCAAAACCTGATCGGCATCGTGCTGCTGGCGGTGTTGATCCTCGTGGTGTTCCCGCTGACCCTGGACGCGTTCCGGCTGAACATGGTCGGCAAGTACCTGACCTACGCGTTCGTCGCGGTGGGCCTGGTGCTGTGCTGGGGTTATGGCGGGATTCTCAGCCTCGGGCAGGGCGTGTTTTTCGGCGTCGGCGGCTATTGCATGGCGATGTTCCTGAAACTTGAGGCCTCGGACCCTGAGAGCACCAAGATCCAGTCCACCCCGGGCATACCGGACTTCATGGACTGGAACCAGATCACCCAGCTGCCGTTGCTCTGGCAACCGTTCCACAGTTTCTCGTTCACCCTGTTTGCGGTGATCGCCGTGCCGGTGCTGCTGGCATTCATCATCGGTATGGCGCTGTTCAAGCGGCGGGTGGGCGATGTGTATTTCTCCATCGTCACCCAGGCGATTGCACTGATCCTCACGGTGCTGATCGTCGGCCAGCAAGGCCTCACCGGTGGCGTCAACGGCATCACCGACCTCAAGACCCTGCTGGGCTGGGACCTGCGCGGTGACGGCGCGAAGATGATCCTGTACTTCATCAACGCCGGCCTGCTGTTTGGCTGCATTTTCATCGGCCGCTTTATCCTCGCCTCGAAGCTTGGCCGGCTGTTGATGGCCATGCGCGACAAGGAAGAGCGGGTGCGTTTTTCCGGGTATGACGTGGCCAGTTTCAAGATCTTCGTGTTCTGCGTGGCGGCGGCGTTCTCGGCGATTGGCGGCGCGATGTTTGCCTTGCAGGTGGGCTTTATGTCGCCGTCGTTCGTGGGCATCGTGCCGTCGATCGAAATGGTGATTTTTGCCGCGGTCGGCGGGCGCATGTCGCTGCTGGGGGCAGTGTACGGCGCGTTGCTGGTGAACTACGGCAAGACCTACTTTTCCGAATCCTTCCCCGAGCTGTGGCTGTACCTGATGGGCGGGCTGTTTATCGCCGTGGTCATGTACTTCCCCAACGGCCTGGCCGGGCTGTGGGACAGCCATGGTCGCCAGGCGCTGGCCAGACTGCTGCGCCGCACACCGGTGGTAAACGTCGAACCGGCGAAGATCAAGCCCAAGGCTGAAGCCAAGATCCTGGAGACACAGCCATGACCGCCGTCGGTTTTGAAATGAAAAAACCGGTGTTGGCCATCGAAGGCCTCACCGTGTCATTCGACGGCTTCAAGGCCGTCGACAACCTCAACCTGTATATCGACCGCAATGAAGTGCGGGTGGTGATCGGCCCCAACGGCGCCGGCAAAACCACGGTACTGGACCTGATCTGCGGCAAGACCCGCGCCACCAGCGGCAGCATCCAGTTCGACGGCCAGGAACTGACCAAAATGCGCGAATACAACATCGTGCGGGCCGGCGTGGGGCGCAAGTTCCAGAACCCGTCGATCTACGAAAACCTGACGGTGTTTGAAAACCTTGAAATGTCGTATCCGGCCGGGCGCAAGGTGTGGGGCGCGCTGTTTTTCAAGCGCAACTCCCAAGTGATCGCGCGAGTCGAGGAAGTGGCCCGGGAAATCTTCCTCGGCGACTTGTTGCAACAGCAGGCCGACCTGCTGTCCCACGGGCAAAAGCAGTGGCTGGAGATTGGCATGCTGCTGATGCAAGACCCGGAGTTGTTGATGCTCGACGAGCCGGTGGCCGGCATGAGCGTTAACGAGCGCGCGCAAACCGCCGAGTTGCTCAAGCGCATCAGCCAGGGCCGCTCGGTGCTGGTGATCGAGCACGACATGGAGTTCGTCAAAAGCATTGCCCACAAGGTCACGGTGCTGCACCAGGGCAAAGTGCTGGCCGAGGGCAGTATGGAGTCGGTGCAGAGCAATCCGAAAGTCATTGAAGTGTATTTGGGCCACTGAGGAGTCGGGCATGTTCAAGATCGACAAACTGTCGTGCGGGTACGGGCAGAGCCAGATTCTTCACGACCTGGAGCTGAACGTGGCCAAGCGTGAGATCGTCGCGGTGATGGGGCGTAACGGGATGGGCAAGACCACGTTGTTCAAGAGCCTGATGGGTATTTTGCCGCAGTGGCAGGGGCAGGTGAGTGTGGATGGGCATGATGTGTCGAAGCTTGAAACCCATGAGCGGGTGGAGCGGGGGATTGCCTATGTGCCTCAGGGGCGGATGATTTTTCCCAGCATGAGTGTGTTGGAGAATATTCAGACCGGGTTGCCGGCTTCGGCTCGGGGCAGGGTGCCTGAGGATTTGTATGCGTTGTTTCCGGTGCTGTATGACATGCGTTCGCGCAAGGGTGGGAATTTGTCTGGGGGGCAGCAACAGCAGTTGGCGATTGCTCGGGCGTTGGCGACCAATCCGAAGGTGTTGTTGCTGGATGAGCCGACTGAGGGGATTCAGCCTTCGATCATCAAGGACATTGCTCGTACGCTTAAGGAGATTCGCAATTTGCGGGATTTGACGATTGTTGTTTCTGAGCAGGTGTTGTCGTTTACTTTGGAAATTGCTGATCGGTTTTTGGTGATTGAGAAGGGGAGGTTTGTGATCGAGGAAACTCGGGATCGGGTGGATGAGGCGACTATCAGTCGGTATTTGTCGGTGTGACTTGGCGGGGTGCATATCCGTTTCTTCGGTAACGGCTGCCTATGGTTTCGCTCTTACAGCGAGTCACTTTGCAAAAGCGGCAAAGTAACCAAAACGCTCTGCCCCGCCTGTCGGCGCCTCGCTGTGGCTCGGCGTTCCCTCACTCCGGCATTGCTCCGCGGGCCGCCGCGACGGGGCGTCCCTGCCCCGTCGCGGCTAAACCGGCGTCCTGCCGGTTTACCCGCTCCTCAATCCCTGCGTTCGGCCTCGGGCTTATTGGGGCAGTCAGATCAAAATCAAAAGCAAGAGCACAGCGGCCTACAGGCCGGCTTGAGTGGTAGAAGCCAGAGCAAAAGCCAAAGCGAAAGCAGAGCTGCTTTTCTGTAGGAGCCGGCTTGCCGGCGATGCAGACACCTCGGTTTTTCAGGTACACCGAGGCGATGCCATCGCAGGCAAGCCAGCTCCCACATTTGACCGTGCCCGCTGGAGATTTTGATCTTGATGTTGCCTTTGCTTCACACCACTCAAGCCGGCCTGTAGGCCGCTGTGCTGTTGATCTGCTTTTGATCTTGATCTTAGGCGCCCCGTTAAACCACGCTGGCCGAACGCAGGTAGTACGGAGCGGGTAAACCGGCAGGACGCCGGTTTAGCCGCGACGGGGCAGGGACGCCCCGTCGCGGCGGCCCGCGTAGTAATGCCGGAGTGAGCAACCGTGTCGAAATTCAAGCCATTTCAGCGAAATGCTTTTGATCGCGCACCATCGCATTCAGGATCGTCAGCAACTTTCTCATGCATGCCACCAACGCTACTTTCTTCGTCTTCCCTGCAGCAAGCAGATGGTTGTAAAACCTCTCGATCACCGGGTTATGGCTCTTCGAGGACAAGACAGCCATGTAAAGGACACTTCGCACCTCAGCTCGACCACCCCATATCCGTCTACGTCCTTTGTAGAGGCCGCTATCGCAGTTAAAAGGGGCCACACCAACCAATGCAGCCACTTGTTTGCGATTAACCTTGCCCAGCTCCGGAACCATTGCCAGCAGCGAAAGTGCGAGCACATTGCCAACGCCCGATACCTCGCGCAGCAAATCATAATTGGCCTTCCAAGCCGGCGAAGCTTTGATCGCTTCGTGCAAGTCATCGTCTGTGCTTTTAAGGCGCTTTTGAAGCCAGACGATATGTGCCTTGATGTCCCGTCGAAGTGCCTTGAATACCGCCTGTTTCAGTCGAGACTCTTCCGCCACGATCATATCGATGAGCTGACGGCGTCGAGTCAGTAGATCCGCCAGTTCACGGGCGTGTTCATCTGGGATCTCCCGAATCTCGGGTTTGACCGCCTGGGCAAACTCAGCAATCACCTGGGCATCCAGAGCGTCGGTTTTCGCCAGCCTACCGGTCGCCTTGGCGAAATCACGAACCTGACGGGGATTGACAACAACAACGGGTAATCCAGCAGCACAAAGCTCGGCAGCGGCAAGCCGCTCATATCCACCAGTTGCTTCCAGCACCACCAAAACCGGCTCCTGAGCCTTGAGATGTTTAGCTAAACGCTGGATATCTTCTTGAGTATTGAAAAACTGTTCGACTTGGCCAGTAGTGCTGACGAATGAGTCGAGCTTGTTTTTGGAAACATCAATTCCGACGAACGCAGAGTCATGGTCCATAGCGTTTTCCTCACGTCCAACCTTGCAGAATCGGGCTTTGCGCCCAGGCAACCGTTCGGACTAGTTTAGGAAGAAACCTGCTCCGACCCATGCTCACTCACGATCTCGAAATCAGAGGGCACTACGGTCTGAAGCAGGTGAAAACAATCTTACAAGGGCACACCGAGCCTAGGCGAGGTGCCGAGTGGTGGGGCAAGAGCCTTTTGGTTACTTTTGGGCTTTTCAAAAGTGACCCGCTGTAAGAGCGGAACCGATATCAGCCATCACCCAAATAACGGATACACACACAGCCCGTCACAGCACCAGCCGAACCTCGGCACACAACCCACCGCCATCCCGATTGCTCAGGGTCAACTCCCCGCCAATCGCCACAGCCAGTTGCTGGGCGATCGCCAGCCCCAGCCCTGTGCCCCCCGTGCCGCGATTGCGCGAGCTCTCCACCCGGTAAAACGGCTGCATCACCTGCACCAGTTCATCCTCGGCAATCCCCGGGCCCCGATCCAGTACTTTGATCGACAGCTCCCCGGACGATGTCGAACCCACCTCCATCTGCGCCGCCCCGGCAAATTTCAGTGCGTTGTCCACCAGGTTCACCAGCACCCGGCGCAACGCATGGGGCCGGGTATCCAGCACCACTGCGCTTTTGCCGCTCAGGCTGACTTGCTTGTTCATGTCCTGGTAATCAAACACCAGGCTGTCGAGAAACGCGTCGAGGTTGATCCGGTGACTGGCTTCGGTCGCGCCATGCACGCTGCGGGCATAGGCCACGCCTTCGCGCACCAGGTGCTCCATTTCCCCCAGGTCGCTCCAGAGCTTTTCCCGGTCTACCGAGTCTTCCATGAACTCGGCGCGCAATTTCATGCGGGTGATCGGCGTCTGCAAGTCGTGGGAGATCGCCGCCAGAATCTGCATGCGCTCCTTGAGGTACTCGGCAATTCGCTTTTGCATTTCGTTGAACGCCGCCGCCGCATGCGCCACCTCGGTGGGGCCGGTTTCGTCCAGTGGCGTAGGGTGTGCATTCGGGTCAAGGGTTTCCACCGCCCGTGCCAGGCGTGTCAGCGGGCGGATGGCGATACGCACGGCGACCCAGGTGCAGACCAGCAGCACCAGCAACTGCAGCACCAGCACCACCGGCAACCAGAACGCAAACGGGATCGGCTTGGGGTAGACGTCAATGGTGACCGGGCTGCCATCGGCCAGGGTCAGGTGCGCCTGGAAGTGTTTTTGCAGGCCTGGGATGTCGCGAAAGGTCAGCGGGTAATGCTCGCCCAAGGCATCGGAAATCGAGGTCGCGGCCATGGGCACGTCGTCGCTGGCCATCGGCTCGCCGGGTTCGCCGGCATTCAGCAGGTAGCGGTAGGCGTTGCGGTCGAGGCGCGGCAGCCAACTGGCGCGCTCGGCGGCGGGCAGGCGGTCGAGGATCGCGATGGACGTGGATACGTCGTTCTCCAGGTTGCCCAGCATCACGCTGCGGGCGCTCATGTAGCGCTCATAGAACTGCGCGCTGAACGACAGGGCGTTGGCGCACAGCAGGCTGACGATGAAAATCACCGACAGTTGCGCCGCCAGGGTGCGCGGCCAGCGAAACGAAAGGGTCATGCCGAGTCCCCGAGGATTTCCACCGCCAGGGAGAACACATAGCCTTCGCTGCGCACGGTCTTGATGTAGGCCGGCTCGCGGGCGTCATCCAGCAGGCGCTGGCGCAAACGGCTGACCAGCAGGTCGATGGAACGGTCGAACAGGTCCGCGTCCCGGCCCTGGGTCAGGTTCAGCAACTGGTCACGGTTGAGCACCCGCTGCGGGTGGTCGAGAAACACCCGCAGCAGGCGGTATTCGGCGCCGCTCAAGGCCACCAGGGTGTCGTCTTCGTCCAGCAGATGGCGGGCGGTGGTGTCCAGGCGCCAGCGGCCAAAGCGGATCAGCCGGCCGCTTTCCGTCACCACCAGGTTCGGCGGCAGCATCCGGGTGCGCCGCAGCACGGCGTTGATGCGGGCCAGCAGTTCACGGGCGGCGAAGGGCTTGACCAGGTAGTCGTCGGCGCCCATTTCGAGGCCGATGATGCGGTCGGTTTCGTCGTTGCGCGCGGTGAGCATCAGGATCGGCGTGGCCTTGTGCTTGCCCACCCGCAGTTCGCGGCACAGCTGCAAGCCGTCGTCGCCGGGCATCATGATGTCCAGCACGATCAGGTCCACGGGCGTGGCGTCCAGGAAGCTGCGCATCTGCCGGCCGTCAGCCACCACGGTGGTGCGCAGGCCGTTCTTTTTCAGGTAGTTGCCCACCAGTTCGCGGATCTCCCGATCGTCATCGACAATCAGAATGTGATCGACGTGATCCATGCTGCCTTCCTCGTTGAATAGTCATTGATGCGCAGTCTAGCCACTGCCGGCGGGCTTGCCTTGTGCCCTTTGTATTGCAGTGTATCTGGCGGTGACGAGATACACGTCGACGCAAAAATCCGGGCTTGGCCGACACAATCCGGATACCTCGCAAGGTTCAAATGAGCCCATCGAGGTAATCCGCCTCGGCCCACTTGAACCCCCGGGGAACCGCCCATGAATCTCAAAGCTACCTATGCCGCCTGCCTGTTTGCCGCACTCACTGGCCTGAGCGTTGCCGCCCATGCCGAAACCACCGCCAGCCAGCCGGACATCCACCAGGTGGTGTCGATCTCCGAAGAGGCCGGCGGCGCCCTGTGCGGCATCGTCAACTCGCACCTGATTTACCTCGACTCCGAGGGCCAGCGCCACGTACTCGACTACCGAAAATTTGCCAGCAACTGCCTTGAAGGCAGCTGAGGAGACCGGCCATGAACCCACTCAACAGCTTTCTCAGCGCCCTGGCGTTTTCCATGGCGGGTGTGGCGGCGGATGTGAATGCCGCCACCGCCCAAAAACTCACCGGCAGTGAAACCTGCTTCCAGAATACGCCGCTGGCGCAAAACGGCGCGGGTCGCAAACGCGACGAAACACCCCCGGCCACGAGGTGACACCCATGAACTTCATCCGATACCTGCGCCGCTCAAAAGGCCTGCTCCTGGTGGCACTGGTGGTTACCCTGGTCGGCGTGCCCAAGGCGGTCAACTACCTGATCAACAACGTCGACGCCGAAAGCTTCAGCCAATCCGAAGAGCGCATGCCGTCCCTGGACGGCGCCGTGGCGTGGCTCAACTCGCCACCGCTGACGGCCGAGGGCTTGAAGGGCAAGGTGGTGCTGGTGGATTTCTGGACCTACGACTGTGTCAACTGCCAGCGCAGCCTGCCGTACGTCAATCAGTGGGCGAATAAGTACGCCAAGGACGGGCTGGTGGTGATCGGTGTGCACACCCCGGAAAACGCCTACGAGAAAGTCCTGGATAACGTGCGTAACCAGGTCAGGAAACTGGGCATCCAGTACCCGGTGGCCATCGACAACGATTACCGGATCTGGCGCGCCTTCGATAACCAGTACTGGCCGGCCCATTACTTCTTCGACGCTACCGGCAAAGTGCGCTACAGCCATTTCGGCGAGGGCCGCTACGACAACCAGGAGAAAGTCATCCAGGCGTTGCTGGAAGAAGCCAGGGCGGCGAACGCACCCACCTAAGCTAATGCCAAAAAGGTATTTATTGTCGGGTTTTTAGATCGTTTAGCTTCGCCACTCCACCACTATGTTCATGGAGTGAGCTACCGATGTCGCACCCGCTGGCAATCCATACCTTGCCCTTGCTGGACCTGGCGCTGCTCGATGGCACGCCGGCCCAGCGCGGGCAGTTTCTCGATGACCTGCGCCACGCGGCGCGGCATATCGGTTTTTTCTACCTCACCGGCCACGGCATCGACGCCGATTTGCTCACTCGGGTGCAGCAGCAGGCCCGGCAGTTCTTCGCCTTGCCGGAGGCTGACAAACTCGCCGTCGGCATGATCAATTCCCCGCACTTTCGCGGCTATAACCGCGCCGCCTCGGAGATCACCCGTGGGCAGCCGGACCTGCGTGAGCAGTTCGACCTCGGCGCCGAGCGCGAGCCGTTGCAACAAGGCCCGAACTCACCGGCCTGGTCGCGCCTGCAAGGCCCCAACCAATGGCCCGCTGCTTTGCCCGAACTCAAGCCCTTGTTGCTGGCCTGGCAGCAGGCGATGACGCAGATGTCGTTGCGCCTGCTACGGGCCTTTGCCCAGGCCTTGTCCCTGCCGGAAAACGCCTTCGACCCGCTGTACGGCGACAAGCCCAACGAGCACATCAAGCTGATCCGCTACCCCGGCCGGCATGCCCGGCAAAGTCGCCAGGGCGTGGGTGCCCACAAGGATTCGGGGTTTCTCAGCTTCCTGCTGCAAGACCAGCAAGCCGGCCTGCAAGTGGAAGTGGAGGAGGGCCGCTGGATCGACGCCTTGCCGCGCCCCGACACCCTGGTGGTGAACATCGGCGAATTGCTGGAACTGGCCACCAACGGCTACCTGCGTGCCACGGTGCACCGGGTCGAATCGCCGCCGTTGGGCCGCGAGCGCCTGTCCCTGGCGTTTTTCCTCGGTGCGCAACTGGACGCGGTGGTGCCGGTGTATCAGCTGCCGCCCGAGTTGCTGCGCGATGCCCACGGCCCCACCAGTGACCCGCGTAACCCGCTGCTGCGGGACGTCGGCTGGAACTACCTCAAGGGCCGCCTGCGTTCCCACCCGGATGTCGCCCAGCGTTTTTACGCCGACGCCACGATTCCCCAAGCCCTGTCCGCCTGATAAGGAACATCACCATGCTCAAGAAAACAGCCCTGGCCCTGGCCGTACTGATTGCGTCGTTCGACGCCCAGGCTGCCGAGGCCCTGCGTGTGGCGGCCGACCCGATTCCCCACGCGCAAATCCTCGAATACGTGCAGAAACTTGACCCGCAGTTGCAGCTTAAAATCATCGAGATCCCCAACGGCGTGAACTCCAACGAGCTGTTGGCTCACGGTGATGTCGACGCCAACTACTTCCAGCACCTGCCCTACCTGCACTCCCAGGAACAGGCCCTCGGCCAGAAATTTGCGGTGGCGGCCACCGTGCACATTGAGCCGCTCGGCATCTATTCCCATCGCCATACCAGCTTTGCCCAGGTGCCGGACAAAGGCACCGTGGCCGTGCCCAACAACGTCACCAACCTGAGCCGTGCGCTGTACCTGCTGCAAGCCAACGGCCTGATCACGCTCAAGCCCGGCTTCAACGACCCGGCCAAGGACCAGGCCACGCCCAAGGACATCGCCGAGAACCCCAAGCACCTGAAGATCCTCGAAATCGAATCGCCACAGATCCCTCGCGCCCTGGATGACGTCGACCTCGCCGTGATCAACGGCAACTACGCGCTGGAAGCCGGTCTGTCGCCGGCCAAGGATGCCCTTGGCCTGGAAAAAGCCCAGGGCAATCCCTACGCCAATATCCTCGTGACCACGCCGAAATTGCAGGACGACCCACGGATCAAACAACTGGCCAAGGACCTGAATTCGCCGGAGGTGGCCGCGTTCATCACCGAGAAATATTCAGGCTCGGTGATTCCGGTAGCCGTCGAATGATCGTCGTCGAGCAGGTCAGCAAGACCTACGCTGACGGGCAGCCGGCGGCGCTGGACAAGGTGTCGTTGCAGATTGCCGACGGTTCGATCTTCGGGATCGTGGGGCGTAGCGGGGCGGGCAAAAGTACCTTGCTGCGCTGCCTGAACCTGCTGGAGCGCCCGACCTCCGGGCGCATCCTCATGGATGGCCAGGACCTGACGCTGCTCAGCGACAAGCAACTGCGCCAGCAACGCCAGCGCATCGGCATGATCTTCCAGGGGTTCAACCTGCTGCATTCACGCAACGTCGCCGACAACGTGGCGGTGCCCCTGGAAATTGCCGGCCAGCCCAAGGCTGAACGCATCGCCCGGGTCAAGGAGCTGCTGGAACTGGTGGGCCTGAGTGACAAGGCCCAGGCGTTTCCTTCGCAATTGTCCGGCGGGCAGAAGCAGCGCGTGGGCATCGCCCGGGCACTGGCGGCGCGCCCGGATTATTTGCTATCGGACGAAGCCACCAGCGCCCTCGACCCGGAAACCACCGCGTCGATCCTGGAACTGCTGCGCAGCATCAATCGGCAACTGGGGGTGACCATCGTGTTGATCACCCACGAGCTGGAAGTGGTCAAGGCCATCTGCGACAGCGCGGTGTCCCTGGCCAATGGGCGCGTGGTGGAAAGCGGCAGCCTGATTCAATTGCAGGCTGATCCCGCCTCAAGCCTGGGCCGCTCACTGGCCCCCAACCTGCCGGCGGTGAGGGCGGTATGAAAACCGACTGGAACGACATCCTGCAATTGCTGCTCACGGCCACGGCTGAAACCCTGTACATGGTGCTGCTGGCGGCGGTGTTCACCTTGCTGATCGGCCTGCCCCTGGGCGTGCTGCTGTTTATCAGCCGTCGCGGTGGGCTGTTCCCGCTGCCGCGCCTGAATCGCGTGTTGGGGGCGGTGGTTAACCTGGGGCGCTCATTGCCTTTTGTGGTGATGTTGATTGCCTTGATTCCGCTGACCCGACTGATCGTCGGCACCACCCTGGGCAGCACCGCCGCCGTGGTGCCCATCACGATTGGCGCTTTTCCGTTCTTTGCGCGCATCGTCGAAAACGCGTTGGATGAAGTGGACAAGGGGCGCATCGAAGCCATCGTCGCCATGGGCGGGGATATCCGGCACGTGATCCTCAAGGTGCTGCTGCCGGAAGCGCTGCCCGCGTTGCTCGCCGGGTTGACCCTGACCCTGGTGATGCTGATCGGTTTTTCCTCCATGGCCGGCGTGATTGGTGGCGGTGGCCTGGGCGACCTGGCGATTCGTTATGGGTATCAGCGTTTCAACCACCAGATCATGGTGGTCACGGTGATTGTGTTGGTGGTGCTGGTTCAGGGCGTGCAAAGCCTGGGGGATCGTTGCGTGAGGTCGCTGGCGCATCGTCGATAAACGGTTATGTACTAATGAATTTTTAATATTTCTAGTTATATGCGTGACTGAGTAAAGTTCCCCTTCGTACCTTCACCTCGTCGCCGGGAAATACTCTTCATGAACCGTCCCCACGGGCATCCCACGCCGATCCTGACTTTGCCCCAGGGCGAAAAAGACCCGCTGTCGATTCGCGCCAAGGCGTTGGTCTTTGCCGACCCGCGCTCGCTGCAACTGCTTGAGTATTTGCAGCGTGTCGGCCCCAGCGAAGCGCCGGTGTTGATCAATGGCGAGACCGGCACCGGTAAGGAGCTGGTGGCGCGCTACATCCACAGTGCCAGCGGTCGCACGGGTGCGTTTGTGCCGGTGAACTGCGGGGCCATCAGTGAGAACCTCGCCGAGAGCGAGTTTTTCGGGCATGAGGCCGGTTCGTTTTCCGGGGCCTCGGGGCGGCGGATCGGCTGGTTTGAAGAGGCCGATGGCGGCACCCTGTTCCTTGATGAAATCGGCGACTTGCCGCTGCCCTTGCAGGTGAAACTGCTGCGGGTGTTGCAGGAGCAGGAAGTGGTGCGGGTGGGGTCGCGCAAGCCGATCAAGATCAATATCCGCCTGGTAACCGCCACCAACATCGACCTGGAGCAGGCGGTGGAGGCGGGTAACTTTCGGCTTGATTTGTTCTATCGCATCAACGTTGCGCAGGTGCAGGTGTTGCCGTTGCGTGAGCGACCGCTGGATATTCTGCCGCTGGTTGAGCACTTTCGTCGGCTCTACAGTGCCAAGTTGAAAATCGCCGAGCCGATGTTGTCGGAGTCGGCGACTCAGGCGCTGCTGGATTATCCGTGGCCGGGGAATATTCGTGAGCTGGAGAATGTGGTGCACCTGGCGCTTTTGGTGGCTGGGGATAAGCCGATCATGCCCTCGCACCTGAAGTTTTCTGCGGGGTTGAGTGCGATGCATGCCAGCGTTAACAGCGGGGCGCCAAGGATTCCGCAGGAGGTGGTGCGTGAGCAGTTGCTGCGGTTGTTCGAGGTGCCTGGGGATTCGTTGTTGCACGATATTGAGGATTTGATCGTGCGGGAGGCGTTTGGGTTTTGTGGGTTTAATCAGTTGCGTACGGCGGAGTTGTTGGGGGTTACGCGTAATGCCATGCGGACGCTTTTGGTGAATCATGGGATGCTCAAGGGGCGGGTTAAACCCTGATTCTTTTGGTGTTGTACATATCCGTTTCTTCGGTAACGGCTGCCTATGGTTTCGCTCTTACAGCGACTCACTTTGGAAAAGCCCCAAAGTAAGCAAAGGGCTCTGCCCCGCCTGTCGGCACCTCGCTCAGGCTCGGTGTTCCCTCACTCCGGCATTGCTCCGCGGGCCGCCGCGACGGGGCGTCCCTGCCCCGTCGCGGCTAAACCGGCGTCCTGCCGGTTTAGCCGCTCCTCAATCCCTGCGTTCGGCCTCGGGCTTATTGGGGCAGTCAGAGCCAGATCAAGATCAAAAGCAAGAGCACAGCGGCCTACCGGCCGGCTTGAGTGGTAGAAGCCAGAGCAAAAGCCAAAGCCAAAGCCAAATCTGAAACTGATGCAGCTCTGCTTTTCTGTGGGAGCTGGCTTGCCTGCGATGCAGACAACTCGGTTTTTCAGGTACATCCAGTTGATGCCATCGCCGGCAAGCCAGCTCCTACAGGGGATCGTGGCCGCTTTAGATTTTGATTTTGCTTTTGCTCCACACCACTCAAGCCGGCCTGTAGGCCGCTGTGCTGTTGATCTGCTTTTGATCTTGATCTTAGGCGCCCCGTTAAACCACGCTGGCCGAACGCAGGCTTTGGAGCGTGGGTAACCCGGCAGGACGCCGGGTTAGCCGCGCTGGGCCAAGGATGGCCCATCGCGGCGGCCCACGGTCCAAAGCCGGAGTGAGGGCACACCGAGCCTAGGCGAGGTGCCGAGTGGTGGGGCAAGAGCGTTTTGCTTACTTTTGCGCTGTTCAAAAGTGAGCCGCTGTAAGAGCGGAACCAATTTAAGCCATCACCCAAATAACGGATATGTACTCACCCCCGGCTCACCTCAGCATCCCGCGCCAAAGCACCTATCCTGCGCAACAGGGGCAACACCTCGGCCCCCACGTGTATCGACTCTTCCAAATGCGGAAACCCGGACAAAATAAAGCTGTCCACCCCCAGCTGGTGATACTCCTCGATCCGCTCCGCCACCCGCTCATAACTCCCCACCAACGCCGTCCCGGCCCCACCACGGACCAGTCCCACCCCGGCCCAGAGGTTGGCCGAAACCTCCAACTCCCGCGCCCCACGCCCACGGCCTTTCATCAACTCCGTCTGGCGACTCTGCCCCACCGATTCGTACTTGGCCATTTGCCGTTGCGCCTGGTCAATGGCGTCCTTGGGAATCTCCTCCAGCAGCCGCTCAACATGCGCCCAGGCCGCCTCGTCGGTGCGATCAGCAAAGATGTGCAAGCGCAACCCAAAGCGCAACGTCCGCCCCTGCAACGCGGCCAACTCGCGCATCCGCACCACCCGCTCGGCAATCATCGCCGGCGGCTCACACCACATCAAATACGTCTGCCCATGGGCCGCTCCCACCTGCTCGGCCGCCTCGGAGGCCCCGCCAAAATAGATCGCCGGCACCTCGGCCCCCGGTGCCACCGGGGTGTTGATGCCGCTGCGGTAATACCGCCCCGGATGCGCCGGCTGCTTGCCAGCCCACACCGCCTGGAACACCTGCAAGAACTCGGCAGTCCGCGCATAACGCTCATCATGCTCAAGAAAATCCCCCAGCGAACGCTGCTCAAAGCGGCTGGACCCCGTCACCACATGCAGCGCCAGCCGGTTCTCGCTGAGCAATTGCAAGGTCGCCGCACGGTGAGCCGTGTAGGCGGGCAGTTCCATGCCGGGGCGCAAGGTCAGGAGGAATTTCAGCCGCCGCACTTCCTGGGCCAGCACGGCGGTGATCAGCCACGGGTCTTCGAAGCCACTGGCGGTGGGCACCATGATCCCGTCGAACCCGGCCTGTTCGGTGGCCCGTACGATCTGGCGCAGGTAGTCGAGGGTCGGCGCGCGTTCGCCTTGCTGGAACAGCCCGACCTTGGGCAGGCCGCTGCTGGTGAGGTGGCGACCGTCGCCGTTGGTGGGCAGGAACCAGTCGAGCTGGATCGGTGGGCGAACCTCAGTGTTCATGGTGCAGGCGCTCCTTGCGCAGGCCGTGTTGAAAAAGCAGCGGCAGGATCTGTTCCCCGAAACGCAGCACTTCGCTGACCGCCGGGCCGCCTTGCAGGATGATGTGGCCCAGGCCCAGGCCGTGCAGTTCCTGCAGGCGCGTGGCGATTTGACGGGGCGTGCCCACCAGGATCAACGGTTGGCCGGGGTGCAGTTGCAGCAGGTTCGGGTGGATCTCCCACTGGCGCAACGGGTGACGGTCCCGGGGCACGGTGGCGATGCTGTGTTTGGGCAGGTCCTGGGTTGGCAGCAGCGCGGCGGCGGTTTCCCATGCCAGGTCTTCGCTGTCGCCGATGATCAGGCCAAAGGTACAGGCAAAGGCCAGGCCCGGTTGAAGCTGGCGCCAGCGCTGTATTTCCTGGGCCAGCCACTGCGGATGCCCGGGCCGTAACAGGCAGACCTGGGCGTGCCCGGCCACCAGCGCGTGGCTTTGGCTGTCGTCCAGCACCAGTGGCGGGGCGGGCAGCTCACGGCGGGCGACGCCGGCGTTTTCCAGTTGGAAGTAGCGGCCTTGATAATCCAGGCCGCCGTCATTCGGGGCCAGCAGTTGCTGGAGGATTTCCAGGTATTCGCCGATGCGCTCGCTGCGCTGGTCGCGGTTCAGCCATTCGCCAAAGGCGCTGCGCAGGCTGCCTTGTTCGCCGTCGGGCAAGTGCAGGCGCACCCGGTGGCTGCTGATGGATTGCAGGCTTTGCAGGGTGGTGGCCAGGGCGGCCGGCAGCATGACTTCCGGCGGCACGCTGACCGACAACTGTACCCGCCGGGTGTGGGCGCACAGTGCCGCCGCCACCCCGAGGCTGTCGGCGCACAGGGCGCCGCCGGGGATCCACAGGCCGTCGATGCCGGCGTATTCCACCGCCTGGGCCAGCTGGATCCATTGCCCCGGCCGCGCCGCCCAGTCGGGGGTGCAGAGGGGCATCAACCAACTGAATTCAAGGGGCATGTACGGGCTCCATTTCGAAGGACTTGATCATCCTACTCTCGTCCTCGCCATCCGAGTGCCGGGGCGATGTCCCGGGCGATGATTTCCAGGCGCTTGAGGATCTGCGCCTGGGTCGAGCTTTCGGCCTGGACCACGGCGATCACGTAGTCAGCATAGGGCAGCAGCGACGGGTCCCGTTGCAGGCTTTCGATCACTTCGTCGGGATGGCCGTGGTGCACGTTCATCAGGCGCAGGTGTTCCTGCAAGTCCACGGCTTGATCAATCAAGCCTTCCCGTTGCAGGCGCGGGATGTGCCGCTCGATATCCACTGCCAGTTCCGCTTGGGCGCTGGCACGGTCGGGTGCCGGGAAAATTGCGCGCACCACGCCGATACGCGGTGGCCGGTCGGTGCGGGTCCAGGCGTTCAGGTAGGCGTCGGCCAAGGGTTTCTGCACCGTCAGCGGGTCGTGGGTGGCGGTGCCCAGCAGCAGGCCGTTGCCTTGGCTCGCGGTGTAGGCCGCACCTTCGAGACTGCCATGGGAGTGCCACAAGCGGCTGCTCAAGCCGGTCGCTGGCGGTTGCAGGGTTAATGGGGTGTGGGGCGTCAGCGGCTCGCCGTCGAGTAGCTGCTGGACCTGCTGCTGGTGGTCGCTGAAGTCGACCTGGCGTTGCAGGGCGTCGCGGCCAAAGGCGCTGAAATTGTCGAGGTTGGCGCCGCCGCTGCCCAGGCCCAATTGCACCCGGCCGCCGCTCAGCGCGTCGAGCACGCTCGCGTCTTCCGCCAGGCGGATCGGGTCTTCGAAGGGCAGCACGATCACCCCGGTGCCCAGCTCGATATGCCGGGTGCGCTCGGCCACCGCTGCCAGCAATACCAGCGGCGACGGCAGCCGGCCAAAGCCGTTGCTCAGGTGGTGCTGGGCAATCCAGCCACCGTCAAAACCCAGGGCTTCGGCGACTTCGAATTGTTCGATCAGGTCGCGATAGACCTGCTGTGGATCATCGCCAAAGGCGTGGCTGAGAAAGCCCAGTTTGAAGCTCATGACAGGGTTCCTTGAGGCAGGGTGGGCTGCCAGCCCAGGGCCGGGGCGATCTGTTCGCGGATGATTTCCAGCGCACGAATCGCATCACGCAGCGGGGTGCTGGCGGTCTGTACTTGCAGCACCAGATGGTCGTTGGCGGTCAGGGTCGGGCCTTGCTGCAACTGCTCGATAATCTGTTCGACGGGGCCGTGCAGGATCCCGAGGCGCTTGAGGGTGGTGTCGAAGTCATCGTCGACCGGCGCCTTGTACACGCCGATGCTTTGCTGGCGCTGTACGTAGGCCTGGATGTCCTGGCGTGTGGCGGCGTCCGGGTTCGGGATCAGCGCCTGGACCCGGGCGACGCGGGGCGCAGTGCCGTTGTCGCCGGTCCAGGCGTTGCGATAGCGGTTGACCAGCTCCACCGAGGCTTCGGGCGGCAGGTGCGGGTTGGGTGCCATGATCAGGCCGTGGCCACGCTCGGCCACCAGTTCCACCCGTGACGTGGCTTCCCAGAGGCGGTGCCCGAGGCCGGCAGTCCGTGGCAGCAAGCGCGAGCCGCTGTCGGTCAGTGGCGCGTTGCCCAGGGCGTGGAGCAACTGTTGCAGGTGCTGCTCATAGTCGCGATGGCGCGCTTGCGGCTCGCGGCCGAACGCCGTAAAGGTCTCGGGATCGAAGCCCGCGCCCAGGCCCAGTTCCAGCCGGCCATTGCTCAACAAGTCCAGCACCGAGGCGTCTTCCGCCAGGCGCAGCGGCGATTCCTGGGGCAGCACGATAATCCCGGTGCCCAGGCTGATCCGTCGGGTGCGTTGGGCGATGGCGGCAAGCAGAACCAGGGGCGAGGGCAGGCGACCGTTCTCGCTGGCGAAGTGGTGCTGCGCCACCCAGCCACTGTCGAAGCCCAGTTCTTCAGCGACCTTGAACAGCTCCAGCGTGTCGCGGTAGACCTTGGGATCGAAGCCCGGGCTGTAGACCCGGCTGAGAAACCCCAGGGAAAAACGGGAACTCATGGCTGCACCTCGCGGGCCAGTTGTTTTTGCAGCGCGGGGCCGGCATTGATCGACTCCGGCAGGCCGCTGAACGGGCTGATGGTCAGGTAACCCTTGTTCAGCCATACCGCTTCATCCTGCTTCTGTTGCTCGGCGGTGGCGGCGGGGCTGTACTGGAAGCCAATGCCAGGTTTGCCCGGCAGCTTGAATTGCTTGAGGTCGTCGGTGTACACCGCTTCAAAGCCCACGTAGCTGCCGATGCGGGTGAGTTTCACGCCCTTGATCTGCGGGTCTTTTGGCAGGTTGATGTTCAGGCCCAGGCCCTTGGGCAAGAGCGCGCCGTCGGGTTGGCGATGCTGGTCCAGGGCGTGGACCAGCTTCGCCACCAGCAGCGCCGCGCGCTGTGGGTCGGCCTCTTTCAAATCGGTGCTGACCGCCAGCGCCGGAATGCCGGCCTGCACCGCGACACTCGCGACGTTGAACGTGCCGGAGGCGCTGTTGATCGCCCCCAGGTTATTCCCGGGGTTGGGGCCGACGATCACCAGGTCGGGATGGGGCATGACTTTTTTCAGGCCCATCAGCAAGGCCATCACCGGCGTGCCGCTGATCTCGATCTGCACGTTTTTACCCGCGCACTCGGGGCTTTGGCACACGCCGTTTTCGGTGGTGCTGATGTAGTAACTGTCGGGGTAGGCCGGGTCGTCGTCATGGCCAACACTGACTTCGCGGCCAAAGAAAAACGCGCCACCCCGGGCGCTCTGGTCGGCTTGCGGCGCGGCAATCCGCACCGTATGCCCCTGGGCCTTGAGCTCGGTGTACAGGGCGCGAATGTTGGGGTGCTGATAGCCGTCGTCGTTGCTCAGCAAGATGTTCAGGGCGAAAGCCTTCGAGGCGACCAGGCTGCCGAGCGCCAGCATCCATGCGCTGTGCTTCATGGTTTGACTCCTTGGGTAAAGCGGTTGGCCGGGCGCGGCAGGCCGAGGTTTTCCCGCAGGGTGGTGCCTTCGTATTCGGTGCGGAACAGCCCGCGTTGTTGCAGCAGCGGAATCACCTTCTCGACGAACAGGTCGATGCCGCCCGGGAAGTACGGGAAGAACACGTTAAAGCCGTCACAGGCACGGGCTTCGAACCACTGCTCGAAGAAGTCGGCGATGTCTTCGGCGGTGCCAATCACCGGGTTGCCGGCGGTCAGGTGCAGGTACAGCTGGCGGATGCTCAGGTTCTGGCTGCGGGCCAGTTCCAGCAGTTTGTCGCGACGGCTGCCGCGCTGGCCGACCGGGGTTTCCGGCAGCGGGCCGTCGAGGTCGTAGCCCGCCAGGTCGATGTCATCGCCCAGGGTATCGGCCAGGAAACGCAGGCCCAGCACCGGGTCCACCAGGGCCTGGAATTCTTCGAACAGCGCCTGGGCCTGTTCGCGGGTTTCGCCGATAAACGGGGTGACACCGGGCAGGATCTTGACGTGGTCGGGGTCACGGCCAAAGGCGGCGGCGCGTTGCTTGATGTCCTGATAGAACGCCTGGGCGCCCGCCAGGTCATGGTTGACCGCAAAAATCAGCTCGGCGACGCGGGCGGCGAGGGCCTTGCCCGGCTCCGACGCACCTGCTTGTACCAGCACCGGATGGCCCTGTGGCGGGCGGGCGACGTTGAGCGGGCCGCGCACGGAAAAGTGTTCGCCGCGATGGTTCAGGGTGTGCAGCTTGGCCGGGTCGAAGTACTCGCCGCTGGCCTTGTCGCGGGTGAAGGCGTCGTCGTCCCAGCTGTCCCACAGGCCCTTGACCACATCGTGGAATTCTTCGGCGCGCTGGTAGCGGTCGCCGTGGTCGATATGGGTTTCGCGGCCGAAGTTCCAGGCTTCATCCGAGACCACTGAGGTCACCAGGTTCCAGGCGGCGCGGCCCTTGGACAAGTGATCCAGGGAGGCGAACTTGCGGGCGATATGGTACGGCTCGTTGTAGCTGGTGGTGGCGGTGGCGATCAGGCCGATGTGGGTGGTGACGGCGGCGAGAGCGGCCATCAGTGTGAGGGGTTCGAAGTGTTCGGCCCGTGCCGTTCGGCTGAGTGCATCGTGATGATGGCCCCACAGTGCGACCACGTCTGCGACGAACAAGGCGTCGAATTTGCCGCGTTCGGCGGTTTGCGCGATGTGCTTGAACAGCTCGAAATCCAGGCTGGCATCCGCTTGTGCCAGCGGGTGGCGCCAGGCCGATACGTGGTGGCCGCTGTTGGCCAGGAAGGCCCCCAGCTTGAGTTGATCGGTACGTCGGGTCATGGACAGGCTCCCGGAAAAGGTCAGGCGCGGGACCGGCGAGCCGGCCCCGCGGGCTGGGTCAGAAGGCGTACGTCACGCCGGTGTACCAGTAGCCACCGGTGGTGCCGTAAGGCGAAAAAGTGCCGTACGGGAAGCCGCCGGAGCTGCTCACCAGGTCGGTGCGTTTCGGGTACTTGTTGAACAGGTTGTTGGCGCCGGCATTCAGGGTCACGGCCTTGGTCAGGTGGTAGTCGATGTTCAGGTCGGTGATCCAGGTCGGTGCGAAGTTACGGTCGTAAATCTCGGCGGTGCCGTACTCGGTGTACGAGCCGTAGCGGGTCAGGTTGAGGCTGGTTTCAACTTTGTCGTAGGTCCAGGTGGTGCCCAGCAGCAGTTTGGATTGCGGCAGGCCGTACTTGAGGTTGCCCTGGCGCTGACGGTCGTAGCCACCGTCCGGGCCGAGGGCCTGGGCGGCCACGGCCGAGGCGTGGATCGAGTCGATCTGGGTGGTGTTCCAGTTGAACCCGGCGCTGTATTTCAGGCTGCCATAGGCACCGATGTCCTGGCGGTAGTCGCCCACCAGGTCGACGCCACGGGTGGTGGTGTCGAGGGCGTTGGTGAAGTAGGTGACTGCCTGGTTCGGGTTGAGGCCGGCGGCCGCGAGGATCGCGCTGATCTGTGGGGTGCCGCCGAGGTAGCCGGTCTGGGCGATGCGGTCCTTGATCACGATCTGGTAGGCATCCAGGGTGATGTTGGTGTTGTCGGTGGGTTGCAGGGTCAGCCCGACGCTGTAGTTGGTCGACTTTTCCGGCTTGAGGGTGGTCGCACCCAACGCCTTGGCCACGTCGGAATTCACCGCCACGTTGCGGTAGTCGAACAGCTGGCCGTTGACGCTGGTTTGCGAGGTGGAGCTGTAGATCTGCTGGGCCAGGGACGGCGCACGGAACCCGGTACTGAAGGTACCGCGCACGGCCAGGATCGGCGTCAGCTGGTAGCGGGTGGAGATCTTGCCGTTGGTGGTGGTGCCCGAGCCATCGTTGTAGTGCTCGTAGCGTCCGGCCAGGTCCACGTGCCATTTGTCCGTGAAGTCCTGGCCGACTTCGCCGTAGCCCGCGAGGCTGATGCGGCTTTTTTCGGCAGCGTCGGCCGGGGTGGTGCCCGCACCGGAAATGGTCCCGGGTGGAATAATCGCGCCGTTGGCGCCGGTGTCGAACGGCCCGCTGGCGTAGGAGGCGAGGTCACCCTTGCCGATCTTGTAATCTTCGTAGCGCTGTTCCAGGCCCCAGGAAATCTGCGTTGGCTTGTACAGGCCGAGGTCGAAAGCGCGGGTCAGGTCGAGGTTGTTGGTCCACTGGCTGAAGGTTTTCACGCCGGTGTCTACCGAGGTCGGCGAGGTCGGGCCGTAGCTCAGGTTATAGGTGTCGGTGAGGGTGGCCCGGGCATGGTCCTGGCCGTAGGTGCTCGACAGGTCATAGTCCCAGCCGGCCGCCTGGCCCTTGCCGCCGAATGCCACCTGGAAGTCGTCTTCGATGAAGCGCAGGTTGTCTTCGATACCTTCCGGGTACGGCGTCTGGATGCCGTTGAAACTGCCCGGCTGGTGGAAGGCCAGGGGCTTTTCCGAGTTGCGGTGGGTGTAGGTCGAGAACGAGTACAGGGTCAGCGCGTCAGCGACCGGCAGTTCGGCGTTGTAGCCCAGGCTGAAGTTCTTCGCCTCGGGCAGGCCGGTGCCGTAGTAGGTGTGGCGTTGGCTGGTGTTGCCGGCACTGTCGGTGTAGGGCGCAGCGTCGGAACGGTCCGAAACGTTCTGTTTTTTCACGTCCAGGGCAAGGTTGATGAAACCGTCGTTGGGCAGGGCCAGGCCGACGTTGCCGGTCTGGCGCACGGTTTCGCCGTCGCCGTTTTCATAGTTCTGGCCGTAAGTGGTGGACAAGCTGCCGCCGTGGTCGGTCTGCTTGAGCACGATGTTGATTACGCCGCCGATGGCGTCCGAGCCATATTGCGCCGAGGCCCCGTCACGCAGGACTTCGATGTGATCCACCAGGGCGGTGGGGATCATGTCCAGGTCCACCGGTTGTGAGCCGGAGTTGAGGGAGGTGGCGTTGTTCAACAGCGCGCTGTTGTGGCGGCGCTTGCCGTTGACCAACACCAGCACCTGGTCACCATTCAGGCCGCGCAGGCTGATGGGGCGCACGATCGAGGTCGAACCGAAGCCCGACGAGGCCGGCTGGTTGAGCGACGGCAGCACCTTGCTCAGGGCGCGGGTCAGATCGCCCTGGCCGGTGGCGAGCAACTGCTTGGAGGAAATCACATCCACCGGCGCCGGGCTCTCGGCCAGGGTGCGCGCCTGGCCACGGTTGCCGATCACCACGACGGTGTCCAGCGGGTTGTCGCTGGCCGGGGCATCGGCGGCGAGGGTCAGGCTGCTGTAACTGGCGGCCTCGCACACGGCGAGGAACAACAGGGTATGGGCGAAGGCCTTGCCGGGTTGGCGGCGGCCTGCGACGCGTGATGGATTCATGATGTGCAACACTCCAGTGTGGTTAGGCGACGAGCCTTGTTCGAGGGCGGCTTGTTGAGTTCAAGCTCTGGTGGAGGCAGGAGAGCAAAGGCTGTGCCATCGCTGAAAAGTCTTGGATTACAAGGGGTTGTTGGCGGGGCGGGGCGGTGGGTGGTGTTTTTCTAACAGGCGGGAGGGCAGGGTGTTGGTTTTTGTGCAGGGGATTTTTCTGCGAAGCTGCCCGCGTACGCTGGGGCGGGGAAACACCTCCTTGGCACACCCCTTGCTCTCCCTACGCCATACCTAAACCCAAGGAAGCTTTTCTGTATGCCTAGACCCGGCCCGCGCAACGCCCTCACTGATATTCCCGGCCTGGAGGTTGGCCACGCCACAGACCTGCACGCCGACACCGGCGTCACGGTGATCCGCCCGGATGGTTTCTGGACTGCCAGTATCGACATTCGCGGTGGCGGCCCTGGCGGTCGCGAAACAGCGGCGCTGGAGCCCGAGAACATGGTCGGCCAGCTTCACGCCCTGGTGTTTGCCGGTGGCTCGGTGTTTGGCCTGGGGGCCGCCGACGCGGTGGCGGCGAAATTGTCCCAGGACCAGGTGGGGTTGCATTTGAAGCCGGGTGCACCGGCGATTCCTATCGTGCCGGCGGCGGTGTTGCATGACCTGGCCAACGGTGGCGACAAGGATTGGGGCCTGGAGCCGCCGTATCGGCGGTTGGGGTTTGAGGCGCTGGCCAATGCCGGGCCGGACTTTGAACTGGGCTCGGTCGGGGCCGGGCGTGGGGCCATGGCCGGGGTGTTGAAAGGTGGGCTGGGTACGGCGTCCCTGGATTTAGGGGATGGCCTGGTGGTTGCCGCCTTGGTGGTGGCGAACCCGATTGGGTCGGTGTACATGCCCGATGGCGAGACGTTCTGGGCCTGGCCGTGGGAGGTGGCGGGGGAGTTTGGCGGGGCGCGGCCGGTGACACCGATGGACTGCAGTGACCCGATGCCGGAGTTGTCGCGGCTGGATTCCATGGGGCGTTTGCAAGCGGGGGCCAACACCACGTTGGTGGTGGTGGCAAGTACGGCGCGGTTGACGGTGGCGGAGTGTAAGCGGGTGGCGATCATGGCTCAGGACGGGATTGCCCGGGCGGTGCGGCCGGCGCATTTGCCGTTTGATGGGGATACGGTGTTTGCGTTGGCCTCCGGGGCGGTGGAGTTGACGGATGGGCCGCGGCGGCAGGTGGAGATTGGGCGGATTGGGTCGGCGGCGGCTGACTGCGTGGCTCGGTCGATTGCCCGGGGGGTGTTTGCTGCGCGGGCTTAGGTTGGGGTGTATATCCGTTGTTTTTGTTATGGCCACTTAGGGTTTCGCTCTTACAGCGACTCACTTTGGAAAAGCCCCAAAGTAAGCAAAGGGCTCTGCCCCGCCTGTCGGCACCTCGCCTAGGCTCGGTGTTCCCTCACTCCGGCGATGCTCCGCGGGCCGCCGCGATGGGCCATCCTTGGCCCAGCGCGGCTAAACCGGCGTCCTGCCGGTTTACCCGCTCCGCACCACCTGCGTTCGGCCTCGGGCTTATTGGGGCAGTCAGATCAAGATCAAAAGCAAGAGCACAGCGGCCTACAGGCCGGCTTGAGTGGTAGAAGCCAGAGCCAAAGCGAAAACCAAATCTGAAACGGATGCAGCTCTGCTTTTCTGTGGGAGCTGGCTTGCCTGCGATGCAGACAACTCGGTCTCTCAGGTGCACCGAGGCGAGGCCATCGCAGGCAAGCCAGCTCCCACATTTGACCGTGGCCGCTGTAGATTTTGATCTTGATGTTGCCTTTGCTTCACACCACTCAAGCCGGCCTGTAGGCCGCTGTGCTGTTGATCTGCTTTTGATCTTGATCTTAGGCGCCCCGTTAAACCACGCTGGCCGAACGCAGGTAGTACGGAGCGGGTAAACCGGCAGGACGCCGGTTTAGCCGCGACGGGGCAGGGACGCCCCGTCGCGGCGGCCCGCGGAGTAGTACCGGAGAGAGGGCACACCGAGCATTAGCGAGGTGCCGAGTGGTGGGGCAAGAGCCTTTTGGTTACTTTTGGGCTCTTTTCAAAAGTGACCCGCTGTAAGAGCGGAACCCATAGCAGCCGTTACCTAAATAACGGATATCCCCCCAATCCGCGCCCGCGCCAGCAGCGCCTGCTCAGGCAACCCCAAAGCCTCATACACCCCCACCAAAGCCCGATTCGTCGGCACATCCAGCCCGTCATACCGCCGGCGCAATTCCAGCGTCTGCTGCGCCCCGAGCCAATCCCCAACCCGCAACCGCGCATCCAGCTCCACCTGCGCAAACAAATCCCGCTGGGCATGACTCCCGCCAATCTCGTTCAAGCGCGGCAGCGCAATCCCCAACTGCTCCAGCGCCCGCTGAGCATCCCCCCGCGCATGGGCCAACAACCCCTCAGCCAGCGGCAACGTCACTTCCCCCCACACCGGCCGCCCATCAAGGCTGTGCCGCCGCAACGCTGCCAGCAACTGATCCGCCTCTGGCTTGCCGGCCCGGGCCAGCCCATACAGATACTGCACACTCAAAAACGGCTGCACCGCATCCCCGACCCGGCGCTGCAGGTAAGGCGCCAACGCCTGCCAGCGCTCACCCACATCAATCCCGGCGAACTCCAGCCGCGCCAGCAACGACACCGCGCCCACCTGGTCCTGGGAGTACTCCGGCAAGATCCCCCACACATGTCGGTCATAAATTTCCAGCACCCGCTGATCCTTGCCACGCGCCAGATAAAACAACGCGAGGTGCCACCAATTGTGGGTGTACATAAACGAGTTCAACCCGTCCCAGTGGTGTTTCACCTCCTCCAGAAACACGATGCCTTCCTCGATGCGCCCCTGGGTCAGCATCACATGGGCCAGCGCGTGATGAGCCCACGGCTCGGACGCCTGCAACCGCAAGGCCTCCCGTGCGCTGGCTTCGGCTTCTTCCAGCAAATGACACTGCTCATAAGCAAACGCCAGCAACCCGTGACTGTGGGCGATGTCCGGCGCACCCGTCGTGGCCTTCAACCCGATCCGCAGCAGCGCCGGCCAATTGCCCCGGTTGAATTCCAGGTACTGGTTGAGCTTGGCCGCAAACAGGTCCCGGGGGTAAAGGTCCAGCAGGTGTTCACTGAGGCGTAGCACCTCGTCCAGCTCATCGTTGATCCAGGCCTGCAACAGCTTCAGATACAGCTGCGCCCGGGGATGCCGAGCATTCACCGCCGCCGCCCGCTGGCGGTATTTCTCGGCCAGCGCAGGGCCTTCGGGCGACTCGATAAACATCAGCAGCAAACCGGCAAACCCGTTGGCCAGGGCTGAATCGGGGTCGGCATCGGCCGCTGCCAGAATGCCCTCGGCGCGGGGCTGATAGCCGAGGAAGCCGCCGATGAAATCATCCAGGCCCTGGCGGGTGGCGGGGTTGAGGGTGTCGATGGGGTTGCCCAGGTAATCCAGTGACATGCGCTTCAAACTCAGTGGTTCAGATGACGTAACAAGGGCAAACCTTGTGCCAGCCGGCATAGCCTCGTGTTTGCTGCAAATGGGCCACAAGCCGCTGTTGCTTTTTCCACACTCGCCCCGGCCACTGTGGTTTTTTCATCACTGCCATGGCCCATGACGCCCGCAAACGTGGCCCGTCGTGCCATGGCACAGCCCTTGCTAAATCCCTGACAAAACCTTAGTCAAGGAGTCTCCATGCGCCCTTTATCTTTTCGCCGCGTCCTCTCATACCTGGGACTTGGCGCCGTGCTGCTGGCCGGCACCGCTCAGGCGCAACCCCATGACGGCGGCGTGCTGAACCTGGTGGCCCAACCCGAACCGCCGTCGCTGATGCACGGTGTGGTCAGCCACGTGTCCACCCAGTACGTCAGCGGCAAGATCCTCCAGGGCCTGCTGACTTTTGACACTGACCTTAAGCCCAAGCCGGTATTGGCCAAGGCCTGGACTGTTTCCCCCGATGGCCTGACCTACACCTTCGATTTGCAGGACAACGTGCGCTGGCATGACGGCCATGCCTTCACCGCCGATGACGTGGTGTTCAGCTTCCAGACCTTCTACCCCGAAGTGGACAAGCGCCTGGGCGGGGTCTTCACCGAGTACGTCGACAGCATCACCGCCAAGGGCCCGCTGCAAGTGGTCTTCCAGCTCAAGAAACCCTTTGCGCCGCTGCTCTCGGCCCTGGGCAGCGGGCTACGGCCTGTGGTGCCCAAGCACCTCTACGAGAACACCGATTTTCGCAACAACCCCTACAACCTCAAGCCCGTCGGCACTGGCCCGTTCGTGTTTGTGGAATGGAAGCGCGGCGCCTATATCAAGCTGGCCAAGAACCCTGACTACTGGAAAAAAGGCCTGCCCCACCTGGACGGCATCATCTTCCACGTGATCCCGGACGGCTCGTCCCGTGCGGCCGCCTTCGAGCGCAACGACGTGCAAGTGCTGCGCAGCGGTGATGCCGATTATTCCGACCTCAAGCGCCTGACCGCCTTGCCGGACGTGCAGTCCTCCGAAAAAGGCTGGGAGCTGTACTCCGGCCTGGCCTTCCTGCAGATCAACACGCGCAAGCCGCCGCTGAACAACCCCAAGGTGCGCCAGGCGATTCTGTACGCACTGAACCGCCAGTTCATCGTCGACAACATCTTCTTCGGCTCGGGCAAGGTTGCCTCCGGCCAGTTCGTGTCCACTTCGCCGTACCACGACCCGCAATTGCCGCAGTACACCTATGACGTGAAAAAGGCCAAGGCGCTGATTGCCGAATCCGGCGTGGACGTGGGCGCGGTGCGGATTCGCCTGCTGAACGGCGAGAAGGGCGGCGCCTGGGAGCGCCTGGCCGAGTACACCAAGCAAGCCCTGCAACCCCTGGGTTTCAAGGTGCAAGTGGTGACGTCTGATGCGGCCACCTGGTTCCAGCGCGTCAGCGACTGGGATTTCGACCTGACCTACAACTTCATCTTCCAGATCGGCGACCCGTACCTGACCAACGCCTACCTGTACCGCTCCGACTACATCCTCAAGACTTCGCCGTTTGCCAACGTCAGCGGCTACAACAGCCCCGAAGCCGATGCGCTATGGACCAAGGTCGCCAACACCCCGGAAGGCCCGGAGCGCACCCAGCTCTATAGCCAGCTGGAGAACGTGCTGAACACCGACCTGCCGATCGCGCCGATCTTCGAAATGCGCTACCCGACCCTGTTCCACAAAGAGGTGAAGAACCTGCTGCAGACCGCCACCAGCCTTAACGAAGACTACGAAAGCGTCTACCTCGACGCACCTGCGCCATGAACGGGCTGCTGTATGTCAGCGGCCGCCTGCTCAAGGCGCTGTTGATGATTGTGGCGGTGCTGGTGCTGGGCTTTTTGCTGATCCGCCTGGCGCCGGGTGACCCGGCGCTGCTGTTGGCCGGCGAGGCGGGGGTGGACGATGTGCAGTTCATCGAACACCTGCGCCAGACCATGGGCCTGGACAAGCCGTTGCTCCAGCAGTTGCTGATCTACCTGGGCAACATCGCCCATCTGGACCTGGGCTATTCCTATCGCAACCAGACCTCGGTGTGGTCGCTGATTGCCGAGCGTTTGCCGGCGACCTTGGCCCTGATGGGGTCGGCATTCTTGCTGTCGTCGGTGCTCGGCGTCACCCTCGGCACCTTGGCCGCGCGGGCCCGGCAGAAGCGTCACTGGCTGGACGGTGTGATCTCCCACGGCGCGTTGCTGCTGTATGCGATGCCGCCGTTCTGGCTGGCGATGCTGTTGATCCTGCTGTTCTCCGTCAGCCTGGATTGGCTGCCGGCGTTCGGCATGGAAACGGTGGCGCAGGACTTCTCCCTGGTGGACCGTTTAAAGCACCTGTTGCTGCCGTGCGTGTCGTTGAGCGTGCTGTTTCTCGCCTTGTACATCCACCTGACCCGCGCCGCCGTGCTCGACGCGCTCGGCCAGGAATACGTGCGCACCGCCCATGCCAAGGGCCTGCATCCACGGCGGATTCTCTACGTGCACGTATTGCGCAATGCGCTGTTGCCGGTGGTGACTTTTGCCGGTTTGCAATTGGGCCAACTGGCCAGCGGCGCGTTGCTGGTGGAGGTGGTGTATTCCTGGCCGGGGATTGGCCGCTTGATGTACGACTCCTTGGCCCAGCGTGACTACGGCGTGTTGATGGGCGGTTTTCTGGTGATCTCGATCCTGGTGGTGGGTTTTAACGTGTTGACCGATGTGATCTGTCGTTTTCTCGACCCGCGTATCGGTGCAGGAGTGCAAGGCTGATGCTGGTTCTTCGACGTTTTGTACGCCAGTCGTCGGCGCTGATTGGTGCGCTGTTTTTGCTGTTGCTGACGGTGTTGGCGATCGCTGCACCCTGGCTTACCAGCAGCTCGCCGTGGGAGATGAACAGCCAGCCGATGCTCACGCCATTCCACGACGCTGCCCATTGGCTGGGCAGTGACCTGCTCGGTCGCGACCTCGCCAGTGGCCTGCTGTACGGCGCGCGAGTGTCCCTGGCGGTGGGTGCCCTGGCCAGCCTGGCTACCCTGGTGGTCGGCCTGCTGGTGGGCGCCGTTGCCGGTTATTTTGGTGGTTGGGTCGACGGCGTGCTGATGCGCGTTGCCGAGTTCTTCCAGATCATTCCGCAACTGGTACTGGCGGTGATCCTGGTGGCGATTCTTGAGCCGTCCTTGTTCTCCATCGTGCTGGCAATCGCCCTGGTGGCCTGGCCCGCAGTGGCGCGTTTGGTCCGCAGTGAGTTCCTGACCCTGCGCCAGCGCGAATTCGTGCAGGCCGCGCGGGTGCTGGGCCAGTCACCGCTGGGGATCATCGCCCAGCAGATTTTGCCCAACGCCCTGGCACCGTTGTTGGTGACCATGACGTTTGTCATGGCCACGGCGATCCTCACCGAAGCAGCCCTGGCGTTTCTCGGCTTGAGCGACCCGGAAGCCATGAGCTGGGGCTACATGATCAATGCCTCCCGTGGCTTGCTGCGGGATGCCTGGTGGATGAGTTTCCTGCCGGGGCTGGCGATTGTGCTGTGTGTGCTGGCGGTCAATCGGGTGGGCGAAGGCTTGCGTGTGGCATTTGAGCCTGGGAGGTCGCTATGACGTTATTGAGTGTCGAGCATCTGCGTATCGCCTTGCCGGCCGGTGCAGACCGCAGCCATGCGCTGTATGACCTGTCGCTGCAACTGAACCGTGGCGAATGCCTGTGTGTGGTGGGTGAATCCGGCTCGGGCAAGTCGATGCTGGCCAAGGCGTTGTTGCGCCAGTTGCCGGCCCCGCTGACGGTGGAAAGCGGGCGCCTGGTGTTCCGGGATGAAGACCTGGCTGAACGCAGTGAAGAGGCCATGCGCCAACTGCGCGGGCGGGATATCAGCATGGTGTTCCAGGAACCCATGAGTGCCCTCAACCCACTGTTGCGGGTGGGCGAACAGATCGATGAAACCCTGCGCGCCCATGGCGTGGCAGCGGCACGCGTGCGGCGTCAGCGGGTGGTGGATTTGCTCGGCTATGTTGGCTTGCCCGACCCTGAGCGGCTGCGCCTGGCGTATCCGTTTGAACTGTCTGGCGGGCAGCGTCAGCGGGTGGTGATCGCCATGGCCCTGGCGTTTGATCCGGCATTGTTGATTGCCGATGAACCCACTTCGGCGCTGGACGTCACTACCCAGGCGCAAATCCTCGACCTGCTGCGCAAGATCCAGCAGGACAAGGGCATGGCGCTGTTGTTTATCACCCACGACTTTGCCGTGGTCGAAGCGATTGCCGACCGGGTGCTGGTGCTGGAAAAAGGCCGGGTGGTGGAGCAGGGCACGGCGCCGGCGGTATTGCGTGTGCCCCGGGAAAACTACACCCGGCAATTGTTGGCGGCGGTGTCGGCGCAACCGCTGGTGCCGCGTGCGCCGGTCGCCGGTCCGGTGGTGTTGAAGGCCGAGGCATTGGGCAAGGTTTTCAGCAGTCGTAGCGGTTGGTGGGGGCGGCGTACCACCCAGGCGCTGGACGCGGTTCAGCTGCAATTGCGTGAAGGCGAGACGTTGGGGATTGTGGGGGAGTCGGGCTCGGGCAAATCGACCCTGGGCCGGTGCCTGGTGCGTTTGTTGCGCGCCGACAGTGGGCGGATCGAGTGGTTGGGGCGCGAGGTGGCGGGGCTGTCTGAAGGGCGGCTGCGACCATTGCGCCGTGAGGTGCAGATGATTTTCCAGGACCCGTTTGCGTCGCTCAATCCGCGGCAGACGGTGGGGCAGATCGTTATGACCGGGCCTTTGGTGCAAGGGGGTTCCCGGGTTGATGCTGAACGGCGGGCGCGTGAGTTACTGGAATTAGTGGGGTTGCCGGCAGCGGCGTTTGAGCGGTTTCCCCATGAGTTTTCGGGGGGGCAGCGCCAGCGGATCGGGATTGCCCGGGCGTTGGCGGTGGAGCCCAAGGTGTTGATTGCTGACGAGTGTGTGTCAGCGCTGGATGCGCTGGTTCAGGTGCAGATTCTGGAGTTGCTGGAGTCGCTGCAGCGGCGGTTGAAGTTGAGCATTGTGTTTATTACCCATGATTTGCGGGTGGCTGCGCGGTTGTGTGACCGGATTGCGGTGATGCACCGGGGGAGGGTGGTGGAGCAGGGGGAGACGGGGGTGCTGTTTGCGGATGCGCGGCATCCGTATACGCGGGAGTTGTTGATGGCTGAGGCGATCTGATTCGTGGACGCTTTTGGGGTACATATCCGTTATTTAGGTAACGGCTACTTAGGGTTTCGCTCTTACAGCGACTCACTTTGGAAAAGCCCCAAAGTAAGCAAAGGGCTCTGCCCCGCCTGTCGGCACCTCGCCTAGGCTCGGTGTTCCCTCACTCCGGCGCTGCTCCGCGGGCCGCCGCGATGGGCCATCCTTGGCCCAGCGCGGCTAAACCGGCGTCCTGCCGGTTTACCCGCTCCGCACCACCTGCGTTCGGCCTCGGGCTTATTGGGGCAGTTAGAGCCAGATCAAGATCAAAAGCCAAAGCACAGCGGCCTACAGGCCGGCTTGAGTGGTAGAAGCCAGATCAAAAGCCAAAGCGAAAACCAAATCTGAAACTGCTGCGGCTCTGCTTTTCTGTGGGAGCTGGCTTGCCTGCGATGCAGACAACTCGGTTTTTCAGATGCACCCAGTTGATGCCATCGCAGGCAAGCCAGCTCCTACAGGGGGACTGTGTCCGCTTTAGATTTTGATTTTGCTTCACACCACTCAAGCCGGCCTGTAGGCCGCTGTGCTGTTGATCTGCTGTTGATCTTGATCTTAGGCGCCCCGTTAAACCACGCTGGCCGAACGCAGGTAGTACGGAGCGGGTAAACCGGCAGGACGCCGGTTTAGCCGCGACGGGGCAGGGACGCCCCGTCGCGGCGGCCCGCGGAGTAGTACCGGAGTGAGGGCACACCGAGCCCAAGCGAGGTGCCGAGTGGTGGGGCAAGAGCGTTTTGCTTACTTTTGCGCTGTTCAAAAGTGAGCCGCTGTAAGAGCGGAACCCATAGCGGCCATAACCGAAGAAACGGATATGCCCCCAATCCAAGCCACCGAGGAATCATAAACCCCATGACCACCACGTTCGATGACCTGCCACTGATCCGTGGCCAACAACTGGAAATCCGCCCCAACCGCCGCCTGAGTCTCACCCATCACGTGGGCACCACCCAACCCGACACGGTGGTGTTCTTCTGCCACGGCGCCGGCGGCAACAAGGACCAATGGCGCCATCAATGGCAAGCCCTGAAAACAGAAGGCTACAGCCTGGTCGCCTGGGACCTGCTAGGCCACGGCACCAGCGCAAAACCCCGCAACCCCGAGGCCTACGCCTGGCCCGAGCTGGTCGCCGACTACCTGGAAATCCTCAAACGCTACGGCGGCTCCCGCAACCTGATCATCGCCCACTCCTTCGGCACCGGCCTGACCCTCAGCACCTTGCTGGCCAAACCCGCGATCCCCATCGAATCCGCATTATTGCTGGGCACCCAACTGAACCGCCCCGGCAGAAGCGGCGGCCTGATGCGCCTGCCCGCCTGGATCCTGGAATGGCTGCGCCCACTGCTGGCCAAAGGTTTCCGTCAGGCCGCATGGAACGCCACCGCCGACCCCGCCCTGGTCGCCTACGAAGAAAAGCTCACCGAACGCAACCCGCTCTACATGTTCAAGGCCCTGATGAAAAATGCCCAATGGCCAGACGCCAACGCACTGCTCACCCTGACTTTGCCGGTGAGCGTACAGGCCGGTGACAGTGACGGCCTGACCCCGGCCAGCGGCGGTGAAGCATTGGCCCGGCATCTACCCAATGCCACGTTCCAGTTGCTGCCCGACTGCGGCCACCAACTGATGCTGGAAAAGCCCGACGACGTGCTGGCCGCGTTTCACCGATTAAACGCCAAAACCCCGATCACGGCGCTGTCGGAATAAACGCCACGCTGCCACCGTCACGCTTGTGGAACAACCGCTCGCCATTGTCCGGCTGGGTACTGATCACCTGATGATCGCTGCCCAGGTAGGCCAGCGGCGCCGGGGCGTCCTTGGTGTACTGCGCGACAATAATCGTGCGCTGCGGGTCGAAGTGCCGGCCGCTGGTTTTGTCCAGCCACGCCATGAACGCTGCACTGCCACCCTCGCGCGGGAAGTCCTGGGTTTCAGCCACGTAGTAGAACGGCGCACCGTGGTTTTGCAGGTACATCGGCACCTTGTTGTCGACTTCCACCATCACCATCTGCCACTCATTCCACGGCGCGCTTTTCACCGCCTCGGCCTGCACGTCGTCGGCAAAACGGGTCACGCCGCCGTTGCCATTGGTCCACGGATACACCACCCCGAGCACCAGCAGCATCACTCCGGCGGCAATGCCGAACCCACGGTACCAGCCGCGCCCGATCGTGCCTTTGCGGGCGATACGCTCGCTGACCCACCAGGCCGCCAGCAACTGCGCGAACGGTACCAGCGGCAGCACGTAGTAACTGCGCCGGCTGCCGCTGGCGGTGAAGAACACAAACAGCAGGCCCAGGCCCCACACCAGCCAGCGCGTATTGGGCGGGGTGTCGCGCCAGTGCCGCATGGCGAGCCACAGGCCGAGGATCCAGCACGGGGCCCAGGGCAGTGTGTAGGTCGGCAGGTAGATCAGGTAGGTGTAGATCGGCCCCATGTGGTCGAACGGGTCGAAGAAGCGCACCACGTTTTCCCGGAATACCAGTTCCAGGCCGCTTTCACCGTAGGTGGGCGCGCCGTAGAGATGGGAGAGTACAAACGGGATCGCGTAGAACGCCCCGGCGATGATCACCGCCAGCACCAGGCGCAGGTTGAGGTGGCGCTTGTAGCGCTGTTCGCTGAGCAGGTGCGGCAGCAGTACCAGGCCCGGCAGCACGAAGCCGATCAATCCCTTGAACAGCGACGTCACCGCCAGCAACAGGAAGAACACCGTGTAGCGCCCCAGCCGCGTGTCGTCCGGGCCGCGCCAGTACCACCAGACGGCCGCCAGCACACCGCACACGGTCAGCACGTCTGCCGTGGCCACCCGGGCCCAGAAGATGAAGTAGAAGGTGGTCGCGAGCATCCAGCCGGCAATCAGCCCGGTGCCCTTGCGGAACAGGCGCTCGCCGATCAGGTAGACCAGCCAGATGCTCAGCCACGCGGCGATCACCGATGACAGGCGCAGCGACCACGGCCCCAGGCCTCCCATCAGGTTGGCCAGGCCGGTGATCAGCCAGTACGACGGCAGGGGTTTGTCGTAATACGGCGTGCCCTTGAGGTACGGGTCGAAGTAGTCGCCGCTTTGCAGCATTTGCAGGGTGATGTTTGCCCAGCGGGTTTCCGGGCCCCACAGGTCGCGGGCGCCCAGGCCCAGCAGCAGAATCACGGCAGACACGCCCAGGAGCAGCAGCAGGGCGCCGCGTTCGGTTTTCCAGAAGTTCATGCAGCGGTTCCGATGTGGGATGAGTGTTGAATGGGTCACCCCACATTAGTGCGGCTGTGTTACGGCAATTGGGGGTAGATGATGATCTCCAGGTCACCCTTGTAATAACGCTTGCCCCCCAGCGGCAATTGCCCGGCTTCGCGCATTTCGCTGGTGCTCCTGACCCGCATCAGCACGCCCACCGAACCTTGCTGGCGCGCCTGTTTGAGCCAGGCCTGGACGCTGTCCAGGCCGACCTTGCGGTGCATCGCGTCGGCGTATTGCAGGCCGTAGCGCAACTCGCCTTCGGTGTCGTAGAACGCGACCTCGGGCCGGCGCAGGCGCCATGACAAGGCAGACGCAGAGCCCAGTTCGTTGCTCAGCAGTGCGTGGGTCTGTTGCAGTTCGTCCAGGTGCTGGAGCACAAACTGGTCGGGCATCTCGTTGTCTTCGATCAGCGCCGGCATGCCGGCGGGCAACAACGCCACCAGCAGGCCGATACCCAGCGCCGGCATTGCCCACAGCGTCAGCGGGCGAAACGCTTGCAGCAGGTTGGCGAGCATCCAGCCCATCAGCACGATGAACGTCAGGGACAGGTTGAACATCTCACTGTGGCTGTTGCCGTACAGCGGCCTGGCGATTTGCAGGTAGATCAGCGTGATCATCGCCGCCAGGCCGATGCCCAGGTTGAGCAGGCCATTGAAGCGCAGCGTACGGGTGCGGGCATTGGCCAGCAGGTCGACCAACGCATGGCCCATCAGCAACGCCAGCGGCAGCAGGCACGGCATGATGTAGGTCGGCAACTTGCCGTTGCTCAGGCTGAAAAAGCCCAGGGGCAACAGCATCCACAGCGCGAGGAAGACGATGGGGGGCTGGCGCTTTTCCTTCCAGGTCTTGCACAGCGTCGCCGGCAGCAGTGCCGCCCACGGCAGGCAGGACACCACCATCAGCGGCAGGTAAAACCACCAGGGCCGCGCATGCTGGGCATTGTCGGAGGCAAATCGGCGGATGTGCTCGTGCCAGAAAAAGAACCGCCAGTAGTCCGGCTCCTGCAGGTGGATCGTCAGGGCCCAGGGCAGGCACACCACGGCCGCCACCAGAATCGCCAGCGGGCCATAGCGCAGCAGCTCCCCGAGGCGCCGCTGCCAGAGCATGTAAGGCAAGGCGATCAGCACCGGCAGCAACCACGCCAGGAAGCCCTTGGTCATGAAGCCCATGCCGCAGGCGACGCCCAATAATGTCCAGCTGGCGAGGCGGGCGCGGGGAGTGGAACTGTCGAGGGCAAACCACAGCGCCGCCAGGCTCAGGTTGACCCAAAAGGTAAATTGCGGGTCCAGGTTGGAGTAACCGGCTTGCCCGGCCACCAGACCGAAACTCATATAGAGCAGGGCGCAGGCAAAACTCTTGCGCGGGTCGTTCCACAACCGGCGGGCAACCAGGTAGGCAAGCATGACGCTCAGGCCGGTGGTCAGGGCAGAGGCAATGCGCACGCCGAACAGGTTTTCACCAAAGATCGCCTGGCCCAGCGCAATCAGCCAATAACCGGCGGCGGGCTTTTCGAAATAGCGCACGCCCATGAAATGTGGCGCCACCCAGTTGCCGCTCATGATCATTTCCTGGCTGATCTGGGCGTAGCGGGATTCGTCGGGAATCCACAGGCCGTGCAGGCCCAACGGCAACAAATAGAACATCACGAATGCCAGTAGCAATACGGGCAAAGGTTTAAGGCGGGTCATGGCTATTGCACTCTCAGGCGGTATTGACGGTGGATCAGCGCGAGCGCTGGATCAGCCATGCGCGAGGGGTGGAGGATGGTCAGGGTCGGGTGAAAATGCGGCACAGAACGTTATTCCTTAAACAGTCTGTTAGTGGGCGCGGAATTGAATATCCATGCGCCCTAGTCAAGCTCGTTAAATGGGCGGCGTCCAATGAGTCATCGAAAGTCATCGTCATGTTGTTAACTTGTGAAAAGTTAGTGAGCTAAGAGTTTCTTGAAAAAAAGCCCAGTTAAAACTGTAAAAGATGCCATGGCTTGGCTGTCTTTTTGCTGAACGAACTTGAATGATTAAATGTAAAGAAGTGTTCTAAAGTTGTTTAAGTGCGGCGGCCCAGTCCTTGCTGTTCATAATGCCCAGGGCCTTGAACTTGCCGTTGGGCAGGAGCTTCACAAACAACGCACTGCCGTATTCAGCGTGTGCGGCGTGTTCGAAGCCCAGCGCCTCCTCAAAGTCACTGATGCAGGCGCTGTGGGTGACCAGCAGCAGGTTGCGATCAGGCAGCTTGTGGGGGCGCAGTTCCTCACCGATGGCAGGGCCGCAGATGGCCAGCGGGCCGGGTGACAACTCAGCCTTGCCGAACATGAACAGCGAGGTCTGCGCGGTGCGGGTGGTGGGGCTGCTCAGGACGTCGGTGTTTTCCATGCCCAGGGTCTGAAAGGCCTTGCCCACGGCCGTGGCAGACAACGAGCCGAGCGTGGTCAGGCCGTCTGCCGGGCCCAGGCAGGGGTTGGTGGAGCGGTCGCAGCGCTCTTCATGGCGCACCAGCACCACCAGGTCGCCGTTGCGCCAGGCTTCCAGGGCGCCGGAAGTGAGCAGGCGATGGCCCACGCCCAGGTCCAGGGGCGAGCGTGGCCACCAGATAAACGCTGTCACCGCCAGGCTGACCATCACGATAGCCGCCACGCCAAGCCAGAGCTTGTTCAGCTGTTTTATAAATGCCCAGCGCGAGCGAGACTTGCTCAGAGTCAGGTCAACCACACTATTCACCATAGGTAACTTCCAGGCGTAATCCGGTAACTGGCGGCAGCAAGTTAGGCAGGGCGCCAAGTGAAGAGCGCTTATGCAGGAATGTGCAAAAGCGTGTCACAGGGGCGCTGTCTTTTTGCTGAACATACCGATATAAAAAATTATTCATGTGCACTAACGGGTGTTTGAAAATAACCAACCTGTTATCTGCTCATGGGCGGCAATTTAGAGTGCGGCGGGTGGCCGCCGAGTGAAATCAATGTGAAAAATTTGCAGCGGGTCATAGGGCGCTCCTTTTGCCCATGGTTGTGACATAAAAATGTGACAACCGTTATTCTCGGCCTCAATCCAGGAACCGGTGGGGAAGGGTGATGCTGCAGGTACAAGGGGTATACAAGAGCTACGGCACGCCGCAGGGGCCGTTGGCCGTGCTGGCGGGTGTCGACCTTTACCTGGGCGCGTGCAGCAGCCTGGCGTTGATGGGCGAGTCCGGCAGTGGCAAAAGCACGCTGCTGCACCTGGTGGCCGGGCTCGACCGGGCAGACCGTGGCAGCCTCCAGGTGGGCGATCAGCGCCTGGATCAGATGAACGAAGCGCAACTGGCCCACTGGCGCCGCACCGAGATCGGCCTGGTGTTCCAGCAGTTCAACCTGATCGGCAGCCTGCGGGTCGAAGACAACCTGGCGTTCCAGGCGCGCCTGGCCGGGCGCTTCGATCCGGCGTGGCAAGCGCAATTGGTGGAGCGCCTGGGCCTGGGGGACTTGCTCAAGCGTTATCCCGAACAACTGTCCGGCGGCCAGCAGCAGCGGGTGGCCGTGGGGCGGGCCCTGGCATCGCGGCCCGGCTTGCTGCTGGCGGACGAACCCACCGGCAACCTCGACGAAGCCACCAGCGACGAAGTGCTGCAACTGCTGCTGGACCTGCTGCGGGACAGCCCCACCAGCCTGTTGATGGTCACCCACAGCCCACGAATCGCCGCGCGCCTGGACCAGCAAGTGGTGCTCCACCGTGGTCGGGTACTCGCAGCGGACGCCCGCTGAGGTGCGCGTCTTCTACTGGACACTGCGCGCGCTGCTCAGCCATTGGCGCCGCCACCCCGTGCAGTTCTTCAGCGTGCTTACCGGCCTGTGGCTGGCCACCGCGCTGTTGACCGGCGTGCAAGCCCTCAACAGCCAGGCGCGGGACAGCTACGCCCGGGCCAGCCAACTGATCGGCGGTGAACCCCAGGCCAGCCTCAGCGCGCCGGACGGTGCCAGCTTCCCCCAGGCGCTGTTTGCCGAACTGCGCCGCGCCGGGTGGCCGGTGTCGCCGGTGGTGCAGGGCCGCGTGCTGCTCAAGGGGCATGAAGACCAGCGCCTGCAAGTGATGGGCATCGACCCGGTGTCGTTGCCCGGCAGCGGTGCGGTGGCCGGGCAGAGCCTGGACCGGGCGCAGATGGTCGCGTTCTTCAACCCGCCAGGGCGCACCTGGATCGCGCCGCAGACCTTGCAGGCGCTGGGCCTGAAAGAGGGCGACCAGCCGCTGACGTCCGCCGGGCTGGCGCTGCCGCCACTGCACGTTCAACCGGACATGGCGCCCGGACTGCTACTGACCGACATCGGCTTCGCCCAACCACTACTGGACATGCCCCAGCGCCTGTCTCGATTGCTGCTGGACAAGGCGTTTGCCGCCGCTCATCCCGCCTTGCCGGCTGAATTGAATGGGCAGCTCCAGCTCAAACAGGCCGAGGAAAACAACCTCGCGCGCCTCACCGAAAGCTTCCACCTGAACCTTGACGCGCTGGGGTTTTTGTCCTTTGTGGTGGGGTTGTTTATCGTGCACGCCGCCATCGGCCTGGCCCTGGAGCAGCGGCGCGGCCTGCTGCGAACCTTGCGTGCGTGCGGGGTGAGCGCGCGGATGTTGATTCTCAGCCTGGCGGTCGAACTCGGTGGCATGGCCGTGCTCGGCGGCCTGATGGGCGTGGCCAGTGGGTACGTGCTGGCCAGCCTGTTACTGCCCGACGTCGCCGCCAGCTTGCGCGGCCTGTATGGCGCCGAGGTGCCCGGCCAATTAAGCCTCAGCCCACTGTGGTGGCTCAGCGGCCTGGGCCTGGGCTTGCTCGGCGCGTTGCTCGCCGGGGCCAGCAGCCTGTGGCGGGCGGCGCGCTTGCCGTTATTGGCGCTGGCCGATGCCCAAGCCTGGCACCACGCCCATGGGCGCTGGCTGCGGCGCCAGGGCTGGGTGGCGGGCGCTGCCTTATTGATCGCGCTGCTGGCGCTGGTGTTCGGCGATAGCCTGGCCAGCGGTTTTGTATTGATGGCTGCGTTGTTGCTGGGCGCTGCGCTGGGTTTGCCGGTGGTGCTCAATGGGGTGCTCAAGGCCGTATTGGGGCGCAGCCGCTCGGTACTGGGCCAATGGTTTCTCGCCGATTGCCGCCAGCAGTTGCCGGCCTTGAGCCTGGCGCTGATGGCCTTGCTGCTGGCGTTGGCCGCCAATATCGGCGCGGGCTCGATGACCTCGGGCTTTCGCCAGACCTTCAACAACTGGCTGGAGCAACGCCTGACCGCCGAGCTGTACCTCAACCCGCAAAACCCGGCGCAGGCCGAGCAGTTGCACACCTGGCTGGTACAACAGCCTCTGGTACAGACCGTTCTGCCCACCTGGCAGGTCGCGGTGCAGTTGCAAGGTTGGCCGGCAGACCTGTTCGGCGTGGTCGACGACTCAACCTATCGCCAGCATTGGCCGTTGCTCGAAGCAGCGGCGGATCCCTGGGGACAGTTGCTGCAAGACGACACCCTGATGCTCAGCGAGCAGATGGCGCGCCGGCTCAAGGTGCGGCTGGGCGATGTGATCCGCATCCCTGCGCCCCAGGGTCAATGGTCGCCGAAGGTGGTGGGGATTTACGCCGACTATGGCAACCCCAAGGGCCACTTGCTGGTGAACTCGCGGCACCTGTTGCAGCACTGGCCGGGATTGTCACCGGCGCGTTTCAACCTGCGGGTATTGCCGGGCAACGTGCCCACCCTGGTGCGTGAAGTGCAGGACCGGTTCGCCCTGGAAGACAGCCGCATCGTCGATCAGCAGCAACTCAAGGGCTGGTCGAGCCAGGTCTTCGAACGCACCTTCGCCGCCACCGCTGCTCTCAACAGCCTGACCCTGGGCGTGGCCGGGGTGGCGCTGTTCATCAGCCTGCTGACCCAGAGTCAAAGCCGGCTTGGCCAGTTGGCGCCGTTGTGGGCGCTGGGCGTGACACGACGCCAATTGATGCTGCTCAACCTCGGCCAGACCTGGCTGCTGGCGGTGCTGACCCTGGTGCTGGCGCTGCCATTGGGCTTGCTGCTGGCCTGGTGCCTGGACGTGGTGATCAATGTCCAGGCCTTTGGCTGGCGCCTGCCGTTGCAGATTTTTCCGTGGCAACTGGCGCAACTGCTGGGGCTGGCGATGTTGGCCACCTTGCTGGCGTCGGCCTGGCCGTTGTGGCAGTTGTACCGCAGTCGCCCGGCGGATTTGCTGAGGACCTTTGCCAATGAAGATTAAGTACCTGCTGTGGGCGACGTTCCTGTTGCTGGGCGCCTGTGATAAACCGCCTGCGTCCGAAGAAAGCTTCGCCGGGCTGGGCAGCCAGGCTGCGGACTTCGCCCAAGTGGTGCCCGGCAAGGTTTTCAGCTTCCCCGAGGACCACGGCCCCCATGACGGCTATCGCATCGAGTGGTGGTACCTCACCGCCAACCTCAAGGACGCCGAGGGCAATGCCTATGGCGTGCAATGGACGCTGTTTCGCAACGCGCTCAAGGCCGGGCCGACGCAACCGGGCTGGCGTGACTCGACCCTCTGGCTGGGCCACGCTGCCGTCACCTCGGCCACCCGCCATTACGCCGCCGAACGCTATGCCCGTGGCGGCGTGGGGCAGGCGGGGGCCCAGGCCGAGCCGTTCAACGCCTGGATCGACGACTGGAATTTCGCCACCAACCCCGGTGCCACCAGCTCCCTGGCGGACATGCAACTGGCGGCTGCCGGCGAGCATTTCAGCTACGACCTGCACCTGACCTCCAGCCGCCCGCTGGTGCTCCAGGGCGAGAACGGCTACAGCCGAAAATCCGACCAGGGCCAGGCGTCGTACTACTACAGCCAGCCGTTTTTCCAGGCCGATGGCCGTGTGACCATCGACGGCAAACCCTACCAGGTCACAGGCACCGCCTGGCTCGACCGCGAATGGAGCAGCCAGCCCCTGACCGCCAGCCAGACCGGCTGGGACTGGTTCTCCCTGCACCTGGACAGCGGCGAGCAGTTGATGTTGTTCCGGGTGCGGCAAAAAGACGGGCCGTCGTACCTGACCGGCACCTGGATCGACCAGCAGGGCCAAACACAGACCTTGCACAACCAGGATATCCAGCTGACACCACTGGGCACCACCGCGATCGATGGGCGCAGCATTCCCACCCAATGGTCGCTGAAAATCCCGGGCAAGCATCTGGACATCACTACTCAAGCGCTCAATCCCGAAGCCTGGATGAACCTGAGCATTCCTTACTGGGAAGGGCCGGTGAAATTTCAGGGCGGGGTGGGGTATCTGGAGATGACGGGGTACTGAGTCAGCTGCTTTCTCTATTGCCCCAAGGCCAGTTTGAGCGGCAGGCGTGCCATGCCCGTATTCTTCAGCGAGCCCAAATACAACCAGTCTCCATACTCGCGTGCCGTGGTGATGGGGGAGTAGTTACCGCTGCTGCCATCCTGCAGGTTGGCGATCACCTTGCCGTTCACATCCAGCCCCAGCACAAAGGCCTTACGCTCGATGGGCTTGGGCAGCATCATCAGCGCCCGCACCATGATCTTGCGCATCAACGGGTAGCCGGCAAAACCGTCGAGCAACGGGTTGCGGGGCGAATACAGGGCGACCCAGAAACGGTCCTGGCCATTGAAACTGAGGTTGTCCGGTAGGCCCGGCAGGTTGTCGATAAACAGGTCGTGGGCACCGGCCTTGTCGCCCTTGAGCCAATAGCGGCTGATGCGGTAGGCACCGGTTTCGTTGACCAGCACATACTCTTCGTTCGGCCCCAGGGCCACGCCATTGGCGAACTGCAGCTGGTCCAGCAGCACCTCGGTGTGGCCGTTGCCGAAGTCATAACGCAGCAAGCGGCCGTCGCCACCGTGCTCGATCACGGCCTCGCCGTCTTGGCCATAACCCCAGCGGCTCGACGCATCGCTGAAGTATGCATAACGCCCCGCGGTGTCGACGGTGACGTCATCGGCAAAGCCAAACGGCAGGCCGGCGGCGCTGGTGGTCAGAGTGGTGAGGTTGTGCCCGGTGTCGAGGGCGAGCAGGCCCTTGATGCCGTCGGCAATGATCAGCCGCCCGTCCGGGTGCAGGGCCAGCCCCAGGGGGCGGCCGTGGGTGTTGGCCAGCTCTTCGATGACGTGGCTTTCCGGGGCTGTGCGGATGATGCGCCCGTCATGCAGGCCGGTGATGAGAAAACCTTTGCCATCCAGCAACAGCGCTTCCGGCCCGGCGATGTCCTGGGCGCCGGTTCTTTTCACGGCCTTGAGGCGCTGGTTTTCAGCGTAGGGCCCGTCCTTCAGGGATGGCGCCTTGGGCGGCGACCAGTTGACCGGTTGCACCCTGGTGGGCATCAGCAACAGGAAGGCGACGATGGCGACCAGGACCAGCAGGACCAGATGACGAACCTTCCTTGGACGAGTACTCATGACGATTCCTGATGGTCAGTGGTGCGCGGTTCCCAATGCAGGGTGCCGAAGAGGTAGTCCATCAGCGGCAGGACGATATTGAAATTGCGCCCCTGCATCAGTTCGCGACGGTGATGCAGGGCGTGTAACCGGTGCATCTGGCGGATCCACGGCAAGCGGGCCACGGGGTGGTCGGGGTGCAGGTGTTCGCAGGCGTGGAAAAACTCGTAGAGCAGGTAACCAAGGATCATGCAGCCGGCGAACAGGCCGGCGACGTTGGGGTTGAGGTGTTTGAGCAACCACCAGGCGGGGAGGGTGATGATCAGGCTGTGGAGCAGGATCAGCCAGGCGGGGAACAGGATGACACGCCAGTCTCGCGGGCTGTCGCAGGTCATGTGGCCGGGGGTGAAGAAGCTGTGGTGGTCACCGGTGTGGCGGGCGTAGAACAGCCGGGCGAAGGCGTGTTTGTGGTGGCCCAGGTGGCGGTGGACGAGGTAGATGCACAGGTTGAAGAAAATCAGCGTGAGGGGCACGGCCAGCCATTCCAGCCGTTGGATCTGGTCGGTGCTGGACCAGAACAGGCTGACGCAGAGCAGGCCGTAGCCGAAGACGAAACCTGCATGGAGCCACGGGTTGTAGCGAAGGTTGATGCTTGCGCGATAGGTGGCGCGGAAGGCCTCGGTGGGGTGAGTCATTGGGAGCGCTCGGTGTTGTTTTTGTTGGGGCTGAGCTTAGTTGGAATTGGCGCATCTATCCTGCAGTCAGAAAATATACTGTACATGCATACATGTTATGTCCTACATTCCATCCCAGGTGACCGGATGTCGCCGATCACCTGAGCTTCAATTTTTTAACTATGGATGGATAAAAAATGAAATCGAAAAAAGCGTTTATGCTCGGAGCTGCCATCGCGGCCTCCTGCTTCGTTTCGGCTTACGCCCTGGCCGAACAATATCCTGCACACTTGACGCCGCAACCCTTGCAGCAAGCCGTGCAACAAGCCCTCAAGAGTGGTGGCAACGTCACGTCGCAAAAGGCGTCGGCCGCATTCCTGGAGAAAATCAAAGCCTCGCAGCAGGTGAAAAAGCCGGCGCAGGCTGCCAAGGCGTTGAGTGGGGTTGTGGTTGCCCAGTCGGTGCAGGCGGATAACGCCAAGGTAGATGTCAAGGCCGCGGCGGCCCAGGCGTTCACGCCGCTGTGCCAGACGCTGGGCATCAATCAGATGTACAACCTGGACGGTGTGCAAACCGGCAACGATGTCTGCTACCACTTCAACGTGCCGCAAAAGGCACGGGCGACTGTGATGCTGGTAGGGCAGAGTGCTGCCACCAACATGTCCCTGACCCTGTTCCAGGACGACGGCCAGAACAACATTACGTCTCTCGGCACGTCGGATAACCCGGGCAATGCCAACGAGGTGCTGGCTGGCGTCCTGCCACCCGGCGACTACTACTGGTTCATGCACGCCAATTCGGCTGACGGTTCGCCGTTCAGTTTCGGCGTGGACATCAACATGACGATTGACGATTTCGAACCTAACGACAGTTTCGAAACGGCTTATCAACTGCCGGATACCCTGAACTACGTCACGGGTAACTCCGACACGGCGACCGATGAAGACTACTTCTCCTTCAAGGCCCTGCGCGGGCAGAAGGTCAGTGCCTATTTCGACGGTGTGAACGAGAGCGATCGGGGCCAGTGGATTTCCGAGTATTTTGACGGCGTCAAATGGATCCCGATCAACCCCAAGGCGAAAATCACCTGGCCATCGCCATCGGTTAATGGCGTGGTGAACGTACGGGTGCGGCCTAACCCGGCTGCAAGCTGGAAGGCTACGGCGCGCTACAAGCTGTCGCTGGGCTCCACACCCGAGGTGTTGAGCCATAGTGTGCAAGGTGACAACGTGGTGCGGATCCCGGCTTCAGCCAATGACTACGACCCGTTCATGACCACCCAGGCGGCACGTGACTTGAGCTGGGCCGTGACCTGGGCCGACAGCACCGGTAAACGGCTACAGGGATTGACCCCGTATCTGCAACTCGACAAGCACGTCAACCGTAATACCTACCTGCCGGTGTACATCCCTTACTACGGTTCGGTGACCGGTGTGTCGGGTGCGGCATCCGGTACGGTCAATCTGGGCAACTGCGCGGGTGAGGCGACCGTCAGGTACGTGTCCTACGATTCGGGTTACAAAAATACCTGGGAGACCAACTACAACTTCGCCGTCTGGCGCCTGCGCATCGAGGAGTACCCGGATGTCGGCGTGGGTGGCGACGCTACCCCGGTCAGCATGGCTCATATCTGCAGCCAGCGCGTGATCTCCAGCGAACGGTGATCAACCCTCCACTTAATCCGTAACCCCGGCGCCAACTTTTCGGGTTGGCGCCCCCAGCAACGCCTCAAACTCCGCCTGAACCCGCCCTTCGTCGCAATGCGCCACATTAAACCGCATAAAATCCCGCAACCCCGGCTCATACCCGAACAACGCCCCCGGCGCCAACACCATCCCACGCTTCAAGCCGGCTTCAGCCAGCCGCTCACCATTCACCCCGGCCGGCAACCGCGCCCAGATGAACATCCCGCCCTCAAACCCCATCGGCAGCTCACACCCACAACGCCGCAGCCACTGCTCAACCCGCCCCCCGGCCTCAAGCAGCCGCTGAACCATGCGCTTGCGATGCCTGGCATACCCGCCCTCACTCAGCAGCCGATACACAATCTGCTCGAACAGCTCCGACGTTATCCCGCCACTCATCAACTTCATGTTGGTCAGGTTCGCCGCCAACTGCGGCGCCGCCACCACATAACTGACCCGCGCATTCGCCGTCAGCACCTTCGAAAACCCCGACAGGTACGTCACCTGCTCCAATCCCGCCAACGTCGCCAGACGCGGCGGCGGGTTAGGGTGCAAGTCCCCGTAAAGATCATCCTCGACGATATGGCAGTGATACTCCCTGGCCAGTTGCAACAGGCGAAACGCCTGGCTCGGACTGAACGAATGCCCGGTCGGGTTATGCAACACGCTGGTGGTCAGGTACAGGCTGGGACGATGTTCGGCGAGCAATTGCTCAAGCGCCGCAAAATCAAAACCGTCAGGCCGCCGGGCGATGGTCACCACCTTGACCCCATGCAATGCCAGGTTGGCGTGGAAGTTGAAATAACACGGCGCATCCAGCAACACCGTGTCCCCGGGCCGTGCCAGCAGGCGCATGAGCATGTCCAGGCCTTGCACCGTGTTGGGCGTGGTGATGATCTGCTCCACCGGCACCGACAACCCCTCACCGTGCAGTTTCTGTTGCAACGCCTGGCGCAATGGCAGCAGGCCCGCCGGAGTGCCCAGCCCGGCGATGCGCAAGGTGGGGGCGCGCACTGCGCTGCGCATGGCCTGGCGCAATACGTCGGAGTCCAGCCAGTCTTCCGGCAGGTGGCCGCCGCCGGGGCGCAGGTCGCCGGGGGCCATGGCCAGGGGGCGGCGCAGTACGCTGAGCAAGTCCTGGGGCAGCAAGTCGACCCAGTTACTGGACGACGGCTGCGCCAGGCTGCTCGCAACGAAGTGCCCGCGGCCCTGGCTGGAGGTCAGCAGGTGACGCCCGCGCAGGCGATCCAGCGCTTCATTGACGGTAAATTTTCCGACGCCCAGTTGTACGCCCAACTCACGCACCGAAGGCAGTTTGCTGCCTGCCGCCAACTCGCCTTGCTCAATCGCATGGGCCAGGGCATCGACGATCTGCTGCACTTTCGGTGCCCGATCATGAAAGTGAATCGCGGGAATGGGCATCACACTGTCCTTAAGTTTGCCGCCAACTTTACCGGTAAAGTCTGCGCATATATCCGTGGAGTTTACCTGCCTCTGGCGCGGCGTGCGCCCTAGACTGCACGCCTTACTTCCTGCTGTGAAACCCCACGCCATGGTCACCGCGCTGACGCTGTCTTCGTTTTTGTATTTCCTGCTGTTGTGCACCACCCTGGCGTTCAGCCCCGGCCCCATGACCCTGTTATTGCTCAGCCTTGGCCTGAAAGACGGCCTGCGCCGCTCCCTGCCGGCGCAGTTCGGGGCGAGTGTTTCCTACCTGGTCTCGATCCTGATCTTTGCCGTGGGGTTTTCCGAGCTGATCAAGGACTACCCGCTGATCACCCGAATCATCCAGGTGGTGGGCGTCGCCTATATCCTTTACCTGGCCTACAAGCAATGGACCAGCAGTGGGGTGACGATCAAGACCACCGACCCGACCCCGGAAAATGCCCGCAGCCTGTTCGGCAAGGGCCTGCTCACCGGGCTGTCCAATCCCAAGGCAATCATTCTGTTCAGCGCGGTATTCCCGCAGTTCGCTGCTATCGGCCAGGGCAGCGCCGCCGCCGATATCGCCATCCTCGGCCTGACCTTCCTGTTGCTGCAATTTGCCAGCGGCTGCCTGTATTGCTATTTCGGCCAGCGCATCAAGCACGTGCTGGAAAATCCCAAGCGTCGGGTGTTGCTGCAAAGGGCCACGGCGGTGTTGCTGCTGGGGGTTGCGTTGATGCTGGCCCGGGGCTTTTCCAGCTGAAGGCCAGCTTATGAGCGGTAGTGGCGATCTGCCGTTGCCCTGATAGACTTCGGGCATTCATCCAGGATCAAGCCAGACCATGCCAGCCGCAGGAGGAAAGGGACTTTCGCTCGCCACACGCTTGTACAAGTCGCGCGCCCTGGGATTGACCCTCGGGTTTATCTGTGTGGCCGCCGCCATCTATCCGCTGGATAAGCCCGCCTGGGTCTGGGTGGTGATGGTTGCCAACGCCTTTGTCTGGCCGCATGTGGCGTACCAATGGTCGCGACGCTCAAAGAACTCCCTGCGTTCGGAACACCGCAACCTGCTGTTCGACTCGTTCTGCGGCGGGTTCTGGGTGGGCGCCATGCAGTTCAACCCACTGCCCAGCGTGACCACCTTGTCGATGATGACCATGAACAACGTCGCCATCGGCGGCCCGCGCTTCATGTTCGCCGGCTGGGTGGCCCAGGCGCTGGGGATCGGCGCGTCGATGCTGGTGTTCACCCCGGCGGTGACGGCCCTCACCAGCGAAGTGCAGCTCTACGCCTGCCTGCCGATCCTGATGCTGTATCCCCTGGCCCTGGGCTGGATCTGCTACCGGCAAGCGATCACCCTGGCGCGGCACAAACGCGAGTTGCTGGCCCTGAGCCGCACCGACAGCCTGTCCGGCCTGCTCAACCACGGTGCCTGGAAAGACCACCTGGAAATCGAGTTCCAGCGCTGCCGCCGCGACCAGCAGGGCGCCGCCATCGCGCTGATCGACATCGACCACTTCAAGACCATCAACGACACCTACGGCCACGTCACCGGCGACATTGTTTTGCGCCAGTTGAGCAAAGTCCTGCGCCAGAACCTGCGGGCCACTGACCTGGCCGGGCGTTATGGCGGCGACGAATTCTGCGTGATCCTGCCGGACATGCCCCTGAACCGCGCCACCGAAGTAATGGACGCCCTGCGTGACCGCTTCAACTCACTGGCCTACGCCCAGGACCCGACCTTGCGCGCCAGCCTGAGCATCGGCCTGGCGCCGTACCGGCCGGCACACGGTGACGCCACCAGTTGGCTGAACGATGCCGACCAGGCGCTGTACGAAGCCAAGAGCAGCGGGCGCAACCGGGTCAGTTCGGTGCAGGGAAGTTGGTTGAGGTCGATCTGAGGATCAACAAATTGTTTATTGTCAGGTAGGGTGGAGCGCTACCTTCCAACAAAAACAAGGATCGGTTCATGCTCTTCAACTTCCCCCGCACCTTACTGGCCGCCACCCTGGCGCTGTCGTTCGCCATGCCGGCCTTCAGCGCCGAACCCCACAAACAGATCCAGGCCGATTCCGAGCAGTACAAGGCCGATGCTTTGAAACTGCTGGAGCGCCTGGTGAATATCGATTCGGGCTCCGGCTACGAGCCGGGCCTGACCCAAGTGCGTGACATCGCGGTCGACGAGCTCAAGCAACTGGGGTTCAGTATCCAGCTGGTGCCCGATGCGGCCGCCCATAACAGCCATGTCATCGCCACACTCAAAGGCACCGGCAAGGCCAAGATCCTGCTGATGGCCCACATGGACACCGTGTTCAAGGAAGGCTCGGCCGCCGCCCGGCCGTTCCATATCAAGGACGGCCGTGCCTATGGCCCGGGCGTGATGGATGACAAGGGCGGCATCGTCGCCGGCATCTATGCCTTGAAAGTCCTGAAAAATCAGGGCTTCAAGGACTACGCGCAAATCACCTTCCTGCTGGATGCCAGCGAAGAAACCGGCACCGACGGCGCCTCCGAGCTGATCCGCAACACTGCCAAGGGCCACGACGTGACCCTCAACCTGGAACCGGGTCGCCCGGCGGACGGCCTGGTGGTGTGGCGCAAAGGCAGCGCCACCGCCGTGGTTGAGGTCAAGGGCAAGGCGGCCCACGCGGGTGTGGCGCCGGAGTTGGGGCGCAATGCGGCGATGGAAGCGGCGCACCAGATCCTGCAACTGGGCAAGCTGGGGGATGCGGAGAAGAAAACCACCATCAACTTCACCGTGATCAACTCGGGCGACCGGGTCAACGTGATCCCGGACCAGGCCACTGCCAAGGCTGACGTACGGGCCGCATTGCCGGAAGAGTTTGACCGGATCGAGAAAGACCTGGCGCGGGTCTCGGCCAACAAGCTGATCCCCGAGACTGAAGTGACCACCAGCCTGCACCGCGGCCTGCCGCCGATGCCGCAGACGCCGGAGTCGGACAAGTTGGTCGCGATTGCCCAGGGGATTTATGGCGAGTTGGGTCGCACGTTGACCATTGAAGGCAGCGGCGGGGCGGCGGATGCCAGCTTGTCGGCTGGCGTGGGCACGCCGACCCTGGACGGGTTCGGGATTGTCGGGGGCAATATCCATACGCCAGAGGAATATGCCGAGGTGGAGAGCGTGGCGCCGCGGATTTACCTGCTGAGCCGGATGATTATGGAGCTGTCAAAGCGCTGATCCGAAACCATCACTGATCGTCTGTGGAAGCAGATCAAAATGTGGGAGCTGGCTTGCCTGCGATAGCGGATTGTCAGTCATGAATGCTTTGACTGATACACCGCCATCGCCGGCAAGCCAGCTCCCACACTGTTCTGTGGTGTTGGTTGGATCAGGTTGCAGTCGGCACTTCCCGGGTCATCTCCCGCCCCAACACCAAGCTGCACAACGCCGGCAAGAACAGCAACGTCAACACCGTCCCCACCAACACCCCGCCAATCAGCACATACGCCAGCGACGACCAGAACACTGACAGTGTCAGCGGAATAAACGCCAATGCCGCCGCCAGCGCGGTCAGGATCACCGGGCGTGCCCGGCGCACCGTGGCCTCGATGATCGCCTCGCGAATCACCATGCCATGGTCCTGGTTCTGGCGAATCTGGTCGGTAAAGATCAGCGTGTTGCGCATCAAGATCCCGCCAATCCCGATCAGCCCCAATATCGCGTTGAACCCGAACGGCTGGTTGAACAGCAGCAACGTCGGCACCGCGCCGATCAGCCCCAGCGGTGCGGTGGCGAACACCATGAACATCACCCCGAATGAGCGCACCTGGAACATGATCACGGTCAACGTCAGCAGGATCATGATCGGGAACAGCGCCGCCAGCGCGACGTTGGCCTTGGCGCTTTCTTCCACCGGGCCGCCGATGACGATTTGATAACCGGCCGGCAGCTTGGCGATCAGCGGCTGTAGGTCCTTGTACACCGCCATTTCCACGTCTGGCGGCTGGGTGCCGTCGACAATATCGGCACGCACTTCCACGGTCAGTGCCCGGTTGCGGCGCTTGAGGATCGGCTCTTCCATCACCGCCTGGAAATGCCCGACCTGGGCCAGTGGCACCGACACGCCGGCGCTGTTGGTCAGGGTCATGTTGTCCAGGTTGCCGAGGTCTTCGCGTTGGCTGCCCTGGGAGCGGGCGACCACTGACACGGTGCGATTGCCTTCGCGCACTTCGGTGATCGGGTTGCCGCTGAGCAGCGCATTGAGCTGGGATTTTACCCCGTCGGGGGTAAAGCCCAGCAGGCGCAGACGGTCCTGGTCCAGCACCAGCCGATAACTGCTGGCACGCTCGCCCCAGTCGAGGAAGCTGTCGCGGGTGAGTTTGTTGGCGGCGACTACCTGGCGCACGTCTTCAGACAGGCCGCGCAGCACGTTCAGGTCGGGACCGGACACGCGAAACACCACCGGGAAGGGCACGGGCGGGCCGAACACCAATTGGGTAACCCGCACCCGTGCCGACGGAAACTCACCCGCGGCGATGCGTTCACCCATGCGCTTTTTCAGCGCGTCCCGGGCATGGGCGTCGGCGGTCTGCACGATCAGCTTGGCGAAAGCCGGGTCGGGCAACTCCGGGTTCAGCGACAGGAAAAACCGTGGCGCACCGCCGCCGACGTAGGTGTCGACCATCACGGTCTGCGGTTCCTCCATCAGCGCTTTTTCGACCTGCGCCGCCACCGCCTCGGTGCTTTTGAAGGCGCTGCCCGGCGGCATATACACCTCAAGGATCAGCTCGGACCGGTCGGAGTTGGGGAAGAACTGCTTCTTCACCACGCCCATGCCCAGGCCACACAACACAAAGGCGGCCACCACCAGCCCGGTCACCCACCAGCGGTTGCGCACACAGGCGTCCACCAGGCGGCGCAGTTTCTGGTAATAACGGCCGGCATAAATCGCATCGTGGCCGCCGGCAACCGGCTTGATCTGCGGCAGCAGCTTGACCCCCAGGTACGGGGTGAACACCACCGCCACCAGCCACGACGCGATCAGCGCAAAGCCGACAATCCAGAAAATATTCCCCGCGTATTCCCCGGCACCCGAGCGGGCAAAACCCACGGGCAGAAAGCCGATAATCGTCACCAGCGTGCCGGTGAGCATCGGTGCGGCGGTGGAGCTCCAGGCGAAAGTGGCCGCGTGAATCCGGTCAAAACCTTCCTCGAGTTTGACCACCATCATCTCGATCGCAATGATCGCGTCGTCCACCAGCAGGCCCAGGGAAATGATCAGCGCGCCCAGGGTCACCCGGTCGAATTCGCGGCCGGTCATCAGCATGATCACAAACACGATCGACAAGGTCAGCGGCACGGCCGCGGCGACCACCAGCCCGACCCGGAACCCCAGCGCCAGCAGGCTGATGACCATCACCACGGCGAGGGCGACGAAGAACTTCAGCATGAACTCGTTGACCGCCAGGCTGATGTTTTTCGCCTGGTCGGAGACCTTTGCGAAGTTGACTCCCAACGGCAGGTCGGCCTGGATTTTCGCCTCCTGGGCCTTGAGGGCCTTGTCCAGTTCCAGGCCGTTCCAGTGCTTCTCCATGATCACCCCGAGCATCAGGGAGGGGTCGCCCTGATGGCGGATGCGGTAGCTGGGCGGGTCTTCATAACCGCGGCTGACGGTGGCCACATCAGCGATGCGCAGCAGTTTGCCATTGGCTTCCAGCGGCACGTTTTCGATCAGCGCCAGGCTGTCGAACGCCCCGTCGATACGGATATACGCCCGGGCGCCAGCGGTTTCGACAAAGCCTGAAGGCGCCACGGCGTTCTGGGCGGCGAGGGCGGCGAAAATCTGCTCGGGCTTGATGCCCAGGGTGGCCAGGCGTTCATAGGAGAACTCGACGAAGATGCGCTGCGCCTGTTCGCCGAGGATGTTCACCTTCTTTACGCCCGGCAGGTTGAGCAGGCCCTGGCGCATGTCCTCGGCCATTTGCACCAGTTGCCGGTGGGGCAGGTGTTCGGCCTCCAGCGCATACAGGGAGAAGTACACGTCGGAGTATTCATCGTTGAAAAACGGCCCGATCACGCCCTTGGGCAACTTCGCCGCTTCGTCGCTGAGTTTTTTGCGGGTCTGGTAGAACAGGTCCTGGATCTCGCTGGGGCGGGTGGACTCCAGGTACGTCATGCGCATCGACACAAAACCCGGCTGGGCGATGGTCTCGACGCGGTCGTAGTAGTCCAGCTCTTGCAGGCGTTTTTCCAGGCGGTCGGCGACTTGTTCCTGCATCTCCCGGGCTGTGGCGCCGGGCCAGGCGGCGGTGATGGTCATGACCTTGACGGTGAACGAAGGGTCTTCGGCGCGGCCCAGCTTGCCAAAGGCAAAGACCCCGGCGGCGAGGATCGCGATGATCAGGAACAGCGTGACCGCGCGATGCTTGACCGCCAGTTCGGAGAGGTTGATACCGCGCATTATCAGTGTTCCTGCTGACGGTTGAGGGCCACTACCTGGGCCGGCAACAGGCGTACCGCGTCGCCGCTGTGCAGCAGGTGCGCACCGAGGGCGACCACCACCTGGCCCGGGCTCACGCCGCTGTCGAGCAAGGCGTCTTCCTGGCCGAGGCGGGCGACGTTCACCGGGGCAAAGCTGACTTTGTCATCGCGGCCGATCACCCACACCCCCGTGCCCTTGCCGGCATCCTGAAGGGCGCCGATGGGCACGCGGGTTTGCTGCGCCTGGCCGTCACCTTGCAGGCGCACGGTGATGGTCGAACCCAGGGCAAAGCGGTCGACCGGGCCATGCAATACATAACGGGCGCGGTAGGTGCGGGTGGTCGGGTCAGCGCTGGCGGACAGTTCACGCAACGTGGCGGTCACCGCCTGTTCGGGGGCGCCGAAGGGAAACGCCAGGGCTCTTTGCGAAGCCTGGTCGCGCTGGTTTTCCGGCAGGTTGACGATGGCTTCCCGGGCGCCGTCGTGGGCCAGGCGCGCGACGACTTGCCCCTCGGCGACCACTTGGCCGCGATCCACCCGCACGTCGGTGATGATGCCGTCGCTGTCGGCCCTGAGCACCGAGTAGGTGCGGCGGTTTTCGATCTGGCTGGCGTCGGACTGCGCCGAGGCCAGCTCGGCTTCGGCCACCCGCAGGTTGGTGGCGGACTGGTCGAAAATCTGCCGCGACACCGCGCCGGTATTGGCCAGGCGCTGGTAGCGGGATTCATCGTCCCGGCGCTGGCGCAGTTGGGCCTGGGCCGCATTGACGCGGTTTTTTGCCGAGCGCAGGGCCAGTTCGAAGTCGCCGATGTCCAGCACCAGCAAGGTGTCGCCACGGCTGACATGCTGGCCGGGATCCACCTTGCGCTCGATCACCTTGCCGCTGACGCGAAACCCCAGATCGCTTTCAGTACGGGCGGCCACCACGCCGGTGTAGGCGCTTTGCTGGCTGCCGGCGGCTTCAACCTTGGCGGCCAAAACGGGGCGGGGCAGGGGCGCCTCGGCGACGGGGTCGGCCTTGTTGTTGCAGCCGGCGAGTATCGCCAACAGGGCAAGGGGCGTGAGAAGACGCAGGGGAAGAGGGTTCATGGCGGGCTCCGTGGGGCGGGTGTACGTGTGGAGAAGGTAAAAATTACGCACGTAATATTTAGCGCCATATTATGGTCGAATATAAAATAATCCAGCCCCGCGTGAGCGTTCCATGGGTGGGACGATCAAGGCCGATTTTGCCCTCTAGCGCCGGATTGATAACGGATTTAAGGTGTATTCATTACTGGAGACACATATGAAAAAGATCATCGGCCTCTACACCAGCCCACGCGGGCACTGGGTTGGCGACGGCTTCCCGGTTCGCACGCTGTTTTCCTACGACACCATGGGCAAGCAGATCAGCCCGTTCCTGTTGCTGGATCACGCCGGTCCTGCGGCATTCACCCCGACCGAACAACGCCGTGGCGTGGGCCAGCACCCTCATCGCGGCTTTGAAACCGTGACCATCGTCTACAAGGGCGAAGTCGAGCACCGCGATTCCACCGGCGCCGGCGGCACCATTGGCCCGGGCGATGTGCAATGGATGACGGCGGCGAAGGGCATCATTCACGAGGAGTTCCACTCCGAGGCCTTCGCCCGCAGCGGCGGCGCCCTGGAAATGGTCCAGTTGTGGGTCAACCTGCCGGCCAAGGACAAAATGGCCGACGCCGGTTACCAGACGATCCTCGACAGCGATATCCCGACGCTGCCCCTGGCCGACAACGCCGGCAGCCTGCGCTTGATCGCCGGCGAGTTCGACGGGGTCAAGGGCCCGGCCCGTACCTTCACGGCTATCGACGTGTGGGACATGCGCCTCAACGCCGGCCGTTCGGTGACGCTGGACCTGCATGCCGGGCGCAACACCGCGTTGGTGGTATTGCGTGGCACGGTGCGGATCAACGCAACCGAAGTGGCGCGGGAAGGCCAGTTGGCGTTGTTTGAACGCGATGGCACGCAACTGCGCCTGGAGGCCAGCGACGACGCCATGGTGTTGCTGCTCAGCGGCGAACCGATCGACGAACCCATCGTCGGCCACGGTCCGTTCGTGATGAACACCGAGCAGGAAATCCACCAGGCGTTTGCCGACTATCAGTCCGGGCAATTCGGGCAGATGCAGCGCTAGGGCGCTATACCCTCCAGAGGCATTTCATGCGATCTTCATGGCATTCGCCCTGGAGTCGCCTGGATGCCCTCATTTATCTCCGATCACCCGATGTTCTGTGCGCTGGCGCTGGTGCTGATCGACATCGCCGTGTGGCGCCTGATCTCTGCCAATTTCGGCAACTGGAAGCTGGTGGCGCGCGTGGTGATCTTCGCCGTGTTCAGCGCCGTGTTGTTCAACGAAGGCATGAACCCGATGCAGGTCGCGCCGTATGGCGACAACGTGGCGCTGCACCTCGCGGCCACGGCGTTCCAGATTGGCTGGTGGTTGTTTGCGGCGCGCACCCTCACGGTATTGCTCGGCGCGGTGATGATGCAGCGGGTCGGGCACACCGGGCGGTTGCTGCAGGACCTGGTGGGGGCGGTGATCTTCCTGATCGCGATCATCGCGGCCATGGCCTACGTGCTCGACCTGCCGGTCAAGGGCGTGCTGGCCACCTCCGGCGCGGTGGCAATCATCGTCGGCCTGGCGTTGCAAAGCACCTTGAGCGACGTGTTTTCCGGGATCGTCCTCAACACTACCAAGCCCTACCAACTGGATGACTGGATCTCCATCGACGGCACTGAAGGCCGGGTGATTGATATCGACTGGCGTGCCACCCAATTGCAAACCTCCCAGGGCAGTCTGGCGGTGGTGCCCAATTCGTTGGCGGCCAAGGCCAAGATCATCAACTTTTCACGCCCGGCGGATATGTTTGGGCTGTCGGTCAGCCTGCAAGTCAGCCCGCATGCGCGGCCGCAAACCGTGCTGGATGCGCTGGAGCGGGCGATGCAGGGGTGCCGGCCGTTGCTGGCCAAGCCGGCGCCGAGTGTCGCATTCAAGACGTCGGCCAGTGGTGGCGTCGAATATGAGATCAGCGGGTTTGTGCCGGCGATGACGCTCAAGCGTGAGGTGCGTAATCAGCTTTATGATTTGGCGTTCCGGCATTTGCAGGCGGCGGGGGTGAGTTTGTTGTCGGCTGCCGAGAGTAATACGCCGGTGGCGGTTTCGCGGGCGCGGGCGTTGTTGGAGAGTTCTTCGATTTTCTCGACGTTGCGTCAGGAGGAGAAGGAGACGTTCAGCCAGAACATGACGCTGCAAACCTTCCGCGCGGGGGAGATGATTTTGCCGGCCGGGGAGGTGAGTGATCATCTGTTTATCATCGAATCGGGGGTGATTTCGGTGATGTTGACCAAGGCCGGGCACAAGTTTGAAGCCGGGCGGATGGGGCCGGGGGAGGTTATTGGCGAGGCGGGGATTCTCTCGGAGCAGGGCGTGCCTGCGGACTTTTCGGCGAAGACGTTTTGTACGTTGTACCGGATTGAGAAGGAGTATCTGAAGCCTTGTCTGGATGCTCGGCATGACATCAGTGAGGCGATGAAGAGTTTGTTGGATTTCCGGTTGCATGCGGCTCAGAGTTTGACGCAGGAGGCGCCTGTGGTGCCTGTGAAGAAAGGGTTTATGCAGTGGCTCAGGAGTCGGGGCTGATTTTTTGGTGTACATATCCGTTTCTTTGGTAACGGCTGCCTATGGTTTCGCTCTTACAGCGACTCACTTTGGAAAAGCCCCAAAGTAAGCAAAGGGCTCTGCCCCGCCTGTCGGCACCTCGCCTAGGCTCGGTGTTCCCTCACTCCGGCATTGCTCCGCGGGCCGCCGCGACGGGGCGTCCCTGCCCCGTCGCGGCTAAACCGGCGTCCTGCCGGTTTACCCGCTCCTCAATCCCTGCGTTCGGCCTCGGGCTTATTGGGGCAGTCAGAGCCAGATCAAAAGCAAGAGCACAGCGGCCTACAGGCCGGCTTGAGTGGTAGAAGCCAGAGCAAAAGCCAAAGCGAAAGCCAAATCTGAAACTGATGCAGCTCTGCTTTTCTGTGGGAGCTGGCTTGCCTGCGATGGCATCACCTCGGTGTGTCTGATGTACCGAGTTGTCTGCATCGCAGGCAAGCCAGCTCCCACATTTGGACCGTGCCCGCTGTAGATTTTGATCTTGATGTTGCCTTTGCTTCACACCACTCAAGCCGGCCTGTAGGCCGCTGTGTTCTTGATCTGCTTTTGATCTTGATCTTAGGCGCCCCGTTAAACCACGCTGGCCGAACGCAGGTAGTACGGAGCGGGTAAACCGGCAGGACGCCGGTTTAGCCGCGACGGGGCAGGGACGCCCCGTCGCGGCGGCCCGCGGAGTAGTACCGGAGTGAGGGCACACCGAGCCTAGGCGAGGTGCCGAGTGGTGGGGCAAGAGCGTTTTGCTTACTTTTGCGCTGTTCAAAAGTGAGCCGCTGTAAGAGCGGAACCCATATCAGCCATCACCCAAATAACGGATATACACCCAACCCCCAAAACCACCCCGCCCAAGATTTTTTCAACCCAAGGGGAATAAACCCAAACCCTCGCCCGTTCTATCCCCAGAACATCTTCAACGAGGGCAGTACGATGGACCTCTCCACCCAAGCGCAACCCCTTGATTTCACAGCGCTGGCCCACCCGATGGGCGACACCGCCCCCTGTGGCGAGAACGTCGAATACGACCCCGACTTCCTCCTGCTGGAAGAAGAAGCCCTGGGCAAACCCGAGGTCCAATACGGCGACACCATCACCCAGGCCATCGAGCCCAACTGGAAACTCGTCGCGTCCCTGGCCTTGCCCCTGATGCAACGCAGCCGGGACCTGCGCCTGGCCATGTGGCTCACCCGCGCCGAGCTCAACCTGCATGGCATCCACGGCCTCAACGCCGGCCTGGGCCTGATCGAAGCCCTGCTGATCCACTGCTGGGACGGCCTGCACCCACAGCTCGACCCGGACGACGACCACGACCCCCTGCTGCGCATCAATATCCTGGCCTCCCTGTGCGAACCCACCGGTTTGCTGCGCGACCTCCTCGACACCCCACTGGTAAGCGCCCGCAGCCTCGGCCAATTCAGCCTGCGTGACCTCGACCAGGCCAGCGGCGAGCAGGGCAGCAGCGACACCCTGGCCCTTATCGATGGCGCATTCGCCGAAGCCGATCCCGACACCCTGCGTGGCATCGAAGCCGCCCTCACCGAAGCCCTGCAACGCAGCCAGCACATCGAACAACGCCTCACGCAAAACGTCGGCGTGGGGCGCGCCATTGACCTCAGCGGCCTGGCCAACGTACTGCGCCGCGCCGCCGAAGCCGTACGCCGCCGCTTGCCTGCAAGCGAAAGCCCGGCAACCAGCATCGACGCTCACCCGGCAACCGCCGCAGCCCCACAGCCGGCCAGAGGCGAGATCAACAGCCGCGAAGACGCGCGCCAGGCCATCGACCGCCTGTGCGCCTATTTCAACACCCACGAACCCGCCAGCCCCGTGCCGTTCCTGCTGCAGCGGGCGAAGAAACTGATCGACAAGAACTTCATGGAATTGCTGCAAGACCTCGCCCCCGACGGCCTTGCACAACTGGCGCTGGTCAGCGGTATCCGCCCCGGCAACGACTGACCTTCCCCTATCAACCCTCACACTGGAGCTATCCCGTGGCCAAAGAAAGCAGTCAAAAGTTCATCGCTCGCAACCGCGCACCACGCGTCCAGATCGAATACGACGTGGAAATCTACGGCGCGGAAAAGACCGTACAGTTGCCCTTCGTCATGGGCGTGTTTTCCGACCTCTCGGGCAAACCCGCCGAGCCGTTGCCGCCGGTGGCCGAGCGCAAGTTCCTGGAAGTCGATATCGACAATTTCGACGACCGCCTCAAGTCGATGAAGCCACGGGTGGCGTTCCAGGTGCCCAACACCCTGACCGGCGAAGGCAACCTGCCGGTGGAGATCACCTTCGAAAGCATGGACGACTTCACCCCGGCCGCCATCGCCCGCAAGGTGCCGAGCCTCAATCAGTTGCTGACCGCCCGCAGCCAGTTGTCGAACCTGCTGACGTACATGGACGGCAAGGTCGGCGCTGAAGAATTGATCGCCAAGCTGCTGAGCGATCCTGCGGTGATGCAAGCGCTGAGCAGCGCGCCCCAACAACCCGAGTAACTGATTTTTTGCTGACTCTGCCGGTGCCTCGTTTGCCCCGGTACGGGGACGCTTTTGCCCAAAATTCAAGGATACCGTCATGTCCACTACGCAATCGGAACAGTCAGGACTGCCACAAGGCGCCGCCGCCTTTGATGCCGGCGACTTCGCCAGCCTCCTGCAAAAAGAGTTCAAGCCCAAGACCGACAAGGCCAAGGAAGCGGTGGAAACCGCCGTGCGCACCTTGGCCGAGCAGGCGCTGCAAGGCACGCACCTGCTGTCCAATGACGTGCTGGGCACCATCGAAGGGCTGATCGCCGCCCTCGACCAGAAGCTCACCGAGCAGGTCAATCACATCCTCCATCATGAGGAATTCCAGGGCGTGGAAAGTGCCTGGCGCGGCCTGCATTACCTGGTCAACAACACCGAGACCGACGAGTCGCTGAAGATTCGGGTGATGAATATTTCCAAGAACGAAGTGCACAAGACCCTGCGCAAGTTCAAGGGCGTGGCCTGGGACCAGAGCCCGATTTTCAAGAAGCTCTACGAAGAGGAATACGGCCAGTTCGGCGGCGAACCCTACGGTGCGTTCGTGGCCGACTACTACTTCAACAACAGCGCGCCGGATGTGGAGCTGCTGACCCAGATGGCCCGGGTCAGCGCCGCCGCCCACTGCCCGTTGATCACCGCCGCCGACCCCAGCGTGATGCTGATGGAGTCCTGGCAGGAGCTGGCCAACCCGCGGGACCTGACCAAGATCTTCCAGACCCCGGAACACGCCGCCTGGCGCAGCTTCCGTGCCAGTGAAGACTCGCGTTATGTGGGCCTGGCGATGCCGCGCTTCCTGTCCCGTGCACCCTACGGCGCCAAGACCAACCCGGTGGAAGATTTCGACTTCGAAGAAACCACCGACAGCGCCGGCTCCCGGGATTTCACCTGGGCCAACGCGGCCTACGCCATGGCCGTGAACATCAACCGCTCGTTCAAGCATTACGGCTGGTGCTCGCAGATTCGCGGCATCGAGTCCGGGGGCGCGGTGGAAGGCTTGCCGGTGCACACCTTCCCCACGGATGACGGTGGCGTCGACATGACCTGCCCCACCGAAATCGCCATCAGCGACCGTCGTGAAGCGGAGCTGGCGAAGAACGGTTTCATGCCCCTGGTGCACAAGAAAAACAGCGACCTGGCGGCGTTCATTGGCGCCCAGTCGATGCACAAACCCGCCGAGTACGACGACCCGGACGCCACTGCCAACGCCAACCTGGCCGCGCGCCTGCCGTACCTGTTTGCCACCTGCCGTTTCGCCCACTACTTGAAGTGCATCGTGCGCGACAAGATCGGCTCGTTCAAAGAGCGCAATGACATGCAGGTGTGGCTCAACAACTGGATCGGCCGCTACGTGGAGCACAACCCGGCCACCGCCACCGACGCCGACAAGGCCCGCAAACCCCTGGCCGGCGCGGAAGTGGTGGTGGAAGAGATCGAAGGCAACCCGGGTTACTACGGCGCCAAGTTCTTCCTGCGCCCGCACTACCAGCTCGAAGGCTTGACCGTGTCCCTGCGCCTGGTCTCCAAACTGCCGTCGACCAAGGCTTCCTGATAACACCTTCCTACCCCAACCAAGGTACTGACCATGATCCTGCTTAACTTCAAAGGCAAACAAATCAAAGGCACTTCCACTGTCGAGGCGCACAAGGACTGGATCACCATCGACGCGATCCAGATGGGCGTCGGCCGCGCGATTTCCACCAGCGGCGGCGGTGCCGACCGTGACACCAGCAACCCGTCGTTCTCGGAAATCTCCCTGACCAAGGCCACCGACCTGGCCTCGGCCGACCTGTTCATGGAAGCGGTGTGCGGCAAGAGCCTGGGGGATGCCGAGATCCACTTCATCCAGACCGGCGGCCCGGACAAGAAGCAACAGGTGTTCCTCAAGATCATCCTGGGCAAAGCCATCATCAGCTCCTACTCCGCCAGCAGTAACGGCGAACGCCCGAGCGAAACCATCTCCATCAACTTCACCACCATCAGCTACGAGTACGACTCCTTCACCGGCGACACCGTGATCACCGGCACACCGAAGAAGTGGGACCTGGAAGCCAACGCCAAAATCTGACCCCGCTGCCGCCCCCCCTGTAGGAGCCGGCTTGCCGGCGATGAGGCCGTTGAACCGTTCGGTGTTCTCGAGATGGCCATCGCCGGCAATCCGGCTCCCGCAAGGTGGCGCGTTCAAGTGATGGAGATTCATATGACCCCGATTCAAGGCCAACCACATGGCTGAACTCACCAGCCGCGAACGCCTGCAGCCGTCCTTGCTCGATCGCCTGAGCGATGACGACACCGAACACGCCGTGGAGCCCCGTGACAAGCGCATCTTGTCCATGACCGGCCTGCGCAAGGCGGTGCTGCGCGATCTGGGCTGGCTGCTCAACAGCACCAGCCTGGGCAGCTTTCGTGAGCTCGGTGGTCACCCCCTGGCCGCGCAATCGGTCATCAATTTTGGCTTGCCGGATTTGTCCGGCAAGACCGCCGCCGGCCTCGACCGTGAAGAACTGGCCCGGCGCATCCGCCAGGCCATCTGGGATTTCGAACCCCGGATCCTGCGCGACAGCCTGCGTGTGGTGCCGCTGGGCACCAGCGCCATCCCCAACCAGATGGCCTTTGAAATCCACGGCGAACTCTGGGGCCAACCGCTGCCCGAGCGTCTGTACCTGAAGACTGAACTGGACCTGGAAGCCGGTGAAGCCAGGGTCTTCGATATCGAGACAAGGGACGTGCGGTGAACGCCAAACTGCTGCGCTATTACGAACGTGAACTGGCCCACCTGCGGGAAGTCGGCGGTGAATTTGCCCGTGACTACCCCAAGGTGGCCGGCCGCCTGGGGCTGGAGACCTACGCCTGCGCCGACCCTTACGTCGAGCGCCTGCTGGAGGGTTTCAGCTTCCTGGCCGCGCGGGTGCAACTGAAGATTGACGCCGAGTTCCCGCGCTTTACCAATCACCTGCTGGAGCTGGTGTACCCGCAATACCTTGCGCCCACGCCGTCGATGGCGGTGGTGCAATTGCAGCCGGACATGAGCGAAGGCAGCCTGGCTGCCGGCTTCAAGGTGCCACGTGGCACGGCCCTGCACAGCCAGTTGGGCAAGGGCGACCAGACTGCGTGCGAGTTTCGCACCGCCCATGACGTGACCCTGTGGCCGGTGGAGCTGGCCGAGGCGCGGTACTTTGCCTGTGGCAGCCAGGTCGCGGGCATCGACCTGGCACGCCTCGGCGGGGTGAAGGCCGCGCTGCGCCTGCGGTTGCGCGCAGGCGCCGGGCTAACCTTCAGCGACCTGGCCCTGGACACGCTGGCGTTGCACATCCGTGGCGGCGAAGCCTTGCCTTCGCGCATCCTCGAACAACTGCTGGCCCAGGCCGCCGGGGTGCTGGTGATGCCGGTGCAGGAGCATGTGGACTGGCACCAGTTCCTGCCCAGGACCGCGATTCGCGGCCTCGGCTACAGCGACGAAGAAGCCTTGCTGCCCACCGGCGCCCGGTCGTTCCAGGGCTATCGGCTGCTGCAGGAGTACTTCGCCATGCCCCAGCGTTTCCTGTTTGCCGAGCTGGGCGAACTGGCCAGCAGCGTGAGCCGCTGCACCGCGGAGCAACTGGACGTGATTGTGTTGTTCAAGAAGCTCGACCCGCTGCTGGAACAGAACCTCAACGCCGCCAACTTCGGGCTGTATTGCACCCCGGCGATCAACCTGTTCCCGATGCGCACCGAGCGTGTGCACCTGTCGGACGAGCAGTCGGAATACCACGTGATCCCCGACCGCACCCGGCCGATGGACTACGAGATTTACCAGGTCGAAGGCGTCACCGGTTATGGCAGCGGCGCCGAGGCGAGCCAGACGTTCGAGTCGTTCTACCGGGCCAACGACCTGCATGCGCGCACGCCGCCCAAGGCGTTTTACCAGGTGCGCCGGGACACGCGGCTGCTCTCGGAACAACAACGCCGCCAGGGCCCGCGCTCCAGTTACATCGGCAGCGAATTGTTCCTGTCCCTGGTGGACGCCCAGGAGGCGCCGCACCGCAGCAGCCTGCGCCAACTGGGCATCGACACCCTGTGCAGCAACCGTGACCTGGTGCTCAGCATGCCGGTGGGCAGCGGCAAGACCGACTTCAGCGTGGAGTCTGGCGCGCCGGTGCAGGCCGTGCGGTGCGTGGCCGGGCCCACGGTGCCGGCGCCGTCGTTTGCCGAAGGTGAAACGGCCTGGCGGCTGGTCAGCCACTTATCCCTCAACTACTTGTCGTTGCTCGACCAGGACAAGGAGCAGGGCGCCAGCGCCTTGCGTGACCTGCTGCGCCTGTATTGCCGGATTGACGACGAAGCCGCCCACAAGCAGATCGAAGGCCTGCGTTCGGTCAGTGCCGAAAGCATCGTGCGCCGTCTGCCGTTGCCGGGGCCAATCACCTATGGCCGTGGCTTGCAGATCAGCGTGACCCTCGACGAATCAGCGTTTGAAGGCAGCGGCGTGTTTATCCTCGGTTCGGTGCTGGAGCAGTTTTTTGCCAAATACGTGTCGCTTAATTCCTTCACTGAGACGGTGATCAAAGGCACCGCCCGCGGGGTGATCATGCAGTGGCCGGCGAGGGTGGGGCGATGCGAGATCCTCTGAGCCTGCTCAGCGCCCTGGAAGCGCACCCGGCGCGGTTCGATTTTCACGGGGCCCTGCGTCAGCTGGAGTGTGCCTTCCCGCACCTGCCACGCATCGGCCAGGCGGCGCGCCCGGCGGATGAAGCGGTGCGTTTCGGCCAGCAACCGTCCCTGGCATTCGAACCGGCGATGATCGCCAGCCTCACCCCGGGCACCACGCCGAAATTGCTGCTGAATTTTTTCGGTTTGCTGGGGGCGAACGGGCCGTTGCCGATTCACCTGAGCGAATACATTCGCGACCGCCAGCGCAACCTCAATGACCCGACCCTGGCGGCGTTCTGCGACGTGTTCCATCACCGGCTGATCAGCCTGTTCTACCGCGCCTGGGCCAGCGCCCAGCCGGCCGTGAGCCTGGACCGTCCGCAGGCGGACCGCTTTGCGCAGTACCTGGGTTCACTGATCGGCATCGGCATGCCGTCGCTGCTGGGCCGCGACACGGTGCCGGACGTGGCCAAGCTGCATTTTGCCGGGCGCCTGGGCCCGCAGACCCGCAATGCCGGCGGCCTGGCGGCATTGCTGACGGACTACCTGCAAGTGCCGGTGCAGGTCGAGCAATTCGTCGGTCACTGGATGACCTTGCCCGCCGATGGCCTGTGCGCCCTGCGCAGCGGCCCCGACGCGCCGGTGTTGGGCCAGACCACGGTGATGGGCAAGAAAGTCTGGAACACCCAACACAAATTCCGCCTGTTGATCGGCCCGCTGGACCTGGAACAGACCCGCCGCCTGCTGCCGGGGGGCGACAGCCTCAAGCGCGTGCAGGACTGGGTGCGCCAATACGTCGGCCTGGCCATGGACTGGGACGTGAACCTGATCGTCAAGAAAGAACAACTGCCTGGCTTGCGCCTGGGGTCTGCGCCGTTGGGCTGGACCAGTTGGCTGAGCAGCAAGGCGCCCCTGGCGGATGACCGGCAATTGCTGATCAACCCGCGCATTTCTCACACTTCTCAAGGACCTGCCCATGGCTGATATCAGTCGCGTCGCGCTTTTCGGCAAACTCAACAGCCTGTGCTACCGGGCGATTGAAAGCAGTACCGTGTTCTGCAAGATGCGCGGCAACCCCTACGTGGAACTGGTGCACTGGTTGCAGCAGATCCTGCAACTGACCGACTCCGACCTGCTGCGTCTGATCCAGCATTACCAACTCGACCCGGCCGTGCTGGCGCGAGACCTGACGGCTGCCCTGGACCGCTTGCCCCGTGGCTCGACCTCGGTCACTGACCTGTCGTCCCAGGTGGAGGAGGCGGTGGAGCGCGCATGGGTCTACGCGACCCTGATGTTCGGCGAGTCCCAGGTGCGCTCCGGGCACTTGCTGCTGGCGCTGCTGAAAACCCCGGGCTTGCGCAATGGCCTGTATGGCGTGTCCCGGGAGTTCAGCAAGATCGGCATCGAAGACCTGAGCGAACAATTCTGCGCACTGCTCAAGGACTCGCCCGAGGCGCAGATGACCGCCAGTGATGGCTTCCAGGTGCCCGGTGAAGACGCCGGCGCCCTGGCCCCGGCGGCCATGGGCAAGCAGGAAGCGCTGAAGCGCTTTACCGTCGACCTCACCGCGCAGGCGCGAGATTCGAAGATGGACCCGATCGTCGGCCGCGACGAAGAGATTCGCCAGGTGATCGACATCCTGATGCGCCGGCGCCAGAACAACCCGATCCTGGTGGGCGAGGCCGGCGTGGGCAAAACCGCCGTGGTCGAAGGTTTTGCCCAGCGCATCGCCCGGGGCGACGTGCCGCCGAGCCTCAGGGACGTGCAATTGCTGGCCCTCGACGTGGGCTTGCTGCAGGCCGGGGCGAGCATGAAAGGTGAGTTTGAACAGCGCCTGCGTTCAGTGATCGACGAGGTGCAGGCCAGCGTCAAACCGGTGGTGTTGTTTATCGACGAAACCCACACCCTGGTGGGCGCCGGCGGTGCCGCCGGGACGGGCGATGCGGCCAACCTGCTCAAGCCTGCGCTGGCCCGTGGCACCTTGCGTACTGTCGGCGCCACCACCTTTGCCGAGTACAAAAAGCACATCGAAAAGGACCCGGCCCTGACCCGGCGTTTCCAGACCGTTCAGGTCGATGAGCCGGACGAAGCCCGCGCGTTGTTGATGTTGCGGGGCATCGCCCAGACCATGCAGCAGCACCATCAGGTGCAGATTCTCGACTCGGCCCTGGAAGCGGCGGTGCGTTTGTCCAACCGCTACATCCCGGCGCGCCAGTTGCCAGACAAGGCTGTCAGCCTGATCGACACCGCCTGTGCCCGCGTCGCCATCAGCCTGCACGCCACGCCAGCCGAGGTGGATGACAGCCGCCGCCGGATTGAATCCCTGGAAACCGAACTGGCGATCATCGAGCGCGAAACCGCGATTGGCGTCGATACCGTCAGCCGTCGCGCGTCCGTCGAGGGATTGTTGGTGACTGAGCGCGAACGCCTGGATGGCCTGGAAAGCCGCTGGGACAACGAACTGGCACTGGTGGAACAGATTCTGCGCCTGCGCAGCCAACTGGCAGACGCCACCGAGGGCGAAGGCGGCCTGGTGGAGTTGCGTCAACTGCAGGACGAACTGGCGGCGCAGCAGGGCGAAAACCCACTGGTGCTGATCAGCGTCGACGAACAGGCGGTGGCCTCGGTGGTGCAGGACTGGACCGGCATTCCGGTAGGCCGCATGGTCAAGAACGAAATCGAAAACGTGCTGCGCCTGGCGGATCGCTTGTCCCAGCGCATCATCGGGCAAAACCACGCCCTGGAAATGATCGCCCGGCGCATCCAGACCTCCCGCGCCGGCCTCGACAACCCCGGCAAACCGGTGGGCGTGTTCATGCTTGCCGGCACCTCCGGCGTGGGCAAGACCGAGACCGCGCTGGCCCTGGCGGAGTCGTTGTATGGCGGTGAACAGAACGTCATCACCATCAACATGAGCGAGTACCAGGAAGCCCACACCGTCTCCACCCTCAAGGGCGCGCCACCGGGTTACGTGGGGTACGGCGAGGGCGGTGTGCTGACCGAAGCGGTGCGGCGCAAGCCCTACAGTGTGGTGCTGCTGGACGAGGTGGAGAAGGCTCATCCGGATGTGCACGAGCTGTTTTTCCAGGTGTTCGACAAGGGCTGGATGGAAGACGGCGAAGGCCGGATCATCGACTTCAAGAACACCCTGATCCTGCTCACCACCAACGCCGGTACCGCGTTGATCAGCCGCCTGTGCCGCGACCCGCAGGCCATGCCCGCGCCGGATGACATCGCCAAGGCGTTGCGCGAGCCGCTGCTGGAAGTGTTCCCGCCTGCCTTGCTCGGGCGCCTGGTGGTGATCCCGTATTACCCGCTGAGCGACGCCATGCTCGGCAGCATCATCCGCCTGCAATTGGGCCGTGTTGCAAAACGCATCAGCGAAGGCCACAAGATCCCGTTCACCTTCAGCGACGAAGTGGTGCACCTGATCGCCAGCCGCTGCACCGAACTGGAAAGCGGCGGGCGAATGATCGACGCGATCCTGACCAACTCGATGTTGCCGGCCATCAGCACTGAATTCCTCAACCGCCTGCTGGCGGGCACGCCGGCGACGCGGGTGCAGGTGAGCGTAGACGCCGGTGAATTTGCTTACGTGTTCGAGGAGCAGTGAACTAAAGAAAAAACTGTGGCGAGGGGGCTTGCCCTGTGGCGAGGGGGCTTGCCCTGTGGTGAGGGGGGCTTGCCCTGTGGTGAGGGGGCTTGCCCTGTGGTGAGGGGGCTTGCCCTGTGGTGAGGGGGCTTGCCCCCCGTTGGAGTGCGCAGCGCTCCCGCTTTTTTAGGGCCGCTACGCAACCCAGCGGGGGACAACCCCCCTCGCCACAGAGATAAAGCAGACAGCACTCAGCGGCGCCACGGAATAAACCCGTGCGCCCGGCTGTTGTGTCTACGTTCCTCAATTCTCAGGGAGACACACGATGCCCCGGATCAATAGTGCATTCAGCTGCCGCAAAGTGGACTTTCAAGCATTCCGCGAAGCCCTTGGCGAGGCCGGCATGCTGGCGGAGTCGCCCGCCGCGCAGGAAGTCATTGCGACCATGAACACCATCAGCACTGCACGCTCCAACGACACCCCGCAAGAGCAAGCCAAGGTTGCGTATTTCGCCGCCTATGAGGGCGAGGACGCGGTGGGGTTGATGGTGATGTTCAAGGAAGGCCCCACCTGGAAGATCGAAGACGTGTTTGCCGGAGTGGCGGGCAGCGGGCTGGGCTCGACCCTGGCGGCGTTTGGCATGGACTACGCGATCAGTGACTACGGCAACAAACCCAACTGCGAGATTCGCCTGACCTCCCTGGATGCGGCCTCGTGTGCGTTCTGGAAAAAGATGGGCTTTGTGATGCTGCCCGGGGTCGCGAGCGGGCACGGCGGCATGATTTACCGCGTGCCCAACTCCCGCCCGACCACACCGCTCTAGGTAGAAAACCACCATGGCAACCACCCAAACCCGGCGCGAAATCCAGGTCACCAGCGTGCTCGGCGCCGATGTGCTGCTGTTCCGGCGCATGCAGGCCCGGGAAGGCCTGTCGCAGCTCAGCGAATACACGCTTGAGCTGTACAGCGAACGCGCCGACCTGAATATCGACGACCTGCTGGCAACCCAGATGAGCGTGGCGGTGGACCTGCCCAAGGGCGGCAGCCGCTATTTCAGCGGGCACGTCAGCCACTTTTCGTTTACCGGACGCCAGGGCCGTTTTGCCACGTACAGGGCGGTGTTGCGTCCGTGGCTCTGGTTTTTGACCCTGGCCACTGACTGCCGGATATTCCAGGAACTGAGCGTGCCGGACATCCTCAGGCAGGTGTTCGCCCCGTACACCATCGCCGATGTCGACACCTCGGGCCTGAGCGGCAGCTACAAGGCGCTGACCTACTGCGTGCAGTACCGCGAAAGCGACTTCAATTTCGTCAGCCGCCTGATGGAGCAGGAGGGCATCTACTACTTCTTCAAGAGCGCGGCCGGGCGCCACACCCTGGTACTGGCCGACTCTTATGGCGCCCATTCACCGGCACCGGGGTATGCCCAGGTGCGCTTCATGCCCGCCGAAGACCACACCATGCGCGAGAGTGAAGTGATCTACGACTGGCGCATGAGCGGTGACGTGGAACCGGGTGGCTACACCTTGCAGGATTTCGACTTTGAAAAGCCGTCGGCCAACCTCTTGGCCAAGTCCACGTTGGCCGGCAGCTACCCGCAGGCGCGCCACGAACGCTACGACTATCCGGGCAAGTACACCGAGCGCAAGCAGGGCGAAACCTATGCGCGCACGCTGATCGAGTCCCTGCACACCGGCACCCAGCGGGTCACCGGGGCCACCCGTGCCCGGGGCTTGTTTCCCGGGGCACTGATGACCCTGACCGAACACCCGCGCAGCGAGCAGAACGCCCAGTTCCTGTTGCTGGAGGCGCGTTATGCGTTGTCCTCGGACACCTACGAGCCGACACCTCCGGCCCATCCCGCGCCGGTGCTGACCTGCGAGTTCACCGCCTTGTCCAGGCAGCAGCAGTTTCGCGCGCCGTGCAGCAGTCGCAAACCGCTGATGCAAGGTCCGCAGACCGCCAGGGTGGTGGGCAAGCAGGGCGAGGAAATCTGGACCGACAAATACGGGCGGATCAAGGTGCAGTTCCACTGGGACCGCGAGGGCAAACAGGATGAAAACAGCTCGTGCTGGATTCGCGTAGCCCAGGGCTGGGCCGGCAAACGCTGGGGCAGCCTGTTCACCCCGCGCATCGGCCAGGAAGTCATCGTGAGCTTTCTGGAGGGCGACCCGGATCAGCCGCTGGTCACCGGCAGCGTCTACAACGCCGAGACGATGCCGCCGTACACCCTGCCGGAAAACGCCACCCGCTCGACGCTCAAGAGCAACTCGTCCAAGGGCGGCGGTGGCTACAACGAGCTGCGTTTTGAAGACAAGAAAGGTGCGGAGCAGGTGTTCCTGCACGCCCAGAAAAACCTCGACCAGCGCGTGCTCAAGGACTCCCTGGACTGGGTCGGTGGCAACCGCCATTCCAAGGTCGACCAGGACCTGCGGGAAAAGATCGGAGGCGACCGGCACTCCTCGGTGGGTGGGCATCGCAATGAGAAAGCCACCGGCGATGTCTCGATGTCGGCTGGCACCAACATGATCATCAACGGCGGCCTGAAAACCGGCGTCACGGCCGGTATGGACATGTACATGAAGGGCGGCATGAACGTGGTGATCGAGGCGGGGGCGACCATCACCCTGAAAGTCGGCAGCACCTTCCTGACCCTCACGCCGGCCATGATCATCGCCTCGACCATTCCGATCCCGCTGCCCGAGGCCGCCTCTGCGGCGACTGCGCTGGCGCTCACCGCTGCCACCGGCCCTGCCGGGGTGCCGCTACCACCGAAGGAGGCCGACGATGGCAAGTAACCCCGTGAATTTGATTCTGCTGGTCCGCAGCTACCGCGACCAACCCATGCCCGGTGACGTGGTCTGCCGGTTTACCGACGCCGGCGGTTCGATTGGCCGTGGCCCGGACAACGACCTGACCCTGGACGACCCGGGCAAATACATCTCCCGCATCCACGCACGCCTCGAATGGCGCGGCGAGCAGTTCTACCTGACCGACACCGGCAGCAACCCCAGCCTGGTCAACGAACGCCCGTTGGGCAATGGCCGTGAGCGGGCGCTGGAGGAGGGCGACCGCCTGGTGATCGGGGATTACGGGCTGGAAGTGCGCCTGGAGCAACCGCTGGCCGAGGTGCAGGACGACGCCCTGGCCACACGCATTTTGCCGCCGTTGTTCGTGCCGCCGCCTGCGCCCGTGGCCGCACCGTTGCCACCGCTGGAGGTGTATCGCGAGCCTGAGGTGGTGGCGCCGGTGGTGCTGCATGACGCCCTGGCCGGGGCGAGGATTCTGGAGGGCGAGTCGTTGTTTGACGGGGCCGTGCCGCTGTCTGACCCGCTCGGGTTGAACCTGGCAGGACGGGTGGAACCACTGTTTCGCGGCACCGAAAGCGACCACGTGGCGCCGCAGATGCAGGCGTTTGTGATGCCGGTGATGCAGGTGGAAGCGCAGGTGATCCCGGAGGACTACGACCCGTTGCTGGGTGTCTCCACACTCCCTGTAGGAGCCGGCTTGCCAGCGATGGACGTTAACGATGACGCGGGCTTGCAGGATGAACGTGTCGCGCTTGAGCCTTTCGCGAGCAAGCTCGCTCCTACAGAAGAGCGGGCAGTGCCAACCGGGGACGACGCCGTCTTCCAGGCCCTGCTCCAAGGCCTCGGCCTGGAAAACCTGCACACCACCCGCACCCCCGTCGAACTCGCCCACCTGGTCGGCGAAATGCTCCGCACTGCCACCGGCGGCACCATGGCGGTGCTGATGGCCCGGGCCCTGACCAAGCGCGAAAGTCATATCGACATGACCATGATCGGCGCCCACTCCAACAACCCGCTGAAGTTTTTCCCCGACCCCCACAGCGCCCTGACCCAGATGCTCACCGCCGACTCCCCGGCCTATATGCGCCCAGTCAAGGCCATGGGTGCGGCATTCGACGACCTCAAGGCCCACGAACTGGCGGTGATCGCCGGCATGAAAGCGGCGCTGGGCGCGGTGGTGCAGCGTTTTGACCCGGCCCGGGTCGAGCAACGCCGCACCACCCACGGCGCCCTCGACAAATGGATGCCGGCCCGGCGCAAGGCGCGCTTGTGGGACCGCCTGGTGGAGCGCTACGAGGACCTCGCGCGGGATGCCGATGAGGACTTGCAGCGCCTGTTCGGTGAGTTGTTTTCGGTGGCTTATGAAGAGCAGGTCGCGCGGTTGCGCACCGGCCAATGAGAAGAATTTATGTCCTGGAATAACAAAGTAGTCTGGTCCGAAGGCATGTTGCTGCAACCCCAGCACCTGCAACAACACGACCGTTTTTTGCAGGCCCAGCTTGAAGCCCGGGTCGGCACCTTGCGGGCCTACGCCCATGGTTTTTCAACGCTGCACATCGACCCGCAGCAATTGGCCCTCGGTAAGTTGTCGTTGCTGTCCTACAGCGGCGTGTTGCCCGACGGCACGCCGGTCGGCCAGCCGTTCGACGATGAAATGCCGCTGCCCTTGGAGGTCCCCGCAGACGCTCGTGACCTGAAGGTGGTGCTGGCGCTGCCGAGCCTGCGCCCCGGTGTGGCCGAGGTCGACGACAACCCCGGCTTCGAAAACTTCGCCCGTCACCGCAGCAGTGAGTACGAAGCCTGGGACAGCAACGGCCTGGACAGCAGCGCCCTGATGAGCATCGGCAAACTACGCCTGCGCCTGGCGTTTGAAGGGGACGTGGCCGATGCCTACACCACCCTCGGCATCGCCCATGTGGTGGAAAAGCGCGCCGACAAAACGGTGGTGCTCGACCGCGATTATTGCCCGCCCTGCCTGGACATCCGTGCCGCCGAGCGCCTGGGCGCGTTTGTCGACGAATTGCTCGGCCTGTTGCAGCAGCGCGGTGAAGCCCTGGCTGCCCGACTGAACCGGCCGGACGGCAGCGGCGCGGCGGAGATTGCCGACTTCCTGCTGCTGCAAGTGCTCAACCGCAGCCAGCCGTTGGTGCGCCACCTGGCGGCCATGCGCGGCCTGCACCCGGAGCAGTTGTACCGCGACCTGACGGCCCTGGCCGGCGAACTGGCGACCTTTACCCAGGCCGACAAACGTGCTTCGGCCTACCCGGTGTATCGCCATGACGCGCTGGCCGAGACCTTCGCCCCGGTGATGCTCGACCTGCGCCGCTCGCTGTCGACGGTGATGGACGCCCGCGCCATCGCGATTCCCCTGGAAGAGCGCCAATACGGGATTCGCGTGGCGGTATTGCCCGACCAGGAGTTGCTGCGCTCGGCCACGTTCATCCTCGCGGTGCAGGCGCAAATGTCCGCCGAGAGCGTGCGCAACGGCTTCCCGCCGCAGGTCAAGATCGGCTCGGTAGAGAAGATCCGCGACCTGGTCAACCTGCAACTGCCGGGCATCGGCCTGCGCCCGCTGCCGGTGGCGCCACGGCAACTGCCGTTCCACGCCGGCTTCACCTATTTCGAACTCGACCGCAGCAGCGACTATTGGCAACAGCTGAGCAATTCGGCGGGGTTTGCCATGCACATCGCCGGGGTCTTCCCGGGGCTGGACATGCAGTTCTGGGCCATTCGGCGCTAAGGCAAGGTGACTGACGTGAATGACACTTTCGATAGCACCCAGGACCCGGACCGCACCCTGCTGATCCCTACGCCGGGCGGGCGGCGGGTTGCGCCTGCGGTGGCGCCCGTGGCCGACGTGCAGAGCGCCGCCGTGGTGCTCAAGGGCCTGGGCCTCAACCCGCTGGTGCGGGCCGCCAACCTGTTGCTCGACCTGGTGGTGCCACTGCGCATGCTGACCGCCATGCCCGACATGGAAAGCCTGCGCCAGCGGCTGATCCAGGCGATGCAGGCCTTCGAGGCCCAGGCCCGGGCCAGCCAGGTGGACGTCGAAACCGTGGCGGCGGCGCGTTACTCGCTGTGCACTCTGGTGGACGAAACCATTTCCAGTACGCCGTGGGGCGCGGGAGTGTGGGGCAGCCGCAGCCTGTTGGTGACCTTTCACAACGAAGCCTGGGGCGGCGAAAAATTCTTCATGATTTTGCAGCGCCTCAGCCAGGACCCGCGCACTCACATCGACGTGCTGGAGCTGATGTATTTGTGCATGGCCCTGGGGCTGGAAGGGCGTTACCGGGTGCTGGACCGCGGCCTGGATCAGCTGGACCTGTTGCGGGAACGCTTGCTGCAACTGATCAACCAGCAACGCGGCAACCGTGAGCAGGACCTCTCGCCACGCTGGCGCGGCGCCGAAGCGCCCCAGGCGTCGATGTTGCGCCAGGTGCCGGTGTGGGTGCTGGCGGCGGTGGCGTCGGTGCTGCTGCTGAGTGCGCAGTTGACCTACAACTGGCTGCTTAACCGCGCTTCCGATCCGGTGTTCGCGCAATTGGGGGCGATCCGTGTGGTGTCGCCGCTCAAAGTGGCGGCGCCCGCCACGCCTGCGCCGGTGCGCCTGTCGGGGTTCCTCGCGCCGGAAGTCGCCCAGGGCCTGGTCACGGTGAAAGACAGCGCCGACCGCTCGGTGATTACCCTGCGCGGCGACGGTGTATTCGCTTCCGGCAGTGCCGAAGTGGCGAGCAATTTCGACGGTTTGCTGGCCCGCATTGGTGATGCGCTGGCAACGGTGCCGGGGGATGTGGTGGTGGTCGGGCATACCGACAATGTGCGGCCTTCGGCGACTTCGCGGCTGGGTTCCAACTTTGATCTGTCCCAGGCCCGGGCCAAGACCGTTGCACGCTTGCTGGCGCAACGGGCGGGGCCGGCCGAGCGTTACCGCAGCGAAGGCCGGGGTGAAACCGAACCCCTGGTTCCCAATGATTCAGCGGCCAATCGTGCACGCAACCGCCGTGTCGACATCACCGTGCTGATCCCTTCCCAGGCGCAATAGACCATGAACCTGTCCTCGTTTTTTTCGTTGTTATGGTCGCCGGTGGAGCGCTTCATCCTGTGGTTGCTCAAGCCTTGGTTGCTGTCGCTGATCGGCGTGGCGCTGTTGTCGCTGCTGGTGTGGTACGAAGGCCCGCTGCTGGCGTTCAACGGCAGTGAACCGTTGGCCCCGGAAGCCCGGCGCTGGGGCTTGATCAGCGTGTTTGTGCTGGTGTGGGCGGGCTATTTTGCCTGGCGGTTGTGGCGTGCCTGGCGGGCGAATCGCGGGTTGATGGCGGGGGTTGCCGAAGCGCCGGCGGGGGTACGCGAGTCCCAGGCCGAAGTGAATGAACTGGGCGAGCGCATGCGTTCTGCCATGGCGGTGCTGCGCAAGGCCAACCCCGGCTGGAAGATGAGCGGGCAGTACCTGTATCAGTTGCCGTGGTACATGTTTGTCGGCGCACCGGGCAGCGGCAAGACCACCGCGCTGACCCATTCCGGCCTGCAATTTCCCCTGCGCGAAGCCATGGGGTCCGGGGCCATCGGTGGGGTGGGCGGCACCCGACATTGTGACTGGTGGTTTACCGACGAAGCGGTGTTGCTCGACACGGCGGGGCGCTACACCACCCAGGACAGCTACACCGAAGTGGACAAGGCGGCCTGGGGCGGTTTCCTCGATCTGCTGAAAAAACACCGGCGCCAGCGCCCGGTCAACGGGGTGATCGTGGCCCTCAGCGTCAGCGACCTGTTGCAGCAAACCGAAGCCCAGCGCCAGGCCCAGGCCTTGGCGATTCGGGCCCGGATCAATGAACTGTATGAACGCCTGGGCCTGCGGTTTCCGGTGTATGTGATCATCACCAAGTGCGACTTGCTGGCGGGCTTCTCGGAGTTTTTCGAGACCTTTGGCCGGGAGGAGCGGGCGCAGGTGTGGGGTGTGACGTTCCCGCTGCAACAAGACCCGAAAGCCGACAGCAGCCTGGCGTCGTTCCCCGCCGAATTCGATGCCCTGGAACGCCAACTCCAGGGCCGGGTGCTGGAGCGGGTGCAACAGGAGCGGGACCTGTCGCGCCGGGCCTTGCTCTACAGCTTCCCGCAACAGTTCGCCAGCCTGGGCGAGGGGCTCACGCGGTTTCTCAACAGCGTCTTCGAGGCCAACCGTTATCAGGAACCGGCTCTGCTGCGGGGCGTGTACTTCACCAGCGGCACCCAGGAAGGCAGCCCGATTGACCGGGTACTCACCGCCCTGGCGGCGTCCTTTGGCCTGGGCCGCAAGGTGCTGGCGCCGAATGTCGCCAGTGGCCGCAGCTACTTCATCACCCGATTGCTGCGGGAAGTGATCTTCAAGGAGGCCGGGCTGGCCGGCGTCAACCATCAGGAAGAGCGTCGCCGCCGCTTGCGGGCGCGGGGCGGGCGGATCGTCGCCGGGGCGGCGTTTGTCCTGCTGTTGCTGGGCATGACCATCAGCTACAACCGCAACCTGCAATTGATCGCCGACTCGGCCACCGCCGCGACCAACGTCGCGCAACTGGCCAAGGAACTGCCGGCCGAAGGCGACGTGCTGGTGACCTTGCCTTTGCTCAATGCCGCCCGCGCGCTGCCCGGTGGCTACAGCGAGGGTGACACCAGCGTGCCGCTGCTCAGCCGCATGGGCCTGTACCAGGGCAACAAGCTGGGCGCGGGCGCGGTGACTTTGTATCGCCGCCTGTTGCGCAGCACCTTGCTGCCGCACATCGTGGCGAACATGGAAAACGCCCTGCGCCGGGGCGACGCCAGCAACCAGGAGTTCCTCTACGAAACCCTGCGCGCCTACCTGATGCTGGGTGAGCGGCAGTTCTTTGATGCCGCGTCTGTGCAGGCGTGGGTCGATGTCGATTGGCGTCGCGAGCTGCCCCAGGCCACCCCGGCGCAGTTGCAGCAATTGTCCGATCACGTCTCGGCGCTGCTGGAAGCCGACGATGAAGCTGAACCGGTGCCACTCGACAGCGCCCTGATTGCCAAGGTGCGCCTGGCCCTGGCGAGCATGCCGCTGTCCCAGCGCATCTATAACCGGGTCAAGCGCCAGGTGGATCAGGAGCATTTGCCCGAACTCAGCGTGAATGGCGCGGTGGGCCGGGATGTGTCGTCGCTGTTCACCCGGGGCAGTGGCGAGCCGTTGTCCCGTGGGGTCAGCGGCGTGTACCGCATCGCCGGCTACCGCGAGCTGACCGACAAGACCCCGCAAGCCGTGGCTGACATGGCCAAGGACAGCTGGGTGCTGGACCGCCAGGAGTCGGCGCAGATCGCCGGCGGCAGCGCTGCCATGCAAGCCGCGGTGCTGGAGCTGTACTACGCCGATTACATCCGCCAATGGGACACCTTCCTCGCCGACGTGCACCTGGTGCCGTTGACCAGCCTCGGCCAGGCGTCCCTGGTGACCAACGTACTGGCGGCAAACGATTCACCGCTGCGCGCGTTGCTGCTGGCGGTGGCGAAGGAAACCACCCTGGAAGGCGCATTGACCTCGGCCGCCAGCAAAGACACCGACCAGCGCGTGCGCGACAAAATCGCCGCCGCCACGCAAAAGCTCCAGGCGGCCCTGGGCAACGACGCCCCGGCCCCGGCGACGGATGCCGGCGCAAACCCGGTGGACCAGCACTTCGCCGCGCTCCATCGCCTGGTGGGCAACGGCACCCGCCCGCAACCGGTGGATGAGGCGCTGGCTGCGCTGAAAGACGCCGGCCAGTACTTCGACAGCGCCGATGCCGCCCGCCGCAGCGCCGCGCCGGCACCCACCGGTGAAGTGCTGGAGCGTTTGAAACGTGCCAGCGACACCCAGCCGGCACCGTTGTCGACGTTGCTGCGGGATGTGCAATCCGGCGGCGCCGCGCTGACCCTGGGCAACGAAAAGGCCCGGCTGAATGCGTTGTGGGAAGCCTCCGGCGCACCGTTCTGCCGGGCGGCGATTGCCGATCGTTATCCATTGGTGCGTAGCTCCAGTCGCGATGCCACCGCCGATGACTTCGGCAAATTCTTTGGCCCGGGCGGGCTGATGGATGATTTTTTCAGCAAGAACCTCGCGGCCTATGTCGACATGAGCGGCAGCCAATGGCGCTGGCGCTCCAGCGGCGTGACGCCGTTGAACATTTCCCAGGACGTGCTCAACCAGTTCCAGCGCGGGGCGCGCCTGCGGGACATGTTCTTCGTGGCCGGGGCACGCCAGCCGTCATTGCGCTTTGACCTGAAAGCCCTCAGCGCCGACCCGGCGTTGACCAAGGTCACCCTGGACATCGACGGCCAGCCGGTGGTGTACGACGCGGGCAACGTGGCGGACTTCACTAGCATCAGTCTGCCGAGCGGCAAGGCCGGTGGTCTGGTGCGGCTTGAAGCAACCCCCGCGCTGGTCAGCCCGCTGCGAGCCGATGGCCCGTGGGGTTGGCTGCGGATGATGGACAAGGCGGCGGTGAGTGCCCAGGGTGAGTTGCTGCAATTGACGTTCACTGTGGAAGGGCATCGGGTGGTGTATCAACTGCGGGCCAGCAGTGTGATCAACCCGTTCCGGCGTGATGCGCTCGAGGCGTTTCACTGCCCGACGACGTTATAGGGATTGGCATGGATCAGCAGTTGACGGGTTTTTTCGGCAAGGTTCCCAGCCATGGGGATTTTGTCAGCCGACGTTTGCCAGAGGCTTTTTTGCGGCCTTGGGATACGTGGCTGCAGAACGGTTTGCAGCACAGTCGCGAGCGGCTGGGTGAGCGCTGGCTGGAGGTTTATTTGTGCAGTCCGGTCTGGCGCTTCGCCTTGGCGGCGGGAGTGTGTGGCGATCAGGGCTGGGCGGGTGTCATGTTGCCCAGTGTGGATCGGGTCGGGCGCTATTTTCCATTGACGGTGGCGGTGGCGAGCGAAGACGTACCGCCGTTCGCGCGGCTTGAGCAGGATGCCCAATGGTACGCGCAGGCCGAACGGTTGGCGCTGTCGACCCTGGTTGAGGGGTTTACGATGACTGCGTTTGATTCGGCGCTCAAGGCATTGCCGCCGCCGTCATCCCTTATACGGGTGGAAGAGGGCGCGGCAGGGCATTCGTTGTTCTGGACCGAGGGCTCGCCGTTGCTGGCGCCCTCGACGGTGGACGTTGCTGGCTTGCCTGGCGCCTCGACATTCGTCGATATGCTGGCGGGGCGCAGCCAGGTGTGAGGCTACACCTGGGCCAGCGAGGCGACAGGGCTCTTGGGGAGTGTCGGGGTTTCGAGCGCAGGTGCGGCATTCGAAGCTATCGCAGGCTTCGCGTTGGCCGGGAACTCGGCACGGTCTGCGAATGTTTGCTGAACGGCAGGGACGAAGACCTCGGCACTTTTTGGAACGGATTCGTCCGGGGTGGCCACCGCAGGTTTGCCTTTGGTTGCTGATTTGAGCAGCTTGTCGGCCCCAAAGGCGGCACCGCCGCTGATAGCGCCCAAGCCCACCGCTTTCAGAATCGGCATGGCCAGAGCTTTCAAAATATTTAATAGGGCACCCATGGGTCTTTTCCTCTCATCTGGTTTTTGTCTGGCGGCCTTGATAACCGCTCGTCCCTCTGTGTCAAAAACAACGCCACCGGTTCCAGGCCCTCTTGCGCCGATTCAATTTCCTTGCTAGCTTCTCGCAAAATGTTAACGATAACATTTGCTCTAAAAATAAAAACAAAACAGAGAATCTCGCCATGAAAATGCTTCCGAAAATCCTGTGTTTGTTGGCTTTCAGCATCAATCTCGGTACCGCCGGCCTGGCCTGGGCCGACACCAAACCCGCGCCCATCCGCATCGGTGCGTCCTTCCAGGAAATCAACAACCCTTACTTCGTCACCATGAAAGACGCCCTGCAGGAAGCCGGGGCGACCATCGGTGCGCAGCTGATCATCACCGACGCCCGCCACGACGTGTCCAAGCAGGTCAGCGACGTCGAGGACATGCTGCAAAAGGGCATCGACATCCTGCTGATCAACCCTACCGATTCCGTTGGCGTTCAGTCCGCCGTCAAGTCTGCCCACGCCGCCGGCGTGGTGGTGGTCGCGGTCGACGCCCAGGCCGAAGGCCCGCTGGACTCCTTCGTCGGTTCGAAAAACTTCGACGCCGGCTTCCAGGCCTGTGAATACCTGGCCAAGAACATCGGCGACAAAGGCAACATCGCCATCCTCGACGGCATCGCCGTGGTGCCGATCCTGGAACGCGTGCGCGGTTGCAAAGAGGCCGTGGCCAAGCACCCGGACATCAAGATCGTGAGCATCCAGAACGGCAAGCAGGAACGTGACCAGGCGCTGACCGTCACCGAAAACATGCTGCAGGCCCAGCCCACCCTCAAGGGTATTTTCAGCGTCAACGACAACGGCTCCCTCGGTGCGCTTTCGGCCATCGAAGCCAGCGGGCTGGACGTCAAGCTGGTGAGCGTCGACGGCGCGCCGGAAGCCATCAAGGCGATCCAGAAACCCGGCAGCAAGTTCATCGCCACCTCCGCGCAATACCCGCGTGACCAGATTCGCCTGGCCCTGGGCATCGCCCTGGCCAAGAAGTGGGGCTCCCAAGTGCCCGCCACGATCCCGGTGGACATCACCCTGATCGACCAGGCCAAGGCCAAGGATTTCAGCTGGTAAACCGCCCAGGCCCCACGCCTGGCGTGGGGCACAGGTCATCCATCTGAATGCGAGGTCGGCGGTATGAGCAGTCTTCTGAAGCTGGAAAATATCTGTAAGCGTTACCCGGGGGTGCAAGCCCTCAAGGCGATCAACCTGGAAGTACAGCGCGGCGAGATTCATGCCTTGCTCGGGGAAAACGGCGCGGGAAAATCGACCCTGATGAAGATCCTTGGCGGGGTCGAGCATCAGGACGAAGGGCAGATTCTGATCGACGGCCAGGCCCGGCAGTTCGCGACCTACCGTGATGCGATTGCTGCCGGTATCGGCATTGTGTTCCAGGAGTTCAGCCTGATTCCCTACCTCACGGCGGTGGAAAATATCTTCCTCGGCCATGAGCTGAGCAACCGTTTTGGCCTGTTGCGCAAGCGCGAAATGGTCGAGACGAGCGAGGCGTTGTTCAAGCGCCTCGGCGTCAGCATTGACCTGCAATGCGCGGTCAAGCACCTGAGCGTGGCCGAGCAGCAGTTCGTCGAGATCGCCAAGGCCCTGGCCCTGGATGCACGGCTGCTGGTGCTCGACGAACCCACCGCCACCCTTACGCCGAGTGAGGCCGAGCTGCTGTTTGAGATCATGCGCGAACTCAAGCGCCAGGGCGTGGCGGTGATTTTTATCTCCCACCACCTGGAGGAAATTTTCCAGGTGTGCGACCGCATCAGCGTGCTGCGCGACGGCGGCAATGTGGGCGTCACTGACGTGGCCGACAGCGATATCGACCGCCTGGTGGAAATGATGGTGGGGCGCCGCCTGGAATGCAGCTTTCCGCCCAAGCCCACCGCCGAACGCGGGCCGCTGTTGCTGGAGGTCAAGGACATCCAGCTGGTGCGCAACGGCCCCCACAACCACTTTGAATTGCACAAGGGCGAGATTCTCGGCTTTGCCGGCCTGGTGGGTTCCGGGCGTACCGAATTGGCCCTGGGCATGATGGGTGCGCTGCCGTCGGTGAGCAAAGACGTGTGGCTGCGGGGTGAAAAAATCACCCTTGACGACCCGGCCCAGGCCTTGGCCCACGGCATCGGCCTGCTGCCGGAAAGCCGCAAGAGCGAAGGGCTGATCACCGATTTCAGCATTCGCGAAAACATCTCCCTCAACAACCTGCCCAAATACCAGAACGCCAGCGGCCTGATCGACAAGGACAAGGAGTGCGCCAGCGTCGAAGCCCTGATGCGCCAGCTGTCGATCAAGGCGCCCAGCGGCGAGAGCCGGGTGTTCAACCTCAGCGGCGGCAACCAGCAGAAAGTCGTGATTGCCCGCTGGATCAACCATCACTGTGACGTGCTGGTGTTCGACGAACCCACCCGTGGCATCGACGTCGGCGCCAAGGCGCAGATCTACGCACTGATGCGCAGCCTCACCGAACAAGGCTACGCAATCATCATGATTTCCTCGGAACTGCCGGAAGTCATCGGCATGTGCGACCGCGTCGCCGTGTTCCACAAGGGCGCCATCGTCAAGGTACTGGAAGCGTCTGCCGTCAATCCTCAAGAGGTCATGCGCCATGCAACAGGGGGCTCAAGTGAATACGTCCATTAATGCCGTGGGGCCGAGCCGGCTGCGCCTGAACCTGGCGCGGTTGATTCGCTCGCCGGCGTTTTATCCCTTTGTGGGGCTGCTGGTGGTGACGCTGGTGATGATCTTCGCCAGCGACAATTTCCTCACTGCCAACAACCTGTCGAACATTGCGCGCCAGGTGTCGATCAACGCGATTATCGCGGTGGGCATGACCTGCGTGATTCTCACCGGTGGCATCGATTTGTCGGTGGGGCCGGTGATGGCCTTGTCCGGCACCCTGACCGCCGGCCTGATGGTCGCGGGCTTGCCGCCGGGCCTGGCGATTGGCGCCGGGATGCTGATTGGCGTGGCCTTCGGCATCGGCAACGGGCTGTTCGTTGCCTACCTGCACATGCCGCCGATCATCGTCACCCTCGCGACCATGGGCATCGCCCGCGGGTTCGGCCTGATGTACACCGACGGCTATCCGATTTCCGGCCTGCCGGAATGGTTTGGTTTCTTTGGCCGCGAAAGCCTGTTCGGCATTTCGGTGCCGATCCTGATCATGCTGGTGACGTACCTGGCGGCGTATGTGTTGCTGCAACACACCCGCATCGGCCGCTATATCTACGCGATTGGCGGCAACGAGGAGGCGGTGCGCCTGTCCGGTGTGCGGGCGGCACGCTTCAAGTTGCTGGTGTACGGCATCAGCGGTTTCACCGCCGCGATTGCCGGGCTGGTGCTGACCTCGCGCTTGATGAGTGGCCAGCCGAATGCCGGCGTGTCGTTTGAACTCGACGCGATTGCCGCCGTGGTCCTGGGCGGCGCCTCGATTGCCGGCGGGCGCGGGGTGATTGTCGGCACCTTGCTCGGCGCCATGCTGCTGGGGGTGTTGAACAACGGTTTGAACATGCTCGGGGTCTCGCCCTACGTCCAGAGCGTGATCAAGGGCGGGATCATTTTGCTGGCGATCTTTATCAGCCGTCAGCGCCACAAGTAAACCGGTTATCTCCACGCGGCCATGGCGGCCGCGATGGGTTCTCTCATGCTCAAGAAAGGTCCGCACATCATGGAAAAGCACAACGAAATGCAAGCCGTCGTCTGCCACGGCCCAAAAGACTACCGCCTGGAACGCATCAGCAAACCCCAGGCACGGGTCAATGAACTGGTGATCCGCATCGCCGCCTGCGGCATCTGCGCCAGCGACTGCAAATGCCACTCGGGCGCCGCGATGTTCTGGGGCGGCGACAACCCGTGGGTCAAGGCACCGGTGGTGCCGGGGCACGAGTTTTTCGGCTACGTGGTGGAAGCCGGCGAGGGCGCCGAAGAGCACTTTGACGTGAAGGTCGGCGACAAGGTGATCGCCGAGCAGATCGTGCCGTGCGGCAAGTGCCGCTTCTGCAAATCCGGCAAGTACTGGATGTGCGAGGTGCACAACATCTTCGGCTTCCAGCGTGAAGTGGCCGAAGGCGGCATGGCCCAGTACATGCGCATCCCCAAGACGGCCATCGTGCACAAGATTCCGGAGTCGGTGTCTCTCGAAGATTCGGCACTGATCGAGCCGATGTCCTGCGCGATTCACACCGTCAACCGGGGTGAGATCCAGCTGGATGACGTGCTGGTGATCGCCGGTGCAGGCACCCTGGGCCTGTGCATGGTGCAGGTGGCGGCGCTGAAGACGCCGAAGAAACTGGTGGTGATCGACATGGTCGATGAGCGCCTGGAACTGGCGAAGAAGTTCGGTGCCGATGTGGTGATCAACCCGTCCCGGGACAACGCCCGCGAGATCATCAATGGCCTGACCGACAACTACGGTTGCGACGTGTACATCGAAACCACCGGCGTGCCGGCGGGCGTCACCCAGGGCCTGGAATTGATCCGCAAGCTCGGGCGGTTTGTCGAGTTCAGCGTGTTTGGCGCCGAGACCAGCGCCGACTGGTCGATCATCGGTGACCGCAAGGAACTCGACGTACGCGGCGCGCACCTCGGGCCGTATTGCTACCCGGTGGCCATCGACCTGTTCGAACGCGGCCTGCTGACGTCCAAGGGCATCGTGACCCATGACTTCGGGCTGGATAACTGGGCCGAGGCCTTTGAGTTGGCCAACTCGACCAAATCGATCAAGGTGCTGCTGAAGCCGGTGGTCTGAGATGAACTACGTGATGGGTGTGGACATCGGCACGCAAAGCACCAAGGCGCTGCTGGTGGACGGTGACGGTACGATCATCGCCCAGCACAGCCAGGGGTATCGCGTGGATACCCCGAAAGTGCGCTGGGCCGAGCAGTGGCCGCAGGTCTGGCTGGACGCGGTGGAGGCGTGTGTTGCCCAATGCATGGCCAAGGCCGGCGTGGCGAAAGAGCAGGTCAAGGCGCTGTGCATCAGTAGCCTGTACGGCGGTTCGGGGATTGCCGTGGATGCGCAGATGACCCCGCTGCACCCGTGCCTGATCTGGATGGACCGGCGTGCGGGCGAACAAGTGGAGTGGGTGCGCGAGCACGTGGACCTGGAGCGGCTGTTCGCGGTCACCGGCAACTCGGTGGACAGCTACTACGGCTTCACCAAGATGCTCTGGCTCAAGCAGCACCAGCCGCAGGTGTGGGCCAATACCCGCTACCTGCTGCCGCCCAACAGCTACATCAACGCGTGCCTGACCGGTGAGGTGGCGGTGGATCACAGCAGCGCCGGCAATATCGGTGGGGTCTACGATGTGGCCCGGCGAGGCTGGTCGGCCGAGATGCTGGCGGCGCTGGATATCCCGCTGGCGATGATGCCGGAGCGCTTGCTGTATTCCGGTGAAGTGGTCGGCGGTTTGCTGGAGGAGTGGGCGCCGCGATTGGGCTTGCAGGCGGGCACGCCGATACTGGCCGGGGGCGTGGATGCGGCCATGGCGACCCTGGCCGCCGGGGTGACCCGGCCGGGCAATCATGTGGCGATGATCGGCACCAGCATGTGCTGGGGTTACCTCAATCAGCAGGTGGATGCGCGGCATGGTCTGGTGAGCATGCCGCATGTCTATAACGGCCATCAGGACCTGTACATCTTCGGCGGTGCGATTACCGCCGGAGCGTCGGTGAGCTGGTTTCGCGAGCAGTTCTGCCAGGCTGAAGAGCAGCAGGCGAAGGCGACGGGCCAGGACAGTTTGTGGCTGCTGGAGCAGAGCGCCGCGAAGATCCCGGCGGGCAGTGAAGGGCTGTTGTTCTTGCCGTATCTCATGGGCGAACGCAGCCCGGTGTGGGATGACCGGGCGAGCGGCAGCTTTGTCGGGCTGAACCTGTATCACAGCCGTATCCACCTGTACCGCGCGGTGCTCGAAGGGGTGAGTTTTGCCCTGCGGCACAATATCGAAGCGGGCACGCGTGGCGCGCATTCCCTTGACCCGCGATTGATTGTGGTGGGCGGGGCGAGCCATTCGGATTTGTGGATGCAGATTATCGCGGACATCACCCATTACCCGGTCTACACCATCGTGCAAGAGGTGGAAGCGGCGTTGGGCGCGGCGTTGTTGGCGGCCCATGCGGTGGGGTTGGTGGATGACCGGGAGATGGAGAAGGGCTGGGTGCAGCTGGAGCTGCGGGCGGAGCCGGAGGCGGGGAATGTCGGGGTGTATGACCGGGCGTTTGCCGAGTATTTGAAAGTGTACCCGGCGTTGAAACCGGTGATGCACAGCTTGCAATTGAATTAAGTGAACACTGATCCAAATGTGGGAGCGGGCTTGCTGTGGCGAGCGGGCTTGCTGTGGTGAGCGGGCTTGCCCCGCGCTGGGCTGCGAAGCAGCCCCATCAATCTGTGGTGAACCCGACGGGGGACAAGCCCCCTCACCACAGCAAGCCCGCTCCCACATGGGATCTCCATCGTTTTAGAGAACGTGAACCATGAACGCTACCTTTGACTTCACCCACCAGCGCATCCTCGTCACCGGCGCCAGCAGCGGCATCGGCCGGGAAATAGCCCTGCAACTGATCGCCAGCGGCGCCCAGGTTTTCGCCCTGGGCCGCGACGCCCAGGCCCTGGCCCAACTCGGCTGCGAAACCCTGTGCCTGGACATCGCCGACAGCGCCGCCCTGGACCTGGCCCTGCAAGGCCTGCCGCCGATGCACGGCCTGGTCAACTGCGCCGGCATCTCTCGCCTGGAACCCGCCGCTGCCATCAGCGCCGAAGCTTTCGACCAAGTGATGAACGTCAACGCCCGCGCTGCCGCCCAGGTCGCCAGCCGAATCGCCGCAGGGATGATTGAAGCAAAGATCGCCGGCAGCATCGTCAACGTCTCCAGCCAGGCCTCACTGGTGGCGCTGGACGATCACCTCGGCTACTGCGCCTCCAAGGCCGCGCTGGACGCCATCACCCGCGTGCAATGCGCCGAGTGGGGGCGTTTCGGGATTCGCGTCAACAGCGTCAACCCCACCGTCACCCTCACGCCCATGGCGCAAATGGCCTGGTCGGCGCCCGCCAAGCGCGATCCGGCCTTGGCGGCGATTCCGCTGGGGCGGTTTGCCGAAACGGCGGAAGTGGCATTACCGGTGCTGTTCCTGTTGAGCGACGCCGCCAGCATGATCAGCGGCGTCAGCCTGCCGATCGATGGGGGCTACACCAGCCGCTAGCCGTTCTCCAGCTTGCCGGCGATCACCACCTTGTCCCGCGGTTTGTGCGGGTCTTCGAGGCGGTCCAGCAGCAGTCGCACCGCGCTGCTGCCGGCCAGCGACGCGTCGTGGGCCACACAGGCAATCGGCACGCCGAAGATATCGGCGAAGGGCAGGCGGTCGATGCCGCAGATGGTCAGGCTGTCGTGGGGAATGTTGTGCATGCGCAACGCGCGCAAGGCGCCGAGGGTGATCAACTGGTTGAAGCCCATGATCGCGTCCGGCGCCGTGTGTTCGGCCAGGTAGTCGAGGGTGTGCAGGTAGGAGGGCATCAGCGTGTAGTCGCCGGCGCACACCTCGACGTGCACTTGCGGGTGATCGGCCAGCACTTCTTTCAGGCCTTTGAGGCGTTCCATGGTGATGCGCGAATGCTCGGGCCCGGTCAGCACCAGCAGGCGCTTGAGGTTCGGGGTTTGCCGCAGCAGGTACTGCGCGGCCTCGATGCCGCTGTGGTAGTTGTCCAGCACCACGCGGCTGAACGGGCTGTCGTGGATCGTGCGGTCGAGCAGCACCACCGGCGTCTTGCCGTTGCCCAGGCGCTCCAGATAATCCGGCTGGTAGCTCGGCTCATCGGAGACCGGCGACAGGATGATCCCCGCCACGCGGTAACCCAACAGGGTGTCGACCGCCTTGCTTTCCAGCTCTTCCAGCTCGTCGGTGTCCACCAGCATGATGGTGTAGCCGTGCTTTTTCGCCTCGCGGGAAATCGCCTTGATCATCTCGCTGTAGAAGGGGTTGTCCACCGAGGCGGTGATCACGCCGATGATCAGGCTTTCGCTGCGCTTGAGCCCGCGGGCAAACGCGTTGGGCACATAGTCCAGCTCCCGCGCCACTTCGAGAATCCGCGCCAGGGTGGCGGGCTTGACCAGGTCAGGCTTGCTCAGCGCCCGGGACACCGTGATGGTGGTCATGTTGACCCGTTTGGCGATGTCGCTGATGGTGACGGACTTTTTCTTGTTCATCGGCAGGGGGAAACCAGGAGAAAACAACCTGAGGCTACCATGGGCACGGCTTCAAATCACCGGATCCCAGCGCTGCGACCAATCCTTTTCCGCCTCCACCACCGCCCGCAGCAAGCCCAGCGCCTGTTGCAAAACCGCCGAATCGCGCTCGCGGGAATACACCAGGTACGTCGGGAAGCTGAACTCCGGTGCCTTGGGCACCCGTTCCATCACGCCGCTGTCCAGGTAGCTCTGCACCACCCGCGTGCGGAAATACCCGGCGCCGCCGTTTTCCAGGATGTACTGCAACGCCAGCGGCCCCAGGTTGAAGCTCAGGGCGGCGCGGGCCTTGTCCGGCAGGGCCGCGTCGTGCTGCTGGCGAAAGCCCTGGCCCCAGTCGATGTACACGTAGGGCTCGGGCCGGGCCGCCAGTTGCACCAGGATCAATTTCTCTTCCAGCACCTGCTCCACCTGCAGCCCCGGCCAGTACTGCGGCTGGAACACCAGCGCGGCATCCAGCACGCCCAGCTCCAGTTGGCGCAACAGGTACTCGCCTTCGCGAATCTCCGTGCGCAGGGCGTAGCCCGGAATGTGCTCGCGCAGGGCCTGGGCCCAACCGAGCATCAACGGGTTGCACAGGCTGACTTCGCCACCGATGTGCAACACGTTGCGGTAGCCGTCGGGCAACGGCAGGTCGCGGCGGGCGGCTTCCCAGGTTTGTACCAGTTGGTTGGCGAAGACCACGAAGGCTTCGCCGTCCGGGGTCAGGCGGGCGCCGGCGCGGTTGCGCACGAACAGCGTGCTGTTGAGCTGGCTTTCGAGATTTTTGACCCGGGCGGTGATTGCCGTCTGGGTGACGTGCAACTTCTCGGCCGCCGCGGCGAGGCTGCCGCAGCGGGTGATTTCGAGGAAGGTGCGTGCCAGTTCGATGTCCATGAAACCCCCGGGAGTGAATGGGGGACATTGTAGAGCGATGCGCGATTGGAATGCGATCAGCGCAGGTGCCTGGCTTTTGTGGTGAGCGGGCTTGCCCCGCGCGGGGCAAGCCCGCTCACCACAGGGTTATTGGTCAGTCTCTGAACATTGCTTGCACTTCAGGTTGGGGTTTTTGGGGCTTGCAGATGCTCGGTCGGGAACGCCTTGGCATACGCCTGGCAAACCCGCAGCACCTGCTCATCCGCAAACCGCGCGCCCACTACATGCAGCCCCACCGGCAACCCGTTCGCCGCCAACCCGCACGGCACCGACGCCGCCGGTTGCTGGGTCAAGTTGAAGGGATAGGTAAACGGCGTCCACTCCATCCATTCCCCAAGGCCCGAACCCAGCGGCACGTTGTGCCCGGCCTCGAACGCGGTGATCGGCATCATCGGCGACACCAGCACATCGTAATGCTCATGGAATGCCGCCATACGCGCCACCAAGGCCGCCCGCGCTTCCAGCGCGGCGCTGTAGTCGCTGAGGCTGATCTGTTCGCCCAGTTGCGCAATGCGCAGCAGGCCCGGGTCCATCAGTTGTCGCTGAGCCTCGCTCAACGGTCCGGCCAGGCGCGCAGCACCGGCAAACCACAGGGTATTGAACACCTCCAGCGGATCACTGAACCCCGGGTCAATCTGTTCGACCTGGGCACCCAGCTGCACCAGGCCTTCGACCGCCTGGGCGACAACCCTGGCCACTTGCGGGTCCACCTTCACGTAGCCAAAGTTCGGACTATAGGCCACCCGCAGGCCTTTCAAGTCAGCCCCGGCCTGCAACCACGGCGTGGTCCGGGGCGCGCCGATCAAGCCGTCCCGCGCGTCCGGCTGCGCGATGGTTTGCAGCATCAGCACCGAGTCTTCCACGGTGCGGGTCATCGGCCCCAGGTGGGACAGAATGGTCATCGAACTGGCCGGCCATTGCGGCACATAACCGAAGGTCGGCTTGATGCCAAAGGTGCCGGTGAAGGCGCAGGGAATCCGGATCGAGCCACCGGCATCGCTGCCTTGGTGCAGCACCCCCAGGTTCAAGGCTGCGGCGGCACCGGCACCGCCGGACGAGCCGCCCGCCGTCATGCGCGTGTCCCACGGGTTGCGGGTAATCCCATACAGCGGGTTATCGGTGACGCCTTTCCAGCCGAACTCCGGCGTGGTGGTCTTGCCCAGCAGCACCGCGCCGGCCTTGCGCATGAAGGCCGAGAAGGGCGCATCCACGTCCCATCGGCCCTCGGCTGAGGTCGTGCGCGAGCCCTTGCGCGTCGGCATGCCGATGGTCTGCGTCAGGTCCTTGATGGACGACGGTACACCGTCCAGTGCCCCGCACGGCTGGCCCTTGAGCCAGCGTTGTTCCGAATCACGGGCAGCCTTCAAGGCGCCTTCCGGGTCGACGTGGCAGTAGGCGTTGACCGCCGGGTTGTAGCGTTCGATTCGCAGCAGGGCGTCTTCGGTGACTTCCACCGGCGACAGGCGTTTATCCCGGTAGTGCGCCAGCAGTTCAACGGCGGTCAGGTTGGCAATATCCGTCATGCTGCTTTACCTCCTTGTGCCGCGTTGACCATGGCCCGCAGCAGCACTGCGCAGCCCGCCGCCAGGTCATCCGGCGCGGCGTTTTCGATTTCATTGTGGCTGATGCCGCCTTCGCATGGCACAAAGATCATCCCGGCCGGGCCCAGTTCGGCGACGAAGATCGCGTCGTGCCCGGCGCCGCTGACGATGTCCATGTGGCTCAGGCCCAGCCTGCTTGCGCCGTCGCGCACGGCGTTGACGCAGGCGGGGTTGAAGTCCAGCGGCGGGAAGTCGGCGGTGGGCGTCAGCTCAAAGCTCAGGCCGTGTTGCTCGGCAGTGGCTTCGATCACCTGGCGCACTTCATCGACCATGGCTTGCAGCTTGTCGGCGTGCAGGTGGCGCAAATCGATGGTCATGTGCACTTGGCCGGGAATCACGTTGCGCGAGCCGGGGTGCAAGCTCAGGCAACCGACGGTGCCGCAGGCGTGGGGTTGTTGCGCGTGGGCGATGCGGTTCACCGCGCTGACCACTTGGGCGGCGCCCACCAGGGCGTCCTTGCGCAGGCGCATTGGCGTCGGGCCCGCGTGGGCTTCGACGCCGGTGAGGGTCAGGTCGAACCACTTCTGCCCCAGGCAGCCCATGACCACGCCAATGGTGGTGGCCTGGTCTTCCAGTACCGGGCCTTGTTCGATATGCGCCTCGAAATAGGCCCCGACCGGGTGACCCAGCACGGCGCGTGGTCCGGCGTAGCCGATGCGCTGCAATTCGGCGCCCACCGACAGGCCATGCTCGTCCTGCTTGTCGAGGGTTTCCTGCAAGTCGAACTTACCGGCGAACACCCCGGAGCCCATCATGCACGGTGGAAAACGCGAGCCTTCTTCGTTGGTCCACACCACCACTTCGATGGGCGCTTCAGTCTCCATATTCAAATCGTTGAGGGTGCGGATCACTTCCAGGCCGGCCATCACGCCATAGCAGCCGTCGAATTTGCCGCCGGTAGGCTGGGTGTCTATATGGCTGCCGGTCATCACGGGCGCCAGTGCCGGATTGCGCCCGGCGCGGCGGGCAAAGATATTGCCGATGGCGTCGACACTGACGCTGCACCCGGCGGCCTCGCACCAGTGCACAAACAGGTCGCGGGCCTGGCGGTCGAGGTCGGTGAGGGCCAGGCGGCACACCCCGCCCTTGGGTGTGGCGCCCAGGCGGGCGAGGTCCATCAGCGATTGCCACAGGCGTTCGCGGTTGATCAGCGGGGCATTGCTCTGGAGCGGTTGCGCAAAACTATTCATCAGCAGTCTCCGGTCAGGCACTCAGGGCCAGGTAACGGTTCTTGATCGTCGGGTCGGCGCGAAAGGCTTCGGCACTGCCTTCGTACACCACACGGCCCTGTTCGAGGACGTAATGGCGGTCGGCGAGCTTGTCGCAGACCATCAGGTTCTGTTCCACCAGCAGCACCGGAAGCCCGTCTTCCTTGACCTTGCGCAGGATCTTCACCAACTCGTCGACGATCACCGGCGCGAGGCCTTCGGTGGGTTCGTCGAGGATCAGCAGCTTGGGATCGTTGAGCAGTGCACGGGCGATGGCGAGCATCTGTTGCTCACCGCCAGACAGCGCATGGCCGGCGTTTTTGCGGCGTTCCTTGAGGCGCGGGAACATGCCGTACACGTCTTCCATCTGCCAGCGGCTGGTCTTGCGCACCGCGATGCGCAGGTTCTCCTCAACCGTGAGCAGGCGGAAGATCCCGCGGTTCTCCGGCACCAGCGCCAGGCCCTGACGGGCGATTTCGAAGATTTTCTGCCCCACCAGCGGCTGGCCATTGAAGTGAATCTGGCCCTGGCGCGGGCAGATGATCCCGAGGATGCTGCGCAAGGTGGTGGTCTTGCCGGCGCCGTTGCGCCCCAGCAGGGTCACCAGTTCGCCGGGGTTGACGGTCAGGGACACGCCTTCAAGAACGTGGCTCTTGTCGTAGTAGGAATGGATATTGTCGACGGTCAGCATCAGGCAGCTTCTCCCAAATAGGCGGTGCGCACGCGCTCGTCGGCGCGCACGAATTCCGGTGTGCCTTCCACCAGGATCTGGCCGTGGCTCATCACGGTGATGCGTTGGCTGATGGACATGACGATGCTCATGTTGTGCTCGATCAGCAGCACGGTGTGGTCGCGGCCGAGGTCGCTGATCAGTTGGGTCATGATCGGAATGTCGTCGATGCCCATGCCCGAGGTGGGCTCGTCGAGCATCAGCAGCTTGGGTTTGGAGCAGATCGACATACCGACCTCCAGCACCCGCTGCTGGCCGTGGGACAACTCGCCAGCCAGGGTGTCGGCGCGGGCGGTGAGTTGCAGGCGTTCCAGCACCTGGTCGGCCATCTCCAGGTGCTCGCGCTTGCTGTCGACCCGGCGCCAGAAGTTCAGGGCGCGGGCGCCGTCGCGGCCCTGGGCGGCGAGGCGCAGGTTCTCGCGCACGCTGAGGTTCTGGAACAGGCTGGTGAGTTGGAACGAACGGGCCATGCCCAGGCCGACGCGGCCGTGGGCCGGTTTGCGCATCAGGTTCTTGCCGTCGAAATGAATCGCCCCGGCGGTGGCCTGGCGTTCGCCGGTCAGGCAGTGGAACAGGCTCGTCTTACCGGCGCCGTTGGGGCCGATGATGGTGTGGATGGTACCGGCTTGCACCTTGAGGTTGACGCCGTTCACCGCGTGGAACGCACCGTAGGCCAGTTCCAGATTCTTGGTTTCCAACAGGATGCTCATGACAGCTTCTCCTTGGTCACAACGTCGGCCTTGCGGCTGCCACGCACACGTTCGAACAGCGCAGACAAACCACCCCACAAACCACCGCGCATGAAGATCACCACCAGGATCAGAATCACCCCCAGCAGCATCAGCCAGCGCGGCCACAGGTCGGAGAGGAAGTCCCCCAGCAGCACGATGGAACCGGCGCCCAGCAAGGAGCCGAACAGTGAGCCGGTACCGCCGACGATGGTCATGATCAGGATGTTTTCGGACATCGCCAGGTCGATGTTCGACAGCGGCACAAAGTGCAGCAGCATTGCGTACAGCGCCCCGGCGATCCCGGTGACGGCGCCGGACAACACGAACACCAGGATCTTGAAGTGGCGGGTGTCGTAGCCGATGGCCGAAGCGCGGGTTTCGTTTTCGCGGATCGCCATCAGCGTGCTGCCGAACGGCGAGGCGATCACCCGGCGCGCCCCGATGAAGATCAGCAGGAACAGCACTGCGACAAAGCCGTAGAACGCGCGTGCATCGGTGAGAGACAACAGCACCGTGTCACCGATACGGATTTCCGGACGTGGCACGCTGAGCAAGCCGTTGTCGCCGCCGGTCCAGTCGCTCAGGGTATAGGCGACGAAGTAGGCCATCTGGCTGAAGGCCAGGGTCAGCATCACGAAGTAAATGCCGGTGCGGCGGATCGCCAGGGCACCCACCAGAAACGCCAGGAAACCACCGGCGACGGCGGCGCCCAACAGTGCGCTGAACAGGCCGAGCTGCAGGTGAATCATCAACAACGCCGCGCAATAGGCGCCGGCCCCGAAGAAGATGCCTTGGCCGAACGACAACAGCCCGGTGTAACCCAGCAACAGGTTGCAGGCGAGGGCGGCCATGGCAAATATCAGAATCTCGGTGGCCAGGGTCGCCGAGGGTAAAATCAACGGTAGGCCGATCAATACCGCCAGCACCAACAGCAGCATGTAGCGCGACTGGGTCTTGGCGAACGGCAGGGGATTTTTCTCGCTCATGTCAGGCTCTCCCGAACAGGCCGTAAGGACGCACCAGGATCACCACGGCCATCGCGCCGTAGATCATCAGGCTCGCGCCCTGGGGCCAGAGTGTGGTCATCAGGCTTTGCACCACGCCGACCAGCAGGCCGCCGACCAGTGCACCGCTGAAGGAACCCATGCCGCCGATCACCACCACCACGAAGGCCACGCCGAGGATTTCCGGGCCGACAAAGGGCTGGGCACCGCGCAACGGGGCGAACAGCACACCGGCGACGCCGGCCAGGGCCACGCCGAGGGCGAAGGTCATGGAGAACAGGCGAAAGATGTTGGTGCCCAGCAGGGACACGGTTTCGGTGCTTTCACTGCCGGCCCGCACCAGGGCACCGAAGCGCGTGCGTTCCAGCAGCAGCCACAGGCCAAGGCCGACGAGGCCGGAGAACACGATCAGGAACAGGCGATAGTAGGGATAGACGAAATCGCCCACCACCAGCACCCCGCGCAGCAACTCCGGCACCGCGACGCTTTTGCCCACCGGGCCCCAGATCATCACGCTGGCTTCCTGGATGATCAGGGCTATCCCCAGGGTCACCAGAATCTGGAACATGTGCGGCAAGTGATAAATCCGCTGGATCAATAATCGCTCGATCACCCAGGCCAGCGCGGCCACCACCAGCGGTGCGATCAGCAGCGCCAGCCAGAAGCTGCCGGTGAGACTGACGGCGGTGTAGCAGATGTAGGCGCCCAGTAAAAAGAACGCACCGTGGGCGAAATTGACGAAGTTCAGCAGGCCGAAAATGATCGTCAAGCCGACCGCGATCAGGAAGTAAATCATCCCAAGGCCCAGGCCGTTGAGAATCTGGAACAGGTAAAGATTGAGCATGCAGGAACCCTCGGCAGGCGGCCGCGTGAGCGGCCCTGCGCTGTGTCACCAGTAGATTTTCAGCAGATCAGCCGAGCACGCAGCCCGTGGCTTCCACCGGCGGGAACGACTGGCCGGCGCTGAGCACCTTGGCCAGGTCGTCCTTGTCGGCCATGTCGCCTGCCGCCTTGCCCACCAGCAGGTAGTAATCCTTGATCACCTGATGGTCGCCGGCGCGGATCGATTCCTTGCCGGTGGGGCCTTCGTAGCTCAGGCCCTGCATGGCCTTGGCCACGGTCGGCCCGTCGAAACTGCCGGTGGAGATGATGGTTTCCAGCATGACCTTGGTGCTGATGTAGTCCGCGGCCAGCGGGTAGGTCGGGTTGATGCCGTACTTGGCCTTGGTCAGTTTCACCAGGTCTCGGTTGAGCGGGGTGTCGACCTGATGCCAGTACTGCGCGCCGAGGTACACGCCTTCCAGTACGTCGCTGCCCAGCTCCTGGAACTGGTCGAGGCCGGCGGACCATACCAGCAGCACTTTCATGCGTTCCTTGATACCGAAGTTCACCGCCTGGCGCAGGGTGTTGGACGACTGGCTGCCGAAGTTCAGCAGTACCAGTACGTCGGGTTTGGCGGCGATGGCATTGGTCAGGTAGCCGGAGAATTCCTGTTCCTGCAGCGAGTGGTAGCTGTTGCCGGCGTGTTCCAGGCCATGTTCGGCCAGGACCGATTTGGCACCTTCGAGCAGGGCTTCGCCGAACACATATTGTGGGGTGATGGTGTACCAGCGCTTGGCGTCCGGCAGCAGCTTGATCAGCGGCACGAGGGTTTCGCGGATCGCGCCATAGGTGGGGACTGACCAGCGGAAGGTGGCGCTGTTGCAGTCCTTGCCGGTGACCTCGTCGGCGCCCACCGGGGTCATGAACACGCCGCCGGCCTTGCTCACTTCCTTGGCGACGGCGAGTGCCGAAGACGACAGGGTGCAGCCCTGGAAGAAGCGTGCACCGTCCTGCTGGATCGCTTCCTGGACCTTGCGCACGGCCTTGCCGGCGTTGCCTTCGGTGTCGATCACCTTGTAGTTCAGCGGGCGACCGAGCAACTCGGGGTGTTGTTCTACCGCGAGGCGTGAACCCATGTCGGCAAATTTGCCATAACTGGCAAAGGCGCCAGACATGGACTTGAGGCCGTAAAAGGTAAAGGGCTCGGCGGCGAATGCCGAGCGCACACCCAGCGGGAGGCTGAGAGCGGCTGCGGCGGTGAGACTGGCTTTCAACAACGTACGACGCTGCATGGGGTGACTCCCTGGATTAGTTATTGGCAGGAGTGGCAATGGCGATACGGTGGAGCACGGCCTGTGGGCAGGCCTTTTATTTGGTTTTTTGGGGGGTGTCAGTGGTTGTGGTCGAACTCCAGCAGAAAGTGCGGGCTGACTTCGCCTTCTAGTGCGGTCATGTGGTGTTCGGCGTCGCACATGTGTTCGTGCATCAGGCTGCGTACGGTGGCTTCATCTTCGGCCCGGAAGGCGATCAGCAGTTGCTTGTGGTAGTCGAGGTTGGCGGCGTCGAATTGCTTGCGCTTGGGCTTGTAGGCTTTTTTCAGCACCACCAGGTCGCGCAATAAGTCGTTGAGGAACTGCGCCATGAAACTCAGCAGCGGGTTGGGGCAGGCCTTGGCCAGCAGGTTGTGGAATTCCAGTTCGGCGATGCGTTGTTCGCGTTGGCCGGCTTCGCTGTCTTCGGGTGCGCTGCAAAAATCGACATTGTCCTGGAGGGCGCGGTAGTCGTCTTCGCTCAGGCGGCCCAGCACGGAGACGGCGAGTTCGACTTCGATGACTTTGCGCAGTTGGTAGACCTGTTCGCCGTCCAGGTGCTGGAAGTGCAGGTAGTTGCGCAGGGCGCGGCTGGCGGGTTCGGTGCCGGCCTGGTTGAGGTAGGCCCCGCCGCTGGGGCCGGTGCGGGTGTTGACCAGGCCTTCGACTTCCAGCGCCTTGAGGGCTTCGCGGGCGGAGCCTTTGGAGCACTGGAAGCTTTCCATCAACTCGCGTTCGGTGGGCAAGCGGTCGCCGGGCTTCAGGGCATCGGTGACGATGGAGCGCTTGACCGACTCGACGATCACGTCGGAGAGCTTCTGGCGTTTGCGGCGCAACGGGCGGCTTAGCATGGTGTGTGATTGATCCTATTAATGCGGATTAATAGTACTTAATAGGGGTTTGGGGTGGGGCGTCAACGGAGGGGGTCGCTTTTGGTTTGGATGGGTCGTAAATGGGGTGGGTGTGTATATCCGTTGCTGCGGTCAGGGCCGCTATGGGTTCCGCTCTTACAGCGGCTCACTTTTGAAAAGCGCAAAAGTAAGCAAAAGGCTCTTGCCCCACCACTCGGCACCTCGCTAATGCTCGGTGTGCCCTCACTCCGGCATTACTACGCGGGCCGCCGCGACGGGGCGTCCCTGCCCCGTCGCGGCTAAACCGGCGTCCTGCCGGTTTACCCGCTCCGTACTACCTGCGTTCGGCCAGCGTGGTTTAACGGGGCGCCTAAGATCAAGATCAAAAGCAGATCAACAGCACAGCGGCCTACAGGCCGGCTTGAGTGGTGTGAAGCAAAGGCAAGATCAAAATCTAAAGCCAGAGCGGGCACGGTCAAAAATGTGGGAGCTGGCTTGCCTGCGATGCAGACAACTCGGTACATCAGACACACCGAGGTGATGCCATCGCAGGCAAGCCAGCTCCCACAAAAAAGCAGAGCTGCATCAGTTTCAGATTTGGCTTTCGCTTTGGCTTTTGCTCTGGCTTCTACCACTCAAGCCGGCCTGTAGGCCGCTGTGCTCTTGCTTTTGATCTTGATCTGACTGCCCCAATAAGCCCGAGGCCGAACGTAGGGATTGAGGAGCGGGTAAACCGGCAGGACGCCGGTTTAGCCGCGACGGGGCAGGGACGCCCCGTCGCGGCGGCCCGCGGAGCAATGCCGGAGTGAGGGAACACCGAGCCTAGGCGAGGTGCCGACAGGCGGGGCAGAGCCTTTTGCTTACTTTGGGGCTCTTCCAAAGTGAGTCGCTGTAAGAGCGAAACCCTAATCAGCCGTTACCGAAGAAATGGATATGTACCCAAACAGAACAGCTGGCGCAGTAATTGCCTCCCCCCCACCCCGAGCCCCAAAAAAGGAGCACCCCGCCATGCAACTACGCGCCTTGCGCTATTTCCACGAGGTCGCCCGCTGCGCTTCGTTGCGTAAAGCGGCGGAGCGTCTATACGTCACCCCCACCGCCGTAAGCCGCCAGATCGAACACCTCGAACACTTCTTCGGCGCCGCCCTGATTGAGCGCGGCCCCCGCGGCATCCGCCTCACCGCCGAGGGCGAATGCCTCGCCGAACAAGTCACCTCAACCCTGCGCGGCCTCGACCAGGTGCGCGAAGTCATCGCCAGCCGCCAAAGCCAGGTGGCCGGTAACATCAGCATCCATGTGTCAGAAAGTATCGTTTCCACCGTACTCGCACCGGTACTCGCCACGTTCTACCGCGCCCACCCCAAGGTCACCTTCAACATCGTGATCGCCAGCGCCTCCGCCACCCTCGACGCATTGTGCAGCGGCGAAGCCGACCTGGGCCTGGCGTTCTACCTGCAAGAGCGCGCCGACGTCGAAGTCACCGCCCACTGCCAGTTATGGCACCGGGTGCTGGTCAGCGCCGAACACCCCTTCGCCCAGCGCGACAGCATCGAATTGAGCGAACTGGAAGGCCAGCCCCTGGCGATTCCCGACTCGGCCTACGGCGTGCGCCAGGCCCTGGAAGTGGCCGCGAAAAAACGCGGTGTGACCCTCGAACCGGTGTTCACCACCAGCTCCCTGGAAGTGCAGAAGAGCCTGGCCCGGCAACGGGCAGCCGTGTTGATTTTGCCCCAGGTAGAGGCAGACGTGCGTGACCTGGGTGACGGCCTGGTAGCCGTGCCGATCGCCGATGAAGACCTCGGGCGCATCCGCATCGACCTGTGTGTGTACCGCAACCGCCCCCGCTCGGTGGCGGTGCTCAAGTGCCAGGAGATGCTGGCGGGGGCGATGCAGCGCTGTTCGTTGAACTGAGCCTCAGAAGATATTGATCGGTACATTGGCGACGAGGCGGAACTCGTCGTAGCTGCCGTCAATCTGCCCGCCGCTGGCGCGGTGGTTGTAGACGATGGTGCGCAGTACGCTGTTCTTGAGCGGCCCCGACTGGATCACGTAGGCCAGCATCAAGCCGTTTTCGTTGTGCTTGGCGCCGTCCAGGCTGCGCACGTTGTAGCCGGTGTTGTGGCCGTTGCGGTCGCCGTCGTAGTGGGTGCCGTCGATGTCCCAGCCCTTGGCGTGCCACAGGCTGGCGGTGAGGCCGGGCACGCCGTAGGCGGCGAAGTCCAGGTCGTAGCGCAGTTGCCAGGACTTTTCGTTGGGGCCGTTGTAGTCCGAGTACAGCGAGTTGGCCATGTAGTTGCCGGTGGACTCCCACACGTAGTCGAAGTATTCGTTGCCGAACACCTGCTGCCAGGCCAGGGTCAGGCTGTGGGCCAGGTGCGTGGCGGTGAAGGCCAGGCTGACGGCGTTGTTGTCGATGTAGCCGAGGTTTTTGTCCCCCGAGTCGCTGGTGTGGTAGTAGTTGAAGGCGGTCTTCAAGGCGATGTCGCTTTTGTCGCCGATGCGGTGGGTCAGGCCGACGTAGGTCTGGTCCCACATGTCTTCGAAGCGCGACGCGTAGACGCTGGCTTCCAGTCCGTAACCCGGCTTGACCGTGGCCCCCAGGTAGCTGATGCGTGAGCCGGTGTAGGCGCGGTTGCCGAAGGTGGTGGTGAGTTTTTCGGCGCCGGTGCCGGTGCGTGGGATCGCCCGTTCGAAGCTGCCGCCCTGCACCGACAGCCAGTCGAATTCGTTGCTGAAAAGGCCCACACCCTGGAAGCTGGAGGGCAGGGCGCGGTTGTCCTTGTAGCGCAGGATCGGGTTGTCGGTCATCAGCCGGCCGGCCTTGATTTCGGTGCTCGACAGGCGAAAACGCACGTCGCCCACCCCCAGGCGGCTCCAGGTGGGAATCGCGTCGCCGTCGCCATCCACCAGCACCCGGTCGCCGCCATTGGCCACCTTGCCGTGGCCGCGCTCCAGGTTGACCGCGCTGAAGATTCCCGCGTCCACGCCCACGCCAATCAGGCCCTGGGTGTAGCCGGAGCTGTACTTGAGCATGCTGGTCTGGACCCAGGTTTCCCGCACGCGGGTAGGTTCGATACCGCCGGCTTTCTTGATGCTCAGGTGAGTGGTGCGCTTAGTGTGCTGGTTGGAGTAGTAGTGACGCAGGTTCAGGTCCAGGGTGCTGCCTTCGAGGAAGCCCGGTGCGCTGGCTTGAGCGTTGTCCTGGGCGAAAACCTGGGTGCTGGACGCCAGGGTGACGGCCAGCAAAAGACGTGGATACATGGTAAATCCCCATACAAATCAGACGTAAGGCGACCGTCCCGGCAGGCCCTTGGGCGCTGCCGGTCGGTGGCGAAAAGACGCGGGACAGTGGGAAAAGGTGTTCAGCGAACCGGGGCTTCTGTGAGCCGGGTTTCGCGGGCCGGGCTGCCGGGCAGCGGCGGGCGGGTTTCCTTGGCGAACCAGGCGGCGGTGAGGCACACCAGGTTGGCGACCAGCAGGTACCAGACCGGCGACATCGGGTCACCGGTGGTGCCGATCAGCCAGGTGATGATGATCTGCGCGGTGCCGCCAAACGCCGCCACACCGAAGGCGTAGACGATGGAGAAGCCGGTGGAGCGGACGGATTTCGGGAAGCTTTCCACCAGCAGCACGATCAGTGCCGCGCCACTCATGCCGTGCAGGCCCGAGAGTACGGCCAGGGTCAGCAGGAAGGTCGCCGGGCTTGGGTGCTCGGTCATCAGTTGCAGGGCCGGGAACAGGATTAACAGCAACACCACCCGGGGTGTCATCAGGATCGTCCGGCGCCCGAAGCGGTCGCAGAGCATGCCGCCAGCCACTGCGCACACGGCCATGGCAGCGCCCGCCACCAGGGTCGAGAGCATGGAGATGCTGGTGGGCAGCTTCAGCTCGGTGAGGGCGAAGGTGGTCATGTAGTTGAGGAAGTATTGGGTGATGGTGCTGCCGGAAAGAATCAGCAACCCCAGCACCAGTGCGCGCCGGTGTTTGCCGCAGACTTCCCGCACCAGGTCGCCGGTGCTGGTCTGCTCGCCATGGCCGTGGAAGGTTTCGGCAAGGTTGCGGCGGATGTAGATGCCGATCGGCAACACCAGCAGGCCGAACACGAACGGTACTCGCCAGCCCCAGCTGTTGAGGTCTTCCGGGGACATGACTTTGGTCAGGGTGAAGCCCACCAGCCCGGCCACCATGGCGGCCACGCCCTGGGCAACCACTTGCCAGCAGGCATAGGTGCCGCGTTTGTGCGGTGGCGCAGCTTCGAGGATGTAGGTGGTGGCGGGGCCGGCCTCACCGCCCCAGGCCAGGCCCTGAATCATGCGGGTGACCACCAGCAGGATCGGCGCGGCGATGCCGATGGTCTCGTAGCCGGGCAATATCGCGATGCTGCCGGTGCCCACGGCCATCATCACCAGGGTCAACAGCATCGCCGGTTTGCGCCCGACACGGTCGGCGTAGGCGCCGATCAGTACTGCGCCCAGGGGCCGGACGATAAAGCCGATACCGAAGGCCGTGACCGACAGCATCAAGCTGACGAAGGCGCTGTCGGACGGGAAGAACGTGTGGCCGATCATCACCGCAAAGGTTGCGTACACACCAAAGTCGAAAAACTCCACGGCGTTGCCCAGGACCACGGCGAAGATGCTCTTTTTGCCGGCGTCCGGGGACGGTGTTTCGGGTGCGTGATCAGGATCGGATCGTGTCAATTGCTCAGTGTGCATACCAGCCCCTCGATTTTAGTTATAGGTCGTCCGAGCTCCCGGCCGGTGAGGCCCGGAGCTGGCGTGTGGGTGGGCAGTTCTTACAGCGTCAAAGTCAGGAAGGATTCGGCCAGTGGTGGATTGCGCCACGCCAGCTCTCGTAGGTTTTAGCGATTTGCAGCAGCCATTGATCGGCGAAGCGCGGGGCGATCATCTGCAGGCCGATGGGCATGCCATCGGCGGCGAAACCGCAGTTGATCGACAGCGCCGGTTGTTCGCCCATGTTCCAGGGCACGGTGAACACGATGTGCTCGAACGGCAATTGCGGGTCGTTGCTCGGTGACGGCCACTCGGCCGGGAAGGCGTTGACCTGGTTGGTGGGGGACAGCACCAGGTCGAGTTCGTTGAACACCTGCGCGGCGCGGCGGCGCATTTCAAAGGTCTGGTTGAAGCCCTTCACCGCTTGTACGCCACTGATCTCGGCACCCGGTGCGGCCCAGTCGCGGATGTAGGGCAAGACCTTGTCGAACTGCTCGCTGCTCAGGGCCGACAAGTCGCCCCACTGGCGGGCGCGCCAGAAGTGGTCGAGGCCGTCGAGTTGGTTGCGGTCCATGATCGGCGGGATCAGCGTGACCTTCGCGCCATGGGCTTCGAACAATCGCGCTGCCTGCTCCACGGCTTCACACACGAAGCCTTCCGGCTGCATGCCCACCCCGGGCTCAAGCATCAGGCCGACGCGCAGGCCCTTGACCGACAGCGGTTGGTTGCTCCACGCAGTGGTGAGCGACGGCAGGCTGGTGGCGTCGCGGGCATCGGGGCGGGCCAGGTGTTGCATCAGCAGCACGCAGTCGTCGACGGTACGGGTCATGGGGCCGGCGGCGCGGCCGGTGTAGTACGGGTCGATGGGGATGCGCCCCAGGGTCGGCTTGAACCCCACCAGGCCACACCAGGCTGCGGGCAGGCGCACCGAGCCGCCGATGTCGGTGCCCACGTGCAGCGGGCCATAGCCGGCGGCGGCCGCAGCGGCCGCACCGGAGCTGGAGCCGCCGGTGTTGTTGGCGGTATTCCACGGGTTGCGGGTGATGCCATGGAAGCTCGACAGACCGGAAGACAGCATGCCGAAATCCGGGTTGGTGGTCTTGGCCAGAATGATCGCGCCCGCTTCACGCATGCGGGCGGCGGGCGGTGCGTCCTTGAGGGCCGGGGTCAGGCGGGTGGCGGCGCTGCCAAGGGGAATGGGCACGCCTTCGGTGGCGATCAATTCCTTGAGGGTCACCGGCACGCCGTCGAGGGCGCCGTTGGGTTGGCCCTTGTTCCAGCGTTCGGTGGAGGCCTGGGCCTGCTGGCGCACCTGTTGCGGGTCGAAGGCGTAGAGCGCGTTGATCTGCGGCTCCCAGCGGTCGATATGGGCCAGGAGCTGGTCGTAATAGTCGATGGGCGCGAGTTGCCGGCTGGCGAATTGCGCCAGCAGTTCGGCGGCCGTAAGGGTGTGCAGGTCAGTCATCGAACGCTTCCTTGGGATGGGCCGGGTGGCTCATGGCGGGTTGCAGTAGGCATGACTATATAAACCCGGGTGTGGCGCGGCCATCACAATCGGTGCAGTTCAGTGTTGCGTTTTTGTGTGCACTGACAGCGTGCCGCTAGTGGTCGTAAAGCGCCAACAGCACGGTGACGTTGTCCCGCCCGGCGTACTCCACGCTCAGGTCCAGCAGGCGTTCGCAGGCGGTTTGCAGGGTGTGGCGGGTGGCAGCGGCAAGGACCTGGGCGATTTCCTGATGGGGCACACAGCCGTGCAGGCCGTCACTGCAGAGCATCAGCAGGTCGCCTGGCAGCACCGGCTGTACGCGTATCTGCGGTTCGACCCGTGCCGCCGGCCCGATGGCCTGCAACAGCAAGTTGCGCGCCGGCAGGCGGTCGACCTTGCCGGCCTCCAGCGCCTGCTGGTACCAGGTCTGGTCCCGGGTCAACAGCGCCAACTCGCCGTCGCGGTAACGGTACAGGCGGCTGTCGCCGACATGGAAGACCAGCAGCGGGCCTGGGTGGTGCGGGCGCCACAGGCCGGTCAGGGTGGTGCCCATGCCGTTGCCCTCGCTCATTTGCCGGGCGACGTTGCGGGCGTACACCTGGGCATTGACCTGGTCGATGGCGTCGTGCAGCACGCTCACGGCGTGCATTGCCGGGTCGGACCAAGTGGCATCGGGGTCGCTGGAGCAGGCCGGTGCGTCGGTTCCGTGGGCGTTGAGATGCTCCCGCAGGCAGGTCAGGGCCATTGCACTGGCCAGGGCGCCGGCTTCGTGGCCGCCCATGCCGTCGGCCACCGCCAGCAGTTGCAGGTCGGTATCCAGCAGAAAGTTGTCTTCGTTGCTCTCGCGTACCGGGCCGACGTCGCTCAGGCCGCAGGCAATCGCCGTGGCGAGGCGGTGCGGGCCAGCGGGGCTGAGGCTGGAGTCGGTCATGGGGTAGGCTCAAAGCTGTGGAGGAAGGCGAGGCGCTGGGCCTCGTTCTCGATGTGTTCGGCCAGGCGTTGCAGGAACGCCTGGCGCAGGGGCGTGGTGCGGGCGGCACGGCTGACGACGATGCGTGCGATGGGGCCGATCAGCACGGCCAGGCGCCGTCCGGCCATTTCGCTGAAGGCCGGATCGATCCCGGGTTCGAGGGCGTGGGTGGGCTCGCGGATCAGCGTCACCACCGTCGGTTCGCTGACCGGTGCCGGGGCCGCTGTGGGTGGGTTCAAGCGCTGGAACAGCGACTGGCTGGCGCTGGCAAACTGTTCACGGCCGCGTTCCGAGGGAATGTGCGGCAACAGCGCGGCGCATACCGCTTCGAAATCTTGCGAGGCGTTCAGGCTCTTGCGCACCAGAAAGCGCGCCAGTGGGCCGATCTGGTGGGACAGCAGCGACTCCAGTTCCGGCATCACCGCGAGTTTCCACGGGGTGAGGGTTTCCAAAGGCTCGGTGGCCGCCGTCGCGGTGGTCGGCGGGGTGTGCACGCCGAGGCTCTGGTTGGGGCGCATGAGCACGGTGCGATCGTCGTCGATCTCGGCGTTGATCCAGGTGCCGGTGGTGGTGCTGCCGATCAAGGCTTGCAGGTCATCGAGAAAGGCCTGGGCCGAGGGGTAGCGTTCACTCGGACGCTTGGCCAGGGCGCGTGCGATCACGCTGTCCAGCGCCGGGTCGAGGGCCAGGTTGAGGCTCGACGGTGCCACCGGTGTCTGGTTGAGGATCTGCTGCATGACCATGGTGGCCGAGCCGGAAAACGGTCGCTCGCCGGTCAACAGTTGATACAGCACGATGCCGGCGGAGAAGACGTCCGAGCGCCCGTCGATCAGCTCGCCGCAGAATTGCTCCGGCGACATGTAGCTGGGGGTGCCGATCATCGAGCCGGTCTGGGTCAGGGTCGATGAGTCCAGGCGGGCCACGCCGAAGTCGGTGACCTTGACCTGATCGTCGGCGGTAATCAGCAGGTTGGCCGGCTTGATGTCGCGGTGCACCACGCCCTTGGAGTGCGCGTATTCCAGGGCCAGCAGCAATTGGCGCATCCAGCCCAGGCTGTGGCTCAGCTCGCGCGGTGTTTGTGCGGCCAGCACGGTGTTGAGCGGTGTGCCTTCGACAAATTCCATGGCGATGTAGGCCGAGCCCTCGTCTTCGCCGTAGTCGTAGACCGCGACGATATTGGGGTGCATCAGCCGGCCCGCTGCCTGGGCTTCGTTCTTGAAACGGCTGACCAGCTCGGCGTGGTGGCTGTCGCCGAACAGCTCTTTTCGGATGGTCTTGAGCGCCACGGTGCGGGCGATGTGCGGGTCGAATGCCTTGTACACCGTGCCCATGGCCCCTTTGCCGAGCACGCTGTCGATGCGGTATTTGCCGAGTTGTTCAAGCATGGCGGTGCACCTACTCCTCAAGCATTTTCATGGCGCTGGCCAGGCTGGTGCGCATGCGCCCGAAGGATTGGCCCAGGCGTGCCAGTTCATCGTTGCCGCTTACGTCTATCGGCGGCACGTCGGTTTCACCCAGGCTGACCCGATCGGCCAGGGCCGACATCTGCCGCAGGCGCCGGGTGACAAACAGGTGCACCGCCACGTTCAAGGCCACCAGCAGCACCGCGAAAATCCCCAGCATCGACAGCATGTAGCTGTGGAGCATGCTGTTGGCACGCTGCAATGGCAGGGCCAGCGGCACCGAGACCAGTTGTGCGCCGATGGTGTCGTTGAGTTTCCAGCCAAAGCCGTTCACCGCACCGTAGATGTCGACCATGGTTTTGGGCGCCGCGTCCGGGGTGCTGTGGCAGGCCAGGCAGGCACCGTCCTTGATCTGGATCGGTCGCGCGATGTACAGCGACGGGCCGTCCTTGTCGGTGCGCTCGCCCACCAGCTCATCGGTGGTGGGTTGGCTGCGCAGGTTGTTGATCAGGCTTTTTTCCCAGTCGTCGGCCAGGTCCCGGGGGTTGGTGGGGTTGAGGGTGGCTTCCTTGTAGGCGTAGTCCGGGTAGGACTTGAGCAATTCCTGCAGGTGCGAGATGGCGGCGAAGTCGGGCACCGACTGCGGCAGGAATTGGAATTTCAGGCGGTTTTCCAGCAGCGGCACGATTTGCTCGGCGGTGTAGGTGCTCGCGGCGGTGGCCGAGCGCATCAGCAGGCGCGCGGTTTCGAGGGTTTCCCGGCGTGCGCTTTGTTGCAGCATGTAGTGGGTGGCGACGCTGGTGGCAATGAAACCGACCACGAAGACGGCGAGGAACACCACGTTGAATTTTACCGCGAGCGACAATTTCATAAGGCCCCTTGGGTGCAGGCAAGGTTGAACGACGGGCAGGCCGTTAATGAGGGTTTTTCCGGCGCTCCAGGCGCAGCAGTTCGATCTCCCACTCCAGCACGCCGCCGCGGTTGGTCTTCACGGCCTGGCGAAAGGCCGGGTCTGTGAGGCGCGGGGCGAAACGGCTGGCGAGCATTTGCTGGCTGAGGTTCAGCGGGCTGACGACCCAGGGCGCGATGTCTTCGTAGGTGACGTCGCGTTCCTTTTTCAGCGCGGGGGCGGCAGGGATTTTTTTACCCAGCGCCACCAACGGATCGAGGAAGGGCCGGGGCAGGGCGTCGACAAACGCCTGTTCCGGGCGGGCGGTGGTTTTCAGGGGGGCGTCACCGGCGCGTTGGGCAAAGTCTTCGTGGTTCAGGGTGAGGGTGCGACCGGCCTTGCCGTGGTTGTCCAGTTCGGTGACAGGCTGGCTGCCGTCTTCGACGAACATTTCGCTCTGGCGTGACCCGACGTGGATCACACTGGCGCTGTTAGTCACGTTGAACGCCAGACCACCGGCGTTGACTGCGAGGCTGGCATGGGTGCTTGCAGCCACTGGTTGCAGCTTCAACCAGCCGCTGAGCAGATTGATTTGCGCGGCCTTGCTGTTGGTGGCGATCAGGATTCGCGTGTCGGGCCCCAGGGCGACGATGGCCGGGGTCAGCCCTTCGATCTGGATGCCGGCGCCGCCGGTTTGCAGAATGTCGCCGCCTTGCAGGCGCGTGCCGGCGCCGATGGTGTAAAGGGTGGTGGCACGGATCAGGTGCAGGGGTTTTTCCGCAAAGGAAATCACCGCGATAGTGGCCGGGGCCGCAAGCACGTGCGGCAGCTGAAACAGCCCGGCGAGCAATAGGAGTATCGAAAGTTTCTTCACGTGGGCGCCAGTCATCGAGCGAGTCGGGGTTGCGTGCGCAAGGCATCGCAGGGCCGCAGGCTACCCGTTGCGGGGCCTGGGCAATAAGGCAATTTTGCGTATGGATCCGGCCCAATCCGATTGAGCAAAATCATGGAATAAAGCGCTGGGGGAGGGTGTTCTTCTCATGGTTTCGCGTGATTCAGGCAGCCGCTTTTTGCTGGCGCAAGACCGATGACTTTCCTCTCGTCAGGAGCACCTATGACCACCCAGTGCATGAACGCCTTTTCCTCCACCAAGCTCTTCCTGCAACAGAACTTCATGACCGCCAAGCGCATTCCTTCGGGATTGATTGCGGGCATCAATGTGTTCGACGTGAACGACCACAAAGCCGGCGGCTACCGCCTGGCCACCCTGGATAAACCCGGTGAGTACGGCAAGATCGAACGGCCGCTGATGGGCCATTGGGTGCCCCAGGGCAGTTCTTGCGATATCCCCGCCAACCCGGGCGCCACGGGCTACGTGTTCACCCCGGATTTCAGTGGCTGTTCGATCCTGATCGACCATATCGACGACACCACCTACCGGGTGTTCCACGTGCAGGGTGGCAGCGATTACCTGAACAAGGAATACCTCAGCCGCTTCGACGGCCACGGGCTGGGCTTCGCCACGGCGATGACCTTTGATGACTATGGCGAGGACGCCTATCCCCGGGGCTTTGCGTTCATGAAATTCGAGGAAGGCCGCTGGTGGATTTATTTCCAGCGCCAGAACGGCGTGGGGCTGAATTTTGCCTATGGCAAATTCCAAATGAACGGCGCGCAAACCGTGCGCGGTGGCGGGCGCATCCCGGTGCCCAACCTCAAGCGCGAGTCGCCGCGCCATGGCGTGGTGCACAGCGGCAAGGCCCTGCCGATGCCGGCCAGCCGGCTGACCGAACTCAAGGTTGAAGTCTGGTAGTGCCCCGGTTGAAAAATAATCGGGAATAAAAACTGATGGCTGATTGTTCATCCTGCAGACGCTGACAATTGACCCTCGACGGACTTCAAGATGATTGCACTGACGTTTCTTAAAACTCTCCCTGGCAGGCGCGTGATGAGCAGCACCGACCCTGATGTTGTGGCACGCCGTAATCGCCTGGCGCTGCTGGTGTTGCAAGTGATCGGCATGGTCGTGTTGATCGCCTGTGCCATCGATGCCCAAAGGGCGCAGGCGCAGGACCTGCCCGACCCGTTGAGCGGTGACGCGAAGACGATCCTGATGACCGTGCGGGCGGAAGGTGTGCAGATTTACAACTGCGCCAAGGACGGCAACGGCCAGCTGGCCTGGCAGTTTCGCGAGCCGCTGGCGACGCTGATGATCAATGGCAAGACGGTGGGCCGGCACTTTGCGGGGCCGACCTGGCAGCTGGATGATCGCAGCGCCGTGGTCGGCAAAGTGGCTGCCCAGGCGCCGGGGGCAACGGGGCGGGATATTTCGCTGTTGCGCCTGGATGTGGTGAGCCATCAAGGCGTTGGCGGGCTGTCACCGGTGGTGGCGGTGCAACGGCTGCACACCGAAGGTGGCGTATTCAGCGGCCGTTGTGAGCACGACGGCGATTTGCACGTAGAGCCTTACCGCGCCGACTACCGTTTTCTCGGCCAGTAATCATTACTGCGTCACCCCGGGCCGCTCGGCTCGGTCGTAACACCCTCTGAACGTTTTCTTGCCTCGCGCCGGTAGCCATCGGTGTGCGGCGAAGCTGTGCCTGCAATTCAACCAATAATGATAGGAGCTTTACATGATCACTCGTTTACTCGCTGTCGCGGCGGTTTCCCTTGTTGCCTCGACGTGTGCCCAGGCGGCTGAAAGCGGTGCCACTGACTGGACCGGTTTCTACGGTGGCTTGAACGCCGGTGTGGGCTTCGGGGGTGACGGCGACGTCAATACCCAAGGCCAGGCGGCACCGAATATTGCCAATATCAACGGTGGCGCGCGTCCGGGTCGGGTGGACCTGGACCGTAACGGCTTCGTCGGTGGTGCGCAGATTGGCTACAACTACCAGTTCGGCCAATGGGTGGCGGGCGTCGAGGCCGATATCTCCCACACCGACCTGCAAGACAGCCGCAACATCGGCACCTCGCAACTGAATACGCACCTGGCGCTGAACAACAAGTTTGAGTCGAAGATCAAATACCTCGGCACCCTGCGCGGTCGCCTGGGTTACGCCTTTGACCATACGTTGATCTACGGCACCGCGGGCCTGGCGTATGGCGAAACCAGCCAGAGCGTGGATATGTTTGGCCCTACCGGCAATACCCAGTTCAGCGGTGATCAAAGTCACTTCAAGATGGGCTACACAGTGGGCGCAGGTATCGAACAGGCGATCACGCAAAACCTGTCGATCAAGACCGAATACCTGTACTACGACCTGGGCGAAGACAAGCTGAACGTGGCAGTGATTCCGGGCAGCGGTGGGGCGGGCACGGGTTATGACTCGAAATTCAAGAACGACGGGCAGATGCTGCGGGTGGGGTTGAACTGGAAGTTTGATTGATCGGTAGCAAGGCCTCAGGCATAGGCGCCTGAGGCTTTCGCCGGACGGATGGGGCGGTGATTGTAGAACTGCTCCTGTCGCGGCGGGCTGCTTTTTCGACAGTGGGAGGTGTTCCAGGTGGTGAAGTCGAAGCGCGTGACGGAGACCACGTTTTCCTGAATCAACATGATGGGGGCCGGGGGGCTCTTATCTGAATAACGCGTGCCCAGGGTAACTTCCAGCGTGTCCTTGTCACGGTAGCCGCTGAGCAGAGGAAGAAGGGTGAAGGCATGGTCCATTCCTTCGGACTCGGTGGGCATGCCAACGAATAAGACGATACCGACATACACTTTTCGATCATTCAAACTGAACATGCAAAGTGTGTACTTCTGGATGGACTCTCTGAGCAGGTATTTGAAAGGCGTGCCTTCAAGGATGTTCAGGGCAAGCCGGCAGTTTAGTTGTTCATCGGATTTCAGTTTCAGCTCTTTTTTCTTCGCGTTGACAAAAAGTCTAGCCCAGAGTGTGGGAATGACCATGGCGGTCAAACCAGCCTGCAACAGGAAAACCCAGAGTGCTGCATTTTTTTCGTTAGCAATATCGAGTTGTACCAACAGGGCGCCAAGATAGCGGCTGTAGTCTGTTGCAACCTCATGACCTGCGACGTGAACCGTCTGTTTTGACATGGCCAGAATCAAGGCACTCATCAGCGTGGCGACGACCAGGCAAACCAGCCCCAGCCGCGCAACATGCAGATAGAGTAATTGCCCTTCAAAACGGTGAAGGCGGCAGTAGTAATAAGGATGTTTTATACAGACCAGATAACCGCTGACCAGTAACGGCAAAATGATCAGCAGGCCCATGAATCATCGGCCTCCATTTTGCGGACCTGGCGAATCGCTTCTTTGTAGGCATCGGACTCCATGACTTCTTCGGCTGAGACGGAGATACCCCATTCCCCCTCAATTTTCATGGTTCTTTTTGACTTGATGGCTTCCACGGTATCCAAGTCATCCTGAGTCGGTTTACCGGCGAACAACGAATACAATCCAAACATGGCGACGACCTCGAGAAGATGCAGTCGTTTTTATAGCAAGTGGCTGTGGGGCTCGCCATTGATGGCCGACGTGCCAGCGTCGCCAGTTCCCGTAGGAAACGTCTCCATTCACTCCAGCGGCCTAAAACGTCGGCGGCGTAATCACCCAAATCACCACCGCATCCACCTTCCCGGGGTTGCCATACCGATGGGGCTCACTGCTGGGGAAGCTGAAACTGTCCCCTTCATCCAGCTGAAAATGCCGCTCACCCACCCATAGCTCGAATTTCCCGCTCAACACATAACCCGCTTCTTCGCCCTCATGGCTATAACTCTGCTGGCTATAGGTCCCCGGCGGAAAGCGCGAATGGAGCATTTCCAGCTGGTGATTGGGCAGGGGTGTCAGCAACTGGTCGACGATGCCATCTTCATAGTGAATGCTCTGGCGATTGTTTTTGCGCACCACAAAGCCTTCGTCCTCCGCGGCCGGCGTGGTCTCGCTGGCAAAAAACCACTGGATCGTCACGCCCAGGCTGCGGGCGATATTGAACAGCGCCGGGATCGACGGGTAGGCTAGGTTGCGTTCCAGCTGGCTGATGTAGCCGGCGGTCAATTCGCTCATCTGTGCCAATTCGGTGAGCGTCATGCCCCGGGCCTTGCGCAAGCCCCGGATGCGGGTGCCGAGAAACAGCTGTGGCGGTTGGTCGTTCAAATGTCCCACGCTACCTTCAATCCTTCATAAATCGCCTCTTCGGCGGTACGCGGCGCCAGGCAGTCGCCGATGCGCGTGAACGCCACCTGGCCTTGCAGTTCTGCGCCCAGAGTGTCCACCGGCTGATGGCCCTGGCACAACACCAGGGTGTCGATATTTTCCAGCAACATCGGCTCGCCGCTGGCGGTGTGTTGCAGGTAGACGGTGGTATCGTCGCAGCCGTACAAACGGGCGTAAGGGATGATCGGAATGCCCAGCCGATGCAGTTCACCGGCCAGTTGATCGCGCACATACAACGGGAGGTTTTCCCCGCAATGGGTGCCGTTTACTGCCAGTTGCACCTGATGGCCGGCGCGGGTCAGGCGTTCGGCGATGCCCGGGCCAATCCAGTCGCAACGCCAGTCCACCACGACCACTGAACGGCCCAGCGGAACCTCATCGCGCAGCACTTGCCAGGCGTCCACCACCTGCAACTCGCCGCCGCGTTCGAAGGCCGGCCAGTAGGGCTCGGCGCCGGTGGCGATGATTACCTGATCGGGCTGTTCGCGCGCCACCAACGCGCGGTCGACGCGGGTATTGCGCACCACGCGGACCCCGGCCAGTTCCATCTCGCGCTGCAAGTTGGTACTGGCGCCGCCGAACTCGCTGCGACGTGGCAGCAATTGCGCGAGGAGCACCTGGCCGCCCAACTGAGCACTGGCTTCATACAGGGTCACGTCATGCCCGCGTTGCGCCGCCACCGCGGCTGCCTTCATTCCCGCCGGGCCGCCACCGACCACCATGATCCGCTTGCGTCGCAGTGCCGGTTGCAACTGGCCAAACTGCAATTCGCGGCCGGTCTCGGGGTGCTGGATGCAGGAGATCGGCAAACCCTTGTGGAAGTGGCCGATACACGCCTGATTGCAGGCGATGCACGCCCGTACATCTTCGGCATGGCCGCTTGAGGTCTTGGCTGGCATTCGGGGGTCGCAGATCAGCGCGCGGGTCATGCCGCACACGTCGGCCTGGCCCCGTTGCAGCATCAGTTCAGCCTCCTGGGGCTGGTTGATGCGCCCGGTGACGAACAGCGGAATCGACAGGCTGGCCTTGAACGTCGCCGCCTCTGTCGCCAGGTACGCCGGGGCAATGGCCATGGGCGGCACGATGTGGATCGCGCCGCCAAGGGAGGCCGAGGTGCCGGCGACGATGTGCACGTAATCCAGCGCTGACTGAAGGCGTTGCACGGCCGCCAGGGAGTCCTCTTCGGTCAGGCCTTCGGGGTCGCGCTCATCAGCGGAAATGCGCAGGCCGATGATGAAATGCTCGTCGGTTGCGGACCGTACTGCGGCGATGATTTCCCGCAGGAAGCGCAGGCGTTGTTCCAGCTCGCCGTTGTAGCCGTCGGTGCGACGGTTCACTCGCGGGTTGAGAAACTGCGCCGGCAGATAACCATGGCTGGCGACCACCTCCACACCATCAATCCCGGCCTGATACAGGCGCTTCGCCGCAGCGCCGTAGCCCGCGACGATCTCGTCGATCATCGCCTGGTCAAGGGCCCGCGGCATCACCCGGAATCGCTCGTTGGGCACCCCGGAAGCCGAGTAAGCCACCGCCAGCAAGCCGTCAGCCGACTCCATGATTTCCCGCCCCGGATGGAAAATCTGCGACAGCACCACGGTGCCGTGGGCATGGCAGGTCTCGGCCAGTTGGCGGTAGCCGTCGATGCAGCTGTCATCGGTGGCCATCAGCACATGGGAGGTGTAGCGGGCGCTGTCGTGCACCCCGGCGACCTGCAACACAATCAGCCCCACGCCGCCCTCGGCGCGGGCCCGGTGGTAGGCGATCAGCTGTTCGTTGACCCGGTTGTCGGTGGGCATCGAGGTGTCGTGCCCGCTGGACATGATGCGGTTTTTCAGGCGTTTGCCGCGCAGTACCAACGGTTCAAAAAGATGCGGAAAGGCATGGGGCGACATGGTGCGGATACTCCAGGCGCTGTTGTTATTATTTTTCTATAGGAGGTCAGCCTCAGTAAAAAATCAACTTGTTTTTTTACTGGCGACTGGATTAGCGTCAGCCACATCACCCACCCGCCTGGAGAATAAAAATGACTGGGGCCACCGAACAACACCTGCGCGAAGAGCTTGCCGCCTGCTACCGGCTGATCGCGCACTTTCGCATGAGCGATTTGATCTTCACCCATATCTCGGTGCGCATTCCGGGGCCCGAACACCACTTTTTGATCAACCCCTATGGGCTGATGTTCGAGGAGATCACCGCCTCCAGCCTGGTAAAAATCGGCCTGGACGGGCGCGCGGTCGAGGCGTCGGCCCATGGCGTCAACCCGGCGGGGTTCGTGATCCACAGCGCCATTCACGGGGCTCGCGAAGACGCCCAGTGCGTGCTGCACACCCACACCCGCGCCGGCTGTGCAGTGGCAGCACTGGAGTGCGGGCTGTTGCCGGTGAACCAGATTTCCATGGAGTTCTACGGCAAGGTCGCTTACCACGACTACGAAGGCGTGGCGCTGGACATGGACGAGCAACAACGCCTGGTTCGCGACCTCGCTGACAAGCCGGTGTTGATGCTGCGCAACCACGGCCTGTTGACGGTGGGGGAGACGGTCAGCCAGGCGTTCCTGCGCATGTATTACCTGGAAAAGGCCTGCGATATCCAGATCGCCGCCCAGGCCTGCGGCAAGCTGATCCTGCCGCCTGCGGCTGTGTGCGAACACACCGAGCGCCAGTTCAATGACCCGGGCCGGCCACTGGAAGAGGGTGAGTTGGCGGACCTGGATGCCATGCAGCTGGCATGGGCGGCATTGCTGCGGTTGCTGGATCGGGTGTCGCCGGGGTTCCGGGAGTGAGGTAGAGTCGTCCAGCCGACTCAACCCAAGGACACCGCCTCATGACCCAGGAATCCCGTTTCTCCCGCATGGAACCGGAGTTGCGCAAGGCCAATCTGGTCCAGGCGACATTGGCCTGCCTCAAGCGCGACGGCTTCCAGGGCGCGTCGATCCGCAAAATCAGCGCCGAGGCCGGGGTGTCGGTGGGGCTGATCAGCCATCACTACTCGGGCAAGGATGAGCTGGTGGCCGAGGCCTATCGGTCGATCACCCGGCAGGTGATGGACCTGCTGCGTGATGCCATGGCCAAAGCACCGCCCAGCCCGCGGGAGCGGCTCTCGGCGTTCTTTCGCGGCTCGTTTTCCCCCGAATTGCTGGACCCGCAACTGCTGGATGCCTGGCTGGTGTTCTGGGGCGCGGTCAAGACCGCCCCGGCGATCAATCAGGCCCACGAACACTCCTATGGCGAGTACCGCACCATCATGCGTTCGGCCCTGGTGGACATGGCTGCTGAAGAAGCCTGGGAGCGTTTCGACGCGGATTTGGCAGCGATTGCCTTGAGCGCCTTGCTCGATGGTTTGTGGCTGGAATCGGGGCTCAACCCCGGTACGTTCACCCCGGAGCAGGGCATCCAGATCTGCGAAGCGTGGGTCGATGGCTTGCAGGCTGGCGGCCGCCAGCGCTTCCGGATCAAACCCTGAACTGACGAATTCTCGCCGCCTGGACGCAATGTTCAGGCCGGCATTCCCCCTCGAAAAATATTTGCAGTTACCCGATTGCCTCCTTGCTGAACACTCGTTTAGTATCGCCCCATGTCGCACCCCTCAAGCCAATTAAAATAATTCGAGGATTCCATGACTACCGATCCGTCCGTGCTCACTCAAGTGCAAGCAGGCGTTGCCTGGATCACCCTCAATCGCGGCGCCCAGCGCAATGCCCTGGACATCCCGACCCTCAAGCACCTGCAGGCGTTGCTGGACGGTTTCAACAGCGACCCGGCCGTGCGCGTGGTGGTGCTGACCGCCAGCGGTCGCAGCTTCTGCGCCGGTGCCGACCTCGCTGAGTGGGCCGACGCCGAAGCCCGTGGCGCCCTCGAAACCTACGGCTGGACCGAAACCGCCCACGCCCTGATGACCCGCCTGCACACCCTCGATAAACCCACCATCGCCGCCATCAACGGCACGGCGGTCGGCGCCGGCATGGACCTGACCCTGTGCTGCGACCTGCGTGTGGCCGCGCAATCGGCGCGCTTCAAGGCCGGCTACACCAGCATGGCCTACTCGCCGGACGCCGGTGCCAGCTGGCACCTGCCACGCTTGATCGGCAGCGAACAGGCCAAGCGCTTGCTGTTCCTCGACGAACTGTGGGGCGCTGACCGTGCTTTGGCCGCCGGCCTGGTGGGTGAAGTCGTCGCCGATGAGCAATTGCACGCCCACGTCACCGACCTGGCCACGCGCCTCGCCAATGGCCCGACGTTCGCCTTTGCCCAAACCAAAACCCTTATCCGCGAAGGCGCCGGGCGCAGCCTGGCCGACCAGCTCCAGGCTGAACTCGCCGCCGGTTTGCTCTGCGGGCGCAGTGCCGACGGCGCTGAAGCCCTGCGCGCGTCGATGGAAAAGCGCCCAGCGAATTTCTCCGGCAAATAGTCCCTCCTCAAAACACCCTCGAACGATCGACAGGTAGCGCCATGAATTTCCAGCCCAGCCAAGAACAAGACATGTTGGTGGACGCGGTACGCAGTTTTGTTGCCAAGGAGTTGTTGCCCCACGAGGAGGCGGTGGACCGTGCCGATGAAGTCTCGCCGGAACTTGCCGCGCAGATTCGTGACAAGGCCATCGCGGCCGGTTTCTATGCGTTCAACATGCCGGAAGAGGTCGGCGGTGGCGGCCTGGATTACCTGTCCCAGGCGTTGATCGAGCGGGAGTTGTCGAAGGTCTCCTGGGCACTGCATGTGTTTGTTGCCCGGCCGTCGAAAATCCTCATGGCCTGCACCGGAGCGCAGATTGGCGAGTACCTGTTGCCGTGTGTGCAGGGCAAGAAGATCGACTGTTTTGCCCTGACCGAACCGGGCGCCGGTTCCGACGCCAACGCGATCAAGACCCGCGCCGTGCGCAGCGGCGATGACTTTGTGCTGAACGGCAGCAAACACTTCATCAGCCACGCCGGCCACGCGGATTTCGCCATCGTGTTTGCCGTCACCGACACCTACGAACACAACGGCCGCCCGCGCAACGCCGTGACCTCGTTCCTGGTGGACCGCGGCACGCCGGGCATGACCATTCGCCGGGGCCCGAAGTGCGTCAGCAACCGTGGCTACCACACCTATGAAATGTTCTTCGACGACTGCCGCGTGCCGGCCTCCAAAGTCCTCGGCGAAGTCGGCAAGGGCTGGGAAGTGGCCAACGCCTGGCTGACCGCAGGCCGCGTGATGGTGGCTGCCAACTGCGTCGGCCAGGCCCAGCGTGCGCTGGACGTTTCCCTGCAATGGGCGGCAGACCGCAAACAGTTCGGCCAGCCCATCGGCACCTATCAAGGCATCTCGTTCAAGCTCGCCGACATGGCCACGCAAATCCGCGCGGCGGAGCTGCTGACCCTGAACACCGCCTGGAAGATGGACCAGGGCACCATGACCGATGGCGAAGCCGGCATGGCCAAGCTGTTTGCCAGTGAGGTACTGGGCAAGGTCGCCGACGAGGCCGTGCAGATTTACGGCGGCATGGGCTTGATGGACGAAGGGCCGGTGGAGCGCATCTGGCGCAACGCGCGGATCGAGCGGATTTGGGAAGGCACTTCGGAAATCCAGCGCCACATTATTGCCCGCGAGCTGTTGCGGCCGCTGTTGCGCTGATCGGGTGGGAGAACGCTTATGTCCCAGGCTATTCGCGACAATCTCAAGCGCCTGCTGGCGCCCCGTCACCTGGCGTTCGTGGGTGGGCGCAGCATGGCCCGCGCCCTCAAGCGCTGCGCCGAGGGTGGTTTTGACGGCCATATGTGGCTGGTCAACCCGCAACATGACAGCCTCGATGGCATTCCCTGCGTGCGCCGTGTGGCCGATTTGCCGTGTGGCCCGGACGCGGTGTTCATCGCCACCAATCGCGAGCTGACGTTGACCTGTGTCGCCGAACTGGCGGCCATCGGCACCGGTGGCGCCATCTGCTACGCCTCCGGGTTTGCCGAAACCGGCGCCGAGGGCCAGGCCTTGCAGCAACAACTGCTCAAGGCGGCGGGCGAGATGGCACTGCTCGGCCCCAATTGCTACGGCTTGCTGGATTACCTGCACAGCTCCGCACTGTGGCCGGTGGCCCATGGCGGCAAACCGGTAGAGAAGGGCGTTGCGGTGCTGACCCAGAGCGGCAACTTTGCCTACAACCTGTCCATGAGCGACCGTTCGTTGCCGGTGGCCTATATGGCGTCGGTGGGCAACCAGGCGCAATTGGGTGTCGCCGAGTTAATGGATGTGCTGCTGGATGAGCCGCGTGTGACGGCCATCGGCTTGCACCTGGAAGGCTTGAAGAATGTGCCTGGCTTCGCCCGCGCAGCTCACAAGGCGCTGGAAAAAGGCATTCCGATCATCGCCCTGAAAACCGGCGTGTCGCAGATCGGCGCGGAGCTGGCCCTGAGTCATACCAGTTCGTTGTCGGGTTCCGATGCGCTCTACGACAGCCTGTTTGCGCGCCTGGGTGTGATCCGGGTGAGCGGGCCGGTAAGTTTTGTCGAAACCCTGAAAGCGGCGGCCTGCGGCAATTTGCCGGCGGGCAACAGCCTGATCGCCCTGGCCTGTTCCGGTGGCGATGCCGGGTTGATTGCCGACTACGCCGAACGCAACGACCTGAGCCTGCCGAAACTCGATGAAGGCCAGCGTTCGGAGCTGGCGCAGGTGCTGCCCAGTTACGCCAACCTGGTCAACCCGCTGGATTTCACCACGGCCATCTGGGGCAACCGCGACGCCCTCAACAGCATGCTCGACACGGCACTGCGCACCGACGCGGATGCGGCGATGCTGGTGCTCGACTACCCGGCCGAATTTACCGGCGAGCGCAAGGAGTGCGACCTGTTGCTGGAGCTGTTTTGCAGCGCGCTGGCCCGTCACGGCAAGACCGGGTTTGTCACCTCGGCATTCCCCGAGTTGCTGCCGGCCCACGCTCGCGAGCGCCTGCATGCCCAGGGTGTTGCGGCGTTGCAAGGCGTGGAAGACGCGCTGGCGGCCTGGGGCCGGATTGCCGACTACCAGAACAATCGTCGGGCACTCCTGGCGCGGGGTGAGTCGATACTGGTCCCGCTGTGTCCTCAGGCGCTTGAAGCAGACGGGCAGTCGCTCAACGAGTGGGATTCGAAACAGGCTTTACGTGCGTTCGGGCTGACCACGCCGGCAGGTATCTTGAGTACACCGGAGCGAGCTATTGCCGATGCCGGCGTGCTGGGTTACCCCTTGGTGCTCAAGGCCGTCAGCGCCGACCTGCCACATAAAACCGAAGCCGGCGCGGTGGCGCTCAACCTGCGCGACGGCCTCGCCTTGAGCGCCGCGCTAATCCAGATGCGCGAGCAAATCGCGGCCTATGCGCCGGACGTACCCTTCGATCACCTGCTGCTGGAATCCATGGCCACGCCACCATTGGCCGAACTGATTGTGGGTATCAAGCGCGAGAACGACTTCGGCCTGGCGCTGGTGATCGGCGCGGGTGGCATTCTCGTGGAATTGCTCAAGGACAGTCGCAGCCTGTTGCTGCCGACCACCGACGATGCGATCCGCAATGCCTTGCTCAGCCTGCGCAGCGCCGCATTGCTGCAAGGCTTTCGCGGGCGCGAAGTGGTCAATATGGAGGCGCTGGTGGCGGCGATTCGTGCCGTGGCCGACTACGCCTGCGCCAACGCCGGGCAGTTGCTGGAACTGGATGTAAACCCATTGCTGGTCAATGCCCGGGGCGCCACGGCGGTCGATGCATTGATCCGTCTCGCCCAGGCGTGAAGGAGATGACGATGCAAAGCAAAACCTTGACGGGCGGCCAGGCCCTGGTGCGATTGCTGGCCAACTATGGCGTCGACACCGTGTTCGGGATTCCGGGCGTGCATACGCTGGAGTTGTATCGCGGTTTGCCCGGCAGCGGCATCCGTCACGTTCTGACGCGCCATGAGCAGGGCGCCGGCTTCATGGCTGACGGTTATGCGCGGGTCAGCGGCAAGCCGGGGGTGTGTTTCATCATCACCGGGCCGGGGGTGACCAATGCGGCGACGGCCATCGGCCAGGCGTATGCCGACTCGATTCCGCTGCTGGTGATTTCCAGCGTCAACCACACCGCCAGCCTCGGCAAGGGCTGGGGTTGCCTGCATGAAACCCAGGACCAGCGGGCGATGACCGCGCCCATCACCGCGTTTTCGGCGGTGGCGTTGAGTGCCGAGGATTTGCCGGAGTTGATCGCGCGCGCCTATGCGGTGTTCGACAGTGAACGGCCACGGCCGGTGCATATCTCAGTGCCGCTGGATGTGCTCTCGGCGCCGATCAAACGGGACTGGAGCAATGAAGTGGTGCGCCGTCCCGGGCGCGGTTTGCCATCGGCTGAAAGCCTCGATCAGGCCGTGGCGAAACTGGCGGCGGCCAAGCGCCCGATGATCATCGGCGGTGGTGGTGCGCTGTTGGCCGCGCAAGCCTTGCAGCGTTTGAGCACGCAATTGGCCGCGCCGTTTTTCAGCAGTGTGGCCGGCAAGGGGTTGCTGCCGGTGGAGCATCCGCTGAATGCCGGTTCTACCCTGTGCGTGGAGCCCGGCTGGCAGTTGATCGCCGAGGCGGATGTGGTGTTGGCCATCGGTACCGAAATGGCCGATACCGACTTCTGGCGCGAACGCCTGCCGCTGAATGGCGAGTTGCTGCGAGTGGATATCGACCCGCGCAAGTTCAACGATTTCTATCCCTGCGCCGTGGCCTTGCACGGTGACGCCCAATACACCGCGCAGGCCTTGCTGGAACGCCTGCCAGCCGCGCCGCGCAACGCCGATTCAGCCACCAAAGCGGTCGCGGCATTACGCCAGGCGGTCAGCAGCGGGCATGGCCCGTTGCAGCGCATTCACCAGGCCATTCTCGACCGCGTGGCCGCCGAGTTGCCGGCCAATGCCTTCATCAGCAGTGACATGACCCAACTGGCCTACACCGGCAATTACGCCTTCCCCAGCAACGCCACCCGTAGCTGGTTGCACCCCACCGGCTACGGCACCCTGGGCTATGGCCTGCCGGCCGGTATCGGCGCCAAGTTCGGCGCGCCTGAACGCCCTGGCCTGGTGCTGGTGGGCGACGGCGGTTTTCTCTACACCGCCCAGGAACTCGCCACGGCCGTGGAAGAACTGGACAGCCCGCTGGTGGTGTTGCTGTGGAACAACGACGCCCTGGGGCAAATTCGCGACGACATGCTGAACCTGGACATCGAACCCATCGGCGTACTGCCGCGCAACCCGGACTTTGCCGCCCTGGCGCGGGCGTTCGGTTGCACGGTCAGCGAGCCACAGAACCTGGATGAGCTGCAGACGGATTTGCGTAACGGTTTCAAGCGCAACGGCGTGACCTTGATCGAGTTGAAGCATGCCTGTGTGAACCTTTAGAGGAGCAACACCATGAGCGAAAACAACAACAAAATGACTCAAGCGATGCACCGACGGGATTTCCTCAAACACAGCGCCGTCGCCGGTGCCGTGGCCGCCGCGTTTTCCATGGGCCTGCCGCTGCCGGCCTTCGCCGAAGAGGCCGTGCCCAAGCCGGGTGGCGTGCTGCGCATGGGCCTGGCCGGCGGCAGCACCACCGACTCCCGCGACCCCGGGTCCTGGGTCGACACCTTCACCTTCGTCGGCTTTTCGGCGGTGTACAACACCCTCACTGAAATTGCCGTGGACGGCAGCGCCATCCCCGAACTGGCCGAAAGTTTCGAGTCGACGCCCGACGCGCGCATCTGGACCTTCAAACTGCGCCAGGGCGTGACCTTCCACAACGGCAAAAGCCTGACCGCCGAGGACGTGGTGGCCTCGATCAACCACCACCTGGCAGCCAATTCCACCTCGGCCGCCAAAACGGTGATCGGCGATGTGGCCAGTGTCAGCGCCAAGGGCACCGATGCAGTGGTGTTCGAACTGCACTCGGGCAATGCCGATTTCGCCTACGTGGTTGCCGATTATCACCTGGTGATCATGCCCGCCAAGGACGGCGTCGCCGACTGGCAGGCCGGGGTCGGCACCAGCGGTTATCGCCTGAAAAGCTTCGACCCCGGCGTGCGCATGGACCTGGAACGCAACCCCGATTACTGGAAACAGGGCCGCGCACATTTCGCCAGCGCCGAGTTGATCGCCATTGCCGACGGCGCGGCGCGGGTCAATGCGCTGGTCACCGGCCAAGTGGATGTGATCAACAAGGTCGACCTGAAAACCGTGGCCCTGCTCAAGCGCAACCCCACGCTGGTCATCGAAGAAACCAAGGGCGCCCAGCACTACACCTTCCCGATGTTGTGCGACAGCAACGAGTTCAAGAACAACGACATTCGCATGGCGATGAAGCATGCGATCAACCGCGAAACCCTGCTGGCCTCGGTGCTGCATGGCTATGGTCTGGTGGGCAACGACCATCCGATCCAGCCCGGCAGCCGTTTTATCAACGCCGCGCTGGAGCAGCGCACCTACGACCCGGACAAGTCGCGCTTCTACCTGCGCAAGGTCGGTGTGGACTCGCTCAAGGTGCGCCTGCAAGCCTCTGACGCCGCCTATACCGGCGCGGTGGACGCCTCGGTGCTGTTCAAGGAACAGGCACGCCAGGCCGGGATTGATATCGACGTGGTGCGCGAGCCCGCGGACGGGTTCTTCTCCAATGTCTGGATGAAGCAGCCGTTCACCACCTCGTTCTGGTACAGCAGCCTGACCGCCGACCGTATGTTCAGCATCGGCTACGCCAAGGGCGCGGCGTGGAACGAAACCCATTGGGATAACGCGCGCTTCAACCAGTTGCTCAACGCCGCACGGGGCGAGATGAACGCGCCGGTGCGCCAGGAGATGTACAACGAAATGCAGAGCCTGTGCCGCGACGATGGCGGGGCGATTGTGCCGCTGTTTGCCAGCTCGGTGGCGGCACGCTCGAACCGCGTCAGCCATGGACCGCTGACCGCACCATATGGGGAACTGGATGGGTTGCGGCTGATCGAGCGGTGGTGGCAGGCGTGATTCTTGTGCCGGGCGCTATGGCTCAGGCAATGAAGATCAACAGTAGGAGCTGGCTTGCCAGCGATGCAGGCACCTCGGTGTCTCGGGAATATCCAGGCGATGCCATCGCCGGCAAGCCAGCTCCTACACAAGCGTGCCCGATTCAAGGAACTGCACGATGAACAGCCTATTCAAACTGTTGCTCCAACGCCTGGCCCTCGGCCTCCTGTCTTTGTTCGCCGTGTCGGTGATCATCTTCCTGGCCGTGGGCATGCTTCCCGGTGATATCGCCCAGGCCATGCTCGGCCAGTCCGCCACGCCGGAAACCGTGGCGGCCTTTCGCGCCCAACTGGGCCTGGACCTGCCGCCCCTGAGCCGGTTCGTGCAATGGCTGTTGCGCCTGCTGCACGGTGACCTCGGCGCCTCCCTGGCCAACCAGCGGCCCATCGCCGAGCTGATCGGCGCACGGTTGGGCAACACCTTGCGCCTGGCGGCACTGGCCGCACTAGTCTCGGTGCCTTTGGCGCTGGTGCTGGGGATGCTGGCTGCGCTGTACCGCAACAGCTGGTTCGACCGACTGCTCAACACCTCGGCCCTGAGTGCGGTGTCGTTCCCCGAGTTCTTCGTTGCCTACCTGCTGATCCTGGTGTTTTCGGTCAAGCTCGGCTGGTTTCCCAGCCTGTCCAACCTGGCGCCGGACGCGTCATTTGGCACCATTCTCGAACGCTCGGTGCTGCCGGTCGCCACCCTGAGCCTGGTGGTGATCGCGCAGATGATGCGCATGACCCGCGCCTCGCTGATCAACCTGCTGGCCAGCCCGTATATCGAAATGGCCCGGCTCAAGGGCATCAGCCAGTCGCGGATTATCTGGCGCCACGCGCTGCCCAATGCGCTGGCGCCGATTGTCAACGTGATTGCCCTCAACCTGGCGTATCTGGTGGTGGGCGTGGTGGTGGTCGAAGTGGTGTTTGTGTATCCGGGGCTCGGGCAGTTGCTGGTGGACTCGGTGTCCAAGCGCGATATCCCGGTGGTGCAGGCGTGCAGCCTGATCTTCGCCGCCACCTACATCCTGCTCAACACCGGTGCCGATGTGCTGTCCATCGCCACCAACCCACGCCTGATGCATCCCAAGGGGTAGACCATGAGCCTTCTCACACAACTGGTCCGGGCGCCATTGAGCGCGAAGTTCGGCCTGCTGATCATTGTGCTGTACGTGCTGGTGGCGCTGTTTGCACCGGTGCTCGCACCCTATGGCGAAACCCAGGTGGTGGGCGAAGGGTTTGCGCCCTGGAGCGGCCAGTTTTTGCTGGGCACCGATAACCTCGGGCGGGATATGTTCAGCCGCCTGGTATATGGGGCGCGCAACACCCTGGGCATCGCCTTCCTGACGACGGTGCTGGCGTTTATGCTGGGTGGCCTGAGCGGCCTGGTGGCGGCAATCAAGGGTGGCTGGGTCGACCAGGGATTGTCGCGGGTGGTGGACATCCTGATGGCGATCCCGCAACTGATTTTCGCCTTGCTGATTCTCAGCGTGGTCGGCACCAACGCCACCTCCCTCGTGTTGGTAATTGCACTGCTGGACTCGACCCGGGTGTTTCGCCTGTCCCGGGCCGTGGCGATGACCGTGGTGGTGCAGGACTTCGTCGAAGCCGCGCGTTTGCGCGGGGAAGGGCTGTGGTGGCTGGTCACCCGCGAAGTGCTGCCCAACGCCGCCGCGCCATTGATTGCCGAATTCGGCCTGCGCTTTTGCTTCGTGTTTTTGTTTATCAGCGCGTTGTCGTTTCTCGGCCTGGGGATTCAACCGCCCACCGCTGACTGGGGCAGCATGGTCCGCGACAACGCCGTGCTGATTACCTTCGGCGACATCAGCCCGTTGCTGCCGGCCCTGGCGGTGGCGTTGATCACCGTCAGCGTGAATTTTGTCGTCGACTGGATGCTGCACAAATCCAGCGGCCTGAAGGAGTGTTGAGGATGGACAAGCCATTGCTGGAAATCCGCAACCTGCAGATCGAAGGGCATTACGAAGAGGCCTGGCATCCGCTGATCAAGGGCATCGACCTGACCTTGCAGCGGGGCGAGGTGCTGGGATTGATTGGTGAATCCGGCGCGGGTAAATCAACCTTGGGCCTGGCGGCCATGGGGTTTGCCCGGGATGGTTGCCGCATCACCGGCGGCTCGGTGTGCTTTGACGGCATTCAACTGTTGCAGGCCAAACCTGAAGCCTTGCGCAAGCTGCGGGGGCTGCGCATTGCCTACGTTGCGCAAAGCGCTGCTGCGTCGTTCAACCCGGCCCACCGGCTGATTGACCAGCATGTGGAGACCGCCGTGATCAACGGTGGCATCAGCCGTGCCGAGGCCGAACGCGAGGCTGTGGAGTTGTACCGCGTGCTGCGCCTGCCCAATCCGGAAACCATCGGCCAGCGGTATCCCCATCAGGTGTCCGGTGGGCAACTGCAACGGGTGATGACCGCCATGGCGATGGCCTGTCACCCCGACCTGATCATCTTCGACGAACCCACCACGGCCCTCGACGTCACCACCCAGATCGAGGTGCTGGCGGCGATCCGCGATGCGGTGAAAACCTTCGGCAGCGCCGCGCTGTATATCAGCCATGACCTGGCGGTGGTTGCGCAGATGGCCGACCGCATCATGGTGTTGCGCCACGGCAAGCTGGTGGAGGAGGCCGAGACGCGCACGATGCTCAGCACGCCGCAGCAGGACTACACCAAATCCCTGTGGGCCGTGCGCAGTTTTCGCACCGAGCCCAAGGCCTGCCCCGAGCAGCAGGTGCCTTTGCTGGAAGTGCGCCAGGTGTGCGCCAGCTATGGGCATCAGCCGGTGCTGCACGACGTGTCGATGAGCCTGTATCGCGGCCAGACGCTGGCGGTGATCGGTGAGTCCGGCAGCGGCAAAAGCTCCACGGCTCGGCTGATCACCGGGCTGCTGCCAGCCACCGCCGGGCAGGTGCTGTATGACGGTGAAGCGTTGCCGGCGGATTTTCGTCGGCGCAGCAAGGAGCAGTTACGGCGGATCCAGATGATTTACCAGATCCCGGACACCGCGCTGAACCCGCGCCAACGCATCGTCGACATCATCGGCCGGCCGCTGACCTTTTACCTTGGCCTCAAGGGCAAGGCCATGCGCGCCCGGGTCGCCGAATTATTGGAGATGATCGAGCTGGACCCGGCCACGTTCATGGAGCGTCAGCCACGTGAATTGTCCGGTGGCCAGAAGCAGCGGATTTGCATTGCCCGCGCCCTGGCGGCCGACCCGCAACTGATCATCTGCGATGAAGTGACCTCCGCCCTTGATCAACTGGTGGCCGAAGGTGTGTTGAAGCTGCTCAACCGGATCCAGCAGCAGTTGGGCGTGGCCTACCTGTTTATCACCCATGACGTGGCGACCGTGCGCGCCATCGCCGACGAAGTGGTGGTGATGCAGCGGGGAAGGGTGGTGGACCAGGGCAGCCGCAGCGCGATCTTCACCCCTCCGTATCAGGACTACACCGGCCTGCTGTTTTCATCGGAGCCGGAAATGGACCCCGACTGGCTCGACCATTTGCTGGCCGAACGGGCCGCGCTTACTTCTTGAGGAGTTTTTATGAAGGTGTTGATTGTGCATGCCCATCCCGAGCCGCAGTCGTTTACCGCGGCCTTGCGTGACCAGGCGATTTCCACCCTGCAGGCGCAGGGGCATGAGGTGCAGGTCAGCGATTTGTACGCGCTGAACTGGAACCCGGTGGCCAGTGCCTCGGACTTCACCTCGCGGGAGAATCCCGAGTACCTGGTGTATGCGCTGGAGCAGCGACTGGGGGTGAAAAGCCAGTCCATCGCGGCGGATATTCAGCAAGAGTTGGACAAGCTGCTGTGGGCCGATCTGCTGATCCTCAACTTCCCGATCTTCTGGTTCTCGGCGCCGGCCATGCTCAAGGGCTGGATTGACCGGGTGCTGGTGTCCGGCGTGTGCTACGGCGGCAAGCGGTTTTATGATCAGGGCGGGCTCGCCGGCAAGAAAGCGCTGGTCACGGTCACCCTCGGCGGGCGCGAGCATATGTTTGGCGAGGGTGCGATTCATGGGCCTTTGGAGGACATGCTTCGACCGATTCTGCGTGGCACGCTGGCGTACGTCGGGTTTGAGGTGCTGGAGCCGTTTGTGGCGTGGCATGTGCCGTATATCAGCGCCGAGGCCCGGCAGGAATTCCTGCACAGCTACCAGCGGCGACTGGAAGGGCTGGCGGATGACCAGCCGTTGGTGTTTCCCAAATTGGAGCAGTTTGATGAGGCGCTGTATCCACTGTCCTCAACTCAGTGAAGATCCAGTGTGGGAGCCGGGCTTGCCCGCGATGGCGGTGCATCAGTCAGCCTATTAGGTAACTGATACACCGCTATCGCAGGCAAGCCAGCTCCCACATTTGATCTTCATTGTCCGCCGGGATTGTGTGCCCGCAACCGCTCGGCAGCACTGCGCAGCAACTGCTCGGTGCCGTCCCAGCCCAGGCAGCCGTCGGTGATCGACACGCCGTATTTCATTGACGGGCTCAACGGTTGGCAGCCTTCGAACAGGTGGCTTTCGATCATCATGCCGATCAGCGAGGTGTCGCCCTGCAAGCGTTGCTCCAGCACGTCGTTGAACACCGCCGGTTGGCGCAGCGGGTCTTTGCCGCTGTTGGCGTGGCTGCAGTCGACCATGATCCGTGGTGCGACTTTGCTCTTGGCCAGGTCGGCGTGAACCTGGGCCACGCTCTGGCGATCGTAGTTCGGCCCACGGTGGCCGCCGCGCAATACCAGGTGTGTGTCGGGGTTGCCCGGGGTCTGAATGATCGCCGGATGCCCCTGGCTGTCGACACCGAAGTGGCGGTGCGGGTGAGCGGCGGAGCGCATGGCGTCACAGGCGATGGCGACGCCGCCGTCGGTGCCGTTCTTGAAGCCCACCGGCATGCCCAGGCCGCTGGCCATTTCGCGGTGGATCTGCGATTCGGTGGTGCGTGCGCCAATGGCGACCCAGCTTAGCAGGTCATCGAAGTAGCCGGCAGCCATCGGTTGCAGCAACTCGGTGGCGACCGGCAAGCCCAGGCGCAGCATTTCACGCATCAGTTCCCGGGACAGGGTCAGGCCGGCGGCCATGTCGTCGCTGCCATCCAGGCGCGGGTCGTAGGCCAGGCCTTTCCAACCGATGGTGGTGCGGGGTTTTTCGACGTAGGCGCGGATCACCAGCAGCATCTGGTCACTGACTTCATGGGCCAGTTTTTTCAGGTTGCGGGCGTATTCCATGGCCGATTCCGGGTCGTGGATCGAGCACGGGCCGACGATCACCAGCAGGCGTGAATCTTCGCCCTTGAGGATGGCGCGCACGGCTTGGCGATGGGCGTGGATTTGTTCGTTGAGGAACGGGCTCAGGGGCAGTTGGTGCTTGAGCTCCAGAGAACTGGGCAAACGCTGGGTCAGCGTTTCATTGGCGCAGGGCAGGGTAGGAACGGGCAGAGCGGCGATCGAAGAGTTCATATTCTGGCTTCCTGGGCAAGCGGCGGGCTGTTCCCGCACGCTCGGCCCTACTGGGGTGTTCGACAATTGGCCGTATTGGCTACGTGTGTTGGCTTGCCACCAATAGGTGACCGATCGGAGGCGGCAGGCTGTCCCGAACGGAGCTTGCTAAATCGCCAGGCGGTGGAGGTGTCGTAGCGGTAATAGGTGGCGTAGTTCATGTCGTGAGTCCTTTAAGTGTTCGGTGTGTGGCAAAAATAATAAGGGCTGAAAAAACAAAACCCCCGGTCGGGGAGCCGACCGGGGGTTTAGATTTCTCTGGTAGGCGACCCCTTGAGTAGTGGGCGCCGATTTCAGGTATCAGGCGCGCCAGTGGCTAAACCAATACCCAAAATAAAAGCTGACCAGTGCGCTCAAACCGCTCACACGGGCAGCCACGACCGAGCGCTGGGCGCTGGCAGCAGGGCAAACCTGAGTGTGGGTGAGTTGCAACATGGTGTGTCTCCAAATGATGGGTGGAGCTTAACTGAGGCGAGTGGGCGGATTCAATCAGTAATTTCTATCGAGGTTGGGTACTTACGGCTATGACCCAAGTGTCGATATGCTGCACGGACTTCACGATGATTGCCTGGATGCGACCATGACTGCCTTGACGATTGCTGCTGCCCAAACCGTTTCCATTGCGGGCGACTTGCCCGCCAACATCGCGCATCACCTGGCATTCATGCGCATCGCAGCGGCGCACGGTGTGAAATTGCTGGTGTTTCCGGAGCTGTCCCTGACCGGCTATGAACCTGCGTTGGCCGCCGGGCTGGCGATTGCGCCGTACGATGAAGTGCTGGCGCCGCTGCGGGAGATGGCGCGTGAGCTGCGCATCACCGCCGTGGTGGGCATGCCGATTCGCCAAGGGGCGGTGAGTGAGGTGTTGATCGGCGCGCTGGTGCTGGGCCAGGACGGCTCGCTGGCGGTGTACACCAAGCAGCATCTGCACCCTGGCGAAGAAGTAGCGTTTACCGCGGGGCAGGGCGGTGCGGCGCTTGAATGGGGTGGCGACCGGATCGCCCTGGCGGTATGCGCAGATTTCTCCCACGCCAGCCATCCCCGGCAGGCTGCCGAGGCGGGGGCGAATATCTACGCCGCCGGTGTGCTGATCAGCGAAGGCGGCTACGCTCCGGATACTGCCTTGCTTCAGGGCTACGCGGCCGAGCACGGGATGGTGGTACTGATGGCCAATCACGGCGGCCCATCCGGTGGCTGGACGTGCGCCGGGCGCAGCGCAATCTGGGGCGCAGATGGCGGTTTGATCGCAGCCAGCCCGGGTGTAGGCGATGCGTTGGTGATCGCACGTCGCAACACCGCCGGCCAGTGGCACGGGGAACAGGTGGTGATTTAGGGAGCGCAGGCCCATGGCGTTTCAACTGCAGGCAGCGACCAGCCAACACCTGGCCTTCGCCCGAACCCTGACCCATCAGGCCATGGGCAACTATTATCGCCAATACGATTTGTCGTGGTCTGATGCCGGGTTTGATACCGCCTGGGCCGGTCGGGAGAATTGGCTGATCTGTCGCGATAACGAGGTGCTGGGTTTTATCAGTGTCAGTCGTGACCCAAAGGCGCTGTATATCCGCGAATTGCACGTCCTTGAGGCGTTTCGTCATCAAGGGGCGGGCGGCTGGGTCATCGAGCAGATGGTGTATAAGGCGCGCGCCGAGGGGCTGGGTCTTTTACGGTTGACCGTTTTCAAGACCAACCCGGCGCGAAGGCTCTATCAGCGCAAGGGCCTGGAAATCGTGGGTGCGGAGGATTGCTTCTGGCGCATGGAGCGCGATTGCCGCCCGTGATCAGGTGCGGATTTGTCCGATTTCAGGAAAACAGGCACTTGGTTTTAATAAGCGCATACTGACTTCAGGACGTGACTTCCTGCGCCTGCCTCACGATTTCATCATCACCTGGAATAATGATGCCGTCCTTCATGCCCAACAGGACCGCCACCTTGTGGGCTTCTCCACGCCGTCCCTTTTTGCGCCCAGCGAGCACTTGATAAGTGGTTGCCGGGTCTACGCCATGTTCCCGGGCGAACGCTTGAACAGACTTACCTTGATGTTCCAGCCAGGCCTTGGCTTGTGCAGCAGTGCGAATACCGGGCATAGTTCAAAACCGTTCAAGTTTGTGTAAAACGAGATGAGTGTGTCACCTCTTGGGGTGTGCCAAATAGGATCATACATCCAAATGAGTGGAATCGGTTCCCGGTTAAGGCAAGAAAGAGAGCGACTCGGCCTGTCGCAGAAAAGTTTTGGTGAAATAGGAGGTGTAGAGGCGAACGCACAGGGTAAATATGAAAATGGCGGCCGCGCGCCCAAGGCAGATTACCTGTCTCGCGTGGCAGAAAAAGGTGTCGATATCCTGTACGTGTTAACCGGCACGCCGACACCAACCCAACTTGAAAACCTCAGCCAGGTTGAAGAGAAAGTGCTGGGTAACTACCGGGCGATGTTCAAGGAAGACCAGGACGCAATCCATCGCTTGACCTCTACGTTGGCCGAGCATTCAGCCTTGAGCAACGGAAAAAACAGGTCCTCGGCCCAGGATTCCTGACCTTTTACCCAGGAAATCAAGCCGCGAGCCGTTCGGCGACGGTCTGTTGTGCATTGAAACTCTATATATATGACGCTTGCAGCTAGGTCTGCGCCTTGGTTTTTTGCTAAGGTGTTCAGCAACCTATAAGACCATATCGCGAGGTGTCTGCTTGATTAGGGTGCTAGTAGTCGATGACCATGATCTCGTTCGTACAGGCATTACACGAATGCTGGCTGACATCGATGGCCTGCAAGTAGTCGGCCAGGCCGAGTCAGGGGAGGAATCCCTGATCAAGGCCCGGGAGTTGAAGCCCGATGTGGTTTTGATGGACGTCAAGATGCCCGGGATCGGCGGTCTTGGCGCCACTACGAAGTTGTTGCGCAGCCATCCGGATATCAAAGTCGTGGTAGTCACCGTGTGTGAAGAAGATCCGTTTCCTACACGGCTTCTACAAGCGGGCGCTGCCGGCTATCTGACAAAAGGCGCGGGCCTGGCGGAGATGGTCCAGGCCATTCGGCTGGTGTTTGCCGGCCAACGCTACATCAGCCCGCAGATTGCCCAGCAGTTGGCGATCAAGTCGTTCCAGCCCACCAGCGACTCGCCGTTCGATGCGCTGTCGGAGCGGGAAATCCAGATCGCCTTGATGATTGTCGGCTGCCAAAAAGTTCAGTCGATCTCCGACAAGCTGTGCCTGTCGCCGAAAACCGTGAACACCTACCGTTACCGGATTTTCGAAAAGCTTTCCATCAGCAGTGATGTTGAACTGACCCTGCTGGCGGTACGCCACGGCATGGTTGACGCCAGCGCCTGAAATGACAGCCCCTGAAATAAAATTCCTGTTCGATCCGAGTGCGTTTCTTGCTACCTGCAGTGGCCGCCCCGGCGTGTATCGCATGTTCGACAGCGAAGCGCGCCTGCTCTACGTCGGTAAAGCCAAGAACCTGAAGAGCCGCCTGGCGAGTTACTTCCGCAAGACGGGCCTGGCGCCGAAGACTGCGGCGCTGGTGGCGCGTATCGCCCAGGTCGAAACCACCATCACCGCCAATGAAACCGAGGCGCTGCTGCTTGAGCAGACGCTGATCAAGGAATGGCGGCCGCCCTACAACATCCTGCTGCGTGACGATAAGTCCTACCCGTACGTGTTTCTCTCGGACGGCGACTTTCCGCGCCTGAGCATCCATCGCGGTGCCAAGAAGCAGAAGGGCAAATATTTCGGGCCGTACCCCAGCGCCGGCGCCATCCGCGAGAGCCTGAGCCTGCTGCAAAAGGCATTTTTCGTGCGCCAGTGCGAAGACAGTTTCTACAAGAACCGCAACCGCCCGTGCCTGCAATACCAGATCAAACGCTGCAAGGCGCCGTGCGTGGGCCTGGTTGAGCCGGCGGAATACGCCGAGGACGTGCGTCACTCGGTGATGTTTCTTGAAGGCCGCAGCAATGCCCTGGCCGATGAATTGTCCGGCGCCATGGAGCAAGCGGCCAGCACCCTGGATTTCGAGCGTGCCGCAGAACTGCGTGACCAGATTTCCCTGCTGCGCCGCGTCCAGGACCAGCAGAGCATGGAAGGCGGCACCGGCGACGTCGATGTCATCGCCGCCTTCGTCAACCCGGGCGGCGCCTGTGTGCACCTGATCAGCGTGCGGGGCGGGCGGGTGCTGGGCAGCAAGAACTTCTTCCCCCAGACCGGTATAGAAGAGGAGGTCGCCGAAGTCATGGCGGCGTTCCTGGGCCAGTATTACGTCAGCAGCCCCGAGCGCGACCTGCCGAGCGAGTTGATCGTCAACGTGGTGCACGAGGACTTCCCCGCGCTGATCGAGGCGATTCACGAACTGCGAGGCCGCGAGCTGGACATCAGCCACCGCGTGCGCGGCACCCGTGCCCGCTGGCAGCAACTGGCCGTGACCAACGCCGAACAGGCCCTGGGCGCACGCCTGGCCAACCGCCAGCACGTCGCTGCACGATTTGATGCCTTGGCCGAAGTGCTCAAGCTCGACGAACCGCCCCAGCGCCTGGAGTGCTATGACATCAGCCACTCCAGCGGCGAGGCCACCGTGGCCTCCTGCGTGGTGTTCGGGCCGGAAGGGCCGATCAAGTCCGATTACCGCCGTTACAACATCGAAGGCGTCACCCCGGGCGATGACTACGCTGCGATGCACCAGGCCCTGACCCGCCGCTTCAGCAAACTGAAGGACGGCGAGGGCAAGCTGCCGGACATCCTGCTGGTGGACGGCGGCAAGGGTCAGCTGTCCATGGCCCGCGACGTGCTCAACGAACTGGCCGTCCCCGACCTGATCCTGCTCGGCGTGGCCAAGGGTGCCACCCGCAAGGCCGGTTTTGAAACCTTGTACTTGAATGATGCGGCCCATGAGTTCACCTTGAAGGGCGACTCTCCGGCACTGCACCTGATTCAGCAGATCCGCGATGAAGCCCACCGTTTCGCCATCACCGGCCACCGTGCCCGACGTGGCAAAACCCGGCGCACCTCAACCCTGGAAGGGGTCGCAGGGGTCGGGCCGACACGGCGGCGTGACCTGTTAAAACATTTTGGTGGCTTGCAGGAGCTGTCCCGTGCCAGCATCGAAGAAATAGCCAAAGCTCCCGGTATCAGTAAAAAGCTCGCAGAGTTGATTTATGCAAATCTGCACAGCGAGTAGAATGCCTTCTCACCTCGTAGCCAGTTGTGCCGATGAATATCCCTAATCTGATCACCGTACTACGCGTCCTGCTCATTCCGATTTTCATTTTGCTGTTTTACCTGCCGTACGAATGGAGCTACATGGCATCCAGTTCGGTCTTCGCCTTCGCGGCTGCCACCGACTGGCTGGACGGCTACCTGGCCCGCCGCCTGGAACAGAGCACGCCGTTTGGCGCGTTCCTCGACCCGGTGGCCGACAAACTGATGGTAGCGGTAGCCCTGGTGCTGCTGGTGCAGGAACACGGCAACCTCTGGCTGACCTTGCCGGCGGCCGTGATCATCGGTCGTGAGATCGTCGTCTCGGCCCTACGGGAATGGATGGCCGAAATCGGCGCCCGTGCCCATGTGGCCGTGTCCAACATGGGCAAATGGAAAACCGCGGCGCAGATGCTCGCCCTGGTGATCCTGCTGGCGAATCCGTCGGACTTCTCCTTCTGGGTATTGCTGGGCTACGCCTTGCTGCTGATTGCCGCAGGCCTGACCTTGTGGTCCATGCTGCAATATTTGCGCGCCGCCTGGCCGCATCTGCGCACCGAGGTTGAAAAGAAATAAAACTTTTTTGAATCAAGGGGTTGACGGGTGATGAGGATTCTATAGAATGCGCATCACCAAGACGCGGGAATAGCTCAGTTGGTAGAGCACGACCTTGCCAAGGTCGGGGTCGCGAGTTCGAGTCTCGTTTCCCGCTCCAAATATTGCGCTGCAGAGTTCCACTGAATTCTGTAAGTGATTGAAATCAGGACCTTCGGGTCCTTTTTTCGTTCCGGCGGGAACCACTGAAATCCAGCACTATCCGGTGCGTTTAAGTCCCGATTTAAGTCCCGATGGGAATCTTGAATTTGGATGAGTACTGAATCGGTTTGTTGCTGGAACAGGTTGGATAGCGAGATGAGCATCTGGCCCTGACTCTGTTCAGGAGCTCGCTATGACACTCTCGGATATGACCGTTCGGCACGCCCGAATTACCGGTAATGACTACACGCTAGGCGACACGGATGGGCTCGCGCTCAATGTGACAGCCCAAGGTGGAAAAATCTGGCGCTTCAGGTACTACTGGGCGGGTACGCAGAAGCGTATGTCCCTGGGTAGTTACCCACAAATCGGTCTCAAAGAAGCCCGAGCGCGACGTGATGAGGCGCGTGCCTTGGTTGCTCAAGGCATCAATCCCTATGAGTACCGCAAACAGCAACGTCGTGCTGTTCGTACTGCGGCAGAGCATACTTTCGAAGCAGTGTTCAATCAGTGGGTCGAATTTCGCAGGCTGAGCCTGAGGGAAGGCCGCCAGAGCACGCTCTCGCAAATTTTAAGAATCTTCAATAAAGACATCCTGCCATCGCTTGGTGGGCGGTCCGTCTACGATATCAATCGTCACGATCTGCTGGATTTGCTGAGCAGGATCGAACAGCGCAAGGCCTTAACGACAGCTGAAAAGTGTCGGACCTGGTTCAACCAATTGTTCCGATATGCGCTGGTGAAGGTAGATGGGCTGGAACACAATCCGGCTTCAGATCTTGACGTCGTCGCACTCCCCAAGCCCCCGGTAGCGCACAATCCGTTTTTACGTATGGACGAGCTGCCGGCGTTGCTCGCTGCGCTTCGTTGGCACCGTGGAGTAAGCCAAACACGGCTTGGTCTTCGACTTCTGTTGCTGACTGGTGTCCGCACCGGTGAGTTGCGCTTGGCGACACCTGATCAGTTCGATCTGGAACAGCGGTTATGGATCATACCGCCGGAGGTGGTGAAGCAACTCCAGGTAGCGATGCGTAAGCCAGGGAAGCAGACCCAAAATATACCGCCCTATATCGTCCCATTGTCGGTTCAGGCGCTTGAAATAGTGCGCCAGTTGCTCAGCCAGGTTGTCCCGGCGCAACGTTACTTGTTCATGCATCGGAGCGACCTGAGTAAGCGCATCAGTGAGAACACCTTGAATGGTGCGCTGCGTCGAATGGGCTATGCTGACCAACTGACCGGTCATGGTATGAGGGCTACGATCTCGACGGCGCTTAACGAGATCGGCTACCCAAAGGTGTGGGTGGATGCCCAGCTTTCTCATGCCGACCCAGACAAGGTAAGTGCGGCTTACAACCACGCTGAATACGTCGAGCAGCGCCGGACAATGATGCAGGACTGGGCCAACCGACTGGATCTTTGGGGACAGGGCCAACTGAAGGCGGCAAGCTCTCCGCTCACTATTCGTCTGGAGGGGGCTGCTTCGCTGCCCTCGCTCGAAAACGCGAACGTAAATTCTGTTCTGTACAACAGTAGCGCTCCAACGACGACCGCCCCAGTGGCCAGGGTGTTAGTCAGCAGCGAACCGGCCCACATCGTGCACCACAAATCGCCTGTCGTATCCGTTCCAATCCGGACGGAAAAGCCGCAAAAATCCTACGTGTCCGACATCCAGCGTGAGCGCGCAGAGATGCTAGCCACTTATGAGGCTTCGAGTAATTTACCGCTGCTAGTCTTCGCCAAGCTGGCAGGCAAATCCCGTGATCAGATCAATCGGGATATCAAGGCCCGGCGTCTGCTGTCCTTGAGTCTAGGGAATCGCGGTCAGCGCATTCCCGATTGGCAACTTGATCCATTGCGGCACAAGCTGGTTCTCACCGTGTTAAAGCGGTCTCCAGATGTGGATGCATGGAGGCTTTATCGGACGCTCTGTGAGCCCAATGAGCGACTAAAAGGTCGTTCGCCAATCGATGTCCTCACTTCGGATAATTTCGACGTGACCATAGGGATCGTGTGCAGATATCTGGGCTCAAGTTGAAGTGCTGTTTAAGACGGTGACAACGGATGTCACCGCTTGCTTCCATCCTTAGAACTGATCCGATGGCTCTACTGACCTTTTGGCTCTCCAGATAGCTGGAGCGTGTGCATTCCTTTTTCATAGTATGGACCGACACAATAGTCGCTTTCATTTAGCTCGGGGTCGATCATGGATGTGGTCATGATTATTTGATATTTTTGTTCTATTCCTTCGAGTGAGCGAACTAGAAGTCTTTGAAAGTTTTGACTGCGTGCTGGCCCCATCCCCTTATCCTCAATATTGTCCATTAACAGTAAGCGGGGATATCGCATATTTTCATCCCATATTGATTCTTGAAGAATCGCAAGGTGAAAGCTGTTTTTCATAATTGTTTCAGAGCTTGCTGAAAATTTCGACCTGCCGTCGACCAGCATAAAGTCTTTGGCAAAGTCGTATTCAAATTTCCCGGGATCTATGAAGTCGCTTTCAAATCCACCATCTTGTCTGAGAAGGGTAATTGTTCTTTCAGATAGGTTGGATTCTAGTTTTATTTTCCTGGCTTCAGTTAAGTAGCTGTTCTTTTTTATTTCGTCTTTTAAATGTGTTATCTGCGTATTTAGTTTGTCTCTCTCAGATATAAGCTGCTCCACGCTGGAGACAAGTTTTATCTTGCTTTTTAAATTTGTTATGCGTTCTTCGAGAGTGCCGATCCTAGAAGATAGAGTGTAGAGTTTAAGTACTTTGTCCGAACTAAGTGTTAGTGCTGCTTTGTGCTCTGATTTTAAGGTGTTAAGTTGATGGCTTTCAATCTGAATGTATCTATCAGCTTCTTCTAGTCGTGTTCTAAGCTCGGTTAGCACCGACTCGCTTTCGCGTTTTTGAAAATTCAGGTCGTTCAGTGTGGCTAAATAAGAGCTTTTTCTTTTCTCATCGTCAACTTCGGTTTTGCAAAGATGGCAAATGCTAGAGTCGTGAACATCTATAGAGGATAAGCAGCAGGGACAAAACTTAAATCTAACCTCTCCGAAGAAGTCATAGGTCGCCCTCGATTCTTGCAAGGACTTCAGTCTAAAATCAATTGCTTTAATAAAAAGCTCTGACTCGACAATCTCATTAACTAGCTCAACTCGCCTTGAGGTCCGAATGTCGATTTCTTTCGCCAAATTTGAGATCTGCTCTGCAACTTTTACAGCAGCTTCCCTGATTTTTGGACTCGAGTCGGTATCAGGTTGTAATGCTGTGTGTTGTCTTTCTGTTAAGAGTGCGCTAAGTTCATCATTAGAATCTTCAATTTCTTTGTTAAGGTGCTCGGCTCGTAGCACCCCCTCTGTAGGCGATATGTACTTGAAAATGGCTTCGAGTTGGCCATATATTTTGCTGAATTCTGTTTCAGCCTTAGAGAGTTGTTGTCGAAGTCCATACGTTCCTAGGTCATCTACACCAAGAAGGAAATCTCCGATTGCTTGTCGCATACTAGGCTTATCAAAAGCTAGTTCAGCTTTAAGGATCTTATTTACGGGTGTATCTTGGTCTACATAGATTAGGCGTAATATTTGGTGGATTGTAAGGTTGGAATTATCATCAGTTTGGTGATGTGGCCAGCCGAATAATTCAAAAATTTGTTGCGAAAAGCTGTGCTTGTTAGCTGTGCGCATGACGCCGTACTGAACCCACTCAGCATGGTTTTTGAGCGAGCTTTCGTAGTCCCCCGAAAAAAACTGCATGGGGGGCTTGTTTGCCGGTTCAATAGATCGGGAGACTGTTAAAGTATATTCGTTGATTTCAGTCTGGATAATAACACTGTCACATGCAGCAGCTTCTTTGTTCCAGCGCTCTTCTCTGAGATCTCCACCTAGTCCAAAAAAAAGCAAATCCATAATGGTAGATTTGCCTATGCTGTTATCGCCGCGAATTATATTGATGCCCAGATGGAAGTCTTGATCATAAACGGCGCGGCCAGATTTCATGACCAAAAAACGACGGATAAATAAGGTTGGTCTATTTGATGTCATATATATATTCCATTAGTCCCGAGCGTTTTTTCAACCCGGAGTCTCCGTTGAATTCGACTTTTGGCAGCGCCTTTGTAATCACTTTAAAGGCATCACTTTTAAGAAAGTCGTCACTCTCTATGAGCTTTATATAATTTTCTGGGAGAAGCTCGCCATTGATCTTCAGTATTCCATTTTCGAATTCGGCTTTTGAAATTATACCTTTCGCAATCAATTCCAGTGCTGCTGTTTTTTGGAAAGCTTGGAGGTCGTAAAGAACTCGAGCTGGATTGTTAATGTCTTCAAACTGATTTGGGATGGATTTTAAATTCGATTTAAAATCTTTAATGTTAGTAGGCCAGGGTTTTATGTGTTTTATCTGGCTTGGAAATAGATAGTAGTAGTCTAGGACCCTTAGCTGATCCCAGCTTAGAGTGAATTCCGTGGTTGCTTGTAGTATTGCTAGTAATCTGTATAAGCAGTGATTAGCGTCGTACGCAGGGTGATAAATTAACATTTCATATCTCCCAGACCAGATGGCACTTCCCTGTTAAGAAATACAACATTCCATAGATCAAGTGCTGATCAATTGATATGTCGACACAGTTGACTTCGGAAAAAATGGAATTAACGATGTTGTGATAAATAGACTGGTCAATATCTTCGGGGCGAGCACCGGCTTTAATGAGTGGGCGGATTTGCCCATCAAATGCGGCTTTTATTTTTTGAAGTATATAAAAGTAAATGTACTGTCTTCGTGGTGAGAGCTGAGCCTTTGCTGCTATTTTTGCGAACCGGTCTTTATGTTCTATAGCATCCTCCACTAGGTCTTCTCTACCTCCATTGAGAAGTTTTTGTCTTAATCCGACTATTGGTCTACCTTCCCGGTCTCTGAGGTAAGAGTTAAAAAGCTCGATGAAGTCTTTGAACTCTTCATCGCCTTCGGAAAGAAGGCTTATCCTGTCTAGGCCCGCTCTAATGATATTGGGGTCGGGTGCTGCAGCAACGTGTATGTGAGTAATGTTATTTTGATCGCCCCCTATAATTGGGCCTTTTACATCTGAGCTTTTAACAACGATTTTGTTCATTCGGGTTTACCGGTAGTGCGATTTCCACCGGTAATTCCTCCACTTACTTTGGAGTGGGAGACCGTTATAGTGTTTCCTTCCTTTGAATTGTTTTTTGCGAAGTTTATAAGGAGGATACAGATAAAAAATGTTAATACGCTAATCAGGCAGAGTAGTGCGAATAATTGGGCGCTGTTTAGGTTTTTCAATATAGGGGATGAAATTATTGCAGGATAAACAATGTAAGCAACAAAGGCACCTATAGTAGCGCTTCCACCATATTTTAAGGCGGCAACCCAAAACTTTTCCATACCTCAATCCCTGGTTTTTTTGGCAGACTGCCATCATCCCGGACAACTGCATTTTCGTAAAGAGCTAGGTGTTTTTTTTAATTTGTCGGTATTCGCTAGATTCTGCTTCAGAGGTCGATCGCCTTTGCGGTTCTTGGTTGTGAAAGCAAAAACGGTCAGCCCTCGTACCTAATGCTCAGTGCTGTCGAGCCACTTGAAGGGGAGGGGATGACCGTGCTGACGAATGGAGGGCGAAAAAATGTCACCACCATCTTCTATCAAGAGCACAACCGCTCTGCCTAGAGGAGGTGCATTGAGTAAATGAACACGCACGCTGAAGGACGCGCTCGTAACAGTCAAGAACGCTTGGCGCGTGGGCCTTAAGCAAATTCACTCAGAATTATCGATTATGAGAAAAGGATTGTCGCCAGGCACAGTTTCGAACAACAGTTCCGGGTTTACTAAAAAATAACCTTTGAGCTTTGCTCTTTTCCGAGGCCCTTCGACCTGACAGAGCCAGATATTCAAACCATCCCCGCGCTTTTTGTGGGTCTTCAGTTTCTCGAATTGTTTCTGCACCCATCGCCATTCTTCACCTTCGTAATCGGCACCCATGGAGATGCCCGGAAACTCCTGAACATATCGCTGAAAAATGCCAGGCGTGACCAGAAATACGCTGCCACACACCGTGTGAATTTTGGCCTTACTGTCGTTGATGATCAGCTTGTGACTTTGGATGCCTTCTCTGATCCAATTCAGGAATGCCTGGCCAGGGTTATCCGAAGGGGGCGTAGAGGCTTCGAGAGCGCTTGCTGACGGCGCCTCACGTGTTTCGGGTTCTGCCATTTCGAACATGTTCAGCAACGTTCCTAAATAGTCGTTATCTTCCATCGCAAGTGGATCGGATTGCGATGGGTTTTGAGTTGATCTTGTACTGCCTGCCATGGAGGATGCCGGAGCGTTAGTCGAGTGATCATCGGCTGCAACGCTCACCGTTCCGCTGAAAGCCTCGGGGCGATCATCGTTCCCCCAGATCAACGCCGGTTGAACGCGCAAAAACGTAAAGCTCTTCTGCCAGTCCCCCTGCGCGATAAGCGCGGTCCAGATGGCTTTGCCTCCCGGAGTCGACTCGACCAGCCCATGCGACTGCAGTTCGTCGAACACCGCGATGTTGGACGTGGGGATGCCCTCAATCGACTGCGACAGCAGATAGGCTCGCAGTTTGTCCGTGACTGTCTTGCTGACCAGCCAGAGTGCGTCTTGGGTCAGCCATCCCGCGGCACCTGGCTGGTTGAGTTTCAGTTCGTGCTGAACCAGATGACGCAACCCGCTGATCAGGTGGTACTGCAGTGAATGAGTGGGCGCTTGTAATGCCTTGCTTGGGTTGCCGCCGATGTTCTGTGCGGTGGAAACACGGTCGGCCTGCATCACCAACTCGCCGAGCACGCCAGCACGTTCGTACTGACCGGCCAGGACATACAGAAGGCTGGCCCAGAGTGACGGAAAGCCACTGAGCCAGTCCAAGATAGGACGGTCGAGAATTTGGGTGTAGAGCAAGCCAGCGGCGGCGCCGTGCAGGTGATAGTCGCGACCTTTGAGGTAGCGAAAACGGTAGGGCTGATCCAGTGGGCCCTGCCAGGGGTGCCAAGGACTGCCATCCTGACGTTCGACCTGCAGGTCCACGGCGATCTTGCCGATGTCATGCAGCAGCGCGCCATAGGCGATGCCGGCGGACCAGGCGTCAGTCTGGGCGGCCTGGTCTTCGGGCGCAGCGCCGGTGGGAAGCAGATAGGATTGGCGCAGTTTCAAACTACAGGCGGCCAGCTCCAGGCCATGGTCGAGCATGCCACCGAGATACGCATGGTGGTGCGTCTCGCTGGCCGGGAGTTGCTGGACCTGTTCGGCGTAGCGATGGATCGGATTTAAGTAGAGCTGGGTGAATTGGACGTGGGAGAGGGCGGTGTATTGCCAGATGCGATCGAGCAACTGGCGGCGGTGCTCCACTGCTAAGAGGGTATGGGCTGACTCGATGGACAGGTAACCTTCGGCGACGTTGACGGTCGGTGGCGGAGGGGGCTTCTGCCTTTTGTGGCGAAACAGACTGAGCATCGTGACCTCCGGGAAGTGGTTGGGTCAGTGGCCTTTTAGCCTTTTCGGATAGAGCTCTTACCCTTGAGTCCCCATGCCCTTCCAACCCTTACCCGTCCTTTTGGCTCTTGTCCCTTTGTGCGGCAATCGGAATATCGATTTCTCCTGGTGCCGTTTTGTTGGAGGCGCGTGCTAGTACGGAAAAGGGAAGAGTCGGTACACTGCGGTGCGAATTTTCTCGGGTCTTGCCATGAATCTTACTGATGCCACGCTCGTGCTGCTGCTCGCGGCACGTATCCATGGGACAGACGAGGCCGTCAGGGCCTCGGCGAAGAGCGTGGTCAAGAAGTTACCGCGCAGTAAACGCGATCTGATCTACAAGGTGATCGATAGCCGGAGTCCACTCGAACTGGTGGACTTTCTGGCGCAGAACCTAGATGAGTGACAGCTCGCCGTTGGCGTGTGGCCATCTATTGTCATTTACGTGAGGGGCCCGCAGTGTGATGCCGTTTGTTTTCTGGAAACAGAAAAAAGGGCCCAACTTGCGTTGCGCCCTGTGAAGCGATTGTTGGGGTGAGTTTCAGCATAACTAACGATTAAGCTCCGTCGTTCCTGCATAGCGAGTCGTCCAAGACCGCTGGGTTCAGTTGTTGCTCCAGACTGAGCAGATACTCCGATGCGGCTCGAGCTTGGCCGCTGGCCCGAAAGATCGCGCGCTTGTCTGCCTTGAGCAGGCTGAGCCAAGAGTCGATATAGCCCTCGTGCCGCAGCTCTCCCGGAATACCGGCATAAGCGCATAAAAAAGCGGCGCCCATCTCGGCGATCAATTCCTCAAACGCGTAGCCTGGCGAGCCGAACGGGCAGGATGACGTCACTCCCTCACGCTGCAACCGAGAGTGATGTCCGGTCCAGTGCGTCAGCTCGTGAAGTGCGGTGGCGTAGTACCCACCTTCATCGTGAAATTGCGCTTTTGTCGGCAGTTGGATGAGATCCCTGATCGGGTGGTAAAAGGCTTCGTCGGAAGGCCGATGAACGATGCGTGCACCTGAACTTAACAGCAGATTTTCCGCAACGCTATTGGCCTGGAAGGGATCGGTCGGTTCCGTTTCGAGCAGGGTTTGATTGAACATCTCGAGCCCCTCCGTTTGCTCGATGTTGAACAGAAAATGCGTCCTGAGAATGCCGAAGTGAGCGACCTTGGGCTGACCGTTTTCATCGAGTACGGGTTGGCCTGACTCGGTCTGTTCCTCGCGCTCCATCGGCTTGTAGAGCACAGCCAGAGTGCTGTGCTCACCCTTACGGATGTGCCCACCGGCCTTTTTAGCTTGGTTGAAGGTCAGCCAACGATCTTGAGTGAACCCCTGCAACCTGGCCTCGGCCCAGAGCAGCGGTAAATTGATGCCCGAATACGGACGTCGCGTGATGGCATTGATGGGGTAGGGTTGATGACCGATGTAAGCTGAGCCACTTGAGGACCAGGGTTTGATCCAAGGAGCAACGCCTTGGTCTAACGCGGTAACGATCTTGTCAGTTACGTCTTGGTAGATATCGCGCATGGCAATTTCCTCGAAAGAAAAACGAAGGAACGCCTTGCCCGCCGGGGGAGGGTTCCCCGGTGGGTGATGGGCTGGATTGATGCAGGTCTTGCATGCCGTCCGAATGTGGAGGTGGGCGCCGCCCATTGCGCTTAGCGCTGGTGTTCTCCTGCAAGCGCTATCAGTAAGGCGCCAGGCTGACCCGGTTCTTGGAGTAGGCTGAGACTCAATTGCAGCAACGGATCGTGGTCTAAGTAATCGGTTGGTTCAATGTGGACTACCTCGAACAGCACATAGAGCTTTTGTGGATTGGCGAGGTGGGCTTCGAAGGCTGCGCGCAATACGTGGCTCAACCGATCGACCTGCAGCTTCCCAGCGTGATCGGAACGCTCGAGCTGTACTGCGCGTTGCCATGCGCCAGGTGTGAACACGATGGGCAACCGAAGGGTGTTCAGTGCTTCCGGTGTAAGTGAGTCGGGCATGGTATGTCTCCGTTGAAAACGCGAAGAAACCTGTCCCGTGCGGGAAAAGATTTCCCCGCAGTGGGTTGAAGAAAATCAAGAGGATTTTCCTGACGAGCAGAGCTCGAAAGGCGCTCAGGAGAGCAGTAGGCGTTCATCACCGTAGAAACGGTCACCGTGCGAGCTACCGAACGCTAATCGCACTTGGGGAGAGCCATCATCGAAGTGACGTAGCCTTGAAGGTTCTGGCTACCTGGGCGGGGTGCTGTCGATAACAGCGATCCGTACCTTGTATTTAGCCGGACGATTTGTATGGGTCAATGACTGTAGAGATGCTGTTTCACGGGGCTTGTCTTCTGTCTTCCAGTGAAGATTTTTCGTCTGGGCAAACTGATAAACGGTCAGGCACGGGCCGTTTTCAGTAGTAGGCTGTTACTCCTGTCTCCACCATGAAAACGCTCAGAAGAGGGCGAGACCATGCCGACTCAGCAACCTGTTCAGAGTTCACGTGCCCACCGCTGGGCGTACGCCTGTGGTATGTCGGTGAAGCGTGGTTACCGTAGGTTGAAAACGTTTGAATCCCGCGTGGTTGAGCGTGCGGAAACGGCAGGTATGCCCGCAGGTAAATTATTTGTTCGCGGGAGTTTTCTGATTGCCCAGTTAGCTCTGCTCGGAGCATTTCTTTTTGTTAGCTTCTGGTTGTTTATGCTGATGTGCACAATCGTCGCATTAGCAGCTATCCCAGTTCAAGATTCAGACACTCCAGATATTGACGATCTTGATGATCCAATGCATAGAACTTCTTGGCCTGAGCGGTACGATAAATGGGGTTCTCTGAAGTAGCCTGTGGTTATTTTGAGCTCGATTTACCCGAAACAATTCTTGCACCGCTCATCAACTGAGAGGTTCCGTTAGAGCTCGCTGTCTGTGCAGCATGGGTTCCCCTGCTGAGCATTCCTTCTACGCCTGAACCTACGCTATATCCGGCCCAACTCATGGTGGCTAGAAAAACCATCGGCAGCACGATGAACATCGCCCCCATCACATACTCAATTACCTGCGCGGTGACGGTTCCATCCATAAATCCGGATGTCGGCAGCGACAACAGCACCTGATTGGACGCCGAAACCTGGTTGTACAAGGTGTCGAGCATGCTGGAGTCGACCCAGCGGGCCAGTTCCCACCAGAAGGTCAGCATGTGCAGTGTGAACAGCGCGAACGTCACCGTCATGACGGTCTTCAGCTGGTAGGTACTGACTAACAGAATCAGCGGCAAGCTGATGATGACGCCCATGATCAGGAAGGCCTGCACCATTGGCAGGGCGGCGCGTAGTGCATTCATCGCCGGGAAGTTGCTGAAGGAGCCGAGGGCCAGCCCGGTGTTGGTGGCGAGGTTATTGAGCCCCTGATTGATCGAACCGCCACGAGCGCTGGAACCATAGTCCTGGTACACCTGTCCGGGCGACATGGACATCGATTGCTGGCGCGGACTGACCAGTTCGCGCAGGGTGGCATCCTCGATCTCGTTGCTCGAGCGGCCAGTCAACCAACCTTTGAGCTGAGTCAGCAGCGAGGGATCAACCTGCTCGACCAAGCGCTCGCGCAAGCCAACACCGCTGTCGCTCCACCACTGCTTGCAGGTGGGATAGCCCGCGCCATTCTCCAGCCGCGGCAGGGAAACATCGCGGCTTTCGTCATACGGCCAGCTGACGCGCGGTGTGCGTGAACGATCCGTATCGTAGTAGCCGGGCGTGTCGAGAAGATAGCTTGAGCCGATCCAGGACGCGTCGTGACTTTGTGCCTTGTCCAGTTGCGGGCGATTGGTGAACAGCCGGGAACGAGAGTAGCCATAACAGTCGCGAGTGAAGTCGGCGACTTCCTGCAGGAGGACCTGGCTTTCGATGCGCGAACTGTCGATCTCCATGCGCATCTGCCGGATATCCGGCGCGCAGGGAATGGAGGCGGTGGCCGCTGCGGTGACCCCTTTGCTCAAGGCATGCACCAGAAACCACCAGATCGGCACGTTGGCGGAGCGTTCGCCAATGGTATTGAAGGTGGTCCCCCAGGCAGTATCCGCCGGCTTGGCCACACTCACGCCGCAGCGCTGACTCGCCGCATCATCGAATGCCATTGACGAGAGGCTCAATGGAAAGACCGGCGCGCAGCCGAACAATACGACGATGTAGGCCAGCCACAACCGGTTCTCGATCCGCGGCACCGAGAGCAATCCCTTGTTTCCCTCATCCGCGCCTTGCTGACGGGCCGACAACCATTCCTGCAGGATGATCGCGCCGAAGGGCGCGGCAAACAACCCGGTGTCGGACAGGACACCCCAGAGGCCGTTGTTGATGATCCAGGCCAGGAGAGAGAGGTAAAACTCCAGGTAGCTGTTGGTGCTCATAAGCATGGGGGTGACCTCACAGTCGGGTGAGTTCGACGCAGGTAAAGAGTACGAGCCCTAATGCTCCGATGCGTTTCACGCGCAGTCGATCCTGGGGTCGATGTCGGTAGTGCCAAAGCAGATCCCACCAGAGCGCAAAGAGGGCGCCGTAGAGCAGGGCACGCCACCACCGCAGATAGGGCAGTACGGATTCGAATGCGTGCTGCCAGGCCTCGAAACTACTCAGCGCAGCGCGGCCGATCCATGCGACCAGTGCGGCGGTCAGGATCATCACCGCGGCAATCCCCAGGCTCGAAAGCAAAGTGAATAGCGGTGAGCGTTTCATGGCTCACTTGCGCCTGGCGTCAGCGTCATTGAGCCGGCCCGGCTCAGGGTCGCCTTGCTCGACGGTGCGCGAAGCATCGGCACCGCCGGCATGCCGATCGAGCACCAGGCTGGCGGTATTGGTGGCGAGTATCTGCCGGACCTGCAGTTCGGTTTGTAGCAGGCGTATTTCGCGCTCTAGAGCGTCGATGTTTTTCGTCAAGGCGCTCTGAGCCGGCTCGGCTGAGGCGATGTTCGGTTCGTGACTGCCCGCCAGCAGAGTACGCAATAGCAGCAACGCTTTGTCGAGCACACTGGACAAGGCCGTCTCACTGGCCAGGCGCCGCGCCAACAGATCCTGATCGGGGTCGTCGCGCAGGGCTTCGACTACGCCACGGGTTACCGGCAGCATAGGGCTCGAGGCTTTCGCCAGGTTGTCAGGGGTAGGCGACAGTGAGCCGGACAGCAGCCCTTGCAGGGCCTTGAGACGTTCGCTGTAGGCCTCCTGGATCAGCGGCGTCAATCCGCTGCCAGCGGTCGCACGCAGGGTTTCGCAGGTATCGCAGGTCGTGACTTCAGTTTCGCCCAGCACGCGAACGGCCCATTCGGATTCCTCCTGGGGCGAAGCCCAGGTCTGGCAAATGGCCCCACCCAGGCAATCGCTATTACTAATCGAGGCATTGTCATCCATCGACCGGTTATGCAGCAGGTTGTAGCCCGTGCGCACTACGTCGGCGGTCACCCGAATGGGCGTCTGCCCATCACCACCAGCCTTCGAGCCGCCGACCCAGGACACCCCCTTGTTGCCGTTATGGGCCTCGGTGTTTTTCACCGCGGCCACCGCATCACCGCCGGTTTGCTCCAGATTGCCCTGCATCTCCTGGTTCTTGGCCAGCGCGCCCCAGCCGGCTTGACCGACCTTGTCCGCCATCTTCTCGGCCATGGCCTGGCAGGTCAGCTTCGAGCGGTCGAAGTCGATACGCCCCTGCATCACCCCGTTGCTCAACAACTCATAGAGGCCGGGGTTGGCGCGTTGGATGATCAACGCCGGCAGCGACATCACGGCTTGGGTCGCGTTCTGCACGATGCTGCCCATGATCTGCTGGAAACCTTCGGTGACGCCGTTCAGCTGGTTTTGCAGGGTGTTGGTGAGGCTCATGTTTCCGCACATCATGTTCGCTCGCCATGACCCGCCGACACCGAGACCACTGGGTCGGTAGAGCGAGCTCGGTGAGCCGACTGCCGAGCCGCCACCAATGGTGTACATCACTCGGTCGTCGAGTACTTCACCTTGAGTACCCAGACGGTAATCGCCCTCGGCGGCGTAGGCATGTGTGGCAATGGCGAGCAGTCCACAGAGCAACAGACTCATCGTGCCCAACCAGGGCCGCGCGAGAAGCCGACTCATGAAGCACCTCCTTCGAAGTCGATGCTGAACAGGAAGGTCTGTCCCTCACGTTTGCAGCAGCTATAGGGACGCCACAGCGACCAGGCGTAGCCGCCATCCGCGCTCTGTACCGGATCGCTGGGGAAGATGGCGCACGTGGGCTGCACCTGGGGGTAGAGCAATTGCCATTTGTGGGTCGAAGCGTCGTTTTCAACGATCGGGCCAGGCGGCCAGTAGCCGTCGCGTTTGGCGGGCGTGAGTGGTAAGTACACATGCGGCTGCCAGTTGTGGGTAATCACATCGCCGGCGCGTTGCGCCATGACTGCGGCCGCCTTGAAATCGTCGGGCTGTACCAGAAAGCCCTGCCGGGGATAAACGTTGCCCCACATGTTTCCCGAGACCTGACGACCAATTTCACGGATCCCCGGCATGAGCGATTCGGGGTAGAAACTTTCTGGGATGCCATGGCGCCAGGCCAGTGAGTCCAGGGTACTCAGGTAGTAAGGCATTAATGCAGTTGCACCGCTGGCGCAGGCATAGCCGGATTGCGAAGCCAGTTGCGTTGCGACCCAGCCACCGGGGTGGCCGATGCCATCAACGTTCTTGAATCGAGGCAGGTTGTCGCGGCGGGCGTTCGGCGTGATCAGGTTGCCGCCACCTTCTGCACCGCTGATGGGAGCGGAGAGGGTGGTCATCTTGGTCCAGGGGTTATTGCCGGTGGTGGCGTAGCTCGAGACGACCAGTTCAGGAATGAAATGACGAACCTTGGTCGAGGTTTTGACTGTGCAGCCGAAGGGCGTGCAGAGGAGCCAGAAACAAATGCCGACGACCCTGTATTCGAGACAGTTTGGCGAAAGCACGGAGGAGGTGATGCTGACGGTGTCCAGCGCCATGCTTGGGCCGCACGCCAGCAGAATGCTTAGCGCCAAGGGCCGTAGTTTTGTGGGCGGAAGTGACGAGCAGGCAACAGGCATTATCCAGGCTCTCGGTGTATGGCCTGGGCAGGTTCGGTTAGGGACTGAAGACTGTCAGTGGGAATTATGAAGGCGGATCTATCGGATTTGTGAGGCGTGGGTCTATTATTTGACGTGAAGGGAGCTGCGCAGGGTATCGGCGTCTACAAGTAGTTGATCTGTGGTGATTTCGAAAATATTGGCGAGTTTGCACAGGACCAACAGCGAGGGGTTGCCCGCGCATCGTTCGATTTGGCTGACGTAGGTGCGATCCACCTCGGCCATGAGCGCCAGCTGCTCCTGGGTAAGGTTCTTTACGCGCCGCATCCAGCGGATGTTCTCCGCCAGTTGCAGACGAAGTTGTTCGTAGTCTTGAGTCATGCGCGCAAATTGCGCCTTGAGGGACTCTCAATCCACGGGATATAGTCTACATTGGCATTGAATTAGGCCATTTGGTGCCCATGCCTGTTATCGAGCGTTCATTTGGTGTCGTTAAGATTTCGAGGCTGGGTCCAGTGTCTAACAATAAAATCAGAAATCTAGGGTGCGTATGGACGAAAACTACATTTCAATTCCCGCGGCGGATGATTGCCCAAGTCTTCTGACACCTTGGGGCAGCGAATTTTCGCCGATGATCGAGCGTGGTGTGCAATGTGCCCAGGCTTGGCTTGAGGCAACGACCGATATTCCTTTGTGGTGGGAACTGGCGCAAACGCGCAAGACCTTTCCTGTCGGTGACTGCCAAGATGCCTTCGAAGCCGGTTTTCTGTTGAGAATTCAGCAACGGCTTCGGAGCGTGTCACAGTAACCCTGTTGCTTAATGGGCGATTGCATCGTCTTGATCGCCCGTTTGCACTCAACCTGGCTGCATCGACACAGACCATGCAGTTTAAGAACGATTGCCGCTTCGCTGGCGCGTTTTGTCCACCGGCTGAACAACTCGTGGGGGATTGTGCTTCCCTTATTTGGGCGCTGCACCAAGGGCGGCACTTGCTTCAAATGCCACCGGTCATGCATCGAACGTGAAAATCTCTTGAAAGGTATGGTTCCAGACGCCATTCCTCTAGAATGGAGGCTGACAGAAGTAGCTTTCGCCCTGTTACAAACAGGTTTACGTAGCTAAGATTCTGATTAAGTGCAGATTCTGCACGCTCTGAGAACGTGGAGCGCGATATGAAAGCCAAACGAGTGTTGAGTGACGATCTGGTGAGCCGACTGGAGGATAAGATCCCGGTCATGGCTGAAGGCGCCATCAATACCGCATATATCAACGCCCTGGCTGCCGGCCGCAGTGTGATGGAAGTCATGAACGGCATGCTTGTTGAAACGACTGCTGACGGTAAGCACAAAGTCATTCGGGTGGCCAAGCCCAAGCACAAAGTGACGCAGGGTGGCGTAATCAAGGTGCGCCGCTGCTCATGACTGTCCCTCGGTTGAGGGTCTTTGCTGGACCCAACGGCTCCGGCAAGAGCACGATGAAAAGTGCCATCCCTTCCCACCTGATCGGTATCTACATTAACCCGGATGAAATCGAGAAGGCTGCCAAAGACAGCGGTCGTCTGGAGTTCAGTGATTTTCAACTGGAAGTTGAGGGTGATGATGTCCTCGGTTTCATTAGGGAGCATCGGCTGGTCAGGTCTGCCCGGCTCGATGAGGAGGCGACCAACATAGGCTTTAGCAGCAACGGCCTGAATTTCCAGACGGTCGCGATGAACTCCTATTTTGCCTCCGTGCTCTCTGACTTCATCCGGAACAAGCTCCTCGAAGACCAGCTGTCTTTCACCTTCGAAACGGTGATGTCTAGCGACGACAAAATCGCTTTTATGCTCAAGGCGAGAGAGTCTGGATACCGAACCTACCTGTACTTTGTGGCAACTGAAGACCCTGACATCAATATCAACAGGGTTAGGAACCGTGTCGCGGCAGGTGGGCACCCCGTTCCCACAGAAAAAATTGTCCAGCGCTACGGCCGTTGCCTGAGCCTGCTGCCTGTGGCTATTGCTGCTTCGGACCGGGCCTACATCTTCGATAACTCCGGTGCCGATCTGGTGCTGCTGGCCGAAGTTACGGATGGGACGGACCTTGAGTTCAAGGTTGATGAGGTCCCTGACTGGTTCATGGATGCCTACGTTGAAAAGGTGTCCAACGGCTAGCTGCCGGATTGGCCAAAGCTGGGAGCGCCACACCTCCCTTATATGGGCTCTATTCCTCGCGCGCTATCGATCCGTTCAGCTACCCGGTAAGCCGCTTCCAACTCCGAGCAGCCGTTCTCCTGCATCAGTGTCCAGCGTTCGGCTTTTTCCTCGGGCTCCGTCATGGCCAGGGCGAGGTAGAGACTCGGCGGAACGGCTCGGAACAGCGTTTCAAGCTTTTTCGACAGCACGACCCCCTCAGTGTATTTCCCCGGTTCCTTGCTGGCGGAGAGCAACAAGGCTTTCTGCGCTTGTGAAAGCTTCTTGAACCGTGCGATCTCTTCGATTTCCGCGGGCGGCATGTTCAAACAAATCCACCATTCGATCATGTTGAGCATGGTCTGCGCGGCAGTGGGAAAGTCGGCAAGGTTTTGCGTCGCCAGCCAGAACCAGGCGCCAAGTTTGCGCCACATCTTCGTTCCCTTGACCACGAACGGTGCCAGCAACGGGTTCTTGGTGATGATATGGCCCTCGTCGGTGACCATGACGATTGGTCGGCCCAGGTACTGATCGCGCTCGGCGAGGTTGTTCACGGTGTTCATCAGGCTGATGTAGCTGATGGACATCTGCGCCTCGTAGCCTTCGCGAGCGTAAGTGGCGAGATCGACAATGGTCACATCGCTCTCGGGCCAAGACGTGCCCTCGCGGTCGAACAGTTCACCTTCGAAACCCTGGCAAAACACGTCGATGGACTCGCCCATTTCCTGGGCACGCTCACGACGCTTCTCCGGCAAGTGCGTGTCAGCAGCGACGCGCAGCAAGGCGTCGCGCACGTCGTGAGTCAGTACCTGGCGACCCGCCGTGCCGCAGGTCTGCGCCGCATCGAGGATGCACTCGCGGATCAAGCTGCGATCGGCTCGACTCAGGCGGGCTTCTTCCTTGGCCTCGCCACCGGTGATCATCAGGCGAGCGGTGATTTCCAATTCGCCAAGAACATCGCGTTGGTCTTCGCGACTTGCTACCACCTCATCGTCCAGCTCATCAATCGACAGACTCGCCACCTGATCCGGTTGCTCGACCAGGCGCCAGGCATCGGCGAACGGGGCGAGACTGACCGAGGCTCCCGGTTTCAATTGGACCTTGTTGACCGACAGGCCCTGTGTCGCGAAGTAGTCGCCCTGCAAGCCGAATGAGTTGCCGGCTTCGACGATAAACAGGCGAGGGCGGTACACCGCCATGACCTGCATCAGCAGGGTGACGAGGGTCGCCGACTTGCCGGCACCAGTGGGGCCGAACAACAGCAGATGACCGTTCATGGCCCGGTCCAGGCGTGATAACGGATCGAAACTCAACGGCGAGCCACCCCGATTGAACAGGGTGATGCCCGGGTGGCCGGTGCCGGTGCTGCGACCCCACACCGGAACCAGGTTCGCCAGGTGCTGGGCGAACATCAGCCGCGTGTACCAGTTGCGCGTGTCGCGGGCCGGGTTGTAAGCCATCGGTAGCCAACGCAGGTAACTGTTGCAGGCGGCGACTTCATCGCCTTCGCGTACCGGTTGCAACCCCGCACCCAGCAGCGCGTTGGCCAGGCTGACCGAGCGCTGGTGCAATTGCTGCTCATCGTGACCGCGCACGTAAAACGCCAGGGTGCCCCGGTACAGCTTGTGCTGGCGGCCGATGATCGCGCGAGCTTCTTCGACATCCTGACGGGTCTGGGTCGAGGCCAGGTTTTCACCGATGGCCTTGCGGGCCAGGCGGTTCAACTGCTCCTCAAGTACATCCTGCGGTTTGACCACCAAGGTCAGACTCATCACCGTACCTTCGGGTAACTGGTCGAACAGTGCGTTCACCGCATCGCCCTTATGGGTTTCGCCGGTGAGTTGGCCAATCAAGGGTGCCCGCCGCAGTTTGTCCACCATCATCACCCGGTGGGGCTGATCGTCGAAAAACCAGAGTCCGCATTGCACATCCGAGCGCGGTTCGTTGAAGAACAGCCGCTCGGCAAAGTCGTGATCGAAGGGCAGTTCCAGCGACTCGCCATCGCCCGGCTCCGGATAGACTACGCGGCGGTAGAACTCCTCGGGTGCTTCATCGGTGAGCGTGGGGGCCGGATTGAACCAGGGCAGCAGCCAGGCATACAGACCTCGGCCATCGACTCGCGTCGATTGCACCCCGCATGCCTGCAACGAAGCCGCAATACGTTCGCAAGCCTGATGCAGGGATTGCACTGGGCTGAGTCCCGTCTCCTCATCGCCAGACTCGAGCCAGCGATAGACCACCAGGCGCACCCGACGGTTATTGCCACGCCAGGGCAGGCGCGTCACCACTTTATCCTCAAACAGACCACCGGGCTTGGCGATGGCCTTCAGATGACGGCGGCTAAGCTCCAAATACGCCTCGGTGAAGACCGTGCCTCGCGCACTGTCCCGGATATAGTCGGTGAGTCGGGTCAGATAGGGGGTGAAATCGTTGTCGTCCTGGCAGAAAAACTGCGCTATCCAAGGCGCTTGATCCAACTCGTCAAAGCTATCCTGCAGGGCATCCTCGAGGGCATCGCGGGCCGCCATCAGCCAATCGGGTTCGCGCCCTTCGGTGCCGATGGGCAGCAACTCGAACACCGCGCCCACCGAGCGATTGTCATCGAGCAGAAAACACTGCTCGGTGTCGAGGTACTCGACCCACGGCAGGTGATCGGTGAAGCTGGGGTTGTGCGCGTAGAGTGCGGCTTCATCGGCCAAGGTCGCGCGCGGGCGCGATGGGTTGCGCCAGGCTTTCCACGCGGGAGCGTGGTTACCCGAATCGCCGGCACGCACTACAAGTCTTCCTGACGTTCACCCGGCAATGCGTACTGCACCCGTTGGTAAAACGGAAAGACTGTCGAGTAACCCGGAACTGGTGCCTGCTCGGTACCACTCAAATGCGGATACACGTACAGCACCAGATCGGGATTGGGCAAGCGAGGGAACAGGTTGCGGATCTCGTTCGCTGCTGTGCGCGTGTACGGTTCCTGTAGAGCAACGGAGAAATCTGCTTGAGCCAAAGGGCGGCGTAACTGCTGCCGAGCATCCAGCACTTGCTGCTGAGTGCCTTGCGAACCGGCGCCGTTCCAGATGTCCAGCATGGTTTGCTCGCCATGGGGCAGAAGCGTCTCCTTGTCGGTGGAACACCCCGCCAGGACCCAGCAGAACACGCTAATCCAGGTCAGGCAGAGAGGCAGGGTCTTTTTCATGGCGAACGCTCCGGCCCTTGGGCTCGTAGTCGATGGTGATCTCATGGTCGAGGTGCAGGGCGACTTGTGCTGCCGGTGGCACGTACACGGCAGCAAAGGCTTCGCCATACAGTTTGTTGATCCACTCGCGGATGTCGCTGACCCCACCACTGAGTATTGAATTCAGTGCGCTATTGCCACTGCTGCTGGTGACTCCGAGCGTACTGCCGCCCGAACTGATCACGTTGCTGTTGTTTTGCTCATTCCCGAGCAAGGCAGCGACACCCGCGCCGGCCGCAGTGATCAGGCTCTGGCTGCCGAGGTACTGCTGGGCGTTCGAGCGGCGCTCACCGGCAATGCAAGGAATGCCATACGGATCAGATAGGTAACCGAGTCCACCGCGGATCTTGTCGGTGTTTGAGTTCTGGGTGGTGGAGGCATTGCGGCTGGCTACCGCCTTCGGCTGAGGCACCGTGCGGATGGTGCCATCGGTAAATACAAAGGTGATCGACTCGACCTGTCCGCGTACGCACGACAGGGTCCAGTCACCGGAGGCTGTGCCGCTCATCACGGCCCCCGTGACGTCCGGCAGATCGATGCCGTTGGCAGTCAGGTTCTCCGGACCGACCAGCACCTTGAAGGGATAGGGATCGTTCACTGTGCCGTCCACCGGGACTCGGCCGATCAGCGCGGTCATGGCGACCGAGCCCATCAATGTCGCGTTTTCGGGAATGGTGTAGACCGGCTTCGCACCTTCGGTACGATCAGCGGATCGTGTCGGGTCACGCTCACCCTTGGTGACTGCCTGTAGCTGTTTCTGGCTGCGATCAATAGCGTTATCTTTCAAGCCGTTCAGTGAGTTGAAGGCGGTAGGCAGACTCAGTGCGGGGGAGGTCTTGGTTTTGTCTCGGGCGTCGGTGGACAGAGCATCCGAGGGTTCAATCCACTGCAGCGCATCATTGGCAGAGTGCCGCCCTTCAAACTGAGCACCGTCGCCGGGCTCAAGTCCCAATCCGATTGGCATATCCTTGCCTTTGCCGGTCAGTCCCGACAACTGATCCTGCAATTGCGTCAGCAGACCGCGAGCCTGACGACTGTCTTGTTCCGCTTTGAGTCGGGCCTCGTTGGCTTGGCGGCGGCCTTCGTCGACCTGCTGGGTCACGCTGCCAAGCGCCGTCTGGATACGCGAATCGACGCTGTTTTCCCGCTCGCGCAGACGGTTGTTCTCCGTCTGCAGTGAATCGTTGTGTTTCTTCAAGCCGAGCATGTCGCTGCGCATGGCTTTCACCTGGCCGACCAGGGTGGCGACCGTGTCGCGTGGGGTATCGCCCGCAATGCCGAGCGACTTGGCTTGCTCGGTGGATAACTGAATATTGCCCTGATCAACCGGGTGCTCTGGAGAGGGCGTGCTGCCGCCCGCGACCCAGGTTTTCAGGATGATCAACACCACGGCCAGCAGCGCAGCCGGTACCAGCCATTTGAGCAAGGCGTTAGCCTTCATCGTCAGCACCTCGCGCAACGGGCGGGAGCAGCACAGCGTGTTCGAGACCCGCGCCGCGGGTGACGAGGTAGGCAATCGTGGTGTCTTCAGCGGTGCCGACCGGTCCGAGGAAAGCATGTTGGAAGGCCACAGAGAACAGCTTGGCCTGAAGCCGACGCGGATCGAGTTGCATCGTCTCTGAACCACGATTGCGCAACTTCACCGCCGTTACCCAGTAATCACCGAGTTGCCAGGCAGCGATGGGTGTGTTGGACACGTTTTCGGTCGGCAGTAGGGTCGGCAGTTCGGTGCGTAACTTGAGCGGCACGCGGCGTACGCCGGGCAGGGATTCTACAGTGCGCAGCGGCGCGTACAGGCTCTGTGCGGCGTAGCGGGTCAGCGCGACTGGGATCGGCGTACGATCTGGAGCAGGGACGGTGCTAGATTCAGCCTCGGTGGTTTGCCCCTGAGCATTCTTGATAATACGTACGGGCTCCAGCGGTTGATCGCCGGGAGTGGCCGCGATATCCAGGAGGATAATCTCGCCCGTCGTGACCGATTGCAGTTGCAGTCGGGTCGGGGCAATAGCGTCCGATGCGCGCAGGTACAGCGTGCCGCCGGTTGATTGCACGCGCAGCTTGCCCGTCAAGGTTGAGGGCACGCCGACGCGAACAGCCTCATCGATAAAGACCACTCGTTCCTGATTGATCACCAGCGGGACCGCGAGCGGGAGGCGTTCCCAGTGCATCAGCTCGACGGCCTGCGCTGCAGCTCCCCATAGCATCAGTGCGACGGTTAGTCCCAGGGTAGAGATCCGCTTCATGGCTCACCTCCAGGCAGGGAGATTTTTTGCGGAGTGCCTTGATAACAATCCAGTGCCAGCCCCCACTTATTACGCTCGGGATCCAGGTCAAAACGCACTACGCGTAATGGATACCTCACCACCACCCGCTTCACCGGTTCGGCGGCGTAATACTCATCGGCATTGAGATCGAGCTTGACTAGCCAGCTGTTGCGGTCGAGTTGCTTGACCCTGAGTTCCGGATCTTCGCTGTAACCTCGCCCCAGGATTTCGTAGACGCCACGCACCCGCTGGCGCAGTTCGCCAGCGGCCTTGCGGTACTCGTAGTCTCCGTCGAGGAAGGCCTTGCAGGAGGGTGTCAGGTAGGACTGCAAGCCATAGATAGCGCGGCGATAATCCTGCTCTCCATCTGAGGGCCAGCGGTTGAGCTGACCAAAGATATACAGGGCAAAGGCATAGACATTCTCTGAGGGAATATCCCACCACTTACGCGTGCTGCCCGAGCGCAGATCCGGTGGTACATGCACGGTCAGATCGGTCGGTGCCGAGCGCCAGCCGTACCAGAGTCCGGCACAGAGCAGGGCGAGGACCATCACTGCCAGACGCAGGCTGAAGATATGGGCCTGTTGCGCGTCCACCTTGTTCCGAAAGCGACTCATGGTTGCCACCGGGACAGGGCAGGGCGCAGTCGACGCGAACGGCGAACCGTCCAGGCACCGGAGTGAAGGATCAAAGTCCCTCGACCTAGGCGCCAGCGGCTGGCGAGTACCCATTCGAGCTTACGGTACAACCAGGTCTCGGGGCGAGCCCGTTTGGCTCGACGCAAAAGCGTACCACCGGCAAATAACACCACCGCCATACCCGCGATCATGCTGGTCGGCGCCACGGCAATGGAAGCGGTGGCGATCGTCAGAGGAACGCCCAGCAGCAGGCCAATGACGGCGCCGGTGCCAAGCGCTACCCACATCTCATCATTGGTCAAACCGCGTAATACGGCAGGATCACGATTGAGCCGCTCCGGCAGAAAGACCAAGGTGCCGTCGGCAAGGCGTTCGATAGTGTCGTTCATGCCAACCTCACAGAATCGCGGCGGCCTTGGTGAGGAACCAGATGATGATCACTACCAGCAGGGCTCCGATGCCGACTACGGCGCCGAGGTCTTTCCAAGTCTTGCGCTGGTTCTGCACGTCGGCATAGACGGTCAGGGAATGCCAAGCCACACCGAGAAAAGCGAGCAGGGCGATTAGCAGGCCGAGCAAGATGCCGCCGTCGTAGGCGTAGTTTTTGATCGTCTCGATCAATCCTGAGCCTTCGCCACGAGAAGGGGCTTCCATGGTGGGGAGCTCGGCAAAAGCCAGGCTTGGACCGAGCACCAGGAGCAGACCGATCAAGCGCTGGCTCGCGCGATCCCGTAGGTTGTTTTTCAGAGGGGCAAGACACTTGAGCATGACGGCGATCTCCTGGGTTAGGAAAGGGTGAAGAACATCAGAACCAGCAAGATGAGCAGCACGCGCGCGGCGCTGCCGCCAAACGCGCCGAAGCGCACACTGCCTGTTGCCCATCCCCGGTAAGCCGTCCACATCACCCAGGCACACCACAGCAAAACCAGGACGAGAACCAGGGACAGCCAGAGCGTCGAACTGCTCTGCAGTGAGAAGCCGGAAGCGCTTTTAAAGGCAGCGGTCTGCGCGTCCGTCATGCTCATGGCGACGGTTCCACGGACGGGATGTCGAGGCGGTAATCGCCGACCAGATCACCAGGATCGTGAGGTTGAGCACGGGAGGGCGACAGATAGTTCTGCATTCCTTGGCGAATGCGTTGGATGTCCTGAGACAGGCGGGGATAGTCGAAGCGATAGCGTTCGTTTAGTTCAGAGGTCCTGGCTACCTTAGCTCGCGCCGCAAGGCGCTCAATAGTGTCTAGTTGCCGCTGGATAAGGCTGAGTTGATCCTGCTCATGAGCAGATGCGGCATAGCTGATGCCATCGACGACAACCAGAGAGAGTAGTAAGAAGCAGCGAAAGACGGTAGTTTTCATAATGCTGGCCCATATGGATCTGGGAACAGAATCAAGTCAGAGATCGAATTTTTCCTTAGGAAACCTGAGGTCTGATGAATCGCTTTTTTTCGCGGGTGGGCTGAGAACTCTTATATTATGGCTAATATTGTCGGTTAAACTTTGTCGGGGAAGTTTTGAGGTTTTAGTCACTCTCCAGTCTGCATGAACTTCGCTGATGACGATATCGTGCACGATGCGCTTCGCTTGGCTTATTCTTATGAGTACACAGACCCCCCCCTCTCAGCGTCGGAACCATAAGGGACTTGAGAAGCCAAATTAGATCGTCGATTACAAAAAAGAGCGGAGAAACACAGCATGAGCATTGACCGCTATTGACGTGTTCAACTCATGGGCGGCTGAAGACCAACAACATCCGGTTTTTTCAGATGATGTTGCGAGAGCCTTATGGGCCGAGCCGTCAAGTACGTTGTCAATGGAGAAAAAGCCTCGAGAAACGGAATGGAAACATCATCAAAGCATTTCCAATGGTTTTAAGTGATTATTTGGCCTTATTATTGCGGTCGGGTTTGATAGGTAATTTGAAGCTGGCCCTTCAACCAGAGCGCCGTCGGGATACTGCAAATATTTAAGGCCGGCATCCGGTAACAGCATCGCTATATTTGGTGCTAACGTGGATAGGCATAATGCGATTTCAACAAAGCGCCGCTGATTGGGAATACGAGCTATTCGCTGAACAGTTCCACGCAGGCGTGCGAGTGAAGGCTTACATGCTGACCCTGCGGCAGTTCCTAAAAGGCACAATATTTGTCTAGTTCCTCGTGGGCCTGCCAATATCTAAGTTTCAAGGCCGGCGGAGCAAGTTGTAGATAAATCCTTCACTTTGCTTTCGCGCTGAACCAACGACACAAGACTTCCTCCAATCCGTTCATGTTGTTCCCCTCTCCAGTCCAGGCAAGGCAGGCATCCGGCCGGATCAGCATTGAAAATCTGGCGTCAACAAAAACGCAACGTACCCTCTGGGTGCAGGCGGCAACAAGTTTGGAAAGCGTCCCCCCGGTTGAGGCATCGAGCAGAACACCCTTGCCGTCCTGCATGAGATCGTAGAGCGGGGTGACGGCGGCGTCGTGGTGTATCGACTGGTTGCCCATCAAGCGGCCGACCTCATCGTGCTCCTGTTCCAGGTCATACCGGGTGGCCAGGCCACTCATCATCGCGCCGATCAGTTGGCTCACGTCATCCAGTTGCATGAGCGTCGTCATGAGGTCACGCAGCGCGCCAGACTGAGGATCGGGCCGCAGTAAGGCAACTTGCGCGAGGGTATTGGCCAGCACGGCTTCGGCAACTGGGCGTCGTTCAGCGGTGTAGGTGTCCAGGAGGCGGTCGGGCATCTCGCCGCGAATCACCGAGGCAAGCTTCCAGCCCAGGTTTGCAGCATCTACCAGCCCGAGGGTCAGGCCCTGGCCGCCAAAGGGCGAGTGCACATGGGCGGCGTCGCCGGCCAGCAGTATCCGGCCTTGACGGTAGGTGTTTGCCAGGCGGGTGTTGTCTGCCCAGCGGCTGGCGCTTTGCAGGCTGTTCACGCGGATGTCTTGGCCGCTGACCCGGCGAAGCACGGTTTCGATTTCTTCATGGGTGACCGCCGCCTCACGATTTGCCGGGGGGCCGGTGAAGTCCAGCATGAACAATCGACCGGGAATTGGGCCGTAGGAAAATACTCCCCCGGACGTCCGACGCCAACCAATGGGCAATAGGCATTCAGGACGATCGACTTCGGCGATCACTTGGTAGAACGTGGAGGTAGGTGCTGTGCCGGGAAATTCGAAGCCGGCCACTTTTCGTACCCGACTGCGTCCTCCGTCGCAGCCCACCAGGTAGGCGCAGTGAACCTGGTCTGCACCGTTGGGTGTTTGCCACGTCACGCTGACGCCCTCTGTCATCGGTTTGATTTCAGTGACATCACACCCTCGGCGCACCTCAATCCCAAGGCTGCGGGCACGCTCGGCGAGCATCGACTCCAGAGCCTGTTGATCTACGGCATGAGCGCGCCGTGGCGGCTCGAGTTGGGCCAGTTTCCGGATAGGCAAGCCAGCAAAATGCCCACTGAATTTGGCCGCCCGGCCCCGCAGATCGGCGCCGGTCTGGGTGCTGAACGCCTGCATCCGCGCGAGGCTGTCAGTCTCTGCGCGGATAATGGCCGCGGCCATGCCCCGGCGTTGCAGTGCTTCGCTGCCAAGCGGCACCAGCGACATCGCCTTCATCCCCTGGCTCGGTGCGGCCAGGCGTTCAAGCACAAGGACTTGTACGCCCCCCAGGGTCAGTTCGATAGCGGTCAGAAGCCCAACCGGACCGGCGCCTACAACCACGGCATCAATGTAGTTTATCATGTACTTTATCCAAATATATACTAAGTACATAATTTGTTGCATGAAGGGAGTTCTGTCAATGCCATCCGGTCGTCAATCTCGCAAGCGCCTTGCCACGCGGCAACTTATCTCCAATGTGGCCACGGGTCTGTTCCTTGAGCGCGGCTTTGATCAGGTGACCGTGGATGAGATCGCAACCGCTGCCGACGTGGGTCGGATGACGGTGTTCAACCACTTTCCACGCAAGGAGGACATGTTCTTCGACCGGGACGAAGACGGTCGCGAGCTTTTGCGTGAGGTGTTGCGCCAGCGTGACCCAGGCGTCGGGCCGATCGAGACGCTGCGTTTGCTGGCTCATCAGTTGGTCGCGCAACAAAGCCCTTACGTGCGCTTTTCTGCCGGGAGCCAAGGTTTCATAGCGACCATCGAGGGCAGCGAAACCCTCAAGGCCCGGGCCCGGGCGATACGTGGGGAGGTGGCGAACGTGGCCGCACTGGCGCTGTCGGAGTGCGTAGGGCGAACCCCTGGTGACCCAGACGCCCACTTGGTGGCCGACTTGCTCCTGGCAACGTGGACCGTAGCCCTTATCCAGGCCCACGGGGCCTTCCGACAGAAGGGAGATGCCGAGGGCGCGAAGGCCGTTTTCCTTTCCATCGTCGACAAAGGGTCCGTGGGCTTGAGCGTTGCAATGGCAGGCACGCCTTACGCCTGAGCACCTCACTTCGCCCGCACAAAGCGGTACGCGAGCCCCTTTGTGCGCGCTCGTCAGGCAAATCTTATATTTCAGTAAAATATTTGGTTGCTGATTAAATTCGTTTAAGATTTGACCAATTGACTGAGTATAAAATTTGGGGAAGTCGTGAGCGGATTGCGTGAAAGGCAGAAGGAGCAGCGCAGGGAGGCGATCCTGGTCGCGGCCATCGATCTCTTTGATAAAAACGGTTACAGCGCTGCCACCGTCGAGCAGATCGCCGCGGCGGCTGGCGTTTCCTCTCCAACGGTCTTCAACTATTTTGGCAGCAAGCAGGAAATCCTGTTCGCGCTGGTGGACAGGGCGGACCGAGCCGCTGTCAGCCGGGCCCGCCTGCGAAGGCCACAGTTCGACAATGCCATTGATGCACTCTGCAACCTCAACGCGGCCATCATGGAAAGCGAGCTGGCCACGCTGCCTATTTCTATTTGGCGCGAGCTGATGACGTTCGGTTTTCAGAGCCCCATTTCCGCAGGGCTGAGTCTGTTCGATCAGTACCTGGCCAAGGAGGCTGCCGAACTACTGCGGGATCTGCAGGCGCGAGGTATGGTTCGCGCAGATTTTGACGCCGACTTTGTGGCCAACTTCTTGAACGACCACTGCATTTTGCTTTTTGCCAAGTACGTTCAGCAGGAGGCGCCGAATATGGACGCCCACCTCGCCCATGTGCGCCAACTGGCGGAACTGGTTTTCTCCGGGCTAAAGCCTTAGGCCCCAAGGGCTTTCGTACACGTTTCCCCTCCCTGCAAGTCTCCCTGCGCTGCGGTTTTGACCGCCGTTGAGGGAGCGCTTTGTCTTTAGTCAGGTATTTTATTTTACTTGACTAAAAAATTACACCGAGATAAAAATACTCACCGTGAACGCTCGGGTGCATGGCAGTCATCCCGATCAGCGAAAAGGCGGTAATGGTCATCGTTTGTCAGCGGTGGCGCGTTCGCGTGGATTATTAAAAGTTATCTGAAACTTATAAAAATGGTTTTTCCCTTTCAAGCGCCTTTGAATGCGCAGAGGTATCGACTCGCCCTTAAAATAATTAATAGCGCCCTATGATTTAGTAACAATGCCCACCCTGACAACAATAATTAGAGGATGAGTGGATGATGAAGATGACACTTGTAGTACTCGTGGCTGCGGGTTTACTGCCCCCGAGCGTTTATGCAGTTGAGTTGAATGATGAGTTGGCATTGGATGCCACGTTCAGCTTGCTGAGCCAGTATCGAACCCGTGGTATTTCACAAACTCAAAATGATCCCGCCGTTCAGTTCGATGGCATGCTTTCCAGCAACACCACGGGGCTTTACCTCGGAACATGGACATCCAATGTGAATTACGGTGGCGGCTCCAATGTTCGACAGGAGCTGGACTACTATGCCGGTTGGTCTGTGCCCTTCACCCAAGACATCAATATGGACGTGGGTTACATAAAGTACACCTATACCCGGGGCAATGAAGCCAACTTTTCCGAGACCTACGGGATATTGACCGCCTATGGTTTCAAAGTGGCGGCGCAATACTCGGAAAATGCCTTAAGTTTTGATAAGGGGCAAAGCACGATGTATACGTGGGTGGGCTATGAGCATGATATTCCATATGGCTTGAAACTTGCTACTCGCTACGGAAAAATGGATTTCAAGGATCCAGTTTTTTTCAGTGCTGACGGTTCTACTCGGAATTTGTATCACGAGTGGGAAGTAAAACTGTCTCGGATTTATTCAGGCTTGAACTGGGCGCTAAGTTATGTTGATACCGACCTTTCCAAGCATGAGTGTTACAACACCATCGGCTTTGGTGATGCCTGCACCGCAACGTTGGTTGCAAGTGTCAGCAAAAAGTTCTGATCCGAGATATTTACCGTCAACTATGCTCTGGAGTATTTCATGAAATTTATACCTATTGCCTTCGCAGTCGTGCTGGCGTTCACCGGTGGGGTTCAGGCCGAGACTTTGAATCGCGCTAACAATACGGGTGAGTTTGTTGGCAACCTTTTCACCGGAGCCGAGCAGTATTCTAACTTTTATCGGCTGGAAGAGATTTTCCCTTCTGACAAGACACAAAAATCCAGCCATCCGGTTGAATGGCCGGAGGGTAAAGCAATCAGCCTACCCAAGGAGTACACCTATGACGGCCGTCGTCACCTGACCCAGGACTTGCTCTCGCAGACCGAAACTTCCGCTTTGCTGATTATCAAGAACGGCCAGGTCCGCTATGAAAATTACTGGCTGACCGGCGGCAAGGAGCGGCACTGGACCTCGATGTCTGTCGCCAAGAGCTTTGTGTCCGCGCTCTACGGCATCGCGATTGCCGAAGGGACCATTAACAGTATCGAAGATCCCGCCTCCAGGTATCTCCCTGCCTTGAAGGGTTCTGCCTATGACGGCGTCAAGCTCAAGGACATTCTGCAGATGTCATCCGGCGTTCATTGGGACGAGGATTACGCCAATGCTGACAGTGATATCGCGCACCTGGGGCAGGTGATGGCCACCGGTTCGTCGCTGTTGGATTTCGTGAAGACACTGAAGCGCGAATTGCCGCCGGGAACCTTCAACCGCTACTGCTCCGCAGACACCCTGGTCCTGGGTTTGGTGCTTGAGGCGGCTACCGGGAAAACGCTTGCGGCGTATACCCAGGAAAAACTGTGGGCGCCACTGGGAGCCACCCAGGACGCCTACTGGATCAAGGACAATTTCAGCCATACCTTGGCTTTTGGCGGTTACAACGCCACGGCTCGTGACTATGCAAGGCTTGGCGAAATGTATCGCCTGAACGGTAAGTTCAATGGCAAGCAGATCGTTCCGGCCAGTTGGGTCAAGGCTTCTCTGACCCCGGACGCTGCGCACCTGGTCCCGGGTAAACGCAGCAGCAGTGACAGCACCATGGGCTACGGCTATCAGTGGTGGCTGCCGGAAGGGGAAGAGCATGACTATTCTGCTATCGGCATCTTTAACCAGTTCACCTATGTAGACCCTGGCCACAATACGGTGATCGTCAAGTTGTCGGCTTCACGTAACTACGCCGAAACCGACAACGAGTCTTCCTGGCGGGAAAAAGAAACCATCGAGCTATTTCGACAGATTGCCAAGCGTATTGATTGATACCGTATCGAGTACCGCTGATTAATGTGGGGCAGATGACTGCCCCGTTTGAATCAGCGCCATCACCCATTGAGGTTACACATGATGCACAAGCGAATATTAATAGTGGAGGATGATGCTGATGGTGCCAGTATATTAGAGGCCTACCTGAAAAAAGATGGCTTCGAGGTTTTCCTGGCAGAAGATGGCGCAAAAGGGTTAATGCTGTTTCGACAACTGGCACCTTCATTGGTATTGCTGGACATGATGCTGCCCAAGATGAGCGGGGCAGAGTTACTTTCAGAAATCAGGCGTGCTGGAGATACGCCCGTCATCATGGTGACCGCCATTGGTGACGAACCTGAAAAAATTGGCGCCTTGCGCTATGGGGCTGATGATTATGTGGTTAAACCCTGTAATCCCCGAGAGGTGGTGGCCAGGGTCTATGCCGTATTGCGCAGGTATTACGGAAGTTCCAATGCCAAGAGCCTGATTGAGTGCGATGGTGTGTGGGTTGACAGTGACAGCGTTATCGCCGGTGTGCGCAACCCCAATAACGACTCCGCTACGCTGGACCTTACCCGCTCGGAGTTTCTGTTGCTGGCGGCGTTGGTTCGAACACCTAACAAGGCGTTTACCCGCGAAGAGCTTCTGGAGATATGCATGCCTGAAAGTGATGCATTGAGCCGGGTGGTGGATGCCCATGTGCATAACCTGCGCAAGAAGCTCGAAAGTGCCGGTGTTGTTGATGCGTTGGTCACCGTTCGTTCTGTTGGGTACAGGTTTAAATAACCGAGGTTATGATGAGAGCAAGCCCGCTTTGGTTATGGATTGGTTTGAGGATGACGCTTCTTGCCGTGGGTACGGTGATCACAATCACGGTCTGCGTCTATTCCTATTTTTGGATTACTGAATATCAAACTCAACAGTCCATGACACCGGACGATCGGTCCAAGTACATCTCCGCCCTGGGGGATGTTGAACATAATCAGGCTCGCCTCTGGGACATTGTTCAGCGCTATTACGATATAGGTGATTTTATCTCGGGTGCGAGCAACCATTCGAGTTGGTGGGTCGTGTTCATTTTCTCGGTGATCGTTATCCCCATTACCATCATCATTGGCCTCCTGTTGTCCAAACCGCTATCGGGTCAGTTCGGCAAGCTTGCCGAGGCGGCAAAAAAAGTAGCGAGGGGGGACCTTGCGGTACGGGTTACCGGAAACAAGCGGCAGCCGACGGAAATGCAGGCGTTGTGTGAAAACTTTAACAGCATGGTGGAAAAGCTTTCCCTGTATGAGAAGGAGGTCAAGGAGTCCAGTTCCAATTTGGCCCATGAGTTGAGAACGCCGCTCAACGCGGCCCTGGGCAGAATCCAAGGCATGCTTGATGATGTGTTTCCGCAGTCATCGGAACAGCTGAGGTTGGTACAAGACCAATTGCAGAATCTGAACACGCTTGTCGGTGATCTCCATCTACTCTCCCTTGTACACGCAGGCGAATTTAAAATTCACGCAGCGTCGCTTTCATTAAATAGGCTGATTATGGAGCGTCTGGCCTGGTTTTCACCCCAGTTTAAAAACAATGAAATGAACATTGTCACGGCGCTGGAGTTTACCGATTCCATTGAAGGTGATCGGGGGCGGCTGGGACAGTTGGTCAATATTCTGATAGAAAACGCAATCAAGTATGCATCCGAAGGCCGGGAGCTTGCCGTGGCCACCTATGGTGAGAACGGCATGGCGTGCCTGGAGTTTCTGGATAAGGGCCAGGCCGTCGACGAAAAAGACCTGCGCAACATGTTCACCCGATTTTGGCGCGCCGAACAATCGCGGGCGCGGCTTACCGGTGGTGGGGGGCTTGGGCTTTCGATCGCGCAGGCGATTTGTGAAGCGCACGGCGGGAAAATTCAGGCCCTCCACAGGCCTGCCGGCGGTTTGACGCTAAAAGTGCTTTTGCCTTTAAGGCCGCCTGCCGTGAACTGTTACTCCCGTCGTTGAATACATTTTTTCGTTATTGATCAGATCTTAACAAAGCCTGAACAGCCTCTTCAGTATCAACCCTCAGAATGCCGTTATCACATACGGCAGAGCAAAAAGCGCGTCGAAGTGTCACAGTTCATTCTTGGAACATTATAAAACTGTGGCCCCTCGGCAACGTTGACCTGTCGGATTAAAACCCATTCTTTTCAGGTCAATGACAGCCATGAAAAAACAAGCTTCCTTCGCTGTTGCCGCGGCCATTCTTTTAGTCGTTAGCGGCAACTGCTTGGCGCAAGAGATCAGCGGGGCAATTGGCGGTACCGGCCAAGGTGGCTATACCGGTCGCATAGGTCTCGGTTTCGATTGGGGGCGCAGTTGGCTGCAAAGCGAGACTGGCCGGCTGACAGGCTATTGGGATGCCGGAGTGACCCACTGGGAAGGCGGCCGGCAGGCGTCGGCCCGCACCTCGTTCTCGTTCGCCCCGGTGTTTGTCTATGAATTCACAACGCTGTCGACCATCAAGCCGTTCATCGAGGCCGGTGTTGGCGTGTCGCTGTTTTCAGGCACTCGGGCAGGCGATCGTCATCTTGGCTCTTCCTTCAACTTTGAAGATCGGCTGGGCGTGGGTGTAAAGTTTGCCAATAACGATCGAGTGGGACTGCGGGTGATTCATTATTCCAATGCAGGGCTGAAAGAGCCGAACGCGGGCATTGAGTCTTATGCGTTGTTCTATGCCCATGTTTTTTAAGAAAGGTTGGCGCAGCGGCTTGTTGATATGAACGTAAAGTCAATCTTCAAGTTAGTCACGCTGTTTGTCGTGGGTGTCCTAGTACTGACCAATTGCACCGAAAAGAAGGGCTGGCGAGGTCGTCCTTTCCTGCATATAAGCAGCGCGGACCTGGAACCGTGGGCAAAAGCTTTTGACGATCAATACGCTTTTAATCAACACCGTATCGACACTGGAACTTCCTTATGAAAAGCCACACTGCTTCCCCCGCGTCTCACCTTGGGATTATAAAAACGCTGGTAATTTGCACGAGCCTTATTGCGCTGCCGCCAGGTCATCTGCTGGCTGCTGAAGAAAGTGCTTCGCAAAGCCTTTGGGGCGACAAAACCGACATTACCTTGGGGTTAGGGGCTGCCGTCACGCCACGTTTCATGGGCGCCAATCACTACCGCAGTGTGCTGTTGCCGACCTTAAGTATCCAGCGCGGGATTTTCTTTGCCGACAGCCTGCGTGGGCTGGGCGTGCAATGGCAAAGCCACTCGGGGTTCGCTGCCAGCGCTGCATTCAACTACGACATGGGGCGCAGCACTAAAAACAACGGCATTCGCTATGGCTCAAGCGAGCTCAAAGGCATGGGGACGGTTGGCGGCGCGACAGTGGCCGATATCAACCTGAGTCAGCAACTCCTTCCATGGCTGTCAATCAATGGCGAGGCCGAGTTGCGCACGGGCGGTGAACATCGTGGCAATCGTTATCGGTTGAGTGTCGAGGGGCTTGTTTTCCACGGCAGCGCGGACACGGTCACGTTGGATGTTGATGCCCATGCGGGAGATGGTCGTTATAACCAAACTTATTTCGGCGTTTCCCAGGAACAGAGTCAGACCGCCAGCTTCAAGCGCTTCAACTCCGATGCCGGAATCTATGCCTATTCTGCCGCGCTCAGCTGGCAGCACACGTTCGATAACCATTGGTCCGGAGTGATCAGCGCAGTTGTCACGCAGTACACCGACCAAGCCCACGACAGTCCGTTGGTACAAACCGAGACCGGGGCAATGGGCCTGGCTGCCATCAATTACAGCTTTTAACAGAAGTCAAACATCATGAAATCAGCCTCTATAGCCTTGGCGCTAATGCTCGCCTTGAGCGGTACAGTCCACGCAGAAAGTGTTAATCGAGCCGCTAATACCCGCGATTTCGTCGGCAAGCTGTTTACCGGTGCCGAACAATATTCGAATTTCTATCGGATGGAGGCGCTTTTTCCTTCCGAATTGGTTCAGAAGTCCAGTCAGCCGGTGGAGTGGCCATCGGGCGCATTCGTAGAGTTGCCCAAGGAGTACAGCTTTGAGGGCCGTCGCCACCTTACCCGAAACCTGCTCAAGGACACCGATACGTCGGCCTTGCTGGTAATCAAGAATGGCCAGGTACGTTATGAGCACTATTGGCTCACGGGAGGGAAACAGCAGCACTGGACATCAATGTCTGTAGCGAAGAGCTTTGTATCCGCGCTCTATGGTATCGCGGTTGCGGAGGGCACTATCCATAGCATCGAAGACCCAGCGTCAAAGTACCTTCCGGCGTTGAAAGGTTCCGCATATGACGGCGTCAGGCTCAAGGACATTCTGCAGATGTCGTCCGGCGTTCGGTGGGACGAGGATTATTCGAACCCCAACAGCGACGTTGCCCGCCTGGGCGGCGTCATGGCCTCTGGCTCGTCCTTGTTGAATTTTGTAAGGACACTGAAGAACGAACGCCAGCCCGGCTCCTTCAATCACTATTGTTCGGCCGACACGCTGGTGCTTGGGCTGGTTCTTGAAGCGGCTACGGGTCAATCCCTTGCTGCTTACATGCAGGAAAAGTTGTGGCAGCCTCTGGGCGCCACCGACGATGGTTATTGGCTGAAAGATAACTATGGGCATACGTTGACGTTCGGTGGATACAACGCCACTGCGCGTGATTACGCGCGGCTGGGAGAGTTGTATCGCCTCAACGGCAAACTCAACGGCAAGCAAATTGTTCCTGCCGAATGGATTAAGGACTCCCTGACTCCGGATGCCCCTTACCTAATGCCCGGCAAGCGAAACAACAGCGACAGTACCATGGGCTATGGCTACCAATGGTGGCTTCCAGAGGGGCAGGAGCATGACTACTCTGCCATCGGCATTTTCAACCAGTTCATCTACGTCAGCCCAGACCAGCAAACCGTGATCGTTAAGCTATCGGCCTCGCGTAACTACGCCAAAGCGGATAAGGAGTCGTCGTGGCGCGAGAAAGAGACCATCGAGCTTTTCCGGCAGATTGCCAAGAGTATCGATTGAAGCAATTGTTTAGGCTTTGGTAGTTTTGGATTGGGCGACCACCCCCTTTTTTTCACCATGACTCCAGCACCGAAATTTTCTGCACTACGCCACTGCAATATAAAGTAGGCATATTAATGATTTGGGTGGTTTATTCTATGTTAGTGCTTTCCGAAACCTGACCTAACTTCCAACCACCTGACTCCTATCCGACCAATGTTGCGTGGTTAAAACGCTCACCCATTTAACTGTTGACTCTGATAGGAATATGCAATGTTCAGAGACAAACCGGCATAGTTGACCCGTTTTTAGATAGATATCATCGCCTCGTACCTACTTATTGGAGTTCATCATGAACAGCAGAAAAACTTTATTCATCACGGGGGTGAGCAGTGGCTTTGGACACGCTCTGGCGCAGGCAGCTCTAGCAGCGGGCCACCGTGTAATCGGTACCGTGCGTAGTGAAACCGCCTTGCAGGACTTTCAGGCGCTCTCCGTGGATCATGCTCATGGTGTAATTCTGGATGTCACTGATTTCGCCCGGATCGACAGCGTAGTCGCTGCTATTGAAGCAACCTACGGCCCGGTCGACGTGTTGGTTAACAACGCCGGCTACGGTCATGAGGGCATCTTCGAAGAGTCGCCGCTGGAAGAGATGCGTCGCCAATTCGACGTCAACGTGTTCGGTGCGGTAGCAGTGACTAAGGCTTTCGTGCCTTATTTTCGTAAGCGTCGTGCCGGTCACATCCTCAACATCACCTCCATGGGCGGCACAATCACGATGCCGGGTATTGCGTACTATTGCGGGAGCAAGTTTGCTCTCGAAGGTATTTCCGATACGCTGAGCAAGGAACTTTTGCCTTTCAACATCTTTGTGACCGCCGTGGCGCCTGGTTCGTTTCGCACTGACTGGGCCGGTCGTTCGATGCAGCGCACTCCGAGGAGCATTGCCGATTACGACGCCAGCTTCGATCCGGTGCGCAAAGCTCGCGAAGAGAAGAGCGGAAAGCAGCTAGGCGATCCGCAAAAGGCTGCGCTAGCGATGTTGCAAGTTATTGCCAGCCCGACGCCACCGGCACACTTACTGTTGGGCAGTGATGCGCTGGGTCTGGTACGTGAAAAGCTGAATCGCGCGGCCAGTGAGATTGATCAGTGGGAAGCACTGACCCGTTCAACCGACGGTTGAGTGGCAGGCAGAGGGGACACCAATGACTCAGGCTGGTCCACGCACCTCAAGCATGGTGCATTTGATGGAAAAGCTCGCGCCAGTCGAGGGCTACAATCTGAGCGAGTTGGAGGATATACGCTTTTTGCGTTCAAACCGCCCGCTGGTTCGCACTCCGGTTTTGTACGACCCCGGTATAGTGATCCTGTGCCAAGGGCGCAAGCGCGGCTATTTAGGCGATGATGTCTACATTTACGATGCCCAGCACTACCTGGTGGTGTCCGTCCCTGTAGCTTTCACAATAGAGACTGATGCCAGCGAAGCGGAACCGATGCTAGCGGTCTACATGCGCCTAAATTTCCGGCTTGCCAGCGAGCTGATGCCGCAAGTGGATGAAGCTCTGGGGCCAAGTGATGCTCAGCCCAAGGGCATGTATGCCTCACCAATGGACGATTTGCTGCGCACCTCGACGCAGCGATTTCTCGAGGCGATGAGCAATCCGATCGAAGCGCAAATACTCGGGCCGTCACTGGTGCGCGAGATCTACTACCGGATCCTAACCGGCGAGCAGGGTGGCTCAATGCGCGCCGCGCTCAATTGTCAGGGGCATTTCGGTAAGGTCACTCGCGCGATCCGCAAGATCCACTGTTCCTACCAGGAGCGCCTGGATGTTGTGTCCCTTGCTCAAGAGGCGAATATGAGCGTGCCCAGTTTTCATCTGCACTTTCGCAGAGTGACGGACCTGTCACCGATGCAGTACCTGAAGTCGACGCGCCTGCACCAGGCGCGATTGCTGATGCTACGCAACGCAATGACTGCTTCGACGGCTGCGTTCAATGTCGGCTACGAAAGCGCCTCGCAATTCAGCCGCGAATTCAAACGTTTCTTTGGGCGAACGCCCCACGCAGAGATCGAATGGATGAATGCGACCTATGCACTGCCTGCGCCGTCTACGCCGTCTATTTACGTCTCGTCGCATTAGGAATGGGTCTACCCATTGCACCATCGTCTTGGGCGTCCCGGGGGGGGGCAGGGTCAGGGTCAGCAGGATGTGCTGCCCAGACGCTTACGAAGGACGCGCGAAATTGGCAATTGCTAATCGAGTACGCGGCGGGCGGGGCGCGTAATAGCGCCGTGCTTGGAGTGGCTGTTCAAACGTCAGTAACGTCGAAGGTCATTCGGGGGGCCACCTTCCGCGTGCAGCAGGATGCGCGCGCCGGGTTCTACGCCGGGAATGCGCTGCACCTCGTCCAGCGGCGTGCAGGCCCGCATCACCATGAGCTGCCAGCGTAGCGGATGCGACGGAAGATGAATGCAGGCAGGAACACCGAGCTGCGCCGCCAGCGGTCAAGCTGGCTGGTGCGCACCGGGTTGCCGAAGCGCATATAGAGGTTGATGCGCTTATTCACATAAGCGAGCGCCACACGGGTCAACTGCATCTTGCTTGCGTGGCCATTGAAAGCGTGCTACGAAGCTGCCACCGCTGCCTTTGTTGGTATTTGGTCCTGAGTATTTGTAGTCATGATGTCTACTCCGGGAACTCCCGATCCAGCATGGCGCGCAGCATTTCGGACACAGTGTTACGGGGACTGCCCCCTGGACGTTGCTCAGCATTTCTCGCAAACCACATTAATGAACGGCAGAGAGCCGCCACCTGGCGTCGGCTCATCGATCTCGGAGAACTCGAACAGGCCGTGCGGGCCGAACTCCCGCTCAATCGAGGCAGCATCGTAGAAGAACATCGTCAGGCCAGGCAGTCTTTCGTACCAATCGTCGTCCAGCCTTGCTCCTTGGCCATACATCGGAGCTGCCTTCGAGATGACCGTGAAGATCATCTGCCCACCGGGCGTCAGCTGGCGGTAGCAGTCTCGGATGAGTTTGGCGCGCCCTTCGGCATCTAGAAGATAGATAAGCCCGTAGCAGAAGATGCCGTCGTACTGCCTGCTGTCATACGGCATGTTCGCCACCGAGCCTTGGTGGATGGGAATGTGGAGGCCGAGCTGCGATCGGGCGAGAGCGATCGCCTTGTCTGAGATCTCGATCCCAGTGACTGACATCCCGTGATCGACGAACACCTTCGCGTTCCTGCCGTACCCAACCCCGGGGATCAGGACATCCTTGACGCCCATTCGAGCGAAGTGGTCGCTCGCGAAGATGGCAGAGGAGGTCGGCTCGCTCCCCCACATCAGTTGCTTCTCGGTGAAGGCGGTTTCCCAGAACTCAGTCATGTTGGTCACGGCTCCGATCTCGTTTGTCGCGCCTTGTGATGGTTTGCGTAATCACTCGCTTCGAGTGAGTCGCGAGTCGTCGGTCTCGTTCACCGTGCCGTCATCGTTGCGCCGTGTGCCCGACAACCGTCGGACGTGGCCTTCGCCCCGCTCGGCGAGACTCTTGCTCCAGGAGCACCTACTCATGATCCATCTCCGGATGATGGAATCCGCCAGGGGCAGCAAGGTGGCCGCTAACGTCAGCACTCAGCATTGCAAGCGTCACTTTGCCAAGGCTCGAAAGCAGTAGCCCCTCCGCGTCCTGAAATGACTTATTGAGAGCGGCATTTACCGCCTGTTCGACAAGACAGCCGGGCGCCTCCGTTCGGTTGCCAATGGCGAGTAGCGATGGGCAGCCGAGCGCGTTGTAGATGTCGCGTAAAGTTACCCGTGATAGGTCGCAGGCGAGCGTCCACCCGCCGCCATGTCCCTTTTCTGATCGGACGTATCCGGCGTCCCGAAGTCCCGCCATGTTCTGGCGGATCACCACCGGGTTGGTGTCCATCGCTTTCGCCAGAACCTCGGACGTAACGGGGCCATCCTGCTGCACCATGTGCAGCAGGATGTGAAGTACTCCTGATAATCGGCTATCTCGTCTCATGTAAATTACAATATTACATGATGTCGAAAATATCAACGGCGTGGAGCGAATTCGTCGCAAGCGCCTTGAGTTCAGTGAGGGCCACGAGCGCAGCGCGTAGTGCGCGACGTCGCCATTAGTCTGCATCACCTAAACCGTGCGTGCATCGTCATTCAATAGCGAAGGGCCGCGCTGCCGGCTGAAACTCCACGACGTACCACCTCCGCGCACAATAGCTGTAGTTGTCTTTCCTAACCGCAGATCATTGGCTTCCCCGGCAACAGGCTGAATCCCACGCCATCATCCAGTATGTCGAAACGGCCGCTGACGATTTGTACGCTACAGCGATAGGTGCCGCTGATGCGCTCCCCATCGGCTACTGGTCGATGAGTCATGCCGGTTTCTGTAGCGATGGCTTTGGCTACGGAATCGATCTCGCGCCCCCCGTAATGTCCTCAACAGACTGCGTGCCAAGATCACGCGCTGGCCTGATCAAACGCTTGCGGCTAGAGAGCGGCGGTGTGTACGGCTACCGCAAAATCCATGATGATCTGCGCGAGCTTGGCGAACAGTGCGGCAGGCATCGAGTTGCTCGACTAAGGCGTCAGGAAGGGATGCGCTCGTACACGTGTTACCGACGTCGACCGTGGCGTTACTGTGGCAAGCCTCCAGTCGCTTCGCCGAATTACCTGGAGCGTCGATTCAATGCCTCCGAATCTAACAAAGTCTGGGTCACGGACATAACCTACATTCGCACCTATGAGGGTTGGTTATTTTAGGCGGTGGTGCTCGTTTTGTTTTTTCGGCAGGTGATTGGCTGGTCGATGAAGCCGCAGATGACCAGCGATCTGGCTATTGACGCATTGTTGATGGCCGTTTGGCGGCTTAAACCGGGGCGATTCACTAATCTTGTCCACTAATAAATTCGGGTGCACGCGCAGAAAAACCTGGCACTACAAACTGCCCTTATTCCGGTCAAGGCATTGTCGTCGACAGCGGTACATCAAGTTTTCCTGCCACGATTCGATTCGAAAGTAGCGTCCAGGCAATACACCTCCGAACTCCAGTATTAAGGACGATGGTGTCCGAATATTTTTAAGCGGGCGCGATTGACCTTCACTTCAGGCCCCCAATACACCAACGAAAATTTTACCCAAAACCTGTCAAGTCCTAGGTTGTTCAGGAGTGTCTGCAACTAGGCGCGACGGTGTCAGAGATCTATGGAGTGTCAGCGCGTGGGCAGAGTAATCTCCGGCACATGCCTGATCATCAACTCCATTACCCAGTCCATGAACACACGTAATTTTAGGCTAACATGGCGGTTCGGTGCATAGGCCATATATAGCGGCATCGACGCGATGTCCCAGTCCTCGAACAGCGGCACAAGTTCGCCACTCGCCACTGGTTGCAAAGCCATATATCGCGGTAGCCATAGTACCCCCAGGCCAGCCTGTCCCGCTGCTAGATAGGCATTGCCATCGTCTACGGCCAGCACATGTCGGCCGTGCACTTCCAACTGTTCGCCCATGCGCCGCAAGGTGTAAGGGAGCGCTTTGCCTGTTCGCGCCCATCGATACCCCACGACACGATGCTCGCCTTCCTGCAATTCGCGCGGATGTGCCGGCACGCCATAGAGGGCTAGGTACGAGGGTGCTGCGTACACTCCCAGCGGCAGGTCGGCGATGTGCCGCGCGACCAGGGAGGTGTCGGTGATTTCTCCGCCACGAATCACGCAATCGACGCTCTCATCTATCAGGCTTACATGACGGTCGCTCACGCCTAGATCCAGCTGGATATCCGGGTAGAGCTCATGGAATGCCGGTAGAGCCGGAATCAGTAGCAACCGGGCCAGCGGACTGGGCACATCCACCCGCAGTCGCCCACGCGGCGCAGCTGCGGCACTGGATAGCGCGGTTTCAGCATCATCTAACGCCGCCAACAAGAATTGCACCCGCTCGTAGTAGACGGTGCCATCGGCGGTCATTTTCACCTTGCGCGTGGTGCGATTGAGCAGCTTCACGCGCAAGCGCGCCTCCAGTTGCTGGACGAGTTGGCTCACTGTGGTTTTGCTCATGTGCAAGGTGTGGGCGGCCCGAGTAAAGCTACCGGTCTCTACCACCCGCGCGAAGGCTTGCATGGCATCGAAACGATCCATGGGTGCTCCATATTGTTTGGGTATTACAAACAGTGATGGCCAGCATTGCCTGTTTATCGCACCCGAGCAAGCGCCGTAAAGTGTTCATGTCGTTTCCCAACTGCTGGAGTTTTCTGATGAACCAACGAGATGTTGTATTCCCCGCCCGCCGTCAGGCCCTTTACGAGCGCAACCGTTATTCAGCTGCGGTACGTGCCAATGGCTTGCTCTTCGTTTCCGGGCAAGTGGGCAGCCGTGAAGATGGGTCACCGGAGCCAGAGCTCAAAGCACAAGTTCGACGCGCTTTTGAGAATCTCAACGCGGTGCTGTCCGCAGCAGGTTGCAGCTTTGATGATGTCCAAGACGTTACCGTCTTCATGGTTGAGCCGCAGAAGATCTTCGAACAGGTGTGGGAAGTCGTGCCGGAGTATTGGGGCGAAGCGCCTTTCCCCACCGTAACGGCGGTAGGGGTCACTTGGCTGTACGGTTTCGATGTTGAGATCAAGGTTGTCGCTAAACTCCCTAACGACTGAGTCTATGCCTGCTCACCTTAAGCGAAAAGGCATAACTCAACGACTTCACTTGCGCGCTGCGTTGGCAGTCGCTCCATAACGTCCTTCAAGTAGGGATACGGGTCATGCCTACTAAGCTTGGCCGACTGAATCAGGCTCATTAACGCGTCAGCACGTTTGCCGCTGCGCAGCGCCCGAGCAAGAGCCGACTTTGGCACCCCAGTGTAAATGTCCCGGCATCCCACCTTGCGCTGAGATGTCGACGATTTACTCATCGTTTTGATCCATGGCGAACAAGGAGTTGCTGTTGTGGCCGGACCTCGCGCTGCAAAAATCGTTAGAGTACGGGAGATAGGCCGCCATCAATCCGCAAGTTGATGCCGGTTATATAGCCCGCGATGGGGCTGGCAAGGAACGCGACGGCCGCTGCAATTTCGTCGAGCCGCCCGACCCGCCCAACGGGAACCTGGGCAAACATCGGCAGGACAGCACGTTCGATTTCTTCCCATGGCGCGCCCTTGCTCGCCACGCCATGCTCGTGGGCCACTTCGCGAAAACGTGCTTCAAGTGTCGAGCTGTGTATCGTGCCGGGAGAAACAGCATTGACGGTTACCCCATCGCCTGCGACGGCTTTCGCCATCGAGGCCGTCATCGCGTTTATCGCCGCCTTGCACGCCGAATAGTCGGGTGCCGTGGGGGGGGGCATCGTTGCAGCAAGGCTAGAAATATTGATCACCCGCCCCCATTGCGCGGCCTGCATGTTGGGCAGTAAGCGCGTGGTGACGCGTAGGGCAGCGAGGACATTACGATCATAGGCACGGGCCCATGAGGCAGGCTGCGTGTCTTTCCAGGTTTCTTTCACACCGCCTGAACCGCCCGCATTGTTGATCAATATATCGATAGGCCCCGCGAGCTTTTCTGCCGAGTCCACCAACCGCCGCACCTCATCCTCGTCTGTCAGATCACCCACCACGACATACGCGCTCCCGCCCCGCATAATGATATCGGCGGCCACTTGTTCTGCCAGGGCTTCGTCACGACCGTGCACGACGACGACGGCGCCCTCAAGTGCGAGTTTCCTGACAATGGCTTCGCCAATTCCCTTGCTGCTGCCGGTGACCAGCGCCTTCTTACCGCTCAACTTCAAATCCACCTGCCAACCCCTTTTCAATGATGTTCACTTAGCAAGGTAGAGAGAGATGATGGACGAGACCAGTACGCACTTTTATGTGCCCATCCCTCACGAGGAGCGGGAAATCTGCCTTGGGCCGGAGGGCTCGGTCGCACACGTGGCCCGAGTGATACGAATGATCCAGGGGCGCTGGAAATTACCCATTCTTTTCAGGCTCTACGCCGATCCCTCAATGCGCACCCTACAACTGAAACGGGATTTGCCAGGCGTCTCCCAGAAAATGTTGACGGAGCATCTGCGTGAGCTGGCCCAAGATGGCTTGATTGAGCGGATAGATTTCGATGTGAAGCCGCGCCGGGTCGAATATCAATTGTCGGAAACGGGCAGGCAACTCCTGCCCGTGCTCATAGCGGTGCGCAGATTTTCGGTAAGCCACCTTGCATCCACCGCGATATCGCGAGCCACAGGTCGAACGCTACTGTCAGAAACTGACACTGACTAGAGTTAAAGTGAGGGCCCTTCACTTCTGTCAGGTCAAACCATGAATTTCTCGTCTGTTCGCCTAGTGACCAACAACTTTCAACAGCTCGTCCAGTTCTATCAGGACCTCTCGATCATTGAGGCGACCCATCTTGCTGATGGGTTCGCCGAAATCCACTTCGACGGGGCAGTGTTGGCTTTCAGTGATGAACGTCTGATCCGCCTTCATAACAAGGGACTGGCAAGTGCAGCCAGCAACCGGTCGGCCATCCTGGAGTTTCAAGTGGACGATGTCGAGGCCGTGCTCCATAGAGTAAGTGATGCAAAGATTGTGATGCCCGTTACGAAAATGCCTTGGGGTAATATTTCCCTGATGCTCCGTGATCCAGATGGAAACTTGGTCAACGTATTTTCAAAGCCATAAAAAATGGCCCGTATCAAGCGCTCCGATTGAATGCAGATCGCATCAGAAGCCTCTACAGGGCAACGGATAGACGGGATTAAAGTTTGTTTGAGGACTTCCGACTCTATGAGCGAGGAGCCGCATAAAAGCGTAGCGCCAGCAACCCTCATCGTGTCATGGCGAGCGATCAGGCGACCGTCCAAGGATAATCTCATCCTCTCTTTGCCGCCAAAAGCAGACGCGCAACCTTAAGCTGCGCGTTCGCCAGCTGTGACCGATAGTATTAACAGACTTCGTCACACCCGTTTTGGAGGTAACCTCTTGAACCCACCTTTTTTATTGAATCCTCGACCTCCGCCCATGAACGCCTAGCATATGTGGGATCAGCATCGTGGAATCGACAGCTTCGCCATAGATAAGGTCATGAATACTCGCTGCGCGGTGCCAGGTTACGCCGTCGACGCGAAACCGTGGGCGCTTGGACGTTCCAATTGGCTGTTCGCTAGGTCTCTGCGCACTGGTGAACGGGCGGCGGCGATCATGAGCCCGATCCAGTCGGCGCGTATGAACGGGCATCATCCGTATGCGTACATAAAGGAAGTACCGACGCGGTCGCCGATGCAGAAAGCCAGTGAGATCGAACAGCTATTGCCGCATCAGTGGATGGCTGGCTGATCTGCGCGAGGCGTATTCCTCGCACGCTTACTCCCTACCGGGGGATTTAATGATCGAACGACCTAGGGAGATAACTGCAGCCGCGTTAGAGGGCTCTGAGGCGCGCGATGGTATGCCGAGCCCTCTTACGCCTGCGGAGTTCGACGCAATTATGCGGAAGTTCCAAGACGCCGAAGACTGAATGCTGAATCAACTGCGGTTAAAAAGATCCACGAATACGCGCGGCTCGACCACGTGATCAAAAGCTTAAAAAATCTTACGGGACAGTGACAGACAAACTGGCGCTAACCCTTGACTCGCCAACCCGGCTCTTCAAGACCTCACAAGCCAGTGCACCGACATTGATAGTCGAGCTGACAGTTCGGCCGGTGAAGCACGAAAATGCCGACGAAAATCGAAGTGTCTGAAGATTCATGATTACTTGTGGCCCTGATGACACTGCGCAAGGTGTATTGACCGTACGCTTACCTTTTATGCAGGGCCAGCGACCATACGTTTGATAGTAGAGGGAGCAACGCGAAGAAGCAGGGGGAGGAATCGGGTCTGTCCAGGCAGAGCCAATTCGTTTCGTGCTGCCAACGCTTTCAGTGTGATGGCGGCCACTTTGGCAGCGGGAAGCATTGGCATCGTTTTGCCTGCATTCATCGGCGTATCCACTGCGGGGGGAAGGACTTCCAGCACGTGTGTGCCCTTCGGCGCTAGTTGCCGCCGCAGCCCTTCGGCGAATCCACGTAGACCAGCTTTGACCGCGCCGTATGTGGGAGCTTTCGTCGGAGACACCAAAGCGTATCCGGCAGTCACAAACACAATGGCTTCCATCGAATGCCATCGACTCAATACATCGCCGGTGAGAGCAATGGGGGCGGTCAAATTGACAGATACCTCTTGCTCAAGTCCGTGAATGGCATCCACACCTGCTGCGAAGTCTCGTTCGACGTATGTTCCAGCGTTGCTCACCAGAATGTCAAGGCGACCAAACCGACTTGCTATGGTGTCCAGCATTGCGCGCCGGTCAGGCTCGCACGTGATGTCAGCCTTCAAGGCGAGTGCGCCCGGATGCTTCTGCGAAAAGCGCAGCACGGATTCTTCGCTGCGCGCGCACACCACCACATCGGCTCCTTGCAGTAGGAACGCTTCAGCCAGTGCAAGGCCAATCCCGGACGTTCCGCCGGTAATAAGAACTACTTTTTTCATGTGTCCTGACGCTCGATAGAGGGAGGCGGTATGATCTCCTTTAGATACTTACTTTATGTTCGATACTAAATCTTGCAAAGGAGGCACTTTTTTGGAACAAAGTAACTTACAAGACACCACCCACTGCCAGCGGGTTACGAGCGCCTTGGCACGGGTCGGCGACAAATGGTCGGTATTGACAGTGGTCCAGCTCGAGGCCAGCCCCAAACGTTTTAGCGAACTGCGGCGGGCCATTGGAGCGATTTCTCAGAAGATGCTGACGACCACATTACGGGGCTTGGAGCGGGATGGCCTCATTTCGCGCACCGTGTATCCAACCAAGCCCCCGAGCGTGGAATATGCGTTGACGGACATGGGGTTGGAGCTAGTGATGCCTGTACGGGCCTTGGGCACGTGGGTCATCAAAAACTTGGAGCGCATTGAAACGGCTCGTGCGGCGTTTGATTCGTCACTCTCGCCAGCACGTGGGCTGTAAGGTCGGATTCGCGCGCTGTACGGCGTTGCTTTGACGCTTACCCGATGATTTAAGCCACTCGACGCAGCCGAGATTTTCCCAGGATGCGCCTCGTCCAGCTTCCGTAATTTGGCCGAAAGCAGCCGATTGGGACACTTCGCCGGCCAAGGACGGCTTTGAACCACAATCGGCAAATTCCGCCCATAAATGGACCTACCCAGGGGCACACTGCCACTCGCCTTTGGCGTTTCCAAACATAGTGGAGCATTGATGACCTTGCTGATGGCGACAACGGAAACTGAGGCGCCAGGTTGCAGAGTCTCTGCACGACCTGGGCTTTGAAGGGCTTCGGGTAAGAGCTTCGTTGGCGCATGGAAATCCTGGCGATAAGGGTGATCACGTCCGCTAAAAAATAGACGGACAACATCGCCCTAATGCTGGAGTCGGAAAGGTGTGTTCGCCAGGCGCTTACGCCAGTTCGGCGAGTCGGGTTGAGCGACTTCCTCAAGGTCTATCCGGCTGACTCCAGGCAAACAGATAAACGATCTGCCCAGCTGTTGATCGGCGATCTGCTCTTCAGCGAGCAAACCTGGGAGTGGCTAGGCACACATCACGCGACATCGACATCACAGGTCTTAGTCTACAACTACCAGCATTCTTCGGATTACTCGCCTCATCCCGTACATAGCGCAGAACTTTCATTCATATTCGGCAGCATCAATGATCACCGAGATCCCTCCAGGCCGCGGGCGGGGCCGCCCGTTGAGGCCTTGTCAGCATTGATGATGCCCTACTGGACCAACTTCGTGCGGAATGACAACCCGAACGGCCCGGGTCTTCCGGCTTGGCTGGCCTATGAAGGCCCCGGCTTGCAGGTGATGCACTTCGGTGCGGCCCCAGGCGCTGCTGCCGAGGATGGAACGGAGCGATATCGCTCGATCCACTCGTTTCGGAAACGGACAACTTCCGGAGAATTGGAGAAACGTCAACGCGGGAATGCCAATACCTGTCGCAGCAATGCTCGCAAGATTGATCCTCCTGGCGAGGTAGCCATGATGACTCCTTGAAAAAACCCGGTTCCAAGGGTGTTGGTTTTAAGCGGCTGTCGCATTCCTCGCCTGCCCAATTGCAGGCTACATAACCGGGATTAAACTTGCGAATTGATGGCGGCCTTTCTCCCGTTCTCTAACGATGGTTGCCGCCTGAGGTTGGCGCACGTCCATCAGGCAAGGCAATTGACTAACAACAACTTCTTGTCTGCCATGGATCGCTGTGGGCCGAAGTACTGGGCGATGGTTCTGTAACCGTGGGAGTCATCGTAGAAACCTGCTGATTGCAGCGATTCGTGGGTGTTCCAGTTATAAATCGGACCTTGTGTTCTAACGATTTGACAGAGCATCACATGCAACTGATTCCAAGTCTTGTACTTGGACAATGTGATACCGGTTTGCTGCTTGAACAGGTGCCGTAAATAATCAGCCGAGAAACCCACCATACCGGCCAGTCGTTTCAGGTCGAGCCGTCCCACCGGGTTCTCGGAAAGCGCTCTCGCTACGCACTCCAGGCGTGGGTCCTCCATTTGACGAGCACCGGTCGCTTCAATACCCGTGCGAAGCGCAGCCGTGAACAGCGTCGCATCGTGGGCACTGAAATCTGCACGGCAGATTCTATCGAAATCCTCCGCGTAGTTTGGCAAGCGTTCTAGGACCTGAGCAGATGATCTGGGTGAACCCGAGCCGCATTGAATCTTGCGGCCGGAGGTGGACATGGGGTCCAGGTAGATCACGATGAAAGGGGCAGCGCTGACTGTGCTCCACATGCCCGCCGGATGCAGCAGGCACGACGCCGAAAGTTCGCCGCCACTGAACTGGCACAACAGCGGTTTACCGGGCTCTCCCAGCAGGATGGCCGCAGACAGCATCTGCGAACGCTCGTAGCCGTCCGGCCCGGCATACATGATCCAGTCGGGCCCTATGTAAAGCGACTGTGTGGGCATGGAATTCTGCACGATTGCGCCCCCTTGACGATCAGAAGTGCTTGCTCACGCTGACCACGACGTTCCCGGAACAGAGGTTGTCATAGCCCTGGAAGTTGTAGCATTCCATTTTCGATAGGTCCGTATCGACGTAACTAGCCTTCCAGGTCATGCCCCGAAGGTCCTTTTCGACCCCTGCCTCCCACTCATGATAACGAGACCGGGTTTCACCGCTTGCTGAATAAAACACCTGATCCTTAGCGTCGATCACACCATAACGGGCTTTGAACCGAGTGCTGTCGTTGACTGTGTAGGTGTAGCCGACGGTGGCGTAGCTGCCACTCTGATTGCCATCGCGGTCGCCGGTGTACTGGTAAGTCAGTTCAAGCCCCTTGTATTTGACCACCCCATAGGTGCTTGTCTGGTTCAGTTCGCTGCTTCGGGGGTACTCGTATTTGAGCAATCCCACATCAATGGACAGCTCGTCTGTGATCGGGATAAACCATCCCAGATAGTAATCCTGTTCGCGGCGCGTGTTCACCCCGCGACCATAGTCCACCGACGAACCCCAGATACCGACATGCAGGCCGATGGGCGATGCCAGGGCCAGCCCGGCCTGTAGCGCTGGGTTTCGCTGATTCTGGGAAATCCCCATGTAACGGTAGTCGCTGACGGCCGTGAGTTCTATATCCAGGTCGAATCCCTTGCCGAGGGAAACCGCACTTGCGTCATGGGCGATTAGGAATGACAGGCACACGCCAGCCGCTATGGAGGAGAGATTACATTTCATGAGGTCACCGTTTTTATTGTTTGTTTCCTGCTCAATGGCGAGCGGGATTTTTATCGGCAGTTATCAGAGGAAAGAACCGAAATCTTCGTTTTGCCAGAGTTTGCGCCGCTCTGATTCGGGATCGGATTCGGCGTTTGAGTGTTCGCTCCAGATCATGGTATTTCGTTGGGACGTCTCGTATTGAGGCCACTGGGGAACGTTCGCCCCGTTGGGGTTGCCGGTGCGGGCAAAGTTGGTCCAGGCGGACATCATCTGGGCGCTGAGCCGCGCCTCAACGTCGCGCCTGGCCTGTTCAAGCCTGATCCCGCCCGGTACCCAACCCAAGTCCAGGGTGCCGAACACGAAGGGCAGGTCCAGCGCATGGACCGCACCGAGGTCTGGCACGCCTTTGGGTAGATATTCGGTGGGGACTTTCCATTGGAAGCGGTAAAGATAGACGTTGGCGTTTCGAGCGCTCTGGCGCTCAGCCATGCGGTCCATAGGCTGGATCATCGCATAATCGTCGTTTTGAGCCTGTCGGATGAGGTTGTGCTGGTCGAGCTTTAATATAGCGGCGTAGCGCTGATCCAACTTGGTGCCAAGTCGGCTTTCCAGCTCCGTGCGGTACTGCAAGGGGATTGCCGTAGTGGCGGGCCCGAAGTCGGTGTTCTCGACGAACATATTTCGGTATTGGCCGTCGTACAGGCTCCAATAGTTCAGCTCGTTTTGAGTGGCGCCGAGCATCAGGTCGATACCTTGAGCGTTGCCGTCGCTCAGCTGCTTGTTAGGCTCATCGGCGATGAGCGTACCGTCAATGAAGGGGGCGAACAGCAAGTCGCCGACACCTACTGCGGCCACTGCGTTCTTTTGCGTCTCCAGTAACTGCTGGGGAGTGGCCTTCAGCAGTTGTTCTACAGACTGATAGCCACCGACTTGGGCAATGGTCCTGCCGGAACCTAGGGCGAAGTCCTTCGAGTGTATGAAGTTGCTGGCACCGCTTTGGGCGATGGCACGCTTGAACCATTTTGATGGCTGTTGGATGGACAGAAGCGCAGTGATCGAAATACTACCCGCGGACTCACCGAAGACCGTGACATTGTCGGGGTCACCACCGAAGGCTGCCGCGTTACGCTTGACCCACTCAATGGCGGCAATTTGGTCGCGCAGACCATTGTTGCCGCTACCGGCGTAATTTTTGTCGAGAGCGCCCAACTCCATGAAACCGAACAGGCCGACCCGATAGTTGAGTGTCACCACCACTACGTCGTGGCCGGCCAATCGGCTGCCGTCATAGAAGTTGGACGAGCCGTTTCCTACTACGAATGCGCCGCCGGGAATGAAAATCATGATGGGCCGCTTCTTGTGGTCCGCAGTTGGCGTCCAGACACTCAACTGAAGGCAGTCTTCATTCTCGTAGATTTCGTTCTGATTTCCGTCTGAGTAGTGAATGGTCTTTCCAGGGAAGGGGTATCTTTCCAGCGGGTCTTTCGACTGGGGGCAGGTGGCGCGGTATTGGCTGGCATCGCGCAAACCATCCCACTTGTCTGCAGCTTGTGGCGGGCGGAAGCGCAATTCCCCCACCGGAGCCTTGGCATAAGGTATGCCCTTGAACGCGATCACCGAACCTGACGCGGTGCCTTTGATCTCACCGTTTTCGGTGCGTGTGCAGGCGGAACAGTCTTGGCTGGCCAGCAGCTCATGGCTGATTCCCACGCAGGACAAGAGAGCGCCGATGACCGCGATTGTTCTTTTATCCACGAGTAGCTCCGATCTTCTTATTAGAGGCTCGTAGGATGTGACGCATCTCGAACCGCGTATTGTACGAGACGGTTACCGATCAGATGCTAGCCACAATGCTCCAGGACGGCGATGTCGACACGCACCAGTGCGGTCGGTCTATGGCCGATTGCGGTGCGAAACTATCACGACGCCAATGGCGTAAATCCCGCTAGCTTTTATTACTAAAAATCAATACGACTCAGATTTTAGCGATTTGATTACTAAGCTGTGACATATGACTTAAGCACAGTTACTGTTTCGTAAGAGCTCACTGAGCTGTTTGATAACTAACTCAAAGGGTCGAGATATAGCGATAAGACCTCCCGAATACTGGTTGGGCGGCAATGCAAATGCTCAGGTGCATCATAAGCTCGTCCTAAAGTGTGCGATCAAGGCAACAGGACGCACAGTTTTGAGTCTGTGGTATTGAGTGAAATAGCTCAAATAAGTATTTAAAGATATTTTTTGAACGTCATCGATGTGAGCGTTACTGCTGCTCCAAGTAGTACTGCACAAGGCAAAAGAATAGCGAAGGGGTCGAGCGAAAAGGGCAGGGATAGGTAAATGATCCAGGGCACCATCAACAGTGGTAACACTGCTCGCTTAGCGCGGTGATAGACAAAACTGCTTTCACGCCCGGCGCCAAACTTACGCAGGTCGCGGCGCATCAAACCATCGACAAAACCGGTGAGCGAAGCCAACAAAAATAGTGGTGTAGTCAGGACTAGAATCGTCAGGCGCACCACGAAGGTAAAGATCACATACACCGTTGACAGTACGAAGTCCTCAATGCTCACGTAGAGAAGATTGGTCCAGCCCCAGAAGCCATTACTCTGGCTCGACACGCGCGCCTGCTGGGCAAAATCCGCTAAGCCAGTCTTGACCAATAACCATTGATTGAGAAAATCCAGCCACTGGACAATCGTCTGTCCAGGTTGTTGGAGGATGAGAGAAGATTTGAAGTGCTCGCTGAGCCAGCCCAGCTCACTGGTTAGCATGGCCTGACTATGCCGCCAGCCCTGATCACCCCAGAACAGCAGCAGTCCGACGAACTCAATGAAGATTGAGAACAGCAAAGAGGCAATCAGCAATCCGATGATGCGCAGGACCAGGTTGATCGCCGAGATGATCAACCCAGGGCGCTGGATCGGTTGTGGCGGCGTGTTTTGGGAGGAAGTCGCCATCGTTCACTCCATTGCGCGTTGCAGAGTTGATGTGGGCAATTCGTCTCCTGGATCGTTTTCTGCTGAATCGAAACCTGTAGCGGGGCGGGCTACCCCACCTGATCCAGATCGAAGTTGGTTGTTGGGCCGCCACCGCTTGCGCTCCACCACTGTCCCGCCTGCGCGTTGTAGGTCGTCCGCATCCGTTGAGTGAGTTCTTGTAGGTCCTTGGGCATGGCGTCGTCGTTGGAGGGTTTGGGTAAAGGCATGCGGACTTTCCAGAGCTGCCCACCGGCCTGGAAGGAGAACATTTGCCCCTTGGGCAAACTGACGATATGAGCAGGCTCGATCAGCGGCACACTGGTGCTGCTGACACGGTCCTGTGAGGACGAGGTGAAGTCGGTGTTGGCCTCAGGATCGGAGGTGTCGGTGGCACCCGACACCAGGGTCTTGGTCAGCACGTTGACCTTGGGTAACTGCTGGGTGAGCAGTTCAGCAGTGGCGGTCTCGCGTACCCGCAGCATCTGCAAGGTGTTGAAGTTACCGATGACCTGGCCGGCCTTGGCCCGGTTGCCGATTCGCGCTTCGATATCGCTGAGGGTCTGGGTGTAGGCCGTCACCTGGATGCCGGCGCCGCCGCCCTTGTTGATCAGCGGGATGAATTCATCACCCATCAACTCGTTGAACTCATCGGCGTGGAGGTTGATCGGCAACTTGTCACTGTTGTTACCCGATTGGGGCAGGCCATGGTCGATGCCGTGTTTGTAGATGTGTCCGGCGACCGAGACCAAGTCGGCGAACATGGAGTTGCCCACCGCGGCGGCCACCTCGGCGTCGGTCAGTGCATCCAAGCCGACGTAGACGATGCCGCGTTTTCGGATGATCTGCATCCAGTCGAATATCGGCCGCGGGTCATCCAGGTCGGTGTAGTTAGGGGCCAGTAACTGGGCGGTCTTGCCGGTGGTGAGTTTCTCCAGCAGCGGCAGTAGCGAGGCAACGATCTTGTCGAAGTAAGTACGGTCGTAGCGCACTGCCGAACGCAGTCCGTCCATTACCGGATCAAATACCCGTTTGGCCGCCAGGTACTGCTCGATGGCCACCACGCGCTTTTCGCGTCCCACCATATGCCGGGGAATGTTTTTCTCGTTGAGCTTGCCTTCAAGCTGGACGATCACTTCCCACGCTTTTGGGTCGGTCTTGGCGAAAAACTGCTGGGCGTATTCGATAAACAGTGCGTCGATGTTGACCACATGTCGCTGGATCTGCAGGTAGTCCGGACGTCGGCCCAGCTCGATCAGAGCGCGGGCAATAATGTTGACGAAACGCCAGGCGAACTCGCGAAAGGCCGCGGAGTTGCCTTCACCGCTGAGCTGCCCGGCGATGCGCGACGCCACTTCCGAAATGCGCCCGAAACGTCCTACGGCGTTGTAACGCGCGGAGATCTCTGGCCAGCCTAGATGGAAAACATAGAATTCCTTTTCCCGACCGGCGCGTTTGGCTTCGACGTACATGCGTTTGAGCAGGTCGGCATCGCCCTTCGGATCGAAGACGATGACCACCTCATGATCGATGCGATGAATGTCCTGGGTGATGTACACCTCGGCGAGCCGCGTCTTGCCTACGCGGGTCGTGCCGAGCACCAGGGTGTGTCCGACCCGTTCGCTCAGCGGCAGACTAACTTCCGTTTCATTGGGCTCGACCCCATGCAACAGCGGCGAGCCACCAACCGGGGGCAAAGGGCGCAACGGATTGAAGGCACTGTCCCAGGCGGTGACACGCGCCAATGTCGAGAGCGGAAACGGTGCATGTTCCAGGCGCCGTTCGAGTCCACGGGCCAGGCGGTAACAGGTCGATTGGTCGACATAGTGGGCGACCGCCGGATCCTGGGCTTCGACCAGGCGCTGGGTGTGCAGGCGGGTCCAGCGAAAGCCGCGGCCCATGAACAGACGCTTGCGGCTGACCGGAATCTGGCGGCTGGTCAGCTCGTAGCGGGGCAGCCGACGGATATTGCGCCGATAACGCAGCACCTCCCAAGCTTGTCGCAGGCGGATAAGGCCGAACAGGGCATAGGCCAGCGCTGCGACCAGACCGATCTCGGGTGACAGGGCCACAGCCCAGGGCGAGTACACGCACAGCACTGCGGCCGCGATGCAGATCGCTACGGTGTACAGCTCCACCGCTGGCCGGAGCTTGGATTCCATCGCATGCTCGGCCATGATCTGGACTCACTGTTCCAGTGAGGTGGCAGTGATCAAGACGGGGTAGTGCTCGATCTGCAGGCGGGCGGCGATGTCGTTGCCATTGACCGGCAGGATGGTGACGCCCGGAGCGGCTGCTCGGATACGGGCCAGGGCTTCATTATCGGCCACTTCGACGGCGAGGCCAGCCGCGCCCATTTCCTGAAGTTCAGCCGCACGTTGACGCAGCCAAGTCAACGACTGGGGATCGCCGCCCACCAGAAAGAAGGGTTGCAGGCCCGGCATGTTCAGGGCGCGAGACGTGATTTGGCCGGGGCTCAAGTGAGAGCTGCGGACGGGTAGTATCCAGGCTTCATCGGCAAACGTGGACAGGTCCGCATGCATGGCCCGATCAGGCAGGATCTTGTTGTTTATTGGCGGCCTGACGACCTGAAAATGGGGGCGGGTGAAGTCGCTAGGCTGATCCCCGGCTACGATCAGTTCCGGCTGGGCGAAAGGTGCCAAGAGCAGGATGAAATAGCAGATAAGGGATATTCGCTTCATGGTGGTGTGCCCTGTTTGAAGGAAACCTGCAGTCGTTCGAGTTGTCGGGAAAAGCCGGCGCGGTAACGCGCGGCTGGCGTTCCTCCTGCCGGGCGGTGATAACGTCCGGCAGCCAACACCCAATCACCGGTGGCAGCGTGATGCTCCTGCAACAGCGCGGCGGTGACGGCGAGATTTCGGTAGGGGTCGAGGGCTTCGCAGGGATTGGAGAAACGTTGTCCGTGGTAACCCAAGTTGGTTTGCCCGATTCCGGCATCGACCCGCTTGGGGTCATGTCGGGCGAGCGCTTGAAGCAAGGCGTGACAGGCAGCCTGGCGAGTGGCGAAGCGGTAAGGACTACCGGCGATGTTCAGGGTCCACGGCCAGGGCAGCAGTCGACCACGGACGCGGATACCGCTCTCCTGCAGGGCAATCGCGAACAGCACCGTAGAAGGGATGTCGGCGTCATGCGCCGCCAGTTGGTAGGCTGGCGGCGGAAGCTCCTCGGCCTGAGCCGCCAGCATCGCCAACATCAGCGCAATACCGCTCAGTCGAGGCGTTGCCATTGTCCATTCACCTGTTGAAATGTGGCAGGCAATGGCCCCGGGGCCCCCAGGCTGAACCAGCGACCACGGTCATGGTTCAGGGTGATCTGCCGGCGTTGAACCTTGGCCGGATCGATGTCCGCTTGCCGAGCCCAGCTACGGACGCGTTCATCCTCGCCTTGGCTGCCCACCAGGTAGATATCGAACGCCGTGTCACTGTTTTGCAAACGTTGTGCTTCAGCGGAGCATGCAGGGCAGTGGTCCTCCACAAACAGAGCTGGGCGCGGCGCGACCGATGAGCTGGTAGGGGACGGGGATGCCATGCCCTGGATCGGCAGCAGCCCGGGAAATAGCTTGGCCCAGGCCGTGGTGTAAGCGTTTTGGTAGGCCAACTCACGCTCGGCGCGTTTGGCTTCCAGCGCTACCTGCAATTCGGCATAGCGCTGGCGCTCTTGGTCGGTCTGGGCTTCGACTCCAAGTGCGGTCAACGGATCGAGGTTCGGGCTCCAGAAACCGCGTGGGCCGGCTTGGATCTGTTCGAAGCGCGTCCACTCCTGCTCTGTCAGCCCCCAGCTCGACGCCTGTTCAGAGTGAGAGCGCCCCAAGGGCGCGACCTGCGTGCCCTGATTCCGTGACTGTATCGTGAGGGGTTGGCTCATCGCAGCGCCCGTGGTCAATAGCGAAACGAGACAAACGACGGCGGGCAGTAACGCTCTGTTCATGATCGCTTCTCAAGGGAGGTGCACGGTCTGATCTGGTTGAGCGGCCACCGTGAAGATGGCTGAGTTCGGCTCCAGCACTTTCAGGTGCCAGGCGCCGAGCTGCTCGCCGTTATGCAGCAGCCGAACATCCATGAGCGAGCGACTGTCATGAGGTGCGACTGCCAAAAAGCGCTCACCACCACGGGATTCGACCCCCAACACCGAGAACGGTGGCGGGAGCGGGACGGGCTTGGGGTGAGCGGTCTTTTTCGGTTTGGTCGCGGAAGGCGATGGCGGTGGGGATGATGGCTGGGTCTTGATGTCCAGGAACTGCTGCTCGACCTGTTCAAGACGTGCGCGTAGCACTGTCAGG